>NZ_JABWCU010000003.1 GCF_018491765.1 Novosphingobium profundi | reverse complement strand
AATACTTGAGGGCCCTTGGGTCCATCGCGAAAGCATCTTGCCGCGATGGACCCAAGGGCCCTTTTGCATTGCCGCTAAGCCCATCCGTGACGAGCGCAGGCTCAGCCCTGCTCCTCTTGCACAGCCATCAGATCGAAGCGGCATGCACGGGGGTGCCCCTTCGCTACCCGTGCATGCCGCAGCCGTCAGAGAGCCCGGCGCAGTTCGATGAACCAACTGCGCGCATTGCCGAGGTAGGCCCCCTTTGCTCCGGTGAAGCCGGAGACGGCGTAATACTTGTCGAAGATGTTCTCGATCCGGAACTTCGCTTCGAAGATCCCGAAATCGTGCGAGATCGTGGCGTCGAAGACCGCGAAGGGCTTGAGACGATCCCCGCTGCGATCGATTTGCGAGGAGACGAACTCACCTCCGAACGAAAAAGCCGTGGCAATCGCCGGCACCTGGTAGCGCGTCCAGAAGCCGGCTTTGTTCTGCGGCGTGTTGGGGAACCGATCGCCGACCGAACGGTCCACGCTCTGGCCTTCCACGGTTCCGGTCACGCGCGTGTCGTTGTAGGCGTAGTTGGCCGAGATCAACCAATCGCGAGTCACGTCGGCGGTGAGCGTGGCCTCGATGCCCTTGCTGGTCACCTCGCCGATCGGAGCCAGTTGATCGACGCCGTTGACCGCGTCCTGGCTGTCATCGATCTGGAGCACATTGCGGCGCACAATGCGATAGGCTGCAAGCGTCGTCTGGATGCGCCCGCCCAGAAGGTCGGTCTTGACCCCGGCCTCCCATTGGCTGCCGGTCTCGGGATCAAACGGACCACCCGCGAGCGTCGACTGGTCGGACACGTCCTGGGGTTCGAAGGCTTCGGACCAGCTTAGGTAGAGCGAGATGTCCTTGCGCGGCTTGAAGATTGCGCCGGCACGCCGGGTCGTCGCGGCGCTGCTCGCCTGGCTGCCCTCGATGTAATCGGTGTCGTCGAACCAGTCACGGCGCAGACCGGCGACGAGGATGACGTGCTCGCCGATGCCCAGCTGCTCCTGCAGGTAGACGCCGCGCCGCAGCGCCCGCGCATCGCTGTACGACGGGGTCACCCCCGAGAGGTCGGGGCGGCTGTCGGTCGTGTAGTCGGGATCGACCAGCGAGCGCAGCGGCAGGTCGCGCGAAGCGTAGTTCCGTCCGCTCGAATCCTCGCGGTACCAATCTCCGCCCAGAAGAAGGGTATGGTCGAGGCCGCCGGTCGAGAACCTGCCGACGAGATTGGCACCGAACGAGAGCCCCTCCACATTGCGCTTCTGGTCGCGATACTCGCGCGTCACCGCGTCGTAGAGGCCATCCCCATCGGTATCCTTGAGCGCGACCGGCTCGTGGTACTTCTGCGTCTCGTCGTAGGTGAACCAGCGCCCCGCGACGTTGAACGAGAGCGCCTCGGACAACGTGCTGTCGAGCCGCGCCTGCGTGACCAGACCGTTGTAGCGGATGTAGTCGTCCGGATCGTTGTGATTCCAGCTGCGCTTGGCGTAGAAATTGCCATCGGCGTCGATAGGCACCCCGCGCAGGCGGTTTCCCGGCAGGTTCTGGTCGTAGTCGGTCACCTGGACCACCAGCTTGGTTTCAGGCGCCAGGCGAATGCCGAGCCCCGCATCGCCCACCAGCGTGCGGCTGCTGGCATGGTCGCGGTAGCTATCCATGTCCTCGTAGAACAGGCCCGCGCGGCCGGTGATCGTGCCTTCGGCGTCGAGCGGTCCGGTCACGTCGGCCGAGGCCCCGTAGCGGTTGCGGCCACCGCCGATCAGGCGGACATTGCCGCCGAATTCATCCTGCGGCTTCTTGGTGACGTAGTTGATCGTACCCCCGGGCGACCCCGAACCATAGAGCATGCCTGCGGGTCCCTTGAGGAACTCCACCCTCTCGATGGTGAAGAGCTGGGGCACCGAGAACGTCTGGAACGGATCGCCGCGCAGCCCGTCGTAGTACGTCACGTCCTGGCTGAACCCGCGATAGGTGACCGTGGCGTAGTTGTCGGCGCTGACGCCAGGCACATTGCGGTAAAGATCGCGGATGTCGCGCGCGCCCTGATCCTCGATCAGATCGCTGTTGATGACCTGTACCGACTGCGGGACATCGAGTGGATCGGCGGCGATCTTGCCGATCTCGGTTTCCTTCACGCGATAGAGGTTCTGCGCCCGCGCGGTGACGACGATACTCTCGCCGACCTCGCTCTCGTCCGCGTAAGCCGGTGTCGCGAGAGCGTAGAGAAGCGGGATGACGGCCACGGAATGCGCAAGGTGGCGCGCGCGCGACGGCGTGGGATTGCAAGACACGAGTATTCACTTCCCCTGTTGGATGCGCCTGGCATCCGGAAAACGGTGCGTGCCGATTTGCACGCCATGCCCGGTCATCCCCTCGCCCGCCGAACTAATGCGAATTACTCGCATTATCAAGTCCATGTCGCGACATCGCACGAAGATTGTCGCTCCGGCCCTTGGCGAAGACCTGGGATGGCGCCACGGCGGACAGGCTCGAGGACTGTACAAGCCCCGTGCCTCGGGATAAGGCGACCCGCGACGGTGCCCCGGGAAACCGGGGTGAAAAGGGAAGCCGGTTCCAATCCGGCGCTGTGCCCGCAACTGTACGCGGAGAGCCTCGCGCTTCGTCACTGGATCATCACCGATCCGGGAAGACTGCGCGATCCAGGGCCGAGACCCGCAAGCCAGGAGACCTGCCGTCACCGTCGTCCATGCGCCCGGCCGGGACCAGCCGAACGCATCGGAACATCCGTCGTGACGACACCGGACGAAATGACGTGCCGCCCTCCTGCAGGGCCGCGCGCAAGGAAAGGTGTGTGTCGTGCGCAAGTTCTCTTGGGGCGCGCTGCTTATCGCGGTGCTGCTCGTCGGTTATCTCGTCGCAGGCCCTGCGTTCGCCCCCCGGCACCGCCTGTTCGGGATCGTATCGGCCCGCAATTCGCAAGCCGTCGCCGATGCCGCCGCCGCGCTGGTCGAAAGACACCCCGACACGCAACTCACCTTGCGCACGCCCGACCAGGCCAAGGCCCTGTCCGACGACGAATTGGGCGAGTTGATGCAAGGTTCCGATGCGATCCTGCTCGCCGGGGTCTTCGGCGACGATGCCGCGCGCGTCGCGCGCATCGTCGAGGCACGCAAGCTTGCCGTACCGATCGAGGGGGTCAGCGTCTCGAGCGATCTCGCCGCACGGCTGCTCGAGCGAAGCGCCCGCCAGACCGGCTCCACCGCGATAGCCAGCGAACTCCACGCGCGTGCGGAAGGCTATTGGCAAGGGCGCGGACAGGACAATCTCGTCCACCTCTTCGAATGGGTGCTGGGGGACGAAGCCGCCCGCAAGGCGCTACCCGCCCCGATGCCGATCGCGCCCGTCCGCTTCTCGCCCCGCAAAGGCACCGCGAAGGCCCCGCTCGTGGTCATTCTCGACTACGAGACCGGTGACCAGGCGGGCGATCGCGACACCCACGCCGCGCTGTGCGCCGCGCTGGTGGCGCAGCACCTCGCCTGCCAGTCGCTGTTCGCCGATTGGGGCGCCCCCACCGTCGCGGCGCTCGAGCAGTTGAAGGCGCGCCAGCCCGCCGCGCTGGTGTCACTGGCCGACTTCGCGCTCGGCGGATCGGACCGCGACCAGGCGACCAGGGCGATCACGCAGCTAGGTGTGCCGCTGCTCAAGGCCATCCGCATCGACGACCTCGACGAAAACCAATGGCGCCGCAGCGTCGAGGGCCTGCCATCCAAGAGCGTATACTATCGCGTCGCGATGCCCGAACTGTCGGGGGCCAGCCAGCCGAGCGTGCTTGCCGTCGCCGCGGCGCCAAGGGTTGATCCCGTCTCGGGCATCGAGATCCGCCTCACCCGGCCGATCGGCTCCGAAATCGACGCAGCGGCGCGCCGTCTGGCGGGATGGGTCAAGCTGCAAACCAAGCCCAATGCGCAAAAGCACGTCGCGATCATCTACTACAACCACCCGCCCGGCCGTCACAACATCGGCGCGGACAATCTCGACGTGCCCGCCTCGCTGCTCACCATCCTGCAGCGCCTCAAGACGGCGGGGTACTCCACCGGCCCTCTGCCCGCCGATTCCGCCGCGCTGCTCCACCTGCTCCAGGACCACGGCGTGAACATGCCCGGCGACGCCAAGGCCCTGCGCCATATCGCGAGGGCCTCGGCGCTCCACCTCCCGCTCGCGGATTATCAAGCCTGGTTCCAGCGCCTGCCCGACCGGGTGCGCGACGAAATGATCGGAGGGCCGCTTTCCGCGCTCGCCGTCGACGTGCGCGAGGCCCTCGCCACCCACGACACCAAGGCGGCCAGCGCCACCGTCGACCGCGTGCTCAAGGATCTCGATTTCGTCATCGAAGGCACCCCCGGCGAAATCGGGCGCAAGGCGCAAGGCCTCTCCGCGCGGCTGCGGGCGGCCTATGACCGGCGGATCGCGGGCAAGGCCGATACCGCCGAGACCGATGCCCTGACCCGCGAGCTCGAAGCGCTGTCGGTCGAGGGTGTCGAAGGCTGGGGCCCGCCGCCCGGCAAGGTCATGACGCTCGACGGGCAGTTCGTCTTCCCCGCGCTGCGTTTCGGCAACGTGCTCGTCGGCCCGCAGCCTCCGCGCGGGTGGGAGACCGACGAGGCGCTGCTCCACGCGAACCGCTCGGTGCCTCCGCCCCACCAATACCTCGCGTTCTACCAGGCGCTGCGCCAGAGCTTCGCGCCCGATGCCATCGTCCATCTCGGCCGCCATTCGACCTACGAATTCCTGCCCGGCGCACAGACCGGCCTTGCGCGCGACAGCTATTCGCGCCTCGTGGCGGACGATATTCCCGGCCTCTACCCCTATATCGTCGACGGGGTCGGCGAAGGGCTCCAGGCCAAGCGCCGGGGCCTGGCCGTCATCATCGACCACCTCACCCCGCCGCTTGCCGCCACCCCGCTCTACGACGACCTGCTGGGCCTGCGTCAACTGGTCGAGAGCTACGAGAGTGCCGACAGTTCCGCCGATGGCGAGACCGCTCGCCACCGTGCACTCGAACGCATCCGCGCGAGCGTGCGAAAGCTGGGCATGGACGATGCGATCATCGCCGAAATCCGCAGCGAGCGCGGCGGGGAGGCCATCGCCTTCGAACGCATCGACCCCGACCTGCTGGTCCACGAAACCGGACACATGCTCACCCGCATGCAGGAAGACTTCATGCCGATGGGCCTGCACGTCTTCGGACGCACGTGGAGTGACGCGGCGGTGCGCACCATGCTGCGCTCGATGGGCAAGCCGGACGCCGAGGCAGCACTGAGGGCCTCCCCCGAGGCCGAGATGCAGGCCCTGCTCACAGGGCTCGACGGCCGCTTCATCGCTCCGGGCCCCGGCAACGATCCGCTGCGCTCACCCGAAAGCCTGCCCACCGGGCGCAACTTCACCGGCATCGACGCCAGCCTGGTGCCCGACCGCATCGCCTGGGACATCGGTTCAGCCATGGCCCGCAAGCCCTCCCCGACCAAGGGCGGCCGCGCGGTCGTGCTGTGGGCGTCCGACACCGTTCGCGACGGCGGCGTCACGATGGCCTTCGGACTCTCGCTGCTCCACGTCGAACCGGTGTGGAACAGCCGGGGCATCCTGACGGGTCTGAAACGTCTGCCGGCCGACGCGAAAGCCCCCCGAGAGGACGTGACGTTCGTCGCCTCGGGCCTGTTTCGCGATCTCTACGGCGAACAGCTCAAGTGGCTCGACAAGGCGAGCCTGCTCGCGCTCGACGGAGCCTCGCTGACGATCCGCAAGGCGCATCCCGAACTTGGCACGGCGCTCGACGCGGCGCTCGCGCCCCTTGGCGAATTGCGCGCGCCGGGCCGCGAGAGCCTTGCCGCCAACCGCCTCGCCGCTGCCTGGGTCGCGGCGATGCAAAAGGACAAGGCCGCCGACGGCCGCACCGCCGCGCTGCGCGTCTTCGCGCCGGCTCCGGGCGAATATGGGGCCGGGGTCAATCGCCTCGCCGAACGTTCGGGGTCATGGTCGGATCGCAACGCGATCGCGCGCGTCTACCAGGGCCGCGTCGGCCACGCCTACGGCGTCGACCTTGACGGCGCGCCCGAACCGCAGGCCTTTCGCGAACGACTGGCCGGGGTCAGCCAGACCTTCCTCGGTCGCTCGAGCAACCTCTATGGCCTCGTCGACAACAACGATGCCTTCGATTACCTGGGCGGTCTCAACCTCGCGGTCGAGAAGGCCGGGGGCCGCACGCCCGATGCCTACGTGATCGACGCCAGCAACCCCAAGGCGCCCGACATGGCGCCGCTCAAAGTCGCGATCCTGTCCGAACTGCGCGCGCGCCAGCTCAACCCCGCCTGGATCAAATCGCTGATGCCGCATGGCTATGCCGGCGCGCGCACGATGAATTTCGCCTTCTTCGAGAACCTGTGGGGCTGGGAAGTAACCGACCCCAATCTGGTCCCCGACGCGATCTGGGACGATGTCTACGCCACGTACGTCAAGGACCGGCACGGGATCGGGGTCGAGAAATTCCTCGACCAGCCCGACAATCGCCCGGTCAAGGCCAATATGCTCGCCGTCATGCTGGTCGCGGCGCAGAAGGGCTACTGGAAAGCCGATGACGCCACCCTGGCCGACCTGGCCCACCAGTTCGTCACGACCATCGCCAGGGCGGGCCTCCCGGGAAGCGGGCACACCAGCCCGGACCACCCGATGTTCGGATGGGTGCGCACAAAGCTCTCGAAGGTCGATGCCAAAGCGCTCGACGGCGTGCTCGCCGCCGCGCGCGGGCAGGCCGCAAGCACCTCGGGCAAGGCGCGCGCCCCTTCGCTGCACGAAGTCCGCCCGGCCCAGCACCTGACCGAAGCTGCGACAAGCCCAACGGCACTGCTCGCCCTCGCCGCCCTCCTTTTCGTCCTTTTCCTCGCAGGCCTTGCCTGGAGCCGGAGAACACCGCGATGACCCTTGCGCTCGACCAAACCCTGCACCTGCTTGCTGGCCTGCTCCTGTGGCCGGTCATCGCCGCGCTGCTCGTCCTCGCTCTGCTCGCCGTCGCCGATTTCGGCCTCGCGCTTGGCGAACGACTGGGAGGGACTGCCCGCCTCTCCCGCCTCGGCCACGCGCCGCTCGAACGCCTCGCCCGCCAGCGCATCGCCCGTTCGGACCTGCTGGCGAAGATCGCGCCGACGCTGGGCCTGATGGGCACGCTGATCCCGCTTGGCCCCGGCATCGCCGCGCTGGGCCGAGGCGATTTCCAGACGCTTTCGCAAGCGATCACGACGGCCTTCGACACCACCATCGTCGGCCTCGCTATCGGCCTCGCCGGGTACCTCACCGGGCGCCTGCGCCGGCATGGCTTCGAGCGTGCCCTGAGCCTGCTGGAAGCGGGCAAGGGAGAGACCCATGCGTGACTTTCGCACCTCACGCTTCGCCGAGGAAGCCGACAACGGCATCGAACTACCCAACCTTGCCGACCTCATGCTTGTCTTCGCGACAGGCCTGATCGCCGCGCTGGCCGCTTCCGGGCAGCATCAAAAGCGCGTAGAAAACCGGGTCGAGATATCCAAGGACAGCGCGCGCGACAGCCGCGAAGGGGTCGGCGATGGTCGCGGCCTCGAAGCGGCGGGACAGGTCTTCCGCGACCCCGCCAGCGGCAAGCTCTACCTCGTCAAATAAGCCGCGCACCTCGTGGTCAGGCGCCGCGCTTCTTGAGGCTCTGCAGGTCGATGCCGTGCTTGGTGACCTTGTAGTAGAAGGTCTTGCGCGGCAGGCCGAGCGAACGGATGGCCGCTCCGATCTCGCCCCCGGCCGCCAGCACCGCCGCCACGATCTCCTCGCGCTCGAAGGCATCGACCCGCTCGGCAAGACTGGCCTTGGGGGCTGTGTCCTCCACCGCGATGGCGCCGGCCCGAGCATCGCCGGAGCTGTCGCCCAGCAACTCCATCGCGAAGAGTTCGGCGAAGTTGCGCAGTTCGCGCACGTTGCCCGGCCAGTCGTGCGTGCTGAGGCGCGTGCGCACCGCGTCCGACAGCGGTGGAACGCTGCGTCCCAGGCGATCCGCACATTCGGATGCAAAACGGGCGAAGAGCGGCGAGATGTCCTCGCGCCGCTCACGCAAGGGCGGAATGACCAGGCGCATCGTCGCCAGACGGTAGAACAGCGTGGGCAGGATCGGCAGGTCATGGCTCTCGTCGAGCGGCTGGCTCGAGGCGATGATGCGCAAGTCGAGCGGCACGTCGTTGGGGCCGGTCTCGACCGTGCGCCGCTCGACGAAGGAAGTCAGGCGATCCTGCAGAACGCGAGGTGCGCGATCGAGATCGTCAAGGTAGAGCGTCCCCTTGTCCGCCGCCAGCACGGCCGGATCGCCCGAAGGCCCGAACGTGCGCGCCACCAGCGCCTCGTCCAGCCCGGCGCAGGCGAGCGGCAGGAAACGGCGGCGCGACCGCTTGCCCGAACGGTGGATGAGGCGGGCAAGCAGATCCTTGCCGGTGCCCGTCTCGCCCTCGATCAGGATGTCGATGTCGGCGTTGGCGAGCATCGGGATCATCTCGCGCAGGCGCTGCATCGCCGGACTTTGGCCCAGTAAGGCCGGCGCCGCCTCGTCGCCCGCCATGCGGCGCAAGTGCCGGTTCTCGAGTGCGAGCTCCCGCGCCCTCAGTGCCCGCGTGCAGACCGCAACCAGTCCGTCGGGGTCGAACGGCTTGGTCAGGAAATCCCAGGCGCCCGATTTCAGCATGTCCACGGCCATGTCGACATCGCCATGCCCGGTGATCAGCACCACCGGCAATTCGCCATCGCGCTCGCGAAGGGTGCGGAACAGTTCGATGCCGCTCATCCCCGGCATGCGCACGTCGGTCACGAGGATGCCGGGCCACTCGGCATCGATCACATCGAGCGCGGGTCGCGCGCGATCGAACAGGGTGACTTCGAAGCCGGCGAGACGCAGCAGTTGCAGTGTCGAGCGCGCCAGATCGGCGTCATCCTCGACCAGCGCAATACGGTTGATGACGAGTGCTTCGCTCATTTGGAAATCCTGAGTACGAGTTCGAAGCAGGCCCCGTTCCTGCCTTCGGCCTGCAAATCTCGCGCGCCGCGCCCGAGGCCGATTTCCTCGCCTGGAACCACGCGAAGCGATCCGCCGAACTCGGTGGCGATGTCTTGCGCAATGACGAGTCCTAGGCCCAGACCTTCATCGCGGCTGGTGGTAAAGGGGGTGAACAGGCGTTCGGCGATCTGCGGCGCGATGCCCGGACCATTGTCGCACACGGTGATCACGGCGCGCTCGCCCTCCACTCGAACGGCGATCTCGATGCACGGGGCGGCGCGCCCAGCCAGCGCGTCGAGTGCGTTTTGCAGGAGATTGACGAGAATTTGCTCGATGCGAACCTTGTCGCCGACCACCGTGATACCGGACAGGCCGACAGGAGCGCGCAAGGTAACGTCGGAGAGGCGATCGCGCAGAAGGAGGCGCGCACCGTCGAGCGCTTCGGCAAGGACGGTTCGGGTCCCCGCGGAGGTACGCTTGCGCGCAAACCCGCGCAATTCGGAGGTCACCACGCCGATCCGCTCGGCCAGCGCATCGATCGCCGCGAGGTTGCCATCGACGTCCGCATTGAGCCCACGCTCCAGCAGCTTGCGCCCTGCAGCCGCGTAGTTACGGATCGCGGCGACCGGCTGTGCGGTCTCGTGCGCGACACTGGCGGTGACCTGGCCAAGCGTGGCCAACCGGTTCGCGAGGCGCAATTCCTCGCGCAACTGGGCAGCCCGGCTTTCGAGCTCGGAGCGTTGCTCCATCTCGTCGCGCAATTCGGCCGTGCGCGCGACGACGGCGGCTTCCAGCTCGGACGTGCGCAAACGCCGACGTCGGCTGCGCAGCACGAACCAGAGCGCGAACAGCGCCAGCGCCAGCATCGCAATCCCCACCGCGAAACCGACCAGACGCGCCTGCCCGTCGATCGATGCGCTGGCGGGCAGCGCGAGATGCAACTGCCAGCCATCCGCGTCGCGCGCGGTTTCGACCTGAAGGTAACCCTCGCGGGTGCCCGGCACGGAGAGGAGACCGTCCTTGCGCCGGCTCCAGGGCGACGGGTGGATCGAGAGCGCGCCGCTGTCGCGCACGGTCTCGCTGCGCTGTGCCTCGTCGAGCGCACGGGTCGCGGCGAAGCGCCAGTCGGGACGGCTCGTCACGAAGATCACGCCCGAACGGTTGGTCACATAGGTGATCCCCCCCGCCTGGCGCCACTGCGCCTCGATCCAGTCGAACTCGAGCTTGACCACGACCACGCCGCCGCTGCGGGTGCGCTGTGCGAGAAAGAGGCCTGGCTTGTGGCTCACCGTACCGAGCGCGAACTGCTGGCCGGCTCCCTTGCGTTGCGCGTCACGAACATAGCGGCGAAACGCGTAATCGGATCCGACGAAGCTGTCCGCTTGCCGCCAATTGCTCGCCGCGATCGCCAACGAGTCGCGATCGACGACATAAATCGCGGCGGCCCCGGTTGCCCGGGCAAGGCGCTCCAGCTTTTCGTTGAGCGTGTCGATCGGCGCACCGCTTCCAGCGCCCGCCCGTTCGGCCGCGATCACGTCGCGATCATCGGCCAGCGCCAGCGGAAGCAGCCGGTATCTTGCAACCTCGCTTTCCAGCAGCGCCTGGCGGATGCGCGCATCCGCCTCGGCGCTTACCGCGAGTTCGCCGCGCGCCTGGCGCCGCGCGATCTCCGCCGCCCCCAGCCCGGCCATCAGGCCGAGAGCGAGACATGCGAGGACCGGCAGGAGGACTGACCAGCGAATCATCGCACTCGCATACGCCAAGCCCTCCCCTTGTGCAAATTTCGACACAATTGCACAATTTGCATGTAGAATTCGACACCGCGCAATCGGTTGAAATTCTATAAATAATTGTTTTTAAATGATTTCCCAAATCTGCACATAGGCCTGTTCCCGCGCAAGGCAATCGGGCAATTCCTAGGTCGTTGATGCGAGGATGCGAACGCTCCCGCGGTGTGAGAGGACGAAAGGTCACCCATGCATAGCCCCACTCTCGAGATGACGCCGACCGCGAAGCCGCGCCGGTGGTACACGCATCTCTACGTCCAGGTCCTCGTTGCGATTGCGGCAGGCGTCACCATCGGACACTTTGCCCCCGCCACCGGCGAAGCGCTCAAGCCGCTCGGCGATGCCTTCATCAAGCTGGTCAAGATGGTGATCGCGCCGGTCATCTTCCTGACGATCGTCACCGGCATCGCCTCGATGCGCGACCTGCGCGCGGTGGGCCGTGTGGCCGCCAAGGCCTTCGCCTACTTCCTGACCTTCTCGACGCTCGCGCTGATCATCGGCATGGTCATCGCCAATGTCGTTCGCCCCGGCGACGGGCTCAACATCGATCCGGCCAGCCTCGATGCCGCCTCGGTTGCCTCCTATTCGGAAAAGGCGCACGAGACGTCCATCGTCGGCTTCCTGACGTCCATGATCCCCGACACGTTCCTCTCCTCGATGACCGAGGGCAACATCCTCCAGGTCCTGGTCATTGCCATCCTCTTCGGTGTCGCGCTCGCGACGCTCGGAGAACGCGGCGATCGAGCTCTCTCCCTCCTCGAGGACGTGTCCGCCGTATTCTTCCGCCTTGTGTCCATCGTCATGAAGACCGCCCCGATCGGCGCCTTCGGCGCGATGGCCTTCACGATCGGGAAGTACGGCGTCGGCAGCCTCGCCAACCTGGCCCAGCTCGTAGGCCTGTTCTACGTGACCTCGATCCTCTTCGTGGTCGTCGTGCTCGGCACGGTGGCGAGGCTTGCCGGTTTCTCGATCTTTGCGCTGATCCGCTACCTCAAGGAAGAGCTGCTGCTGGTCCTGGGCACCTCGTCCTCGGAAAGCGCCCTGCCTTCGCTGATCGCGAAGATGGAAGCTGCCGGCTGCCCCAAGACCATCGTCGGCCTGGTCGTGCCGACCGGTTACTCGTTCAATCTCGACGGAACCAACATCTACATGACGCTGGCCGCGCTGTTCATCGCGCAGGCTTGCGGTGTCGACCTGACCATTGGCCAGCAGCTCCTGCTGCTCGCGGTTGCCATGCTCTCCTCGAAGGGCGCAGCGGGCGTCACCGGGGCCGGCTTCATCACGCTGGCCGCCACGCTCTCGATCGTGCCGACCGTTCCCGTCGCGGGCATGGCGCTGATCCTGGGCATCGACCGCTTCATGTCGGAATGCCGCAGCCTGACCAACTTCATCGGCAATGCGGTGGCCACCGTGGTCGTCTCGCGCTGGGAAAATGCGCTCGACCCGGCCGCCTTCCGCAAGGCGATCTCGGCGAGCAATCCCGCGGCGCGCGATACCGAAGCCGCGCTGCTGGCCGCCGAATAAGGCGACGCGAAGGCGGCGCGCCCGCCTTCGCCACACCAAGCCAAAACCATTCAACAGCCCTTCGGGTCGCACCACAAGAGAGCTGAAATCCATGAAGATCGATAACCGGCCGCTTCTGGCCGCTGTGGTCGGCTGCGCCTTTGCAGCGACCTCCGCCCAGGCCCATGCCCAATCGAAGGATGCCTCTTCGCAGGCCTCCACGCCCGCCTCGAGCCCCACCAAACCCTCCTCCACGCCCTACCCCACCGGTGCCGACGGCGATGGACGCGTCACCAACGCCTACTCGACCGCCCGCTGGGCCGAGGACTGGAAGAGCAGCGCCAACACGCGCAACACCAATGACCCGCTCGACCGCCTGAAGTACATTCCGCTCGCCGCCGACGGCGACGTCTATCTCACGCTTTCGGGTGAGGCGCGCCTGCGCACAAACTACACCTCGAACCCGGGCCTCGTCGAAGGCGAGCACCAGCGCCAGGACATCGTACGCCTCACCGGCGGCGCGGACTTGCACCTGGGCGAACACGTGCGGTTTTACGGCGAAGTCTCGCACGCCAGCAGCAGCGGCTACAACATCGGCACGCCCACGAGTTCACAGGACAACGACCTCGTCCTCGAACAGGGCTTCGTCGAAGTCACCGGCAGACTCGCAGGCCTCGACCTCGGCGCACGCTACGGGCGCCAGATGTTCTACGACGGCTCCAAGCTCCTCGTCAGCCAGCGCGACAACAACGCCATCCACTTCACCCAGAACGGCCTGCGCGTCTGGGCGCGGGGCAAGGATGCGCGCATCGACCTGTTCGATTTCTCGCCGACCAGCTACGGGCGCGAAGGAACGGGCGACGACGACGCCGACAAAGGCATCCGCTTCACCGGCGCGACGCTGGGCTTCGTGGTCCCCAAGACGACCTTCGGCGGCTCCAAGCTTTACGTGGACCCATTCTTCTGGCGCCTGCGCCGCCGCGAGGCGAACTGGGTCACCGCAAGCGGGCGCGAGGAGCGCTTCTACACGGGCGCCCACGTCTGGGGCGATGCCGGCCCGATCAACGTCGACTGGACGGTCGATCGCCAGACCGGCACGTTCGACGGCCGCGAGATCGATGCCTGGCAGGTCTTCCTCGACCAGAACGTCGCGCTCGGCTCGGGCAAGAACGCTCCGCGCCTGGGCTTCACCTTCGATTACGCCAGTGGTGGTGGCGGCAACTCGGACACCGGCAAGCTGCAGAACGCAATCTCGCCGCACGGTGCCAACACGCCCTTCAGCCACCATCTGTTCCTGACCGCGACAAACCTCGTCGAGACCGCCCCCACGCTTTCGCTCCGTCCGACCAAGAGCGTGAAGGTCCTTGCCGAATACGCCTTCGCCTGGCGTGCGAACACCCAGGATGCAATCTACCGTGCGAACGGGCGCGCGCTGGCCGGAACCGAGCTGTCGACCGCCAGCAAGACCGCCGAACTGCCGCGCCTGCAGGTGCAATGGACGATCACTCCGCGCATCTCGATTACGGGGCGCTACGAACACGTCTTCGCGGGTCCCGCGCTCAAGCAGGCCGGCTATGGGGATTCCGATTTCCTTGCAAGCTGGATCAGCTTCCGCTTCTAACTCCCTTTGCAACCGCATGAAAAAGGGGCCGGTGTTCGCACACCGGCCCCTTTTTTTCGAAGGTCGACCACGAACCGGCCGGCCAGCCATTTGGTTGTTACAGAGCCTGCATTTCCGAGTTGAGATTGCCCGGCTTGCCCTTGTCGTTGGCCGCCTTGGGCTTGGCCGCAGGCGCCGAATGCGAGGTCAGGTCCTCGGGCACCTCGATGTAGGGCAGCTTGAGAGCCTCGCTGGTGGTCTTGCGGATGCGGTTGACCAGCTCGGCGCTGTCGTTGAGCACCTCGTCCTGCGCGGGATAGATCGCGTCAAGCTTGCCCTTCCAGCGCCCCTTCACTTCGTTCGGGAAGGCTTTCTTCAGCACATTGTAGGCGATAGAGGGCGAAGTCGAGGCGCCGGGCGAGGCGCCCAGCAGCGCGGCGATCGAGCCGTCCTTGTCGGACACGATCTCGGTGCCGAACTGAAGGATCGAACCCTTGACCGGGTCGCGCTTGATGATCTGGACGCGCTGCCCCGCTGTGATCAACTTCCAGTCCTTGCGCTGCGCCTTGGGGAAGTAGCGTGCGAGTTCGGCCTGGCGGTCCGCGTCACCAAGCTGCGCCTGCTGCGCGAGATACTTCACCAAATCGATGTTTTCCGCACCGACCGTGAGCATTGGGCCCACGTTGTTGTCGTAGACCGACGAGAACAGATCCCACCACGATCCCTTCTTGAGGAACTTGGTGCTCTGGAGCGCGAAGGGACCGAACAGCACGTAGTTCTTGCCGTCGATCTTGCGCGCGTCGAGATGGGGCACCGACATCGGCGGCGACCCTTCGTCGGCCATGCCGTAGGCCTTGACGTTATGACGGTCGGCGATCCTGGGGTCGTCGATGACGAGGAACTGCCCTCCGACCGGGAAGCCACCGTAGTTCTTCGCCTCGGGAATCCCGGAAAGCTGCAGCAGCTTGAGCGCCGCGCCGCCCGCTCCGATGAAGACGAAGCGCGTCTTGATCGTGTGGTCCGCGTTCGCCTTCAAGTCGTGGACGGTCACGTTCCAGGTCTTGTCCGCGTTCTGGTGGAGGCCGCGCACTTCGTTGGAAAGGTGCATGTGGAAGTTGCCGCTACGCTCCAGGCCCTTGGTCAGGCCGCGCGTGATCGCGCCGTAGTTGACGTCGGCGCCCAGCGGCATCCAGGTCGCGGCGACCTTTTCCTGGGGGTCGCGCCCTTCCATCATGATCGGCGCCCATTTGGCGATCTGTGCGGGATCGGTGGAGAACTGCATGCCGTAGAACAGCGGGCTCTTACTCAGCGTCTCCCAGCGGCGGCGCAGGTAATCGGCCCGCTTTTCGCCAAAGACGAACGACATGTGCGGGGTCGGATTGATGAAGTTGCCCGGCTCGGGAAGGTTGCCGAGCTTGACCTCGTGCGACCAGAACTGGCGCGAAACCTCGAACTGGCTCGCCGTCTTGACCGCCTTGTCGATGTTGATCGAGCCGTCGGGCATTTCGGGAGTGTAGTTGAGCTCGGCGTAGCCCGAGTGCCCGGTGCCCGCGTTGTTCCAGCCGTTCGAGCTTTCCTCGGCGACCTGGTCGAGACGCTCGTAAAGGTGGACGTTCCAGTCAGGTTGCAGTTCCTGCAGGTAGGTGGCCAGCGTCACGCTCATGATGCCGCCACCGATCAGCACGACGTCGACCGGCTTTTCGTTTTCGGCCGAAGGGTTCGAGCCCCAACTCACCGGCCGGAACAGGAAGGCGAGCCCCGCCACGAGGCAAATGGCGATCAGTCCGCCGATGACCCTCAAGGTCTTTTTCATGGGACTCTCCGCGCGCCGCGCAAGCCGGTGCGGCTTGTATTGTTGGATTTCATCGTTTCGTTCATCCCCACATTCGAGCCACGCGACGCATCGCGGTGCGCCGAGCCGCACTGCCGGACAGACGGGTCGTGGCTGTTTGAGTGGGGGCGGTATCGAAGAGCAGCCCGGGTCAGTCAATTTGACCGCCGCAATAGCTAAGTAGCTATTTAATATATATTTTTCCGGCAGAAACAGTGCGAAATGTGCCATAAATTGCACATTTTTATCGAAATATGTGCAGCTTTTTACCTCGTCCGAGGCACCCGCCGATTCCATTGGCAATGAGCAACGCTCAACCGATGCCGCCCATCCGCCCGAGATCGCGCTTTCCTACACCCTGTGGCCTGGTGTACCTTGCCCACCTGCCCATTGCACCGCCTTGGTCCGGTGGGCGCCCCCCAACTTTGCACCCCATACGCAACTCCGTGCCCGCTCGCAGGATCGCCCTGCGAGCACGTGCGGCGCGTGTCTTCCCTCGGCATCACCGCACGCAGCGACGTGCGAAAGGAGGTACATGCCCTTCTCGATCCGCAACGGCGTCCTCGGACATGCAGACCACCCGGTCCGGCAGATCCCAAGCCCCAATCATTCCGGCCCCTTTCGCCGCCCGCCCCGCTTCGTCGTCATGCACTACACCGCCGGTGCGAGCGCCCGCGGCTCGGCGGCCTGGCTCGCCAATCCCGCCTCGGGCGCCTCGGCGCATCTGGTGATCGGCCGCGAGGGCGAAGTCCTGCAATGCGTCAACTTCGAGAACCGGGCCTGGCACGCCGGCCGGTCGACCTGGCAGGGGTTGTCCGGCCTCAACGACCACGCGATCGGCATCGAACTCGCGAACTGGGGCCCGCTGGCGGCACAGGACGAGGGTTGGGCCAGCCCTGACGGAAAGCCCGTCCCGGCAATCCTCGCACGGCACCGCCACGGCGGGCCGGAATGTGGCTGGGAACGCTACCCCGCAATCCAGCTCGAGACCGCCGCCGCCATCGTCGGCACGCTGGCGCAGGCTTATCCCATTCGCGAGATCCTCGGTCACGACGACATCGCCCCCACCCGCAAGCGCGACCCCGGCCCTGCCTTCGACATGGCCGATTTCCGCAAGACGGTCTTCGGTGACCTGCCCTGCGGCACGGTCACCGCCCATTCGCTCAATGTGCGCAGCGGACCGGCGCTCAGCTTTCCGGTGATCGACACGCTCGCGCGCGGCGCGCGCGTCTCGTTGGGCGAACGCCACCGCGACTGGATCGCCATTGCGCCCGAGCGCTGGGTATTCGCGGGGTACCTCGCGTGAGCGGGCTCGGCGCGATCCTGCGCTCGTCCTGCGGCGAGTTCGAAACCACGCGAGTCCTGGGCACCGCGGGCGCGGCACTCTACAGCCTCGCCGCGCACGCCCTGCTGGTGTTCGACACCCTCGGACGCGGCCATGCCTTCGACCTTGCCACCTATTGCGCGGCCTATCCCGGCGGGCTCGTCATGCTGATCGGCACGGCCGGCGGCGTCGCCGCGCTCAAGGACAGGCAGGTCGCGCGATCACGCGCCATCGATCGGGAGAACGCCGCATGATCGCTTTCACGGCCACCTCCGCGCTTGCCCTGGCAAAACGCGGCCTGCGCCTGTTGGCGCGCCACCCCTGGCCCGTGCTCTGCCTTGCCCTCGCGCTGGTCACCTGGCGCCAGCACCACAGCGCGCAGTCCTGGAAATCTCGCGCCGTCAGCGAAGCGGCCAGCCACCGCCGAACCAAGACCGACTATGCCGCCGCGCAGGCCGAGGCCTCGCGAAGCGCCGAGGCGGCCCGCCGCGCGACCGAGGAACGCAGCACCCAACTTGCCAAGGAGGCCGACGATGCCCATGAACAAGCCGATCTGTGGCGCGCTCGCGCTCGCCATTTTGCCGATCTCGGCGGGCTGCGCGCGAACGGCGCAGAAGCCGCTCACAGTGATGCCCGCCCAGCCGCTGCCCCCAGCGCGGATCACGCTGCCCCGGGCCCTGACCGCACCGGTGGCGCTGCCGTCACTCTCACCCGCGCCGACTTCGAGACACTGAGCGCCAACACCGAGCGGCTGCTGCGTGTCCACCAATGGGGCGAAGCGCTGATCGCCGAAGGCCTCGCGGTTCGCGGCGAGGAGCCCTGAGCGGCGAACTCAGCCTCCGCGCAAAAGCTGCACGCCCCAGTCGCGCTCGAACAGGTAGAGCAGGATGCGCGCCGCCTCGCCGCGCGGACCCGAGAGCCCCCCGTCGCGCTCCATCAGCAACCGCGCATCATCGTGCGCGACGGGAAGCAGCTTGGTAATCTGTTCAAGGCTGGCGATGCGGAACGGGGTGTCGCCCGACTGGCGCGTGCCGAGCAGCTCGCCCCCGCCGCGCAATTGCAGGTCCTCCTCGGCCAGACGAAAGCCGTCCTGCGTCTCGCGCATCAGCGCGAGGCGCTGGCGGCCCGTTTCACTGAGCGCCTTGCCGCGCAGGAGCAGGCAGGTCGACTTCTCCGAACCACGGCCCACGCGCCCGCGCAGCTGGTGCAACTGGGCTAGCCCGAAGCGCTCGGCCTGCTCGATCACCATGAGCGTCGCGTTGGGCACGTCGACGCCGACCTCGATCACCGTGGTGGCGACCAGCAGGCTCGCCTCGCCGCTGGCGAAACGCTCCATGCCCGCATCCTTCTCCTCGCCCTTGAGCTGGCCGTGGACGAGGACGACGCGGTTGCCGAAGCGCTCCTTCAGTTCGGCATAGCGCGCCTCGGCCGCCGCAATATCGTCGGTCTCGCTCTCAGTCACCATCGGGCAGACCCAGTAGGCCTGCTGCCCGGTCTGGATGTGCCGGGAGAGCGCGCCGATCACATCGTCCATGCGCTCGGTCGAGACCACGCGCGTGTCGATCGCCTGGCGCCCGGGCGGCAGTTCGTCGAGCCGCGAGACTTCCATCTCGCCATATTGCGCCAGCGTCAGCGTGCGCGGGATCGGGGTCGCGGTCATCGCCAGCGTGTGCGGCGTGCGCTTGCCCTTGCGCGCGAGCATCAGGCGCTGGCCGACGCCAAAACGGTGCTGCTCGTCGATCACCACGAGCGCGAGATTGCGGTAAGCGACCGCGTCCTGGAAGATCGCGTGGGTGCCAACGACGATCGGGATCGAGCCGTCGAGAAGCCCCATCAGGATCGCCTCGCGCGCCTTGCCCTTGTCACGGCCGGTCAGGAGGGCGATCTCGACGCCGGTGCCCTCGAGCATCTTGCGCAAGGTCGCGTAGTGCTGGCGCGCGAGAATTTCGGTTGGCGCCAGCAGCGCGCCTTGCGCGCCGGCCTCCACCGCGATCAGCAGCGCCGAAAGCGCCACCACCGTCTTGCCCGCGCCGACGTCGCCCTGAAGCAGGCGCAGCATGGGCGCGCTTTGCGCAAGGTCTCCCTCGATCTCGCGGATCGAGCGCGCCTGCGCGCCGGTCAACGCGAAAGGCAGCTGCAACTTGGCGCGCAAATGCCCGTCGCCCTGCAGCGGTGTGCCCTTCTGCGCGCGGTTGCTGGCGCGCACCAGCATCAGTGCGAGCGCGTTGGCAAAAAGTTCGTCGTAGGCGAGCCGGTCGCGCGCGGGCTCGTTTGCGCCCTTGTGCGCCTCGCGCAGCGCATCGCTCCAAGCGGCCCAGCCGCTCCTGGCGAGCTGGCCGGGCTCGATCCACTCGGGCAGCGCGGGCAATTGCGCCAGCGCCTGCTTCACCAGCCCTGCCATGCGCCCCTGCGTCAACCCTTCCGACAAAGGATAGACCGCCTCGCGCTGCTGGCCGACAGGGGCCGCATCGTTGTCGGAGACGTGTTCGGGATGCACCATCTGGCGCGTCTGCCCGTATTCGTCGAGCCGCCCGGCCACCCAGCGCGTCTCGCCCACCGGCAGCTGCTTCTTCGCACTGTACGAGGCGCGTCCGAAATAGGCGATCGTGCATATGTCGCCGGCGTCGTCCTCGGCGATCACCCGGAACGGCCCGCGCCCCGCGGGCGAGCGATGTTCGCGCACGGTCAGGCGCACGATCACGTTCTCGCCGATTCCCGCCTCGTCGAGCCGGGTCACCATGCGCCGCTCCACGAAGCGGTCGGGCAGATGATAGGCGAAATCCTTGATCCGCGTCAGGCCCAGCTTCTCGAGCGGGCGACGTAGCTTGGGGCCGACGCCGTCGAGGGCATCGGCTTCAACGAAAAGGCAATTGAGCGCTTCGGGCCGCATCCGGGCCTCTTAGACCGGGCAGAGCCGGTTGCACCAGAGGCATGGGGTGATTGGTCGGGCAGAACTTGCCCTGCCTGCGCGTGCATTGTAACGGCCCAAGTCATGACAGAAATCCCGCCCCGCCTCGCCCGTCTCCGCTTCCGCGCATGGCACCGTGGCACGCGCGAGGCCGACTACATGATCGGCTGCTACTTCGACCGCTTCCACGCTGAGTGGAACGAAGAACAGATCCAGTGGTTCGAGGACCTCATCGAGGAAGAGGACGTCGAGATCATGGCCTGGGCGCTCAAGACCGAGCCGGTCCCCGAAAAGTTCGCAGGCCCGATGATGGAGCGCATGATGCAGCTCGACTACGTCGACATCCCACGCTGATCGACAAGCCCTCTTTCGTCCTTTTCCCATGGCCTGAGCGTGGCCGCCTCACCAACCGCCAGCGATCCGAGCCATGACCGACTTTTCCCGCATCCTTTCCGCCACTTCGCCGCTGACGCTGGCCTCCGTCACGCGCGGCGCCCAGCCGCTGGTTATGGCCGACCTCGCGCGCGCCGCCGCCATTGCCACCAAGCCCGGCCGCGCGATCTTCGTCGCCGACAACGAGGCGAGCATGAGCGCGCTGGCCGAGGCCGCGCGCTTCTTCGCGCCCGAGCTGGAGGTAATCGAGTTCCCCTCTTGGGACTGCCTGCCCTATGACCGCGCGAGCCCGGCGCTCTCGGTCAGCGCGCGGCGTCTTGCCGCGCTCCACCGGTTGCAGGCCCCGCGCCCCAAGGCCGCGAGCGCGCCGCAGCTGGTGGTCACCACCACCAACGCCCTGCTCCAGCGCGCGCTGACGCCGTTCCGCATTCGCGAATCGGTCAAACTGCTCAAGCCGGGCATGGAGATTGGCCACGAAAGCCTGATCACCCTCTTGCGCCGCCAGGGCTACCAGCGCACGGACACCGCGATCGACGCAGGCGAATTCGCGGTGCGCGGCTCGATCTTCGACATCGTGCCCTCGGGTCTCGATGCGGGCCTGAGGCTCGACTTCTTCGGCGACGAGCTGGAGACGCTGCGCCTCTTCGACACCAATACCCAGCGCTCGACCGGCACGATTGCCGAGCATCTCCTCGTCCCCGCCAGCGAGGCGCTGGTCGACGAGGCCAGCATCAAGCGCTTCCGAACGCGCTACCGCGAAATGTTCGGCGCCAACGCCACCTCCGACCCGCTCTACCAGGCGGTCAGCGAAGGGCGGCGACTTGCCGGCATGGAGCACTGGCTGCCGCTCTTCGAGGAACGGCTGGTCACGCTCTTCGACCACCTCGCACCCCAGGACGTGATGGTCTTCGACAGCGCCGCGATGGGCGCGGCCGAGGAGCGCTTCGGCGACATCGCCGACTACCACAAGGCCCGGCTCGACACCTCGGGCCAGAAGGCGGGCTCCTACCGCCCCTTGGCGATGGATGCACTCTACCTCGGCCAGGATGAGTTCGCCGAACTTGTCGCCGCACAGCCCGCGCACAAGGCCGATCCCTTCTCCCAGCCCGAAAGCGCCAGGGTCATCGACTTCGGCTTCGGCAACGCGCGCGACTTCACGCCCGAGCGCGCCCGGGGCGACAACGCCTACGAAGCCGCCGCGAAGCATTTCCAGGCGATCGGCAAACAGGGGCGCAAGCCGATCCTCGCGGCCTACTCCACCGGCAGCCGCGCACGCCTCGTCTCGATCCTGGGCGAGGCCTCGGACAACGAGCCGCGCCTGGCCGAGACCTGGCAGGAAGCGCTCGGCATGGCGGTCCAGGGGCGCGCCGCCGCGCTCGTCCTCCCGCTCGAGACCGGCTTCTCGAGCGAGGCGCTCGAAGTCGTCACCGAGCAGGACATCCTGGGTGACCGTCTGGTCCGGCGCAAGAAGCGCAAGAAGGACGCCGACGCGTTCATGGCCGAGCTGGCCGCGCTGACGCCGGGCGACCTCATCGTCCACATGGACCACGGCATCGGGCGTTACGAGGGCCTTCAGTCGATCCCGGTCGGCCAGAGCCCCCACGACTGCGTGATGCTGACCTACCATGGCGGCGACAAGCTCTACATCCCGGTCGAGAACCTCGACGTCCTCTCGCGCTACGGCAGCGAGGCCGAAGGTGTCCAGCTCGACAAGCTCGGCGGCGAGGCCTGGCAGAAGCGCCGTGCGCGCCTCAAGGAACGCATCCGCGAAATCGCGGGCGAGCTGATGAAGACGGCGGCCGAGCGCGCGCTGCGCCGCGCGCCCGAACTGCTTCCCGACGAATCCGCCTTCAACCAGTTCGTCGATCGTTTCCCCTGGCAGGAAACCGAAGACCAGGAGCACGCGATTGCCGATGTGCTCGAGGACCTGGGCTCGGGCAAGCCGATGGACCGCCTCGTGTGCGGCGACGTCGGCTTCGGCAAGACCGAGGTTGCGCTGCGCGCCGCGTTCGTCGCGGCCATGGCCGGGCAGCAGGTCGCCGTCGTCGCGCCCACGACCCTGCTCGCGCGCCAGCACTATTCGGGCTTTGCCGAGCGGTTCGCCGGCTTCCCGCTCGAAGTCGGGCGCCTCTCGCGCCTCGTCCCCGAAAAGGAGGCGCGCACCACCCGCGAGGGCCTTGCCAGCGGCACCGTCGACGTCGTCTGCGGCACCCACGCGATCCTGGCCAAGTCGGTCGAATTCAAGCGTCTTGGCCTCGTCATTGTCGACGAGGAGCAGCGCTTCGGGGTCAACCACAAGGAAAAGCTCAAGCAGCTGCGCGCCGACGTCCACGTGCTGACGCTCACTGCCACGCCGATCCCGCGCACGCTGCAGATGGCGATGTCGGGCCTGCGCGAACTCTCCACCATCCAGACCCCGCCGGTCGACCGCCTCGCGGTGCGCACCTACGTCATGGAGTGGGACGACATGGTGATGCGCGAAGCGCTGCTGCGCGAACACCACCGCGGCGGGCAGAGCTTCATCGTGGTCCCCCGGATCTCGGACATGGCCGAAACCGAGGCCTGGCTCGCCAAGCACGTGCCCGAGGTCAAGGTGATTTCCGCCCACGGCCAGATGTCGGCCAGCGAAGTGGAAGAGCGCATGAGCGCCTTCTACGAAGGCAAGTACGAGGTGCTGCTCAGCACCACCATCGTCGAGAGCGGGATCGACATTCCGCGCGCCAACACGATCATCATCCACCGCGCCGACCGCTTCGGCCTGGCCCAGCTCTACCAGCTGCGCGGGCGCGTGGGACGCTCCAAGCTGCGCGCCTACGCCTATCTTACCACGCCCGCCGGGCAGGCGCTCACCGAAGTCTCGGAAAAGCGCCTCAAGGTGCTGGGTGACCTCGACAGCCTGGGCGCGGGCTTCCAGCTTGCCAGCCATGACCTCGACATTCGCGGCGCGGGAAACCTGCTTGGCGACGAGCAGTCGGGCCACATCCGCGAGGTCGGCTTCGAGCTCTACCAGTCGATGCTGGAAGACGCCATCATGGCCGCGCGCGCGGGCGGCGTGGGCCTGGAAAAGGACACCTCGGGCCTTTCGCCGCAGATCACCGTCGATGCGCCGATCATGATCCCGGACGACTACGTCCCCGACCTGGCCGTGCGCATGGCGCTTTACCGCCGCCTCAACGATGCGGAGAGCAAGGACGAAGTGGAGTCCCTGTCGGCCGAGATGATCGACCGCTTCGGCCCCCTGCCCGACGCGACCGCCAACCTCGTCCAGCTCATCCAGATCAAGCGCCAGGCGATCGAGGCGCACATCGCCAAGATCGACGTCGGGCCGCGCGGCACGCTCGTCAGCTTCCACAACGACCACTTCCCCAACCCCATGGGCCTCGTCGCCTATGCCGATCGTCTCAAGGGCGTGATCAAGCTGAGACCCGACAACAAGCTGGTGCTCCAGCGCGTCTGGGGCGACCCCAAGTCGCGCCTCAACGGGTTGCTCCAGCTGACCAAGGGCCTGGCCGGAGTGGCGCGCAAGGCCGGGTGATTTTCCCGACAGAAAATCACCCGCGCAAGATACAATATATCCTTGCCTTGTTACGAGCGCTTCCCCAATGTGAGCCAGTGGGTCACACAAGACATTGACAGGGAAGACAATGAGAAAATTTACGACGCTCGCCGCCGTATCGGTGCTTGCGCTCGCACAGCCCGTGCTCGCGCAGAAGGGCGATGCCCCCGACGCCGCCAAGGAACATGAAAAAAGCGTGGCCGAGGACGTCGCCAAGGGCTGGGCCAGCGCTCCGGTCGAGGAAGTGGCCAAAACCGCCAAGGGCTCGGTCACCGTCGACGGCAAATCGATCGCCTACACCGCCACGGCCGGCACGCTGACCATCCGCGACGCCAAGGGCAAGCCGACCGCGAGCATCTTCTACACCGCCTATACCGCGCCCGGTAAGCACCGCCCGGTCACTTTCTTCTACAACGGTGGTCCCGGCTCGGCGAGCCTCTGGCTGCGCATGGGCAGCTTCGCGCCGACCAAGGTGACCACCACCGATCCGGTCGCCGTCGCGCCCGCGCCCTACGACGTGCGCCCCAACCCCGACAGCCTGATCGGCTCGACCGACATGGTCTTCCTCGACGCGCCGGGCTCGGGCTATTCGCGCGCGCTGGGCGACACCGACCCCCAGAGCTTCTACGGCGTCGACCAGGACGTCGGCGCCTTCGCCGATGCGATCCAGCGCTACATCACCAAGAACGGCCGGTGGGGCGATCCCAAGTACATCTTCGGCGAGAGCTACGGCACGACGCGCTCGGGCGCTCTCGCCGAGGAGATGGAAGATCGCGGCATGGCCCTGAACGGCGTGATGCTGCTGTCCTCGATCATGAACTACGGCATCCGCCAGTCGGGCTTCGATGCGATCTACATCGGCTACCTGCCCAGCTACGCGGCAACCGCCTGGTACCACAACAAGATCGCCGACCGCCCCGCCTCGCTGCCCGAATTCGTCGAGCAGGCCCGCCAGTTCGCCAACGGCGCCTACGCGACGGCGCTGTCCAAGGGTCAGGACCTCTCGCCCGCCGAGGAAGACGCGGTCGCGCGGCAGATGAGCCACTTCACCGGCCTCTCGGTGGACTACCTCAAGGACGCGAACCTGCGCGTCGATCTCAGCCGCTTCCGCAAGGAACTGATGCGCGGGGAACGCGAGACGCTGGGCCGCTTCGATTCGCGCTATCTGGGCACCGATGCCGACGCGGCGGGTGAAGGTCCCGAGTACGATCCCTCGAGCACGGGCATCACCGGGCTCTATATCTCCAGCTTCCTCGACCAGCTCCACTCCACCTTCGGCTACGACACCGACCTCACCTACCGGCGCAGCGCGCGCGAGGGTGGCAAGGTCGATTGGGACTGGTCGCACAAGGCGCCGGGATACGGCTATTCGAGCCAGCAGAACCTCGTCGACGTGACCGCCGACCTCAGCCGGGCCATGCGCACCAATCCGTATCTGCGTGTGCTCTCGCTCAACGGCTACTACGACATGGCGACGCCGTTCCACTCGACCGAGCGCGATCTCAAGCACATGATGCTGCCCGAGAAACTGCGCCCCAACCTCGAATTCAAGTACTACGAGGCCGGGCACATGATCTACCTGAACCCCGAGGCGCTCCACCAGATGCGCCTCGATCTCCAGCGCTTCTACGCGGACGGCGCCCGCTAAGCGCCGCTCATCGCAACAGCCGCGCGCGGACCGGGGCTCAGGCCTTCTCGGCCTCGGTCCGCGCCAGCTTGTCGAACAACGCCACGCTCATCGGCTGGGCGCGCAGGAAGCCCTGGTAGGTCAGGCACTGCTCGCGCGCGGCGGCATCGCGCTGCTCGACGCTCTCGATCCCTTCCGCGATCACCTCGAGATCGAGCGCCTGCGCCATCGCCACGATCGCGCGCAGCACGGCAAGGTCGCGCTTGTCCGAGGTGATCCCCTCGATCATCGAGCGGTCGAGCTTGATGTAGTGGATCGGCAGCACCTTCAGGTACCGGAAATTGCAGAACCCCGCGCCGAAGTCGTCGAGCGCGATGCGAATGCCCTGCGCCGAGAATTCCGCCATGATCTGTGCCGCGCGCGTGACGTCGGCGATCAGCGACTGCTCGGTGATCTCGAGCGTCAGCTGGCGCAGCGGGAAACCGCTCTCGCCCACGATGTCGAGCATCTGGCGGGTGTAGCTGTCGAAGGCCAGGTCCTCTGGCGTGACGTTGATCGATAGCCGCAAGTGCCCCGGCCAGTCACGCGCCGCCCACAGCGCCTTGCGCGCGATGTGGCGCGAGAGCGGCCCCACGTGGTCCGCGCGCTCGGCAAGGTTGAACAGCGCCCCCGCCCCGATCCGGCCGAGCTGGGGATGGTCCCAACGCGCCAGCGCCTCGGCCCCGGTCAACGTGTCGTCTGCAAGGCTGAACTGCGGCTGGAAGAGTACCTCGATCTCGTCGCGATCGATCGCGCCGAGAAGATCCGCCTCGAGCTGCGCGGTCGAGATGCCCGGCACGATCGCCTCCCCGTCCGCCCAGACGAGGCGCGCGCCCTGCTGCTCGCTGGCCGTCTGCATCGCGGCGCCAAGCCGCTCGAGCATCGATTCGACCGCCTCCCCGGTCAGCGTGCGCACGAGCGCGAAGCGCGGCGAGAGGTGCAGCATCCCCGAAGGCACCGCAATCGGGCGCGAGAGAAGGTCGGCCAACTGGTCCGCGATCAGTTGCCAGCGCTCGCGGCTGCAGGTGATGTTGGCAACAAGCACGAAACTGCCACCGCCCGCACGCGCCAGGACCCAGGGCGCATCGAGTTCCTCGTTGGCGAAATGGCCGACGCGCGCCGCCACTTCCTCGAGCGCGCCATCACCCGCTGCCGGGCCATAAGCCATGTTGATCGCATCGAGGCGTTTGAGATTGACGAGCATCGCATGGACATGGACAGGCGCCAGCTTTTCGGCCGCGTCGCTCGACCACTGGGCCATGCGCTCGTGCACGAGTTCCACGCCCGCGATGCCGGACAGCCGGTCCTCGAGCCGCCTGGCAAAGTCCCCAGGTCGTTCTGGCTGCGTCACGCTCATCGTTACTCCTTATTCCAAACCCCTTGCCAAACCGTTCAAAATTTACCAGCCCAATCGCCCCCGCCCGAATGGCTGTCCCGTTCGGGTACACTATTGCACACAACGAGTTCCGGCGCCCGGTGCCGGATTGGAGCGCGAAAAGCGATGAGCGAACTGGCCAGACCCGACGGATCGGACGCGCAGTCCTTGCGCCTTGCCCTGATCCTGTCGGACAGCGCTCCCGCGCAGATGCGCGGCGAGGAACTGCGCCAGGCGCACCCCTGGGTCACGCCCGAGGAGGCCGACATCATCGTCGTCGTTGGCGGAGACGGGTTCATGCTCCATGTCCTGCATGAAATGCTCGACCGGGGCATTTCCAAGCCCTGCTATGGCATCAACCTGGGTACAGTGGGCTTCCTCATGAACTCGATGCACGGCGATGCCACGATCGCCCAGCGCATCCAGGAAGCCCGGCGCATCCCCTTCAACCCCTTGCGCATGCAGGCCACCACCCAGTCCGGCGAAGAATTCAGCTATTGGGCGATCAACGAGGTCTCACTGCTGCGCGAGACGCGCCAGACCGCCAAGATCGAAATCCGTATCAACGGACGCGTGCGCATGGGCGAACTGGCCGGCGACGGCATCCTGCTCGCCACCCCGGTGGGGTCGACCGCCTACAATCTCTCCGCCAACGGGCCGATCCTCCCGCTCGGCTGCCGCATGCTGGCGCTGACCCCGATCAGCCCGTTCCGGCCGCGCCGCTGGAAGGGCGCGATCCTGCCCGAGAGCGCCGACGTCGAATTTCGTATCCGCGAGCCCGGCAAGCGCCCGGTCGCGGCCGTTGCCGACCAGAAGGAAGTGCGCGACGTGCGCACGGTGCGCGTCGCCACCTCGCGCGAGCGCGAACTGACCCTCCTGTTCGACCCCGGTTTCACGCTCGAGGAACGCATTTTCGCCGAGCAGTTCCAGGTCTGAACCGCGCAATTGCGAGCCTCCCAAAGGCCCCGTGAAAAAAATTCGAAATTTCTTCGCGTACAGGGTTGCCAACCCAAAACCCCCTGCGTATAGGCGCACTCCTGCCGCGGCGGTGGAAACACTGACTGGCTGCTCCCCGATAGCTCAGCGGTAGAGCCCTCGACTGTTAATCGAGTTGTCGTAGGTTCGAATCCTACTCGGGGAGCCACTTTCCTTTCCCCGGACGTTCACGAACGTCCGGGAAAGTCCCTCAAAACCTAGACATTTTGCCTCGCAAGCGTCCGCTCGCGTCCTTCCCTTTTCGCCCGTTTTGCGCTATGAGCGGGGGACGGAATGGGGGAACGAATTTCAGGCAAATGTTCGAATCTCGATGGGCAAACTGACACAGGCACATATCCGGGCGGCGCTGAGCAAGCCTGGACGGCACCATGACGGTGACGGGCTGATCCTGTTCGTTCGCGAATCCGGTCAGGCGAGCTGGGTCGCCCGCATTCAGCAAGGCGGCGCGCGCCGAGAGTTCGGTTTAGGCGGCCTAAAGGCTGTTGGGCTCAGGGAAGCACGCGAAAAGGCCATGCTCGTAAAAGCAGCCCTCGTGGCCGGGCGCGATCCACACCTTGAGCTGAAGCCACCTAAAGAGATGACGCGTACCTTCCGGGAAGCTGCACTAGGCTTTCTCGACGCCAAGTCCGCAGATGCAAAAATTTCCGATGCAAAGTACAAGCAAAACCTATCGCAGCTAAAGGCCTACGCCTTCCCCACGCTTGGCAAGCTTCAGGTGCAAAGCATCGACGCGGACGCCATTGCCACTTGCCTTCGTCCGATCTGGAGCACCAAGCCCGAAACGGCTCGCAAAGTTCGCAGCCTCATAATTCGCACACTGCGCTTTGCCCGGCCCGATGGCGCCTTGTTTATCGGCACACTGGGTCCAGCAGTTGCCGACCGTTTGCCTGCGCAGCCCAAGCGGGGGAACTTCGATGCGATGCCATACGCCGAATTACCCGCACTCATGGCTCGTCTAACCGACAAGGGAGGCATGGGCGCACTAGCCTTGCGAGCGGTCATCCTGACCGCCGCTCGTAGCGGCGAGGTACGCGGTGCGACCTGGAACGAGATGGATCTCGAAGCTGCAATCTGGACGGTCCCGGCTGAACGCATGAAGGCGCGCCGCATGCATCGCGTTCCGCTATCTCCTGAAGCGGTTGCGCTATTGCGCAAGGCGGCTTCGAAAAGGAGCCCAGAGACCGATCTGATTTTTCCATCTGCCAGTGGGAAAGCATTGAGCGACATGACGCTGACCAAGGCGCTTCGTGACATGAAGGTCCTCTTCACGGTACATGGTTTCCGCTCGACATTTCGTGATTGGGCTGCGGAACAGACGAACTTTCCCGGTGAAGTGGCCGAAGCGGCCCTTGCCCACACGGTACCCAAGGCCGTCGAGGCCGCCTATCGCCGTACTGACTTTTTCGATAAGCGCCGAGAATTGATGAATGAGTGGGCAGCGTTCGCGGCGTCGGTCCGCCGCACGTGAGCCTCCCCCCCTTGCAGACGCTCCCGAAAACCTACGGGGCAGGACCGGTCCCGACGCTATGCGCCATTTAGTACGCGCTTTTGCTCCCCCAGGCCCACCCGCCTTCTTCCTCGCGCATGAGCGAGACCAGATCGTCAGTCGGCTGTCTGGTTCAGAGGGCCATGCCGAATATCCGGCTGGATGGCGCACCCGCAAAGCAACCGAGAGAAACTAGGCTTCCTGTTGCAGACGAAGGGGCGTCCCTGCGATTGACACGGATGCCTCGCCGCCGCCATCGTCGCCCCCCACAGGATGAGGCTGAGGGACAAAATGGGCGAGGCAGCAGCAAGGCAGACTATAAACACTCCCTCCTTTCGCTGCGCGTTAGCGGCGGCGTTGCTTGCTCTGCCGTTTCTCTTCGCCATGCCAGCTACTCCGGCCGCCGCCGTGCTTTCAGAAGCTATCTCGCAGCCACAGGCCGAAACCAGCCCTGCGCCGGCCCAGACTATCGGTGATACCAGCGAAGCAGGCTCCGACGAGCGCATTGCCCGGCGAATCGAAGGTATCTTCTCTGCCGTGCCCGCCCTGCGAAATGTGCGCGTCTCGGTCCGGCAGGGGGTCGTCGTGCTGGATGGCACCGTCGCCGCACCCGAGGACATCGGTCGGGCCGAGCAGATCGCCTCGCGCATCGTCGGTGTGGTGACGGTAGAGAACGGCGTGGAGCGCAAGGTCTCGGTGGAGGACAGCGTCCAGTCACTCGGAGGCTTCTCCGGCAAGCTGGCTAATTTCGTAACGATAATGCCCCTGATCGGCGCTGCCCTGGCCGTCGCGCTGCTGGTCGCACTTGCTGGATACGGGCTGGCTGCATCTACTTGGCTATGGCGGCGTCTGGTCCCGAGCTCGTTCCTCACCGAACTTATCGCCAGCGCTATTCGCTTCGTGTTCGTGATCGGCGGTCTAGCCATCGCGCTGCAAATGATCGGCGCGGGCGGCCTTCTGGGCGCGGTGCTTGGCGGCGCAGGGATAGTCGGCATCGCGCTGGGCTTTGCCATGCGTGACATGATCGAAAACTACGTCGCTTCGGTCATGCTCTCGGTACGACAGCCCTTCCGGGCGAACGACTGGATCGTCATCGACCATTACGAGGGCCGCGTGATCCGCCTGACCAGCCGCGCCACAATCCTGATGACGCTCGACGGCAACCAGTTGCGCATCCCGAACAGCACTGTGTTCAAGGCGGTGATCCTCAACTACACGCGCAATCCTGAGCGCCGCTTCGATTTCGAACTCGGCATCAATGCCGATGCCGATCCGACCGTAGCGCGGCATCTGGGCGTCAATGCACTGCGACAACTCGGCTTCGTCCTGAAAAATCCGCCACCATCCGCGCGCATCGAACAAGTGGGTGACTCCAACGTCGTCGTCAAGTTCTTGGGTTGGATCGACCAGACCGAGACAGACTGGTACAAGGCCCGCAGCCGAGCCATTCCTGCCGTAAAAAACGCTCTCGAAACTGCCGGCTTCGCCCTGCCCGAACCGATCTACCGCCTGCGCTTCGACCAGAATTCACCGCTACCGCTGCTCAATGTCACGGATGTGTTGCCCCCGGACGCCGAGCGCTCTGATGTTGCCATGGCGGTTGAAGACGCAGAGGACCACGTCGCGCCGGACGAGGTGATTGCCGAAATGGTCGAAAAGGAACGCCTCCATGCGCCAGAAGCGGAAAAGGATTTGCTCGATTCCCGGCGCCCCGTGGAATAGCTTGCCTCCCCCGCGCCTAGTCGGCCTTTACACGTTCACCTTAAGAATTGTCCGCCCTAGACAGATCGATCTCGTAGCGAGGACGAGGGGGCAGCTTCGGGGCTAGGCTCAAGAAAGGCCGAGCAAAGACAATCGACAGCCATGCCACGCGGATCGTCGTCGGCGGACATCGCCGCGTGTCGCTGCGAGCCTCCGCAATCCTTTATCATTCGGAACGGCTTTGATGATGCGACCGCCCCCCGACGGCATTGATGTGCGAAGGTGGGTGTGGAACGATCCACACAGGAGAGCGGTCATGTCGGAGATTGTCACGGCCGGGCTCGGATCGGTTCTGATCTGAACGAAATACTCAGGTTTCCGGATCGAGCTATCACTCAGCCGCGACTCGACCGGCCCGCCCTTCTCCAGGCTCCCGCCAAGAGCAGCCTGTAGAAGCGGTCCGGTAGGCCGCTGTCGATCCCGAGGCATTGCAACGCGTCCCGTTCAGCCCGATCGAAGCGATGGCCCACCCCGACAAGGATCAACCTTCCCAGCGCCCGTTTCGAAACGCCCGCCTGCTTGAGCACTGCCAGCCCCTTAAGCGCGGTCTGCTCGGCCGGGGTGAAATCGCTGCCGAACGGAAAGGCGCGAAACAGGCCCCGTTCGCGTGGCCCGGCGAGTATTTCTCCGAGCCGTTCGGGCGTGTTTCCACGCCAGGTCTCGACGCCAATCACTTGCCTCTTGCCCGACGCTTTAGCCTGTTTCGCGAGATCATCGGCGAAACGGGCATCCGCGATCGCGGTCATGCGCGCGATGCAATCGGCGTCGCTCGCACCCTTGATCCGGGCCACGCCGTATTCGGTCACGACAATGTCGCGCATGTGGCGCGGTATCGTGGTCCGCTCGAGGTTCCACACAATGTTCGAATGAGTCCTGCCATTCTTGGTGCGCGTGGCATTCAGCATCAAGATCGAACTTGCCCCCCGCAGCGCGATCGCCTGCTCGACGAAATCGTGCTGGCCGCCAACGCCACTCACCACGCGGCCGTCGCCCAGCGTGTCAGACTGCACCGCGCCGAACAGGTCCGCCTTCATCACGTTGTTGACGAAACGGGCATGAACGCGGTCGGCGCGCTTGTGCGCCTCATCGCCGTAGAGGGCATTGGTGAAGGACACCGGGGTCATGTCGAAGTCCGCCCGGCGGCTTTCCGGCATCGCCCGAAGCCGCGCATAGAAATCGCGCGAGCCGACGAAGAAGGTCGCATGAAGCACCGCCCCTGAATGGGAACGCCGCTTGAGAATCCCGGCGTCATAAAGTTCGAGGAAACCATCCACGAACATTTCACTGGCGCCATAGAGCCCCTCCTCGAACGGCGCCGTCTCGCGAGGTTCGTCAGTCAGCGCGGCAATCAGGCGGCGGAAGAGAGCATTCTCTCGCTGGCGCAGGATCAATGCGTAAGTCACGGCATCGCCCAGCGAACCGATACCGATCTGCAGGGTACCGCCGTCCTTGACGAGGCTCGCGACATGCAGCCCCGCCACATATTCGGCCGTCGTCACCGGTCTGCGCGGCGCCGCGAAGATGGGGAACTCCACCGCAGGATCATCGAGCACCGCATCGAAGCGTGCCGGATCGATCTCGGCGCTGCCCGGCATGAACGGCAGGTCCCGGTTGACCTGCGCCACGAACAGAAACGGCACGCCGCCTGCTCGGCGGGCTTCCATCTCGGGCAGGATGTCAAGTGTGACATCGGGGTTTCCAGACAGGCTGTAGCGTGGCTGCGGCCCGCTTTCGTCGATCGCGACCATCTGCGCCAGCAGGTTGATCGGCCGCGCCATGATCACATCGCGCGCGGCAGCGCTGTAATTCACGCTGACGTAGTTCTGCTGCGCCTGCGGGATCGACAGCCATGCCCCGGAATTGAGGAAAAATTCGGTGACGCGCACATTCGCCGGCAATGACTGGCGCCGCAGGTCTTTTGCATAGTCGAGTTCCACGTATCCATCGAAGTGCCGGTCCGCGAACGACTTCATGAAGCGCGCTTCCAGTTCCGAGGACGCCTGCGGGCGCTCCAGTGTCAGCGCGGTCAGCACATGCAGCGCCAGCGCACTGTCCTCGCACGCCATGGCGTAGAGCGCATTGGCAACGTGCGTGGCCTTGCCGATGCCGAGCGGCAAGGCCATCCGCAGATCGTGCCCCAGTTCTCCGACGATCCACCGCGCAAGCCCGGCGGGACTGGAGAAGCGGCGGGTCAAGCTTCCGCCTTCTGCCGCCACCAGCGGCTCGGTTCGAAACGGGCGCCGTGCACCGCGGCCAGCTTGTCCAGCGTCGCCAGCACGTTCCCACGACCGCGCTCCTGCGCGTAGTGCATCGGCCCGCCGCGGAACGGGGCGAAGCCGGTTCCGAAGATCATGGCCGCATCGGCACTGTCCGCATCGGCAACGACACCTTCTTCCAGCGCGGCCGCCACCGCGTCCACCATCGGCAGGATCAGCCGGTCCTGCATGGCTTCATCGGGGTCGTGACGAAGTTTGTCCTTCTTCGGCTTGCCGTCTGCATCGTAGGCATAGAGCCCCTGCCCGGTCTTGCGGCCGAATTCTCCGTTGGCGACCTTGGCGCGCAACCATTCGGGAATCCGTGGCATGGGACGGTCAAGGTTCTCAGCGAGCGATTCGGCAACGGCAAGGCAGATGTCGAGCCCGACCTGATCCGCCAGCTCAACCGGCCCGACCGGCATCCCGAATGCTTCCGCGGCAGCATCGATGCGTTCGGGTTGCTCCCGCTCGTCGATCATCAGCAGGGCCTCGCCGAGGTAGGGCATGAGCGCACGGTTGACGAGGAATCCAGGCGCGGCCTTCACTGGCAACGGCAGCTTGCCGATGTCGGCAACGAAGCGCAGAGCCCGCGTATGGGTGGTCTCATCAACACCGTCGTGGCACACCACCTCGATCAGGTCGAGGCGGGAGACGGGATTGAAGAAATGGATGCCCACGAAACGCCCCGGCCGCGCCAGCCCGCTCGTCAGCTCGGCGATATCGAGGCTGGAGGTGTTGGTGGCAATGATCGCATCGCGCCGCGCCTCGCTTTCCAGCCGCGCGTAGATCGCTCCTTTGAGCGAGACGTTCTCTGGCGCGGCCTCGATTACCAGGTCCGCTTGTCGAAGGCCGTCGCCGTGAGGATCGGGGATGAAGCGATCCTTCGCGCGAAGGGCCTCGGGGTCATGAAGCTTGCGATCGGCCAGCCGGTGCATTCCTGCAACGGCGCGCCCCAGCGATTGCGGTTCCGGGTCCTCTATCGTGACATGCATACCTTTAAACGCGCACCATGCACCGATCTGCGCCCCCATGTTGCCGGCACCGACGATGTGGACCCGCTCGATTCCAGAGCCGCCCTTGCCGTTGCCCTTGAGCGTCTCGCGCAGGAAGAAGTTGCGTATGAGATTCTGGGTAATCGGCATCGGCAGCAGTCGCGCGAACGAAGCGCGTTCGGCCCGCAGCATGTCGGGCTGCGATCCGCCGTGCTTTTCCCAAAGGTCGATCAGCGACTGCGGCGCAGGATAGTGCCTTGCCGGTGCACGCTTTTCGGTTTCGCTGCGCATCTGACGCGCTGCCGCCTTACGGGCGGGAAGCAGATTGAGCGCGTCCCCGATTCGGCCTGCGCCGTGCCGTTCCATGCGCCTGCTGGCAGCTTCGTCGATGGCCCGGCCGATATTGCGCTCCGCCACCACTGCATCGACGATACCCAGCGCGCTAGCCTTGCCCGCCGTGACGGTCTTGCCGGTGAGCATCAACTTCATCGCCTCCAACGGCTGGATCCGATGCGAGAGGCGCGCGGTCCCGCCGAGACCGGGATGCAGGCCCACGAGGACTTCGGGGAATCCGAATTTCGCATCATCGCCGCGATGATCCGGTCGCAGGCTAGAGCCAGTTCGAGTCCCCCGCCAACGCAAGTGCCATGCACCACCGCGACTGTCGTGGCATCGAGCGCGGCAATACGGTCGATGACTGCATTCGCCTCCTCGACCCGAGCGGCGATGTCTGCCTCCTGCGATAGACCGCGAAACTGCGAGAGATCCGCGCCGGCCGCAAACCCCGATGGCTTGGCCGATCGGAACACCACCGCCTTCCAGCGCCCTTTCGCTGCTTCGTCCAGCAGCGTGCCGAGTTCGCGGAAGACCTCTTCGTTGAAGGTGTTGGTCGACACCCCTTCGCGGTCGAGCACCAGCCACAGCCGGTCGCCTTCCTCATGGCGGATCCAGTGGGTCCCACGCGTGCCGGCAACACCGGTGCTCGGTTCGGGGCTAAGGAAGGCCTTTACGCTTTTCGTCTTTCCCGTCTTCATCATGCGACCTCCACCAGCATGGCCCCGCCCTGACCGCCACCGATGCATTCAGTGGCGATGCCGCGCCGCCCACCGGTGCGGCGCAGCGCATTGACGAGATGCAGCACGATGCGTGCTCCGCTCGTGCCCACAGGGTGGCCGAGACTGACCGCACCGCCGTCGATATTGAGCCGGGCGCGATCGATCGTCCCGATCGGAGCGTCCAGTCCAAGCACGTCGCGGCAGAACGCGGGATCGGCGAAGGCTTCGAGGCAGGCCAGAACCTGCGCCGCGAACGCCTCGTTCAATTCCCACAGGTCGATGTCGTCCAGCGCAAGCCCGGCACGGGTCATCAGCGGGGCAGTTGCCAGCACCGGCCCGAGCCCCATGACCCTCGGATCGAGCGCGGCCCATTCGCTGTCGAGGATCGTCGCGATCGGCGTCAGCTGGTGCCGGGCGACCGCTTCGCCGGACGCGAGGATCATCCAGCACGCCCCGTCGGTGATCTGGCTGGCATTGCCTGCGGTGACGTTGCCGTAAGGCTCGAAAACCGCCTTGAGCTTGCCGAGTGCTTCGATCGAACTGTCCGCCCGCACCCCGTCGTCGTGATCGTAGACGGTCCCGTCGGGGGCGAACATCAGCTCGACCTCCCCCTCGAGCCAGCCTTCCTGCTGGGCCTGCGCCAGCCTGCGGTGGCTTTCCAGGGCATAGTCGTCGGCCTGCCAGCGAGTGATGTTGAAGCGGAACGCCAGTTCCTCCGCCGTCTGCCCCATCGACAGTCCGGAAACAGGATCGGTCAGTCCCTGCTTGAGGCCCACCTCCGGGGACAGGAAGGCCAGCTCGAAGTGCGAAAGCGCCTTGATCGTTTCGCCTGCGCTGCGCGCCTGCTGAAATTCGCCAAGCCACCCGGCCGCCTCGTCGGCAAGGACGAGCGGCGCGCGGCTGAGCGCTTCGGTCCCGCCCGCCAGCACGAGATCCATATCGCCATGGGCGATGGCGCGAAAGGCATCGTCGAGCGACTGCATTCCGGACCCGCAGTTGCGGTGCACTGTCCAGGCGGGCATGGCGTCTCCGCAACCCAGCCGCAGCGCGGCAACACGGCCAACGTTCATTTCCCCGGCAATCTGGTTCGCGCAGCCCAGCACGACCTGATCGAACGCATCGGGAGCGAACGGCTGGCGTATGAGCAGCGGCCTGCCGCATTGCACGGCCAGGTCGGCGGGACTGAAGGGCCCCGGCTTACCCCGGGCCTTGATGAAGGGCGTGCGCGCGCCGTCGATTACATGGACGGGACGGGCTTGCGATCGGGTTGACCGGACGATGGGACCTGCTCCTCTCTCGTGTGGCTGTAGCCGGCAAGGATGCCGTTGAGTTCCTCGGGATCGAAATCATCGACCGCGACGATCCTGGCGACGGCATCCTGCGCCGCGGCCAGTGCGGAGTGTTCCGCATCGTTGAGCGCCTCGTCGCCGAGCTTCCTGCGCCTGTCGCGCAAGGGCTGGGTCTTCTCCACGAGATCGAGGGCGGTCTCGAGCTGAGACAAAGGCGCGCCGGGCGGGCCTTCATGGACGCCGCAGGCAATCCGGTCACGCTGCTCCCCGCTCTTCAGCAAAGCGTCGGCGCAGGCGAAGATGCATTCGTCGGTGGGTCCGCGCGGGTGGCTGCGGAAGGGCAGCGTCATCATGCGCAGAACCTTGTCGAGGACCGGGACCGGGAAGTTCACGAAAATGGCGTCGAAACGGTCCTCGATCCGGCAGAAACCGGTCTCGCATGCCCACTCGACCAACGGCAGATCCTCTTCGAGGCTCCCGTCGTCCTGCCAGCGCTTGAGCACCGCGCTGAGCAGATAAAGTTCAGCCAGGATATCGCCGTAACGAGCCGAGATAGCTTCCTTGCGCTTGAGGCCGCCGCCGATGGCAATCAGCGCTCCTTCGGCCGCCGTGGCCAGTGCCGCGCTGTAACGCGACATCTGCTTGTAGTAGCGCCGGACAGGTCCGGCCCTCGGTGCCCCGGCAAAGCTCCCACCGCTCCAGGCTGACGTCATCGAGCGGGCCAGATTGCCCATGATGTGCGCGGCGTGTTTCCACACCACATCATCGAACGCGGCCAGGGCATCGCCGCCTTCGGCGCCCAGCGCCGCCATCTCGTCGATCAGATAGGGATGGTCGCGCGTCGCTCCCTGACCGAAGATGATCAGGCTGCGGGTCACGATGTTGGCTCCTTCGACCGTAATCCCGACAGGGACCGAGCGATAGACGCCGCCAAACCAGTTGAGCGGTCCATCGATGATGGTCTTGCCGCCATGCACATCCATCGTATCGTTCACGGCCTCACGCATGCGGTCGGTAGCGTGATATTTCATGATCGCCGAAACGATCGAGGGATGATGGCCATGGTCGATCCCGGCGCAGGTGAAGCGCCTTGCCGCCTCGAGGGTGTAAGCGGTACCCGCCAGCCGGCCGAGCCGCTCCTTCACGCCTTCGAACTTGCCGACGGGGATACCGAACTGCTCGCGCACACGGGCATAGGCACCTGTCGTCCGCGCCCCGAGACAGGCAGCTGCAGTGGCCAGGGAGGGCAGCGAAATACCTCGTCCGGCCGCAAGCGCTGCCATCAGCATCTTCCAGCCCTGCCCGATCTGCGTCTCGCCGCCGATGATCGCGTCGATCGGCACGAACACGTCCTTTCCGGCGACCGGGCCATTCTGGAACACCTGCATCGCCGGCAGATGGCGGCGGCCATGATGCAGGTTCGGCGTGTCGGTGGGAACGAGCGCCACGGTGATCCCGCGCTCGACCTCGTCCGAAAGCAGATGATCGGGATCGCGCAGCTTGAACGCGAGGCCCAATACGGTCGCGACCGGGGCCAGCGTGATATAGCGCTTGGCGAAAGTCAGGCTGATGCCGAGCACTTCGCGGCCATTGATCGTCCGCCTGCATACGGTGCCGGTATCGACCATCGACGAGGCATCGGAGCCAGCCTCCTCGCTGGTCAGCGCGAAGCACGGGACTTCGCGGCCGTCGGCCAGCCGGGGCAGCCACCGCTCCTTCTGCGTGTCAGTACCGAACTGCAGCAGCAATTCGCCCGGCCCGAGAGAATTGGGCACCATGACCGTGACCGCAGCGGTGACCGATCGCGTCGATATGCGCTTAACGACCTCGCTGTGCGCATAGGCGCTGAAGCCAAGCCCTCCGTGTTCGCGGGGAATAATCATCCCGAAGAATTTCTCGCGTTTAAGGAAATCCCAGATATCAGGCGCCAGGTCCATGTCGACGGCCGTGATCTTCCAGTCGTCGAGGCGGTCGCACAGTTCGGCCACCGGACCGTCGAGGAATGCCTGCTCCTCGGCAGTGAACGCGGGCGGCGCCATGGCCTGGAGGGCCTCCCAGTCAGGTGCGCCGGAAAACAGCTGGGCATCCCACCAGGTGTCCCCTGCCTCCATGGCCTCGCGTTCGGTGGAGGAAAGCGAGGGCAGGCTCTCCCGGGCCCATCGGAAGATGGGGCGCGTTGCAAGGTGTATTCGCAGGCCTTTCAACATGATCTTCTCCGCTGCCTGGCGATCCTGTGGTCGTCACAAAGGTAATGGGCAGGGCCGTGCAAAAGTTCCGAGAGGCAGCGTCGGGCCGGTCGTCAGGAACCATTCCGGGCCGTCGGGGCTTGAATCATCGAGATCAGGCTTTGAAAGAAGTATTGTTATGGACATGTGGATTTTGCCCGCGATCTTCGCGGTTTTCACCGTTGTCTGTCTGCTCGCGGGAATCTGGCTGCTGCTTCACTTGACGGCGCTCGCAGCATTCTTTCGCGGCAAGGCCGATGTCGTGCCGTCCTCCAAGCCGCCGATCGCCCCGCGCAGTACGGTGGTCATTGCCTTATGCCTGTTTGGCGTAGGCCTTGCCGGTGTCCTCGCCACACAGGTCATCGCGATCGCTTGAGTTTTGCGGGCAACGCGCCCGGCCGGGCCGGGTTGATCCGCCGACATCGGCCGCCATTTCATCGGCACGGCCCCACCGCGGACCCGGGAGAAACGAACCATGAAGCACATCACTGCATTTTTCAGCACGCGCGAAACGGCAGACTTCGCGAGCGAGCACCTCCTCCAGCAGCACGGGGTCGAGCGGTCCGACATTTTCCTCGAACCGGCGAGACCTGCGAACAGCGAAGGGCAACTGCCTTTCGGCGGCGATCATGCCGATGGCAGACCGGATACCGGGACACGGACCGATGGCGCACTGATGGCCTCAATCAAGCTGTCCGTGGACACGGACGAGGACCGCGCCGACGAGATCCGAACGCTGCTGGTATCGGCCGAGGCCCGGCTGGCGCGCTAGCCAGGCAATCGGCGGACGACAGGCGGGCCTCTCGACGATTTATCCATGAACACCGATATCCTTCTTCTGGGCTGCGGGCTTCTGGTGATGCTGGTCGCCTGGCTGCCGCTGGCCTTGCGCCGGCTGCCTCTGTCCTTGCCGATGACATGCCTGGGGCTGGGAGTGGCCGCCGGAGCCTCCGGGGCGTTTCCCCTGCATTACGGCGCTCTGTTCACCAGCGATATCTTCACCTCCTGCGCCGAGGTCGCCTTGGTGATCGCGCTGCTGGGGGCCGGCCTCAAGATCGATCGTATGCTGGGTTGGAAGCGGTGGAACACGGCCTGGCGGCTGATCGGCATCGGGATGCCCCTGATGGCCCTGCTGACAGCAGAGGCCTTCGTCTTTGCCGAAGGGGCGGCAATGCCCTTTGCCATCCTTTTGGCCGGAATTCTCAGTCCCACAGACCCGGTGCTTGCCTCGTCAGTGTCCGTCGGACCGCCGGGATCGGGGGGCGAAGGCGAGGTCCGCTTCGGATTGACCGCAGAAGCCGGCCTCAACGATGGTCTCGCGTTTCCCATCGTGCTGCTGGGACTGGCACTTATGGGGAACGAGCCCGTCGGCGCTGGCTGGCTCGCACAGCATTTCATCCTGCAGGTCGCCGTTTCCCTTGCCATAGGATGGCTGGTTGGCCACGCGACCGGCTGGTTCGCCTTCCGTCTGAAGCATTTGCCGCTGTCGGGCGCCGCCAGCGGCCTGGTTGCGATCGGCGTGGCTGTCACGGCATTCTCGCTGACCGAGCTCGGCGGCGGATTTGGCTTCATCGCGGTCTTCGTGACACCCCTCGCCTTGCGGGCCACATGCCCCTCGGACCCATTCCACAGGGCCATGACCGACTTCACCGAACAAATCGAGCGGCTGGTGGCGATGGCCGTCATATTCCTGTTCGGCATGGCGGTCCCAAACGGTTTGCTGGCTTCCGTATCATGGCGCGAGATCGCTATTGCCGCGAGCCTTCTGCTGGTTGCCAGACCGGCTGCGGTGATACTGGCGATGATCGGCTCCCCCCTTCCCGCAAAAGGGCGGCTGGCCGCCGCGTTCCTTGGCATCCGCGGCATCGCGACGCTGTACTATCTGGCCATGACCTCGGCTATCTTGCTGCCGGACTACCGCAGCGCACACGTGCTGGCGGCGCTGACCGTGCTGATGTCGATAGTCCTCTTCGGCCTGATCTCGGGGCCGATGATGAGGCGGATCGACCTTGCGAGATCAAGAGCCATCGAAGAAAGCCGCTTCCCTGAGCTCATGGCGCTGCCCGGACCCACACAGCGTGGGGCCGGATAGAAATCATGAAATCTCCCCGGAACAATCCCGCCCCGCAAGGAACCCATGCCGGCCTGCCGGGCTCAAACTATACGGCGCAGGATGGCGGCCGGGGAAGGCACCGAATCTTCACCGAAAGGCTCATGATCATTGTCATCTTCGTGGTTGCCCTGTGGCTGATGTGGTCCGTCCGCACACTTGTCGTGGACATCATCGGTGCAGTCGCCGGGGCTGTGCTGCTGAGGGCAATGGCCGATCCGATCAGCGCCCGGACGGGCCTGAGCCCGCGCCTCGCGGTGACACTGTCGGTGGTCATCCTGCTTATTCTCGCCGGAAGTGCACTCTGGTTGTTCGGGTCGACCCTCAGTGCGCAATTCACGCATCTGGACAAGGCCATTCCCCAAGCCTGGCGCAGCCTGCGCGAGCAGATTGCCCTGTTGCCCTTCGGACAAGAGCTGCTGAGTTCGCTGACGGACGCGCTCGATTTCACGGGCATCGTTCCCCGACTTGTCTCGGTATTCGGCAGCGCCGCGACAACTCTGGTGCTTATCCCGGTGGGTGCCGTGTTTCTCGCAGCCCAGCCCGCGCTCTACACGCATGGGCTGGTCACACTCTTCCCTTGCCGCCAGCGGCCCATGGTGACCGACGCCCTGCACGATTCGGGGCGAGCGCTACGGCTGTGGCTGCTGGGACAGCTGATATCGATGGTGGCCGTCGGCCTGCTGACCGGCGTCGGCCTGTGGCTAGCAGGCGTGCCTTCGGCGGTTGCACTGGGCTTGATTTCGGGGCTGGCCGAAGGCGTGCCGTATCTGGGACCTATCATCGGCGCCGTGCCGGGCCTGCTGCTGGCGCTCATCCACGGGCCCGAAACAGCCTTGTGGGCCATGGGCATCTATGTCGGCGTGCAGCAAATTGAAGGCAACACGCTCGTTCCGATAATCCATCGCGAACTCGTCAGCTTGCCCCCCGCGCTTACGTTATTCTGGATCGTGGCCGCCGGCGCAGTTTTCGGGATCATCGGGATGGTGTTTGCGACGCCAATCCTGGTAGTACTCTTTGTTCTCGTCAAACGGCTCTACGTCCGCGGCATGCTGGATACGGATACATCGATACCCGGAGAAACCCCGGAACAGGCCGGCACCGGCCAAAATGCGTCCTCCGGCTCCCCATGATCGCGGCAGAGCCGCTATGCCCCACAAAGCTTGCCGGCGATCGTCGCGACATGCGCGCCATGGAAGTGCGCGCCCTCCAGATCGAGCTTGCCCGGCGCGCGCTCGCCGTCGCTTCCGGCGATGGTCGTGGGACCGTAAGGACTTCCTCCGGCCATTTCGTCGACGGAGGCCATCCGCTTGAATGACGGCGGCAGGCCGACGCAGACAAGACCAAGGTGCAGGAGGTTGGTAAGGATGGAAAACATCGTCGTTTCGTGCCCTCCGTGCTGGGTCGCGGTCGATGCGAAGGCACCGCCAACCTTGCCGATCAGAGCTCCACTTGCCCAACGGTAGCCTTTGACCTGGTCTCGCACAGCCGCAAAAGCGAGCGTCGGCTTTCCCAAGGTCGTCGCAGCAAATCCGACTGTCGCCATAGTCCCACCAGCGGCCAGTCCAACCACCTCGATCGAGCTTCTGATCGATGGCTAGCCTACCGATCCCCTGCGTCCGCCTCATCCATCTCCTTCGCCCAGGTCCGCAACGCATCCATGATCCGCCGGATGAGAACATCGTCCTGATCACCGATCAGCAGGTTGCCATCATCAGCGAACCCACGGCGCAGCTTCATCGGCATGGTCACGATACTGGTGGTGATGACGGCCTCGATACGGCGCAGGTCCAGGGTATTCATGGGATCGATCTCCTTTCGTGATTGTCGGGACGTTCAGCCCTTCTCGATGAGCCCGCGCAGACTGGCGTAGGGCACGAGGGTGATCGCCCCCACCTTGACGACCTCGATGCGCCCTTCAGCGATGAGCTCATAGAGCTTGGAACGCCCGATCCCGGTGAGCCGACAGGCCTCGGGAATGCGCACCGAGATGGGCTCGGTCGGGGCCGGGGTCTTGTCGCTCATAGATCGAACTCCTGCTGGATCTCGGGTTTGGAGCCTTGACCCGATGCCTTGCCCTTGGCGGCAAGCTCACCGGCCATGCGCACGAACTGCTCGTAGCGAAGCTTGCCCAGGTGCCGGGTCTCGGCGTCGAAGGCGGGATGGTGCGCGGTCATCGTGAGCTGATGGCGCACCAGGAGACCAACCACTTCGGTGAGATGCGCCATCTGCCTTTCGAGGGCTTCACTGGCCTTCACCTGACGGGCAAGCGTAGCCCCGAACTTCACTTCGATCGCCTGCCCCTCCTCTGCCGCGAACCACGCGGTCAGCGCCTTGGTCAGAACGTCGGTCTTCGAGCTCTCGGGCGCGGCCGCAGCCACCTCGAGCTTGGCCGAGAGAACGTCGGGCAGGTAGAACTGGTGGCGGGTCTTGGTCGTCTGCATGCGTACGAGGATGCACCGGCGCGCCATGGTCCGACAGAACCTCTCCGGTGCCAGCTGGGGCCCCTGCCGATTTACATGCCGATTTCCGGACCGCGATCGCGGCCCTTGCCGATGGTCCAGCTGATCGCGTCTCCCCGCTGGATCCCCGAGACGAAGCGGCCGCGTTCGCGTTCGAGCACCGGCTGCCAGGGAACCAGCGTGAAGTCGCGCGAACGCGCCACCACCGCGAACTTGTCCTCACCAATCTGAACGGGCTGCTTGTAGACGCCCTCCAGATACCCGCCCTTGCTCTGCGAATAGTCGAGGCCCAACTCCTTCGCGAGCTGCCCGGCGACGCGCGTCAGTTCGCGCTGTTTGAGGCTGGCGATGAGGTCAGGCTTGTAGACCATCGCCTCCCCTTCCTGCCGGGCCAGATCCTGCTCGATCAGCCACTGCTGACGCCGTGCGAGCGCATCGCGGATTTCGACGCCGATCTTGCCCTCGAGCTGCAGCCGTCCGGGCTCCAGACATTTGCGGTCAAGCCAGGTCGGCCCGTCGTGATGGGCAAGGCTCGTCAGGTCGCGCTCGGTTACCACAGAGACTTGCACGGGCCGGCGCTGGCCACGGGCCTGTTCGTAGCCCTCGACGAGCGCGGTGTGATCGCGTCCGATCGCCCAGCTGCCATCGCTTGCACGCTCCAGCTTCCGGGTCGCCTTTCGGATCGCTTCGAGCCTGCGCACATGCGCCTCGGCAAAGGTGCGCGTCGCGCCCGGATCGTGAGCCTGGTGCGCGGCGATGCTGTAGCGCCCTCCATTTGCTTCGGCGACCTCCATGATGGTCTTGTCCGAGGCGCGCAGGCCGTGGCGACTGGGCGCAATCTCGACCAGGCGCCCGGTCATCGCCCCATCGGCCAGATCGTGGCCCAGATCGACGTAGTGCGAGCGCCCGTCGGTCGCCTCGACGATGAGGTAGTGGCGATCACGGATTTCATCGGAGAGCCCGCGCGCCTGGATGCGGCCAAGCAGCTCCTGGCCCTTCCCCGGCTCGTAGATCGCATAGTCATGCGCCAGCACCTGCGGGGTGGCTTTCAACTCGCGGTGCATGGTGGCGATGATGTCGTGGCGCGTACCCATGGTCCGCAGCGACGCTTCCAGGCCCTCTTCGAGCCGGTAGCGCCCTTTGCCCTCCTCGTGGGCCAGTCCCATGCGCTGGAGCGTGCCGAGCCGCGCGGCGCGCAGGGCCTGTTCGGCCGGATCGCGGTGCCAGGCCGAGGCCATGCCATTCTCGTCGCGATCGCGCAGCAGGCGGCGGTCGATCCCGGTGAAGCGCTCCTGGCTCACTTCGCGCGCGTTGCCTTGCGCGATTTCGTGCTCGGTGCGCGGGCCCAGATCGCGATTGAAGATGTCGCTCGCGCGCCCGGCGATGCCGTGGCGGATGTAGTCGCGCGCGATGATCAGGTTGTGCCCGCGTTCGTCGACGCCGCGCACGACGATATGGGTGTGGGGATGGCCGGTGTTGAAGTGGTCGACCGCGACCCAGTCGAGGCGCGTGCCCAGATCCTTTTCGACGTCCTTCATGAGATCGCGGGTCAGTGGCTTGAGGTCCGGATACTGCGCCCCGTCCTCGGCCGAGACGATGAAGCGGAACTGGTGGCGGTCGCCGGCCCCGCGTTCGAGGAAAGCCTTGCCGTCGACCTCGTCACGATCGGGGCCGTAAAGATCGCCGCGTTCGCCCTCGCGCGTGGTGCCCTCGCGCTGGAGATAGCGCAGGTGCGCGGTGGCGGCCTTGGCGCCCTTGCCCGCCAGCTTCACGAAGCGCGCTTTGACGATCACGCGCCGGGCGCGCGGATTGGAAAAACGCCCGGCGTTTCCCAGTACCGCTGCGATTGTCGATCCGCGTCCGATCCGGCTGCCGGTAAACCGACCACGGGCCCCGGCCTTGCGGGCTCCGTTCCCTCCGGCCTGGTTGACCGCGCGGCGCAGGTCGTGGCGAAGGGGGCGCTCCTTACCCATATGGCCAAGCCAGACATCGAAGTCGTCGTCCATCAGGTACACCTCCAGGTCCAAAAGACCCGATGAGGGAGGACCGCCCCAACGCTTCAAGGTCCTCCACCGGAGTCTCGCGCCAAACCAGCGCAAATCCACGCGATTTTCCCGCGCAATCTCGTCGTGGAGGCACACGAGCATCGCCAAGCGCACCTAATCTCCCACAAAAACGATGTGCAGACAGACAGTTAAAAGGGGTCACGAGACACCTGCCTTTATCTTGCCTTACGCCCTATCCCCCTCTCCTGCGATCACCCCCATCTGCCTCCCCTCATCCGACCCGCCGAGGAAACGGCCCTCACGATGTTCACTCTATGTTCTACATCAGGGCACCCGCATCGAATCGCATGGAGGCATGGCAGCATGGGTGTTCACATTGAGGGTGGAGGCAAATCGAGCCTGCTGCTGACAGGCGATATCGAGACGCGCCTCGATGTGCCTGCGCGCGGGATTACCGAGGGGTTTTCGCTGGCCTTTTCGGATGGAACCTTGATCCGTGGGACGTTCCTGGACGAAGCCTCCACCTGTCGTTTTGCCCTCGCGGTCGAGGGTGCGGCGCAAGTTCGCATCACGCGTCACGAAGACGGTGACCGGGTCGATCTGACCTCAAATTTCGAATGGATCACGCTCGCTTGCGGTCAGGAAACCCTGCAGCCGGAAGCCGCCGATGCCGAGGAAGATGTGCTGCAACTGACGCTCGACATCGTGGTCGAGGAGAGCGTCTGAAAGGGAATGGAAACCAGCCGATCAGCTGGCTTCGCGGGCGGTCTCTTCGAGCTGGGCGATGCGCTCGGAGCACACCATCTGGACGACGCGGCCAAGCTCCTCGACCTGTTCGCCAAGCCAGGTCAGCTCCTCTTCGCTCACGGTGTAATGCTTGGAGTAGCGCGCCTTGACGTAAGCTTCCTTGAGCTTTTCGAACATGCCGCGCTGCCAGCGGTTCTCGCGCGGCCAGGCGTAGACCAGCCGGGGATCGAGACGCTCGGCCTGCGTGCGCAGGAACGCCAGATTGTGGACGTGCGGGGTGTAGAAGGTCGAGACCAGCAGGACGCAGTGGTAGAGGCGTTCAGTGCATTGGTGCAGCTGGAAAGCAGCGTTGTTCAGTCTGCCTTTCGAGAGATTGAACTTGTAGTTGTCGAAGAATTCTCCCCCGCTGGGAAACCACTCTTCATAGTACTCTTTCGCCAAGGCCAGCGCGGCATGCGGGGTCTTGGGCTTGGGGGTCGCCAGTTCGCTGTCGTCGGCCTCGTAGAGCGCGATGCCGTCGCGGGCGATGTCCATGAAGAAGTATCGGCCCTGGGCGAGCCCGTCGTTCACTTCCTGCATGGTGTGGACGATGAAATTGACCGGCGTCTTGAGGCTCTCGGTGATGCCGTATTCGCGCATCAGCCGCTCGTCGACGCGGGTCCAGTACTTGACCCGGTCAGTCAGCCGCTTGTCGCTGACGATCACCAGCAGATCGTAGTCCGACTTGTAGCCCTTGGCGGTGTGCGGCTCGTCGATCCAGTTGCCCCGGGCATAGCTGCCGTAGAGCACGATCTTGAGGATGCGCCCCTTCTTCTTCCAGTTCTGCGTCGAGAGCGCGAAGGCGTCCTCGAATTCCTCGAAGACGATCTGCACCACGCGTTCGAGCTCGCGCTGCTTGTTCGCCGGGAGATGGTCGAGGCTCGTTTTCATGGGCACAGACTCGCGCCTAACATCCCAATTGCCAAGAGCAAAGTGCAAGGACCGGCCCTGCACAGGACCAGCCCTTGCCGCGTTTGGGGGGAACGCACATCACGGTTGCGCCCCCAACGCGCGCAACCGCTTGTCCAGATGACGGATGGCGCGCGCCAAGCGTTTCACCACCTGCCGCTGCGACAATCCGGTGTGCCGGGCAATCTCCTCTACGGACATGTTGTCGAGCCGCATCGCGAGGAATATCTGGCGGTCGAGGTTGGTGAGTTCGAGCAGCGCCGCCTCGGTCCGGCGCAGGCGTTCGGGATTGAAGTCCTGTTCCATGGGCCTTGTCTCCTATGCGAAGGAGCCCGGCGACCTTCGCCACCGGGCTCACCCATCAGGCCGCCTGCGGCAGCGGGTTCGAGGTGTCCGGCCCGGCCTTTTCGACCTCGGCAGGATCGGCGATCCGCACCGAACATTCGGCACTGCCCACGCCGCCGCGCTCGGTGTAGGCGCTGGCCGGGAACGCCATCCAGCGCGGTACCCAGCTCTCGTGCTTGCGCCGTCCATTGCTCCCCGTCAGGCAATCGCGGATGATGCCGCGCTGGACCTTGCTCGTCGCCTTGGCGTTCTCGGCGGCGACCTTCTCGCCCGCGACATCGGCCAATAGATGCCCGATCACCTCGCGGTCGCGCACGGCATCGAGCAAGGCATCGTCGGCCTGCCAGACATCAGCCAGGGTCACGGCCATGTGCTGGCCCAGCATCTCGATCAGGCTGCTGCCCATGCCAAGCGTTTCCCCCATGACCACGGCCAGAACCCGCAACACTTGGGCATCGTCCAGCGCGATCAAACGGCGCAGCAGACCGCAAAGCCCTTCCCCATCGGGATTGCCTGCAGTGACGGTTGGCGTGTCCGCATCGAAGCCCAGCAGGGCCAGAACCTCGCGCCGCCGTGCATCGAACAGGCTTTCCGAAAGAGAGTTCTCGACGCTCTCGGCCACGGCATCGTTGGGAGTCTTCTGCGGCTCGACCCGCACCGACCATAGACAAGACCCGGCAATCGCATGGGCGACCATCACCCGCAGCGAGAGCCCGGTATCTTCGGCCAGTCTGGCGCGCACGGCGGCATGGCGGTGCAGGTCGATATAGGCGTTCACCGTGCTCGACACTTCGGGCCGGGTAACCTTTTCCAAGGCTTCGCCGCGTTCCAGCCGCCGCGCTTCCTTCGTGGTCACATAGCCTTCGTGGAACGTGACGTCGCCGCGATGACCGATGGCGACATAGACGCGCCCACCCTTCGCCTGCCCCATGCGTTCGTGTTCCCACGAATGGAAGGTGTCGCCCCTTGCCAGCACGACCACCTCGCCCCAACCGGCCTCTCGCAGCGCCTCGACCCGATTGTCGACTTCGGCCATCTGGAGGCCCCAAAAGGCGTCCGGAGAGGCAAAATAGGCCTCGTTTCCGAACAAATCGGCGATTGTTTCAATCTTGTAAGCCTCGACGTCGAACAGCGCCGCGCTCACCGGGATCGAGGCCCCGCCGAACAGCCACGCCTTGAGCCACGAGCCGGTTGGTGCGGTCGCCCGTTCGTCGTCGTGCAGGTCCAGCCATTCCTTCTGCCTGGCCTTCGAGGCCATGGTCAGATGCCGCAGCGACACCGCATCGATGCCGTCCGAGCGGTAGAGGTTGCGCAGGCGCGGGACCAGATTGCCGAGCGCCAGCGTGCGCTTCACCTGCAAGGCGGTCAGCCCGAAGGTCTGCGCGATGCCTTCGACGTCGCGCCCCTCGCGCACCAGCCGGGTGAAGGTTTCGCAGCGGGTCATCTCGTCGGGATCGAGCCGGGCCACGTTCTCGATGAGAGATGCTTCAAGGGCGGCTGCATCATCGCCCGGTTCGATCACCGCGCAAGGCAGGTCCTCGATGCCCCCGCCTTCTTCGGCCACCGTACGCGCTGCATGATAGCGCCGCTTGCCTGCAAGGATTTCATAAGCGGGAAGACTGTCGTTGCCGCCTTCACCTGTGCCGGGCAGTTCGCGAACGATGAGCGGCACCAGCACACCCCGCGCCCTGACGGACGGCAGGATATTGGCGATGTCGCAGGTCGTCTTCGTGCCCCGCATGTTGAGGCTGGAAACCGAGAGACGCGCAAGGTCGATGTGCATGAGTTCCATTTTGCTTCACTCCTTCCTTCAACCGCCATTGACCGGCGCCAGGGTGGCGGGGGGCGGCAGGAGCGAACCAGCAGCCCCGCCGGCAAAGGCGGGGCGCACCTGCAAGGCCGTAACACCGTGAAGGACCCGGGAGCAAAGCGGACAGGTTGCGCCCCGTCGCGGCGGGGCTATCGGGCAGCGACGCCCCCCGCCACCTTGGAGCCGACAAAGGCCAACGCCGCCGCGCGGGTCAGCGCGGCGACACTTGAAGGGATGCGAACTGCATCCCGCCCCTGACAGGGATCGTCACGGCTCTGCCGACGAGACGGCGGCGCAGCCGGTGGCTTGGTTGAGCGTCAGCGAAATAGAGCCCGGCCGCGCCATGAGCGCGGGTCAGCCCTCCTTGTTTGCATCAGCCCGTCACACAGCCCGCTTTGCCTCACCGAGCTCACAGGCGCGGCGCGCAAAAAGCGGCCCAGTCCTTCATCATGCCACGTCGCTTCTCCAAGAGGTTGCCTCGCCGGTAAGCCGCCTCGGTCTTGTTCTTGACCACATGGGCCAAGGCCGCTTCGGCCACGTCGCCTGGGTGATTGGTCGTCTCACTCACCCAGTCGCGGAAGGCCGACCGGAAGCCATGTGCCGTATAAGGCTCCTTCATTTCCTTGAGCAACTTGGTCAGCGTCATGTCGGACAGCGGCGCATTGCGCCGCGCGCCCGGAAAGACCAGCTCGTTATTGGCCAGCCGTAATTCGTTGCAACGCTCAAGAATGCGTAGCGCTGGGGACGTCAAAGGCACGACATGTTCGCGCTGGGCTTTCATGCGCTCTTTGGGAATCGTCCAGAGAGCGGCGTCGAAGTCAATTTCGGCTCAAGTTGCTTGGCGGACTTCCCCCGAACGCACGGCGGTGAGAAACGCGAACTGAAGCGCGACACGGCTGAAAGATTCGCGCTCGCGCAACCAGACGAAGAACGCCGGAGCCCTTGTCGAAGGGCTTAGCTGCGAAGTGGCCCTCTTTCTTGGGCTGTCGCGGCAACCTGCGCCTTACCGCGCGCACGAGATTCTTGGAGTTCAACTAATGCAATGATTAATCAAATAAGATATTTCGCCCTCCATCAGCCCCGCACTTGCTTCCACCACTGTCAGATGTGCCGGTTGTCGCAATCATCCCCTTCCTTCCAAACGCCCAGTTCGAAGACCTGGCGTACGCCTCCCTTTTCCTCCCCTACGAGGACGTCAGCTACATGTCGGGACAGGTCCTCCATCCCAACGGTGGGTTCAACGTCAACGGCTGACGGACACGACCGGGTGCCCCAAAAGGCAGCGCCCCTATCGGGTGAGGAAATCGGCGAAGGTAAATAGGAAAAGGAAGCTCGCCCATACAATGCCAGCGAGTGCGGCAAGGCGCGTCAGCCCATCGGCGCGGCGCAACTGCATGAAAAAGGCGACGATTAGCGCGCCCTTGGCCAAGGCGATCGTCAGGCTGACGATCACCTTCGCCGACGCCCCGGGGATATAGGCATAACCCCAGGTTAGTCCGAGCAGTACGAACAGGCCAGCCCATACGATCAGCGGCGCAAGCACGATCTCGCGGCGTTCCTCATGCGTCATGGGCCTGTCCCTCACGGCCGCCCCACCAGGTAGAGAAGTGGATAGAGGACCACCCAGACGATATCGACGAGGTGCCAGTAGAGCGCGCCGCCCTGCGCGCTCGTCGCATGGAGCAGCAGGTCCCCGCGCCTCTCGATCCACAGCAACCTGGCGATGATCCCGAGGCCAATCGTTACGTGGATCGCGTGGGTCACGGTGGCCGTCCAGTAGAAGGCCCAGAATTGCGCTGCGGGCCCCTGCCCGAACTTGAACCCGGGACCGGGGATAAGGTGCTCGTGCACGTCCTTGCGATATTCGAAGCCCTTGATCACGAGGAACGAAAGGCCCAGCATCAGTGTGCCGCCCAGCATCCAGCGTGCCACGACGCGAAAGCCGCCCTTGGTAGCGCGTTCGGCGATCGCCATGGTCAGACTTGAGGTCATCAGCACGGCCGTGTTGATCGTGCCGTACCAGACTGCCGCCTCCTTCGCCCCTTGCGTGAACGCCTCGCCGCCGTGCCAGCGGGCATAGGCATAGAAGAGCAATATTCCGCCGAAGAACAGGCATTCGGTGGCAAGAAACGACCAGACGCCGAAGGGCACCGCGATTCTTTGCCGCGCTGCTTCCTCGAAGGGTTCGTGCAGGACGAGATCTTCAGCCATCACGGCTTCTGCTTCGCATGCGCCTGTTCGACTTCGTCGGGCGTGCTTTCCTTGGGGTGGTAGAGATAGGGTTCCTGATCGACGACCAGGAGGCGATCGAAGTTGTCCTTGGGCGGGGGCGAGCGGGTCTGCCATTCGAGCCCGGTCGCGCCGTGGGGATTGGCGGGCGCACGTTCGCCCCTGAACAGTGACCAGCCCAGGTAGAAGATCGGCCACAGGTAGCCAAAGCCCAGCACCAGCGCACCGACCGAGCTCATGACGTGCCAGGGCTGGAATTCGGGCGGATAATCATGATAGCGTCGTGGCATTCCCATTGTGCCCATGATGAACTGCGGGAAGAACGTGAAGTTGAAACCGAAGAACATCGAGATCGCCGCAAACTGAGCCAGCCGCTCGGAATAGAGCCGCCCGGTGATCTTGGGCCACCAGAAGTGCAGCCCGCCGAAGAATGCCGATACCGATCCGCCGACCATGATGTAATGGAAATGCGCCACGACGAAGTAGGTGTCGGTGAGGTGCACGTCGAGCGGCACCGAGGCGAGGAACAGGCCCGTCAGCCCGCCGATGGTGAACAGCCCGATGAAACCCAGTGCATAGAGCATCGGCGCGGAGAATCGGATCTGGCCGCGGTAGAGCGTGCCGGTCCAGTTGAAGACCTTGATCGCGCTGGGCACGGCGATGACGAAGGATAGGAACGAGAAGACCATGCTGGCGAATGCCGACTGGCCCGAGACGAACATGTGGTGCCCCCAGACCATGAAGCCGATCACGGCGATGACGACCATCGCGTAGACCATGAACTGGTAGCCGAAGATCCGCCGCCGCGCCTCGCAGGTGATGATCTCGGAGACGACCCCGAAGGCGGGCAGTACCATGATGTAGACGGCAGGATGACTGTAGAACCAGAACAAGTGCTGGAACAATAGCGGGTCGCCGCCCGAGCGCGGATCGAAGATCGGCAGGCCGAAGGCGCGCTCGGCGACGACGAGCAGGAGCGACATCGCCAAGACCGGCGTCGCCAACACCATGACGAGGCTCGTCGTGTACATCGCCCAAACAAACAGCGGCAGACGCATCCACGTCATCCCGCGCGCGCGCAGCAGGTGGACCGTCGCGATAAAGTTGACGCCCGTCGCGATTGAGGAGAAGCCGACCACAAAGACACCGAGCGCGGCCAGCAGCACGTGGCTGTTCGAATAGAGCGTCGAGAACGGCGTATAGAAGGTCCAGCCGGTATCGACCCCGCCCGCCAGAATCGCGAACAGCGCGAGCAGGCCGCCCGCCATGAAGACGTACCAACTCATCAAATTCAGTCGGGGGAAAGCAACATCCTTCGCACCGATCATCATCGGCAACAGAAAGTTGCCCAGCGTCGCGGGAATGGATGGGACGAGGAAGAACCAGACCATGACGATGCCGTGCAGGGTGAAGGCCTGATTGTACTCGTCGTTGGTCAGGAAATCGCCCGAAGGCGTCACCAGTTCGGCGCGGATCAGTGCCGCGGCGACTGCGCCCAGTGCGAAGAAGAAGGTGATTGCCAGCGCATAGAGGATGCCAATGCGTTTGTGGTCGGTGGTCGTGAGCCACGAGCGGACCGTCGTCCCCTCGCGCAAGTAGCTGGGCGGCTCGGCACCCCTCTCGGGAATGCCGCCGCGCGTGGGGTCGGAGTTCATTGCCTGCCTCCCGCCTTCAGGGTCTTGAGGTAGGCGATGATCCGGATGATGTCGCCCTCGCTGGCGATGCCCTGGTAACTGGGCATGACCGGGGTATAGCCGGCAACGATGTCCTTTTGCGGTTGCTCGATCGAATCGTGCAGATACTCCTCGTCGACCTGCCGGAAGCCCCCGCCTGCCATTGGTTGCCGGGTGCCGTAGAGGCCTGCGAGGGAGGGCGCGCGCACCCTCGCCGACTTTCCGTGACAGCCGCTGCAGCCGAGCTGGCGGAACAGCACCGCGCCCTGCGCGGCGAGCGTACCTTGCGCCGCGGCGCCCTCGCTCCACCGGGCAAAGGCAGCAGGCGGCATTACGACGATACCGCCGGTCATCTGCGAATGGTCGGTGCCGCAGTATTCGGCGCAGAACAGGTGGTAGGTGCCGGGCTTCGTGGCCTGGAACCACGTCTCCGTATAGCGGCCGGGCAGCACGTCCTGTTTGATGCGGAAGGCGGGCACGAAGAAGCTGTGGATTGCGTCCTGCGAAGTCATCACCAGCCGGACGGGCACGCCGACCGGGACGTGCAGCGTATTGATCTCGCGCTGGCCGTCGGCATGCTCGAGCTTCCACATCCACTGCTTGGCGACAACGTGGATTTCCATGGCATTGTTCGGGATCTCGAATTCCGAAGTCTGCATGCTTGCGGCGAACCAGAAGATGAAGATCGCGACGAAGAAGGTCGCCGCGGTCCAGCCCAGCTCGACGTCGCGCGTAATCCACTTAGGCAACTGGCCGCGCTGCGCCTTCGATCCGCGCCGATAGCGGACCGCGAAGCCGGCGACGAGGCAGCCGACAAGCAGGACAATGACGAGCGAAAGCCCCACCAGCGCGAAGAACAGGTGGTCGATCCGCGGGGCGAGCGTGGAGGCCTCAGGCATCATCGCGGCGCCTCCTTGCCATGCGCGCGAAGAATGTGCCGAAGCCCACGATCATCAGCATGCCGCCGACTTGCAGCGCGACGAGAATGGTGCGTCCGTAAACTCCGTGGGCAGCGGCAAAGCCATAGCAGACGGTCGCTATGTGCGCGATGAAGCCCTGCTGCGCCTGCGTGCCGCCCGCACTTTCCAGCGCCTTTTCGAGGATCGGCGCCACCAGTGCGGTTTCGGGTAGCAGGCTGCTGAGATGTCCCTTCGCGTTGAAGACGTAGACCGAGGCATCGTGCGCGTACTGGTCCGTCGCCGGATCGTAGACAGCGCTGAAGCCCAGCGCCTTCTCGGCCCGCTCGACCGTCCCAGGATCGGCGCTGAGCAGGTGGGCGGCACGCGCCACCACCGGCATGTCGGCCAACACCCGCGAGGCCGTCTCGCGCGCCTGTTCCGGCCCGTCCTTGGGGTCGAGGCCGAGGACAACAAAGGCCACGTCGCGGCCCGGCACGAGCTTGCCGTCTGACAACGCGACATCGGACAGGGCACCGCCTGTCAACGTCATACCCGGGCCGCAAATATGCTTGCAGGTATAGTCGGCGAAGAGCAGCACGGTCGGCTTGCCCGCGACGAGGTCACCGAGGCGGACCCGATGCTCGTTTTGGTCGATCCACGTGGTATGGACAGGGATGCGCGCATCGGCGGGAGGACGGATGCCCGCCGCGCCGATCTGAGCAGGGCTGAGCCCGGCAAGCGCCGGGCTGGCCAGCCCTGCGAGCACGAAGAGAACCAAGAGCCATTTCATCGCTTCAGGCCCTCCCAGCCGACAATGCCCTCGCGCACGATCCGGTCCTTGGCCTGTTCGATTTGCGGGTCGGCGTGTGGTGGCGGCACCTTGCCGGCATCGGCGGCGGGCGACGGGCGGGGAAGCCCAAACGCGAGGCCCGGCGCGGGAAAGGCATGAGGCTCGCGGAATGTCTCGGGGCCGAACTGCACCTTGAACCAGGACCCGGCAGCGAAGATCAGCACGAACAGCACCAGCGGCACCGCGATCGCCAGCAGAGCGACCTTTCCCGGCGAGGTCACGTGCCAGCCTTCATAACGCGGCTCGTGGCGTGGCTCGGGGGTTTCAGCCAAGGCGAGCCTCCTGCCGGGTGCGATACTGGACGAAGGCGAGCGAACACAGGCCGATTCCGGCCGTGCCCAGCAGGGCCGCTAGCGCCGCCAAACGGCCCGCCCCCACCCACCACAGGTTGGCGAGGAATAGGCCAGCGAGCGCTTGCAAGCCCGCTACCCTGCGTCCGGTCTCGCCGGGTAGAAACGCGAGTGTCGCGATCGGCCCGAACAGCCCGAGCACCAGTGCGCCGGTCGCGAGCCAAGCCATCGCGCCGCCGCGTGCAAGATACCATTCCACCTGGCTCGGCAGATCGGCATACCACTTGATGAGATAATCCATGAAAATCATGTAACTGAGCCCAAGCGCCGCCGCGATCAGCAGCCACGACAAGTCGCTTCGCAACCGCGCGCCGCCAAGGCCGAAAGCGAGCACGGCAGCACCGGCCCCTCCCACCTGCTCGGCCGTCAGCATCATGCCCACCGCCGAGACCGGATGACCGAGCTCTCCGCCCAGCATCCAGTCGTAGGCGAGGGGCGTGATCGCCACGGTCCACACGGCAAGCGCCACGGCCGCGAAGCTGCGTGACGCCCCCGCGGCGAGGCGGCTACTCGCGAACCAAAGCGCCGCGACGGCAACAAGCGTGCGCGCGGCGACGAAGACCGGGTTCGCCCACACCTCGAGATGGTCGGGCAACTGGCTGGCGAACTGCGCGGAAAATATGGCGAGGGCGAAGAACGCCAGGACGGGCAGCGGCATCGCGACGACAGCCATCGCCGACCAGTCGGTCTCGACCACGCGCGCGATCATCAGCATCAGCACCGCCCCAAAGACCGGCGCGCCGACCGAGAGGAACGCGGCGCGCCACCCTGCCGCGACGGCCGCGGGATCGAGCAGCAGCAAGAGCGCCATCCCCACGAGCAGGGCGCCGCCGACGAGCAAGTTGCGCGTCATCGCCCCCGCTCCCTGGCACGACCGGCCACCTGCAGCGCCTTGACGTAGGCCGCAATGGCCCAGCGATCCTTAGGCTCGACCCGGTCGGCATAACTGTACATGACGCCATAGCCATGGGAGATGACGTCGACGACGTACCCGGGCGGCGCCTGCTCCAGCCGCGTCGTCCAGTAGGAGGGCGGCGCCGGGAAACCATGCTGGACGACGGGCCCGTCGCCCTCCCCTCGCTCGCCGTGGCACGGCAGGCAATAGATCTCGTAGCGCTCCTGCCCGCGATCGACGAGCGCACGGGTCAGCGGCGGCGGATGCGCAAGCGCCTGCATGCGAGCGACGTCGTCCTGGGCGACGGTGCCTTCGGGTGGAGGTTGCCGTGCGGGGCCATCCTTCCATAGCCGCGCGCTTCCCATACGATCGTCGCGCGCCTGGTTCTTCATCGAAAGGTCGCACCCGCCGAGCGCAAGCGCCGCGAGCAACAGTAGCGAAACTCCGCGCCGCTTCATTCGACCACCCGCGTATGGAAGGCCCCGGCCTCGGCCAGCAGCGCGACGGCGGCATTGGCGCTGTCTCCGGTGTCGCAAGCGAGCGCGAGCACGAAGCTGTCGCGCGAGGCGCGCTCCACTTCCGCCAGATCGAACGCGCGATGGTGCAGCCGGGTCAGCCCGGCCTTGATGAAGAGCGCGATCACCCCGCCGATCGCTCCTGTCAGCGCGAGGAACTCGGTCGAGGGGATGAGGAAGGTCTGCCAGGTGAACAGTGGGCGGCCGCCGCTATCGAAAGGGTAGGCGTACGTGGAGAACGTGGCGAGTGCGAACATCGCGGCCGCGCCGAGGATCCCGGTGATCGCGACGGCCCAGACGATGGCGCGCGTGTCCCCATGGTCTTCAAAAATCTCGAGCGGGTAAGGCCCCCACTGCCCCAGGATCCGGAAATCGCGAGCCAACGCGCGCGTGCTGGCGCGCACGAAAGGCCCTTCGTCGTCGAACAGGGCAATGGCGAGCCGACTCACGCGTCGTTCTCCCGCTCGCGCGCAAGCAGCTTGCGGGTCTCGTACATCGAGCAGACCGGCAGCACGCGCGCGAAGACGAGGAACAGCCACACGAAAGCGCCGAGCGTGCCGGCAAGAATCGCGAAGTCGACGAAAGTCGCCGAATAGAGGCGGAAGAAGCCCGGATCGTACCCGGTCGAAAGCGTCTCCATGATGATGAGGATGCGCTCGAGCCACATGCCCAGGAGCACTGCGAGGGATACGCCGACGAGCACTCGCACACTCGTGCGCAGGCGCGGCACCCAGAACAACTGGGGCGCCGCGACATTGCATGCGAGCATCGCGATATAGAGCGGCCAGTAGGCCCCGGTGAACTCGAAGCGCACCAGCGCGAGGTCCGCTGCCTCTCCACTCCAGGCCGCGCTGAACCATTCGCTGGCATAGGAGGCGCTCATGATGATCGCGGCGGCGAGCAGAATCTTGGCCATCGCATCGAAGTGCGCGGACGTGATGATCCCCTCGAGCCCCATCGACCAGCGCAGGACAAGCGCGATCAGCACCACCATGGCAAAACCCGAGAAGAGCGCTCCGACGACGAAATAGGGCGGGAACACGCTCTCGATCCAGCCTGGCATCATGCTCGCGGCGAAGTCGAGGCCAACGATCGAGTGGACCGAGCAGACCAGCGGAACCGCGAGTACCGCCAGCGCCTTGTGCAGCCGCTCCTGCGTTCGCCACTGCCTCGCACTTCCCTGCCAGCCCATGGCGAAAAAGCCATAGAAGCGCCGCCAGCCGAGCTTGCCCGACCGGTCGCGCAAGGCCGCTAGATCGGGAATGAGGCCAACGTAGAAGAACAGAACCGAAAACAGCAGGTAGCAAAGGATCGCCCAGAAATCCCAGACGAGCGCACTACGCCATTGCGGCCAGAGGGTCATCGTGCTCGGATAAGGCGCCATCCAGTAGAAGTAGGTCTGCCGCCCCAAGTGCAGGATCGGAAAGATCCCCGCCATCGAGACAGCGAACAGCGTCATCGCCTCGGCAAAGCGGTTGATCGACGCGCGCCAGTCCTGTCGGGTGAGCAACAGCAGCGAGGAGATCAGCGTCCCTGCGTTGCCGATGCCGATCCACCACACGTAGTTGGCGATGGGAAAGCCCCAGACGACCGAGGTGTTGTTGCCCCAGAGCCCCGGCCCCACCGCGATCGACCAGCCGATCGCGGTCGCTCCCACGGCGGCGATGGCGAGGCTGGCGGCAAAGGCGAACCAGTAGTTGCGCCCTGCCTTGCGGTCCATCAGCGGCGCGAGCACGATCTCGGTGACGTCGCCCAAGGTCCTGACCGAGGGGAGCGTCCATTGCCGTCCATGTTCGGGGCGCGTGTGCGGCTTCATCACGCCTCGCCCTTCCCGTGGCGGCGCCCGTCGTTCACCGTACGTGCAAGGTAGGTGGTGCGCGGTCGGGTGCCGAGGTCTTCCAGCAGCGCATAGTGGCGCGGGTCGCGCTTCCTCTTCGAGACCTCGCTGTCCACGTCCGCGATCGAGCCGAAGGTGATCGCGCCGGTGGGGCAGGCTGCCTGACAGGCCGTCGTCACCTTGCCCACCGGTGCATTGTTCGCGTCCGCCTCGTGCTCGGCGGTGGAGATGCGCTGGATGCAGTAGGTGCATTTCTCCATGACGCCGCGCCCGCGCACGGTCACGTTGGGATTACGCTGCGCCGAGACCGACTGGGCCTCGTCATCGCCCCATACTGAGCGCTGCGAATAATCGAAGAAATTGAAGCGGCGGACCCGGTAGGGGCAATTCGCCTCGCACGTGCGCGTGCCGATGCAGCGGTGGTAGACCTGCAGGTTGAGCCCTTCGGAGTTGTGCACGGAGGCTTCGACCGGGCAGACCGGCTCGCAAGGCGCCTTCTCGCACTGCATGCACGGGACGGGCTGGAAACCAGTCGCGCCCTCCTCACTCACCTCGTAGCGGTCGACGCGCAGCCAGTGCATATCGCGCCCCGCCGCAATCTCGTCGGGCCCGATCACCGGCACGTTGTTCTCGGCCTGGCAAGCGACCACGCAGGCATTGCAGCCAATGCACAGGTCCGTGTCGATAGCCATGGCCCATTGCGGCGCGGGCGAATCCTTGGGCGATCCATTGGGCAGCAAGCTCGGCTGCTCGGGCTTGGTCGGCAGCGCCTCGCCCGGCGCCACGATCGGGAAGATCTTGGCAAGCTCGCCGTCGAGCGCGAAGACACTCTGGGTGTCGATCGGCGCCCTGCCCGACCCGGCCCGGGCGACCGCGACTGCCCCGCTGCCCGCGAGCTTCCAGGCGTTCTGCCCGATCCCCTCGGCGACCGCGCCACTTTGCGCGCGGCCGTGACCGGCCAGCATGGTGACGACCCCGCGGCGCTGGCCGGAGGCCGTGCGCACCGGCAATGTCAACGCCTCGCCGCCAGCGCTGACGCGGACATGGTCTCCTTCGCTCACGCCCCAGCCAGCCATGTCCTGGGCATGGCAGCGCAGGCTCGCTCCCCAGACTTCCTTGGTGATCGGATCGGGGCATTCCTGTGCCCAGGCATTGCTGGCGCGCCGTCCGTCCCACAGCGTCGGCGAGGGGCGGACCTGCAGTTCCATTGCCCGCCCCGGCGGTATTTGCGGCAATACGCGCGCGGTCGGCCCGGCCGCCTCGGGGGTAACGGCGGTATCGGGAACCACGCCTGCCGCCACTGCACCTATCCAAGCCGCATCGTCGAGGTCGCGCCAGGTCTCGCGCACGCGGTGCTGGCTGGCCGCATCGGCGGCCGGATCGCCGATCATGGCGATGAGCGCGGAGGCCGAGCGCGTGTCGTACAACGGCCGCACGAGCGGCTGCGCGATCGAGGCCGTGCCATCGGTGGAACGCCAGTCGTTCCACGCCTCGAGCGCATGGCTGAGCGGCAGGCGCCAGTGGGCCTCAGCGCCAGTCTCGCTCGGGAAGGCGTCGGCGGTGACGGCCAGCGCCGCGCGCTGCATGGCGCCGGCGAAATCGAGCGCCGGCGGCGCGTTATAGACAGGGTTGGCGCCGAGCACGACGAGCGTGTCGATACTGCCTGCATGCATCGCCTCGGTAAGCCCCGCCAGACTCTCCTGGTGGGATGCGGAGGATGCGATGGGGGCAATGTAGTCGACCGGCGCCAGGAGCACGCCGTTCAGCCAGGCGGCGAAGGCGTGCATGTCGGCCGGCTGGTCCTGGCCGACGAGCACGAGTGCGCGGCTCGGGACCTCTGCAAGGTCGCGGGCCGCCGAGGCGGCGAATTCGAGCACGGCTTGCGGAAGGGCGGGTGCGCCCGCGCCTTTTCCAAGGGCTGCGGCGATATGGTGGCAGAGCGCGGCCATCTCGCTGCTCGTCACGCTCACCCGGCGGTCGGCCATCGCCCCGGTTGCGGTGAGCGAGGGTTCAGCGCAATAGAGCCGCGGCGGCGGGGAGCGACGGCGGCGCGCGCTCCAGGCGCGGGCAAGGGCGACTTGGTCGGGCCCTGTCCCCAGCGGGTCCGCTCCCAGGGCAACGATGACGTCGGCATCGTCAAGGCGCGGTCTAGCGAGCAGGCGTTTGCCGGTGGCCCGTTCGAGGCCTGCAAGCTGCGCGTCGTCGTTGATCGGCTCCCATTCGACATGATTCATCGCGGGCAAGCGCCGGCGCAGCGCGTCGATTTCGCGCAGGATCGTGGGCGAGGTCACGCGCCCGGTAAGCAAGGCAAGACCGGTGCCGTCGCCCCCTTCGAGGCGCGCGCGGATCGACGCTACGGCCGCACTCCAGCTTCCCGGCCCCGAGGGACCAAGCGGCGCCTGCAGCCGCTGCGGATCGTAGAGGTCGAGCAGCGCCGTCTCGGTGAAAAGGTCTGTCGCGCCGAGGCTCGCGGGATGCGCTTCGAGGCCCTCAAGCTTGATCGGGCGCCCATCGGTGACAAGGCCGGTGACACCGCGGCCATAGCCCGCGAATGGCAGCGCCGTGGCATAGCGGCGAATGCTGCCCGGCAGCATGTTCTCGGGCTGATCGACCCACGGGTAGATGGTCTCGTTAGGAGCCGAGCAACCCGTCACGCTCGCTGCGGCGCCGGTAGCGATCATCCGCAGCAGCGTGCGCCGGTCGAGCGAGGGACTCAGCGATGACATGTCGAGCAATCCGTGAGGTTGCGGCCCTGATGGGCTAGGCGGGCCACCGTCATCCGGGCGAAGTCGCGGTCCCTCGCCGTGCGGCCTTCGTATGGCGCGCTGTCGTAAACACGGGCGGGCGCGACAAGATGATCCTCTGGCGACGTGTGGCAGCCGAGGCACCAGCCCATCGTCAACGGTGCCGCCTGACGGGTCAGCGGCATGGCGCGCACGTCGCCGTGGCAGGCCTCACAAGGCACGCCGTTCTTCACGTGGACGTGGTGATCGAAATAGACGTAGTCGGGCATGCGGTTTACGCGCTTCCAGGCCAGCGGCCTGTTCTCGGCAAGGCTTTTGCGCAGGGGGGCGAGCATCGATGCATTGGTCCATACCTGCGAGTGGCAGGTCATGCAGGTATGGGTTGGCGGCACGACCGCATCCGCCTGGACCTCGACGCCGGTATGGCAATAGCGGCAATCAATGCCGAGCTCGCCTGCATGATGCTTGTGGCTGAAAGGCACCTCCTGTTCCACGAAACGGCCCTCCCCGGTCATGTATTTGCTTCTGGCGAGGACACCGCCGATGATCGCGAGCAGCAGCGGGCCGGCGACGAGGGCCACGAGCGCCAGTCGCGCAAGCGTGTTCGACGTTGGCTGGAATAGCTGGCTCAATTTGCCCTCCCTGCCTTCGCAACCAAGCGCAGCACAAAGCGTTCCCGAAAACTTTCAATGTCGCTGCTCCGCGAAGCTTGTCTGGGTCGATTGGCCCCTCGCGATGCTCTTGTTCGTCGCAACACCCTGAATGTTCGATACCGACGTTATGTGAAACCTTTGATGGGCAATTCCAACTGGACAGATGACGCTTCGCTCTAAAATGCGAATAATATCTAAGAAATTGATTTAATGGACTTAAATTATTTAGTTTCATTGCATCTGAGAATCCTTTTGACTAACGGCACGCGGCCGCCGCCTGGCGGCGGCCGGCATATCGCCGAGCATCGCCACGCGCAGGCAGGCGGTCCGGACTGCGCCCGATGTCGCCGAAATGCTCTACCCCGTGCCGACTCGCGATACCGTGTAGGGCGCAGGCGAAATGGACGAGGCCCGCCTCGTCGCCTGGTCCGGCAGGTCCGGCGAAGCCGGTAATAGCGATCGCGAGGCTCGCGTTTGAGCGCGCAAGTGCGCCCAGCGCCATCGCGCGCGCTACCGCCTCGTTGACCGCGCCGTAATTGCCGATCATGGAATGGCTGACTCCCAGCAAATCACACTTGGGCAGCTTGCTGTAGGCGATGAAACCGCGCTCGAAGGCGTCACTCGCCCCCTCGAGCGCGGTGAGTAGCAAAGCCAACAGACACGCCCGTGCAGCTTTCCGCGAAGGCGATGCTGAGTCCGGCAACCTGCGCTTCGAGCAGGGACGCAGCTGCGCGCGTCACCGCGTCGGACAGGATCGGCTCCAGCGTCTCGGCGACCGAGGCCTAACCTTCTTCCTTCTTCTGATCGCGTGAGAAGAACCCAGCTGCTGGTTTGTCCGTCCCTGCGGTCAGGCCCACCGCCCGCCGGCAAAGGGTGGCTGGCCGCAAATTGGACGATGCGGGCGGGATTTGGGAAGGAATGCTTGACGCCGGGCACCTTTCCGGGGCGGCCGGCGTTTCTTGAGAAAGCACCAGGGCCATACGGCTCTAGGCATGAGTGTTCTCGCGACGCCGCGCGAACTCACCGATGCCGATCTTTGACCCGCACCCGCATCTGGAGACGTGGACATGTCTAAGAAGAAATGGTCGCAGGACGTGACCGAACATAGTGACGCACTTGATCTCGACGAGGGCGTATTCAAGCAAGACGATCCGGCGAAGATCGCGCAGTCGCTCAAGCGCTCGGCCGAGCACAGCAAGCGACGCAAGGGCACGCCACTTCAGTCGGCGATGGGCATGCTCACTTTCTATATCAATCGCGCCGGCGACAATCTCGGCAAGCGTCAGCGCAAGGTGCTTGAGGAAGCCAAGGACGAGCTGCGCAAGGCGTTCGGCAAGGAGCCGCATGCGGATAAGGAGTCGGCCCATGGATAAGGCCCGGCGCAAGAGCGAACTCCCGACGCAACAATCCCGCAATCCCAACATCTCGACCGAGAAGCGGCCCGGAGGCGCGGCGCGCCGGTCGAGGGGCACGCTCGACCGCGAGGCCAGACGCGATCCGCTGAGCGGCGGCTGTGCTCCTGATTACCATGATCCGGATGCTATGACCCGCAAGGGCGAGGAAGACGATACGCGCGCCGGGCGCGACGGCGCTGGACGCAGCAACGCGCGAGACGGCCGCTACTGAACCGAAGGAAGGATCCGATGATGACCGAAGAAACCAAAGGAAAGAGCGAGCAAGAGGCCACCCCGCACGGCCCGCTTGGCGATGCACGGCCCGATGCCGGCGGCGATGCCAGCCCAACGCCGGGTGGACAGAAACCCGAGAAGGTCGAGGACCGTCCGAACGTCGGCACGGTCAAACCCGAGGATTATCCCTCGCAGCAATGAACGCTGCTCACAAAGGAGATTGATCATTGTCGATCTCGCAGCCGTTGGTGCCGCACATAGACATTAGCGGCACCGCCGACACCCATTTGGGAACGTCGACCACATCGACCGGATGAAGATGACGCGCGCCGACTGCGGCTCGCATGCCGATCATCACCATTTTCTCTCCGGCGGACTGGTCGCCCCCTTCGAAGAAAACTCCATCCGCCGGTCGTCGGACGCTGCATCAACGGCTTTGCTCGAGGAAGAAGAAATCGGCAAGGCGCTGGCCGATCGCAACGGCTACGCGGACACGGTCTCGAGCCGTTCGTCCGTCATCCGAACCGATAGGGACAGAAGCAGTTTCGGTCGGGGTCCTCCCGCCCGCCCAGCTCATGTTCCAAGATATCCGCTGCCAGGCTTGCGAACGCGATACCATTCCCGCCGAAGGCAGCAGCCAGCCAGACGTGTGGCATGGCTGCTGCCTGCCCGATCGCGGGTAGCCCGTCGGGCGAGGATCCGAAGGTCGCCGCCCATTGCCGTTCGATGGTGATGGGTCCGCTCCCCAGCAAGGCTTGCAGCTTGGCGGCGATTTTGCCTGCCTTCGCACCGATGAGGGCGTTCCGGCCGTGGCCCTCGGCGTGATCGATATCTTCGCCGCCTGCGATGATCCGGCCAAGCCGGTCGGTCCGCATATACATATAGGGATCAGCGGCCTCCCAGAGCATTGCGCCCTCGCGCCAGAGTGGGGCGGTGCCAGGTAAGGTTGCGATGGCGAATGTGGAATGGAGGCGAAAGGCGGGCGGCAGGAAAAAAGTTGCGCGTTCATATCCCGTCGCCAAAATGACATCGCGTGCATGGCAGCGCCGACCGTCGGCCGCCTCGATCAGGATACCGTCCTGGGCGGGATGGAGTGCCACGACATCAACGGGCCAGGTCAGGCTTGCGCCCGCCGCTCTGGCGCGACCCAGCATGGCGAGACACGTGCGGACCGGATCGATATCAAATCCGCCCTGCGAGACGATCGCTGCCCGGGGCGCGATGCCGAAGCGCCGCGCGACGGCCTGCGCTTCGAGGAGATCGGAGGGAAGGCCATGACGCCGGTGCATCCGCGCTTCCTCGGACAAGCCGGATTCGTTGAGGACATCGCCCGCCAGATACAGGGTCGGGCATTCATGCCGCCCATTCTCGATGCCCAGTTCGTCGACGCGTTCGCCAAGCCTCCGCACGGCTTCATGGACGCGCCGCCATCGCCGGGCCGCCTCGGTCTCACCGATGGTCTGGGAGAGATGGCTCATAGGCACATCCATCGCCCACATGATCTGCGCGGTCGAAGCGGCGGTGCTGCCGCAGCCGGGCGGGCGCCGGTCGAACATCGCGATCCGGCGACCTGCGCCGCTGAGTCGGTCGGCGATGATGGCCCCGACGATCCCGCATCCCAGGATCGCGACATCTACCTGCTCGGACGGAAAAGCGTCGCTGGCCGGCAATTTCCAATCAGCCTCGCGCCATGGCACGTTTCCGGTCCGCAAGTCATGCGTTTCGGTGAGGCCCAGCGAGGCGTGCCGTTCCAGGCGCCGAACCGCATCAGGCTTCATTGGGGATAATTGTGGCCGGCGAGCAGCCCGGCCAGATGCGCAGCGTTGGCCGCCATCATCTTGGCCATCTTGCTCACCATTTCGGGTGTCGCATCAAGGTCCTTGAAATCAGTCGATCCCATGGCCTCGCCCACCCAGTAGCAAGCGCCGTTCGCGGGTATTGTCCAACCCACATCGTTGAGCGCCTGGAAGATCTGGGCGCATGAGAAATGCGCCCCGTCCTCATTGCCAACGATCGCGGCAACCGCAACCTTGCCATAGCTCGGCATCCGGCCATTGTCGTCCACCTCGGAAAGGAAGGCGTCCATGCGCTCGAGCACGCGCTTGGCTATGCTGCCGATCTGCCCCATCCAGATCGGACCGCCCAGGATGAGAATGTCATGGGCGAGCATCTTAGTGCGCAGGGCCGGCCAATTGTCGCCCTCTCCCTCATCGGACGTGACGCCAGGCTTGATATTCAACGCCGCAACGCGGACGGCCTCGCTCACCGCGACGTCCTTGGCGCGGAAGGCCTCCGACACCACCGCCAGCATCGCATCGGTTGAGGAGCTTTCCAAAGGGTTTGCCTTGAGCGTGCAGTTAAGAGGAAGTGCCTTGATCATCGCATGCCTTTCCCGATGCCGATCGAATTTAGGTGTGGCCAGACCAGATTCATGATTCACATCCTCTGCGTGCGCGCTTGCTCACGGCGATGACGAGCGCATACGCCGCCAATTGCCAGCGAAAGTATCACGATCAGGGGCAGGCCAGATGGAAATTCCGGGCGGATCATGGCCTGATCCGTACCGGTACCGATTTATAGGCCGGGGTCTTCGATAGGCAGTCGTGGTGGTCGAGCGGCACAAGCGGGTTGGCTTCGGGATAGTAGGCGCCGACACAGCCCGGAGGAAGATCGAACGGGGTAACTGTCAGCCCGGCGACTTCGCGGTGAACGCCGTCTTCGGCGTCAGTTTCGAGCGCGACGACCTGACCTTCCGCAAGGTTCGCCTTCGCCATCTCGTCCAGGCTGATCAGCAGCACGTCGCGGCGCCCCTCAATCCCGCGCATTCGGTCCGAAAAGCCGTAGATGGTGGTGTTGAACTGATCATTGGAACGCAGCGTGATGAGCCGATAGCGGCCCGGCTTGTCGGCGAAGCCGCACGCATTCAGCCCGTCCGGCACGGTGATCTCTACCTTGCCGCTCTCGGTCTTCCAGATCCGCTCACGCGCGGGATTGCCCTTGTAGAAGCCGCCCGGCGTCAACATCCGCTCGTTGAACTTCTCGAACTTGTCAGGATAGGTCGCCTCGATCAGGTCGCGGACCTTGGCATAGTCCCCCCTCCATTCGTCCCATTTGACCTTGGGGTTGGTCGGCAGCGTCGCCTTGGCAATTCCGGCTATGATCGCGAGTTCGGACATGAGATGCTCGCTCGCGGGCTTGCGATGCCCGCGGGAGCCATGGATCATCGACAGGCTGTCTTCCATGGTCACGGTCTGCGCGCCGCTTGCCTGCATGTCCTTTTCACTGCGGCCGAGGCAAGGGAGCAACCAGGCGGCCTTGCCATTGATGAGATGGCTGCGATTGAGCTTGGTCGCGATCTGGACCGTCGCCCACATTTTCCGCCAGGCTTCTTCCATCTTACCGCGCTCCGGGATCGCACGGACGAAATTGCCACCCAAGCCGATGAAGGCGTGGACGCTGCCGTCGAGAATACCCTTGCACGCCTCCACCGTCGCCATGCCCTTCTCGGGGGGCGGATCGAAGCCAAACAGGTCCTTGAGCTTGTCGTACGGCACGAGTTCCGGTTTCTCGGAGATGCCGACGGTGCGCTGGCCCTGAACGTTCGAATGACCGCGCACCGGCGAGATGCCAGCGCCCTCGCGCCCGAGATTGCCGCGCAGCGCTAGGAAGTTCACGAACATGCCAATGGTCTGCGAACCATGGACGTGCTGGGTGACGCCCATGCCGTAGATGCCGATCACCTTGTGCGCATCGCAATAGATGTCGGCCGCCTTCTCCAGATCGGCGCGCGCAATACCGCTCTCGCGCTCGATTTCGTCCCACCCCGTCGCGTCGATCCGTTCGACGAAATCGTCGAAACCGTGGCAATGTTGGCCGATGAAGTCGAGATCGAGCAAATGGCGATGGGCCTCGGCCAAGTGGCTGCGCTCGCGCGCCATCACATGTTTGCACAGTCCCATCATGGCGGCGATGTCGCCGCTCGGGCGAACCTGCAGGAACAGCTCGGAGATGCGCGTCTCCTTGCCTGCCAGCATCGCCGCCGGCTCCTGCGGATTGGCGAAGGCAATCAGGCCTTTCTCCCGCACGGGATTAAAAGTGACGATGCGGCAGCCCCGACGCACAGCGTCTTGCAGCGGATGGAGGAAGCGCGGGCTGTTCTGTCCCGTGTTCTGGCCGAAAAAGAAGATCGCGTCGCACTTATCGAAATCGTCGAGTACGCACGTGCCGACCGGCGATCCGGTGACCTTCTTCAGCCCCACCGAAGTCGTCTCGTGGCACATGTTCGAACTGTCGGGCAGGTTGTTGTGGCCGTACAGCCGCGCGAATAGCGCGTAAAGATAGCTGGTCTCCAGGCTGGCTCGGCCTGAGGCGTAGAAGATCACCGACTTAGGATCGATGGCCTTGAGTTCGGTGGCGATCCCCTCGAACGCCTCATCCCAGCTCACTTCGAGATATTTGTCAGTCGCAGGATCGTAGCGCATCGGATGAGTCAGCCGGCCCGACTGCTCCAAATCATAGTCGCTCCAATCCTGAAGCTCGGTGACGCTATGCTCCGCAAAGAAATCGGGTCCACAGCGGCGGCTGGTGAGCTCCCACAAGGTCGCCTTGGCGCCATTCTCGCAGAACTCGAAGGCGTGGGGATGCTTGGGCTTGGTCCAGGCGCAGGACACGCACATGAAGCCGCCAGGCTTGTTTTGCCGCGCCAGCGTCTCAAGCGTGGCGGGGGTGGCCCATTCCTTGCCGTAGATGCGGCTGATGCCTTTCAGCGATCCCCAGCCGCCTGCCGGCCCTTCATAGTGAACGGTGTTTTCGTCCTGCCTCGTGGGATCGCTCATCGGTCGCCTCCTTGTCATTTGGGGAACGGGAGCCGGGGCCTGAACGTTCCACCCGACCCCGGGGAAATTGAGATGATCCACGCCTCGCGTCAGATAATCGACCGCAGCGAAGACCGTCAGCAGCCATCCCAATCCGCGACGGCAACCGGGCGGTCACATCATCAAAGCCCGCCTCTGGGCATAGCTCATCTCCTGCCTGTGGCCGGGTCAACTGAAGGTGTTGACTGTAATTCCACCGCTTCGCCGTTTAACAAAGACGCTGGTGGCGTGGCCGACCTGCTGGATGTCGAGATCGACGGTGCCCGCGCCGCAGCCGATCCGCTCTATAGTCAGAGCAGACAGACAGTCGGGCAGTTGTGGGCCATTGAAGATGATCGTGCTGCGATGGTCGATGTCCATTCCGAGTACGGCCTGGACCAGGAACAGCGGAGATGCGCTTGACCATGCCTGCGGGGCACAGGCCACCGGATAGAGGATAGGAGCTCGCCCCCGCTTGCGCACAAATCCGCAGAACAATTCCGGCAACCGGTTCTGATCGAAATAGGCGGTGGCTGCTGAGAGGGCGGAAAGAACACGTCCCGCATCCGCGTGTCTGCCATAGCGCGCGAAGCCAGCGGCGATCAGGGCATTGTCATGCGGCCAGATCGAGCCATTATGATAGCTCATCGGGTTATAGCGCTTCTCGCTGCGCGACAGGGTGCGGATGCCCCATCCGGAAAAGCAGTCCGGCGCCATCAGCCGCTGGGCGACGGCATCGGCATGATCCGGGGTCGCAATCCCCATCAGCAGGGCATGGCCGGCATTGGAAGCGACCACGCGGCATGGCGTTTTCTCGCCATCGAGCGCCAATATGTAGCAGCCAAGCTCCGGATCGAAAAAGGTCTCGGCGAACCGGCGCTTCATGTCCCGCGCCTTGTCTTTCCAGTGGGAGGCGCCGGCATCATCGCCGCGAGAGGCACAAATCGCCGCCGCTGCCCGCCACGCGGCATAAGCATAGGCCTGCATCTCGACGATCGCGATCGGTCCCTCGGCAAGCCTGCCGTCCGCATGGGAAATGGCGTCGAAACTGTCCTTCCAGCCCTGATTGCGAAGGCCGTCCCCGCTGCGCGCGCCATATTCGAGAAAGCCGTCGCCGTCCCGATCGGCATAGTCGTCGAGCCAGCCAAGCGCCGCCTGCAGATGCGGCCACAGCCGGTCGATAGCCGCCATGTCGCCGGTGCGGCGCAGATATTCGCCTGCAAGGTGGATGAACAGCGGCGTTGAATCGACGCTGCCGTAATAGAGGCCGAACGGCACCTCGCGCAGATTGGCCATTTCGCCTTGACGCGTCTCGTGCAGAATCTTGCCCGGCTCCGCATCCGCCAGCGGATCATCCTCGGTGGCCTGCAATTCGGCCAGTCGCAGCAGCGTCCCGCGCGCAAAGGCAGGATCGAACCAGAGCAGTTCGAGCGCCGTTATCAGCGAATCCCGGCCAAACAAGGTGCAGTACCAGGGGATGCCGGCATAGGCGCACAGCCCATCCGCCGTGGTGCTGGTCAGCGTTGCAAGATCCGAGACGGCGCGTGACACCATGGCATCGAAACCGGCATTGGTAGAGGCGATGCGCGGGCGCTGCTGGTTGCGAGAGCGGCGACGCTGGCGCAGCGCCCGGTAACATTGCAGGAATGCCTGATCGGCCGGCAGTTCATGCTCGTCCTCGAAGCTGATCGCACAGAACAGAACGCGGCGCTCGCCCGGAGCAAGGTCGAGATGGAATTCCGCCCTATGCTCCTGAAGCATCGCCGGGTGCGGCGAAAAGGCAATGATCGTCTTGCGCTCGACGTCGTCAAGGCCGCGATAACGATGGACGATCTTGCCGTCGGGGAAATGGGGAGCGAGCTTGTCCCCTCGCCGCGAGCGATGGGTACCGCGCACCTCGAACATGTCCTTGAAGTCGCTGCCCATGGTGATTTCGATCCGAACATGGTGCGCCTCTTCATCGAAGTTGCGGATCGCGATCCGCTCGTGCATCCGGTTCTCGAACAGGAATTTGGTGCGATTTATGTGTATCGCATCGTTCGTGATCAGAGTCTTGTCCCGCCCTACGATGTCCGGATTGGTAAGATCGACGATGAGCGCATCGACCCGGTCGTCCATGGAGGAGCCGAGCAGCATCGGATATTCGCCGCACAGTGTAAGGCGCCAATAGGAAAGGTGCCGGGTGTCGCGATAATAGACGCCCTCAGGTCCATGCATGGCGCCAAGCGCGTCGCCATGCGTGTCGAACAGCGCAAAGGCGTCCCCACTGCGCAAGGCACGCGGCTGCCGCTCCTGAATGGAGGCGGATGGCGGCACGAAGAATTGCGCGTCGGCTACCTTTGCTTCATCTCGCTGGACCTGCGCCTCAATCTTTGCCGAGGCCGCCGTCTCTGCCTGGGTTTGCCGCTCCGGCATCGGCCCGGTCAAGCAGCATCCAGCAGCGGGACTGCCGGTACTGCCATACGCTCAAGGGGGGGGCCTGGCAGGAAACTGCCTTTGATCAGCTGCTCGTAGAGCCGCACATAATCATTGGCCATGCGGGTAACGGTAAACCGCTCTTCGAACCGGGCACGCACGACCGCACGATCGAGGCGCAATACCTCGTAGATGGCGTGGACCGCTTCCTCGGTAGTGGTGACGACACGGCCCGTGACACCATCGTCCATCACTTCCGGCACCGAACCGTTGCGCCAGGCAATAACGGGTGTGCCGCAGGCCATGGCCTCGATCATGACGAGTCCAAAGGGCTCCGGCCAGTCGATCGGGAACAGCAAGGCCGCGGCGTTGCCGACCAACTGGGCCTTACCCGCCTCATCAACTTCACCGATATACTCGATATTGGGATGGGCCTTGACCATGGGTTCGATTGTCCCGTGCCAATAGTCCAGATCGACGCGATCGATCTTGGCGGCGATTTTGAGCGGCAGACCGCTGCGCACGGCGATTTCAATCGCACGATCGGGGCGCTTTTCGGGTGAGATACGCCCCAAAAACACCAGATAGTCACCGCCATGAGGATTGAAGGGCAGAAGCTGCGGCGGCAAACCATGATAGACCGTATCGACCCAGTTGACAGGCGGTAGCGGACGGCGCTGATCATTGGAAATTGAAATCAGCGGCACGTCACGAAACACTTCGTAAAAGGGAAAGAGATCCGGCATGTCGAGGCGACCATGCAGGGTCGTGAGCGTTGGGCAGGACCAGGTGCGAATGGCCGGGCAATGAAACATGTCGATATGAAAATGGACGATATCGAAATCTTTGAGGCGCTGGCGGACCTTCTCCACCATCGCGACATGGTAAGGCGTAAAATCTCGTACGTCGCTCGAGAGACGCAGGGCGCGCGGAACGCAAGAAACAAGCCGTGCCGATGTGACGGAATCGCCTGACGCAAACAGGGTGACATCGTGCCCCTGTTTCACGAGTTCTTCGGTCAGGAAATGGGCGACCCGTTCGGTTCCCCCATAGAGTTTGGGGGGGCAGCTTTCCGCTAGAGGCGCGACCTGTGCAATACGCATGATGTTCCTTTCGAAGCTCCGTACTTCCGCTCAACATGACGCGTAACTCCGGGTGAGGATTAAAGGCGCGACGCTAAGTAATAGTTCCCCTCACCAGGCCGTCTGGTTTGTTCCAATCCGCACCATTTCAAAATACAACTAATTGAAACGTCTAATTTTTAAACCACATAACCGTGTCATCGCCAATCAGGCTGATTAACATTGATCATAATGATTTTGGCCGGACAGGTTCCTTGCTTCCGGCCATTAGCGCCACGCGATTGCAACTCCGCCTGTAAGAGCGCGCGCTGCGAAGAACGATTTCCTTCACGCACCGCGGTCAGGCCCCGGAATGCTATCCGAGCATCGGCCTGACACAAGGCAGGACCGGTTTGTCGCAAGCAAGGGAATGGGCAACGAATTGCGGAACGATCGGTGGCCGTGTCCCGTTTCTTCAAGACAAGTCGCAGCGCAACGCTGCATCGTCATTTTGAGGAGAAGATCATGGGTGATACACTGGAACGCAACGAGACACGCAGCCTCATCGCTTCCGATAAGGTGGAAGGCACGACCGTCTACAACCAGCAGGGTGAACGCCTCGGCAGCGTCCGCAGCTTCATGGTCGACAAGCGATCAGGCAAAGCCGATTATGCCGTGCTGGAGTTTGGCGGGCTTTTTGGCCTTGGCAGCGATCACTATCCGCTTCCCTGGGATATGCTCTCGTATGACACGGAAAAGGGCGGCTATGTGGTGAATATCAGCAAGGAGCAGATCGAAAACGCTCCCCATTTTCGCGAGGCCGACGCCCCCGAATATACCGACGATTACGGGCGGACTGTCTATGGCTATTACGGGATCAGCTATCCCGCATTTTGACATGTCCAAGGCACCGCCGAGGGGAGCCGGTCCGCCCGGCTCCCTTTCAATTGCCGCCCAAGGTCGTCGTTTCCCGCGATGCCGCTCCCAGAACACACCCCCTTCTGCGCTCGACTGCCTGACCTGGCCATTCCGGGAACAAAAGTGGCCTGATTCGGCTTGTGATGGCGAGAAAGGACTCGCCGATGCCCGCCCGAGCATACTGGAAAGGCCAGATCCGTCTGGCGCTCGTTTCGATCCCGATAGAGGTCTATCCCGCCACCCGTTCGGGCGCCGCGATCGCCTTCCATCAGATCCATGAACCCAGCGGCAAGCGCATCCGCTATGAAAAGGTCGCACCCGGCGTCGGACCAGTGGACCGGGAGGAGATCATCAAGGGATACGAGGTTTCCAAAGGCAGCTATGTCCTGCTCGATGAGCAAGAGATCGAGGCGGTCAGGATCGAGAGCCGCAAGACGCTCGAGCTCGTCCAGTTCGTCGATGCCGACGAGATCGACGTGCTCTATTACGAAAAGCCCTATTTCATCGTCCCGGCCGATGATCTGGCCGAAGAAGCCTATACCGTGCTGCGCGAGGCGTTGCGCCAGACCCGCAAGGTCGGTCTCGGCCAGCTTGCCGTTCGCGGGCGCGAGCAGCTCGTCTCGATCAAGCCTTGCGGGCGCGGACTGGTGATGGAAGTGCTGCGCTACGCCGACGAAGTTCACAAGGCGCAGGGCTATTTCCGCGACATCGAGGACACCAAGCCCGATGCCGATCTTCTCGATCTGGCGGCGAGCCTGATCGAAAAGAAGACCGCTCCCTTCAAGCCCGCCGAATTCCACGACCGCTATGTCGATGCGCTTCACCGCCTGATCGACAAGAAAGCGAAGTCGAAGACCAACAAACGCATTCTCGAGGATGTGGAGGAGCCCGCAGCGTCCAATGGCAACGTCATCGACCTGATGGCCGCGCTCAAGAAATCCGTTGGCGGCGATGCTGCCCCCAAGCGGGGGGGGCAAAAGACCAGTTCTCCGAGGGAAAGCACCGCGAAGAAAGGCGCTGCGAAGAAAGAGACTTCGTCCTCCGCCGCTCGTGCGCGCAAGCGGGCCTGATCGATGGAGTTGAACAGCTCCGTTCCGCTCCATGGCATCGATTGGCAACTGCTGCTGCGCCTCGGTACAGCGGCCGTGCTCGGCACGCTGCTTGGCCTCGATCGGGAAATGCGCGGCTATGCGGCAGGCCTACGAACCCATGGGCTTATATGCGTGTCGGCAGCCGCCATGACTGTCTCGGTCATCGCACTGTACCTGCAGTTCGATCAGGGTCAGGGATCGCGGATGGACCCGTTGCGCATTTTCGAGGCTACGGGCGCTTTCGTCGGCATTCTTGGCGGCGCGCTGGTGGTCTTCGCCAGGGGCAAGCTGCACAATCTGACCACCGCCGCTCACCTGTGGCTGACGGCCGTGATCGGGATCGCCTGCGGTGCTGGCCAGTGGCCGCTGGTTACGATCTGCGCGCTTGTCAGTGTGGTAATGCTCACGGTTCTCCATTTCCTGGAAGGCGACTGGAGCCGGGATCGGCGAATCGAGGAGCCAGGGCAAAGCCGGAAGGATGCGAACAGACCGTGAGCAAAACGAACCCCGCTGCCGATCTGCTTTCGGAATACAACCGCAAGCGCGACTTCGCGAAAACGGCGGAGCCGGCCGGAAAACGCGGTCGCGGCGGCGGGAACAGCTTCGTCGTCCAGAAGCATGCCGCAAGGCGGCTGCACTGGGATTTTCGGCTCGAGATCGACGGCGTGCTCAAATCTTGGGCAGTTACCAAGGGACCGAGCGCCGATCCCGACGACAAACGACTGGCTGTACGCACGGAGGATCACCCCCTTTCCTATGGCGAATTCGAAGGTGGTATTCCCAAGGGCGAATATGGTGGCGGCACCGTGATGCTGTGGGACCGCGGCACATGGGCACCTGTCGCAGGCAAGAGCGCCAGCGACCTCGACGAAGGGCATCTCCACTTCACTCTCGACGGCGAGCGTATGAAAGGCGAATGGCTGCTCGTGCGCATGAAGCCTAGGCCCGGCGAAAAGCGGGAGAACTGGCTGCTGCGCAAGGTCAGTGACGCCTATTCCCAATCAGGCGATGCCTTGACCGATCAGGGGCTGACCAGTGTCCTTACCGGCCGGACGATGGCTGAGATCGAGACCGATAAGGAAGGCGTCGTTTCGCTGGAGGGGAGGAAAGACAGCGAGTTCGCGAAAGTCATGGCGACGTCGGCCGCGCGCAACGCGAAGAAGACGCCGCCGAGCAAGACCGCAAGGCGACGGCCGCAACCACCCGGCTTCCGGCCAGTCCAGCTCGCCACGCTGGTCGATAGCGTGCCCGCCGGGAACCAGTGGATGTACGAGATCAAGTTCGACGGCTACCGGGCGCTGATCGCGGCGGCGGGCGATCGGGTCGTCGTTTATACCCGGAGCGGCCTGGACTGGACCGACAAGTTCGCCCCGCTCGCCAGCCACATCGCCGCGCTCGATCTGCCGCCTTGCCTGATCGATGGCGAAATCGTCGCGCGGGGGCCGAACGGCAATCCCGACTTCTCGCGCCTTCAGTCCGTGCTCAAACGCGGCAATGGCAGCCAGACGAGCGGTGATGCGCTTGAATTCCACGCTTTCGACCTCCTCGCGCTGGACGGAGAGGACATGGCCAGCCTGCCCAGCATCGAACGCAAGGAGCGGCTCGAAGCGCTGATGGCGGAATCCGAGCCGCCGGTTTTCGTCGCGGATCATCTGATCGGGACGGGCGAGAAGCTCTATGAAGCGATGTGTGCGGCGGGACAGGAAGGGATTATCGCCAAGCGCGTCGATGCGCCCTATCGCGGGCGCCGCACGAAGAGCTGGGTCAAGGTGAAGTGTACGCGCCGCCAGGAATTCGTGATCGTCGGCTGGTCGAAATCGAGCGCCAAGGGGCGCCCCTTCTCCTCGCTGCTGCTGGGTCAGTACGAGGGCAAGACACTCGTCTATCGCGGCAAGGTCGGAACCGGCTTCGATACCGACAGCCTTGCGGACATCGCTTCCCGACTGGAGGCCCTTTCGCGCAAGACACCGCCGCTCGAGGTCGACCGCGCCGATGCGCGCGGCGCAAGCTGGGTTACGCCCAAGCTGGTGGCCGAGGTGGCCTTTACCGAATTCACAAGCGAAGGCCGCGTCCGCCACGGCAGTTTTCTGGGCCTCAGGGGCGACAAGAAGGCCGCAGCCGTGACAGCCGAAAAACCCCAGCCGGTGCCAAAGCCGGAAACCACCGTGAAGATCAGCAACCGTGACCGCGTGATCTTCCCCGGTAGCGGAGAGACCAAGGGAGACCTCGCCGACTACTACACCGCCGTGGCTCCGCTGATGCTGCCCTTTGCCGCGAACCGGCCGATCAGCCTGGTCCGCTGCCCGCAGGGCCGCGCCAGGAAGTGCTTCTTCCAGAAACACGATAGCGGCACGTTCGGCGAGCATGTCCGTCATGTGCCCATCAGGGAGAAAGACGGCGGCTCGGAAGATTACATCTACCTCCGCGATGTCGATGGGCTGTTGAGCTGCGTCCAGATGGGCACGATCGAATTTCACGGCTGGGGAGCGAAAGCCGACGCGGTGGAACAGCCCGACCGCTTGATCTTCGATCTCGACCCCGACGAGGGGCTCGATTTTGCAGAATGCATAACCGCGGCGAAAGACATTCGGGCGCGGCTTGCGGATCTTGGCCTCGTGACCTTCGCGATGCTGTCAGGCGGCAAGGGCGTCCACGTCGTGGTGCCGCTCAAGCGAGGGCACGACTGGAAAACTCATAAGGACTTTGCCCGCCGCTTTGCCGAAGCCATGAGCCTGGCCGAGCCTGATCGCTACGTCGCGACGATGAGCAAGGCAAAACGCAAGGGCCGCATCTTCATCGACTGGCTGCGCAACCAGCGCGGGTCCACCGCCGTGCTTCCCTATTCCGCCCGCGCAAGGGACAATGCCCCTGTCGCCGTGCCGATCGGCTGGGAGGAACTTGAGAGGATGAAGGATGCCCACCCCTTCACCATCCGCGACGCCGCCACGCTCGTCGAGAGGGCAAGCACCCTGAAAGGTTGGGGGTTCGCCGACCAGAGCCTGCCGGTCGTCTGATGAGGTGATCGGGCCCCCCTGCACCTGCGACCTACTGCTTGCGCTCATCTCAATTGGCGGACATCACCCCACCAAAGCGCAACCGTAAACCGGCCGATCCTGACAATCACATCCCGGCAAGGGCTGATCGATGCGGGCGCGCAGGTCAGCGGATCGATCATCTCGGGCAGCACGAGCGCCGGATTGCTTCGGCTTGGCGAGCGGCGCCCACGCATCTGCCCGGTTGGTAATTGAAGCAGCCGGTCCCCGGTGTCACGATCGGGAGTTTCAGGGTGTCCGCAAACGGCGTTTATCCCGCACCAATTTCGTACTGAATCGGTTTGAACGTTCCGCCGTTAGACGCATAGGCGGAGCAGGCGGTGAGCCCGATAACGCAGTCCTGCGCCGCGCGAAGGCGGATGAAATCGCCGGCCTTGCTCGGCGGAGGGAGCACTTCCAGTCGTCCGCTGGCCCCGTCGATGGGCACGTTCATGAACACATTGAAGGCGACCGGGATCGCATCGGGCTCGACCCCATAGGGCGCGAGAGCCTCGGCCAGATTGCCGAAGCAACCACGATGGACCGGACTTTCGGGATAGAAATGCCGGAAGGTCGCCTCGCTGCATGGGGTGAGCAGGAAGTCGTGGCACCCGACAGTGTCTTCAACGATCTCCAGCAACACACGCGAGCGGTTGGACCAGATCCGGTTCCCGGTGGTCAATCTGACCGTCTCTTCATAATCGAACGTGCGGCCATTGGAGATGACCTCGTGCACGTCATCTGCCGCGAAAGCGAGAAGATCGGCCACCTGGCAGCCCAAGGCGTCGGTGACGGTGAGCACCTGCCCCGCGCGCAGCGGGAAGGCCGTGCCGCTGCGCGGCGGGATGACTTGCGGCCCGTTCATGCTCGTGGATCCCGGAACGGGCATGACCAGTCGCTTTCCACGATGCGTCCGCTGTACTGGCGCGCCTCGCTGATCTCGCCGTGGCGGGCCAGCATCGGGTTGACCGAACCGGCAATCGCCGCGTCGCGTTCGAGGATTCGTTCGCGCATACGTTCATAGCGACCTTCCTCCCGTAGACGCTCGAACTGGTCGTGCAGGTTGAAGACGAGCGCGGGGCGAGGGAAACGCCGCGCGGGCCGGGACGCGTTGGGATGCAGGCCGACCACGAAAAACGCGCTGCCGCCGAAGCTGAGCGAGAAATGCGGATCTCCCGGATCCGCACTGACTGCCTCGTCGTAAGGCTGACCGAGCCAGGCGTCCTTGTCGGCAAAAGACTGGATACGGTCCCACATCGCCGCCTCGAACCGTGCCTCGCTTAAATCGAGCGGCCCCTCGAATACCACGGCAAGGCTGCGAAGGCCTTCCGGCCCCTCGCGATAGTCACGGCTCCAGGCCAGCAGTTCGCGGTGAATGATCACGTCATTCCATGCACTTGTCAGATCGCAGGCATGCAGAACCTTCAACGTTCCTTTCGCCAGCGCCGATTTGGCACCGACGCAAGGAAACGCAGGGTCCTCGATCCGGGCGCGAAATTCCTCTTCCAGTGACTGGATCGTCATCCTGTTCTCGTTGCTATACCGGCCCATTGCCAGTTCCGGAGGGGGAAGCGCTCGCAGCGGCAGGGTGCTGCATGTGATCTTCGTGCTGCACCTCGGCATGCCAGATGTTGCGGCCCACGAAGATGACGACGACGATGGCAGTCAGGATTGCAACGACGAAGATTCCTGCTCGGGCCTTGCGCTTCTGGGCGGGTAGGTGGCTGCGGTGCATTGCGTTATCCCTTCCCTACGATGAGGATCCCTTCCCTACGATGAGGCTTCCGGCGTGCATGAAGATCCAGGTCGGGACAGATAGAACCAGTGCTGCACCAAAGAATGGCGCCGCCAGCGCATAACGAATTGAACTCATGTGCTTACTCCTTTTCACCAGCAACGCGATTGGCGCAGACCCCAGGTGGAGCCTCGCTTGATCAAGGGCCGAGCATTAACCCGGACGCCATCCCCCGTTCTGCAAACAACGACGCAAATCTCGGCAGGTTTCCGAAGCTTAACCTGGGTTAAACGACCATGCTTTCCGATACGGTGGATGCAATTAAATCAGTCATCGCCGATACTGATATGCAAAGCCTGCCCCCCTCCTCGCGCGCGCAACGATGCGCTGAGGAGCAGGCTTCCATCCCAGCCCTGGCTGGCACGCAGGTCGTGCACAAGCTATGGTGTGATCGCTCCAGTTTCGACGCCTAGCGTCGCGTCAGCACTACCATAGCTGGAGATGAGCTTCGAAATCGAAGCGTGATCAGTTGGCCAGCTTCCTCTCCAAACCCGCCGCCCTTCGGTATCGACCACGCAGATCGCCCTGGTCTTTTTTGACCCGTCCAAACCGATTGAATTTGCCATTGATGCCTCCGATGATGCTTACCACGGAGCCAAGAGCCCGGGACGCAACACAATCGATGGTTCGACGAGATGCCGCGAGTAGCCGGTCCAAACACGGCGCATCGCGGACAAAAGATGGCATGGCTGAAAATTTTGCCCGGCGTGTCGTCATCCAGCGGCATTCGCCCCTTTCCGCCCCCTAGTGAGGGAATTTTCGGGGGAACCCGTCATTTCATTGATAAAAATTTGTAAATTTTTATACTATATTTCAATATAATACAAAATTTTAGTTATAATCCTACTCGGAGCCACTTCCTTCCATCGGGCTTCAGCCCAAGGGAATGGAATGAAACGAGGGACTTACCGCCCCCTCCTTGCTCCAAACCTGAAATCGCTAGGTGCTTTCCCTCTGGGGGACCCGCAAGATTAAGGCACGTTCGCAGCGCCGTGACAGGCGTGCGCGTCAGGCCTTGTCGGCCCCGTCTCAACATCCCTGAAGCCTCGCAAAGGCAAACGGCCTCCCAGACGCCGCTGGAAGGCCGCAAGGGCCATGTGGCGAGGCAGAACGCGTCTCGCGCTGCGCGGAGCTTCAGATCAGTTCCCAGGCGGGTTCTGGAGGAGCGCGCGAGGCCACCAGCTCAAGGTGTGCTCGTCGTGCGCCGTGGTCCACACGCCCTCGGGTGTGAAGCGCAACGCGCCACTGCCCGCAGCCTTGCCCCAGCGCGCCGAAATCGCGTTGGTCGCCGCGTCGATGACAGCGAAGACCTGGTCGTCGGTGGTGCGCAACCAGACCTTGCCGTCACCGGTGTCGATATCGCCCCACTTGAGGTTGTCCCCCACCTTGATGCGGGTGGTCACCGTCACGCTCTCGGGATCGACGCGCGCCAAGGTGCCGTCGCCCTGCTCCTGCACCCAGACCGCGCCCTCGCCCGCCGCCAGGAAGCCCGGCGTCTTGCCGAGCGCCGTGCGCCCCGTCACCGTGTTCGTCGCGGGATCGATGCGCTGGAGGCTCTGCTGGTCGGCGCTGACCGCCCAGAGCTTGCCCAGGCCGAATGCGAGGTACCAGGTACCCGGATCGACCGTGATGCGCGCCATAATGGTATTGGTGGCAGGATCGATGCGCGCGACTTCCCCATTGGGGTTGTTCGCCACCCAGACCGAACCGCCGCCGGCTGCGACGTTCAATTCACCCTTCGGGTTGGCGATCCCGGTGTAGATCGCGGCGACAAGCTTGCCGCTCGCAATGTCGATCCGGTTGACCGTGCCCGCGCCGCAATCGGCCACCCACAACGATCCCGCCGCGATGCTCATGGCGCCGCACGGATGCCCGAGCGGCACTTCGGCCAGCTTCTTGACGTGCGACCACTGCTCGACCCGGCCCCGGTTGGTGGTCCAGACCGTATCGCCGTCGACTGCAAGGAAGTCGGCGAAGCCGGGGACCTTGATGACCTGCTCGCCTTCGGCCAACGCCGGCGTCGAGAGAGTGGCAAGTCCGGCGACCGTAGCCGCCAACATCCGCTTGTACGTGTTCATCAAGGTCCCCCTCTGGCATCTTCGGTATGTGCGACCCGAAGAGAAATGGTACCGGACGTTCCCGGGATCAGGCGAGGCTGGCGATGTAGTTGCGCCAGCCGCCGAGCGCGGTGATGTCGCTTGCGCCGATCGTCGCGCGCGGCTCGGAGACGAAGCCCTTGACGCTGGTACCGTCGGCCAGCGTCACCGTACCGATCGCGAGCGGCGCGGGCACTTCGGCGACGAAGCTGCCGAACTCGGCCGCGCCCAGTTCGTAGACCTCGACAGGGATGCTTGCGCCGCCCTCTTCGAAGACGAGTGCGGGCTTGGGCGGGGTGCTATTGGCGAGCGCGTAGAGGCGGTAGCTCGGCGCGGTCTCGAAGGCGCCCACGAACGTCGCGTTGCGCGAGGTCAGCTGCCAGTGGAGCGGCATGTCCTTGAGGTGCGCGCCAACGACGGCCAGTTTCACGGTTTCCATTCTTCCCTCCAGATCGAGTGGTGGCACCGGCGCGAGCGCCGCTGCGGACAAATAGGCATCGGCCGCATCGAGCAGCGCGCGGTCGGTATCGGCAGGCCCGATGAGGGTAATCCCGAAGCCGGTCCCGTTGGCGCGGATCCCGGCGGGCACCGCCAGGGCGGCCATGTCGAGCAGGTTCACGAAATTGGTGTAGGCGCCAAGGTTGCTGTTGAGCGCAACGGGCGAGGCCAGCATCTCGGCGACGCGGTAGGTCGTGCCCGCTGTCGGGAAGACCATCATGTCGATGTCCTCCCAGAGCAGGTCGGCGTGGCGCTTGAGGTCGGCCAGGCGGTAGATGCCGTGGAAAAGATCGACCGCCGTGACCGGCAGCCCCTGCTCAACCACCTCGCGCACGGTCGGGTCGACCGCCTCGGGGTTGGAGAGCAGCAGGTCCTCGATTGCCGCCGTACGTTCGGCCACCCAGGGCCCGCCGTAAAGCAGCAGCGCGGCCTCCTGGAGAGGGGCATAGTCGATCTCGACGATCTCGCCCTGTCCCGCCAGCACCTCGAGCGCCTTGTCGTAGAAGTATTCCGAAGCCGCATCGCCGAAGAACTGGCGCTGGTCGCGGCGCGGCACGCCGATGCGCTTCACCGCGCGCGGCCGGTCGGCCAGCGGCTTGGAATAGGGATCACCCGCATCGAACCCGGCGATCACCCCGTCGAGCAGGCGCGCGTCGGCGGTGTCGTCGGTAAAGACGGTGATGCAATCGAGCGTGCGGCAGGCCGGTACCAGCCCGCGCGTGCTCCAGCGGCCCTTGGTGGGCTTGAAGCCGATCAGATGGTTGAACGCGGCCGGAACGCGACCCGAGCCGGCGGTATCGGTGCCCAGCGCGAAGGGGACGACCCCCGCCGCCACGACCACCGAGGAACCCGAACTCGACCCTCCGCTCACATAGGCGAGGTTATAGGCATTGCGCGGAATGCCGTAGGGGCTGCGCGACCCGTTGAGCCCGGTCGCGAACTGGTCGAGGTTGGTCTTGCCAAGGCAGACCGCGCCTGCCGCCGAAAGCCGCTCGATCACGTCGGCCGAACCTTCGGGATCGTAGGCGAAGGCCGGGCACCCCGCCGTCGTGGTCATGCCCGCGACATCGATGTTGTCCTTGGCGGCATAAGGCACGCCCGCCAGCGGCAGGGTCTCGCCCGCCGCGATACGCGCGTCGACAGCGCGCGCGGCCGCAAGGAAGTCCTCGCGCGACGCACGGCTGATCCAGACCTGCGGCTGGACGGCGTCGTAGGCCTCGGCCCTTGCAAGGGTTTCCTCGGCTACGGCAAGCGCGGTGGTCGTCCCGCTGTTCACAGCCTTGGCGATGGCCGCGACGCTGCGGCGATCGAGCCCGGTCATGCGCGCCTCGTGAGCGCGAGCATGGGACTTCCGGGTTGCAACGACTTGCCCTCCTGCATGTAGAGCGCCGCGATCGTGCCGGTGACCGGGCTTTCGACAGGGGCTTCCATCTTCATCGCCTCGATCACCGCGATGCGGTCGCCCGCAGTCACCTCGTCACCGGGCGAGACGAGAAGCTGCGAGACGATGCCGCCGTAGGGCGCCTCGATGAGATCGGCGCCGTCGGGCACGTCGATCACGCCCTCCTCGACGATCTCGGCATCGTCGGGCTCGGTCTGGCGATCGAATTCGCCCCGGCGCTGCCATTCGGCACGCTCCTCGGCGAAGGCTTCCTTGCGGCGCGCCTCGAATTCCGAAATCGATTCCGCGTTGTCTGCCAGGAACTTGCGGTAATCAGCTAAACGAAATTCGGAAGGTTCGATGCGGATCGACCGGCGCCCGCTCGGGAAGTCGCGGCGCCATTCGACCAGCTCTTCCGGGCTCACCGGGTAGAAGCGGATCTGGTCGAAGAAGCGCAAGAGCCAGGGCTTGCCCTCGACGAAGGCGTCGGTCTGGCGATAGGTGTTCCACACCTGGATGGTACGCCCGAAGAGCTGATAGCCGCCCGGCCCTTCCATGCCATAGATGCACATGTAGGCGCCGCCGATGCCGACCACGTTGGGCGGGGTCCAGGTGCGCGCCGGATTGTACTTGGTGGTGACCAGGCGATGGCGCGGATCGAAGGGCGTCGCCACCGGCGCGCCAAGGTAGACGTCGCCGAGGCCGAACACCACGTAGTTGGCATCGAAGATCAGGCTTTCGACCGCGTCGACATCGGTGAGGCCGTTGATGCGACGGATGAACTCGATGTTGTCCGGGCACCAGGGCGCATCGTCGCGCACCACGCTCATGTACTTGCGGATGGTTTCCAGCGTCGCCGGATCGCGCCAGCTGAGCGGCAGGTGGACGACGCGCGAGGGGATCGAGAAGTCCTCGAGGTCGCCCAGACGCTCCTCGGCTTGCATGAGAACCGAAAGCGCCTGGTCCTGCGTCATCACCGCGCCATCGAAGTGGAACTGCAGCGAACGGATGCCTGGCACGATGTCGATCACGCCGGGCAGCGCAAGGCGTTCCAGCTCGGTCATCAGTGCATGGACGCGGATGCGCAGCTCGATGTCGAGGACGATGTCGCCATATTCGACGAGGATGTTGCGATCGCCCTGCTGGCGATAGACCGCGCGCGGATTGCCGGGCCCCTCGGGGATGACCGAAAGGATCGGGCTCAGGCTTTCGAGGGCACGGGCCGGGGTAGCCTCGGGCGCGATGCCGGTCTCGACGAAGCGGCGCTGCGCGGCGTCGGCCGCCTTGGCGTCCTCCATCGATACGGGGGCGAAGCGCAGGCGGTCTCCGGGCGTGAGCTGGCCAATCTTCCAGCGATCCGCCGCGATCACCACGAAGGGGCACACGAAGCCGCCGAGCGAAGGCCCGTCGGGGCCCAGGATGATCGGCATGTCGCCGGTGAAGTCGACCGCGCCGATGGCGTAGGGGTTGTCGTGGATGTTCGAGGGGTGAAGCCCCGCCTCGCCGCCGTCGGTGCGCGCCCAGTGCGGCTTGGGGCCGATCAGGCGCACGCCGGTGCGGTTCGAGTTGTAGTGGATCTGCCACTCGGCCGCGACGATCGTCGCAACGTCCTCGTCGGTGAAGAAATCAGGCGCACCGTGCGGCCCGTAGAGCACGCGCAAGGTCCACTCGGTCGAAACTTCGGGCACGTCGAGCGCAGGGAGCGCCTTGCCGGTCGGCGCTTCACCAAGGTGCAGCGTGTCGCCCGCGAGCAGGCGCCGTGCGGTCGGCCCGCCGAACTGGCCAAGCTCGAAGGTGCTGCAACTGCCCAGGTACGGCGCCACGTCGAGCCCGCCCGCGAAGAGAATGTAGCCGCGCATGCCACCGCCCTTGGCGCGACCAAGCGTGAGCGTCTGTCCCGCCGCGACGCCGAAGGGCACCCCGCGTTCGACCGGAACGCCATCGAGCGTCGCGCCGAACTCGGCGCCCATCAGGCACACCGTGGCGCCCGAGACGAAGTTCAGCGTCGGGCCGGTATGGGTAACCTCGAGGCCGACCATGCCCTCGGGATTGCCGAGCAACCGGTTGCCCAGACGAAACGACTGGTCGTCCATCGGGCCCGAAGGCGGCACGCCCACGGCCCAGTACTTCTGCCGGCCTGGCCAGTCCTGCACGGTCGTCGCCGTGCCGCCGCTGACGACGCGAAAGGCGTGCGGGCGATAGGGAATGGTGTCCAGCACGCGGGTGGAGACCGCGCCGGTCACGAATTCGTCCGAACGGGTGACCGCGCGCAGCCAGCGCAAGTTGGTCTCGATGCCGTCGATCCGCGCGGTATCGGCCACCTGCTGGACCGCCGCCACCGCCTCTTCGCGCGAGGGCGCGTGGACGATGAGCTTGGCCAGCATCGGGTCGTACCAGGCGGTGATCTCGCTGCCGCCTGCGACCCAGGTCTCGACGCGGATGCCTTCGGGGAACGCGACGTTGGTGAGCACGCCCGTGGTCGGGCGGTAGTCGAGCGAGGGATCCTCGGCGTAGAGGCGCAGCTGGATCGAATGGCCCTGCGGTGCGGGGATCGCTTCGCCCAGGAAGGCGTAGTCGCCCGCCCCGCCACGGATCATCCATTCGACAAGGTCGATCCCGAAGACTTCCTCGGTCACCCCGTGCTCGACCTGGAGACGGGTGTTCATCTCGAGGAAGAAGAACTGCTCCTTGTCGGCATCGTAGAGGAACTCCACGGTGCCCGCCGAGCGGTAGTTGGCGGCCTGGCCCAGCCGAATGGCCGAGGCGATCAGCTCCGCGCGCACCGCCTCTGGCAGGCACGGCGCGGGGCTTTCCTCGACCACCTTCTGGTTGCGGCGCTGGAGCGAGCAGTCGCGCTCGCCGAGCGCCACGACGCAGCCCTCGCCATCGCCGAAAAGCTGCACCTCGATGTGGCGCGCGCGGCGGATGAAGCTCTCGAGGAACACGCCCGCGTCGCCGAAGCTCGCCATGCCCTGGCGCTTCACGGCGGCGAAGCCCTCGCGTACGTCGGCTTCGTCCTCGCACACGCGCATGCCGATGCCGCCGCCGCCGGCAGTGGCCTTGAGCATCACCGGGTAGCCGATCGCGGCAGCGGCCTTGACCGCCTCTTCCTCGTCGGTGAGGAGGTCCGTGCCGGGCGCCAGCGGCACCTCGTGCGCGGCGGCAAGCGCGCGCGCCGAGTGCTTGAGGCCGAAGGTCGAGATGTTCTCGGGCGTGGGCCCGACGAAGACGATCCCGGCATCGGCGCAAGCCCTGGCGAACTCGAGGTTCTCCGACAGGAAACCGTAGCCTGGATGGATCGCCCCGGCGCCAGTCTTCTTCGCCGCATCGATGATCGCGGCGATGTTGAGATAGCTCTCGGACGGGCGCGCGCCGCCGATGCAGACGGCCTCGTCGGCTTCGGAAACGTGCAGCGAGTTCTCGTCGGCCTCGGAATAGACCGCGACCGAACGCAGGCCCATGCGTCGCAGCGTGCGGATGATGCGGGTGGCGATCGCGCCCCTGTTCGCGATCAGGACAGTGTCGAAGCTCATGCCGAAACGATCATCCGTACCGGAGTGGGATTGAACCCGTTGCACGGGTTGTTGATCTGCGGGCAGTTCGAGACGACCACGATCACGTCCATCTCGGCCTTGAGATCGACCGTCAGGCCCGGCGCCGAAATGCCATCGACGATGCCGAGCGAGCCGTCGTCCTCGACCGGCACGTTCATGAAGAAGTTGATGTTCGAGACGATGTCACGCTTCGAACGCCCTTCCAGAAGGTTCGCCTCGAGGAAGTTCTCAACGCAGGCGTGTTGCGACTTGGTGTGATGTCCATAACGCAAGGTATTGGATTCGCACGAACAAGCGCCACCGATCGTGTCGTGGTAGGCGACCGAGGTGGCCGCAATGGTCATCATCGGATTGCCTTCGTTCGATCGCAGCACGGTGCCCGCGCGCAGGAACAGGTTGCCCTGCGCGGCGACGGTGTCCTGCGCGCTGTAGCGCTCGGCGTCGTCAGCCTCGGCATAGAGCAGGAAGTCGACGGCTTGGTTGCCTTCCAGATCGACGATGCGCAGCGTCTGTCCCGCCGCGATGTGGTGGAGCCAGGGCGCGCGCGCCGGAACGATCTCGTCGTGGACGACGGCGCCGGGGAGGTCAGCCAGGTAGGGGTCTGCAGTCATGACGGCCGGTCCTTTCAGCGACGGAAGTAGTCTTCGACATTGAGGAAGGCGCGCAGGCCTTCGGGCGTCGCGGTGCGCACGGCATCGCTCTCGCTGGTGACGGCGCCTCGCCAGGCGGTGGCGCGCAGCGGGGTCACCGACCACTCGTCCCGGGGATCGAGGACGTGGGGGCAGTTCGCGATCACCAGGATCACGTCCATCTCGGCGCGCAGCACCACCTGGCGGCCCGGATCGAAGGGACCGACGACGGGGGTGATCGTCCCGTCCTCCTCGATCCGGGTACCCTTGAAGAGATTGATGCACGGATGCACGTCACGCCGGCCCAGGCCATGCTTGGCCGCGCCAAGCAGAAAACGGTCGCGCCCGTTGGGGCAGGCCCCGCTATTGGCGCCCTCGCCGTACTTGGCCGCGTTGGTGGCCGCGTTCGAGGTGCCCGCGAAACAGTCATGCGTGCCGGCCTCGTCCTCGACGAGGCTCATCATCACCCGGCCCATGTCCGAAAGCAGCAGGCGCCCGGTCTCGAGATAGGCGTTCCACTGGACTTTGACCGTGTCGGCGACGTTGAGACGCTCGGTCGGCATCTCGGCGTTGAACACCAGCAGTGAGGCGCAGGCATCGCCCTTGAGATCGATCAGGCGCAGGCGCGAACCCCGGGCGAGACGGCGCGTGGCGTAGCCGCCCGCCGCGATCGTCTCCTCCCACAGGAGGTCGGCCGAGGACACGCCCGAGGGAAGATCGTCGGCGCGCGGCGGAAGCACCGGCATGCTCTCGACGACGGTTCCTTCCATGCCGCGGGCGTGGTCGCGCGCGGCCAGAGGATTGGCGAGTGTCCCGGTCATGCGTTGTCTCCGATCTTTGCGTAGAATCCGATGTCCTGCTTGTGCAGGGGCGGAAGGAGAGATGTGGTGGTGACCAGTTCGAGCTGCTGGATCCCGCGGATGCGCCGGATGGCGTCGCACAGTTCCTTGAGGCGCACCGCCGGGCCCTGCACCAGCAGGACCTCGAGCGACTGGTCGTGTTCGAGAAAGACGTGCTGCGAGGAAATCACTTCCTTCAGGTAGCTCGCCTGGGTGTGCGAGAGCTGGTGGCGCACCCGTCCGCGCTCGGCCCGGTAGACGATCGTGATCGTGCCCGCGAGCATCTCGTCGGGGCGAGTGAGCGACTCGTGTTCGGCCAGCGCGTGGCGGATCAGCTCGGAAATCAGCTGCGAACGCGAGGGAAGCGCGCGCTCGGCGACCATGGTGTCGAGCTGTCGGAAGAGTTCGGCGGGAAGGCTCATGCTGAGCCTGGCCAGAGGCGCGGATTCGGAGCTCATGCCTGACTCCTGTCAGTTATTACCAAACTAGTCAACAGTAATACTGCGCTGTTCAGCAAGGGCCAGTTGTTCTTTCTTGTCGAGCGGAAGGTCGTAGACCACGGTCGCGCCGAAACGGTGCGGCGCGTGGGGATCGTGCCGACGCTTGTCGAGCGTGAGGACGCGGGTGCCGAGCGAGAAGGCCTCGCGAATGTCGTGCGTCACCATCACGATGGTGAGCTGGTAGTCGCGCCAGAGCTTGGTGATCAGCGCGTGCATATCGGCGCGGATCCCCGGATCGAGCGCGCCGAAGGGCTCGTCGAGCAGGAGGATGCGCGGGCGCATCACCAGGGCCTGCGCGATCGCGAGGCGCTGCTGCATGCCGCCCGACATCTGCGCGGGGTAGAGATCGAGGCTGTGCCCCAGGCCAACCGCCTCGAGCATGGCCACCGCCTCCTCGCGCGCGGCCTTGCGGGCCGAGCCGAACAGGCGTGCCGAAAACGGCGCCTTGGGGCATTCGAGCCCGAACATCGTGTTGCGCAGCACCGAGAGATGCGGGAACACCGAGTAGCGCTGGAACACGACGCCGCGATCGGGCCCGCATTCAGGCGTGAGCGGCTCCCCGTCGAGCAGAATCCTGCCCTGGCTCGGCGCCTCCTGGCCCAGGATCAGGCGCAGGAAACTGCTCTTGCCCGCCCCCGAGGGCCCGACCACCGACACGAACGACTGCGCGGCAATGTCGAGGCTGAGTTTCTCGATGACGATCCGGTCGCCGTATTCGACCCAGACGTTGCGAAGGCTGAGAAGCGTGCTCAATGGCTTTCTCCATGGGCCCATGGGAACATCCGGCGATTCACGAAGGTGAGCGCGAGATCCATGACGATGGCAAGGAGCGCGATCCAGGCGACATAGGGCAGGATCACGTCCATCGAGAGATAGCGGCGCACCAGGAAGATGCGGTAGCCAAGGCCGACGTCCGACGCGATCGCCTCGGCCGAGATCAGGAAGACCCAGGCCGGGCCCAGCGCCAGGCGCACCGCGTGGAACAAGCGTGGCATGGCCTGCGGCAAGGCGACGCGGATGATCACCTGCCAGCTGCTCGCCCCCAGCGTCTGCGCCTTGATGATCTGCTCGCGCGGGAGGCTGGAGACATGCGCGGTGATGTCGCGGATCATGACCGGCGCAATGCCGATGACGATCAACGCGACCTTGGCGGTCTCGCCCAGCCCCAGCGCGATGAACAGGATCGGCAGCAATGCGATCGGGGGAATGACGGCGATGCCCGTGACAAGCGGCCCGAAGGTCGCGCGCACCGGCGGCAAGGCGCCGAGCGCGAGGCCGACCACAAGTGCCATCAACGTCGCGATACCGATGCCAAGACCCAGGCGCTCGAGGCTCGCCAGCGTATCCGCCCAGAACACCAGTTGCCCGGAGAGCGGGTCGGCGTCGAACAGCAGCGCGGCCATCGAGTCCGCCATCTTGCCCGGCAGCGGCAGGATCTTGTCCGCCGGGTTCTGCGCATGGCGCTGCGCCGCGGCGACAAGATAGGCGAGGACGGCCAGCAGGATCGGAAGTGCCCCGAGGAGCACGCCCTCCCCTCGCCGAACGTGACGATTTACCCAGCGCATGTGCAGTCCATCAGCTAGAGGAAACGGGTCGCAGGAAGCGCCGGTCGCGCTCCTACGATCAGAGCTTTCCGTCGGCCGCCATCTTCATGAAGCTGTCGTCGAAGCGCAGCGTCACGTTCTGGGCATCGCCGAGCGTCTTGCCGCCCGGGAAGGCCATGCCCACCGCGTCGGCCGAAGTCGCCCCGTTGAACAGACCCTTGGAGAAGCTGAAGTCGCGCACCAGCGTCATGGTGGTGACGAGCTTGGGCGAGTCCGCAGCGGCGACCGCCGCCTTGGGATCGGAATAGAGGTAGGTGGTCGAGAGCTGGCTGTCGAAGTTCTCGGGCGTCGCACCTGCAAGCTTGGCCATCGCGGCGCGCGCCTTCTGCCCTTCGGCGTCCTTGCGCTGCATCAGCGCGACGGTCTCGTACCAGATCCCCGCGAGCGCCTTGCCCAGCTTGGGATTGGCCTTGAGCGTGGCGGTGTCGACGCAGAGCAGGTCGAGGATCTCACCCGGAATGTCGGCAGAGCTGAATACTTCGTGCGCGCCCGCCTGCCCCTTCATTACCGAGAGCTGCGGATTCCAGGCGACCGCCGCCTTGACGTCGGGGCTGGCGAAAGCGCCGACAATGTCCGCATCGGCAGTGTTGACCGTCTTCACGTCGGTCAGCTTCATGCCCACCGAATTAAGCGCGCGCGCCAGCAGGTAATGCGAGACCGACAGTTCGACGAGGTTGACCGACTGGCCCTTGATCGCCTTGAGATCGTCCGATCCCTTGAGCATCACGCCGTCGTTGCCGTTCGAATAGTCTCCCACGATGATCGCGCTAGTGTCCTTGCCGCCCGCGGCGGGAATGGTCAGCGCGTCCATGTTGGCGACCGTCACCCCGTCGAGCTTGCCGGCGGTGTACTGGTTCACCGATTCGACGTAGTCGTTGACCTGCACGATGTTGATCTTGATGCCGTACTTGTCGGCCCATTTCTTGACGATGCCGGCCTGCTGCGCATAGGGCCAGGGCATCCAGCCGGCGTAGATCGACCAGCCGATGTTGAATTCGCTCTTGGGCTTGGGCGCCTCGTTCGAAGGTCCGGAGCAGGAAACGGCAAGCAGCGTCCCTGCCATCAATGCTACCTTCGCGACGTTCCGGACGGATACGAACATGACTGAGTCCCCTTTCGCATCGCAGCATTGCGACAATCGCAGGGCTTGTCCATCCGAAAAATATTACTCTTCAAAATTTTTGTAATACGTAACCGGAAGCCGCAGACGTGCCGGCCCTGCCCGGCGCGCAACTGACTCAGGCGACCGGATCCTTGCCCGCCCGTTCCTTGCCGAGCGGCGACCCGACGGCTGCGAGGGCATCGCGGCCGAGCCCCTCCTGCTCGTGCAAGGGGGGCAGCAGCGCCGTCGTGGTGACGAGGCGCAACTGGGTGACCCCGCGAATCGCGCGCAGCGCATCGCACAATCCCTTGAGGCGAATCGCGGGCCCCTGGACCAGCAGAACCTCGAGCGACTGGTCGTCCTCGAGGAAGACGTGCTGCGAGGAGATCACCTCCTTGAGGTACTCGGCCTGGCTTTCCGCCAGTTGCTGGCGCACCCGCCCGCGATCGCCACGATAGACCAGCGTGATCGTGCCCGCGAGCATCTCTTCAGGCCGCGTCAGCGCCTCGTGTTCGGCGAGCGCGTGACGGATCAGTTCGGCGATCAGCTGTGAGCGCGAAGGCAGTCCACGCTCCTCGACCATCACGTCCAATCGGCGGAACAGTTCGGCGGGAAGGCTCATGCTGAGCCGGGCGAGACTGGCAGGTTCGGTGCTCATGAGCCCTCCACTATTCGCAAAACGCCCCGATACAACACTTTTGTAGGTGCAGCACCGCCGCACAGCCGGATCACGGCCGGACGAAGGACCGCCCGGGCTTCGCGGCCGGGCTAACCCATCTTACCGCGAGATGCCTCCGAGGATAGCCCCATCCGGTCCTTGCCGTGCGATAGGTGCTCGGCCCCGGGAACGCACGCGAACAGGTTGGCCACAGGCCCCACGAATCAGTACCATTTCAGCCACACCGCAAGTTCCCGCCCCACTTGCGAGTCCCGCGCGCAATAATGTCCCAGCGCCATAGCAAACTGCGCGAGATGCCGGAAAATCGAGCTTTTCTCTCTTTTTCAGCCGGATCGATGTGACCATGAGCAAGGCAAATTAATACACTTGACGCATTCTGTAATATCAATACCGTGTGTCTCATCGCCAGGCAGAGCGGTAAGCCACGGGAGAGAATTTCTGGAACATTGGGTCGTTTTCGGCCCGATAAGGAGATTTTCTATGGATCACTTGCCGGCCTGCGACACTGATCTCTCCCGTTCGGAGCCCGCTCCGCTCGCAGGGGATACGCGCAGTCCTGCGGCGGCCCTCGTCGATCTCCTGCCCGTCGCCACGCTCGCCGCCGTCGTCCTGTTCTGGATGCTCGCCCCCGAAAGCTGGACGCAGGCTCCCTGGAGTCTCGTCATCGCCGGCGCGGCGACCACCGCATTCATCCAGCTGCTCGAGCTGCGCTTCGAGCGCCACCGCGACTGGCGCATGAACGCCCGCGAATTCGCGACCGACCTGTTCTACGTGGTGCTGAGCTATACCGCCATTTCCTGGGTCACGAACACGCTGGCCGAAGAGCCGCTGCTGGCACTCAAGGCGAGCATGGGCCTTTCCACGCCCTGGGCGCTCCATCTCCCGTTTCTGGCGCAAGTCGCCCTCGTCATCTTCCTGATCGAGTTCGGGCAGTACTGGATGCACCGACTGATGCACAACGTGCACCCGTTCTGGCTGACCCACGCGCCGCACCACCACATCACCCAGCTCAACGCCGCCAAGGGCTACGTCGGCAATCCGGTCGAGCTGTTCCTGATCAGCCTGAGTGTCGTGTCGCTGTTCGATCTCTCGACGCCGGCCGTCTTCTGCGCGATCAACGCGCTGGGCGTCATCTCGGGCTTCGCGCACGCCAACGTGCGCTCGAATCCGCCGCTTTTCTATTCCTTCTTCTTCACCACGATCCGCCACCACAGCCTGCACCATTCGACCGACTACAAGTCCACGCGCTGCAACTACGCGAACTCGCTGATCGTGCTCGACCGCATCTTCGGGACGTTCCGCGAAGGCGAGGCCAGCGTGGTCGGGCAGGATGAACGCAAGCGACTGTCGATCAAGGAGCAGTTCCTGTTTCCGGTCCAGCCGCTGATCGACCGTCTTCACGCCAACCAAACCGACCGGGGGACCCCGGCCCGCTGAACAGCGCAATGCCCCCGAAGCCGCAAACCAGGGACGCAGGCTTCGGGCAATTCATGACACACACGACGCACGTGCACCGACGATAGCCCCGACACGGCGGGCAGAGGACGCACGTACAGGTTTTTCAATGCAGAAATTGGCTCAGGTCCTTGCGAGGTGTCGCAAGGCCAGGGGCAGACTTCATCCAAATAAAGGGGGTAGCGTATGGCATACCGGATGAATATCAGGGCGGGACTTCTGTCCGCCACCATGTTTTCGAGCATCGCACTGGCCACGCCGGTTCTGGCTGACGAAGCGGCCGACGCCGCTGATCCGGCCGGCGCCTCGGGCAGCGGCGAGATCATCGTCTCGGCCACGCGCCGCGACACCACGATCATGGAAACGCCGATCAACATCAGCGCCATCGGCGGCGCCGATCTGCAGGAACAGCACATCGACGACATGCGCAACCTGGGGGCCTTCACCCCGGGCGTGACGATCCTCGACACCGGCCCGCGCGGCGCGGGCACGATCATCATGCGCGGCCTTTCGGCCAGCGACACCGATGCGAGTGCCGGCAACAACTCCAACTCGGCGGTCGGCATGTACCTCGGCGAAGTGCCGATGTACTACGACTTCAAGCTGATCGACATCAACCGCGTCGAAACGCTGCTCGGCCCCCAGGGCACGCTCTATGGTCTGGGTACGCTGGCGGGCGCGATGCGCAACATGCCGAATCGTCCCGACGCCTCGAAGTACTCGTTCGAAGGCCACGGCCAGGTCTTCGACATGGCCCACTCGAAGGACACCGGGTACAACGGCTACGGCGTCGTCAACATCCCGATCGTCCAGGACCACATCGCGTTCCGCTCGGTCACCGGGTACTACTTCACCCCCGGCTACATGGACTACAACTACCTGCTCCAGGAGCCGGGCGTCTCGCTTCCCCAGCCCGGGGACGCCAGCAACCCGCTCGGTACGGACGCCGACAAGGCCGCGAACTTCAAGTCGCGCAAGGACGCCAATTTCGAGCGCACCTTCACCACGCGCAACCAGCTTGCCTTCTACGCCGACAACCTGAAGGCCTACGTCACTTACGCGCACCAGGAAACCAAGACTGAAGGCCAGTCGGCCAACGGCGGCGGCTACGTGGGCGAAGGCAAGTACGAGAGCCCCTGGCGTTACCTCGAGCCGGCCAAGCGCGTGGGCGACCTGCTCAGCCTTGAAGTCGAGGGCAACGTGGCGGACGCGCTCAACGTCGTGTTCGTCTCGGCCTATACCCAGCGCAAGACCAAGTACCAGGCCGACAACACCGACCTGCTGCTGGACCTCGACTATGGCTACGAGGCGTTCCCCGCCTTCTCGAGCTACAACAAGTCCCAGCAGAAGGAATACGAGTTCACCAACGAGCTGCGCTTCGTCTCGACTTTCGAAGGGCCGCTCAGCTTCGTGGCCGGCGCGTTCTGGAACCGCCAGCACTACCGCTCGAACTACGACGAGTACGTCCCCGGCTTCCCCGAATGGGCGAACGACCCCGACAACTGGGACACCTCGTTCATCACCGACCATTCGGATCCGGAATACGCGCATGAATACTCTTCGTTCGTGCGCAGCTCGAACGATGAAAAGGGCCTCTACGGCGAGGCTTCGGTCCACTTCACCGACGACCTCCAGCTCACCGGCGGCCTGCGTTACTACAAATATACGGCCGACGTTCTCGGTGGATCGTACCTCCCGCTCTGGGACGACGACTACAGCTCGCGCTCGGGTTCGACCTCGAAGGACGGCCTCGTCTACAAGATCAACGCTTCGTGGAACATCTCGCCCGAGTTCATGGTCTACGGCACCTGGTCGACCGGCTACCGCATCGGCGGCGTGAACCGCGTGGCGCCGTGCAGCCAGGACGTGATCGACAAGTACAACGCCGGCCAACCGCAGGATGGCCAGACGCTCTGCGCCCTGCCCAACGAACTGGAATACGGCCCCGACAAGACCAAGAACGCCGAAATCGGCGTGCGCGGCCAGCTTCTCGACAACAAGCTGAACTTCAGCCTCTCGGCCTTCCACATCGACTGGGACGGCATCCAGCTTGCAGGCCAGACGTATTACGGCGCCATTGGCATCACCGCCAACGGCGGCAAGGCGGTCTCGAAGGGCATCGACTTCTCGTTCGAGGCGCGCCCGATCGAGGGCCTGTCGATCCGCGGCAACTACTCCTACCTCGACGCGCACCTCACCGAGGGCGTGGCCGAGCTGCTCTCCACCCACGACGGCATGGTCGACGCCGAACCGGGCGACCGCCTGCCCGGATCGGCCAAGAACAAGGGCGCGATCGGCGCGACCTACACGCTGCCGATGGGCGAGAACGAACTCGCGTTTGGTTGGACCGCCGCCTACACCGGCAACATCCTCACCCGCGTGGGCGCGCGCGCCGGGGGCGAAACGCTGCCCGACTACTGGATGCACCAGGCCAACATCACCTACAAGACCGAGCACTACGACGTCGGCCTCTACGCAACCAACATCTTCGACACGTATGCCGTCACCGGCGTCAGCGGCGACCTGACCCGTGCGGGGCTGATCAACGATGGCGTGGTTTCGCGTTACTACGGGCGTTCGGTCGCGCAGCCGCGCACGATCGGCCTGCAGGGCACCGTCCGCTTCTGATCACTGCGCCGGGCCCTTCGGGGTCCGGCGTAGCGCCTAAAGAAAAGAGCGCGCAAACCCCAGGTTTGCGCGCTCTTTCGTGTTGCCGGGACCACCCCATGGCGTGCGCTTAGTCGATGGCGATGCCCTCGGCGCGGAAATAGGCCGCGACTTCGGCCAATCCCTCGGCGTGGGTCTTCCAGCGCCCGACCGCATCGGCGTTGAGCTTGCGGCGCACTTGCGCGGCGCTCGGCGTCGCCACCGACGCCCGGTTCTCGTGGAAGGCAAGGCACGCAGGGTCCCAGTCAAGCGCACAATGCGCCAGCAGTGCGCGCGTCTGCCCCTCCTGGTCGGCCACGAGCGTCTCGTAGCCCAGTTGCAGCACGCGCCCGGGGAAGACGCGCTCCCACAAGTCCATCAGACGATCAAACGCGCGGTAGTAGCGCGCGCAGTCCATGAGATCGTAGGAATAGGCATAGTAGGCCGACTGGCTGGCGAAGAGGTTCTTGAAGTTGCTCCACACCGTGTCCATCGGGTGGCGCCGCAGGCACACGATGCGTGCGTTGGGCAGGCTGCGCGCGATGTGGCCAACGTAAAGGAAGTTCGCCGGCAACTTGTCGACAAAGCGCGGGCTGTCCTTTGGCCGCTGGTGCGCGGCACGTGCCAGGTAAGCTTCGCCGATCAGCGCCGGATCGATCGCCCCGCTCGCCCGCACGGTCGGCGCGTCGATCACGCGGCGCGACGGCGTACCCGTAGCTTGCTTGACCGCAAGCGGCATCGCCTGCAATTCGCCCGCCGAAGCGACCTCCGGGTGCGAGGACAAGATGCGATCGACCAGCGTCGTCCCGGTGCGCGGCATGCCGACGACGAAGATCGGCGCGGCATCGGGGTTTCCCGGAGCCCTCACCAGATCCTCGGCCCCACCTTCGAAGAGATCGCGCAGCGCGTCGAAGATGGCTTCATCGTGCCCGAAGTCGTAGCCGATGGCCTGCTTGTGCGCGGCGTTGGCATCGCTGAGGTAACCGAAGGCCTCGCGCGCCTCGCCCATATCCTCGAGTTCCTTGGCGAGCGCATAGCGGATGCGCAGGGCATCGTCGGGCCGTCGCGATGCGCCGAGTGCGGCTTTCAGGCGCGGCACGTGGTTCGCCGAGGGACTTTGACGCGAGAGGATGGCCAGCGCGTAATGCGCGCGCGCGTGGCCCGGATCAGCGGCCAGGATCGCTTCGTAGTTTGCCCGGGCCTCGTCCACCTTGCCGGTAAAACCGCAGGCCGCGGCCAGGTTATACCGAAATTCCAGGTTGTCCGGCTCTGCCTCCACCGCCTGCCCGAAGGGAACGAGTGCGGCTTCGTGATCGCCGAGGCGGGTCAGGACGCATCCGATGGTGTCGCAGGTCAGCGCATCGCCGGGTGCGAGCGCGAGCGCGAGCGCGCGGCGCGCGGCCACACCTGCCTCGCCCTCGCGGCGCAGGAGAATCAGCAGACGGGCCAGTTGGGCGAGGTATTCGGCGCAAGGTTCGCGTTCGACGGCAGCTTCGAGAAGCGGCACTGCACGGGCGATCTGCCCGGCCTCGGCGGCAACAAGCCCTTGCAGGAAGTAGCCCGCGCCGGCCTGTGGCGCGGCTTCGACAAGCGCATTCGCGGCCAGGGTTGCGCCTGCGAGGTCGCCTCGGGCCAGAGCGTCCCTCGCCCTCTCCTCCCCGTTCATTTCCCGGCCGCTCGGGCGTCGCTTCGACTGGCGCGGCGCCCTCTGATCACTCTGGACAAGATACTAAAAACTCCGCCGATATCGGTCCCGCAGATGTGGGCAGATGGCGAGCCTAATCGCTGCGTGCACAGCTTACAACGCGCATCGCACAAACCGTGGGAGGAACGTACGGCCGGTCACAGTCCCGCCAGTCTGCGGCGAAACAGCCCCCTCACGAGACGCGCCTCGAGCACGCGCCCGACCAGATAGAGCACGGCAAAGATCCCGGCGAAGACATAGGCGGACGTCGGCGAGAAGCGCTTGTTCTTCGCCTCCTCCTTCTTGTCGCCCTTCTTGTCCGCATCCTTGTCGTCCTTCTTCTCCGGCTCGGGTGCACCGAGCCACTTGTCGATCGGGTTCATCGTCGCCTCGGGCGACGTCTTGGCGTCCTTGCCCTCCTTTTCCTTCTCCTCGCTGGCCGGCGTGTCCATCTTGCCAAGGACGACCGTCAGCTGGCCGAAGGCCAGGAACAGCAGAGGCGCGAAAAAGCAAAACAGGAGCGCGCGGCTCTTGAGGCGATAGCGCAGGACTGGCCCGGCGGCGTCGCGCTCGATCTGCAGGACACCGCCGTCGAAGACCGACATCTTGTCCTGTGCGGCCGGATCCTTCTTGCGGAAGGTCAGCGTGTCCCCAGTCCGCTCATGGCTGGTGCCGGTTTCGCGAAAGAGCGGATCGAGCCGCGCGAAGGCATCCTCGCTCGTCTGCTCGGGAGAAAGTGCCAGGCTGCCCCTGATATGCCAGATCCAGTCGAAGAAACGCGCAGTCACGTGATCGCCTTTTTTGAAAGAGTAGCTTGGTCGACCGCTCGGGACGCAGCGCGAGGGTCAGATAGCCGGCGCCGGGCACGCGGAGGGCCGGTCCCGTCTGCCGCATGGCAGACGGGTCGCACGTGCTGCGGCATTACCGTTTAGGGTTTATTCGGCCGGGACCGCCGTCGCGGTGCGCCCGAAGCGCTCCTTCAGCGTCTTCCAGCCTTCGGTGAAGGTGTAGGTCATCTGCTCGCGGATCGACATGCGCCGGCCGCCTTCCATGCCGAGCAGTTCGGCCTCACCGTCGACGCAAGTGCCGAAGATGCGGTCGATGAAGATGAAGGTGCCCGAATAATTGCTGCGGCTGGCCTCGTAGTCCTGCGAATGGTGCAGGCTGTGGTGCTCGGTCGTGTTGAACACGAAGCGCCACCAGCGCGGCGTGTTGAAGCGCACGTTGATGTGCTGGTAGGTGCTGACCGCCATGCCGAAGACACCGGCGAGGATCGCGGCGCGCGGCAGGAAGTCGAAGAATCCGCCGATGCCCAGGCCGATCAGGAACAGCTCGGTCGGGTTGCCGACGGCGCCCTTGTTGATGTTGAGCTGCGTGATGTAGTGGTGCACCGAGTGGCTCAGCCACAGCGGGTACCAGTTGTGCATCCCGCGGTGCATCCAGTACTGGCCGAAATCGAAGATGAAGGCGATCAGGAAAGCCTGGAGAAGCAGCGGCAGGCCGGTGAACCAGGTGAACTTGTCCCAGGCGAAGGCATGCTGGATCGCCTCGATCATCACGCCGTCGCCGATGTAGTTGTCGACCAGACGCAGCACGGTGTAGCCGAGGCCGACGTAGAACAGGTCGGTCGTCAGTTCCTTCCAGGTCAGGTTCCAGCTCTCGTGGCGCGGGAAGAACCATTCGAGCGTGAGCAGCAGGACCTTGAAGCCGATGCCGATGCCGATGACGGTCGAGGCCTTGGCGATGGAGTTGGGCGCATAGTACCAGAACGCCAGGAGACCGAAGAGAACCGCCGGCTGGAACCAGGTAAAGAATAGAACCTTGAAGCGACTGCCTTCGACGCGCGGGATATTCTCCCACCCGATCGTGACGGGCGCGTCGGCGCCGATCACTCTTTTTCCTACGCGAACTCCGTCCATACGCCTGCCCTCGTAATAATTAGTCGCCCATGTCAGTAATACTAATACATTCGATGGTAATACGGACTCCCGGCCGCGTCTACAGTATATTGCATCTGCTCACTGGAGAGCCAGCCGAGGGGTAAGCGCCGCTTGCAAGGCCAGCGTTTTCGCGCATTTCCGCGCCGCGAACACCCGATCGGCAGTGTCCCACACTTCACGGCGAAAACAAGCCTCGAACGCGTCGGAGCAAAAAGTTCCCTCCATTTGTCACAATTCTGACGCCGCTCGCGGCGTCTGCGCGAATCGCGCACAGGCTTCGCAAGCCCTCGTCCGCTCCGGCACGCGGCGAATACGGAGCGTGGCAGGGGCCGTGCCATGCTCCTTCGCGCACTTCGTTGCAGGTGCGAACACGATGGCTCTTTCGGGCGGGCGAGCAATTCCACGCAGATGCCCTGATGGCGGGAGTAGGCTCCGGGAAACCGCGTAAGTTCCATCGCGGCGCCGGTTTGAAGGGTGACCACAGCGCGCCTCCTTGACCGAAGGCGGGCGAGGCACCGCGAGGAAAGGCGCTTCACCGGTGCTGCGATCAGGTTCTGTGCGGAGCCCCCTACTCACCACTTTCCAAGGTTTTTGCGTTGCCATCATCGCAACGAGCAACGGAAAAGGAGTGGGACATGGGCATCAGCGCTGTCGTATCCGGGACCGAGATCAGCAGCCTGCTGCGCGGCAGCGGCCTGGCGGCGCACAGGGTCGCCATCGTGGAAGACGAGATCCAGGACCTGGAGCAGCAGGTGACCACGATCGCCCGCCGCACGCTCGACAACGACGCCTTCCGCACCGCACTTGCCGCGCGCATCGACAGCGACGTCGCGGCCGGGACACTGAGTCAAAGCGACGGCACGCGGATCAAGCGGGCGCTCGGGCTAACGGACAAGCAGGACACGGCCGAGGCCGAAGACGCCGTGCCCGCGCAAGCCGGGATCGTGACCGCCGCGCGGCAGGGCGCGAACGGGACGCGCGCGGCGGGATCGGGGAATGCGTCGGCGGCTAAGGGCAAATCCGAGGTCTCACGCTCGGAGACGATCGCGAACGGCGTGAAGACCACACTCGTCCTCTTCGACGACGGCACCAGCGAGACGCAAGTCAGCTACACCACCGCGCCCGACACCCCGGTGATCCCCTTTGTCGCCAGCGCCTATGGCTTCGAGGACGCCTCGAGCTACCTGCTCACCATCGCACACGGCACCTTTCTCGACCTTCGGGCCTGAGACGTCACCCACCCCGATAGCGGAAAGGCCCGGCTCTCCTTCATGGAGAACCGGGCCTTTCGCTTCAAATCACCCCACCTTGCCCTGCGCTGGCAGAGCGGCAGGCACCGGACCGATCAGACGAGCGCGCCGTGGCAGTGCTTGTACTTGTTGCCCGAGCCGCAGGGGCACAGCGCGTTACGGCTGATGTTCATGCCGGCATAGGGATCCTCGCCGGTGCCGCCCGGGCTGGCGGTCGCCTGCGGGCTGCCCGCGAGGGAGCCGAACAGCGCGGGATCGAGCGCCGAACCGTCGCCGTCGTTCGAATTGTCGAGGCCGGTCAGCGGATCGATGTGCCCGGTCAGGAAATCGGGAAGCTCGGGCAGAGCGACCGGCTCGGGCATCCGCAACTCGCTGTTGGCAAGAATGCGCGTCACGTCCTCGCGGATCGCGCCGAGCATCGAATCGAACAGGCCGAAGGCTTCCTGCTTGTATTCGTTAATCGGGGTCTTCTGCGCATAAGCGCGCAGGAACACGACCTGGCGCAGCGCGTCGAGCGTGGCGAGGTGGTCCTTCCAGTGGTGATCGAGACGGTCGAGCAGGATCGACTTCTCGACCTGGCGCCAGATTGCCGGATCGTCCTGCTCCATCTTCGCGGCCATGTGCGCATCCGCGAGTGCGCTGAGGCGCTCCTCGACGCCTTCGGGGTCGATGCCGTCCTCCTCGATCCACGCCTCGACCGGCGCCTCGACGCCAAGGATATCGCGCGCACGGACCTTGAGCCCTTCGACGTTCCAGTGCTCGGGGTAGGTACCCATCGGGCAGGCCTCGGCCACCAGTGTGTTGACCGTGTCGAGGCGCATGTCGACGACCACGTCGTCGAGCAGCTCGGCGTCCATGATGTCCGAGCGCTGCTCGTAGATGACCTTGCGCTGGTCGTTCATCACGTCATCGTATTCGACGACCTGCTTGCGCACTTCGTAGTTGCGCGCCTCGACCTTCTTCTGCGCGGTCTCGATGGCCTTCGACAGCCACTTCGAACCGATCGCCTCGCCATCGGCAAGGTTGGAGTTCATCATCTTGGCGAACAGCGTGTCCGGCCCGAAGATGCGCAGGAGGTCGTCCTCGAGGCAGAGGTAGAACTTCGAAAGGCCGGGATCGCCCTGGCGGCCCGAGCGGCCACGCAGCTGGTTGTCGATACGGCGGCTCTCGTGGCGCTCGGTGCCGATGACGCACAGGCCGCCGGCGGCGAGAACCTTGTCCTTCTCGGCGCGGACCTCGTCCTTGATCGCGGCGATCGCGGCATCGCGTTCGGGCCCCTCGGGAGTTTCCGCGAGTTCGGCCTCGACGCGGAATTCGACGTTACCACCGAGCTGGATGTCGGTGCCGCGCCCGGCCATGTTGGTGGCGATCGTCACCGCGCCCAGGCGGCCCGCCTGCGCCACGATATGCGCTTCCATCTCGTGGAAGCGGGCGTTGAGGACCGAGTGCTTGACGCCTTCCTTGTTGAGGAAGTCCGAGAGCAATTCGGACTTCTCGATCGAGACCGTACCGACGAGGACCGGCTGGCCGATCTCGTGCTTCTCGCGGATCAGCTTGGCGATGGCGGCGAACTTGTCGAGCGTGTTCTTGTAGAACTCGTCCTCTTCGTCGATCCGCATGATCGGCTTGTTGGTGGGAATAGTCACCACGTTCATCTTGTAGATGTCGTAGAATTCCGCGGCCTCGGTCGCCGCCGTACCGGTCATGCCCGAAAGCTTGGGATACATGCGGAAATAGTTCTGGAAGGTGATCGAGGCGAGCGTCTGGTTCTCGGGCTCGATGTTGACGCCTTCCTTGGCCTCGACCGCCTGGTGCAACCCGTTCGACCAGCGCCGACCGTCCATCATGCGCCCGGTGAACTCGTCGATGATGACGACCTTGCCGTCCTTGACGATGTAGTCGGTGTCGCGCTTGAACATCTGGACAGCCTTGAGGGCCTGGTCGAGGTGGTGGACGACCTGCGTGTTCTCGACGTCGTAGAGGTTCGAGCCGACCAGCAGCCCGGCCTCTTCGAGGATGCGCTCGACCTTCTCGGCGCCGTCCTCGGTGAGCGAGATGTTCTTGGTCTTCTCGTCCTTCTCGTAGTCCTCCTCGGCGAGCTGCTTCACGACCGCGTCGACCGCGATGTAGAGCTCGGACTTGTCGTCGGTCGGACCCGAGATGATCAGCGGCGTGCGCGCCTCGTCGATCAGGATCGAGTCGACTTCGTCGACGATCGCGAAGTTGAAGGGGCGCTGCACCATCTGGCTGCGCTCGTGCTTCATGTTGTCGCGCAGGTAGTCGAAGCCGAACTCGTTGTTCGTGCCATAGGTGATGTCGGCCGCATAGGCCTCGCGGCGCTGGAACTCGTCAAGATTAGGGACGATCACGCCGATGGTGAGGCCCAGGAAATTGTGCAGGCGGCCCATTTCCTGCGCGTCGCGGCTGGCGAGGTAATCGTTCACCGTAATGACGTGAACGCCCTTCCCCTCGAGCGCGTTCAAGTAGGTCGCGGTCGTCGCCACCAGCGTCTTGCCCTCACCGGTGCGCATTTCGGCGATCTCGCCGCGATGGAGCACGATGCCGCCGATCATCTGCACGTCGAAGTGGCGCATGCCGAAGACGCGCTTGGAGGCTTCGCGCACGGTGGCGAAGGCTTCGGGCAGGAGGTCGTCGAGCGTCGAACCACTGGCAAGCATCTCGCGGAACTTGGCGGTCTGGCCGGAGAGCTCCTCGTCGCTCATCGCCTCGATGGCGGGCTCGAAGGCGTTGATCTGTTCGACGACCTTGCGGACGGACTTGACGTAGCGCTCGTTGGACGAGCCGAAGATGTTCTTGACGAGTGCGCCGAGCATGGCGGGAATCCCTGTTTTTCGTGAATACGAGAAAATGCATGATTGCGCGGCGCGTTGCACAAGCTGCGAAAAAGCGCGCGCGAATGGTCGCCTTCGGAAAGGCACCGAAAAGGTAGGCTGACGGCCGCGCCTATTCGCGGGCGCGGTCGATTCCGGTCAGGATCGCGGCGACAGCGGGCGCTTCGGGCACCGCATCGTGCAGCAGGGGTGCGACGATACGCGTGTTGCGCAAGCCCGGTTCGGGAAGGCGCGCCAGCGCGACGGGCGCGCGGGGTGCCTGCGCCGTGCCCGGCTCGACCATGAGGGCCACTTGCTGCGCGGCCGAAACCTGCGCTCCGCGCGCCTGTGCAGCGCTCGCCGGCACGGCAAGGCCCGTCAGAAGCGCGAGCAGGGTCAGGAGCAGGCGATTGGCCATGACGTGGGAGATAGTGAGCCTCACCGCAGGTGTCCACTGCCAAGCGCATTTCGTCCCAATTTCACGTCGCTTGCGCTCCGGCGCTTGACGCGCGGACGCCATGCGTTACCCGCTCAGGCCATGAGTCATCCCGTCAGCCCGCTCGCCCAGCCCTTCCCCGAAATGCCCGCGATCGCGGGCGTCACGCCGCACGTGGTGCGTGCGGGATACAAGGACTGGGGGCGATGCGACCTCACGTACGTGACCTTCGAGCCAGGGACGGCGGTCGCGGGTGTCTTCACCAGGAACCTTTGCTGCTCCTCCGAGGTCGAGATCGGGCGCGCCAACATCGCGCAGGGCTCGGCGCGCGCGCTCGTCGTGAACGCCGGCAATTCCAATGCCTTTACAGGCTATCGCGGGCGCGAGGCGGTCGAGCAGATCATGGACCAGGTCGCCGCGCACATCGGCTGCGCGAAAGAGGAAGTCTTCGTCTCCTCGACCGGCGTGATCGGCGTGCCCCTGCCCAAGGACAAGGCGCGCGAGGGGATCGCGAAGGCGCTCGTCGCCGAGGCCTGTTCGTGGGAGGATGCGGCCAACACGATCGCCACCACCGACACCTTCGCCAAGGGTGCAAGCGCGACGGCGATGATCGGCGAGACCCGAATTTCGATCAGCGCGATCATCAAGGGTTCGGGCATGATCGCGCCCGACATGGCGACGATGCTGGGTTACCTCTTCACCGACGCGGCGGTTTCCCCCGCGTTCCTGCAGGAATGCCTCTCGGCGGCCAACGTCCGCAGCTTCTCGTGCATCACGGTCGATTCGGATACCTCGACCAGCGACACCGTTCTCGCCTTCGCCACCGGCAAGGCGGGCAACGCGCCGCTGATCGATGCGAACAGCCCGGGCGCCGATGCCTTTGCCGCCGCAATTCAGGACGTGTGCCGCCAGCTCGCGCACCTCGTCGTGCGTGACGGGGAAGGCGCGAGCAAGTTCATCGCGGTCAGCGTCTCGGGCGCGGTCTCGGACGAGAGTGCGCGCAAGGTCGGCATGGCCATCGCGAACTCCCCGCTGGTCAAGACGGCCATCGCGGGCGAGGACGCCAACTGGGGCCGCGTGGTCATGGCCGTGGGCAAGGCGGGCGAACCCGCCGACCGCGACCGGCTCTCGATCGGCTTCGGCGGAACCTGGGCGGCCAAGCAGGGCCTCCCGCTCGCCGACTACGACGAGGCCCCCGTCGCCGCGCACCTCAAGGGCCAGGACGTGACCATCGAGGTCGACTTGGGCCTTGGCGATGGCGCCGCCACCGTGTGGACCTGCGACCTCACCCACGGCTACATCTCGATCAACGCCGACTACCGGAGCTGAGCGGCATGAGCGATCCGTTCTTCACCATCTGGGGGCGGCCCAATTCGCACAACGTGAAGAAGGTCACCTGGTTCGCCGCCGAACTCGGCCTCGACTTTCGCCGCGTGGACGTGGGCGGAAGCTTCGGGTTCTCCGAGGAGGACCTTGCCCGCAACCCCAATCGGCTCGTCCCCACGATCGGCGACGGCAAGGTGACCTTGTGGGAATCGAATACGATCGTGCGCTACATGGCCGCCGAATATGGCGGACCGCGCTGGTACTTCACCGATCCCATCGACCGCGCGCTCGCCGAACGGTGGATGGACTGGCAGGCGGGCTACGGTGCGGCGCAGAAGGACATGTACCTCGGCCTTGTGCGCATGGCCGCCGATCAGCGCGACGAGGCCGCCATCGCCGCCTCGCGCGAGGCCTGCGCGCGCCAGCTCGGCGTTCTCGAGGCGCACCTCGCCCAGTTTGCCTGGCTTTCGGGCCACCAGATCGGCGTAGGCGACATCGCGATGGGCCCTTTCCTCCACTCCTGGTTCACGCTGAACCCGGACGGCGCCGCGCTGCCGCAGGTCCAGGACCTCTACCAGCGACTCCTCGCACGTCCGGCCTACGCCGAGCACGTTGCCACCGCCCTGTCCTGACAGTTCGCAAGAGACTTTTTCCATGATCACCCCCGCCCTCACCGCCGCGGTCGAAACCATCATGCGCGAAGCTTCGGAACGCGCCATCAAGCCGCGCTACCGCAAGCTCGAGTTGGACCAGATCATGGACAAGGGCGTGGGCGACGTCGTCACCATCGCCGACCAGGAGAGCGAGGCGATCCTGACCGCGCGCCTGCTCCAGCTCCTGCCCGAAGCCGCCGTCGTGGGCGAGGAAGCGGTCGCCGCCGATCCCAGCGTGATGGAGCAGCTCAAGGACAAGCTGTGCTGGATCGTCGATCCGCTCGACGGCACGATGAATTTTTCGCAGGGCAAAGCCCCGTTCGGCGTACTGGTGGCGCTTGCCGACAAGGGCGAGACCATCGGCGGATGGATCCTCGACACGCTGACCGGGCGCTTCTGCCATGCCGGGCTCGGCTCGGGTGCCTGGATCGGCGACTACCGCGTGACCGCGCGCACCAGTGGCGAGACACCCCCGGTTGCGGCGATCTCGACGATCTTCATGGAACCCGGCACGCGCGAGCGCTTCATGGGCCTTGCCGCCCCGCACTACCGCCTCGTCGACATCCCGCGCTGCGCGGCCGAGCAGTATCCGCGCCTGGTGCTGGGTACCAACGACGTCTCGATGTTCAACCGCACGCTGCCCTGGGACCATGCCGCGGGCGTTCTGTTCCTCAACGAAGCGGGTGGCAAGGCCGCGCGTCCCGACGGCAGCGCCTACCGCGTCGACGAATACGAGCGACGCGACCTCGTCGGGGCCTCCTCGCCCGAGCTGTGGGACGCCTTCGCGAAACTGGCGCTCCAGATGGACTGAACCCCTCCCGCACCGAGGTGCGAAAGGGGTTCAGGAAACCAGCATAACCGGTTGAAAACGAGGATCAGATCTCGCTTTCGATCCAGCCCTTGAGCGCGCTCTTGGGAGCCGCACCCAGCTTCTGGGCCACCGCTTCGCCGTTCTTGAAGAGAACCATGAGCGGGATCGACTTCACGCCGATCTGGCCGGGAATATCGGTGTTGGCCATGATGTCCATCTTGGCGATCTTCACCTTGCCATCGAGTTCGTCCGAGATTTCCTCGAGAGCCGGGCCGATCATCTTACACGGACCGCACCAGTCGGCCCAGAAATCGACGAGCACGGGCGTCTCGGACTTGAGAACGTCGTCTTCCCAGCTGGAATCGGTAACGGCAATGGTGGGCATTGGGCAAACTCCTGAGAACTTCGTTTGACGATCAATCTAGGGATGAAACGCCGCGAGGCAACGGCTCTTCCCGAAAGGATTACTGCGCTGCGGTCAAGTCCGGCTTGTGCGCGTCGAGCACATCGTCCGGAACCCGAATCATGAGCGGCAGCGCGGTGTAGAGAATGGCGACCTCGACCTTGCGGCCCGGAAAGGTCTGTTCTAGCGCGGCGGCATAGGCGCCCATCTGGCGCAAGACCCCGCGCGGCACGGTGCCCAGCGACGTCGGCGGACGGCGCGAGGTCTTGTAGTCGACCAGCCGAACCCGGTCGGGCTCGACGACAAGGCGGTCGATCGTGCCCGCCACCACCTGCTCGCCCACGACCGCCGCCACCGGCACTTCGGCCAGGCTCTGCGCACCGAACAGGTCCGCCCATTCGGGATTGGAGACGACCCCCAGCACATCGGACAGGAGCTCGCCGCGGGTTGTCGCGTCGAGATCGCGCGCGTTGCGCGTCAGCCAGCGCTCGCCCGCCTCCCTGCGCTCGTCCGCGGCCAGCGCGGGCAGGCGTTCGAGCAGGGCATGGAGCACGGTGCCACGCCGCGCCGCCGTTCGTCCCGAACCCGGAGGAAACGGCGGATCGGGTGCATCGTCCTCACCCAGCGAAGACGGCGCGAGCGGGCGCGGCGGACGCGGCTCGGCGGGCGGCGCGCGCTGGGTCCAGAGTGGCAGCGGCTCGCGCAGGGGCAATTCGGCGGGACCTGCGCGCAGCGGGACCGAAGGCGCGAGAGCCCCCTCCTCGCAGCGCGCGCCCCAGATCGGATCGGCAAGCTCGGCCTCGGCCGGGAACAGGCCACGCAATTGCGCGTACCAGCTCTTGGGCGCGGGCTGGCCTTTGTCTTTCGGACCCAGGGCCCCGCCGACGAACAGAGCTTCCTCGGCGCGGGTCATCGCCACGTAGAGCAGGCGCCAGTGCTCTTCCTCGTCGGCTTGCTTGGCAGCCGCAATCTCCTGCGCGATCGGACCGACCTTGGCGGCCTTCGAGATCGGCGGAAGCGGCACGCGGCGGCGCGCATCGCGCGGATCGGGCAGCGCCACACCACCCTCGCGCGCGGTCTCGGGGTTGCCCGTCGCGTCGGCCAGGATCACGATCGGCGCCTGCAACCCCTTCGAGCCATGCACGGTCATCACGCGCACGCGTCCGCCGGCGTTGTCGGCCTCGCGCTTCAACTCGCCATCGCCCGCCTCGAACCAGGCCAGGAACCCGACGAGGCTGGGCGTATCGGTGACGGCATAAGCGCGCGCGGCATTGACCAGTTCGTCGATCGGGTCGCCCGCCTCGCTGCCGAGCCGCGCGACGAGCCGCCGCCGCGCCTGCCAGGGGCCCACCAGAATCCACTGCAACAGCGCGTGTGGCGGCTGATAATCGGCGCGCGCAAGCAGGTCCCCCAGGTGGATCAGCATCGCCCCCACCTCGACCTTGGTGGAAGCACGCAAGTGATCCCAGAGCCGCACGTGCTTGTCGCGGTACCCGTGTTCGAGAAGCTGCTCCTGCGACCAGCCGACCAGCGGCGAGACGAGCAGGCTGGCGAGGTTCAGGTCGTCGAGCGGCTGCGCGGCGAAGCGCAGCGCGGCCACGAGGTCCTTCACCGCCAGCGGCGCGCCCAGGCGCAGGCGGTCGACGCCCGCCACCGCGACCCCCGCCGCGTGCAACCGCGCGACGATGAGCCCCGCCAGTTCCTTGCGCTGGCGCACCAGCACCATGATGTCGCCCGCCGTGGCGCGGCGGCGCTTGCCCTTGTCGAGCGTGAAGCCGGGCCCGTGCGGGTCGAGCCAGTCGCGCACCTGCTGCGCGATGGCATCGGCCATGCGGCGCTGCGGGCCCGAAAGCCAGGTTTCCTCGCCGTCCTCGCCTTCGCCCGCATCCTCGCTCGGGCCATCGTCATCGGCCGCCTGGGCGCCCACCGGACGCCACAGCGCCACGTAACCGGGGCGCAGTTCGCCTTCGTGGCGTTCGGCCGCGCGGTCGAGACCGAAGCGCTGGGGACCGATCTCGGCGATCGCGCGGTCGACGAAGTCGAGCACCGGCTGCGCGGTGCGGAAGCTGCGGTCGAGCCCCAGTTCGCGCAACTCGCGCGGGGCATGGGGCGCACGCAGGCGCGCCGCGTTGTTCGCCGCCGCGCGCATCAGGCGCCGCACCCGGTCGGCCGCCTTGCGGAAGTTCTCCGGGCTGGTGCCCTGGAAGCGGAAGATCGCCTGCTTGTAGTCGCCCACCACGAAAAGCGTGCGCATGCGCTCCTCGTGCTGGCCGATCCCGGCCCAGAACTCCTCGGCCATCGCAAAGATGATCGCCCATTGCTGCTCGTTGGTGTCCTGGGCCTCGTCAACGAGAATGTGGTCGAAGCGCCGGTCGAGCTTGTAGCGGATCCAGTCGGCCTGCGCCTTGTCCTGCAGCAGCGAGGCGGCGCGGCGGATCTGGTCGTCGAAATCGATCAGCCCCTCGCGCGCCTTGGCTTCGTCCCAGGCGATTGCGAAGGCGCGCCCCAGCCGCAACGAAGGCACCAGATGGTCGACGAGGTCGAGCATCGCGCGCAGCGAGCGCACCGCCTCGATCGAGGTGACCACGCGGGCGGCGTAATCGGCGTAGGAGGGATCGATCTTCTCCTGCGAGGTGCTCGACTTGGGTTCGCCCTTCTGGGTCAGAAAGGCCTTGGCCAGCCCCTCGATCGCCCCGACGCGCTGCGCGGGCGTTCCAAGCAGCCATTCGCTGATCGCATCGACCGCCTCGAGCCCCTTCTTGGTGCCCCACTCATGGTTCACTTCCATGCAGCGGCGCACCGAGGCGACGTCGAAGCGCTGGTCCGAACACAGATCGGCGAGCATGTCCGCATCGGCATGCGGCGGCAGGTCGAGCAGGCGCAGGACATGGGCGCGCATGTCGCCCGCTTGCCAGCTTCCGGCTCCGAACCACACCTCGCGCGCGCTCGCGCAGCGCAGGAGGAAGCCGATCACCGCGTCGGGTCCATGGCGCAGCGAAAGCGCGGCGATGGCATCGAGCAGTTGCGGGTCACCGAGCGGGTCCTCCTCGGCGGCGACGAGCAGGTCGGCGAGCACCTGCTTGGCCAGCAAGGTACGTTCGCGGTCCTCCATCGGACGGCTGCCGGGGATGAGGTCCGCCTCGAGCGGGAAGGTCGCCAGGAGCCACTGCGAGAAGGCGTGGATGGTGTCGATCCGCAGGCCCCCGCCGGGGCAATCGAGCACGGCCGCGAACAGCGTGCGCGCGCGCGCCATCGTCGCCTCGTCGGTGGCCGCACCGATCGCCTCGAGGCGCGGAAACAGCTCGACATCCTCCATCCGCACCCATTCGGCGAGCGTGCCGTTGATGCGCGCGGCCATCTCGGTCGCGCCCGCCTTGGTGAAGGTCAGGCACAGGATCTGCGAGGGCGAGATGCTCGGCTCGAGCAGCAGGCGCAGCACGCGCGAGGAGAGCACCTGAGTCTTGCCCGTCCCCGCCGAGGCCGAAAGCCAGACGGTGTCGAGCGGGTTGACCGCAGGCATCTGGTTGCCGTGAAGGGGATAGACCCTGGCCGGACCGCTCATGCGCCCTCTCCTTCCTCGGCCTGCCGCCGCTCGCTACGGCCCATGGTGGTGATCCATTCGTCGAGGCGCATGAGCTGGTCGTAATCCGAGTAGAGATCGAGATCGGGATTGAGGCGTGCGGTGAACGGTTCGGTGCCCAGAATCCAGCGATTGAGCGCATCGTCGAGGTATTCGCGCGTACGATCGAGGAACTCTTCGCGGGGAATGCCCGACTTCTTGCGCCCCTCGAGCACCGGCTCGTTCCTATAGCCGATCATGCCTTCCTTGGTCTTGGCCATCGACCAGTACTCGAAGCCGGTCACCTCACCCGAAACGCCCTCGAAGCCGCCCGCCTCGACGATGAGCCCGGTGACGCCGAGCTGAAGCGCAAAGCCTTCCTGAACGCGCGTGCCCGAAGGCGGCTGGCCGGTCTTGTAGTCAACCACCGCGATGGTTCCGTCAGGCTTGCGATCGAGCCGGTCGGTCCGGCCCAGAATACGCACTTCGCGGTAATCCATGTGGCCCCACTGCTCGACCCCGAGCACGCGGCGCCCCTCGGCCTTGCCGGTAAGCACGAGCCCCTCGAAGGTCTCGAGCGCGGCGGCAAGGCGCGGCCACCACAAGGCGCGCATCAAAGGGTGCGCGCTTTCCTGGTCGAGAACCTGCCGGGCGATCGCGTGAAGGCCCTTTTCGGGTTCGCCCGCCTCGTGCCACTTCTGCATGATGAGGTGCGCGACCTCGCCACGCCAGGCCGCGCTCGGCTCCGCATCCAGGCTGTCGAGCCTGCGCAGTTTCAGGATCGCGCTGGCGTAGAACTGGTAGGGATCGCCGCGCAGGCGGTCGAGCCCGGTCACCGAGACGTCGACCTTGCGCTGCTCGGCGCTCGGCATCGGCTGAGGACGAGGGTGCGCGGGAACCGGGGTCGCGTCGTCGATCAGGCGCGCGAGGCGGGGCACCGCGCGCTCGCCATGGCGCAGCGCCTGGTCGCCCAGCATCGCCTTGACGCGCAGGACGAAGCGCGAGGGGATCACCGGGCCGCCTTCGTCGCGCTGCGCCCAGCTCAGCACCACTTCGGGCGCGCCAAGCGCGGCGGCAAGGTCGTGCGCGGCAAGCCCGATGCGGAAATCGGCGCCCGGAACGCCCAGCGCACGCAGCACGGCGGGCGGCAGCAACGCGTCCTGCGCGGGACTGGCGGGCCAGACACCCTCGACGAGCCCGCCGCAGATAACGAGATCGGCACGGCTCATGCGCGCTTCGAGAAGGCCGTAAATGGCAACGCGCGGGTGCCCGCCCCAGGGCGGGCGCACCGAAGTGCGATCCATCGCGTCGCGCAAGATCGCGTGAATGTCGCGCGCATCGACAAGCGTGCCCGCGCTGTCGGCCCCGGAGCGCAGGTCCTCGATAAAGCCGCTCAGCGCGCGGCCGTCAGGACCTGTCCAGAGCGCCTCGCCGCACAGCTTCTCCGCCGCTTCGGTCAGGAGGCCCAGCGCATTACCGAGCGGCTCGCCGGCGTGGAGCGCAAAGAGCGGAGCGAGGCAGGCCTCGACCTCGTCCCACCAGCGCTCGAGCCGGTTTTCCTTCGCCAGCGCGGCCAATGGGGCAAAACCCGCCGCCGGGCGCGGCCCGCGCAGCGCGAGATCGAAACGGCGCGCCGCCTCGAGCCAGCGCACGCGCCGATCTCCGTTCCCGGCCAATGGATGGGTGAGCAGCGCGATAAGCGGCACCGGTGCGCCCTGCTCGGCCAGCACTTGCGCGAGCAGCAAGAACAGGCGCCCCGCCGAGGTCTGCGGCAGCGGCTCACCAGCGGTGTCGTCGGCCGCGATGCCCCAGCGCGCGAGGTGTGAAACCACACGCGCGGCAAGCCCGCGATCGGGCGTGATCAGCGCGACGCGTCGCTCGGGCACTTCGAGCGCCTCGCGCACGAGCAGCGCGATCGCCTGCGCCTCCTCGCCGGGGTGGGTGCTTTCCATCAGCCGCACGTCGGAAAGGCGGCGCTTGTCGGCGGGCAGCTTGACCCAGGCCGCCGAGGCGCGCGGCGGCAGGAAAAGGTTGGAAATGGCCGTCCCGCGCACGGGATCGCTCGCCGCCATGCCGGAGCGGTGCCAGGGCCGCACCTCCTCGCGCGCGATCCCCATGCGGTTGAGCAGCAGCTTGAGATGGTATTGCGGATGCGTGACCGCATCGTGGGGCCCGAACGGCAGATCGCCCGCCTCCTTGGGGACTCCGGCATGGCCCAGCTCGTCCCACACCTCCGCGCTCAGCGTCAGGTCAAGGTCGGGCAGGATCACCGCGCCGTCCTCCAGTTCGCTCACCACGCGCAGCAGTTTCGCGAGCGCGGGCGAGGCGCTGGTGACGCCCGCCGCGACGACGGGAAACGCGGGCGGCGCGTCCTTCCAGCGCCGTGCCGCGTGCTCGAACAGGCGGTTGCGGCGCTCGGGCGCGTCGATCTCACCGCGGCCGGCCAGCTCGGCAATCCAGTATTGCTGGACTTTCAGGAAAGTGCGGGTGTTGTCCTCCCAATGGCGCGAGAGGTCGCCGACGATCGCGATCACCTCGTCGGAGAGCAGATCGATCGGCGCGATGCCCTCGACCAGCAGGCGGTCCATCGTGCGGCCAAGCTCGAAGGCACGGCGCAGCAGCGCCGGCCCCTTGCCCGCCGCATCGCCTTCGACGTGGCGCAAGTAGTGCGCAAGGCGCAGCCAGCGCCGGGTCGGGTCGCAAGCCGGTGGAATATCGGCTGCCCCCAGCGGGTCGAGCAAGGGCCCGAGCGCCTCGTCGAGATCGAGATCACCCACCACGACCATGCGCGGCAGCAGCAGACCGGTCGCCCCGTCACCGCCGTCCCCGCTTCCGGCGTGGCGCACGAAGGCCTCGGTCACCGTGCGCACCGTGCGGCGGCTGGGCAGCAGAAGGGTCAATCGGGCAAGACCGAGGTCTCCTTGCGCATAGCGCGGCACAAGCCCTGCGACGAGCGCATCGGCAAACCCCCGGTGCGCGGCGATCGAGTAGACGGTAGGCGAATGGACGGTCGGAACGCTAACGGTCTTCGTGGGATCAGGCGCCAAGGAGATACTCTTCGGTCGGCTTGATCGCGCTCGGCTCGCCCACTTCGAACCACTCGCCCATATGCGAAATGCCGAAGAGACGGCCCTCCTCGATGGCCCGGCTCCACAGGAGGTTGGTCGAGAATGGCCCCTCGGGCGCCTCGCGCAAGAGGCGCTTCGAAACGAGCTGGATGCCGGTGTAGATGAAGGGCGCGACACGCCCCGGCTTGCGCCGCGCCACATGGCCCTCGGCATCGAGGTGGAAGTCGCCGTCGCCACGATAGTTGCGCGCGCGGGCGTGCGGCACCATCAGCAGGAGCGCGTCCATGCGCTCGGGATCCCAGCCGTTGGACAACTCGGCAAAGACATCGCTCGGACCGTCGAGCCAGATGTTGTCGCTGTTCAATGCAAAGAAGGGATCGGGCAGCATCCCGGCCGCCTGGACCATGCCCCCGCCGGTCTCCAGAAGCTGTGCCCGCTCATCGGAAATGCGCGTCTGCGGGCCTTTCTTGCGCACCTTGAGATGCCCCTCGAGCGCATCGGCCATGTAGTGCACGTTGACCACGGCCTGCGTGATCCCCGCCGCCTCGAGCTTGTCGAGCGCGTGGTCGATCAGCGGCTTGTGCGCCACGCGCACTAGCGGCTTGGGTTGCGTCGCAGTCAACGGCCGCATGCGTTTGCCCAGACCCGCCGAGAGGATCATCGCGGTGTCGCTGGCAAGGGGTGCCCTGTTCATGCTTCGAAACGCCCTCCCCTGGCGCTGCGCAGTTCGGCGGGAATGTTGGCCTCGAACCAGCGCGCAACGGGGGCCAGTGCCGGGTGCGCGAGGTCGCGCTCGAGGTGGGCCCAGACGCGCGGGATCATCGCAAGGTACCGGTCCTTGCCGTCGCGCTTCCAGAGGCGCACGAAGATGCCCACGATCTTGGCGTTGCGCTGCGCGCCAAGGCGCGCGTAGTCGGCGAGCAGCACTTCGGGATCGCAGCCCGTCGCCCGCACGTAATGCGTGATCATCGCCTGCTCCACCTCGGGTGAGACGTCGCGGCGCGCATCCTGCAAAAGCGAAACCAGGTCGTAGGCGCGGTGGCCGGCCAGCGCGTCCTGGAAGTCGAGCAGGCCCTGGCTCTCGAGCGCGCCGAGCAGCATGATGTTTTCGGCGTGGTAGTCGCGCAGCACGGTTACGGCAGGGCGCTGGCGCGGCAGCAGGTCGGCCAGCACCTGCTCCCACGCCTGGGTGAAGCCGGCAACGTCGACGTAGAGCTTTTGCGCCGGGCAGTACCACTCGATGAACAGCTTCACCTCGCGCAGGTACTCGCTCAAGGTGTAGTCGTTGAACGGGCCCGACGGCAAGCGATGGAGCTGCACCAGCGCGTCGACCGCGCCGGTGTAGATCGCCATTTCGTCGTCCGGCCACTGATCGAGGTAATCGCGCACGCGGGCATCGCCGAAGTCTTCGAGCAGGACCCAGCCCTGCGCCGCGTCCTCGGCCAGGATGTGCGGTGCGCGAAGGCCGTTCTCGTCAAGCCAGCGCCCGGCGCGCAGGAACGGCACCGGATCCTCGGTCGGCGGCGGCGCGTGCATCAGCATCGCGCAAGTATCCTCGCCCTTGCGCAGCCGGAAATAGCGCCGGAACGAAGCGTCGCCGGGAAGCGGCTCCACTTTCGCGTCGGCCCAGCCGGCCTTGGCGACAAACGAATCGAGCCCCTCGGGCAGTGTCATGGCAGCCTGTGTCATTGCGGCATCCGCCCTAGCCAATCCGCCCCCCCGCGGGCAATGGCGATACGCCCCTGTTCCGCAATTTCGAGCGTGAGCGCGAGGCATCCCGGCTCATGCGCGAACCCGCCGGCGTGCCCCGGCCATTCGGCGATGAGGACGGCCCCCTCGCGGTAGTCGTCAAGGCCGATCTCGTCGGCCTCGTCGGGATGTTCGAGCCGGTAGAAATCGGCGTGGACCAGTGGCAGGCGCACACCCTGCCCCTTTGCGCCCGGCTCGTAGACCTCGATGATCGAAAAGCTGGGCGAGGGAACCTCCCCCGCGTGGCCGAGCGCGGCGATGATCGCCCGCGCCAGCGTGGTCTTGCCCGCGCCCAACCCGCCTTCGAGCGCAATGACATCGCCGGGCTGCAAACGCTCGGCAATGGCGCGCCCCAGGGCGTCCATCGCGGCGAGGTCGGGCAGCGCAATTGTCATGCTCGTCATGGCAACTCCACCAGCGCATTGGTGCCCTGTCCGGGTTCGGATTCGAGCGTGAGCGATCCGCCGTGCGCGGCGATCAGCTGGCGCGCGAGCGGCAAGCCGAGCCCCTGACGGCGCTCGATGCTCTGGCCGTCGGCGCTCATCTTGATGCCTTCGAGCGCACGGGCGAGCGTGCGGTTGTCCATTCCCTTGCCCCGATCCTGGACCTGGATGCGCACGACCTCGCCCTCGGCCGTCTTCTTGCGCGTCGCCTGGAGCAGGATGCGCGCGCCCCGCGGCGAGGCCTCGATCGCGTTGTCGAGAAGCGCGCCGAGCGCGCGGGTCAGGCGCTTGCGATCGGCCTCGATCGGGCGCAGCAGCCCATCGGCGCGCAAGTCGAGCGTCAGGTCCATGGCCTGGAGCTTGGCCATGCGTTCCTCGGCAATCGTGCGCAGCAGCGGCATGAGGTCGAGGCGCTCCTTCTTGAGCGGAAGCATGCCCGCCTCGCTCTGCGACAGGTCGAGCAGGCTCTCGATATGCTCGCCAAGCTGGGCGACCGAGGAGAGGATCGCGGCAAGGTATTCGCGGCCGCTTTCGTTGAGCTCACCGCCAATCCCCGCATCGAGCATTTCGGCGAAGCCGCCGATCGTGGTGAGCGGGGTGCGCAGCTCGTAGCTCATGCTCGCCAGGAAGCGGGTCTTGATCGCGTCGGCCTCGATCAGCGCGGCGTTGCTTTCGCGAAGGGCATCCTCGGCCTTCTGCGAATCGGTGATGTCGAGGACGGCGAGAAGGCCGTTGCCGTCGGGCAGCGGTACGCCCGCGAATTCGAGTATGCGCCCGTCGGCCAGCGCGATGCGCCCCCCCTTCTGCGCGCGGTCGAGCGTCGCCGCGCGTACGACCATGCCCACTTCCGAAGCCTCCACCGAGCGCTTGAGACGCGGCGCGATCTTCTTGAGCAGTGTCTCGACATGCGGGTGGGTGTCGAGAAAATCACTCTCGAGCCCCCAGTCGTTGGCGAAACGCCGATTCCAGATCTGCATCCGTCCATCGGGCGCGAAGACCGCAATCGATTCGAATAGACTGTCGACAATCGCGGTGCGCGTGCGCAACAAGGTGTCGCGCATGGCCGACAGCCGCAGCTGCTCGGTGCGGTCCTCGACGATGACGAGCAGCCCGCCATCGGGCAGCGGCTGCGCGACGATGCGCATGTGCGTGCCGTCGGGCAGCGTCCAGGCTTCCTCGCGCGTCGCGTCGGAGAGGAACCAGGAGGTCTTCTCGCGCCGCCAGGCGGGAAAGTCGCGCACTTCGGGCAGGCGCCCGGCCTCGCGCGCGGCGTCGAGCAGGCGCTCGAAGGCGGGCGGATCGTGCTCCATGCTGCCGACTTGCGCGAACATGTGCTGAAACGACTTGTTCGCGAAAACCAGCCGGCGCTGGCGGTCGAACTGGGCCACACCCGCCGAAAGCTGGTCGAGCATGGCACGCTGCGCCTCGCGAAAGGCGCGGAACGAACGCGAGAGCTCTTCCATGTCCTCGATGTCGACCGCGTAGCCCGCCACCCCTTCCCCGCCGAGCGGCAGGTCCGAGACGCGCAGGGCGCGGCGCTGGCCGTCGATCGTGGTCGAGACCACGCGCTCGACGGGCACCCCGCGCGCCGCCGCCTGGAGCGCGACGTCGGCCGGGGTGAAACCCTCCACCGTCTCGATCAGTTCGATGCCCGAGGCCACCACCTGCTCGGCGCTGGGCGCGCCCACGGCATCGACATAGGCGCGGTTGACCAGTTGCAGTTCGCCGTCGGGCCGGCGGAACCACATCGGCATCGGCGCGGCCTCGATCAGCGAGACCAGCGCGCTGAAATCGCCACGCGCGCGCGCGGTTTCCTCGCGCAGGCGGCTGAGTTCGCTTTCGCTGTCGGAAAAATCGAAGACCCACACCAGCGCCGCACCGCCCGGCGAGACCTGGGGATCGGCAAGGTGCCCGCGCAAGGCCAGGCTGCGCGAGGAATTGCGCGGCGTCACCGCCATGCGGAAGGGCGAAGCGGTCTTCTGCGTACGGCGCACGGCTTCGGCCAGTTCGGCCAGCTTGTCCTCGGGCAATCCACGCTCACCCGTGTCGAGTTCGGTCAGATACTGGGGCACGCCGTCGAGCCCGAGCCACTGCGCGAGGCGCAGGCTGGCCTCGATCCGCCCGTCCGAGCGCACCAGCAGGGGAAGCGCCGGGCTCTCCTCGATCATCCGGGCCAGGCGCCGGGCCGAACGCAACTGCGCCTCCGCCCGCTTCTGGCGCTTTCGTGCCACGAGAATGATCCAGGCCGCCGCCAGCGTCCAGGCCGCCAGCAGGATGCCGACTACGAGAGGGAGAAAACGATCGGGCTCCATTGCCCTTGGCTATGGTGCGCGGCGTGCGCAAAGACAATGCCCCGCCGCACCGAACGCGCCAAAACCGTGCCGAAAAACGGGAATGACGACGAAAATGAAAAGGGAGGGCTGCGCGTGCGCGCGGCCCTCCCCTGCCATCCGTTGATCACGGGTTCGCAGCCGCGAGCGGCCGCGCCCGATCAGTAGCGGTAGTGGTCCGGCTTGAACGGGCCTGCCACCGGCACGCCGATGTAGTCGGCCTGGCGCTTGGAGAGCTCGGTCAGCTTCACGCCCAGCTTCGAAAGGTGAAGCGCGGCGACCTTCTCGTCGAGGACCTTGGGAAGGACGTAGACGTCGTTCTTGTAGTTCTCCGACTTGGTGAACAGTTCGATCTGCGCCAGCGTCTGGTTGGTGAAGCTGGCCGACATCACGAAGCTGGGGTGGCCGGTGGCGCAGCCCAGGTTCACGAGGCGGCCCTTGGCGAGGATCAGCAACTGCTTGCCATCGGGAAGCGTGACGAGATCGGTGCCCGGCTTGATTTCCTTCCACTCGTAGTTGTCGAGCGCGGAAATCTGGATCTCGCTGTCGAAGTGGCCGATGTTGCAGACAATTGCCTTGTCCTTCATCGCCTTCATGTGCTCGCCGGTGATGACGCCTTCGTTGCCGGTCGCGGTCACGAAGATGTCGCAGCGCGTGACAGCCTCTTCCATGGTAACGACCTCGAAGCCTTCCATCGCGGCCTGCAGCGCGCAGATGGGGTCGATCTCGGTGACCATGACGCGCGCGCCGCCGTTGCGCAGCGACTGCGCCGAGCCCTTGCCGACGTCGCCGAAGCCGGCAACGCAGGCAACCTTGCCCGAAAGCATGACGTCGGTGGCGCGGCGGATCGCGTCGACCAGCGATTCACGGCAACCGTAGAGGTTGTCGAACTTCGATTTGGTGACCGAATCGTTCACGTTGATCGCCGGGAACGGCAGCTTGCCGTCCTTGGCGATGTGGTAGAGACGGTGCACGCCGGTGGTGGTCTCTTCCGAGACGCCCTTGATCGCGGCGACCGACTTGGTCAGGTAGCCCGGCTTTTCCTTGAGGAACTTCTTGAGCGAGCGGACGAACTCGATCTCTTCGGCGTTCGAGGGCTCGAACAGGTCCTCGCCCGCTTCCACGCGCGCGCCCCACAGCGCGAACATGGTGGCATCGCCGCCGTCGTCGAGGATCATGTTGGCGGTGAGGTCCTCATCGCCGTCGACACTCCACTCGAAGATCTTGCCCACGTAATCCCAGTAGTCGGCCAGGCTCTCGCCCTTGATGGCGTAGACGGGGATGCCCTGCGCGGCGATCGCCGCGGCGGCGTGGTCCTGCGTCGAGAAGATGTTGCAGGTGGCCCAGCGCACGTCCGCGCCCAGCGCGACCAGCGTCTCGATGAGGACGGCGGTCTGGATGGTCATGTGCAGCGAGCCGGTGATGCGCGCGCCCTTGAGCGGCTGCGCAGCGCCGAATTCCTCGCGCAGGGCCATCAGGCCCGGCATTTCGGTCTCGGCGATCGCGATTTCCGCACGGCCGTAGTCGGCAAGCGAAATGTCGGCAATGGCGTAGTCTTTGCTGTCAAGCACTGTGGCCACGAGGAAGCTCCTGGTGAAAGATCGGGTTGGAATGGACGACGCAGGCACGCACCTGCGAATGATGCTGACCTACCGAAGCGACGCGCAAAACGCAAATCGAATATAAAGAAATCTTTATATCCTTCGTTTCACTCCCGCCTTTCATCAGAAAAGCGTGCGACGCCCCGCTCGGCCAACCAAGTCCTCTATAAGAATTGCATTCGTTTTCACATCCTAGAGGAAATCCCGATGCGGCTTGGGCTTGCTCTCACTTCCTTCTGTTCAATCGTTTGCATTTCGCCGGCCCAGGCCACCGAGGGCGGTGGCGGTGCCTACCCGAACGGCATCGAGACGCTGGCCTCGGCCACGATCCCGCCCCCCGGCACCTACCTGATCGGCTACACGAACTTCTACGACGCCGACCGGCTGAACGACGGCGCCGGGGATTCGCTTGTCCCCGACTTCGACATCGACGCCGCATCGCAGTCGCTGCGTTTCGTCCACGTCACCAGGACCAAGATCCTCGGCGCGACCTGGGCGATGCACGCGATCGCCACCGGCGCCACGCTCGACGTGCACGCCGCCGGCGCGCACCAGTCCAAGACCGGACTTGCCGATCTCGTGGTCGACCCGCTCATCCTGAGCTGGACCAAGGGTCCCTACCAGCTCACCACCGGACTTGACGTGATCGTGCCGATCGGCACCTACCGCGCGGGCGATCTCGCCAACATCGGACGCAACTACTGGACTTTCGAGCCGATCGTGGCGGTCTCGCGCTTCGATCCGGCCGGAGGTCTCGAGGCTTCCGCGAAGATGATGGTGGACTTCAACACCAGGAACACCGCCACCGACCACAAGAGCGGCACCGAATTCCACGCCGACCTCGCGCTCGGCTACAATTTCAACCCGATCGCCATTGCGGCCACCGGCTACGTCTACAAGCAGCTCGGCGACGACACGCAAAATGGCGCCAAGGTCGGCACCGACGGTTATCGGGGCAGCGCTTTCGCGGTGGGTCCGATGGTCCGCTACCAACTCGGCCAAGTCCCCGTCTTCGCCCAGTGGCAGCACGAATTCCACACCGAAAACCGCCCCCAGGGCGACAAGTTCTGGCTGCGCGCCAACGTCCGTTTCTGACCCGGCGCACCTTGGAGTCTCGACCATGATACCCTTCAAACGTCATTCCGAAATGTCGCTTGCCGAAGCCGCCGGCGCCGAACTGATGCAGAAGACCTTCGATGCGGTGCATCTGATCGTCGACGGCGTGATCGTCGAGTGCAATCCGGCCTATTCCGACATGATGGGCTACACCCGCGAACAGATCGTCGGCCTCAAGCCCGACGTGCTCTCGCCCCCGACGCAGCCCTGCGGGACCAGTTCGGCCGAGAAGGCCAACGAGGTGATCGGGCAAACCCTTCAGAACGGGCGCCACCGCTTCGAATGGACCCACCTCCACCGCGACGGACAGGAAGTCCCGGTGCTGGCGACGCTCGCCGTCGTCGAGGTCAAGGGGCAGACCGGCATCTTGTGCCAGCTCCACGACCTGAGCGACCAGATCGCGATGACCAACGCCCTCAACGAGGGCCTCTCCGCGCTTGCCGCAGGTGACCTCACCAAGACGATCACCTCGCCGTTCCTGCCCGAATACGAACCCTTGCGCGAAGCCTTCAACCGCTCTCTCCAGTCGCTGTCCGAACTCGTGGGCGGCGTCATCGAGAGCACCTCCGCGATCCGCACCGGCGCGATCGAGATTGCCGAGGCTTCGGAAGACCTCGCCCGTCGCACCGAGAGCAACGCGGCAAGCCTGGAAGAAACAACCGCGGCGACGAGCGAGCTCGACGGGCGCGTCAAGGGCGTCGCGCGCAACGCCGCGCAAACCGTCGCGCGCGCCGACGAGACGATCAAGGTCGTCGACACCGGCCGCTCCATCACCGACGAGGCCGTCAACGCGATGGCGCGCGTCGCCGACAGCGCCAAGGGTATCGACACGGTCATCGAGGGGCTCGACAAGATCGCCTTCCAGACCCGCGTCCTCGCCATGAACGCGGCGGTCGAGGCAGGCCGCGCGGGCGAAGCGGGCCGAGGCTTCGCGGTCGTCGCCGATCTCGTTTCGGCGCTGGCCATGCGCTCGGAAGAGGAAGCCAAGCGCGCGCGTGACCAGCTCACCACCACCCAGGACGAGGTCGGCTCGGCGGTCAACGCGGTCCAACGGGTCGACAGCGCGCTCTCGAACATCACCGAGAACGTGGGCCACGTCCACAAGCTGCTCGAATCGATGGCCAGCGACAACCAGGCCCAGGCCAACGCCATCGACGAGGTTGCCATCGCCATCAACGCCATGAACGCGGCCACGCAGCAGAACGCCGCGATGGTCGAGGAAACCTCGGCCGCCTCGCGCAACCTCAGCACAGAGGTCAACAACCTCTCGCACCTCACCCAGCGTTTCGTCACGCGGCGCTAGGGGGCCGTCCCTCCCCTCTCGTGCAGCGTCTGGCCGGAGACCCCGATCCGCGTTCGGGACCTCCGGCCATTTGCCGTTCCAAGGGCCATTGCAGGGTCACGTCCAGGCCCTATATCGGGGAGCCAGAGTGACGCACTGTCGCGAAACAAGGATGCACGCATGACCATTGCCGTTGGTGACAAATTCCCGGACGTGAAGCTGATGAAGGCGGGCGAAGCCGGCCCCGAGCCGATCCAGACGGGCGACTACTTCGCCGGCAAGAAAGTCGCCTTCTTCTCGGTTCCCGGCGCCTTCACCCCGACCTGCTCGGCCAAGCACCTGCCCGGCTTCGTCGACAAGGCCGAAGACCTCAAGGCCAAGGGCATCGACGAGATCGCCTGCACCGCGGTCAACGACGCCTTCGTGATGGGCGCCTGGGGCAAGGCCTCGGGTTCGAGCGAGGTGACCATGCTCGCCGACGGCAACGCCGACCTCGTCAAGGCGATGGACCTTACCATGGACGGCTCGGGCTTCGGCATGGGAACGCGCGGCCAGCGTTTCTCGATGATCGTCAACGACGGCGTCGTCGAGCAGATCAATGTCGAGGCGCCCGGTACCTTCGAGGTCAGCTCGGCCGAATACATGCTCGGCAAGCTCTAAGCCCCGACCCACACATGAAAAAGGGCGGCGCTGCCGATGCAGCGCTGCCCTTTTTCATGTTCTGGATCCTGTTTCGCGGTCTCAATAACCCATCAGGCTGAGCACTTCCTTGCGGCTGCGCTGATCCTCGAGGAACGTGCCCATCATGCGGCTGGTGATCATGCCCACCCCCGGGGTGCGCACGCCGCGTCCCGTCATGCAACCGTGCTGCGCCTCGATCACGACGGCCACTCCATGCGGCTTGAGATGGTCCCAGATGCATTGGGCGACTTCGGCGGTGAGGCGCTCCTGGATCTGCAGGCGGCGCGCGTAGCCGTGCAGCACGCGCGCGAGCTTGGAAATCCCGACCACGTGATCGCGCGGCAGGTACGCGATCGCGGCCTTGCCCTGGATCGGCGCCATATGGTGTTCGCAGTGCGACTGGAACGGAATGTCCTTGAGCAGGACAACCTCGTCGTAGCCGCCCACTTCCTCGAACACGCGGCTAAGGTGAATCGAGGGATCTTCCTCGTAGCCCTGGCAATATTCCAGCCAGGCCCGTGCCACGCGCTTGGGCGTGTCGATCAGGCCCTCGCGAGTCGGATCGTCGCCCGCCCAGGAGATGAGCGTGCGGATCGCCTCCTGCACGTGTTCGGGCACATCGGGCTTACCCAGCGGATTGTCTTCGCCCGGCTCGTCCAGACAGCTCATTTCCGCCTTCTCCTTTTCCACTTTTCCTTCAGGCGAAGTCGCATCAGGGCTCCCTTGCGCCGAAACAGACCGCGACGCTCGATCGGCTCGAACATCTCGTCAGGCCGCTCGGGATCGAGGACCTCGCTCTCGCCTAGCGCCTTCTCAGCATCGGACAGATCTTTCAAGGGCAACAAGCGCAAATGCTTGCGGTTTGCCATCTCGCCGCCGTTTACCCGCTCGATCAGCGTGTGCATCGAGCCCGTCTCGGCCAGGATCGCGGCCACCTCGCCTTCTTCAATGCCGCAATGCTCGGCGAGCAGACGGCAACGCAAGGCGCGAATCGTCTCGCCGAGCTCGGGCCGCCCGGCATTGGCCGGACGCGCGAGATCGAGGAACACGTCGCACTCGCTGTCGAGCCCCATCGAGCGGTTGTTCATGTTGGCCGAACCGATGCGCAGGATTTCATCGTCGACGATCATCAGCTTGGCGTGGACGTAGATCGGCGAGGCCTCGCTCGTCACCGGGTAGTAGATCGCGAAGCGTTCGGGATGCTCGGTCGCCTGGACCACCTCGAGCAGGCGTACACGCGCGGTGTCCATCGCCACCTGTTCCAGCCAGCCGTCGGCGGTCAGCGGATTGATGATCACGATCTCGGGCGGGTCATCCTCCATCAGCCGTTCGCAGACCGCCTCGGCCACGACGCGCGAGGCAAAGTATTGCGTTTCGGCGTAGATGAAGCGCTTGGCCCGGCGGATCTGCTCGACGAAGAGCGCCTCGATCTCGCTCACCTGCGGGCAGTCGCGGTAGGCCGCACGCGTGCGCGCGATGCCAAGCTCGACATTCTCGAATTCAGCCTCGAGCCGGTTGGGCCAGGGTGTTTCACTCTGCGGAGCGCAAGGCGCGAAGCCGCTACCCCCCGCCACCTTCCAGCGCTCGCGCCCCAGTTCGCCCAGCGCGGCGGCGACCTCGCCCTCCATCATCATCGTGATATCGTGCCAGGGCCCATAGAGCCGCCCCGTCGGCCGCTTGCGGCGCGGGTCGTGCGGGAGATGCTCGGGCGTGTCCCAGCGATCGGTGGTCATGTCGATGCCGCCGCAGACCGCGAAGACGTCGTCGATGACCACGATCTTCTGGTGGTGGCTGCACCCCAGCGGATGGGCCGCGTCGAACTTGAAGTCGATCCGCTTGCGGGCCGCCCAGCGCAGGAGATCGACCATCATCGTGCCGCGCAGGAACGACTTGAAGAGCGAGAAATTCCACTTCAGCAGCCGTATCTCGAGCCGGGGATTGTGTTCGATCAGCCAGATAATGAAAGAACCCAGCCGCGCGGGGAAGCGCTTCTTGCGTCCCATCTGCCACCAGCGGCGCCCGTCGGAGAGCAAGATGCGGGAATCAAAGTCCCATCCGATCAGGAAGATGCGCTGGCGCGCCTCCTCCATCGCTTCGCGCACCAGGCGGAAGTAGTCAGCCGCGTCGACGACGACATGCGCCCTCGTCGCCATGGCAAAGCGCCAGGCCGTTGCCGACACGCCCTCGTCGCATTGCGCCAGCCCATCCTCCTCGTTCAAGGCCGTCCCATCCCTGTCCTCATTGTCCATGTCCGATCCTGCTGCCCACGATACACCGCCATGGTGGTAAACCCCTCAGCTTCCTGTTGTTCCAGCCTTTCGGCTGGAGCGAATGGAGCCAATTGCCATTTGTGCGGCGCATTATGAAACGCCGCCGGCTCGCGCGAAAAACGGCGTGAAATTCGCGGTCTGCCCTTTGCGTTTTTCATCCACCTGGGGTCGCCTCCGGATGGCAATAGGCGACCCACCGCGAAAAAGTGTCATTTTAGCAGTTGATCTGGAACCGTTCAGCCGCCATTCCTTTTGACGCGTATATATATCGCATTTCGAGGACCGCCCTTGTGCATTGCAGCACGCCGCGGTCTCGCGCAGCCCCTTCGGGGCCGCCCCGTTGTCCGGACAACTGTCCCGGACAAATAAGTTCACGCCCTTTCAGACCAAGGGCCTTCTCCTCCGGTCCGGCTCGAATGGCCCGGAAGAGTTATTAAGGAGTACGCCATGAAGAATTCGCTCATCGCCGCCGCGATCATCGCTGCAGGACTGTCTCCCGTCGCCGTGATGGCGCAGGAAGCCGCCCCGGCCGCGTCGGTTGCCCCGACGGTGGGCGCCAAGGTCTTCGATCCGGAAGGAAACGAAGTCGGCGCCGTTGAAGCCGTTGCGGGTGACGTCGTGACCGTAAACACCGGAGTTGCGCGTGCAGGTCTGCCCAAGACCGCCTTTGCCATGCGCGACAAGGGCCTGACCATCGGCATGACCAAGGCGCAGCTCGAGGCGGCCGTCATGGGCGCCAAGGCCGAGAGCGGCGAAGCCAAGGCCAAGGCCATGGTGGTCGATGCCCCGATCAAGAGCAGCGACGGCAAGGTGATTGGCACCATCGCCAAGGTCGAGGGCGATGACGTGACCATGACACTGGCCGACGGCGAAGGTCGCACCGCGCTGTTCAAGAAGGCCAACATCGGCCTCATGCCCGACGGCTCGCTTGCGATCGGCATGACCGCCGACGCCTTTGCCCAGGCCGTGGGCGGTTCTGCGCCGCAGACCGCCGCCGCGGGCGCCGAAGCTCCGGCTGGCACCTGATCCGATCGTCGCCACCCTCTCGGGTCGGCACGCTTTTGGAAGGGCCGGGATACGCAGGTATCCCGGCCCTTTGCATTTGAGCGGTGGTCGCGTTTGCGACCGGGCAACTGCCGTGCCGGTAATTTTCCCGGAAATCCCTTGCGATTCATCGCATGTTTGGAGCAAGAGGGCCCGGCAATGTCCCAGCCCCCCTTGACCGGGACAAACGTACCCTAATGCGATTGGACCCCTGTTGACCCTCCCTGCGCGCATGAGACGAATAGTCGAGGCATCGCACAACTTCGAACCTTCCTTCGATCTTGCCCGCCGCCGTACCGCCTCCGCGATCGGCGCCGTGCTCCTGGGCCTTACCGCGATCGGCTTCGCCTGGATGGGCGACAAGGCGCAGGAACTGTTCACCCGCTTCCAGTCGCACAACATCTACCTGACCCTCGCCGCCACGCCCTTCGTCTTTGCGGGCGTCGTCTGGCTCACCAACCGGGTCAGCCCCGCCGCGCGCGGCTCGGGCATTCCCCAGGTCATGGCCGCGACCAAGAACCTGGACCTCGCCTATACCAAGCTTCTTTCGCTGCCGACCGCGCTGTTCAAGCTGCTCATGACCGTCGCGATCCTGCTCGTGGGCGGTTCGGTCGGGCGCGAAGGACCCACGGTCCAGATCGCCGCCGCGATCATGGTGGCCTGCCACAAGGTGCTGCGCGTGCCGATGACGGCTGGCGTCCTCATCGCGGGCGGCGCGGCGGGTGTCGCCGCCGCCTTCAACACCCCGCTCGCCGGGGTCGCCTTCGCGATCGAGGAACTCGCCTCCGCCTTCGAGCAGCGCGTCGCCGTGCTGGTCATGGGCGCGGTCGTCATCTCGGGCATGGTCAGCCTCGGCATCGCCGGGGACTACGTCTATTTCGGCGTGATGCACGACCGGCTCGTCTTGCGCTCGGTCCTCATCGTCACGCCCGTCGCCGGAATCCTGGGTGGTATCGCCGGGGGCCTGTTCTCCAAGATCATGCTCTCCTTCGCGCTTAGCCACCACCCCTGGTTCCTCGCCATCCGCAAGCGCCCGGTGCTCGCCGCCTTTGGCTGCGGCCTCGTCGTCGCCATCGTCGGGGTCGCCACCGGCGGCCTCACCTGGGGCACCGGCTACGAGACGACCAAGCAGATGATCGAGGGGCAGAGCATGCCCGCCGGCTGGTTCGGCCCGGCCAAGTTCCTCGCCACCGCCGCCACCGCCGTCTCGGGCGCGCCGGGCGGCATCTTCGCCCCCTCGCTCTCGGTCGGGGCGGGCTTCGGCGAACTGCTCTCCTTCGCCTTTCCCGACGATCCGATGCCCGCGGTCGTGCTGCTGGGCATGACCGGCTACTTCGTGGGGGTGGTGCGCGCACCGCTGACGGCGGTCATCATCCTCATGGAGACAACCGCCAATCGCGGCATGATCCTCCCGCTCTTCCTGACCGCGATCATCGCCGATGCGGCCAGCAAGCTGGTCTGCAACACCAAGCTCTACCACGGTCTCTCGCACGGCTTCCTGCGCCAGGCCGAGGAACCGCGCGAACAGCAGGCCTGATCGCCCACGCGGGCAAATCCCGACCGGCTGCGCTCAATAGCGGTCGGGATACCAACTCTTCAGATCCTCGGAGAAGCTGCCCAGCGGATAAGGCAGCATCTGCGCATTCCACGCGTCCCACAGCGCTTCCAGTGACCGTGCGCGCTCGGGCTGATCGGCAATGTGGTCGGCCCGCTCGCGCTGGTCTTCGGCGAGGTTGAAGAGGTGCGCCTTGCCGCCAAGGCGCAAGTACTTCCAGTCGCCCTGGCGGATCGCGGCCTGGTCGTTGGCCTTGAAACGCCAGCACAAGGTCCGCTCGAGCGGAGCCGAACGCCCGGCCAGTTGTGCGCTGAGATCGACGCCGTCGAAACGCCCCGGCGCTGGCTTGCCAAGCGCGAGGGCGTGCAGCGTGGGCAGCCAGTCCATGCCCGCGATCACTTGGCCAGGCGTCGATCCCGGCGCGATGCGCCCGGGCGCACGCACCAGCGCGGGGACGCGAATCCCCCCCTCGAGCAGCTCCCCCTTCTGACCGACGAGCGGCCAGGTCTCGGAGAAACGCTCTCCCCCGTTGTCGCTGGTGAAGACCACGATGGCGTCCTCGCGCCCGTTGCGCCGGAGTGCCTCGAGCACTTTGCCGATGTTCTCGTCCATCGTCTCGACCATTTCGGCGTACTTGGCGAGATTGCCCCCCGCCCGGTCGCGCAAGTCGGTGAGCGTCTTCGCCTTGGCCTCGTCGCCGCGTCCTTCCCAGGGCCAGTGCGGGGCATTGAAGTGGAGGCTGAGGAACAGCGGCGCCTCGCCCGCCGCGTCGATCTGCCGCACCGCCTCCTCGCCGAGCAGGTCGGTGAGGTAGCCTGCCTCCTTGACCGGCGTATCGCCGCGCGTCAGGCCCATGCCCACTTCCTGGCCGTTGCTGATCCCGCGATGAAGGAAATAGTCCGCCGCGCCTTCGACGATGCCATAGAAGGCATCGTAGCCGTGCTCCAGCGGACCGTTCTGCGGCGGCAGGCCCAGATGCCACTTGCCCACCAGCACCGTGCGATAGCCCGCCTTGCGCAGGAGTCCCGGAAGCGTGGGCCGATCCGCCGGCAGCCCGAGACCCTCCGATAACTGCGCAAGCGGTTCGTCGAGCCCGACCCGGAAGCGCTGCTGGTAGCAGCCGGTGATGATCGCGGTGCGACTGGCCGAACAGACCGGGCTGTTGGCGTAGGCCTGGTGCAGCACCGCGCCGCCCGCGCCGATCGAATCGATCGCGGGCGTACGGATGGCGTGCGAGCCGGTGATAGAGAGATCGGCATAGCCCAGGTCGTCGGCGATGATGAAGACGATGTCGGGCGCGCGTCGGCCAGTTGCGGCACGGGCCAGACTGGGCAGCGCGGCCAACGCAAGCGAACTCGCGCCTGCCGCCAGCAACGCGCGGCGGTCGATAGAACGGGGACGGGTCATGGATATGTCCTTATGAAAAATCTCTTCGGGGGAGCCTCGGCGCGCGGCCTCAGAAGGTCGTGCGCACGGTGAGGCCGTACGTGCGCGGGTCCCCCAGCGTGCCGCGAATGGCGCCGTAGCTGTCGGCGGAACGGGTTAGGAAATAGGTCGTATCGCCCAGGTTGCGGGCCCAGAGCTGGATATCGTAGCGGCCGTTCTCGGCCCGCACGCCAAAGCGCAGATTGACGAGGGCGTAGCCGGGAATGCGCGAATAGAGCGAATCGTTGGCGCTCGTGTAGAAGCCGCTGCGATAGCTGTAGTCCGCGCCGAAATAGGCCTCCGCCGCCTGCCCGAAGGCCTGTCCGAGCCCGGCATGCGCTTCGCCACCTGCCGACGCGGCCCACTTCGAGACACCGGGCAGCGGCCGCCCGCTCATGTCGCAAGTAGCCTGCCCGGTGATCTCCAGCGGGCATGGCGCATTGGCGTAGGAGACGTAATAGGCGTCATCGTACGTCCCCGAGGCATAGAGTGTCAGCCAGTCACCCAGGCTGCCGCGCAGATCCGCCTCGAACCCGCGAGTGCGCACCTTGCCCACGTTGGTGAAGTAGCTCTGGTTGTTGCGGCTCGTGTCGACGACGGTCGTCTGGTAACCCGAATCGTCGGTCCAGAAGGCGTCGAGATTGGCTTCCAAGTGCCCGTCGAACCAAGTGCTCTTGAGACCCAGTTCATAGCTGTCGATCGTCTCGGGCCGGATCACCGGATCGGCCGCGTAGGTGCCCGTCGTGACGATGTTGGAGAGGTTGAGCCCGCCGAACTTGTGGCCACGCGAATAAGTGGCGTAGGCCAGAACATCGTCGGCAACCTTCCACGAGAGCGTTGCCTGCCCCGACAGCCGCCCTGCACTGGTCTTTGCGCGGTAGGCGTTGTCGGTCCCGAAGCGCGCCCGCAAGGTCTGCGCGGCCGCCTGCTGCTCGGTCGTGAGGCCGGACAGGTCGTTGCCACTCACCACCTGCTCAAACCAGCCGCTCTTGCTCTCGTAGGTGTAACGGAGCCCCGTGGTTAGATCGAGCCGCGGCGTCACGTGCCAGATCGTCTGGGCAAAGGCCGCGTAGCTGTTCGTGATCGGCTGCGAATGGCTGACCACCGAATAGCCGTCGAGCGCGGTATCGGCGACGAGCGCGCTTGTCGTGGGCGCATACCAGGCCCCGGCGTCCTCGCCGAGCAGGTTGACCGCCTCGGCATCAATCTTCTGGTAGAGGTAGTAGACACCCGCGACGTAATCGAGCGCGCGCGTGCCGGACGAGGCGATGCGCAGTTCCTGGCTGAATTGCTTCTGCCGATTGCTCTGGTGCGAATCGCGCCCGGCATCCAGGCTGGTGTTGTCGGCGTCGTTGTGCGGATACCAGTTCCACGCGCGATAGGCCGTGACCGAAGTAATCGCCGCCTCGTCCAGCGCGTAGTCGGCCGTGATCGAGCCCCCGTGCTGGTTCATCCGGTAGTTCTGGCGACCATCGACATCGACCACGCGATCCTTCCACGAAGCGCTGACCGGAGTGTACCCGGCGAGCGCCGCGCGCTGTGCGAAGGTCAGCGGGAACGCGGTGCCGTTGGTGTAGTTCTCGACCTGCCCCACCAGGACGCTCGCCGCCGTGTTGCTATGCTGCTTGCCGTAATCGGCGATCACCCGCAGCTTGAAGCGATCATCGGGCGTGAACAGAAGCTGCCCGCGTGCGTTGAAGTCATGGTAGTCCTGCCCGTGCGAGCCATCGTGGATGTTGGTCGTGAAGCCATCGCGATCGGTCTTGGAGACGAACAGGCGCGCGGCGAGCGTGTCTGCCACGAGCGGGCCGTTGAGAAACGCATGGACCTGGCGCAGGCCATAATTGCCCAACGTCGCATCGCCGCCGGCGGACGCCTCGAAGCTGGGGGCACGGGTCTGGATGACGACGGCGCCCGCCGAGGTGTTCTTGCCGAACAAGGTGCCCTGTGGCCCGCGCAGGACCTCGACGTGGTCGAGATCGGCCATGTCGAACACCGCCTGCCCCGGCCGCGCGAGATAGACACCGTCCTGGTAGACCCCGACCGCCGGCTCCAGCCCGTCGTTGTAGACCGAGACGTTGTTACCCAGGCCCCGGATGTTGATGCTCGTGTTGCGCGGGTTGGTCACGGTCACGACGAGGCTCGGCGTGAGTTGGGGCATGTCGCGCAAGTTGTAGGTGCGGCTCGCCTCGAGCTGCGCGCCGGAATAGGCGCTGATCGCGATCGGCACGTCCTGGCTGCGCTCCTCGCGGCGACGCGCGGTCACGACGATGTCGGGGCTCGCACTCGCCGTTGCCGCGTCGGGCTCGGCGGCCGCAACGAGCGCGGCGTCCCCCTCCGCGGCGTGCGCGCTGACGGGCAGAGCAATGGAGAGGGCAAGGGGCAGGCGCGCGAGCAGGCCCCGCGCGCTATGCGAGTGAAAAGTAGTCATGGCTATCCTGGCAATGGGCCCGGCCTGCTCTTCCCTCGCGCCCAAGAGGCGCGACAAGGTGGGCGCAGAATTGCACCGGGCGAATGTTCGAAGAGGTCAGAGAAAGTCATGCGTCGGCGCGAGCCCACGCACGTGGCGTTCGGATCAGGTCTGTTCGTTGTCGTGCATCGTATCACCCATCAAGACGGGGAGATCACGAAACCTGGCCATGTGGCCTCAGCATCGCGCGCTTTAGCGGTTGGTAACGCGGAGCAAGCTGCTTCCCGATCAAATGCCGCGGGTCGAAGATTCGCAAAATCCGGCAGTTCTCGACCACTGGCCACCGGCGCTCCAAATGCCTATCAATTTAGTAGGGAATTAGTCAATCGAAAATGCTCGAAAATAAACTTCTTGCCCTGCAAATCCTTATTTCAATAGTCGGATATTCGAGCCACTCCTGCGGGCTTCCCTCAGGTGCGCGATTGGCGTTCGGGTGCTGCCCATGCCCAACCACGTCTTGAACGGCACCTGGCCGCACCGCTCGACGCCCGGGCGAGGCCTCGTCTGCAGCCTCTGCGTCCGGAGTGAGCTTCGATTGGGCAATAAAAAACCCTCGAAAACCGAAAGGCTTTCAAGGGCACCGCATGGAAAGTGTATGGCGCGCCCGGAACGATTCGAACGTCCGACCCTCAGATTCGTAGTCTGATGCTCTATCCAGCTGAGCTACGGGCGCGCATGCACATTTTTTCTCCAATTTATCCAACGATGGCCACCTTGGAGAAAGTGGCGCGCCCGGAACGATTCGAACGTCCGACCCTCAGATTCGTAGTCTGATGCTCTATCCAGCTGAGCTACGGGCGCGTTGGAGAGGCGCCTTTAGAAAGGGACTGCTCCGCGGTCAACACCTATGTCACTTCTTTTTCGAAAAATCGTCATGCACCTCCCCCGCAAGCACCCGTTCGAGCGCCCGTGCCAGCGGATAATCCAGCGGCGGCATCGCCAGGTCGCCAATCCGCGCGGGCGCGTACCAGCCCGCCTCGCCTCCCTCGAGCGACATCGGCTCACCTTCCCAGCAATCGGCCCGGTAAAGCAGAATCACCAGCGAGCGCCCCACACCCGCGCCGCCCACCCCTTCGAGGGGGCCACTGGCAAATCCCACGGGGAGAAGATCGCGGACCTTGAGACGAACTCCCAGCTCCTCTTCCATCTCCCGCACGGCGGCATCCTCGGGACTTTCCCCAGCATCGACCTTGCCTCCGGGAAACTCCCATAGCCCCGCATGCATCGTCCCGCACGGTCGCTGCTGCAGGAGCACCCGCCCCTCCGCATCGACCAGCGCAACCGCCACAACGAGCAGAGGTGTCAGATTTTTTTCCACATTCGACCTTCCATTTAATCACTCTTTAAGCCCGACAATCGATTCTGGGGCTTGGTATGCAATCGGGCGGGGCGAAAATGGGCTGGTTGAAACATCTGAAAGCCGCCTGGCGCGACAAGGCCGGCGCCACCGCCGTCGAATATGGCCTCATCCTCGCGATGGTAGTTCTCGTCATCGTCTTTGCAATCCAGGGCGTCGCCGACCAGACGATCGCCATGTGGGGCGACGTCAACTCGAAGAGCTCGGAGGCCATGGCAGGCAACTGATGCAAGGTCATGCTTAAGTCTTTTTCAACTCTTGCATCCTAGGAAGATCACTGTCCGAAGCGCCCAAGTGAGACTGCGGCAAAGCGGACCGGGTACACACTAGACTGCTTTTCATCAGGAGACATACGATGAAGTTCCTCACCAAGCTGCGCCGCAACGAAGAAGGTGCCACCGCGATCGAATACGGCCTGATCGCCGCCCTCATCGCCGTTGCCGCCATTGCTGCCATGCAGGGCCTCGGCACGCAGCTGACCTCGACCTTCACCAAGACCTCGACCACGCTCGAAGGCGCGAACAAGTAAGTTCGCTCTACCTGACGGCCGGATCTCCCGGCCGGAAGTTCAAGAGGCGGCAGGGCAACCTGCCGCCTTTTTTGTCACCCTTCCCGCGATATTTGAACTACCTCCAGGGACCGGAACAGCGAGCTTTTCCAGGGGCTTCGTTGCCATCGCGCCTCCGCCCCAAGAGTGAGCACTGTCTGGAAATTTTACATCTGGAGATCGTATATCGCCTCAGCGGCCCGATCGTCCAATTTTCCTGGCCACAAGCCAGCTAGCTCGTCCGCCGCGCCAGCGGGTGGCGCGCGTTCACCAGTTCGATCAGCCGCGCGCTGTCGACATGGGTGTAGATCTGGGTCGTCGCGATATCGGCATGGCCCAGCAGCGTCTGTAGCACCCTCAGGTCCGCCCCGCCTTCCAGCAGATGCGTCGCGAAAGCGTGACGCAGCACATGCGGGGACACCCGCTCGGGATCGAGATCGGCGCGAATCGCGAGCTCGCGCAGCAATTGGAACAGACGAATCCGGGTCAGGTGGCCAGTGCTCGCGCGCGAGGGAAACAGGAATTTGGAGCCGGGAGTGCCAACGCGCACCGCAAGCCAACGCGACAGCGCCTGGCGCGCGCGCGTGCTGACCGGAACCATGCGCTGCTGCCCCCCCTTGCCCCGGACGTGGAGAAACGGCGCATCACGCGGCACGGCGGCCAGTGGCAGCGAGACCAGCTCGGTCGCACGCAGGCCCGACCCGTAGAGAAGTTCGAGCAGCGCCAGCAGACGCACCGCCGGGGCCTCGCCCGACTCGGCCTCGGCTTCGGCCACGGTGAGGAAACGCGTGACCTCCTCGCGCGACAGGAGGCGCGGCAGCGGGCGGCGGGTGCGCGGACGCGGCAAGGCGGGCGAGGGATCGTCCTCGCGAAGGCCCTCGTCAACAAGAAAGCCGTAGAACTGGCGCAAGGTCGAACACTTGCGCGCAAGACTGGCCGCGGAAAGATCGCTCCAGTGTGCCGAAAGCGACTCGAGGCGGGGTCCATCGGCACGCACCAGGTCGCCCAGCGCCGCCTGCGCGCCCTCGAGGTCCCGGCGATAGGCGGCAAGCGTATTCGCCGCCGCCCCGCGCTCCACCGCCATCATCGAGAGGAACCGCTCGAGAGGATCATCGCCTTGCGTCATGCTCCTCCCCCTCGCGAGCTGCCGCAGCCTGCCACTCAGGTCCGCGCGATGGCCTCGGCCGCGACCATGCGCGCCTCGGCGCCCAAGCCCACCCGGTTCATCGCCGAGACGATGTGGTAAAGGTAGCGCGGCGTCATCAGGCGCCAGTTCGCACCCTGCATGCCGAAACCGGCGAGGATGACCACGCTCGCCTCATCACCGCGTTCGGCCGCCGCGTCGATGGCCTGCGTCCAGCGCGTGTCGCCATCGAGATTGAGCGCAAGATCATTCGAATAGCTGCGCGCCCGGCTGCGATCGATGCGCCCCAGCCCTGCGAGGCCCGCGACCAGGAAAGCCGCGCGGCGCTTGCCCGCACTGTCGTCGGCATCGATGAAGCTGTCGACATCCCCGCTCGACGCGCCCTGCCCGGCACCCGGCGCCGACAGCATGATCAGCGCCCACCCGGCAGAACCACGCTCCACGACAGAGGACCAACGCGCAGCATTTGCATCGTAGCCGGCCGAGAGCATCGAACCGATGAGGTCGGGCGCATCGTTCGCCAGATCGGCACTGGGCGAGATGCGCGCCGCGGCGGCGGCCGTCAGCACACGGCCCGCATAGGCGCCGCCGCTTTCGCCCGTGTCGCTCCACAAGGAGCGCATCGCCTTGATGCGTGCGGCGGGAGAGGGCAGCGAATAGGCATCGCGCAATTGCTCCGCACGCCCCTGCCATTCGGCCCCGGTGTCGGGATCGGAATAGATCTGCGCGTAAAGGTCGACCATTGCCGCGTTCGACAGGATACCCATGGCCCCTGCGCGCGTCGAAGCCGCCGCCCGCTGCTCGAGCCCGACCATCGGTGCAAGCGCGGTCACGGCGTCGTAGCGTCCTTCGTTCGCCTTCATCAGCGCGGCCGGGGGCATGATCCCGACACCGCGCGCCAAAGCGTAGCGCCAGGGCGTCAGGTCGTTCACGTCATCCCATTCGATCGTCACCGCGCGGCGCGACTTGCCGGCCGCTCCCGCGTAGCGCTGCGCCAGCAGCAGGTCGATGCGGGGCATTTCCCGGTGCGACAGCGAACGGTCAAGCTTGGCGAGCGCGGCCGTGCTGTTGCCCCGGAAGGCATCGCAGATCGCGCGCGCGGCGTCCCATTCCGGGTCCTCGCGCATCGAGCCCTGCGTCGCCATGATTGGGCACATGCCCGTGATATCCGCAGTCCCCAGGTAGACGCTGAGCGCCACGTCGCTGATCGCGGGCGAATAGTTGGCGATGTCGACGTCTTGCAAAAGTGCGCGCGCGGCATCGTATTCGCCCATGCGCAGCAGCAGGCCGACGCGCAAGGCCAGGAAGTCCTGCGGACTCATGCCCTGCGGCGGATCGAGCCGTGAGAGCAGCGCGCGCCGCAGCGCGATGTGCCCCCAGCGCGATACGAGCGCGCCGCGATTGCCCGAAAGCGCCAGGCGCATCAGCTCGGGATTGGCCCCGGCAAGCGATGTCGCGGGAAGTCCGCCCTCACTCTCGTCGAACAGGCCGACATGTTCCATCGCCCGGCGCGCCTGGGGCGGCATGTCGAATTCGACCTTGCGCCCGATCAGGCTCTCGAAATCCTCGGGCGACATGCGCGCGAGTTCCTCGAGCGTGGGCAGGCGCTTGAACTGGACACCGCTGTCGGTCGTCGGCGTCGGCGCGGCTGCGAGCGCGGCATCCGACGGGGCCGCCTGGGGCAACGGCTGGACCACGGGCCCCGAGGTCGGCCGCGCCTGCGCACTCGCGCTTGCACTAGGACGAGGGGCCGGTGTGACCGGGCGCGGCGCGGGACGCGGTGTCGGCGCCGCGCTCGGCGCAGGATCCTGGAACATCTTGGGAAGCAGCGATTCGGGCGAATCCTGCGCGACCGCCCAGGCCGAGGTCAGCGTCAGCGCGGCCCCGGCAAGAAGATGGACCGCCCTCATTTGCCCAGCTCCGGAACCGCGACCGAAACGACCTGATCCTTGACGGGCTCGCGGCCGGCGTCGATCCAGGCCACCGCCAGCACGGCAACTCCGGCCAGAACGAATAGCCCCAAGGCCAGGGCCGGACGCCCACGCAATCTAATCGTCACTCGCCTTCCTTCACCGATGCTTGCGCTGCGACCTAGCGCAACTATAGGCGATGGGGCAATGGACCTTCAACAGACCCGCTATTCTCCACAGGAGATTGCCGCCCTCGCCCGCAGGATCGATCGGCCTATCGTTCTTGTGGGCATGATGGGCGTCGGAAAGTCGAGCGTTGGCAAGCGTCTGGCTTCGCTTCTGAACTGCGACTTCGTCGATGCCGACGACGAGATCGAGCGTTCGGCGCAGATGACGATCCCGGAAATCTTCGAGGCCTACGGCGAAGCGTTCTTCCGCGACGGGGAACGGCGCGTGATCGCCCGCCTGATGGCCGACAACGGCGGCGGCTGCATCGTCATCGCGACGGGCGGCGGTGCCTTCATCAACGACGAGACCCGCGCCCTCATCCTCGACAAGGCGGTGACGATCTGGCTCGACAGCGACGTGGACACGCTGGTCGAGCGCACCGCGCGCAAGGACAATCGCCCGCTTCTCAAGGACGGCAACCCCCGCGAAACGCTCACGCGCCTGCGCGAAACGCGCCGTCCGTTCTACGCCCAGGCCCCGATCCACATCCTCAGCGGCCAGGGCCCCCACGTCCAGACAATCAACAAGGTCTTGCAGGAACTTTCCCAATGGCAGTGATCCCGGTCAACATCGCCCAGCGTCCCTACGAAGTGCGCGTGGGCACCGGCCTTCTCGCCGAAATCGGCGCGCAGTGCCGCGGCTTCCTGCGCAAACCCGCCGTGCCGATCGTGACCGACGTCAACGTGCACGCGGCCTGGGGCCAGGTCGTCGAGGATTCGCTGCGCGCCCACGGACACAGCGTCCACTGGCGCATCCTGCCCGCTGGCGAGCCGACCAAGTCGTGGGAGGAACTTGCCGCGACGGTCAACTGGCTGCTCGATCTCGAGGTCGAACGCGGCGACCACGTCATCGCGCTCGGCGGCGGCGTTATCGGCGACCTCACCGGATTCTGCGCCGCGGTGCTGAAGCGCGGCTGCAAGTTCATCCAGGTGCCCACGACCCTGCTCGCGCAAGTCGATTCGAGCGTCGGCGGCAAGACCGCGATCAACACACCCGCAGGCAAGAACCTCGTCGGCGCCTTCCACCAGCCCTCGCTGGTGCTCGCCGACCTCGCCGCGCTCGAATCGCTTCCCCCGCGCGAACTTGGCGCGGGCTATGCCGAGGTCGTGAAGTACGGCCTGATCGACGATGCCGACTTCTTCGCCTGGTGCGAAACCAATGGCGCGGCCATGCTCGCAGGGGATGAGGCGCTGCGCGAATACGCGGTCGCCCATTCGGTGGCGGCAAAGGCGCGCATCGTCGCCGAGGACGAATTCGAGACCACCGGCAAGCGCGCCCTGCTCAACCTCGGGCACACCTTCGGCCACGCGCTCGAAGCCGAGACCGGCTTTTCCGCAAGCCTGCTCCATGGCGAGGGCGTTGCGCTCGGCATGGTGCTCGCCGCGCGTTACTCGGCGCGCCTTGGCCACATGAGCGCGGCGAGCGCGGAGCGGGTGGCCCGCCACATCGCCGACGCGGGTCTTCGCGCCGAGATCTCCACGCTCGGCCTTTCCTGCGACGGTGGCGCACTGGTGCGCCACATGCTCCACGACAAGAAGATGGACGCGGGCACCCTCCCCTTCCTCCTCATGAAGGGCATCGGCCAGACCTATCTCGACAAGCAGGTCCAGCTCGACGACGTCGCGCTGTTCCTCGACGACGAACTGGTGCGGGCACCTTCGTAAGCGGTTTCGCGCCATTCACATGACATTACCGAAAACCGTGATAATGGTGCCCGCAACCAGAACAAAGTTACGCGAGCATCCATGACCGCACCCGAAGCGACACCCGAACTCGAATTTCACGAGGATACCTCCCGTGACGACCGCGCCTTCCTCGGTCACCCCAAGGGGCTGGGCTATCTCTCCTTCGTCGAGGGCTGCGAGCGCTTCTCGTACTACTCCATGCAGACACTGCTCGTGCTCTACATGGTCAAGTACCTGCTTCTGCCTGAAAACATCGGCAAGGTCGTGGGGCTCGCCTGGCTGCGCGCGGGGCATTATGCCGGGCTCGAAGGCCAGCCGCTCGCCTCGGCGATCTTCGGCGACTACACCTCGCTGGTCTACCTGACCCCGGTCCTTGGCGGCATCGTCGCCGACCGCTGGCTGGGACGGCGCGCGGCGCTGATCGCGGGCGGCGTGATCATGTCGCTGGGCCACTTCCTGATGGCCTTCGAGGGGATGTTCCTTTTCGCGCTGCTGTCGCTGATCGTCGGCGTCGGGCTGTTCAAGGGCAATATCGCGAGCCAGGTGGGCGAGCTTTACGGACCCAACGACTTGCGCCGCGCGATGGCCTTCCAGATCTTCTACATCGCGATCAACGTCTCGGTCATCGCCGCCCCGCTCATCGCGGGCACGGCGGGCGAGGAACTGGGCTGGCACTACGGCTTCGGGACCGCCGGCGTGGTCATGGTGATCGGCCTGGTGCTCTACCTCAAGGCCCGCCCCTGGCTCCCGGAGGACGGCAAGAGCCCCAAGGCCGAGAAGACCGCCTCGGGCAAGCTCACCCGCGCCGATCTGCCGCGCCTGGGCGCGCTCGCCGTGCTCATCCCGGTCCTTGCGGTTGCGATGCTCACCAACCAGGAAATCTTCAACGCCTACCTCGTCTGGGCCGACGACAAGTTCGCGCTGACCTTCTTCGGCACCCGCCTGCCCACCAGCTGGATGATCACCGTCGACGCCACGCTCTCGTTCACGATGCTGGTGGCGGTCGCCTGGTTCTGGAAGTGGCAGGGCGAGCGCACCGGCCGCGAGCCCGACGAACTGGGCAAGATGGTGATCGGCTCGGTCTTCATCATCATCGGCGGCATGTGCCTGGTGATCGCGGCGGCGACGGCCCCCGGCGATGCCAAGGTCGGCCTGTTCTGGCCGGTGATGTTCCACTTCTTCAACTCGATCGGCTTTGCGCACCTGATGCCGGTCAGCCTCGCGCTCTTCACCAAGGTCGCCCCCAAGGCGCTCAACGCCACGGTCGTGGGGCTCTACTACCTGGCCTTCTTCGCCGCGAACAAGGCGGTGGGGATCGTGGGCGGCTGGTACTCCTCGATGGACACCATGCACTTCTGGCTGCTCCACGTCGCCAGCGCGGCCTTCGGGCTGGTCGCCTTCGCGGTGCTCAAGCTGGTGCTGGGCAAGACGCTGGCCGATCCGGCCTGACCGCGAGCAGCGCTCAGCCGAAGACGGCGACGGACTGCATGCCGGCGATCACCGGCGTGCCGTCCGAGCGCCATTGCACGATGTCCTCGCTGGCGAGCCCCGTTGCCGACTGGCGGCAGGTCGAGCGGATCAACCACCAGCCATCGCGCGGGCGCGTCGCGGCATCGAGCATGTTGACGTGCCACTGCATCGAGCTGATCGGCGTACCGGCAGGCAGAAGCGGCAGTACGGCGGTCGGCAGGGCATCGCCCACCAGCACCGCCTCGACCTCGGGGGCCAGCCCTTGCGCATCGCGCAGGCGCACCCACCAGCACAAGTCCGCTTGCCCTAGATCCGGGCCCGCCAGCGCAACGCGCGTCTCGAAATGCTCGGCCATGAAGGCGGGAAGCCGGATCCCTTCGAAACCCGAGGCCTGTTCGAGCGGAATAACCGCCTCAGGCATCGGGTAACCCGCGAGCGAGAGGGCACTTGCGCGCTTGGCCATGAACACGCAATTGGCCAGGAAGCCGGTGCCTTTCTCCCCCACCAGCTCGGCCGTGACCCAGATCGCGTTGCGCCCTTCGCGCACGATCCGTCCCCGCGCCTCGACGCGGCCCGCGAGCGGGGCCATCATCGAGAACTGCGCGGACTGCAAGGGCAGCTCCAGCGCGCGTTCGGCCGGAAGCACCCGGCGAGCCGCTTCCAGCGCCAGCGCCGAACTCACCCCGCCATAGGCCGTGCGGCCCTGCAGCCAGTCGGGCCCGATCTCGACCGCGAAGCCGCCATCGCGCGGCTGAGCCGCCGCGAGGATGGCTCCAAGACCCGCCATGCTCAGGCCCGCCGCATGCCGTAGAGCCCCGTCACGGGGGCTCCATCACTGGAACGCGGCAAGGTTATTCCAGCTCCAGAATGATCGCGTCGACCGCAAGGCTGTCGCCCGCCTTGGCGTTGAGCGCCTTGACCGTCCCAGACTTCTCGGCGCGCAGGATGTTTTCCATCTTCATCGCCTCGATCACCGCGAGCGGCTGGCCGGCCTCGACCTTGTCGCCCTCGCCCACGTTGAGCGAGACCAGCAGACCCGGCATCGGGCAGATCAGGAATTTGGAAAGATCGGGCGGAATTTTCTCGATCATATGGCGCGCGTACTGCGCCACGCGCGTGGGCAGACAGTCGAGCTTGTGAATCGCCCCACGCGTCGTCATCGTGAAACCGGTGCGGGTCACGCCCAGCTTCATCGTGATCGGCTCGCCGTCGATGTCGGCGTCGATGAAGCGGTCACCGGGGGTGTATTCCAGCTCCATGTCGACCTCGACGTCGTTGACGAGGATCGTGTCCTCCTCGACGACGACCGTATAGGCCTCCTTGTCGAGCGTGACGGTCCATTCGCCCGGCGGGTCGAGCGGCATCGCAAGCTGTCCATCGACCCGGCGCGCGCGGTCCGAACGGGCTGCCGCGATGAAACCGGCTACCGCCACCAGCTTGACCTTGAGCTCGGCCGAGGCCGGAGCGCCGTGGAATCCTTCGGGATATTCCTCGGCGATGAAGCCGGTGGTCAGTTCGCCCGAGCGGAAGCGCTCGTGCTGCATGATCGCGCTCACGAAATCGATGTTGTGCCCCAGGCCCTCGATCTCGAAGGCGTCGAGCGCGGCGATCTGCTTGTCGGCGGCTTCATCGCGCGTCTCGCCCCAGGTCACCAGCTTGGCGATCATCGGATCGTAGAACATCGAGACCTGACCGCCCTCGTAGACACCATCGTCGACGCGGATACCGTCGATGCCACGCCGGCCGTTGGCGCTGCCGTCGTCGCTCCAGCCGTCGACCGGCGGGTTGTAGCGGATGAGCCGCCCCGTCGAGGGCAGGAAGCCGCGATAGGGGTCCTCGGCGTAGACGCGGTTCTCGATGGCCCAGCCCTCGATCTTCACGTCGTCCTGCGTCATCTCCAGCTTTTCGCCATAGGCGACGCGGATCATCTGCTCGACGAGGTCGATGCCGGTGATGGCTTCGGTAACCGGGTGCTCGACCTGGAGACGCGTGTTCATCTCGAGGAAGTAGAACGACTGGCCCGTCGGGTCCGCACCCGAAACGATGAGCTCGACCGTGCCCGCCGAGTGGTAATCCACCGCACGCGCCAGCGCGACGCACTGCTCGCCCATGGCTTTACGCATTTCGGGGCTGACGAAGGGCGACGGCGCTTCCTCGACGACCTTCTGGTGGCGGCGCTGGATCGAGCATTCGCGTTCGTTGAGGTAGAGGATGGTCCCGTGCTTGTCGCCCAGGATCTGGATCTCGATGTGGCGCGGGTTCTCGATGAACTTTTCGATGAAGACACGGTCGTCGCCGAAGGAGTTGAGACCCTCGCGGCGCGTCGCCTCGAAGCCCTCGCGCACGTCCGTTTCCGACCAGGCGAGGCGCATGCCCTTGCCCCCGCCGCCGGCCGACGCCTTCATCATCACCGGGTAGCCGATCTCGTTCGAGATCGTCACCGCGTGCTCGGTGTCCTCGATCACGCCGACGTAGCCGGGCACGACGTTCACGCCCGCCGCCTTGGCCAGCTTCTTCGATTCGATCTTGTCGCCCATCGCCGCGATCGCGCCCGGGGGCGGGCCGATGAACGCGATGTTTTCCTTGGCGAGCGCCTCGGCGAACGAGGTGCGCTCGGAGAGGAAACCATAGCCCGGGTGCACGGCCTCGGCCCCGGTTGCCTTGCAAGCAGCGATGATCTTGTCGGCCAGCAGGTAGCTTTCAGCGGCGGGCGACGGGCCGATGTGGACGGCCTCGTCGGCCATCTTCACGAACGGAGCCTGGGCGTCGGCGTCGGAGTAGACGGCCACCGTCTGGATACCCATACGGCGCGCGGTCTTGATCACGCGGCAGGCAATCTCGCCGCGATTTGCGATCAGGATCTTCTTGAACAACCCGTCTTCCTCCAACTTGCCGGGCCAGCCCACTCAGGGGCCGCCCGCGCCTTATCTGAAATGGATTACTCCGCCGCCTCCAGCTTGGCGCAGCCCTTGGGCATGCGCGAAGCCTCGACCTCGGCGGATGTCTCGGTGATCGCCATGGGCTTGAGGCCCAGGCGTTCGAACATGGCAAGGTCGCTGTCGTCGCCCGCGTTGGGGGCGGTGAGCAGCTTGTCGCCGGTGAAGATCGAGTTGGCGCCGGCCATGAAGCACATCGCCTGCGTCATCTCGGACATGGATTCGCGCCCCGCCGAAAGCCGCACCATCGAATGGGGCATGGTGATGCGCGCAACGGCGACCGTGCGCACGAACTCGACGTCGTCGATCTTGGCGAGCGGCGTGTCGGCCAGCATGTCGCCCAGCACCGTGCCCTTGACCGGCACCAGCGCGTTGACCGGCACCGACTGCGGGTGATCGGGCAGCGTCGCCAGCGTGTGGACGAAACCGACGCGATCCGCGCGGGTCTCGCCCATGCCCACGATCCCGCCCGAGCACACGTTCATGCCCGCCATGCGCACGTTCGAGAGCGTGTCGAGACGGTCCTCCATCGTGCGCGTGGTGATGACCTCGTCATAGCGTTCGGGCGAAGTGTCGATGTTGTGGTTGTAGTAGTCGAGCCCGGCGTCCTTGAGCATGGCCGCCTGGTCGGCGGTCAGCATGCCCAGCGTCATGCAGGTTTCCATGCCCATCGCGCGCACGCCCTTCACCATCTCGATGATGGCGGGCATGTCGCGGTCCTTGGGGTTGCGCCAGGCGGCGCCCATGCAGAAGCGGGTCGAGCCCTGGTCGGCGGCCTGCGCGGCGCGCTGGAGCACTTCGGAAACGCCCATCAGCTTGGTCGCCTTGACGCCACTGTTGGCGTGGACCGACTGCGAGCAGTAGCCGCAGTCTTCCTGACAGCCGCCGGTCTTGATCGAGAGCAACGTGGAGAGCTGAACCTCGTTCGCCTTGTGGTTCGCACGGTGCACTTCGGCGGCGCGGAAGACCAGTTCGGTAAAGGGCAGATCGAACAGCTGCGCGATTTCCTCGCGGGTCCAGTCGTTGCGCGGTTCGCTCTGGGGGGCGGTGGTCATTGTCTGTGTCATCCTTGTACGGCCCGGGCCTTGTCGCGCTGCGACGCGTAGGCACTCAATGCCGCTCCATAATGCCCTCCGGCCCTTCGTGCCAGTTCCGAGCCACCAAAACCCTCAACCGAACGTGCGATGCGTGCGACGCCCGCATCCGAAAGCGTGCCCAGCGCCGTGCGATAGATGCCGATGGTAAAGACGATCGCGCGCGATTTTCGCAGGCGCCGCAAGGCTTCCCGCTCGCAGCGCACGTAGAGCGCCTCGCCCGCATTGTCGGGCGTGACGTGCGCGAAACGCGTCTCAGGCGGGTCCTTCGGCAAGTAGCGCAAGTCGTCGCTGGCAACGACGAAGGCATTGGTCCGCCCGAAGATGTTGAACGACTGCAAGCCATCCATGAACTTGTCGACCCCGCTCGAAAGCGCGTCGGCATAGCCGTCGATGGGGGTGTGGATCGCGTGGACGGCCTGCCCCATCTTTTCCTCCAGCCGCCAGTCGGTGGGAAAGGCGACCGCCGCGGCCGCAAGGTGGAACGGACCGCCGGGCTCGGCCTGGACCATCACGCACAAGTCCTCCCAGACTGCGCGGGCGCAGGCCTCGAGCCCGCCCTCGACGCCAAGCAGCTGCGCCAGTTCAGCGATCGCCGGTTCGGCTTCCGGGCGTACCAGCACGCTTCCCGGATGCGCGTCGAAGGCCGCCGCGCGCGCGGCGAGTTTGGGCGACGGATCGAGCCACTCGTCCTGCGACAGGCGCACCAGCCCCATGCGCAAGGGCCCTTCGACCCGTGCCTGGGGGAGCAATGCCTCCACCGAGAAACCCAATGCCATCGCCTGCGCGCCCTACCCTGCCCTCTTGCCTTACTCGGCCGCTTCCAGCGCCTCGTCGGCGGGCGGCATGTTGTGGCCGAGCAGGCGCAGCACGTCGGCGGCGCATTCGACCACGTTCGAGCCCGGGCCATAGATGCCCTGCACGCCGCGCTCCTTGAGGTAGTCATAGTCCTGCGGCGGGATCACACCGCCCGCGACGACCTTGATGTCGCTGCGGCCCGCTTCGCGCAGATGCGCGATCATCTCGGGGATGAGCGTCTTGTGGCCCGCCGCGAGGCTGGACGCGCCGACGACTTCGACCTCGTTGTCGAGCGCCATCTTGCAGGCTTCCTCGGGCGTCTGGAACAGCGGGCCCGAGACGACGTCGAAGCCCATGTCGCCAAAGGCCGAGGCAATCACGTTCGCCCCGCGGTCATGGCCGTCCTGGCCCATCTTGGCGACGAAGAGTCGGGGCGCATGGCCCAGACGGCGGCTAACCGCCTCGACACCCGCGATCACCTGCTTGTAGCGCGCATCGCCCCCGTAGGCCGAACCGTAGATGCCCTTGACCGGGGTCGGCATCGTGCCGTGGCGGCCGAAGACCTCTTCCATCGCGGCCGAGATCTCGCCCAGCGTCGCGCGTTCGCGCGCGGCATCGACCGCGAGGCCGAGCAGGTTCCCGTTCCCGCGCGCACCTTCGGCCAGCGCCTTGAGCGCGGCCTGGCACTTCGCCTCGTCGCGGGTGGAGCGCACCTTGTTGATGCGCGCGATCTGCGCCTCGCGCACCTTGTGGTTGTCGACCTCGAGCGTCTCGATGCGGTCTTCCTCGGCGAGGCGGTACTTGTTGACGCCCACGATCACGTCGTCGCCCTTGTCGACACGCGCCTGGCGCCCGGCGGCCGCTTCCTCGATCATGCCCTTGGGCCAGCCCGCCGCGACAGCCTTGGCCATGCCGCCTTCGGTTTCGACGCGCTCGATGATCTCCCAGGCCTTGTCGACCAGTTCGCTAGTCAGCGCCTCGACGTAGTACGAGCCCCCCAGGGGATCGACGACATTGCACATGCCGGTCTCTTCCTGAATGACGATCTGCGTGTTGCGCGCGATGCGCGCGGAAAAGTCGGTCGGCAGCGCGATGGCTTCGTCGAGCGCGTTGGTGTGGAGCGACTGCGTGCCGCCCAGCATCGCGGCCATTGCCTCGATCGTGGTGCGCATCACGTTGTTGTAGGGGTCCTGCTCCTGCAAGGAGACGCCCGAAGTCTGGCAGTGCGTGCGCAGCATCTTCGAACGCTCGGACTTGGCGCCCAGCTGCGTCATCGCACGGTACCAGAGCGTGCGCGCGGCGCGCAGCTTGGCGATTTCCATAAAGAAGTTCATGCCGATTGCGAAGAAGAACGACAAACGCCCTGCAAACTTGTCGATATCGAGGCCAGAGGCCACGCCGTACTTCACGTATTCCATGCCATCGGCAATGGTGAAGGCCAGTTCCTGGACCTGCGTCGCGCCCGCTTCCTGCATGTGGTAGCCGGAAATCGAGATCGAGTTGAACTTGGGCATGTGGTCGGCGGTGTAGCCGAAGATGTCCGAGATGATCCGCATGGAGGGTTCAGGCGGATAGATGTAGGTGTTGCGGACCATGAACTCCTTGAGGATGTCGTTCTGGATGGTCCCGGTCAGCTGGTCGGGGGCAACGCCCTGCTCTTCGGCGGCGATGATGTAGAAGGCAAGGCACGGGATCACCGCGCCGTTCATCGTCATCGAGACCGACATTTCACCCAGCGGAATGCCGTCGAAGAGGATCTTCATGTCCTCGACGCTGTCGATGGCGACGCCCGCCATGCCAACGTCCCCGGTCACGCGCGGATGGTCGCTGTCGTAGCCGCGGTGCGTCGCCAGGTCGAAGGCGACCGAGAGGCCCTTCTGGCCTGCGGCAAGATTGCGGCGGTAGAAGGCGTTCGATTCCTCGGCGGTCGAAAAGCCCGCGTACTGGCGCACCGTCCAGGGGCGGCCGGCGTACATCGAGGCCTTCACCCCGCGCGTGAAGGGCGCGAAGCCGGGGAGGCCCGGATCGGTCTTGACGTCCTCGGCGGTGTAGAGCGGCTTGACGGCAATGCCTTCGGGCGTCTGCCAGGTCAGGTCGCGGCCCTTCACTTCCTTGTCGGCAAGAGCCTTCCAGTCTTCGAGGTTGGGGTTCTGCGTCATCTCAACGTCCCTTGAACTCGGGTTTGCGCTTTTCGCGGAAGGCGGTGACGGCCTCCTGGAAATCGTCGGTGAAACCGGCCTTGGTCTGGTGCGCCGCCTCAAGCTCGAGGCTGGCGGCAAAGCTGTTGTCGAGCGCATGAAGCACCTGCTTGCGGATCAGCCCGAGCGCGAGGCTTGGCCCCGCCGCAAGCCTGGCCGCGATCGCCTTGGCCTCGGCAAGCGCCGTACCATCGTCGACCACGCGCGCGATAAGGCCCATCGCCTGCGCCGCCTCGGCGGAAATCTTCTCGCCCAGCAGCGCCATCTCCATTGCGCGCGCGCGCCCCACGCTGCTGGCCACCATCCAGGTCGCTCCGGCATCGGGCACCAGGCCGATGTTGGCGAAGGCGAGCAGGAAGTAGGCCGAACGGTCGGCAACGACGATGTCGCCCGCGAGCGCAAAGCCCATGCCCGCCCCCACGGCCGGTCCGTTCACCGCCGCGACCAGTGGCACCGGGAGCTCGGCCAGAGTGCGCGCCAGCGGATTGTAGGAACTCGCCAGCGTCTCGCCCAGATCGGGCGACAGCGCGTCGACACCGTCCGCCTGCAAGTCCGCACCCGAGGAAAAGGCCCGGCCCGCGCCGGTCAGCACCAGCGCGCGCGCACCGTCGGCGACGGCGGCTTCGAGGCCCTCGCGCAGTTCGACCAGCAGCCCCGGTGTCAGCGCGTTAAGGCGATCCTCGCGCGAAAGGGTGAAGATCGCGACATCACCCTCGCGTTCGATCCTGAGACTATCCGACATCAGTGCGCCCCCTTGGGACGTTCCATGATCTCGGTCAGCTGGCCGCCCATGTCCTTGGGGTGGACGAAGAAGATCATCGTGCCGTGCGCACCCACGCGCGGCTCGCCCAGCACACGCTTGCCCAGACCCTCGAACCAGGCCTTGGCCTCGAGGATGTCCTCGACTTCGTAACAGATGTGGTGCTGGCCCCCGAGCGGGTTCTTCTCAAGCCACTTGCCCACCGCCGAAGCCGGATCGGTGGGCTCGAGCAGTTCGATCTGCGTGCCCCCGGCAGTGCCGAGCGCGCCGCTTTCCTGCGGCGTCTCGACGAAGCACACACGTACCTTCTGGCTTTCCAGCACGAAAGGCTCGGTAACGACGGCCGCGCCCATCACGTCCTTGTAGAACGCGATCGCGGCATCGAGGTCGGGCGTCGCGACGCCCACATGGTTAAGGCGGCCCAGTTTCATGGCTGAGGTTCCTTGGGGGTTTCGAGTATTTCGGTGAGAACGCCGCCCATGTCATCGCCATGGACGAAGAAGATCGGATGGCCGTGCGCGCCCGGACGCGGCTCGCCGAGCACGCGCTTGCCGGCCTGCGTGAACCAGGCATGCGCCGCATGGATGTCGGGCACCTCGAAGCACAGGTGGTGCTGGCCGCCTGCCGGATTGGCGCGCAGGAATTCGCTGACCGTGCTGTCCTCGCGCAAGGGCTGCAACAGTTCGACCTGCGTTCCGTGCATCGAGCCATCCGCGGGGGTGTCGACGAAACGGATGAGCAGGCCTGCCCGCTCGATCACGATGGGCTCATGGACGCAGCGCGCGCCCATGACGTCGCGCCAATGCGCGAGCGCGGTCTCCATGTCGGGCACCGCGATCCCTACGTGATTGAGCCGGCCAAGCTGCATCAGGCGCAGGCCTCGATGACCATGGCAATGCCCTGCCCGCCACCGATGCACATCGTGATGAGGCCGTACCTGCCGCCGGTGCGCTTCAGCTCGTACATCGCCTTGATCGTCAGGATCGCCCCGGTCGCGCCGATCGGATGGCCCAGCGACACGCCCGAACCGTTGGGGTTGGTCTTGGCCGGATCGAAGCCCAGCTCCTTGGCAACGCCGCAAGCCTGCGCGGCGAAGGCTTCATTGCTCTCGATCACGTCGATCTGATCGAGGCTGAGCCCCGCACGCTTCAGCGCCACGGGCACCGCCGCCACGGGCCCCAGACCCATGACCGAAGGCTCGACACCCGCGTGGCCCCAGCCCAGAATCTTCGCCATGGGCTTGAGCCCCTGCTCGGCCACCGCCGAACCGCTCGCCAGCACCAGCGCCGCCGCGCCGTCGTTGATGCCCGAGGCATTGCCCGCGGTCACCGTGCCGTCCTTCTGGAAGACGGGCTTCAGCTTGGCCATCGATTCCAGCGTGGCGTCCGCGCGCACATGCTCGTCGGTGTCGAAGACCGTCACGCCCTTGCGGGTCTTGATCTCGACCGGGACGATCTGCTCCTTGAAGTAGCCCTTCTCGATCGCAGCGGCCGCGCGGCGGTGGCTTTCGACCGCCAGTGCGTCCTGATCCTCGCGGGTGATCTGGCACTGCGCCGCGACGTTCTCGGCCGTCACACCCATGTGGATGTCGGCGAAGGGATCGGTCAGCGCGCCCAGCATGCCATCCTCGAAGGTCAACGCGCCCATCTTGACGCCCTTGCGCGCGGCGTTGGTCATGTGCGTGGAATTCGACATGACCTCGCAGCCCGCACCGATCGCGAAGCTGTGCTCGCCCAGCGCGATGGCCTGCGCGGCCGAGACGATGGCCTGGAGGCCCGAGCCGCACAGGCGGTTGACGTTCATCGCCTGCGAGGAGATCGGCACGCCCGCGTTGACCGAGGCGAGGCGCGAGACATAGGCGTCCTTGGGCTGGGTCGGGACGACCGTGCCCACCACCACGTTTTCGATCCGCGCCGCGTCGATCCCGGCGCGCGCGATGGCCTCCTTGATGGCGATGGTGCCGAGTTCCGCGGGGCGGAAACCCGCAAGCGCGCCGCCAAACGTGCCGATGGCCGTGCGCGCGCCGCTGATAATGTAGATATCTTCCATGGGTAGCCTCTGTCCTCTGCCTGTCTTGGGTCCGGCCCCGGCGCCGGCGCTCCTCCTCGCCGATCTGCCAGGGCCGGGAATGTCCGCGTCAGAGCGGAATGTTGTCGTGCTTCTTCCAGGGGTTTTCGATCGACTTGTTGCGCAGCTTCCTGAGGCCCAGCGCGATCCGCTTGCGGGTCGAGTGCGGATAGATGACTTCGTCGATGAAGCCGCGGCTGGCCGCGACGAAGGGATTCGCGAAGCGGTCCTCGTATTCCTTGGTCTTGGCCGCGATGCCCTCGGGGTCGAGCCCGCGGAAGATGATCTCCACCGCGCCCTTGGCGCCCATGACCGCGATCTCGGCGGTGGGCCAGGCGTAGTTGAGGTCACCGCGCAAGTGCTTGGACGCCATGACGTCGTAGGCGCCGCCATAGGCCTTGCGGGTGATCACGGTGATCTTGGGCACGGTCGCCTCGCCATAGGCGAAGAGCAGCTTGGCGCCATGCTTGATGATGCCGTTGTGCTCCTGGTCGGTGCCCGGAAGGAAGCCCGGCACGTCGACGAAGGTCAGGATCGGGATGTTGAAGGCATCGCAGAAACGCACGAAGCGCGCCGCCTTCTTCGAGCTGTTGATGTCGAGCACACCCGCCAGGACCATCGGCTGGTTGGCGACGACACCCACGGTCCGCCCCTCGACGCGCCCGAAGCCGCACAGGATGTTGCCGGCGTGAAGCGGCTGCACCTCGAAGAAATCGCCCTCGTCGAGGACCTTACGGATCACCTCGTGCATGTCGTAGGGCTGGTTGGCCGAGGGCGGGATGATCGTGTCGAGGCTGTGCTCCATCCGGTCCCAGGGATCCGAATTGGGGCGCTCGGGCACTTCGTCGCGGTTCGAGGCGGGCAGGAAGTCGATGAAATCGCGCGCGGCGAGCAGCGCCTCGATGTCGTTCTCGAGCGCGAGGTCGGAGACCGAGGTCTTGGACGAATGCGTGATCGCGCCGCCCAGTTCCTCTTGCGTGACGACCTCGTTGGTGACGGTCTTCACCACGTCGGGGCCGGTCACGAACATGTACGACGAATCCTTCACCATGAAGATGAAGTCGGTCATCGCGGGGCTGTAGACCGCGCCGCCCGCGCAAGGCCCCATGATCAGCGAGAGCTGCGGCACGACGCCCGAGGCCAGCACGTTCTTCTGGAACACGTCGGCATAGCCGCCCAGCGAAGCGACGCCTTCCTGAATGCGCGCACCGCCCGAATCATTGAGCCCGATAACCGGCGCGCCAACCTTGAGCGCGGCGTCCATCACCTTGCAGATCTTCTGCGCGTGGCGCGCCGAGAGCGAGCCGCCAAACACGGTGAAGTCCTGGCTGAAGACGTAGACAAGCCGGCCGTTGATCGTGCCCGAGCCGGTCACCACGCCGTCGCCCGGGATCTTCTGTTCTTCCATGCCGAAGTCGATGCAGTCGTGCTCGACGTAGAGGTCCATCTCCTCGAAGCTGTCCTCATCGAGCAGAACCTCAAGACGTTCGCGCGCGGTCAGCTTGCCCTTGGCGTGCTGCGCATCGATGCGCCGTTGACCACCGCCCATCTTGGCTGCTGCGCGACGCTTCTCCAGTTCGGCAATATTGGCTGACATCCGACTTCCCTTGGCAGTCCTGGACCGCGACCATGGCGGCGCGCAGCCGCTGGATACGATCCATGGTGGTTCGAGCAGAAATTGTTCTGAGCGTGCTAAGGCAGGTCAAGACGCTCAGGTCAACAGTTTTAATCGCTCGGTTAAACCGAACAGGCCAGCTACTCCGACAATATCCGGCACGCGATATCCGACAGGCGAGCGGCGCGAAGATCGCCGCGCTTGCATGCGTTGCAATGGGCAGCGTGGAACGTTTGGGACGCCCAAAGAAAAAGGGCAGGAGTTTCCCCCTGCCCTTGCATGGCGTGCAATGGTGGACAGCTCTTATTTGAGCAGAACCAGTTCCTCCGACATCGTCGGGTGGACCGCAACGGTCGCGTCGAAATCGGCCTTGGTCAGCCCTGCCTTCACCGCGACGGCCGCGACCTGGATGATCTCGGGCGAATCCGGGCCGATCATATGCAGGCCCAGCACGCGGCCGGTCTCGGCCTCGCAGACCATCTTGTAGAGCGCGCGCTCATTGCGATGCGCGAGCGCGTTCTTCATCGGGCGGAAATCGCTGGTGTATACCTTGCAGGTGCCGAACTGCTCGGTGGCCTGCGCTTCGGTAAGGCCCACCGAAGCGATCGGCGGATGGCTGAACACCGCCGAAGGCACGCAGGAATAGTCCACTGTCGAGGGCTTGTCGGCGAAGACGGTGTCGGCGAAAGCCTGCCCTTCGCGGATGGCCACCGGTGTGAGCTGGATCCGGTCGGTGACATCGCCCACCGCGTAGATGCTTTCCACGCTGGTCCGATTGTAGTCGTCCACGGCGATCGCACCGCGTTTGTTGGTCTTCACGCCCACGTCCTCAAGCCCGAGCCCCTCGACATTGGGAACGCGGCCCGTGGCGTAGAGCACGCAATCGACGTCCATCGGCTCGTGGTTGGTCATGAACACCTTGAGCGAACCGTCGGTGTTCGGCTCGATCTTCTCGAACTCGGCGCCGAAGCGGAACTCGATGCCCTTGGCGAGCGAGATCTGCAGGAGACGGTCGCGCAGCGCTTCGTCGTAACCGCGCAGGATCTGGTCCGAGCGGTTCATGATCGTGACCTTGCCGCCGAACTCGTTGAAGATTCCGGCGAACTCGTTGGCGATATAGCCGCCGCCCGCGATCAGCACGCGGCCCGGAATGGCGTCGAGATGGAACGCCTCATTCGAGGTGATGCCGTACTCGTGGCCCTCGAAGCCCGGCACGAAGGGGCGCGCACCTGTCGCGATCAGGATGACCCTGGCCGTCTTCACCTCGCCGCTCGAGAGCGTGACCTCGTTCGGGCCGGTGATCGTGGCGCGCTCGTGGTAGATCGTCACCTTGTTGTTTTCGAGGGTCTGCGTGTAGAGCCCGTTCAGACGATCGATGTCGCCCAGGACGTTGTCGCGCAGCTTGACCCAGTCGAACTTCGCCTCGCCGATCTCCCAGCCGAAATGCTTCGCATCCTCCAGGTCCTCGGCGAAATGGGCGCCGTAGACGAGCATCTTCTTGGGCACGCAGCCGCGGATCACGCAGGTCCCGCCGACCCGGAACTCCTCGGCCACCGCCACGCGCGCGCCGTGCGCGGCCGCCACGCGGCTCGCGCGCACACCGCCCGAACCGGCGCCGATGGTGAAGAGGTCGTAATCGAATTCGGACATGAACTGTAAGCTCCCGGCACCAGGGCCTTGCTTCGTGAAAACGGGTTGCCCCGTGCATATGGGGCGGCGGGACTGCGCCTGACAAGCGCGCACCGATTGTTTGCCTAGCAAACAATCTAGGGCATGCAAGAGCGAAGCGAGCGCCAATGTGGCGTTCGAGGGGTCGCCCCCTCGAACGCGCACGTCATCCCAAGGCCCCCGGCAGGGCCGAAGGGGGCCGGATCAAGCGATCCCGGCCTGGGCCAGCAGCGCTTCGGTCGAGGGGTCGAAGCGCGTGCCGCCCTGCTCGATCTGCTTGGCGATCGCCTTGCCCAGCTCGACGCCGAACTGGTCGAACGGGTTGATCCCCATGAGCACGGCGTTGGCAAACGTGCGGTGCTCGTGGAAGGCGACGAGCGCGCCGAACGTGGCCGGCGTCAGGTCGTCGAGCAGGATCGTCGCCGAGGGGCGGTCGCCCGGATAGGCGCGCGCGGGATCCTCGCTCGCCTTGCCCGCCATGAGCGCGGCGCCTTGCGCGAAGCAATTGGACAAAAGGATGCGGTGGTGCGCCTCGGCAAGGTCGTCGCCCGGCGCCACACAGGCGATGAAGTCGACCGGCACGAGGTTGGTACCCTGGTGGAGCAGCTGGAACACCGCGTGCTGGGCATCGGTGCCCACCCCACCCCAGGTGATCGGCGCGGTCGGCCCATCGACAGGCGTACCATCGGCCTTCACGCTCTTGCCGTTCGATTCCATCTCCAGCTGCTGGAGATAGTCGGGCAGCAGCGCGAGGCGCTGGTCGTAGGCGAAGACCGCGCGGGTCTGGCAGCCGCGCAGACGCGTGTAGTACTGGTCGGCAAAGGCCGCGCGCAGCGGCAGGTTGGCCGCACCGTCGGTGTCGCGGAAATGCTCGTCCATCGCGGCGGCGCCCGCCAGGAACTCGGCGAAGTCGGGCCAGCCCAGCGCCATCGCCACCGGAAAGCCGATCGAGGACCACAGCGAGTAACGCCCGCCCACGCTTTCCGAGAACGGCAGGATGCGCGTCTCGTCGACGCCCCATTCAACCGCCTTTTCGGGCGCGGCGGTCAGCGCGACGACACGGCCGTAGGGATCCTCGACCTCGTTTTCGCGCAGCCAGTTCATCACGCTCTCGGCGTTGGTCATCGTCTCGATCGTGGTGAAGGTCTTCGACGCGATCGCGAGCATCGTGGTCTGCGGATCACAGGCCTTGAGCGCGCGCTCGAGCGCGACGCCATCGATGTTCGAGACCACGTGCACGTCGACCAGCGAACCTTCGTCGGCGAGCGCATCGACCGCGAGCGCCGGACCCAGCGCCGAGCCGCCGATGCCAACGTGGATGAGGTGCTTCACCTCGCCCATCGCGCCGCGCAGGATCGCCTCGACGATCGCGGCGGTCTTGTGGTGGTAATCGAGCGCGAGTTCGACGCTCTCGGCCTTACCCACGCCGCGCTGCGCGGTATGCTCGGCGGCGCGGCCCTCGGTGGGATTGACGATCTCGCCCGCGAACAGCGCCGCGCGCCGCGCGTCGAAGTCCATCGCTGCGGCCAGTTCTTCGAAGGCGGCGATGTGCGCGGCGTCGAGATGCGTCTTCGACCAGTCGAATCGAATCTCGCCCAGCGTCTCTTCCTCGCCCAGTTCGAAGCGGGTGGAGAGCGCGTCCAGACGCGCCGGATCGCCCTCGAACAGCTCGACAAGGCTCGGCTTTTCAAGGCCCTTCAGCTTGTCCCAGATCGCGTCAGCCATGCCAATCTCCTCGTTAACGGCGCAATTGCTCCGCCTTATGGGTGCTGCATGGGCGAAAACCAAGACGTTTCCATGACCTGTGCACGCCCTTCGCGCGTGCCTGCCGGGCTCGTTCGCCCCAGCCCCCCGGTCGGCACAAGTTTGCGCTTCATCGGCAATTCGCTTGACCTTTGGGCCCTTGCGCAACATGGGTCGGGCATGAGCGAAATCGAGAGCGTTCCCGACAAAACGGCCCCCCAGGCGGCGCCGCAAACCCCTTCTCCCGCCGCAGGCGCCAAGCCCAAGAAGGACGAAAATTTCTTCGCCTTCCTGTTCTGGCTGCTGCTGGGCGTCGTGGTGCTGCGCAGCTTCATCATTTCGCCGTTCAACATTCCCAGCGAATCGATGCTGCCGCGCCTCCTCATCGGCGACTACCTGTTCGCCTCGAAGTGGTCCTATGGCTATTCGAAGTACTCGCTGCCGTTCAGCGCGCCGCTGATCCCCGGCCGCCTCTTCGCCAGCGAACCCAAGCGTGGCGACGTCGTGATCTTCAAGGCCCCTCCGGGCAACGACCTCGACTACATCAAGCGCGTCATCGGCCTGCCCGGCGACGAGATCCAGATGGTCAACGGCCAGGTCATCCTCAACGGCAAGCCCATTCCCAAGGTGAAGGTCAACGACTTCATCCTGCCCGTCACGCAGAACATGATCGACGCCGCCAAGGCCGAGATGCGCCTGCCTTGCGTCGACCCCGAGTTCGAGATCACCCGCAAGGACGGCACCGACGCCTGCCGCTACCCCCAGTTCCGCGAGACGCTGCCCAACGGCGTGAGCTACAACGTGCTCGACCTGGGCACCCGCGAAAAGGACAACACCGGCGTCTACATCGTGCCCGAGGGGCACATGTTCCTGATGGGCGACAACCGCGACAATTCGCTCGACAGCCGTTTCCCGGCAATCGAGGGTGGCGGCATCGGCATCGTTCCCCAGGGCAACCTGGTGGGCAAGGCCGCGCTGATGATGTTCTCCACCGATGGCTCGGCCAAGTGGCTGCTGCCCTGGACCTGGTTCACCGCCGCGCGCTGGAACCGGATCGGCGGGACGTTCTGACCTTGCTTAGCGAGACGACCCGCGCCTTTCTCGAGCCCGTCATCGGCCAGCCGCTCGGCGACGAGACGATCTGGCTGGCCGCCCTCACCCACGGCAGCACCGGCGAGAAGCGCAACTACGAACGCCTCGAGTTCCTGGGCGACCGCGTGCTTGGCCTTTCTGTGGCCGAATGGCTCTACCAGCACAGCGGCGAGGCCGAAGGCCGCCTCTCGCAGCGCCTCAACGCGCTGGTCAGCCGGGCGACCTGCGCCAGCATTGCGCGGGCGATCGGCCTCGGCCCCCACATGGTGCTGGGCAAGCAGGCACGCGACGATGGCGGCGCGGACAGCGAGAACATCCTGGGCGACGTGATGGAAGCGCTGATCGGCGCCTGCTTCCTCGTCCACGGCTTCGAGGCGGCCCAGAAGATGGTCCGGCGGCTCTGGGCAACGACGCTCGAGGGCAAGACCGGCCAGCGCAAGCATCCCAAGTCCGCGCTCCAGGAATGGGCCGCGGGCAACCGTCGGCGGATGCCCGAATACAAGCTCGTCGACCGCTCCGGCCCCGATCACGCCTCGCAATTTACCGTCGAGGTCGCTATTCACAACGTAGGGCGCGCGCAGGCCACGGCGAATTCCAAGCAGGAAGCCGAAACCCTCGCCGCCGAGGAATTCATGAGGAAATTTGCATGACGAGCCCGCAAGCCGGTTCGGACACCCAGGCGGAGAAGTGCGGCCTCGTCGCCGTCATCGGTGCGCCCAACGCGGGCAAGTCGACGCTCGTCAACGCGCTCGTCGGGCAGAAGGTGGCGATCACCTCGGCCAAGGCGCAGACCACCCGCGCGCGCCTCATGGGCATCGCGCTCGAGGATACGGTGCAGATCATCCTCGCCGACACGCCCGGCATCTTCGCGCCCAAGCGCCGGCTCGACCGCGCGATGGTCGCCGCCGCCTGGGAAGGCGCGCAGGAGGCTGACGCCATCCTGCTCGTGGTCGACCCGATCAAGCAGCGCCGCCACGAACTCCAGCCGCTGCTCGAAACGCTCAAGGATCGGTCCGAGCGCAAGCTGCTCGTCCTCAACAAGGTCGATGCCTGCGCCAAGGAGCCGCTGCTCAAGCTGGCCGAGGAACTCACCGCGGCCGTCTCCTTCGAGGAAGTCTACTTCGTCTCCGCGCTGACCGGCGACGGCGTGCCTGAACTCAAGCGTCACCTCGCCAGCCTGATGCCAGTAGGCCCCTGGCATTATCCCGAGGACCAGGTTTCCGACGCCAGCGAGCGCCTGCTCGCCTGCGAGGTCACGCGCGAACAGCTCTACCGCCAGCTCCACGAGGAGCTGCCCTACGACAGCGCGGTGCGCCCCGAGGCCTATGTCCAGCGCAAGGACGGATCGGTCGAGATCCGCCAGCAGATCGTCGTCGCGCGCGACGGCCAGCGCGCCATCGTGCTGGGCAAGCGCGGCGCCAAGATCAAGGCGATCGGCGAGGCCGCGCGCAAGGAGTTGTCCGAGATCCTGGGCCAGAAGGTCCACCTTTTCCTGCATGTAAAGGTGGAAGAGAACTGGGCCGAGGCGCGCGACATCTATGAAGAGATTGGACTCGACTGGGTTCGCTAGACCCGGCCGGTCCGACCACCACCACCACCAAGGGGGCACGATGAAATTCAAGATACGCGCGGGCCGCCTGGCGGTTTCCGCGCTGCTGCTGGGTGGCTGCCTGGCACTGGGCGCCGAAGCACTGGCCCGCACCCAGGACCAGAAGGCACTTCCCGCCCGCACCACGCAGGCACCCGCCGAGCCGGCCTCCGCGCCAATCGTCAACGTGGCCCCGCCGGAACCGGTCAGCCTCCAGGGCGAGCGCTACGTCGCGATCGGCTCCTCGTTCGCGGCGGGGCCGCTGCTGCGCCCGGCCAAGCTCGGCGCCCCGCCGCGCTGCGGGCAGAGCATGAACAACTATCCCACGCTGGTGGCCGAACGCTTCGGCATGATCCTGACCGACCGCACCTGCTCGGGCGCCACCACCAACAACGTGCTTGGGCCCTGGAAGGAGATCGAGCCGCAGATCAACAGCGTGACCCCGCAGACGCGGCTGGTGACGATCACGATCGGCGGCAACGACATCGCCTACGTCGGCAACCTGTTCTCGGCCACCTGCCACTACCGCAACGCGACGGCCCCCGCCGGAACCAAGCCGCGCGTGTGCAATGCGGTGCGCGTGCCGCAGAACGTGGACTATGCTCGCGTCGAATTGCAGATGAACGAGATCATCCGCCGCATCCGCACGCAGGCACCGCGCGCACGGATCGTGCTGGTGCAGTACCTCACCCCGCTGCCGCCCGAAGGCAAGCTGTGTGAGGCGACCCCGGTCAGCCCGCAGAACGCGGCGATCGTGCGCACGATCGGCAAGCGCCTCGCCGAGATCACCGACAAGGTCGCGCGCGAGCGCGGCGTACTGGTCGTGGAAATGAACATCGCTTCGGCCAACCACACCCCGTGCGATGCCGAGCCGTGGATGATCGGATCACCGGCCGGCTACGACGGCAGCCTGGGCCTGCAATGGCACCTCAACCTGGCCGGCATGCGCGCGACCGCGCAGGACATCTCGTGGTGGCTGGTCAACAGCGGGGTCAAGGAAATCAACCCGCCCCGCTATGAGGACCTGCCGCAGGCGGGCAGCGGTTCGGAACTCTCGACGCCGCTGCGCCGATGACAAACATGCCGAGGCCCGCACCACGGCGCGCCTCGGCATCCTATTGCGGATCGTTACTCAGCGGGCCTTGGCGATCGAGAAGCCGTGCTGGCGCGCGGCGTCCTTGGTCGATTCCTCGGTCCGGTTGAGCGCCTTGGCGATTTCCTTCAGCCCCTTGCCCTTGCCTGCAAGGGTCTGGAGTTTCTGGAGTTCTTCCGGCTTCCAGGGTTGCTTGTGCTTGGCGATCTTCTCGCTCATGGCATTTCCTTCTCTTTGCCCAGAACCGCAAAACGAAGCTTGACGACGGCTACGCCAAGCCCAGCGATCATCCGTTTGCGTCCTTGCGGGTCCTTCTGATGTCGCGGCCAATTCCGCCGCAGTGAGAGCTCGGCGCCCCACGTCAACTCCCGCCCGCGACGAAACCGCGCAAACGAGATGCGCGGTTCCGGCGAGTGCCCCGGCTTACCAGGGAAGATCGTCGTCGAGGTCGGTGACCGGCGCGGTTTCCACCTTGTCCGAAGCCTTCTTGGCCGGAGCCTTCTTCGCGGCGGCCTTCTTGGCAGGCGCCTTCTTGGCAGGCGCCTTCTTGGCCGCGGGCTTCGCCTCACCGTCCTTGGCCGCAGCCTTCTTGGCGGGCGCCTTCTTCTTGGGCGCGGCCTTCTTCTTGCCCTTGGGCGGGCCCTTGGCGGCCTTGGCGTCGATCAGCGCGATCGCCTCGGCGTCGGTGAGATCCTCGGGCTTGGCGTCGCGCGGAAGCGTGGCGTTGTAGGTGCCGTCGGTCACGTAAGGCCCGAAGCGCCCGGCCATGACCTTCATCTCGCCTTCGCTGGTGGGGTGCTTGCCCAGCACCTTGATCGGCTCGGCCTTGGCACGCGCACCGCCACGACCCGCCGCCGCCTCGGCAAGGATCGAGACCGCCGCGTTCATGCCCGTCTCGAACACGTCGGCGGTGCTCTTGAGCTTGCCGTACTTGCCATTGTGCAGGAGATAAGGCCCGTAACGTCCGATATTGGCGACGATTTCTTCGCCGGTCTCGGGGTGCGTACCGACCGTGCGCGGCAAGCCCAGCAGCTTGACCGCCCAGTCGAGATCAAGCTCCTCGATGTCCTTGGGGATCGAGGCGCGCTTGGCCTCCTTGCCCTCACCCAGCTGGATGTAGGGCCCGAAGCGACCGACCTTGCGCACGATCTCCTCGCCCGTCTCGGGATGCTTGCCCAGCTCCTGGTCGTCGGCTTCCTCGCCGCTGCCGCCGGGCTGCGCGAACTTGCGGGTGAACTTGCACTCGGGATAGTTCGAGCAGGCGATGAAGGCGCCGTAGCGCCCACCACGCAGCGACAGCCGGCCCTCGCCGCACTTGGGGCACTGGCGCGGGTCGGAGCCGTCGTCCTTGGGCGGGAAGAGGTAATCGGAGAGGAACTCGTCGAGCGCCTCGGTCACTTCCGAAGGCTTCTTCTCCATGACTTCGTCGGACTTGGGCTTGAAGTCGCGCCAGAAGGCCTCGAGCAGCTCCTTCCATTCCTGGCGACCGCCCGAAACGTCGTCGAGCTCGTCCTCCATGCCCGCCGTGAAGTCGTAGGCGACGTAGCGCTCGAAGAAGCGCTCGAGGAAGGAGGTGAGCAGACGGCCCGTTTCCTCGGCGAAGAAGCGGTTCTTCTCGGTGCGCACGTAGGCGCGATCCTTGAGCACCTGGATCGTCGCGGCGTAAGTCGAGGGGCGCCCGATGCCCAGTTCCTCCAGGCGCTTGACGAGGCTGGCTTCGGAGAAGCGCGGCGGCGGCTGGGTGAAGTGCTGCTCGGCCGAAACGCTCTTCTTGGCGGGCATGTCGCCCGCCTTCATGAACGGGAGCAGGCCCGAATCGTCGTCCTCCGACTTATTGTCCTGCCCTTCCTCGTAGACCGCAAGGAAGCCCGGGAACTTGACCACCTGGCCCGAGGCGCGCAGCTCGTTGCGGCCGGTGCCGTCGCGCAGGGTGACGGTGGTGCGTTCGAGCTGGGCCGAGGCCATCTGGCTGGCCATCGCGCGCTTGAAGATGAGGTCGTAGAGACGCGCCGCATCGCCCGAACCGGCGCTGTCCTTGGTGAAGTCGGTCGGGCGGATGGCCTCGTGGGCTTCCTGCGCGTTCTTCGCCTTGGTCTCGTAGTGGCGCGGCTTTTCAGGCAGGAAATGGCCGTCAAAGCGGTCGGTGATCGCCTTGCGGCACTCCGAAATCGCGCTCGGGTCCATCTGCACGCCGTCGGTACGCATGTAGGTGATCGCGCCCTGCTCGTAGAGCCCCTGGGCCACGCGCATCGTCTGGCTGGCCGAGAAGCCGAGCTTGCGCGCGGCCTCCTGCTGGAGCGTCGAGGTGGTGAACGGGGGCTGCGGGTTGCGGCGGTGCGGCTTGGTCTCGACGCCCTCGACCTTGAAGGCCCCGCTCTCGACCGCGGCCTTGGCGCGCATCGCGATGCCCTCGTCGCCAAGCGACAGGCGATCGAGCTTGTTGCCCTCGAACTGCACCAGCTTGGCGGTAAAGTCGGTGCCGTCGTGCGCCATGAGGGCGGCGACCGACCAGTACTCCTGCGGCTTGAACGCCTCGATCTCGCGCTCGCGATCAACGATCAGGCGCAGCGCGACCGACTGCACGCGGCCCGCCGACTTGGCGCCGGGCAGCTTGCGCCAGAGCACCGGCGAGAGCGTGAAACCGAACAGGTAGTCCAGTGCGCGGCGCGCAAGGTAGGCGTCGATCAGGTCCTGGTCGAGCTCGCGCGGCTCCTGCATCGCCTTGGTCACGGTGGCCTTGGTGATCGCGTTGAAGGTGACGCGCTCGACCTCCTTGGGCAGGGCGCGGCGCTTCTTGAGCAGTTCCAGAACGTGCCAGGAGATGGCCTCGCCTTCGCGATCAGGGTCAGTCGCGAGAATCAGACGGTCGGCTTCCTTGGCCGCATCGGTGATCGCGCGGACCTGCTTCTGCTTGTCGCCGTAGAGCTCCCAGTCCATCTCGAAACCCTCGTCCGGACGAACCGAGCCGTCCTTGGGCGGCAGGTCGCGGACGTGGCCATAACTGGCGAGCACCTTGTAATCCTTGCCGAGATATTTCTCGATGGTTTTGGCCTTGGCGGGTGACTCGACGATAACAAGCTGCATTTCAGACTTTCTAGTATGCCCCTCACGTGCGTGCGCATGCACATACACGTGTATGTGTGTACGCATAGGGTGGGAATCACTGGAGGGGTTCGTCAAGCACCAAACAATGACAGGGCCGTGGCAGCGTCTCGGCGCCCCGCCTCAGCCCGACAGGCTGACCCGCCCGCCCGCGTGGCGCACCAGCCGCCCCGCCAGTTCGAGCTCGAGCAGCGCCAGTTGCACCGCCGAAGTGCGGGCACCCGTCTGCCGGATGAGTTCGTCGACGCTCACCGGCGCGGTGGTGAGAAGCTGCGCGATGTCCTCCGGCGCGCGCTCCGCCAGCTCGCCTTCCTCGGCACAAGCCCAATCCTCGGCCTCCTCGCGGAAAGTCGAGCGGGGCGTGCCGTCGAAGGCGGTGAGCAGTTCGATCACGTCCGCGACCGATTGCACCAGAACCGCGCCTTCGCGGATGAGGCCATTGCAGCCATGCGCGCGTGGGTCGAGCGGGGAGCCGGGAATCGCCATGACCTCCCGGCCCATCTCTCCCGCCAGCCGGGCGGTGATGAGCGAGCCGGACCGGGGCGCTGCCTCCACCACCAGCGTCCCTGCACTGAGGCCCGCAATGATGCGGTTGCGCGTGGGGAAATGCCGCGCGAGCGGTTCGGTGCCGACCGGTTGCTCGGCCAGAAGCAGGCCTTTCTCGGCAATTTCGGCGTGGAGATCGGCATGCTCGGGGGGATAGGCCAGGTCGATGCCGCTGGCGATGACCCCCACGGTCGCCCCGCCCGCCGCGAGCGCGCCCTGGTGCGCCGCCCCGTCGATCCCGCGCGCCAGGCCCGAGACGATCGTGTAGCCCTCCTGGGCCAGACCATAGGCGAAATCGCGGGCAAGGCGGATTGCGGCGGCCGAGGCGTTGCGCGCCCCGACAAGCGCGACGCAGGGCCGGTGCAAGATCGCCAGGTCCCCCCGGTAAGTCAGGATCGGCGGAGCCCCGCTGACATGCGTGAGCAAGGGCGGATAATCGGGAAAATCGTGAAAGAGATAGCGCGCACCGACGTGGCGCATCCGGCTGGTTTCGGCGTGAACATGCTTGGCCGAGGCCACCCCGTAAGGCTTGCCCGAACGGTTGACGAGGCCCGGTAGCGCCTCGAGCGCGGCGCTGGCGGTCCCGTACCGGGCCAGCAAGAGGCGGTAGGCGACCGGACCGACATTGGGCGATCGCAAAAGCCGGACCCGCGCGAAGGCCTCGTCCGGTGCGAGATCACGCCTCTCGCCACATACCCCTCTCGCCTCGTCCATTCGCCCCCGCTGGATCCGTCTATTTCTTCGCGCCCACCTTCGGCTCGGTTCCGGCAACCAGGCGGGCGATGTTGGCACGATGCTGGAAGAGCACGACAAGCGCAATAACCCCCAGCACCATTGCGGCTTCACTTTGGCCCAGCGCCAACGCGACGAGCGGCGCGATCACCGCCGCGCTCATTCCCGCGACCGAGGAAATCCGCACCACCGCCAGGAGGCCGATCCAGGCCACCGCGTAGGCAAGACCGATCGGCCAGGCATAGGCGAAGGCAATCCCCGCCGTCGTCGCCACGCCCTTGCCGCCCTTGAACTTCAGCCAGACCGGAAAGCAGTGCCCCACGAAGACCGCGAGCGCGGTGAGCCAGGTCCACTGCGGCCACAGCGCCGCGGTCATCGAGACCGCCGCGAAGCCCTTGCCGAGGTCGAGCAGGAGCGTCGCCGCGGCGAGCTTCTTGTTGCCGGTGCGCAGAACGTTGGTCGCCCCGATGTTGCCCGAGCCGATGCCGCGCAGATCCTCCATCCCCGCAAGCTGGGTGAGCAGAAGACCGAAGGGCACCGAACCGAAGCCGTAGCCGACGAATAGAGCGAGAATCCAATCCATGGCCCGGCCCATAGCCCGTTTGTGGCGCGAGGCGAAGATATCTCGTTGCATGGTCATGTTGCCTGCCGCGCGCGACCAGTTGCCGCTTCGTGCGTTGCTTGCCAGGGCCCAAAGCGGCTAACAGGAAGGACGTACAGGGCAAGGCAATGGCAACCGAGATACTCGAAGCGCAGACAGACAGTCCCCCGGTGGCGCCGGCTCCGGTCATCGACGCGGGTGCGCCCGTGCTCTTGTTCGATTCGGGCGTGGGCGGTCTGACCGTGCTCGAGGAAGTGCGCCGCCTGCTCCCCGACGCCCCGATCCTCTACGCGGCCGACACCGCCGGCCTGCCCTATGGCACCAAGACCGAAGCGCAGGTCGCCGCGCGCGTCGCCGGGCTGCTCGGGCGCATGGCCGAACGCTTTCGCCCGCGCCTCATCTGCATCGCCTGCAACACCGCCTCGACGATCGCGCTGGGCATGGTGCGCGATGTGCTCGAGACCCCGATCGTGGGCACCGTCCCCGCAATCAAGCCCGCCGCTGCACTTACTCAAAGCGGCGTGATCGGCCTGCTCGGAACCCAGGCAACGATCCGGCAGGGTTACGTCGACCGGCTCGAGCGTGAATTCGCGGCCGACCAGCGCCTGCTACGCTATGGCGCGCCCGGCCTCGTCGGCGCCGCCGAAGCCAAGCTGCGCGGCGAAAGGGTCGATCCGGCCGCCATCGCCGAAGCGGTAAACGCCCTTCGCGCCATGCCCGAGGGCGCGCGCATCGACACCGTCGTGCTCGCCTGCACGCATTTCCCGCTGCTCGAGGACGAACTTGCCGAGGCCTTCGGCCCGGGCGTAGGCTTCGTCCATGGCGCACAGGGGATCGCGCGGCAGGTCGCGCGCCTGCTCGAGGGCCAGCCCTTCGCACGCACCGCGCCCGACCGCGCTCTGTTCACAGGCGATCCCTCGTTCGCCGATGCCTACCGCGGCGCGCTCACCCGCTTCGGCCTCGAGGCGATCGAGCGCTTCTGAGACCGCACGTGCGCGCCCCTTTCGGCGCAAACCCTTGCATTTCTTGATGGCGATCAATGTGCGCGGCGCCCATCGCGGCGATAGGCTCCGGCATCGGATAGGTTTTTTCGGATAGGACAAGGCGTCCACTTCCCTGCAAAACCGATCAGTCTAAACGGGACAACGTTCTGGTCATGGACCAAGGGATAATGTATTGGCCCGCGGTACGGGGTAGAGTGCGTCTTTCTCTGGGACGTTTCGAAAAGGAATGGACCGGAAGGCGGATAAGGGCGAAGACTAAGCCGGCGCAAAGCAAAAGGCATGACGGCGTAGAGCAGGACAAGGCTTTCGTGAACTACGATCAGATTTTCGACCAGGCGATCGACCGCCTCCATTCCGAAGGTCGCTATCGCGTCTTCATCGATATCCTGCGCAACAAGGGCGCCTATCCCAATGCGCGCTGCTTTGCCGGCCACAACGGCCCCAAGCCGATCACCGTATGGTGCTCGAACGACTATCTCTCGATGGGCCAGCACCCCAAGGTGATCGAGGCCATGGAAGAGGCGCTGCACGACGTGGGCGCGGGTTCGGGCGGCACGCGCAACATCGGTGGCAACACCCATTACCACATCGAGCTCGAGCGCGAGCTGGCCGACCTGCACGGCAAGGAAGGCGCGCTGATCTTCACCTCGGGCTACGTCTCGAATGACGCCACGCTCTCCACGCTGGCCAAGCTCCTGCCCGGCTGCGTGATCTTCTCGGACGAACTCAACCACGCCTCGATGATCGCGGGCATCCGCAATTCGGGCTGCGAGAAGAAGATCTTCCGCCACAACGACCTCGAACATCTCGAGGAACTGCTGGCCGAGACCGATCCCGCGGTGCCCAAGCTGATCGCGTTCGAATCGGTCTATTCGATGGACGCCGACATCGCCCCGATCCACGAGATCTGCGATCTTGCGGAAAAGTACAACGCGCTGACCTACATCGACGAAGTACACGCCGTCGGCATGTACGGCCCGCGCGGCGGCGGCATCTCGGATCGTGACGAGGCGGCCGACCGCATCGACATCATCGAAGGCACGCTGGGCAAGGCTTTCGGCGTCATGGGCGGCTACATCGCCGCCGACCAGAAGGTCATCGACTGCATCCGCTCCTACGCGCCCGGCTTCATCTTCACGACCTCGCTCTCGCCGGTTCTGGTCGCGGGCGTGCTCGCCTCGGTCAAGCACCTCAAGAGCTCGAACGTCGAGCGCGAGGCGCAGCAGAAGTCGGCCTCAATGCTCAAGGCCAAGTTCCGCGAAGCGGGCCTGCCGGTCATGAACTCGACCACGCACATCGTGCCGCTGATGGTCGGCGATCCGGTCAAGGCCAAGAAGATCAGCGACATCCTGCTCGCCGAATACGGCGCCTACGTGCAGCCGATCAATTTCCCGACCGTTCCGCGCGGCAAGGAGCGCCTGCGCTTCACGCCGGGGCCCACGCATACCGAAGCGATGATGGACGACCTCACCAAGGCCCTCGTCGAGATCTGGGAACGGCTGGAGATGCGCAAGGCCGCCTGAGCCTTCGCACGAGCCGGAACGAAAACGACCCGCCGTCCTTGGGACGACGGGTCGTTTTCGTTGAAGCCCGCCCCCTTACATTGATCCGCGCAGGCCCCATCTAGGCTTCGCGCGACCGATCTCCCCCCTCGCTCCGGTCGCATCTCCCCCTCCCCTCGGGCCCCTCCCCTCGGGAATTCAGATTAGAGGAGCCATGATGGCCAAACTGTTCGAACCGATCACGCTGGGTGATCTGACCCTCGCCAACCGCATCGTCATCGCCCCGATGTGCCAGTACTCGGCCGAACAGGGCTGCATGACCGACTGGCATGCGATGCACGTGGGCCAGTTGATGCAGTCGGGCGCAGGCGCCTTCACCATCGAGGCGACCTCGGTCACGCCCGAGGGCCGCATCACCTACGGGGACGTCGGCCTTTGGGATGATGCCACCGAAGCCGCCATGGCGCGCGTACTGGAATCGGCCCGGCGCTGGTCGGACATGCCGGTCGTCCTCCAGCTCGCCCATGCCGGACGCAAAGCGAGCACCGCCAAACCCTGGGAGAACGACGGCGCGCAGATCGCACCGCACCAGCCCAACGGCTGGCAGACCGTCTCGGCCTCGGACATTCCCTTCGCAGCAGGCGAGAACCCGCCCGTCGCGCTCGACAGTCCCGGCCTCGCCCGAATCCGCGACGCCTTCGGCGCGGCCGCACACCGCGCGGCGCGCCTGGGTATCGACTCGATCCAGATCCACGCCGCGCACGGCTACCTGCTGCACCAGTTCCTTTCGCCCCTCTCGAACACCCGAACCGACCAGTACGGCGGCAGCCTGGAAAACCGCATGCGCTTTCCCCTCGAGGTCTACGACGCGGTGCGCGCCGCCTTTCCCGCCGAGAAGCCCGTCACCGTGCGCATCTCGGGCACCGACTGGGTCGAGGGCGGCTGGGACGTCGAGCAATCGATCGCCTTTTCGCGCGAACTGGAAAAGCGCGGGGTCGCGGCCATGCATGTCTCCTCGGGCGGACTGCATGTCGACCAGGCGATCCCGGTCGGTCCGAGCTACCAGGTTCCGCTGGCCCGCGCGATCCGCGCCGCCATCGGCGTACCGGTCATCGCGGTCGGCCTGATCACGCAGCCCGAACAGGCCGAGGCGATCGTCGCCACCGGCGATGCCGACATGATCGCCCTTGCCCGTACGGTGCTCTACGATCCGCGCTGGCCCTGGCACGCGGCCGCCGCGCTCGGCGCGCAGGTCAACGCTTCCCCGCAATACCTGCGCTGCCAGCCTCGCGCCTACAAGGACCTTTTCGCCTCCGCCGATTGAGGCGAGGGCCTATCCTCACTGGCGTCCCGGTTCGCCGCCCTCGCGCAGCGTCCGGCCCAGCTTGGCCATGAGCCGCACGAGGTCGTCGAACTCGCCATCGATCCAGTCGGCACGATGGCCGGTCCCGAGATCGCGCTACCCGGTGCTGTACTGCGCTCGAACACGACCTCGCTGATGGGCAGTGGCTTTGGCAGCATCGCCATGGACCGGCTGCTCCATTCGATCGGCGTGCTGTTTGGCGCGGCCGCGCAGGAAGGGTGGACCATTCCGCTCGACATCGCCCCCCTGGAGCAGGTCGAGGATGCCTGGCGACGTCCGGGTACGGATCGATCGTCCTGGTGCGCTGAACGCTACGAAAAGACCCCCGCAAGCGCGCTTGCGGGGGTCTTTTTCATTCTTGCCATCGCTAAGGGTTCAGCGCAGCGAGACAACGTTGTCCGAAACCCGCGGGTCGGCGCGATCGCCGGTGTAGAGGCTGGCCATCGGCTCGTCGGTCACGACGACGACTTCGGCGCCGCCAAAACCGTTGAAGGCCGTCTTCATCGCCGCACCATAGGCGCCCAGCATGCCCACTTCGATCCAGTCACCCGCCTTGATGCCCGGGGGTAGCATGAAGGGGCCTTCCATGAAGTCCGCATCGTCGCAAGTCGGGCCGTAGAACGAGAAGGACTCCAGCTCCGCCGCGTCGATCGCCGCGTTGTCGTTGTCCATGTCGCGCGGGATGTGCCGCACCGGGAACCGCCAGGCGACGTGCGCGGCGTCGTAAAGCGCGCCGTAAGCCCCGTCATTGATGTAGAGCTCGTCGCCGCGGCGCTTCTCGACCTTGACGATCAGCGAGTTGTACTCGGCCGACAGCGCGCGGCCCGGTTCGCACCAAAGCTCCGCGTTATAGGCGATCGGCAGCGCCTCGAAGTGGCGGTGGATGATCGCGAAGTAGTCCTCGAGCGGCGGCGGCTCCATGCCCGGGTAGCACGAGGGAAAGCCTCCGCCCACGTCGATCATGTCGATGACCACGCCCGCATCCGCAATCGCGGCGCGCGCACGCTCGAGCGCCTGGACGTAGGCAAACGGCGTCATCGCCTGGCTGCCCACGTGGAAGCATACGCCAAGCCAGTCGGCGACCTGACGGGTCGACTGAAGGAGCGTGCCGGCGTCGACGAGATCGACACCGAACTTGGAGGCCAGACTCAACTCGGAATACTCCGAGGAGACACGCAGACGCACGCACAGGCGCAGGTCCTTGGCCGGGTTGCCATTGACGTCGGTGGTCGCCGCCACGATCTTGTCGACCTCTTCCTGGGTGTCCAGGCTGAAGGTCCGCACGCCATGCTGGAAGTACGCCTCGCGGATCGCGCTCGCGGTCTTGACCGGGTGCATGAAACACAGCGTTGCATCAGGAAGCGTTGCCCGCACCATGCGCACCTCGGTAATCGAGGCGACATCGTAATGCGTGATCCCGTTGTCCCACAGGATCTGGATCAGATCCGGCGAAGGATTGGCCTTGACCGCGTAGAGCGACTTGCCCGGAAACTTCGTGGCGAAGAATCGGGCTGCACGCGCCGCAGCATGCGGACGGTTCAGGATAACGGGTTCGTCGGGCGCGAGTTCGCGCGCTACGGCCGGTGCGTCAAGATGTTGGAGCAATTCAAGGGACCCCCAGCAAAATTGTTAGCGACAAAGCTGCCTTGCGGTTTGGAAGTCCCCATGGGGCAGCGAGGGGCGGATATAAGACGGATGCGCTGAACTGCAAGTGAAAAACCACTGATTTCACAAAACCGTCACACGGCTAGGGCGCGACATGCGAAACCCTGCCTGCGATCCGAATTTTTCCTTTCGTTTCCAGAGCCTTGATTAAGCCGCTCGAAGCAGGCCTGAGCCAGCTCGCAAGCGCATGAAATGCGTTTCTACCACCTGGATAAAACACGCGACTTAACGACTCGATCCGTGCGATTCGCATAGGCCCCGCTCAACGGGACGCCGTGCGGGACAAGCCGAACGCCGGCGCGCCTAACAAGCCCGCGCCCGCGTTTCAACCAAAGCTCAACTCAGACGGTCGCGAAAATCCTCGTAGTCGAAGCGGCGAATGCATTCGAGCGAGTCCGTCTCGGAATCCCACAGCCAGATCGAGGGCAAGGGCACGCCGTTGAAGGTCGTCGTCTTGACCATCGAGTAATGAGCCTGGTCGAGGAACGCGAAACGCGTGCCCGGCTGCGGATTTTCGGGGAACCGGTAGTCGCCGATCACGTCGCCTGCGAGGCACGAGGGCCCACCCAGGCGCACCGCACCGCCCTCTCCCTCGTCGACCATGCCCGCCTCGGCGAGTGGCCGCTCGCCCAGCATCGCCGGGCGATAGGGCGCTTCGATTACGTCGGGCATGTGGCAGGTGGCCGACACGTCGACGACGGCCACGGGCATGCCGTTCCAGCCGATGTCGAGCACCGTGCCCACGAGTATCCCGGCATCGAGCGCGACCGCCTCGCCCGGCTCGATGTAGATTTCCGCGCCCGTGTCCTCGGCCATGTCGGAGAGGAAGGTAATCAGCTCCTCACGTTCGTAGTCGGCGCGGGTAATGTGGTGCCCGCCGCCGAGGTTGATCCACTTGAGCTGGCCGAAATAGGGCTCGAGATAGTCGAACACCTTGTCCCAGGTGCGTTCGAGCGGGCCGAAATCCTGCTCGCACAAGTTGTGGAAGTGGATGCCGTCAACCATCTCGATGTGCGCTTCCTCGAGCTGATCGATCGGGAAGCCAAGGCGCGAATGCGGCGCGGAGGGGTCGTACTTGGGAACTTCGCCCTCGGGGTGCATCGGATTGATGCGCAGGCCGATGTCGAACGTCTCGCCGCGCGCGCGCGCCGCCTCGAGGATCGCCGAGCAGCGCACGATCTGCTGGGGCGAATTGAAGATCACGTGGTCCGAAAGGCGCAAGATCTCGTCGAGTTCGTCGGGCTTGTAGGCCGCGCAATAAGTCGCGATCTCGCCGTCGTAGAACTCGGACGCCAGCCGCGCCTCCCACAGCCCCGAGGTGCACACCCCGTCGAGGTACTCGCCCACGATCGGCGCGGTCGACCACATCGAGAAGGCTTTCAGCGCCGAGAGCACCTTGGCCCCCGAACGCTCGCCCACGTCCTGCAGGATCTGGAGATTGGACCTCAGCTTCGCGGCATCGACCACGAAGGCCGGGCTGTCGACGCGCGACAGGTCGAAGTCGGCAAAGGCGCCCGGATCACCGGCCCTGGTTTCCATATTCCTCAACACCTACAAAGCATCACCCCCGCAAAGGCGGGGGTGATCGTTACAGTCTGGCAATTGCCTCGAACAGCTTAGAACGCAAGCGGTTCGGCGAGCTCCTCGACGGTCCAGGGCAGGCCCTGATCGCCCAGCATCGCCAGGAACGGATCGGGGTCGAACTGCTCCATGTTGAACACGCCAGCCCCTTCCCACTTCTTGGTCAGCAGCATGGCCGCGCCGACCATCGCGGGCACGCCGGTCGTGTAGGAGACGGCCTGGTTGCCGGTTTCCTCGTAGCATTCTTCGTGGTCGCAGATGTTCTTGATGTAGAACGTCTTCTCACCCGAACCGTCGAGCGCTTCGCCGGTCGCGATGTCGCCGATATTGGTCTTGCCCTTGGTCGTCGCCCCCAGCGAGCTGGGTTCGGGCAGGACGGCCTTGAGGAACTGGAGCGGAATGATCTCGACACCGTTGTAGATGACCGGGTCGATGCGGGTCATGCCCACGTTCTGCAGCACGGTGAGGTGCTTGATGTACTCGTCGCCAAAGGTCATCCAGAAGCGGCCGCGTTCCATCTCGGGCAGGAACTTGGCAAGGCTTTCCAGCTCCTCGTGGTACATCATGTACATGTTCTTGGGGCCGACCTGCTCGAAGTCGAACGCCTGCTTGTTCGACATCGCCGGGGTCTCGACGAACTGGCCGTTCTCCCAGTGGCGCGCGGGCGCGGTGACTTCGCGGATGTTGATTTCCGGGTTGAAGTTGGTCGCGAAGGCCTGGCCATGGTCGCCGCCGTTGCAGTCGAGGATGTCGAGCAGGCGGATGGTCTTCAACTTGTGCTTCTTGAGCCACATCGCAAAGACGCTGGTGACGCCCGGGTCGAAGCCCGAACCCAGCAGCGCGGTGAGGCCCGCTTCCTTGAAGCGCTCCTGATAGGCCCACTGCCAGTGGTATTCGAACTTGGCCACGTCCTTGGGCTCGTAGTTCGCGGTGTCCATGTAGTTGACGCCGGTCGCCAGGCAGGCGTCCATGATCGCGAGATCCTGGTAGGGCAGCGCCAGGTTGACGACGAGTTCGGGGCCGATCTCGCGGATAAGGGCCGAAGTCGCCGCCACGTCGTCGGCATCGATCGCATAAGTGCTGATCGTGACGCCGGTACGCTGCTTGACCGATTCGCCAATCGCCTCGCACTTCGAAACCGTGCGGCTGGCGAGATGGATATCGCTGAAGATATCCGGATTCATGGCCATCTTGTGGACCGCGACCGAGCCGACGCCGCCCGCGCCGATCACCAGAACCTTGCTCACCAATTCGTCTCCTGCGCCCAATTCTCGGGAAAGGACCGCATATAGGGGTCCTGTGTGACAACTCAACTCCGGCGAGACCCGCAGCGGCCGGGATGTGCACATCTGTCACGCCTGCGCCTCACCTCCGAGAGTGTCACAAACTGCCATCGAGACGTCATTGCGCGGTCACGCGCGCGAGGCATTTCGCCAAAGCACACGAGTGCAGGAACGAAGGACAAGGCAGCCATGTTTCCCAACCAGGCGAGACGCGCCGGACGCGGCCACGAAGATGGTTCAAAGCTGATCCAGCGCGCGGTGGTGCGCAGCGAGGCACGTACCGGTGCGCGGCTGCTCGACAAGGCCTTCGCGCTCGCCTTCAAGGGGCTGGTCTATGCGCAGATCTGGGAAGACCCCGTGGCCGACATGGCCGCGCTCGCGCTCGACGGCGAAAGCCGCGTGCTCACCATCGCGAGCGGTGGGTGCAACGCCCTTTCCTACCTCACCGCCGATCCGGCCGCGATTACCGTGGTCGATCTCAATACCGCGCATATCGCGCTCAACAAGCTCAAGCATGTCGCGCTGCGCGAGTTGACCGACTACGCGCAATTGCGCCAGTTCATCGCGGAGGCCGATCATCCCGGCAACCTCGCGCTCTACCGCGAACGGATCGCGCCCCACCTCGACGAGACCACGCGCCGCTATTGGGAGGGCCGCGACCTCGTCGGCCGGCGCCGCATCCGTGCCTTCACGCGTGGAATCTACAAGCAGGGTCTGCTCGGCGGCTTCATCGGCGCGGCGCACGTGATCGCCCGGCTCTACAAGCTTGACCCGGCCGAAATCCTGGGCGCGGGCAGCCTCGACGAACAACGCCGCCTGTTCGAGGCGCGCTTCGCCCCTGTCTTCGAGCGCCGTCTGGTGCGCTGGCTGACCAACCATCCCGCCTCGCTGTTCGGCCTCGGCATTCCTCCTGCGCAATACGATGCGCTCGCCGGCGAGCAGCGCATGGTCGACGTGCTGCGCGAGCGGCTCGAGAAGCTTGCCTGCGACTTTCCGGTCAACGACAACTACTTTGCCTGGCAGGCCTTCGCGCGTGGCTACGGGCGCGGCCACGAGGCCCCGCTGCCCCCCTACCTCCAGCAAGGCCAGATCGACGGCGTGCGCGCACGGCTCGGACGCCTCACCGTGCGCCACGCCAATTTCACGCAAGTTCTGCGATCGAGCGACAACGGCGCGTTCAACCGCTTCATCCTGCTGGACGCGCAGGACTGGATGAGCGACGGGCAACTCACCGACCTCTGGGCCGAACTGACCCGCGTGTCGCGTCCGGGCGCACGTGTCCTGTTCCGCACCGCCGCCGCGCCCTCGCTCCTCCCCGGCCGGGTCCCCGAGGCGATCCTCGAGGGCTGGGACTACCGCGAGGCCGAATCGCGCCGCGCGACCCAGGATGACCGCTCGTCAATCTACGGCGGCGTCCACCTTTACGTACGCAAGGGCTGATCCACGTGGCGAGCCCGATTTCCACGAGCGATCACGCCGGGCTGATGGACGCGATTTATCGCTGGCAGCGCCCGATCTACGACCTGACGCGCAAGTACTACCTGTTCGGCCGCGACCGGTTGATCCGCGAGCTCGACGTGCAGCCGGGCATGCGCGTCCTCGAACTGGGCTGCGGCACCGGGCGCAACCTCGCCGCGATCGCGCGCGTCTGGCCGGGCGTCGAGTGCCACGGGCTCGACATCTCCAGCGAAATGCTCAAGACCGCGCGCGCACGGCTCCCCCGCGAGGTCCTGCTGGCGCAGGGCGATGCGACGCGCTTTGAGGCCCGCACGCTGTTCGGCGGCGCCGTCTTCGATCGCATCGTCCTATCCTACGCGATCTCGATGATCCCCGACTGGCCAGCCTGCCTTGGCCAGGCCTGCGCCGCACTCGCACCGGGGGGATCGCTCCAGGTGGTCGATTTTGGAGACTTGCGCGGCCTGCCGGGTCCCGCCCGGAACGCACTCCTCGGGTGGCTAAGGCGCTTTCACGTGACCCCGCGCACCGATCTCGCCTCGGTCGCGCAGCGCTACGCCCATGCCCATGGGCTGCGCTGCGAAGTCGTGCATGGCCCAGCCTGCTATTACCAGTTGGTGCGGCTCACCCGCTGAGGCTATGGACGGGGGATGACCCGGACCCCACTTCGCACGCCCACCCATGACGGCGTTCTCGAGGCCGCGCGCGCCGTCGCGGCGATCCTGCCCGCAACGCCGCTCCTCGCGCTGGAGATCGAGGGGCGCACGATCTGGTGCAAGGCCGAATGCCTGCAGCCGATCGGCGCGTTCAAGATTCGCGGCGCCTGGCACCGGCTGAGCGCGCTTGATGCAGACGAACGCGCGCGCGGCGTGGTCGGAGTTTCCAGCGGCAACCACGCGCAGGGCCTCGCCTGGGCAGCGCGCCGGCTCGGCATCGCAGCCACCATCGTGATGCCCGTCGACGCGCCGGCGGTGAAACTCGCCAACACCCGCGCGCTTGGCGCCGAAGTCGTGCTCTACGACCGGCCCGGCGGGGTGAACCGCGATGCCGTCGCGCAGGCCCTGTGCGCCGACAAGGGCGCAACACTGGTGCACCCCTTCGGGGATCCCTGGGTCATCGAGGGCCAAGGATCGGCGGGTATCGAACTTGCCCGGCAGATGGAACACATGACTGGCTCTGGCCCCGACCTCGTCGTTTCGCCCTGCGGCGGCGGCGGGCTGACCGCCGGACTTGCGCTCGCCTGTCCCGACGCGGCGATCGTGCCGGTCGAGCCGGAAGGCTGGGATGACGTCTGTCGCAGTCTCGCAGCCGGCGCCATCCAGACAGTCGCTCCCGACGCCCCGCCGACCGCATGCGACGCACTGCAGACGCCCGCCACCCATCCGATCAACTTCGCCGTGCTCGCCGCACGCTGCCCGTTCGGCCTCGTCGTCACTCCGCGCGAAGTCGCCGCCGCCCAGCGCCTCGCCTTCGAGAAGCTGCGGCTAGTTGTCGAACCGGGCGGCGCGGCGGCACTGGCGGCTGTTCTTGCGGGCAAGCTCGAAGTGACGGCACGCACTGCGGTGATCCTTTCGGGCGGCAACACCGATGCGGCTGCCTTTGCAAAAGTCTTGACCCCGGTCCGCTGAGCGTCCAGCCCCGCCCCATGGACTTCAACGACCAGCTGCGCCGCTATTTCGGCACCGACGATCCAACCACGATCAGCCCCGCCGCCTTCGAAAGCGCGACCGAGAAGATGCGCGTCGATTTCGGGCTCGAGCAGGACCCCGGCCGGCGCTTCGCGCTCTGGGCGCTGATGTACATGCTCGGCGTTGCGCCCGATCTCGACGTCGCCTTCAAGGACGAGGCCGAGCGCGAGGCCGCGCGCAATTTCCTCGACTTGCTCGACCGGGCGCCCTGAGCTCCAGCGTTCTTCGGCAACCGGCACGAAAAAGCCCCGGACTTGCGTCCGGGGCTTTTTCGTGGGGCCAGCGGGAACGAAACCAGGCTCATTCCCGCATCTGCCGATCGATCAATCCTCGTCTTCCGCCGAGGGGCCGACCATCATCTCTTCGGACAGGCCCTCGGTCTGGCCACGGATCGCCTTTTCCAGGCGCTCACAGACCTCGGTGTTTTCCTTAAGGAAGGTCTTGGCGTTCTCACGGCCCTGGCCGATGCGGATCGAATCGTAGCTGAACCACGAACCCGACTTCTCGACGATGCCGGCCTTGACGCCGAGATCGAGAATCTCGCCGATCTTGGAGATGCCCTCGCCGTACATGATGTCGAACTCGACCTGCTTGAACGGGGGCGCGACCTTGTTCTTCACCACCTTCACGCGGGTCGCGTTGCCGATGATGTCGTCGCGGTCCTTGATCTGGCCGGTGCGGCGGATGTCGAGACGAACCGAGGCATAGAACTTGAGCGCGTTACCGCCCGTCGTCGTCTCGGGGTTGCCGTACATCACGCCGATCTTCATGCGCAGCTGGTTGATGAAGATCACCATGCACTTGGAACGGTTGATCGAACCGGTCAGCTTGCGCAGCGACTGGCTCATCAGGCGGGCCTGCAGGCCGACGTGGCTGTCGCCCATCTCGCCCTCGATCTCGGCACGGGGAACGAGCGCGGCGACCGAGTCGACCACCAGGACGTCGATCGCGTTCGAGCGCACCAGCGTGTCGGTGATCTCAAGCGCCTGTTCGCCGGTGTCGGGCTGCGAGACGATCAGTTCATCGATGTCCACGCCCAGCTTCTTGGCGTAGACCGGGTCGAGCGCGTGCTCGGCGTCGATGAAGGCCGCGGTGCCGCCGTTCTTCTGCGCCTCGGCGATGACGTGGAGCGCGAGCGTGGTCTTGCCCGAGCTTTCCGGGCCATAGACCTCGATCACACGGCCCTTGGGCAGACCGCCCACGCCAAGCGCAATGTCGAGCCCGAGCGAGCCGGTCGAGATCGCCTCGACCTGCATCGTCTCCTTCGAGCCCAGCTTCATCGCCGAACCCTTGCCGAACGCGCGGTCGATCTGGGCGAGCGCCGCATCGAGCGCCTTTTGACGGTCCATTGCGTCCTTTTCCTTGCCTTCCTGGATCAGCTTGAGCTGAGCAGCCATAAAACTTCCCCTTTGCTACCGGGCTGACCGGAAAGGTCAACGTCACCGGGAGCCATGTATCGCATTTGTTCCACGTGAACAAGATGAGAACATGCAGGAATGGACAATTTTTAATCCCCGCCCCCGGCACCGCCCTGCACCAAGGCTGGCAGCCCGGCGGGGCACAGTCCGCGCGCACCCCGCATGACCGACGCAAAAGCCTCAGCGGGCGCGGGAACCAGCCCTTGCGGGTTCACTATGAAGCCACCCGGGGCCCGCCCCGAAAGCACCTAGACGCGCCACCTCGCAATCACGATCGCCACGCGCGCATGCGCACCTGAGCAGGCGAGAAGGCCTGCCTGTCCCGGCCCGCAGGCCCTAAGCGTTTTTCCACTGTTTCGATGCGTCGCGCACAGCCGCGAGCCTTAGCGCGCGGCCTTCGCCAGGACGTCGCCGACCTTCTCGGAAAGTTGCTGGACCGAAAAGGGCTTGGGCATGAACCAGGCGTTGGCAAGGCCGATCTCCTTGCGCAGCTGTTCCTCGGCATAGCCCGACATGAACAGCACCGGCAGCCCGGGCACGATGCCCCGGATCGCCCGCGCCATCCCGGGTCCGTCGAGCCCGGGCATGACCACGTCGGATACGACGAGATCGAAGCCGCCGCCGGCCGCGACCACGTCTTCGACGATGGCAAGGCCATCCTCGCCGTCCTGCGCACAAGTCACCTCGTAGCCCTGCCGCAGGAGCGCGCGTTCAGCAATGATGCGCACGGTGACCTCGTCCTCGACCAACAGCACGCGCCCGCCACCGGCCCACTGGCTGGGCTCCGCCTCGGGTTCCGCTTCGGCGACCGGCGCTGCCGACGCGCCCGGGGCCAGGTGATGTACCGGCAGATAGACGATGAAGCGGGTGCCCTTGCCCACTTCACTCTCGACGAAAATGAAGCCACCCGATTGCTTGACGATGCCATAGACCGTCGAGAGGCCCAGCCCCGTCCCCTTGCCCTGCTCCTTGGTGGTGAAGAAGGGCTCGAAGATCTTGCCTACCACTTCGGGCGGAATGCCGCCGCCGGTGTCCTCGACGATGAGCGCGGTGTAGTCGCCCGCCGGGATGATCTCGCTGCGCTGGGCGCGCAGTTCGGTGGTCGCCACCTTGCGCGTGGACAAGGTCAGCTTGCCCGAACCGTCGCCGCGCGCCTGCATCGCGTCGCGCGCGTTGACGCACAAGTTGACGATCACCTGTTCGAGCTGCGTCGGGTCGGCGCGCACCGGACCCAGATCACGGTCGTGCTTCACCACCAGCTCGATTTTCTCGCCGATCAGGCGGCGAAGCATCTGCGCGACGTCGGCCACCACGTCGGGCAGCTGGATGACTTCGGGGCGCAGCGTCTGCTGGCGCGAGAAGGCCAGGAGCTGGCGTGTGAGCGAGGCCGCGCGGTTCGAATTGGCGCGGATCTGCTGGATGTCGTCGTAGTCCGAATCGCCGGGCGTGTGGCGCATCAGCATGAGGTCGCAGGTGCCCAGGATCGCGGTGAGCACGTTGTTGAAATCGTGCGCGACCCCGCCCGCCAGCTGACCTACCGCCTGCATCTTGGTGGCCTGCGCGACCTGCCGCTTGAGCCGGGTCTCCTCCGAATTGTCGGTCAGGCCGAGCAGCACCGCGGCATCGCCAAGCCCGCGCACACCGGCAAGGCTGAGCGAGACCGGATCCTCGGCCTGCGCGGTAAGCCGCACGGCGATGTCGCCCGCCGTCGCGGGGCCCTGGGCAAAGCGGCGGATCGCCTCGGACAGCGCACGCTTGTCGTCGCGCACGACGAGGTCGGTGGGATAAGTCGGCGCGTCCTGCCCCTCGCATCCCGCCGCGCGCAGGAAGGCGGCATTGGCGAACAGCAGGCGGCCGTCGCGATCGGCCATGGCGAGGCCGAGCGGAAGCTGCCCCAGCAGCGCCTCGAGATGCGGCGAGGCGCTGCTTGCGCCACTGCCGGCCCCGATCCCCTGCGACGCCGAGACTGCCAGCATCAGCGACGGCGTGGTCGCCTCGTCGAGCGGATCGGGCGCTTCGGGCGAAGCAACCGGCACGTGGTAGAGGATGAGTGGTTCGCCATGCCCGCCCTCGCGGGCCCAGCCGATGCCGCCGTTTTCGTCCTGCGCGAGCAGCGCGACGAAATCGGTTCCCGTGAGCACGGCTTCGGCCTGCCCCGCGGCACGTTCGGCGAAAAGCGCGGAGGTGGCGCGGATCGTACCGTCCGGATCGACCAGCGCGGCCGCGATCTCGGCGCGCGCCAGCGCTCGGCCGAGACCACCTTCAAGGCGGGCGATGAGGTCATCGACGAGATTTGGCGCGGAGAGCGGCGTGAAGCTCCAGACGAGGAAATCGTCGCCGCGCCCGGCCCGGCGTACGTCGGCACGCCAGCAGGTGCCCTGCTCGTCCGAGACTTCGCACGAGGCCTGCCCGTCGCGCTGCGCGATGCGGGTGACGTCGGAGAGGCGGTCCTGCACGGCGGGCGCGAAACCCAGCGCAGGCGGTGCCGCGACGACGCCGAACGTCCCCTCGAAGGTGGCGTTGGCGCACGTCAGGCGCCCGGCCCTGTCGGTGATCGCGACCGCAACGTCGGGATGGTCGATCGCGGCCACGGTGACCGACCAGTCCGGCGGCGCGAAGTCGGGGTGAACGGTGTCCTCGCGCCTTCGCGAATGGTACCAGGCCAGCGCCGCCAGACCCAGCAGCGCCGCGCCGTAGACGCCCGTCAGGATCGGATCGCGCGAGACGCCCCACACCAGCGCGAGGCTGGCCGCCAGGGCAAGCAGGACGACCAGCGGATCGGAAAAGGCCCTGGACGCGCCAGGTTGCGATGCTTCGTCCGATCCGATCACTCGCCCTTATCCGTCCCTTCCGAAACCGCGGCGACCCGGGGCTGCGACTGCCGCAGGCGCCGCTCGCGGTGCTTGTGTCCGATCCAGTACCGCCAGACCCACCCCGCGACAAGATGCCCGAGCGCCGAACTGACCAGTGCGAGCACCACGAAGCCGAGCGCCGCCTGCCCCGCCGAATGGGCGAACCAGTTGATGTCGTTCCACACCGCACTGCCGTTCGCGGCCGACTGGACGATTTCGTCTCCGCTTCCCGGACGCAGGAAGAAATGCCCGACACGGTTCGCGACGACGAACCAGAACGGCAAGGTGAACGGATTGGTGACGAAGGTCAGCAGTGCGGCGACCGCGACATTCGCGCGCGCCGGAAATGCCAGCAGGCAGGCGAGGAATATCTGCCCCAGCGGCACGATGAAGGCCGCGAACAGGCCCAGCGCCACGCCGCGCGGGACCGAGCGGCGGGTAAAACGCCAGAGTTCGGGACTGAGCGCACGGCCCGCGACCGGGGCCAGCCACTTGTTGGCGGCGACGTCCTCACGGCTGGGCAGGCGCTTGTGGAGCGCGCCCGAAATCCGTTGGAGGAGCGTACGCGTGCTCATGCCTCGACGCTTTGCGTGGCTGGGCTTGAAGCCGACCGGGCAAGCCGGCGCCGGTGCTTGCCCGCGATGCGCAGGCGCCACAGGCCCGCCGCGACGCCATAGCCGAGCACCGAGGCCACGACGGCCTGGAGGAACAGCCCGAGCACGATCGCCGGCGCGGTGTCCGACAGCACCCAGTGCCACCACTGGCCGAGGCTGGCGTGGTGCTCCATCATCACCGTGATCGTGCCGATATCGGCGTGGAAGCCGAACAGGTTGCCGATGGTCACCGCGAGCGGGAGGATCACGAAGAGCGTAGTAAAGGGATTGCTCACGAAGGTCATCGCCACCGCGAGCGGGATATTGCCGCGCACCGGCACGCAGGTCAGCGCCGAGCCGATGATCTGCACCCCCGGGATGAGCGCGAAGATTCCCACGAACAGACCGGCCGCCACGCCGCGTGGAACCGACCGGCGCGTGAAGCGGAACAGCTCCCCGCGCCGCGCCAGGGGAGCGGTGAAGCGGTTCGCCTCGATCTGCTGATGGGTTGGCATCTGCTGGTGCAGCCAGCTTGCCAGACGCCCGAAGGCCGTGCTCATCCGTGTTCTCGCAAAAGCCGGCCTTGCTCGCGCTTCCAGTCACGCTCCTTGACCGTGTTGCGCTTGTCCGCCGCGTTTTTGCCCTTGGCAAGGGCCAATTCGACCTTCGCCCGCCCACGCGAGTTGAAATAGACCGAGAGCGGGACGAGCGTCATGCCCTTGCGCTCCACAGCGCCCTGCAGGCGGGCGATCTGGCGCTCGTGCAGAAGCAGCTTGCGCGGCCGCTTGGGTTCGTGATTGAAGCGGTTGCCATGGCTGAATTCGGGCACGTTGGCGTTGATCAGCCAGCATTCGCCGCCGCTGATCTCGGCGTAGGATTCAGCGATCGAACCTTCGCCGAAGCGCAGCGATTTGACCTCGGTCCCGGTCAACGCGATCCCGGCCTCGAACTTATCCTCGATGTGATAGTCGAAGCGGGCCCGGCGATTTTCGGCGACGGTCTTGGTCTTTTCGAATTCTGTGCGTTGCGGACGTGCCATGATGTAGGCGCATGTAGTGATCCGCAGCGCAAAAGGAAACGGCTGAAAACGACATGAGCGACATTGTCGCACTGCTCGCCCCGCCGCTTCCCCTTGGATCAGCCTGCGCGCGACGCCGGGCCCTTGGAAAAGGCGCCCGGCCGCCGGGCTCAGAGCAGTCCGGCGTGGACCAGCGCCTCGTCGACCGCGGTGCGCGCGCGCTCGTTGCAGGGCACGAGCGGAAGGCGCAGCTCGTTCTCGATCCAGTCGTGGACTTGCGCAAGCGCGTACTTGCACGGGCCCGGCGAGGAATCCTCGAACATCGCATAGTGCAGCGGGTAGAGCTTGTCGTTGAGCTCGCGCGCCCTGGCCAGGTCGTTGGCCGCGCAGGCCGCCTGGAATTCGGCGCACAGCGCGGGCGCGACGTTGGCCGTCACCGAGATGCACCCCGTGCCGCCCGCCGCGTTGAACGGCAGCGCCAGCTCGTCATCGCCCGAGAGCATGCAGAAGTCCTTGGCGATGCCCATGCGGTGGTCGGTCACACGGCTCAGGTCACCGCTTGCATCCTTGATGCCGATGATCTTGTCCGGGTAGCGTCGCGCGAGTTCGCACACGGTCTCGGGCTTGAGATCGGACACGGTGCGGCCCGGCACGTTGTAAAGCAGGATCGGAAGGTCGGCATGCTCGGCGAGGTACGAGAAATGCGCCAGCAGGCCTTCCTGGCTGGGCTTGTTGTAGTAGGGCGCGACCACCAAGGCGGCGGTTGCCCCGCACTTCTTGGAGAAATTCATGTGGAGAAGTGCGTTCATCGTATCGTTGCTGCCACAGCCCGCGATAACCGGCACGCGGCCCGCCGCCTGCTCGATGCAAACCTCGATCACGCGGTGGTGCTCGGCGTTGGAAAGCGTGGAGTTTTCCCCCGTGGTCCCGCACGGAACAAGCGCCGACGAACCGCTTTCGATCTGCCAGTCGACCAGGCGGCGGAACGCCGCTTCATCGAAGGCACCGTCCCGAAACGGTGTGACAAGTGCCGGAATGGAACCCGAGAACATGGACTTTACCCCTAGTGATGCGCAATTGTCCGGAGCGGCGAGGGAACATGCGTCCTCATCGCGCCTTACATTCAGCGCCTGATAAGGAGCCTCCCTCCACGATGTCCAGTATGTTACGTGTTTCTTCTTTCCTGGCGAGTGTGGCGCTGGCGGCGCTGACCACCCCGGCAATGGCTCAAGAGGCGCGGGAATGGGACATTGCGCGGGCCCAGCAGGCGCAGAGCATGGACCCGCGCGTGCACCAGTCGATCGACACCTGGAGCCGCCTGGTCGCCACCGACCGACTCAATTTCGACACCTATGCCGGCTTCCTGCTCACTTATCCCGGCTATCCGCAGGAGGAGAAGATTCGCGGCTACGCCGAAAAGGCAATGCTGCGCGAGTCGCCCTCCCCGCAGACGGTGATCGCCTTTTTCGACCGCTTCCCGCCGCTCGGCAACGACGCCGCCGGACGCTACGCCACCGCGCTGTCCTCGGTCCGCCGCGGCGACGCGCTGGAGAAGGCGCGCGCGGCCTGGCGCGGCGGCAGCCTCTCGGACAACGCCGAGGCAACACTGCTCTCGCTCTACCAGAGCCAGTTCACCCAGGCCGACCACGACGCACGCATGAACGCGCTGCTCTGGCAGGGCCAGACCGCGCAGGCCGAGCGCGAGATCTCGTTCGTCTCGCCCGCGCGCCGCGCCGTGTTCATGGAGCGCCTGGCGATGCTTCAGGGCACCGCCCCCGGCTCGCTCGGGCTCGACCTGCCCACCAGCGTGAACACCGACCCTGGCTACGTCTACAACCGCGTCTCGCAAGCACGGCGCAACGGCAACCTGCCCGGCGCCATCGCCTATCTCGTCAGCCGCCCCACCTTGCGCGAACCCGTGCCCGAGCCCGAGAAGTGGGTGCGTGAACTCCTGACCGCCGCGCGCGGCACAAGCGCCTCGAACGCGGTCCAGATCGCCGCCTCGATCGACGACGCCTTCGCGCCGGGAACCGACATCAGTCGCCTCTCCTATCGCCTGCGCGACGACTACACCTCGCTGGTCTGGCTGGGCGGCACCAAGGCGTTGTGGCAACTGGGCGATGCCCGCCGCGCCGCGCCGCTTTTCTACCGCTATGGCGCGGCCGCACAGACGCCCGGCACCCGTTCCAAGGGGTTCTACTGGGCCGGCCGCGCGCTTTCCAAGGCTGGCGATGAGAGCGGCGCACGGCGCTACTTCGAGATGGCCGCGCAGTACCCCCACTACTTCTACGGCCAGCTCTCGCTTGAGCGTCTGGGGCGCCCGCTCCCCGATCTCGATACGCGTCCATCCGCAAGGCCCACTCCCGCCCAGCGCTCTGCCTTCTTGGCCAAGCCGATCACCAAGGCCGTGCGCGATGTCGCCCGCGGCGCCGACTGGCGCACGGGCGTCCAGTTCTTCCGCGAGATTGCCGACCAGGCCGAGACCGAGGCCGACTACGTCCTTGTCGCCGACCTCGCCCGCGAACTGGGCCGGCGTGACCTTGCCGTGATCCTGGGCCAGAGCGCGCATGGCGAAGGCTACGGCGAATTCGGCGAGATCGCCTTCCCGACGATGCCCGTCCCCGCCGGCAGCGACTGGACGATGGCCCATGCCCTCACCCGGCAGGAAAGCCAGTTCGCCCAGAACGCAGTCAGCCACGCCGGCGCCAGCGGCCTGATGCAGCTCATGCCGGCGACCGCGCGCGAAACCGCGGGAAAACTCGGCCTGTCCTATTCGCAGAGCGCGCTGATCACCGATCCGACCTACAACGTGCGTCTGGGCACCGGGTTCTTCGCGCGCATGATGGACTACTACGGCGGCGCGCGCCCGCTCGCCATCGCAGCCTACAACGCGGGGCCGGGCAACGTGAACAAGTGGCTCTCGGCCAATGGCGACCCGCGCACCGGTTCGGTCGACTGGATCGATTGGATCGAGCAGATCCCGTTCTACGAGACCAAGAACTACGTCATGCGCGTGCTCGAGAACGCGACCGTCTACGACGCGATGCACCCCGAGAAGGCCGACTACAAAGGCCCCAATCTCCTCAGCAAGCTGATGGGCAAGCGTTCGCCGGGGTAATGATCCCCGGCGCGCGCCGTCTCAGACGAGCGGCGTGAGCTTGTAGAGCGCGCATCCATGGGGGGGCAACGTGGCCGTCACTTGCCCCTTCACGTCGCCAAGCTGGGCCCGCGCCCACAGATCGCGCTGCACGAAACTGCCCGCAAGGCCCAGTGCGCCGAGCCCGACCGACACCTCTCGCGCCGTGTCGGCGGTGTTGAACAGCGCGAGGTAGCTCGCGAAGCCCCGTGCATCGCGCGCGGTCCAGACCCGGAGGTCATCCGCCAGGAAATGCGGGCAGGCGCCCGTCGCGGCCTGGTTGACGGCAAGGACTTCCGGATTTGTCAGCAGCGCAAGCGTCGCCGCGTCGAGGTGGCGCAAGTCGCCGCCCATGATCAGCGGCGAACGCGCGATCGACCACAAGGTCATCAATGTCCGCTGCTCGTCCGGCGTGAACTTGGTGTCGCGATCCCCCAGCGCAAGGCGCCCGAGCGGCAGCATGTCGGCGTCGGGCCAGGAGCCCGGCCCCATCCACACGTTCCAGTTCTCGAGCCGGGTGAACTGGGCCGCGAGCAGCTTCCAGTCATCCCAGAAATCGTCCGAAATGCGCCACATCTGCGCGTGCCGGCGGACATGGTCGCCACGCGGCACCGGGGTTTCGCCCGGCGAGAGGCTGAGCATGATCGGCCGGCCGCAGCGCGCGATCGCCTTGGCCGCCGCCTCGATCTCCGGCGCGTGGGCGTCGTAGGGACGGCTCATGTCGTCCATCTTGACGAAGTCCACGCCCCATTCGGCGTACATCCGGAAGAGCCCGTCGTAATAGTCCTGGGCACCGGGCTTCGTCATGTCGACACCGTACATATCCGGGTTCCACGGGCAGATGCTGGAGGTATCGGCGATGTCGCGCGCGGTGTATTTCGTGCCCGCGATCGGCAGGTCGAGCTTGACCGCATGGCGCGCGATCCCGCGCATGACGTGGATGCCGAACTTCAGGCCCAGCGCATGGACTTTCGCGGCGAGCGTCGCGAAGCCCTTGCCGCCCGCCGAGGAGGGAAAGCGGTTGGGCGCGGGCACGAGCCGCGCAAAACCGTCGAGCGCGGGCACCGGGTTGGGATTGTAGGTATAGCTCGAAGCCTCGGGCTCGTACCACTGGATGTCGACGGTGAAGACGTCATAGCCAAAGGGCAGCAGCTTCTGCGCCATGATCTGGGCCGTCTCGAGCGCCTGCGCCTCGTTGATCGTACCAGCGAAGCTGTTCCAGCTGTTCCAACCCATCGGCGGCCGCGGTGCGAGCGTAGCACCGGGCGCGGCTGGCGCCACGGTGGAAGCCGGCGCGGCGGCAAGCGCCCCGGCTGAAAGCGCGGCGCCCGCGAGACCGGCACCGGTGAGGAAAGTCTGGCGGCGCGATAGATGGAACGACTGGTCGGTCATGGGGCAGGTCCTCGATCCCGGTTTTTCTCTCGCGCCCCTTTTGTCGGACTAAATGCTCCTCCGCAAGTCGGGGAGAGGCGCTTGTGTGCACTTGGCGGGCCCGGTGGGGCGGCATATGGATAGGGCAATGAAACCCGAAGGCCCACCGATCACCCCCGCCGGATTTGCCGCGCTGCGCGCGCGTTACGACCACCTGCTCGGCAAGGAGCGCCCCGAGATCGTGGAGATCGTCTCGTGGGCCGCGGGCAACGGCGACCGCTCGGAGAACGGCGATTATCTCTACGGTCGCAAGCGCATGCGCGAGATCGACCGCGAACTGGGCTATCTCGCGCGGCGCATGAAGAAGCTGCGCGTGATCGACCCATCGCGGCAGGTCGAGCGCGGCAAGGTGTTCTTTGGCGCGACGGTCGAACTTGCCGACGAGGACGACGCGCGCAAGGTGGTAACGCTCGTGGGCGACGACGAGCAGGACGCGGGCGCGGGCCGCATCGGCTGGAGCGCCCCGCTCACCAAGGCGCTTCGCGGCGCCGCCATCGGTGATCTGCGCAAGGTCCACCTGCCCTCGGGCGAAAAGGAATGGGAGGTGATGGCGATCACCTATCCCGAGGCCCGCTAGCCAATGCGCCATCCCCGCCTGTGGTGCGCCGGCCTTGCCAGCCTCCTCGCCCTTGCTCCAATCGGCGCGCCTTCGCTCGAGGCGCGCGAGAGCCTCGGGCTCTACGAGAACTGGGGTGTCTTTCGCGATCCGGTGGTGCCGCGCTGCTATGCCATCGCCGAGGCGGCGCCCAGCCAGATGTGGCGCGACTACCAGCCTTTTGCCGCGATCGGAACCTGGCCGCGGCGCGACCGGCGCAACCAGCTTCATTTCCGCGTCTCGCGCAAGATGGCCCCCGGGAGCCCGATCTCGCTGCGCATCGGGCGCGAGCGCTTTGCCCTGACCGGCGGCGGCGGCGATGCCTGGCCTCTCGACGACCGGCAGAACGCGGCGATCATCGCGGCCATGCGCTCGGCGAGCTCGATGACCGTGAGCGCGCGCGATGCCAAGGGCGGGCGTTTTTCGAACACCTGGCAACTTTCAGGTGCGGCCTCGGCCATCGACGCGGCGCTGCTGGGCTGCGCGCGCCTGCGCTAAGCCGTACACCGCACGCGAAAAGGGCGGAGCATCAGCCCCGCCCTTCCCACTCGGTTCGTTGAAGACCGCAGGCGCTTAGAAGCGCACGCCCACGCCAGCCATGATCTGGTGACGATCGAGGTCGAGGTCGAAGCGCTGGCTATCGGGGATGTCGGCGGTGTAGTCGACTTCGCCCTTCTCATAGTTCGAATAGCGGTACTCGAGCTTGGCAAAGACGTTGTTGGTCACCGCCTGCTCGATACCCGCGCCCACGCGCCAGCCGTCGGCGTCGATGTCGCGACCGTAGCGCGTTCCGTCGGTGCCGTTGTTCACGTCGAACTTGGCGTTGGTGTAACCGCCCTTCACGTAGAGCATGGTCTTGGGCCCGACGATGTAGCCGGCACGCGCGCCGACGTAGAGGTCACGGTTGGTCTTGACGTTGCCGATGCCGAAGCCTTCCCAGTCGCCGTCGTTGAATTCGGTCTTGGCGGTCGACCAGGTCACTTCGGCTTCGGGACCGACCACGAAGCGGTCACCGACCTTGAAGTCGTAACCCGCGCCGACACCATAGGTGAAGCCGTCGATCGACTGATCGTTGTCAATCGAGGAATCGTCATCGACGCTGCTGCCCGCCTGGGTGATGTCGTAGCCGCCCAGGGCCTCGACGTGGAAGCCGTCGAACGGGCCGACCGGACCCACGTCCTGCGCCATCGCGGGCGTGGCTGCGATCGCGGTACCGGCGGCAAGTGTGAACAGGATCTTCTTCATCTCAAACTCCAGTCTTGTTTTTGTGTGCAGGGTTGCGACCCGGCATGGACCAGTGAAATGCCCAGCCCTCGACCGGAGTTTCATGAACGTAAGACAACGAAATCATTGATGTTTTTTTGCCACACTCGCACGACACACCGAGTGTTCCACGCGACGAGTGGCGGGAACGCAGAGGCCCTGCGCGACGTTTGCGCGCGCCAAGGCGGGCCCATCTTTCGTTTCCGGCGAAAATCGCGTATAGGCAGCGCCAATCATGACAGACACGAATTCCCTGCCCGCCGGGGGGATCATGACGATCCCCGGTCCGAACGAACCGATGCCGGTTCCCCGCCCGACGCTCGTCGATGGCGTGACGCCGCGCGCCGATGGCCGCACCGACCTCATCGGCCTGCCCAAGAAACGCATCGCCGAACTGTTCGAGGGGGCTGGCCTCGATGCCAAGGCCGCCAAGCTGCGCGCCAAGCAGGTCTACCACTGGCTCTACCACCGTGGCGTGACCGAATTCGAGGCGATGACCGACATCGCCAAGACCATGCGGCCCTGGCTGGCGGAGCGCTTCGTCGTGGGCCGTCCCGAAATCGTCGAAGCCCAGCACTCGAGCGACGGCACCCGCAAATGGTTGCTGCGCACCGCGGACGCCCATGACTACGAGATGGTCTTCATCCCCGATGCGGACCGCGGCACGCTGTGCGTCTCCTCGCAGGTCGGCTGCACGCTCAACTGCCGCTTCTGCCACACCGGCACCATGCGCCTCGTGCGCAACCTGACCGTGGGCGAGATCGTCGGCCAGGTCATGCTCGCGCGCGATGCACTGGGCGAATGGCCCAAGTCCGCTTCCGACACCCGCCTGGCCACGATGGCGGGGCTCGACGAGGATGAGGATGAAGGTTCCTACTCGGCCGACGGGCGCCTGCTCACCAACATCGTGATGATGGGCATGGGCGAGCCGCTCTACAATTTCGACAACGTGCGCGATGCCCTGAAACTCGTGATGGACGGCGACGGCCTGGCGCTCTCGCGCCGGCGCATCACGCTCTCCACCTCGGGCGTGATCCCGCAGATGGAGCGCTGCGGCCAGGAAATCGGTGTGAACCTTGCGGTCTCGCTGCACGCGGTGACCAAGGACGTGCGCGACGAGATCGTGCCGATCAACAAGAAGTACGGCATCGAGGCCCTGCTCGAGGCTTGCGCCAACTACCACGGCGCCAGCAACGCCCGGCGCATCACTTTCGAATACGTGATGCTCAAGGACAAGAACGACAGCGACGCCGACGCGCGCGAACTCGTGCGCCTGCTCAAGCACTACAAGCTGCCCGCCAAGGTGAACCTCATCCCGTTCAACCCCTGGCCCGGCGCCGCCTACGAATGCTCGACGCCCGAGCGCATCAAGGCCTTCTCGAACATCGTCTTCGAGGCGGGCATCTCGGCGCCTGTGCGCACCCCGCGCGGGCGCGACATCGATGCCGCCTGCGGCCAGCTCAAGACTGCCGCCGAAAAGAAGAGCCGCGCCGAGATGGACCGCCTCTACGCGGAAAAGGACAAGGAACTCGCCGCCGCGGCCGAATGACGCACAGCGCAGGCAAGGACTACGAAAAGGGCGGCCGGACGTACATTCCGGCCGCCCTTTTTGCTGTTGTCAGGCGATGGCGGGCAGCTTGTCGAGGTACTTGTCGAGCGTGAGCGGATATTCGCGCACGCGCACGCCGGTCGCGTTGTAAAGCGCATTGGCCACGGCCGCGCCCACTCCGCACAGGCCCAGTTCGCCCACGCCCTTCGCCTTCATCGGCGAAGCCACGGGATCAAGCTCCTCAAGGAAGATCACCTCCTGGTGCGGGATGTCGGCGTGGACCGGAACTTCGTAGCCGGCAAGGTCATGGTTGACGAAGAAGCCGTAACGGGTGTCGACCGCGAGCTCCTCGGTCAATGCGGCGCCCACGCCCATCGTCATCGCCCCGATCACCTGGCTACGCGCCGAGACCGGATTGAGGATGCGCCCCGCCTCGCAGCAGGCGAGCATGCGGCGCACCTGCGTCTCGCCGGTATAGGCATCGACGGCCAGTTCCACGAAGTGGCCCGCAAAGGTCGACTGCTGGAACTTCTCGGCCAAGTCGCCGTATTCGATGGATTCGTCGACAACGATCTCGCCCGCGCCCAGCGCATCCGCCAACGGACGGCTCTCGCTTCCCTGGTGCACCGAACCGTCGCTGAAATCGGCCTTGGCCGGATCGAAGCCCAGGCGCGTCGCCACGGTCTCGCGCACTTTCACGCAGGCCGCATAGACGCTCGAGGTCGAATTGGCCGCGCCCCACTGCCCGCCCGATCCGCAGGCGGCGGGATGGTCGGAATCGCCCAGCGTCACCGAAACCGCCTCGAGCGGCAGGCCCAGCATTTCGGCCGCCGTCTGGGCGAGGATCGTGTAAGTGCCGGTGCCGATGTCGGTCATGTCGGTCTCCACGGTGACCTGGCCGTTGCCTGACAGACGCACGCGCGCCGCGGACTTGCGCGGGATCGAGTTGCGAAAGCCTACCGCCATGCCGTGCCCGATCAGCCAGCGTCCCTCGCGCCGTCCGCCCGGCGTCGTGTTGCGCGCGTCCCATCCGAAGGCCTCGGCCCCCCGGCGCAAGCATTCGACCAGCTTGCGGTTGGAGAACTTGCGCTCCGGATTCTCGGGATCGACCTGGGTATCGTTGACGATGCGCAGCTCGACAGGGTCCATGCCGAGCGCCTCGGCCAGTTCGTCCATCGCCCCTTCGAGCGCCATCATGCCTGCCGCCTCGCCCGGCGCGCGCATCGAGGCGCCTTCGGGCAGGTCCAGTTCGGCAAGACGGTGCGCGGTGTAGCGGTTAGGCGCGGCGTAGAGCAGGCGGCTTTGCGACACGCCGTTCTCGATGTCGCCACCGGGCAGGTTGCCCGAGGTACAAACGTGCGAGAAGGCGGTCATGCGCCCGTCCTTGTCCGCCCCGAAACGCAGGCGCTGGATCGTTGCCGGGCGGTGCGTGGTGTTGTTGAAGACGAGCGGGCGCGACAGCATGACCTTGACCGGGCGCTGCGTCCGCTTCGAGCCCAGCGCCGCCAGCACGGCATCGGCGCGCAGGAACAGCTTGGCGCCGAAACCACCGCCGAGATAGGGACAGTCCAGACGCACGTTCTCGGGCTTCAGGCCAAGGACATTGGCGATCGAATCCTTGCCCCAGCTGATCATCTGGTTCGAGGTCCACAAGGTCAGCTTGTCGCCCTGCCAGTGCGCCGTGGTCGCGTGCGGCTCCATCATCGCATGGCTTTCGTCGGGCGTCGTGTAGGTCGCGTCGATGCGCACCGGCGCCTTGGCGTAGGCCGCCTCGAAATCGCCCAGCGCACTGACGTCGGGCCCCTTGTCGCCGTCCTTGGCGAAGGGCGCGGTGTCGGCGATCGACGCCAGATCGTGGTGCCCGGGCGTGCGCGCATAGGAAACCCGCACCCGCGAGGCGGCGGCGCGCGCCTCCTCGAAGCTGCGCGCGACCACCAGCGCGATCGCCTGATGGTAGTGGTGGATCACATCGCCGCCAAACAGCGTTGTGGAATTGCCCAGCCCGAGCGGCAGCGCCTCCATCTCGGTCGTGGTGAGGATCTCGACGACGCCCGGCTGCGCCTTGGCCTCGGCCAAATCGAAGCCGGTCACGCGCCCTTGCGCGATCGCCGAGCCGACGACGAAGCCGTAGAGCGGGTCTTCGACGACATCGTGGCGCTCATAGGCATAGTGGGCGCGGCCGGTGACCTTGAGCGGCCCTTCGATGCGCGGGGTCGGGCGACCGACCACGCGCTGACGGTCGATCGGCGTCTCGCCGACGGGTTCGACGTACTTCATGCGAATTCTCCCCGAGCCTTGGCAAGAACGCCGGCCAGCGTGCGTTCGACGAGGGCGATCTTGAAGGCGTTCTGGTCGGTGGGGCTCGCCCCTTGCGTCAAAGCGCGTGCGGCGGCGGCGGCGTCGGGCAAGGCCGCGTCGGCCGCCTCCACCCGCCAGGGACGCGGAGCAATACCCCCTACGGCGACCCGGCCACGCCCCTCTGCGTCGAGCACGGCCGCCACCGAGACGAGCGCGAAGGCATAGGAGCGCCGGTCGCGCACCTTGTGGTAGAGATGCGTGCCGCCAAGCGGCGCGGGCAGGACGACCGCGGTGATCATCTCACCGGGCTCGAGAGCGGTTTCGATATGCGGGGTATCGCCCCAGAGGCGATGGAATTCGGCAATCGGGATTGTCCGCGCCGAACCGTCCGGACGGACCGTCTCGACCACCGCGTCGAGCACGCGCAGCGCCACTGCCATGTCGCCGGGATAGGTCGCGATGCAGGCCTCGCTCACGCCCACGATGCCGAGCTGGCGGCTCACGCCGCCGCGCGCCGAACAGCCGCTCTCGGGCACCCGCTTGTTGCAGGCCATGTTGGTGTCGTAGAAATAGGGACAACGCGTGCGCTGGAGCAGGTTGCCGCCCGTCGTGGCCTTGTTGCGCAGTTGCCCGGAGGCCCCCGCGACGATCGCGCGGCTGAGCACGCCGTAGTCGCGCTTGACCCGCTCGTGCGCGGCGAGCGCGGTGTTGGTGACGAGCGCGCCGATGCGCAGCCCCCCATCACCCGTCGCCGAAATTTCACCAAGCCCGGTCTGCGTCACGTCGATGAGGTGCGTGGGCGCCTCGATCTCGAGCTTCATGAGGTCGAGCAGGTTCGTTCCACCCGCAATGAACCGGGCGCCCCGGCTCTTCGCGGCGGCAGCCGCGGCTTGCGCCGGGCTGGAGACGCGCTCGAAGGTGAACGGCTTCATGCACTTTCTCCCGCGACCTGCGCCATCGCCTCGGCAATGTTCGAATAGGCCCCGCAGCGGCAGATGTTGCCACTCATGCGCTCGCGCATTTCCATGTTGGAGGCCTGCATTGGTGCGCCCAAGTCCTCGGTCACGTGACTGGGCACCCCGGCCGCGATCTCCTTGAGCACCGCAACCGCCGAGCAGATCTGGCCCGGCGTGCAATAGCCGCACTGGTACCCGTCGTGCTTGACGAAAGCGGCCTGCATCGGATGCATCGCCTCGGGCGTGCCGAGCCCCTCGATGGTGGTGATCGCATCGCCCTCGTGCATGACCGCGAGGGAAAGGCACGAATTGATCCGCTCGCCGTTGACGATCACCGTGCAGGCCCCGCACTGGCCGTGGTCGCAGCCCTTCTTGGTGCCGGTCATGTGCAAGTGCTCGCGCAGCGCGTCGAGCAGCGTGGTGCGCGTATCGAGCGTGAGGTCATGGCCTTCGCCGTTGACCTCGAGCCGAACCGGCATCCGCGACACGGCGATCGCGCCCGCCTTGTTTTCCGCCGCGAAGGCCACGCTGGCCCCGGGCACCGTGCCGGCAGCGAACCCCGCCGCGCCGCTCTGCAGCACCCCGCGCCGGGAAACCGCGAAATAACCGGGCTCATCCATGGGAAGAAACCTTCTCTTGTCCTGTGTGTCGCACCTGGCGCGCCGACTGGCGCATTGCCCAAAACGAGAAAGGGCCCCGAGAACCTTGCCGTTCCGGTGCCCCCATCCCTGTTGAAAGCCCTCAAGGGCGCCTGCGTTCCGCATCGCGCCAAAATCGGGTCGTGATTTTTTCGAAGTGCCTTCAGTTTGCCCGCGCAGCGACGGGGTGTCCACCCCTGCGCGAAAGTTCAATCCTCGATACGAACGGGAATCCCCTTGCTCGCCGGGGTCTTGGCCAATTCGTCATGGTACCACAGCGGCACGAGCGGATTGAGTTCGGGGAAATAGCCGACGACAGTGCCCTTGGGCAGGTCGTAGGCGCGCACCGAGAGGCCCGAGACGCGCCGCTCGACGTTGTCGCCGACTTCGGTCACCAGCGAAACCTCCTGATATTCGCGAAGGCCCAGGCGCGCGATCTCGTCAGGGCTGAGCAGCACGATCATGCGATTACCCTCGAGCCCGCGCAGACGGTCCGAAAAGCCGTAGATCGTGGTGTTGAACTGGTCGTTCGAGCGCAGCGTGACGAGATGCATTCCGCCCGGATTGCCGCGGATGCCACAGGCGTTGAGGACACTGGGTGTGGTGAACTCGGCCTTGCCGCTTTCGGTCTTCCAGATTCGCTCGCGTGCCGCATTGCCGCGGTAAAAGCCGCCCGCCTCGTGCATGCGGCTATCCATGTCGTAGAACTGCTCGGGATACGTACGCGCGATCAGGTCGCGGATGCGGGCATAGTCTCCCCGCCAGGCATCCCACTTCCAGCGCGGATTGGGCGCAAGGGTCGCCTTGGCCATCTCGCAGATGATCGCGGTCTCGCTCATCAGGTGCTCGCTCGCGGGCTTGCGCTTGCCCTTCGAGGCCGAGACGTGGCTGAAGCTGTCCTCCATCGAGACCCACTGGTTGCCCGTCGCCTGGATGTCCTCCTCGGCGCGTACCAGGCATGGCAGCAGCCAGGCTTCCTTGCCGGGCATGCAATGCGTCTTGTTGAGCTTGGTGGCAATGTGGACGGTCAGTTCCATGCCGCGCCAATGCGGGTAGACCCGGTCGTGGTCGGGGATGGCGCGCGCGAGGTTGCCGCCAAGGCCGATGTACCCGGTGTTGGTCCCCGCCAGCAGCGCCTCGAGGAACTCGACGGTGGTATGACCATCCTCTGGCGGGGTTTCGAGCCCCAGTATCTCACGGTATTTCTCGACCGGGGCAAGCGCGACTTTCTCGGTGATCCCAACGGTGCGCTGGCCCTGCACGTTCGAATGGCCACGGATAGGCGAACACCCGGCCCCCTGGCGCCCGATGTTTCCGCCCAGCAGCAGCAGGTTGACCAGCAGGCCGATCGCCTGGTTCCCGTGCACGTGCTGGGTAAGGCCCATGCCGTAGATGCCGATGACCTTGGTGGCATCGGCGTAGATGTCGCCCGCCGCCTCCATCTCGACACGGGTCACCCCGCTCGCTTCCTCGAGTTCCTCCCATGAGGTAGCCGTGAGCCTGGCAAGGAAGGGTTCGAGCCCATGCGTGTGTTGTTCCAGGAACGCGGTGTCGAGAACACGCCGCGCGCCCCGCGCCTTGGCCTGCTCGTCGCGCTCGATTACCCGCTTCATCGTGCCCATCAGCGCCGCGATGTCGCCGCCCGGGCGCACCTGCAGGTAGAGATGACTCATGCGGGTGGCCTTGCCGAAGGTCATCTGCACCGGGCTCTGCGGGCTGCGGAACTCGGTGAGCGCCTTTTCCTTGAGCGGGTTGAAGACCACGATCTTGCAGCCCCGCTTCACCGCCTTCTGGAGCGGATGAAGAATGCGCGGCGAATTGGTGCCGGGATTCTGGCCGAGATAGAAGATCGCATCGCAGTGCTCGAAATCGTCCATCTGGCAGGTACCGACGGGCGATCCGGTCACCTTCTTGAGCCCGACTGACGTCGTCTCGTGGCACATGTTCGAGCTGTCGGGCAGGTTGTTGTTGCCGTACATCCGCGCGTAAAGCGCGTAGAGATAGCTCGGCTCGAGCGCGGCCTTGCCGCTGGCGTAGAAGGTCACCCCCTTAGGATCGAGCGTACGCAGCTTGGCCCCGATTGCCGCAAAAGCCTCGTCCCAGGTCGCCGGAACGTAGTGGTCGCTGGCCGCGTCGTAGCGCATGGGATGGGTCAGCCGCCCTTCCATCTCCAGCTCGTAGTCCGACCAGGTGGCAAGCTCGCTGACGCTGTGCGCGGCGAAGAAATCGGGCGTGCAACGGTCGGTGGTGAGGTCCCAGAGTGTTGCCTTGGCGCCATTCTCGCAGAATTCGAAGGGCTTGGGCTTTTCCGACTTCACCCACGCGCACGAGGTGCACATCGTGCCACCCGGCTTGTTGAGCTGGCGCAGCGTGTCGAGCACCGAGGGGCCCGCCTTCTGCGACTTTTCGATGCGCGAAATGCCCTTGAGCGATCCCCAGCCCCCCGCCGATCCCTTGTAGCTCTGGACCTTGGGGCTCTTGGACATCGACTTTCTCCCGTAATTCCTTGGGCAAAATGCGCAGCGCCCCCTGCTGGTTCCACCTTTCGGCAAGGACCTGCAAGAGGTAACCGTTACAATGGTAGACGCAGTTCCACCCTTGCCGAAAGACGTGAGGGTGGTTTTTTCGGTGCGCAAGACGCGAACCAACCCGCGTCTTGGTGCGTTATCGGGACCGCACCTCCACCGAGGGGGTGTGAGCACCCGATCAGGAAGACCTAGCATGCACGCGTTCGCCTGCCCCAATTGCCAGCGTCCAATCCATTTCGAAGCGCGCCTGTGCCCGCATTGCGGTGCCACGCTCGGCTTCGACCCAATGACCGATGCGTTCCGCTTCCTCGCCGACGAGGCCACCCTCTGGCGCGACGCGCAGGGCGAAACCCGCGACGTGGTGGTCTGCGCCAACAACGACGACCACGCGATCTGCAACTGGCTGGTCGAACCCGACGAACCCAGCCACTTGTGCCGTGCCTGTCGGCACAACCGCACGATCCCCGACCTTGCGGAACCTTCCGTGCCCCCGCGCTGGGCGCGGATCGAGGCGGCCAAGCGGCGCATGATCCACACGCTTCTGAAGCTGCTCCTGCCGCTCGAGACCAAAGCCGAGGAGGCGCCGGGACGCCAGGGCCTCGCCTTCGATTTCCTCTATGATCCCGCAGCGGAGAAGGAGGGCAGGCCGCAAGTCATGACCGGGCACGACTCCGGCCTCATCACGCTGAACCTGATCGAGGCCGACGACGCCGAACGCGAACGCACCCGCGCGGCCATGGGCGAACCCTATCGTACGCTTCTCGGCCATTTCCGGCACGAGGTGGGACACCACTACTGGTCGCGGCTGGTGGAGAACGACCCATCCGCGCTCGCGGAATTCCGCGAGATCTTCGGTGACGAACGCGCCGACTACCAGCAGGCCCTGCAAAACCACTACAACGGCGACTCGAACGTGGTCTGGACCGAAGCCTACGTCAGCTACTACGCGACTTCGCACCCCTGGGAGGACTTCGCCGAGACCTGGGCGCACTACCTGCACATGGTCGACCTGCTCGCGACCGCCGGAAGCCTCGAATTGTCGCTGCAATTGCCCGAAGCCCCCGATAGCGAGGAGATCGAGGTCCGCTTCGATCCCTACACCGCCAGCGCCGCGACGCTTGTTCGCCACATGGAGCCGCTCGCCTTCGCGCTCAACTGCATGAACCGCTCGATGGGCCAGAGCGATGCCTACCCCTTCCGCCTTTCCGACGCGATCGTCGCGAAGCTCGCCTTCATCGCACGTCTCGTCGCCGCCAACCGTCAGGCCACGCCGCCCCTTTCGATGTCCGCGGAGCCCCTGTCGGCCTGATCCCTGTCAGCCTTACCCCTGGCCGCGTGGGCCGTGGCAGGGCCCGCGCGGCGATCAGGGTTTCAGGCCGTAGCGTGCGTAATCGAGCGCCTGCCCCGGCCAAATCCGGTCGAGATAGGCGATCAGGCCAGCGCCGCTGGTATCGCCCATGCGCTCGAGCGCGATGGCACGGAAGTAGAGCGTCGAGGTCTGGTCGGGTGCAAGCGCGAGCGCGGCGTTGGCATCGACCAGGGCCTTGTCGGGCTTGCCCAGTTGCAGCCAGGCGAGCGCGCGGCTGTCGAGCGAGGCGGCCCCCATCCCGGCCTGCTCCACGGCCTTGTCGCAGGTTTCCATCATGGCCTGCGTGCCCACCTTGAACCGCGCGCGGTACCAGCACGAAGCGTTGAGCAGATAGCCCTGATCGGGCCGCTCGGCGATAAGGTCGTCGATCGCGGCGAGCCCTTCCTGCGCACGCCCGCCGAAGCCGAGCGCTTCGGCACGGATCTGCACGTAGGTCGGGTGCTCCTTGCCCATGTCGTCGAACTCGTCGACCAGCGCCAGCGCCTCGTCGGTGTGACCGGTGCGACCCAGCGCCCCGGCGAGAGCCATCGCCGAGCTCTCGGACGGATCGAGTTCGAAAGCCTTGCGGTATTCCTCAAGAGCCCCGTCGAATTGCCCCAGCGACATGCGCAGCGCGCCGCGCATGCGGTAGGTGTCGGCGGCCGGGTCGAGCTCGATCGCCTTGTCGAAATCCTCGAGCGCCCCCTTGAGGTCGGTGGTGCCCCAGCGAAAACGCCCACGATTGAGGTAGGAGGCCGCTTCGTCGGGATCACGCGCGATCGCCTTGGCGTAGGCGGCTTCGTAAGGCGCGATGCGGGCGCGGTACTTGGGGTCACCAAGCTGCCACTGGCGCACCGCCTTGGCGGGCGAGAGCAGGTAGACCGCCGAATTGGCGATGCGCGCGGCCTTGCCCTTCTCGGCCGCGATCGCCGTGCTGGGAACCTCACCGCCCAGCGCCTCGACGCGTTCGCTCACCGTCAAGGTATGGCCCGAGAGCGCCGCCTTGCGAACGAAACGGGTGTTGGCAAACGACATGTCGAGGTCTGCCCGGCCGCGCAGGGCATAGCCCTCCTCATCCTCGGGCAGGAGCACGGTGAGTTCGGTCTGCTGGAGGCTGGCAAAGCCGGTGTCGACCGGCAGGTCGCGCCAGGCCGGGCGCGCGCGGTCGGGGCTGAACGCGACATCCTGGCTCGGCAGATCGCCGAAGTTCTGCCGCTTCAGGGCGCCCTGGCGCTGCCAGCCACTGGTACGGATGCCCTCGACGTCGATCCGGGCAACGCCCCGCTCCTCGTCGAAACTGACGGCACTTGTGGTCACCGCCAGGCCTTCGAGCGTCGAATTGACGAACTGGTCGATGAACTGCTTCTTCTGCTCCTCGCCCATCTGCTTCAGCGCCGATCCAACGTTCACCCCGATCACCCCCGAAAGGTGGGCGCTGGCCCGCACGATCGCCGGAAGATCGACCCCGCCGCGCTCGTCGAACGTAAGCTGGACCTCGGCTTGCGCGACACCCGGCACGCGCGGCGCGACGGCGAGAAGTTCGGCTCCTTCGGCGCGCAGCGGCAGGACGTTGCGGAACGGCGGGGTATCGGCGATGTTCGCCGTGCGCGTGCCCGCCGACGTGCCGTCGAGCCAGTACTCCTTGCCCGCGATCGTCGCGCGCACCAGCACGTGGTCGAAGTCGCCCGGCATCGGCAGCAGCCCGGGAAGCGCATCGCTCATCGTGGAATGGGCGAGAACCGCCTCGCTTTCGATGCCGAGACCGTCGAGCAGGGCCAGCAGCAGCAGGGTCTTGGCCTTGCAGTCGCCATAGCGCAGTTGCCAGGTCTGGTCCGGCGCCTGCGGCACGTAGTTGCCTGTGGCCATGCCGTTGAACTGGTAGCTGACCTTGTCCTGCACCAGTCGCGTCGCCAGCGCCGCGCGGGTCACGGGGTCGCTCGAGGTGGCCTTGATCCGGGCGACCTCGGATGCAAGCGGGCTGCCCGCACCGATCAGCCCCGAGGTCGCGTAGAGCGGCGCGAACGTGCGCGAGATGTCCGCCCAATCGGCGAAGGTGCCCGCCTGCAGGGTCGAGCCGCTACGGTAGCGCAAGGGTGCGTCCTCGGGCATGTCCTCGGGCTTGGCGAGCGGCAGCGCGATCGTCAGGCGATGGTCACCGCCCACGTCCGTCTCCTTGACCGTGACCGCAGCCGGGGACACCTTCCAGCGGACCGGATCGCCCTTCGGCCAGGATACGATCTCGCGCGCGAAACCGGCCTCGAGCGGCGCCGCGATCAGCGCGTTGCTCACCTGCACCTTGCCCTTGAGCGTCGGGTCGTGGATCGTCTGCGTATAGGAAATGCGCAGGATGTCGCCCAGTTGCAGCCCTGGAACAGCCAGCGTCGCGGTCAGCGCGCCATCCAGCGAGCGCTGCTCGAGCTGGGTCTCGCGACGCAGGACGGTATACTTCACCCCGCCGGCCAGCACGTCGATGACCTTGCCTGCGCGCAGAATCTCGACCCGGTGCACGGTAAGGTCGCCCTGCCCCGGCTGCCAGGCCGCGCTGCTGGTCCCCGCCTGCGTCAGCGCCTGCGGTGCGTCGAGCTTGAAGGCCCGGTCGACATATGTCGAAAGCGTGCCGTCCGCGAGCCTCTGCTGCACGTCGTAGAGCGCGAGCGGCGTCTTGGCCGCGGTGTCGATATCGGCCGACTTGTATTCCTCGACCCAGCCCGGCGCGGGCGCATAGAGCACCTCCTCGCCCGCCATGGCCGTGCCCGCCGCCAGCAAGGATGCCCCCGCAAGGCACAGTGAAACGATGCGCATTCTACCCCCTGAAATCTCTCTCGCCCCGTTTCTGGCAACAACACTGTGCCAAGGCAATGGCGCGCGCCGGACCAGGACCATGAAAAACCTGTAAGCCGTGCCCGGGCAAGCGCCCGCCTCCTCTCGCAAAACCCCTCTTCCCCCGCCATGCGAAACCGGCTTAGAGCCTTTTGAGGGATTTGACGGGGAAAGGTTGCGCAAGTGCCGACACATGCGGGCGACTGGATGGATCAGCTCGGCATCGCGAGCGACCTGCTCGCTGCGTTGGCCGCAGGGCTTCTGGTAGGCATCGAGCGCGGCTGGCGCCAGCGCGAGGCGGCCGACGGCATGCGCGTCGCGGGGCTGCGCACGTTCGGCCTGATCGGCGTCGTCGGCGGGCTCGTCGCGCTCGTAACGCAACAGATCTCGGGCGCGCTCGGCGCGATCCTGCTGGCCGGACTGCTTGCACTGCTGCTTGGCGCCTTCTTCCGCTCGCGCCCGAAAGGCCGCGTGGTCGACGCGACCACACCCGTCGCCGCACTTGGCACCGCCGCGCTGGGCATGGTGGCAGGCGCGGGGATGCCCGCCCTCGCCCTCGCGCTGGCGGCCGTCGTCGCGCTGCTGCTCTCGCTGCGCCAGCAAGCCCATGCCACGCTCAAGGCACTCACCCCGCAAGAGTTGCGCGCGCTGGTGCGCTTCGCGGTCATCGCCGTCGCGGTGCTGCCGTTCCTGCCCGATGCCCGGTTCGGCCCTTACGAGGCCTGGAACCCTTTCCAGCTCTGGCTCGTCGTGATCCTCATCACCGGCTTCTCGATCGCGGGCTACATCGCGCGACGCGTGATCGGTGCGAGCGCGGGCACGCTGACGACCGCGGTGATCGGGGGCGCCTATTCCTCGACCGCCGTGACCGCTGCCTTCGCCAGCCAGTTGGGCAAGGGAGGCGAAGGCCCCCTCGCCACGGGTGTCGCGCTCGCTTCCTCGGTCATGTACGTGCGCGTGCTGATTCTGGCTCTGCTGCTGACCCCCGACATCGCGCCGCGTATGGCGTTGCTGCTGGGGCCCGCGCTGGTTACCGCCTGCATCGCCACAGCGCTCGTCTGGCGCCAGGAACGCGCGCTAAGGGGGCAGTCGGAGGCGGCCTCTGGCAAGCCCTTCGAACTCCTCCCCGCGCTGGGTTTCCTTCTCGCCGTCGCCGGAGCCGCGTTGCTGGTGCGCTGGGCTCAGGCCGAATTCGGCGGGGCCGGCGGAGGCTTCTCGCTGTTCCTGGCCGGAAGCTTCGACGTCGACGCCGCGCTCGTCGCCTATTCGACCCTGCCACAGGGCTCGGTCGCCGAGGCCATCGCCGCGCTGGCGCTGGCCGGGACGGTGGCCAGCAACATGGCCTTCAAGACAGGCATCGTCTTCGTCAACGCGGGGCTTGCGGCCGGTCGCCGTGCGGGCCTCGCGCTCACCTCGAGCCTCGTGGTCCTGCTGGTTTCGCTCGCCCTTGCTGCGGTCCCGCTCATCGGCTGATGACGTTTGCGCCCTACAGATCGTCGGGGTCGCCGATCCAGATCGCGTGCGAATCGAGCCGCAGCCGAGTGAGCGCGCGCATCGCCTCGGTCCGTGCCTGCACTTCCATCCGGAAGGCCTCGTGGACCTGACGCTCCCCGAGCAACGCGTCGGAGAGGTCGATCTCGCCCGCCTTGTAGCCCAGCCGCAACTTGGCCAGCGCAGCCATTTGCGCATCGAGGCCGGCGCGTGCGCTGGCCCAGGCGGCATGGCGATAGCGCGCCTCGGACATGTCGGCCTCGGCCATTTCGCGCACGGCGAAGCGGGTGGCCATGGCCTCTGCCCGCGCGGCCCCGGCTTCCGCCTCGGCCTGGTCGGCGAGCGCCGAACGATGCCCGCCGCCCAGTGGCATCGAGAAGAGCAGTCCGGCGCCCCTCTCGTCCCCGCCCCGCTCGGAAAACAACCGCACCCCGACTGAGGGATCCGCCAGCCGATCGGCGCGCACGCGCTCGGCCGAGGCGTCTGCACCGCCGGCCGCCGCCTCGGCCGCCGCGATCTCGTGGCTATGGAGGATCACTTTCTCGCCGAGCGCGGCGATGCCTTCGGCGGGCAATGCGGGCCGAGGCACCGGCGGTGCGCTGTCCGTCAGGGGCAGATCGGGAAACTGCGCCTTCAGGCGCGCGCGGGCAAGCGCCTCGCGCCCCTCGGACTGCTGCGCGCAAAGCCGGGCCAACGCAAGGCTCGCCTCGGCCTGATCGGCCTCGAGCTGCGCGGCGTCGCGCAGTTCGACCCGGCGCCCGACCGCCTTGGCCATCGCTTCGTAGTTCGCCACGGCCTGCCGGTCGATGCGCGCTTCCTCCGCGGCACCCAGCCAGTCCCACCAGCTCTGGTTGAGCAGGGTCGCCGCCTGATGCCGCGCATCCTCGGCGCGGTTCTGCGCCGAAGTCACGCCATAGCGGCCGATCTCCTTGTCGAGCCGCGCCTTGCCGGGCAGGCGGATGGGACGCATCAACTGGGCGTCGAACTCGTCGAAATCGCCCTCGCGCGCCACCGAACGGTTGACGTAGCTGCCACTGAAGGTGACTTCCTGGCTCCCGCTCGAAAGGGCGCGCGCCTGTGCTCGGGCCGCCTCGGTGCGCGCCTGTGCGGCCTGGACCGAGGGGTGCGCGTCGAGCGCGGCCTTGACTTGCGCGGTGGTGGGAAGGCCCGGGTCCGGCACCGTCTGGGCGCGAAGTGGCGAAGTGCCCGCCATCGCCAACGGGGCCACGAGCAAAGCAGCGGCGAGCCTCGACTTACGCATGGGACGCCTCCCCATTGAGTTGGGGATGCGCGCGGTCCCCGCCTTCACGCTCGGCCCGGCTCTCGCCGAAGCGCTCGTAAAGCATCGGCAGCAGCACCAGCGTCAACAGGGTGGAGGTAACCAGCCCGCCGATCACCACAATGGCGAGCGGCTTCTGGATTTCCGAGCCCGGGCCGCTTGCGAATAGCAGCGGCACCAGCCCGAAGGCGGCGATCGTGGCGGTCATCAGCACGGGGCGCAGACGGCGTTCGGCCCCACGCCGGACGGCCTCGGCAAGAGGTAGCCCTTCCTCGCGCAACTGGCGAAAATAGCTGACCATGACGAGCCCGTTGAGCACCGCGATACCGAGCAGCGCGATGAAGCCGACCGAAGCCGGCACCGAGAGGTATTCGCCCGAGAGCGCGAGCGAAATCATGCCTCCCACCATCGCGAAGGGGATCATCGCGAGGATCAGCAACGAGGCCCGTAGCGAGCGCAGCGTCGCGTAGAGCACCACGAAGATCATCGCGAGCGCGATCGGCAGCACCACCATGAGCCGCGCCGAGGCGCGCTGCTGGTTCTCGAACTGCCCGCCCCAGACGATGCGATAGCCCTGCGGCAGGGATACATTGGCCGCGATGTCGGCTTTCGCTTCCTCGACATAGCCGACGAGGTCGCGGCCCGAGACGAAGGCCTGCACCAGCGCGTAGCGCGAGCCGTTCTCGTGTTCGAGCTTGACCGGACCCTCGACCCGCTCGACGCGCGCGACGTCGCTGGCGCGCACGAGTTGCCCGCTTGGCGAGCGGTAGAGCGTATCGGCAAAGCCCTGCGGGGAAAGCGCCTGCCCCTCGCCACGCACGACGATCGGGACCCGCCGCACGCCCTGGGCCACCACGCCCGCGTGCACGCCCTCGACTTGCGCGCGCATGGCGTCCTGCAACGCGCTCACCGGCATGCCCACGCGCCCGGCGGCGACACGGTCGATCGCGACCTGGAGATAGTCGACCCGGTCGTCCGCCACCGTCATCGCCTCGCTGGTCCCCGCGATCTTCTGGAGACGTCCCTGGATACGCGCGGCGATCCGGGAGAGTTCGCCAAGGTCGGGCCCGAAGACCTTGATCGCAAGATCCCCGCGCGAGCCGGTCAGCATTTCCGAGATGCGCATGTCGATCGGCTGGGTGAAACTCGCCTCGATCCCCGGCAGGCTCGCCAGCGCGTCGCGCAAGCGGCCGATCAGCCACGCCTTGTCGGCAACGCGCCACTCGGCGCGCGGCTTGAGCTCGAGGAAGGTATCGGTTTCATTGAGGCTCATCGGGTCGAGGCCGAGCTCGTCCGAGCCGACCCGCGCGATGGCCGAGCGCACCTCGGGCACCTTGGCCAAAATCGCGCGCTGGGCCTTGAGGTCCCCCTCGAGGCTGTGTTCGAGCGCGATCGAAGGCAGCTTGGTCAACTGCACGATCACCGAACCCTCGTCCATCGTGGGCAGGAAGGTCTTGCCGGTCAGCGCATAGGCCCCGCCGGCGATGGCCAGCGACAGGCCGGCCAGTGCATAGACCAGGCGCGGGCGCGCGAAGGCGACCTGCAACACGCTGTGGTAACGCGGCGCGAGCATGCGCATCAGCCAGGGTTCATGTCCAGTTTCATGGCCACCGGCGTCGCCCTTCACCCTGAGCACGAAATAGGAAAGCACCGGAACCAGCGTGAGCGAAAGCACCAGAGCCGAAAGCAGCGCCAGCACGATCGTCAGCGCGACCGGCGCGAAAAGCTTGCCCTCCAGCCCCTGGAGCGTGAGCAGCGGCAGGAACACCAGCGCGATGATCGCCATGCCCGCAGCGACCGGCTTGGCCACTTCGCCTGCCGCGACGAGCACGTTGTGGAGCTTGCCAGCGCCGGCGTGCCGGGGATCGCCGAGACGCTCCACCACGTTCTCCACCACCACCACAGCCCCGTCGACCAGCATGCCCACCGCGATGGCAAGGCCGCCCAGGCTCATCAGGTTGGCGGTCAGCCCGATCGCGCGCATGAAGATGAATGTCAGCAGTGCGGCCATCGGCAGCGCCAGCGCCACGATCAACGAGGCGCGCACGTCACCGAGGAACAGCAGGAGCAGCACGACCACCAGCAAGGTCGCCTCGAGCAGCGCTTCCTCGACCGTGCCCACCGCATGCCCGATGAGATCGGAACGGTCGTAGAAGACGCGCACCTGCATTCCCACGGGAAGGCTGGGTTCGAGCTCCGCGAGCCGCGCCTTGACCCCGTCGACCACTTGCGCCGCGTCCGCGCCGCGAAGGCCGATGACCAGCCCCTCGACGCCCTCGCCCTTGCCGTCGCGCGTCACCGCGCCATAGCGCGTGAGACTGCCGGTGCGCACACGGCCCAGGTCGCCCACGCGCACGATACGCCCACCATCGGCGTGAACGACGACGGCGGCGAGATCGTCGAGGGTCTCGATTGCCCCGGTCGAGCGCACGATGAGCGCCTCCTCGCCGGCGGTGAGACGTCCGGCGCCATCGTTGCGGTTGGACGCCTCGATGGCCTCTGCAAGTTCGGCGACGGTGATCCCCGCGGATGCCAGCGCGGCCATGTCGGGCACGACTTCGAAAGTCTCCACCCGTCCCCCCAGCGCGTTGACGTCGGCGACGCCCGGCACCGTGCGCAGCGCCGGCCGGATCAGCCAGTCGAGCGTGCGACGCTTTTCAGCAAGGCTCTGCGGTCCCTCGATGGTGAACATGTACATGTCCGAGAGCGGCGTCGAGATCGGCGCCATGCCGCCCGAGACGTTCGCCGGCAACTCGGCCATGACGCCATTGAGCCGTTCGGCAACCTGACTGCGCGCCCAGTAGATGTCGGCGCCGTCGTCGAAATCGATGGTGATATCGGCAATCGCGTATTTGGCCACCGAGCGCAGCGTGGCTTGCCGGGGAATGCCCAGCATTTCCATCTCGATGGGGGTTATGACCCGGCTCTCGACCTCTTCGGGGGTCATGCCCGGTGCCTTGAGGATGACTTTCACTTGAGTCGAGCTGATGTCGGGGAAGGCATCGATCGGCAGGCGCAGGAACGACCAGATGCCCAGCCCGGCGAGGCACAGCGCCAGCCCAAGGACGGCCAGGCGCCAGGCCAGCGCGCGTTCGACGAGAGTGCGTAGCATCGGCCTATTGCTCCGCCAGCAGCGACTTGAGTTCGGCGACGCCACTGACGGCAACCTTTTCGCCCGCCCGCAAGCCTGCGGCAATCACCGTGCGCCCTCCCGCCTCGGCCACCACGTCCACGGTTCGGCGCACGAAGCGCCCCTGCTGCGCGACGAAGACGACATCCCGCTCGCCCACGCGCGTTACTGCGGCCGTGGGCACCGACACGCCCGCACGCGGTGCGACAGAGGTGTCACTGACCACCGCCATGACCCCGCGCCCGGGAACCAGTCCCCCGGCCCCATCGAGGCGCGCCTTGGCCACGACCGAACGGGTCACGGGATGGAGCGAGCCACCAACCGTGACGATGCGTCCGGTGATCGCCGGCGCCCCCTCCTGCGGCGCGGCGATCGCCACCTGCATGCCGGGGCGCACCTTGCCCGCGAGCCGTTCGGGAAGCTGGATGTCGAGCGACAGCGCCTCGGTATCCTCGATCACGAAAGGCGCGGTCTCGCCCCCGACGGGCCCGCCGGTTTCGACCGACACGCGCGCAACGCGCCCGGAAATTGGCGCACGCAGGGTGATCGTGCCGTCCCCGCTGGCGCCGGCAAGCGCAAGCAGGCGCCCGCTTTCGGCCACGCTTGCCTGCGACTGGCGCAGGCTTGCGCGCGCCTCGTCGGCGCGGGCCCCGGCGACGACACCCTCGCGAGCGAGAGTATCCAGCCGCCGGGCCCGTTCACCCTGCAGCGCAAGGTTGGCGCGCGCGCGGGCCAGATCGGCGCTGAACTGGATGGCCTGCGCGGCCCGCACGGTCGCCAGCGGCTGACCGCGCGATACGCTCTCGCCTTCGAGCACGAAGAGCCGCGCGACCGTGCCCGCGAACGGCGTGCTCACCGCCACGCGCGCCTCGGGCGGCAACGTGACCTGCCCCGGCACCGAGGCGAGCGGCACCGCATCGGCGGCCGCAGCGGCCTCGGTGCGGATGGCGAGCGCCTTGATTTGCGCCGCGCTGAGAGCACCTCCGGAGTTCCTGGCGCCCGCCGTCCCGGCCGAAGCCCCGCCCGGCTCGTCCGACTTGTCCGCCTCGTCCGACGACGTCGTTGATCCGAGCGCGAACCAGGCGCCGCCCGCGAGGATCAGCGCCAGCGCCGCGAGGCCCGCAAGTGAAGTTCTGTTCATGGCAAGTGGAATGCGCCCCGAACCTGACAGGACCCTGTCAGTTTTCCGCGCTATTGACAGGTTTCGCGCAACCGTGCGGAGTGACCGGACGGACAGGCGAGGCAAAAGGACAGATGCGGTGCGGGTGCTGCTGGTGGAAGACGACGAACAGCTCAGTACGCGCCTTTCCGAGCGCCTGCGTTCGGCCGGCTTTGCGGTCGACCTCGCCCGCTCGCGCGCGGACGGCGAAGCCTGGCCCGACATGGACAAGATCGCGGTGATCATCCTCGACCTCGGGCTGCCCGACGGTTCGGGAATGGACCTGCTCACCCATTGGCGGCGGCGCAAGGTGGCCTGTCCGATCCTGATCCTGACCGCGCGGGGGAGCTGGCAGGACAAAGTCGCAGGGCTCAACGCGGGCGCGGACGACTTCGTGGTCAAGCCGGTGCGCTTCGAGGAGCTTCTCGCCCGGCTCCACGCGCTGATGCGGCGCGAGGGCGGTGCACGCGAGAACTGGATCGAGGATGCCGGGATCCGCATCGACCCGATCGCGCGCGTGGCCGAATGCGAGGGCCAGCCGCTTTCGCTCAGCAAGCAGGAATTTCGCCTGCTCAGCCTGTTCGTGCGACGCGCGGGCCAGGTTCTCTCGCAGGCCGACATTGGCGAGCATCTCTACGACCTTGCCAGCCACTACGATCTCAACGCGGTCGAGGTGCTGGTCTCGCGCCTGCGCCGCAAGATCGGGCGCACCCGCATCCACACCGTGCGCGGGCTCGGCTACAGGTTCGGCGCATGAACCCGCTTTCCGCGCCCCGACAAGCCCGGCGCCGCTGGAGCTGGCGATCGCTGCGCGTGCGCCTGCTCCTTGCCTCGCTGGTGTGGATTTGCCTCGGCATCGCCGGAATCTGGTATTCGGCAACGCGCCTCTTCGCCAAGCACGTCGAGCTCAACTACCACGACGAACTCCAGGTTCACGTCAAGGAACTGGGACGCCTCGTGCGGATCGAACCCGACGGAACCCTGCGGCTTGACCGGCCCTTGTCCGACCCGCGCTTCCAAATCCCGGACGGCGGCTTCTACTGGCAGGTCAGCCTCGAGGGGCATGCCCCCTTACGTTCCGCATCGCTGACGCGCGGCAAGCTGGACGCCGCGATCGCGCACGACAGTTCGATCCACCATCACGTCGAGAACGGACCGACCGGTCCTGCCATCACCTATGGCTTCGTGCGCCACGTCCCCGGCCGCGGCAACGTCCACTACGTCATTGCCACCGATCAGCGCATTCTCGATGAGATCATCGCCAGCTTCGATCGCGAACTGACCTTGTGGCTTGCGCTGCTGGCCGCCCTACTCGCCAGTACCGGGGTACTCTTCGTCACCTTCGGGTTGCGGCCGCTCGACCGGCTGGGCATCGCCAGCGCGCGCCTGCGCGAAGGCAGCGTGGACCGGCTCGCGGGCTCCTATCCCACCGAGATCGCGCCGCTCGTCAGCGACCTCAACATCTATATCGAACACAGCGAGGGCGCGGTCGAGCGGGCACGCCTCGAAGCTGGCAATCTCGCCCATTCACTGCGCACGCCGCTCGCCGTGATCACCGACGAGGCCGAGCGGCTCGCGCTGGCCCCCGACACCGCGCGCGCGGGCCGGACCCTGCTCGAACAGAGCCGCCTCATGGTCCAGCAGATCGAATACCAGCTGGCGCGTGCTCGCGCGATCGCCAGCGCCCGGCGTCCGGGCACGGTCAGCCGGATCGGCGAGGTCATGCCCCCGCTGCTCTCGGCAATGGAGCGCCTGCACCGCGACAAGGCCTTCGTGTTCACCGCAGGCGATGGGGTCGATCCCGCGCTGCCCGTCGACCCGGTGGACTTGTCCGAAGTCGTCGCCATCCTGCTCGACAACGCCGGGAAATGGGCAAGCGGGCGCGTCAGCGTCGAAGTGGAGCAAGCCAAATCCGGCGACCGCGCGGGCCTCGTCGTGCGCATTCTCGACGATGGCCCCGGCCTCGCCCCGGAACGGATCGAGAAAGCCTTCGCCATCGGCTCGCGCTTCGATACGGCCATGCCCGGATCGGGCCTCGGCCTTGCCATCGCCCGCGATATTGCCGAAGCCTATGGCCTTGCACTCGAACTCGGCGCTCGCCCCGATGGCGCGGCCGGGCTTGCGGCCACGCTGACACTTCCCACGAGCCTTGATACGGCCTGACCGCGCTGTGCGCGCACGATGCCGACCTCTCGTCTTGTCGGTCGCAGCCCCTTCGCCTTGATCCGAGGCGCACAGGCCTGCCCGCGCGTGGGCGCGACCGCAGCACCACTCCCCGCGTCGCAACGCCAGGATTCGCCTTCGCAGGTGCAGGAGGACGAAAGCCGCCTTGAAGCCGCGGTTTCGCAGCGGTTAGAGCAAGTAATGCGGCGAAGGCGTGGGCTCACAGTCAACTACTTATTCGCACGCGCACAAGACCAAAGCCCCTTCCACTCGCCAGCTTTCCCACCAAGCGGCCAAACGCGAAAACACGGGCCGCCACCACGGGATCGGTACTAATTCACGGTTTGGGGAGCTTTCATGTTGACGAAGACGCATTTCGCCAGGGCCTTGGCCTGCGGCGTTTCACTGATCGCATTTACAGCCAGTACCGCGCACGCCGACGAAGCGGAGCCAGCTGCTGCGGCCGCGGCGGGCACCACGGGCCTCAACGACATCGTCGTGACCGCCGAGCGCCGCGACGTCAGCCTCCAGCAGGCCCCGCTTTCGGTTTCGGCAATCACCTCCGATGACCTCAAGGCCGGCAACATCACCGACATCACCGGGCTCAACGGCACGGTGCCCGGACTGGTCGTGGCGCGTTCGGGCGGTGGTGAGCGCATCCTCTCGATCCGGGGCGTCGGCTCGGAAACGCCCGAGAACACCAACACCCAGCCCGGTGTCTCCTACCACATCGACGGCGTCTACATCTTCAACTCGATCGCCGCTTCGGCCGCTTTCATCGACGTCGCGCAAGTCGAAGTCCTGCGCGGGCCGCAGGGCACGCTGTTCGGTCAGGGTTCGACCGGCGGCACGATCAACGTGGTGAGCAAGGAGCCCAGCACCGATGCGCTTTCGGGCGAGATCAACGCCGGTATCGGCAACTACGACTACAAGGAGGGCAACGCCGCGCTCAACGTGCCGCTGAGCGACACGCTGGCCGTGCGCGGGGCGTTCCAGTTCACCAAGCACGACGGCTATGCCCATGCGACCGCGGTCGAGGGCGTCGACAAGTACCAGCTCGACAACGAGGACAACACCGGCTGGCGCCTCGGCGCCAAGTGGGCGCCGACCTCGGACCTCTCGATCACGCTGAATACGATCCAGTACACCAGCAACACCAACGGCCCGGCGCAGAAGAACATCCTCGACCCCGAGAGCGATCCGCGCGTGCTGACGCAGGACTATCCGGGTCGCTCGCAGGTCAAGACGCAGCTCTATACCGGCACGATCCGCTACGAGACGCCTTTCGCGGTGATCAAATCGATCACCAGCTACCAGAAACTGCACTCCGAACAGGCCTGGGATTCCGACGGCCTCGATGCCGCCACGTTCTACGACGTGACCTACGACCCCTCGCTCTACTTCGGCTATACCTACGACCACGTGCCACTCTGGCAGTCGGACACCAAGAGCTGGACGCAGGAGGTCAACATGACCTCGAACGGCACCGGCCCGCTCAACTGGGTCGTCGGCGCGGTCTACCTGCATTCGAAGAACGCCCAATACATCAACGAATACAACGCCTCGGACGACAATGGCCTGCGCGCCGCGCTGCCCGAGAACACAGCCTGGGACGATCCCTCGGTCGCAGACCTCAGCTATGCCGAACTCTCCAAGATCACCCGCGAGGACTTCGCGATCTACGGCCAGGCGACGTATGACATCACCTCACAGCTCAAGCTGACCGCGGGTGCGCGCTACAACCACGACAAGGCCTCGGGCATGGGTGACAGCCTGTCGGGTGGCTCGGTCAGCTACACTTCGGGCGCCTACCTCCAGCCTTCCTCGACCGGTTCGCGCACGGCCGACGCCTGGACCGGCAAGGTTGCGCTCAATTACCAGGTCACGCCCGACAACATGGTCTATGCCAGCTGGACGCGCGGCTTCAAGCCGGGCGGCATCAACAGCGCCGCCTCGGCCGGAAGCGGCGGCCTCGCGCTAGGCCTGACCGACTCGATCAAGCCGACTTACGCGGAAGAGACCGTCGATTCCTTCGAGATCGGCACCAAGAACCGCTTCCTGGGCGATACCCTGCAAGTCAACGCCTCAGGCTTCCTCTACCTCTACAAGAACATGCAGTTCCTCGAGGAAGACCCCGTGCTCTACGCCGAAGGCATCAGCAACGCCCCCAAGGCGCGCGTCTACGGCCTCGAACTCGAGACCTCCTACGTTCCCACCGAACACCTGCGCTTCGACGCCTCGGGTTCGTGGCTCGAGGGCACTTTCACCGAGCACTACGAGGCGCTCGACCCGACCAACGCCACCAATGCCCAGAACGCGGCCGGCTATCCCGGCTACTACTTCTGGTCGAACTACTACGACGCCTCGGTCGCCCGCGACGCCGCGCGCGAGGACATCAAGGGCAACCGCGTGCCCAAGCTGCCGCGCTGGCAGGGCCAGGCCGCGATCAGCTGGAACGACCAGGTCGGCCCCGGCGTCCTGAGCGCCCGCGCCCAAGTGATCTACCGAGGCAAGTACCAGTACCGCCTGTTCAACGAAGGCTCGACCGATACCGTGCCCGACTACGCGCAAGTCAATCTCCAGGTGAAGTACGAGCCCGAAAACACGAACACCAACATCACCTTGCGCGTCACCAACCTGTTCAACACCGATGGCGTCAACTCGCGCTTCTCCGATCCTTACGGCAGCGCGCAGGTGTTCGACACCTATATCCCGCCGCGCCAGGCGATCGTATCGTTCGGCTACAAGTTCTGATCGCAGGCCGTGACGCCCGGCCCCGCGCCGGGACTTCTCGCCAGTCGGGCGCGGGGAGCCTTGCTCCTCGCGCCCGATTGCTTTTGGGTGCAGGTGCGGCATACTATGCTGCAACGCGCCATGAACAAGCGCGGACACGGGGAACACGGACGACACGGCCTCACGATCAAGTCTTGAGGCGTACAGGCGCAAGAGTGTGTGCGCACAACAAGGAAACATGCTGGCTGACGAATCCCGGGCACACAGCCGGGGCGCAAGCTGAAAGCAGGAGATCGCATGCCCCGCAATGCCCAGGTCATGATTGCGGCCTCGCTGGCCTTCTTCTTCGTGACGGCGACGACCTTCACGTCGCTGGGCTATGTCCTCTACATCATGGTCGACCAGCTCGGCTGGTCCAAGGCCTCGGCCGGTTTCAGCTTTGCGCTGCTCGGCCTGGCCTGCGGGGTGGCGAGCCCGCTCCCTCCCTACCTGATGAAGAAGATCGGGACACGCCTGACGATGGTGGCGGGCGCGATGGTGCTGGCTGCCGGCTTCCTGATGGCCTCTTTGATCAACGACCTTTCGTTCTTCTTCGTCGCCACCTCGCTGATGGGCGCGGGTTTCACGCTGCTGGCCCCCTCGCCCGCCGTGCACCTTCTCGCCAACTGGTTTCCGCGCACGTCGGCGCGCATGATAGGCTTTTATTTCATGGTGGGCTCCTCGGGCGGGATCGCCGGTCCCCTGATCGTGGGCGCCATCGCCGGAGCGACCGGAGACTGGCGCCTGCACTGGATGGTCATGGCGATCGCCGCCGCCGTGCTGGGGCTGATCTGCCTTGTCGGCATCCGCGACACCGCCCCCATTGCCGACGTCGCGCCGGTGAGCAGTTCGCTCGAACCGCAGGGCGGCTCCCCCGACAGCGGCTTCACGTTCCGCCAGGCGCTGTTCAGCCGCACCTTCCTGATCCTCGCGATGATCCTGACCGTCGTCCAGACGGTGGTCACCGCCACCCATTCGCTGCTCGTCGCGCACATCGCCAACCTCGGCCACGGCGCGGCGCCGGGTGCCATCGCAATGAGCCTGCTCGCCTTTGCCGGAACCGGCACCAAGGGCTTGACCGGCGCTATGTGCGAACGCGTACAGCCTCGCCTGATCCTGATTGCCGGCCTCGCGCTCCAGGCGCTCGCGATGGGCCTGCTCGCCCACGCTCCGGCCGTCATCGTCGCGGTAGGCGCATCCGTCCTGTTCGGCGCGGGCTGGGGCATGGCCTGGCTTTCCGGACACATCCTGCTGCTGCGCTACTTCGGCCCGAAACTGGCCGGCGACATGACCGCAATGGTCACCACCGCGAGCACGCTTGCCGTGTTCGGCCCGATCGGGGCGGGCCGCGTCGCCGACGTCACCGGAACTTATGCCCCGGCGATCGTCGTCTTTGCCGGTTTGCTGCTGGCCGCCGCGATCGGTGCGGTGCTTTTCCTGCGCGCACCGCGCGCCCAGTCCGGCACAATTGCCAGCGCGGACCGCACAGAAACTGCGCTGAAGCTCGAGCCCGCCGAATAAGGGCCGCCCGCCCTCTCTCTGGGCGCGGCGCCAAGAAACAGGACGCCTGAGGGCAAGCCCGGCCAGGCCGTCCGCAATAGCATCGCCGGCGAAACCGGCAGACACGCGCCTCGCGCGCTGCCCACGCGATCACAGACACGGGAACAGGACCGCATGACCATCCTCACCGACCAGTTCTTCGACAGCCTCGCCTCCTCGAAGCTGGACACGCTGGAAGCCGAGACGCTGCCGCGCGAATGCTACGCCAGCGAGGAATTCCACGCCTTCGAGATGGATGCGGTGTTCCAGCACGAATGGCTCTGCGTCGGCCGCGCGGAATGGCTCGAGGAGCCGGGCGACTTCTTCACCGTCAGCCGCGCCGACGAGCCGGTGATCGTGTGCAAGACCCGCGACGGTTCGATCAAGGCGCTGTCCTCGGTCTGCCAGCACCGCGCGATGCTGGTGGCCGAAGGGCACGGCAACACCCGCGCCTTCGTGTGCCCCTACCACCACTGGACTTACGATCTCGACGGCACGCTGGTGGGCGCGCCGGCCATGAGCCGCACCTGCAACTTCGACAAGAAAGCGGCCTCCTTGCCCGAGATCCGACACGAGATCTGGCACGGCTTCGTCTTCATCAACCTCGATCCCGAGGCCGAGCCGCTGACCCCGCGCCTCGCCGCGCTCGAGCCGATCGTCGCCAACTACGATTTCGCCGCGCTGCGCGGCGAGCGGCCCGCCGAACCGACCGTGTTCCCCTGGAACTGGAAGGTCATGCTGGAAAACAACAACGACGGCTACCACGCCAGCCGTCTTCACGCCGGGCCCCTGCACGACTTCATCCCCAGCGGGCTTGCCACCTTCCCCGAAGTCCCGGCAGACAGCGCAGGCTACTATCGCCTGAACGGCACGCTCCACAAGAACGCGGGCTTCAACGCCACGCAGAAGTCGATCTTTCCGGTCTTCCCCAAGCTCACCGAGGAAGAGCAGAACCGCCTGCTCTTCGTCAACCTGCCGCCCAGCCTCAGCCTCGTCGTCCTCAACGACAGCGTCATCTACCTGATCATGGACCCGCGCACCGCCAATTCGCACGCGCTCACCATCGGCACGCTGATGGATCCGCAGGCGATGGAAGACCCGCTTTACGACCTGAAAGTCAAGATGACCGACGAGGCGGTCGAGCGCATCGTCGCGCAGGATTTCCACGTCGACGAGCTGGTCCAGCAGGGGCTTCGCTCCAGGCACGCCCCGCGCGGGCGCTATTCCTGGCAGGAAGGCGCGCAGCGGCTGCTCAACGTCTGGCTGGTCGACCGTTACTGGGCCGAATGGGACCGTCGGCGCGGCCCTTCCGCCCCGGTCACGCGCCTGCGCGCGAGCACTGGCGGCTGAACCTCATCCCTTCTGGGATACCCTCCCAACCCTGCGGCGTCCGGATCGATCCGGGCGCCGCTTCTTTTTGACCGCGCCAGGCTCCGGCGTGAGCGATCAAGCTTTCATGCGCGCCGCGCGCAGCCTTGCCCGGAGCCGCGCCGCTACCCATCGCCCCACGCATTAGGGAGCACACGCATGACGAACAGCCTGATCTTCTTCGACATTCCCAGCGACGATCCGAACGCTGCGGGCAGATTCTACGCCGAAGTCTTCGGCTGGGAGGACGATCCGCGCCTGGGCGGGGCCTATCACCGCATGGTTCCGGGCGGAATGTTCGCGAACCCCGACGGCTCGGACAGCGAGATCGGCAACCTGCACATGGGCATCGGCGACGTCGCCAACATGCGCCCGCACCCCGCCCCCGAAGGCATCGAGCCGCGCACCCCCGCCAGCGGCGGCCGGGGCCCACGCATCTGGGTCCTGATCGGCGACGACGACACGCCCGAACGCATCCTCGCCACCGCCGAAAAGCTTGGAGCGACCGTCTTGTGGCGCAACCATTACTGGGCAGAATTCAACGGCCTCAACCATTGCTTCGTGGACCCCTGGGGCAACCACATCATGCTCTGGGGCAAGGCCGGCAAGCCGCCGGTGATCCCCGAGGACTACACCCGCGAATAGGCGCGTCGCCCGGTGCGGGCCTCGTGGGTGCTGGAGCCTCGCGACAAGTTCTTGTGCGCAAGACTCCAAGACCGCGAGGCCCCCTCGCCATAGCTCTGTTCGCGTCAACCGCATCCGCCACGCCTTCGGGGAACCCGGCGCGGCCAGCCAGGAGCACCGCACTGAAATGAGCCGACTTCCGATCGTCTTCTTCGGACATGGCAGCCCGATGGTCGCGCTCGAACAGAGCGAAGTGACGCGCCAGTGGAAGGCAATGGCGGACCGCATCGGCAAGCCCAAGGCGATCCTGTGCATCTCGGCGCATTGGCAGACCCGGGGCACTGCGGTCACCGCCATGCCGCAGCCGCGCACGATCCACGACTTCGGTGCCTTCCCGCAGGCTCTGTTCGACATGCAGTACCCCGCGCCCGGCGATCCCGAGCTGGCCGCGCGCGTCGCCGAGCTGCTCGCCCCGATGCCGGTCAAGCTGGACAACGGCTGGGGCTTCGACCACGGCACCTGGACGGTGCTGGTCCACGCCTATCCCGAGGCCGACGTGCCCGTGATCCAGCTCGGCATGGACCTTGCCAAGACGCCGCAGCAGCATTTCGACGTCGGCCGCGCCCTGCGCCCCTTGCGCGACGAAGGCGTGCTGATCATGGCGACGGGCAACATCGTCCACAACCTGCCCGCGATGGACTGGGGCAACCCGGCCGCCACGCCCTACCCCTGGGCGCAAGGATTCAACGACACGATGTGCGAGGCGATTGCCAAAGACACGCCGCAGACCGTGATCGATTACGAGACACTGGGCGATGCGGCGCGCTATTCGGTGCCTTCCTCGGATCACTTCCTGCCGCTGCTCTATTTCCTGGGCGCGCGCCACGAGGGCGAGATGGCCGAATTCGCCCCCCACTTCATCCAGCACAAGTCGCTCTCGATGACGAGCGTGCTGATCGGCGCGGACTGACCCCGCGCGCAGCCGTCCCGCATCCGATCACTTCCGCATTTTCAGGCCTAGAGGAGTTTCGATGGCCCTCATCAATCCGAAGTCCGAATCCGCCCGGCTCTCCACCCTGCCCGGCGCCCTGCACCACCTGAAGGCCACTCCCGAGACCGTCCACTGGGGCTATTTCTCGCCCGAGCTCAAGCCCGTCCTCACCGTCAAGAGCGGCGATCTCATCCACGCCGAAGCCATCACGCACCACGCGGGCGACGATCCCGACCTGATGTTCGACGAGAACATCAAGCGCATCTTCACCGAGATCGACCCGACCACCCGCGCGCCGGGCTGCCACATCATGACCGGCCCGATCTACGTCGAGGGCGCGGAGCCGGGCGACATGCTGGAAGTGCGCTATTTCGAGATGAAGCCGCGGCACAACTACGGCTCGAACCTCCAGGCCAACTGGGGCCATCTCTACGAGGAATTCGACAAGACCGAGCGGGTGACGATCTACAAGCTCGATCCCAACGCGATGACCGCCTCGGCGCTCTACGCCTATGACGTGGAAGGCGTCTACACGACGCCGGGCCGGATCACCCATTGCCCCGAATGCGACCGTTCGCCGGCGCTGCCCGGCATCACCCTGCCCGCGCGCCCGCACCTGGGCACCGCAGGTGTCGCACCAGCCGTCAACGAGCCCGTCAGCACGATCCCGCCCGGCCTTCACGGCGGCAACATCGACAACTGGCGGATTGGTGCAGGCGCCAAGATGTACTACCCGGTGCAGGTCAAGGGCGGCCTCTTCTCGATCGGCGATCCCCACGTCAGCCAGGGCGACGGCGAGATCAGCGGCACCGCGATCGAAAGCTCGCTCGACGTCCTGTTCCAGATCATCCTCAGGAAGGACTTCGCCTTCCCCTCGCCGCTGCTGGAGACGCCCGACTGCTGGATCGTCCACGGCTTCGGCGAGGACCTCGACGTCGCCATGAAGAACGCCGCACTCGACATGATGCACCTCCTGACCGAACACCAGGGCCTCTCGCGCCATGACAGCTATTCGCTGATGAGCGTCGCCTCGGACTTCGGCGTGACCCAGGTCGTCGACGGCACGCAAGGCATTCACTGCCGCATCGAACGCCGGATCTTTCCCGAAAAGGGAACCGTGATCGACCCGCAATGAGGCCTCTGTCGGAGAGAGACGATGAGCTATGAAACGATCGAGGTGCGCCCCGTCACCAGGCGGATCGGTGCCGAGATCTTCGGGGTCGATCTGCGCCAGCCGCTCGGCAACCAGACCTACGCCGAAATCCGCGAGGCGCTGCTCGCGCACCAGGTGGTGTTCTTCCGCGAGCAGGAGATAGACCACGAAGCGCACCTGGCGTTTGGCCGGGCCTTCGGAAACCTGCACCGCCACTCGGCCGTGAAGGGCATCGCGGACTACCCCCAGATCGTCCAGATCCACGCCGATGCAGACAGCAAGTACATCGCGGGCGACAACTGGCACTCGGACCTCTCGTGCGATCCCGAGCCGCCGATGGGCTCGATCCTCTACCTGCACACTTTGCCCGAGGACGGCGGCGACACGCTGTTTTCCAGCATGTACGCCGCCTACGAGGCTCTGTCCGAACCGATGAAGAAATTCCTCGAGCCGCTCACTGCGGTCCATGATGCGAACCCGGTCTACAAGGCGATCTTCCCCGACATCGACAAGCGCTACGAGTGCAACACGCACCCGGTCATCCGCACCCATCCCGAGACCGGACGCAAGCTGCTCTTCGTCAACTCGTCCTACACCACCAGGATCAACGAGCTGTCGAAGGCCGAGAGCGACGCGGTGCTGCGCTGCCTCTACGACCACGTGAAGGATCCCAATTTCCAGGTCCGCTTCCGCTGGCAGCCGCATTCGATCGCGTTCTGGGACAATCGCTGCACGCAGCACTTCGCCGTCTGGGACTACTTTCCCGAGACGCGTTCGGGCTACCGGGTCACAATCGCGGGAGACAAGCCGTTCTGACGCGCATCCTCGCGGGCCTCCTGCTGGCGGGCGGCATGCTCGCCAGTTCGCCGGCCTGTGCGACAACGCCCGCCCCTGCGGCCGCGCGCGCGGCACTCCAGGCCGAGCTCGAAGGCATGGTCGCCGATGGGACCTTGCCCCAGGCGCTCGTCCTGATCGAGCAGCACGGCATCCCGCTGGCCGAGATCGCCACCGGCTATTCCAACGTCGCGCGCAAGACCCCGGTTCGGCGCGATGCGCTGTTCCGGCTCTATTCGATGTCCAAGCCGATCACGACCGTCGCCGTGATGCAGCTGGTCGAACAGGGCAAGCTTGCGCTCGATACGCCGGTCGGTTCGGTCCTTCCCGCGCTGGACAACCTTGAAGTCTGGGACGGCAGCGCGGCCTATCCGCCGCGCACGGTGCCCACGCGGCGCCCGGTGACGATCCTCGACCTGCTCACCCACACATCGGGGATCACCTATGAATTCATGGGCGATACCCCGGTCCATCGCTTCTACCGCGAACACGGCGTCGGGCGCGTGACGCAGGCCACCAGCGGCAAGGCCCAGGCAGAGCCCGCCCATACGCTCGACGAACTGGTAGAGCGGCTCGGCACTGCCCCCCTGCTGCACCAGCCGGGCGGTCCCTTCAGCTATGGCTTCTCGACGACGGTGCTGGGCGCGGTGGTCGCAAAGGTCTCAGGGCAAAGCCTCGATGCCTATCTCGAGGAGCACATCTTCGCGCCGCTCGAGATGACCGACACGACCTTCGTGGTGAGCGAGGAGCAGGCCTCCCGGCTCGTCACCGGCTATGCCGCGAGTGCGCAGGGCCTGGTCGCCGTCGATGAGCCCCGAACGTCCGAATACCGCGACCCAGCGCGCCTGCGCGATGGCGGGGGCGCACTCGCGGGTACGCTCGAGGACTATCGCCACTTCGCCGAAATGCTGGCCAGACGGGGCACCTGGCATGCAAAGCGCCTGCTGTCACAGGCTTCGGTCGAGGCCATGTTCCACCCGCGCCTGCGCACCGGCGGGGGCGAACACCTCGACAGTGCCTTCGGCCTTGGCCTTGCCATCGGCGATGCCGGGACCGAGGCGCGCGGCGGCTTGCCGGTGGGCGCGGGAAGCTGGTCCGGCTCGGCCAATACGTACTTCCTCGCCGATCCGGTGCACGACATCGTCGCCATCGTGATGACCAACGAATTGACGAGCGGGCCATTCGAAACACGCACCTGGCAATTGCGCGAGGCGATCGATCGCGCCACAGTAGCACTGACCCAACGCTAAGGCGTGCCCGGTGGGCGGAGGTGTTTGCTCTGCCGCAAGGCAAATCCGCGCCGCTTGCGTTATCCTGCCCCGAGCATCCCGAGGTGCAGTGCCGAACAGGCGCGCGCATCGCGGGATTTTTCGCGTGTTTACCAGCCGAGCCGATATTTCCATGAGCGACCCGAACACTGCCTCCGACACTACCCCCATGCTGTCCCCGCTGCACTTGCGGCTCATCATGGCGCTCGTCACCGGCGCGCTGTTCATGGAAATTCTCGACGCCTCGATCATCATTACCGCACTGCCCAGCATGGCGCGCGACTTCGGGACGAGCGCGGTCGGCCTCAACATCGGCGTGAGCGCCTATCTGCTGACGCTTGGCATCCTCATTCCGGCAAGTGGCTGGGTGGCCGAACGCTTTGGTGCGCGGCGAATCTTCGCGCTGGCCATCGCGCTCTTCACACTCGCCTCGGCGCTCTGCGGACAGGCGAGCAGCCTTCCCGAATTCGTGGCCCTGCGCGTCTTTCAGGGGGCGGCGGGGGCGATGATGGTGCCGGTCGGCCAGGTCATCGTCCTGCAATGCACCCCGCGCGACAAGCTGATGGTGGCGATGTCCAATCTCATCTGGCCGGCGCTGATCGCCCCCGTCGTGGGCCCGCCGATCGGTGGCTTCATCACCCAGCACCTGGGCTGGCACTGGATTTTCTACCTCAACGTGCCGCTCGGCCTGATCGGGCTTGTCGGCGCGTGGAAGCTGGTGCCCGACACCCGCGACGAGAGCGCCCGGCGGCGGTTCGACTGGCGCGGCTTCGCGATCACCGCGCTAGGAACCTTCGCGCTTCTCGCCGGACTCGAATTCCTCGGGGCGAGCGGCCAGGCTTTTGCGCTGGCGATGGTTGGGGGCGGCGTGCTCGTCCTCGGTCTCGCCTATCGCCACATGAAGCGCCATCCCGCCCCGATGGTGCGGCTCGACAACCTGGCCATCGACACCTTCCGCGCGACGATCCGCGGCGGATCTCTCTCGCGCATGGGGATCGCCTGCGTGCCCTTCCTGGTGCCGCTGCTGCTCCAGGTCGGTTTCGGCTACAGCCCGGCAAAAGCCGGCCTCGTGCTCATCGCCCTGTTCGCGGGCAATCTCGCGATGAAGTCGGTGACCACCCCGATCCTGCGCACGTTCGGATATCGGCGCGTGCTGATGGGCTCTTCGGTCGCAGCGTTCCTGGGCATCGCGGGCGGCGCGCTGCTGACGCCCGAGACCCCGGTCGCGCTGATCTGCGCCTTCCTGTTCTTCTCGGGCATGAGCCGCTCGATGCATTTCACGACGCTGGGGACAATGGCCTTCTCGGACATTCCCAAGCCGCAGATGAGCGATGCCACCAGCCTGTTCAACACCAGCGTGCAACTGATGATGGCGAGCGGCATCGCGCTCTCCGCGCTTGCGGTCAAGCTGGGCGCCAGCCTCGGGGAAGGCGGAACGGACCTCGCCTATCGCCTCGCCTTCCTGCCGCTGAGCGTGCTCGCGCTCGCCCCGCTGTTCGAGGGACTGCGCCTACCCCACGATGCCGGCGACAGCTTCGTGGGCCGCAAGTCCGAGGCCTGAGGCGCCGCCCTCAGCGCCCGATGGTGCGCGCTCTGGCGAGGCACCAGCGCCAGACAAGGACCGGCGAACCCGCCAGCAGCAGCACGATCGTGAGCTCGAGCGGCCGACGCACGAGCGCCTCGCCCCCGGCGTAGCCGACGATGACAAGGATCGCGAAGAGCACGACCAGCGTATAGGCGAACGCGGCGAAGATCAGTGCGGCAGCGGCGAGTCTGGGTCCCATGGCCGCGCCGCTAGCACAACCGCCCGACAGCGGCCAGCGTGCGCGTTGCCGCTGGCGCCGTGTCCGAACCTCAGCTCGTGAACAGCGCCTTGCGGATCACCGCATGGGCGCCGTAGTTGCCGTTGACGACCTGGCTCACCCCGAAGTCAACGCCGACCGAGAGCAGCGAGATCGCCTCGTCCTCGGTCAGTTGCTTCGCGGTCATCAGGAACCGGCGCGCCTTGCGGAATGCATCGCGCATGGCCGCGTCGATCGAGCTCTTCTTGTAGACCTCGCTCTGCGCGTCGGCGCCCAGTTCCTTGAGGTAATCGGGGTGGCTGAAACCCATGATGACCCATTCGGTCTCGGTCTCGATCAGCGGATAGTCGACATCGCGAAGCTGCTCCATCACGCCTTGCGCCTTGTGGTGGACGACCTGGATCAGCGCGGTCATCGAACATTCGATCGCAGTGCCGCACAGTTCGCTGTCGCCTTGCGAGGCGTGCGGATCGCCCAACGACAGGAGCGCACCTTCCACCTGCACGGGCAGGAACACCCGCGCGCCGGGCCCCGTGCGCCAGTTGTCGAGATTTCCGCCAAAACTCGAGGGCGGGACCGAGTCGACGAGACCGGCGTGGTTGGGCGCCACCGCAATCACCCCGAAGTGTGGCCGGATCGGAATTTCCACGTTGCGCAGCACGTCGAAGTTCTTCTCGATCGTCGCGGGATCGACAGGAACGCCGGGATAGTCGTAGCGCGGGTGGACGACACCCGAAGGGTCGGTCTGCTCGGTCCAGCGATAGGAATAGACCGCGTGCGCCATCGCCGGGCGCATGCCGCCTGCCTCGACCTCGTAAATGGTGATGACCTCGCGCTGCTTGGGCTCGGTCAGAAGGTCGTGATAATGGAAGCCCCAATAGGTGGCTGCGTTCGAACCGAAGCACTTGCCGGCAAAGCGCGGGTTTCCGCTGGGCCGGGGTTTGAGGTCGAGGATGCGCACTTCGATGAGGTCGCCCGGCATCGCCCCTTCGATCGCGATCGGCCCGGTGCAGATGTGGACACCGAAGCCCTCGCCGGGGCCCCGCCCGAGCGCACTGGCGTCGATAGGCCCCGCTCCGCGCCGATTCACCGCCTTGCCGTGCTCGTCCCAGTGGAAGACGCTCTCGGCGCCCCCATCACCGTGGACCATGCGTTCGGCGTCGTCGTTGGCGTGGTGGGTGAGCGTCTCGATCGTGACGAAATCGCCCGAACGGATATGCAGCGCGGGCTTCAGGTCCTTGCTGAGATAGCCCCAGTGCACTGTCTCGGGCGAGACCGGCAGATGGTGATGGCGCACCTGCTCGCCTTCGGGCAAGACCGGAGCCGAAGTGCCCGGCACGCTCTCCCCGAGATCACCGGAAGCCGTTTCCGGCTCGTCGGCGCCAGCGCCGGAAGCCGTGGCCTCCTCCTCGTTCGCTTCCTCGGCAACCACCTCGCCGCGTGCAGAGGCCTTGTCCGCACGGGCCGGCTTGCCCCGGCGCAGCAGTTCGACCGCCTCGTGCTCTTGCGGCTGCGCCTTGCGGTATTCGCGCGGAGAGATGCCGTATTGCTCGCGAAAGGCCCGGCTGAACGAAGCGGAATCGTTGAAGCCCCACTCGAACAGGATGTCCGAGATCGACTTCTGGACGTGCAACGGGCTGCGCAAGTCGAGCCGGCAACGTTCGAGCCTTCGCACCTTCACGTAGTGCCCGAAACTGTCGTTGATCGATTCGAACAGCTTCTGGAGGTAGCGCGGCGAGATCCCGTGCTCGGCGGCGACCTGCTGGTAGTTGAGATCGGGATCGGAAAGGCGGATCTCGATCGTCTGGAAGATGCGCTCGAGCAGCGCGGCGCGCATGCCGGCCGCGCCGCCCAGCGCCTTGGGCGGCGCGTTGTCGAGCAGGCTGGTGACGAGGAATTCGGGGAACGCCAGTTCCACCGGCCGGGCCTGGTCGGTGGTGATGTCGTTGATCGTATCGGCGAGCGAACGCAGCATGCCGGCGAAGATACGTGCCGTGCCGGTGTCGGTCGCGATCTTGCGCGGCGCGGCGCCCACCGGGGCTTTCAGGCGCGCGGTCAGTTCGCTGTGCGGGACCTGGACGATGAGCGTGCGGTTGTCGCCGGTGAAGGAGAGCTGCACCGGCGCGTTGCCCTGCCCGCAGATCAGCTCGCCGTCGGACAGGCGCAGTTCCTGCTGGGCATCACGCATCGTCGCGCTGCCATCGAGCAGCATCGCCACCCAGTAGGTCTGGGGTTGCTCGCGAAAATCGATGGTCCAGGTCTGCGCGGTGCCGGTGACGCGGATGAAGCTGATCCCGGTGCTGGCGCGAAACTGGATCAATTCGCCGTAGAGCGTGTTCTCGTCGGCCTCGTCGAGCGTGAGCGAAAGGCGCCCGAGCGCGAAGCGCCAGGCGTCACGCCGCTGTTCCTTAGGGTAGACATTCGTAGTTATGCGCAAAGGATATCCACCCGCATTCGGTCCGGCGCCAAGCCGGTCCCCATCTCGTCATCAGCGACCATGACGCCATGGCTAACCCGCTCTGCCCTATACGGCAAGCAGCCCCGCGACCGTTTTAGTCAGGTGTCAAAAGGCCTTGCCACATCGCCATAGACGCTGGTGGCGCCGCCCGCCTCGGGCGCCGTGCCGCGTCCGCACACCGCCAGCATCGTCAGCGCATAGACAAGCGCGCTCGACGCCATGTCGGCAGGCGTCGGACGCCAGCGCGGCATGCCGGTGGTAACGGCCGGGATGCGGTGCATGTTGAAGACATTGTGGTCGCGCCACATGCTCGAGTAGACCGGATGCGCCACTTCCAGCGCGCTCCCGCGTGCAAGGCGCGTCGCCGCATCGACTGCACCGGTGAGTATGGCCACTTCCTCAGCGCGCGCCTCGAAGCCGTGGCGCACCACCACCGGCTCGACGTCGAAGCTCTCCACCGCCAGGCCGCGCATCGCGGCCATGATCCCGTGCATCGCCTCGGCCGCCTTCTGGCGCGGATTGAGCCCCACTTCGAGATAGAGCGCGCAAATCTCGGTGCCCGCCCCGAAGTCGGTCGGCATGCCGCCGCGCACCGAGGCGATCTGCACCTTGGGGCAGACCCGCCCGCTGGCCGTCTCGAGCACCGAGGCGCCTTCCCAGGACAACCCCCAGGCGTGGAGCGCCTCGATCACCGGGCCCAGGCGGTAGATCGGGTTGGGATGATCGATAGCGCGTGCGGGCGCCTCGAGGATCGGCGTGAACATGCCCTGCCCGAAAATGCGCACCCGGAACACGGCATAGCCCGAACCCTGCCAGGTGAGGCCGAAATCGGTGCCTTCGGCCGCAATCGCATAGTCGGGCGCGACGCCGCCGTGGTGGAACAGGTAATGCGCGCCGATGTCCTTGCCGAGGTAGTCGATGCCGGAAAATTCCTCGATCGGCTCGGGTCCGATCTCGCCAGGGCACGCGGTGAGCCAGGTCTTTCCGGCAAGTCCGATGCCCGCTTTCCTCAGCGCCTTGGCCGCGATCAGGAAGCAGGCCATGGGCCCGCGGTCGTTGGAGATCGGGAAACCGCGCAGGCGCCCCTCCTCGTCGAGCCAGCAATTTGTCCATTCGGGATCGGCCAGCGTACTGTCACGATAGCGGAAGCGGTCCTGATCGCGGTTCCCGCTCGGGCTCTCGGTATCGAGGTGCGCGGTGAACAGCAGATTCGCCCCCGGCGCGGTGCCGCCGTATTCGCCAATGACATTGGGCCGCTCGGGCGTCGCGCCCACCTTGCGTGGATTGAACCCCTCGCGCGCCATCCAGTCGTGGACGAACTCGGCCGCCGCCCGTTCCTCACGCGAACGGCTGGGAATGTTGCCCAGCGTCAGTGCCAGTTCGACGAGCTCGTCGGTGTCGATCGCGGCGGCGATGGCCGCACGCTCCTCCTCGGATACCGCGTAAGGCGCCGCCGTGGGGTCGGCAAAGGCGGGCGTGGCAGCGGGCATCTGGGCCAAGCGGGTCGATCCTGTCATGTGATGGGCAGCGCGGGTCAATGGCATGGCACGGCGAGCGCGCCGGTGGAAGGCGCCTCGTCCTCGCCATACCGCGGCAGGAGCATGAGCAGCGCCATGCCGGTCGCCAGCGCGCCGCCCACGCCGATCAGCGCCGGGCGATAGGAGTGGACACTGTCGAACACGAGGTCGAGCAGGATCGGCGTCACGCCCTGCGCGGCGATCACCGCGGAATACATCGCGCCGATGATCGCACCGAAATGGCGAACCCCGAAGTAGCGGGCGATGAAGTAGGGCAAGGCACCGTATTGCGCGCCCATGCCGACGCCAAGCAGCACGCCCGCAAAGATCAGCACCGGCGTCCCCTGCCCGAATTCGAGCAAGGCAAGGCCCACGATCGCAATGCCGTACATCGGCACCGCCACGCGCGGGGTCTGGATGCGGTCCATGATCCGCCCGGTCGCGACCTGCCAACCCGACGTCGCTAGCGCGAAGACACTGACCACCGCCGTGCCACTCGCCACCGAGACACCGCGATCGCCCAGGATCGGGACGACGTGGCTGAACACCGCCGTGGTGCCCCCCGCACCGGCCGCGACCGCAACGAGGACCAGCCAGAACGAAGGCCGACGCATCGCCTCGGCAAGGGTCAGACCCTCGCGCGCGGCCTGCGGTCCGGCATGCCCCGAAGCCCCGTCCCGATCGCGCAGGAACAGCGCAAGCAAGGGCAGCGCGAGGACCAGGATGAAGGCACCGATCCCGAAATAGCCCGCGCGCCAGCCCCAGGCGCCGACCAGCACCGCGGCGAGCACCGGCATGATCACCGAACCGATGCCACACCCGCCCCCCGCACTCACGCCCAGTGCAGTGCCCCGGTTCTCCTCGAACCAGTCGGCAACGACCTTCTGGTAGATCGGCGTGCCGCACATCGCGGCGAAAAGCGAAAGCACCGCGAAGGTCGCGTAGAACTGGAGGAGACTGCCGCTCGTCAACCCAAGCGCCGCGATCGAGAGGGCAAGCCCGACGGCCCCGGTCAACAGCGTGCGCCGCGCGCCCACCCGGTCAACATGGCGCCCGATCACGGGGTAGCTGACCGCGCAAACGAGCGCGAGCACGCCGAGCACGCCCGAAATGCTGGCCCGGGCCCAGCCGAAGCTTTCCGAAAGCGGCACCAGGAACAGCCCGAAGACAGCGTGCACCGCCGGCGTCACACTGACGCTGTTGCCCAGGGTACAGGCGAAGAGAACCGTCCCCCTCCCCTTGGTGGCCGTGGCTTCGCGTGGGGTCATGGGCATTCGCCTTTCGGGCTGTCGGAAAATGGATCGCCGAGCGCGCCCGAGGACGAGGCGCGCGGCAGGCGCATCAGGAAAGCACCTCGAGCACGGCCGCGCTGGTGGCGAGCAGACCGATGTTCTGCGAAAGCACTTCGAGCGTGCCCGTGTGCAGATGCGGCTCGTAGGCGGCGCAGGCATCGCTGAGGAGGAACACGTTGTAGCCCTTGTGGAAGGCCGTGCGCGCGGTGCTGTCGACGCAACATTCGGTGGTGATGCCGGTCATGAGCAGCGTGTCGATCCCGCGCGCGCGCAACTGGGCGTCGAAATCGGTCTCGTGGAAGCTGTCGAAGAGGCGCTTCTCGATCTCGATGTCGCCGGGTTCAGGCGCGATGCGGTAATAGTCCGCCCCGCCGCCCTCGGCCCGGCAAATCGCCTCGCCGCCCGGCATGCCGCGCCGCTCCATCAAGGTCTTGAGCGCGGCGGAATCGGTCTCGGGGCGGGTGACGACGCGCATGAACGCGAGCGTCATGCCCGCCTCGCGCGCGGCCGCGATCAGTTCCTCGATGCGATCGATCACCGCCTCGATCGGGGCAAGGTCGTCGCAGAAAGTCGCCGCGAGGCCCTGGGGCGCGGCGAAGTCGACCTGGATGTCCACCACGACGAGCGCGGTTGTCGCAGGGTCGATCATCCCCGCCAGCGCCTGCGCTGCGACGTGCGGCAGTTCGGCGACCTCAGGCATCCGAGCGCACCGCGATCCGGCCGGGGAAGCGTTCGCGCAGCACCGGCAGGACTTCCTTGCCGAACTTGGGAACCCCGGTGAGATAATCGTCGAAGATCAGCATGAGGCCGTCGGTTCCGGCCACTTCGAAAAGCTCGCCGAGCCGCGCCGCGACGGTTTGCGAGGAACCCGCGACGTGCGCGGACATGAAGCTGGAGCGCGCCTTGCGGGTGAAGTCGTTCTCCTTGCCGATCTCGGCATCGAGAAAGCCGTAGGCACGCATCATGCCCTCGAGCGCGCCCTCGTCGAACCCCTCGGCGTAGAGCTTCGCCTTGGCCTCGGCCTCTTCGTCGGTTTCGCCGAGCACGACCGTCATCATCGAATAGGTGCGCACGAAACGGCCAAGGCTCGCCGCATCCGCCTTGGCCTCGCGGCTGGCCTGCGCGAGTTGCGCGTCATCGCTGCCCGAAAGGAAGATCGCGTCCATTTCCTCGGAGGTGAAATGCATGCCCTTGTGCGAGGACCCCGCGCAGACGAGGAACGGACGCTTCTCGGGCTTGGGCCAGGACTGGCAGTCCTCGAGCTTGACGTAAGTCCCGTCCATCGAGACCGAATCCTCGCTCCACAGGCGCTTGATCGCAGTCACCCATTCCTTGGCGAGATCGTAGCGCGCGTCATGGTCGACGCCCTCGGGCCAGGCGCCCATCTGTGCGAATTCGCCCTTGTAGGAACCCGTGACGACGTTGAGCCCGGCGCGCCCGCCCGAGATCTGGTCGAGCGTCGCGATCATCTTGGCGACCACGCCGGGGTTCTGCAGCAGGGTATGGACCGTGCCCCAGGTCTTCACGCGGCTGGTCGCCTCGGCAAGCCCGGCGATGGTCATGACCGAATCGAGCGAGCTGTCCCAATGGTGTGTCTCGCCGCCGTAGCCACGGTACTTGGCCATGGCCATGATGAAATCGAAGCCCGCCTCCTCGGCCAGCACGCCGCACTGGCGGCAATAATCGTAGGAACCGTCGATCTCGGGCTTGTTCTTCGAGATGATCCAGCCGCCGTTGGCGATCGGCAGGAAAATTCCCAGATCCTTGCCGCCGGTGTCGGACGGGATATCGAAATGTGTCGGTTGCAGTTCAGGCATCGGATACCCCCATCATCGCTCTCTCTTGCGCCCTTGGCCTCAAGGTAGGATTACCGAAGAACGGTTCTTGATCGCGGGCGCATGTTCTGTTGCTGGCCCCGATAGCAGATCGGCGACCGCTTCGCGCCGGGGCATCGAAGGCGCGGCGCCATGTGCCAGCGTCGAGAGCGCGGCCGCCGCGCAGGCGAAGGGCACCGCCTCCTCGAGCGAACGCCCCTCGCCGAGCAGCGCCGCCAGCGCGCCGCAGAAACAATCGCCCGCCCCCACGGTATCGACCGGCCGCACCGGAACCGAGGGCACATGCAGCAGCCGCTCCTTGCGCACGACGAGCGCCCCGCCTGCCCCCAGCGTCACGATCGCGGCCTGGTCGTCGCGGCAGAACAGCGTGCGTGCGCGGGCGGCCAGCGCCTCCCATCCGGCGTCCGCGTCCGCGCCAAGACTTGCGATCGGCGCGTAGATGTCGAGTTCGGGGCGGTTGAGGACAAGGATGTCGACATGCGTGAAGAGCGCCTTGGCCTCGATCAGCGCGGGCGCAGTGTTGAGGATGCGCAGTGCCCCGGACTTCGCGAAGAGCTCGGCGAGCGTCGGGATCGGCACTTCGAGCTGCGAGAGCAGCACGCCTTGCCCGACCGGCTCGCAGCCGGCGAGCTTCGCATTGGCGCCCGAGACGACGATGATCTGGTTCTCGCCCAGCGCATCGACCGCGATGTAGGCGGTGCCCGTCGCCTCTTCGGGAAGCGACCGGATGCCGGAGACATCGATGCCCTCGAGGGCGAGGCGCTGGATCATCCACGCGCCCGAATCGTCCTTGCCCACCGCGCCCGTGAAATGCACCTCGGTCCCCATCCGCGCGGCGGCCACTGCCTGGTTGGCACCTTTCCCGCCCGGCAGGCGTGCCGTCGCCTCGGCAAGGACCGTCTCGCCCGGCAGCGGGAGGCGATGGAGTGAAGTAATGATGTCGATGTTGATCGATCCGACGATGTGAACAGCCAAGTCCGCGCCCCGTCCCATTTCTCGAGTTGCCAATGCCAATGCGATTGCCCCTCCGGTGCAGCATGGCGCGCAAGGCCGGGTCAAGCGCGAGCGACCACGGTGCGCCCTCGCACAAGAATTGCGGGCCTCACCGCAAAGAGGCTTCATCCACCCGATACCTAGTGTGCAGGCCAGCAAGGAGAACGCAAAATGACCAAGTGGCTTATCACGGGAATCGGCGCCGGACTCGGGCGCGAACTGGCGCGCGCGGCGCTCGCGCGCGGCGATACGGTCGTCGGCCTGACCCGGCGCAGCGCGGACCCGCAGCTCGTAGCTCTTGCGCCCGAACGCATGCACGTGGTGCGGGTAGACCTGGCCGACGAAACCAGCGTCGACGAAGCGGTCGCGCGGGCCCAGACCCTGACCGGCGGCATCGACCGGCTCGTCAACAACGCGGGCTACGGCCTCGTCGGCGCGATCGAGGAAGTCACCATCGAGGAGGCCAAGGCGCTCTTCGAGATCAACGTCTTCGGCGCATTGCGCATGATCCGCGCGGTTCTGCCCGCCATGCGCGCACGCCGCAGCGGCCATATCGTCAACGTGACCTCGGTCAGCGGCCATGCTCCCTGGGCGGGGACCGGCATCTACGGCGCGAGCAAGTACGCGCTCGAATGCATCGGGCAGACGCTGGCGCAGGAAGTCGCGCCGATGAACATTCGCGTGACCAACGTCGCACCCGGCGGCATGCGCACCCAATTCGCGGCGAGCGGACTCAACCTCGCGCAGCGCGACATCGCCGACTACGACGAGGTCGCCCACTTCGCGCGCCGCTCGCTCACCGAGAATGCGGGACGCGAGAAAGGCGACCCGGCGCGTGCGGCGCAGGCGATCCTCGCCGCCCTCGATGCGCCCGAACCACCGCTCAACCTCCTGCTCGGCGAAGACGCGCTGCACTACGCCAGCGACCAGCACGCCTTCGTCGAGGGGCAGATGAAGACCTGGGAAGCGCTATCCCGCTCGATCGCCTTCGAGGACGCGTGAGCCACCCCTCCCGCGTGCCCAACGGGGCCATCGCGCGCGGAGCACCGTTCAACTGCTTCGAGCGCCTCGAACCCGCCACGACTGCGCTCGTCGTCATCGACACGTAGAGCGCTTTCGTGGGCGAGGGCGAGGTGTTCGGGAAGGCAAGCTCGCGCGCCAGCGTGCCCGCGATCAACGCGCTGTGTGCCGCCTTTCGTGCGAACGCAAGTCCGCTCGTATGGACTCGCCAAAGCGTAAGCGATGATCCCGCGCTGGCTATGCCCCCCTGGCAGTACGACCTCGCCGACCCTGTCGTCGCGCGCGCCGTCGAGGCGCTACGGCCCGGAGCCGCCTCGCACGCCCTTTAGGCAGGCAGGCGGGCGACGTCCTCGTCGGCACGCTCACCAACGTCTGCGTCGAATCCACTGCGCGCGAAGCCACTGCGCGCGAAGCCAACATGCGCGGCTACAAGGTGATCGTCGTGGCGGACGCCTGCTCGGCGGTGACCGACGCGGAGCAGGACGCGGCCCTGCTCAACTTGCGGCTCAACTTCGCCGACGTGAAGCGGACAGCTGAAGTCCTCGACATGGCCCGAACGTCATTCAGGGGCGCCGCCGTAAGGCCGCGCCCCTGAATGACGTTGGCGAAGGCGCGCCCGGTCAGCTGATCAGGCGCGGCACCGACATACCGAAGATATCGAAGTGCGCATCCGGATGCTCGGGCTTGCCGTCACGCGGGGCGCTGCGCACCTGGACAACGCCGTTCTTGCCAAAGCCCTCGACCACCGGACGCCCGGCGTCGCGGCTCAGCCAGAGGCGCAGGAGGTGGCGCTTGCGCTGCGGTTCGGGGTAGTCCCAGAACGTCGTGCGGGCATGAAGCGCGGCGTAGTTCGAGAGCCACTGGATATCGCCGGGGCGGAAATCCATCTCGATCGCCATACCCTCCTCGTAAGTGATCTTGTCGAAGAGTTCGAGCACCTCGATCTGTTCCGGGCTAAGCCGGGGAACGCCCTCGTAGTCCTGCGCGGTCAGGATGTAGAGCGAGCCCGCGTACATCGAGAACACCCCGTCGACGAGACTGACGATCGGCGAGGTATAGGTATCGGCCGGGGCGCTGTGGTCCTGCTTGCGCCAGTCCCAGTGGAACGGCTCGAGCAAAAGCGGGGCAAGATCGGGGCGCCGTGCCAGGATCTCGTTGTAGATCTGCGCGCCCGAGACGAGGCACGAGAGCCCGCCTTCCTTGGCGGGGCGCAGGCACATCAGCGCCACGATGTCCGAGCTGTCCGAATGGTAGACGAGCTTGTCGCGAACCTTGGACGAGAGCGCGGTCGGGTCGTCCATCATCTTGTCCGAAGTCGCGTAGACGTGGTCGAGCAGGTCGCCCATCTCGTTCTGGCGGATCGGATCGCCCATGTGCAGGCCGAGGATATAGTAGATCGCGGCCGAGAGCGCATCGGAATAGAACTCGGTGCGAAGCCCGCGCACGAGCACGAAACCGCGCCCGTAGTCGACGTCGCGCCCCCATTCGCGCGCGGCCTCGGCGCAGGCGACGAGCGGATAGTCCTCGGCCTGGACGGTCCGCAAATCGGGATTGTTCTCGAGGAAGCGCTTGCCCAGGGCCTCCAGTTCGAGAACCTGGGCATCGTTCAGCAGGTAGATCCACTCGCCGCTCCGCCCCAGCTCGTCGCCGCGCCAGGCGGCCGCGGTGGTGACCGGTGGAATTGCCTCCAGGGACGCCGGATGGGACATGCGCGCTTCCTTCTTTCGCTAGATCGTGTCGTTGGCCCCAGCGATAGGCCCAAGCGCCCTGCCCGACTTGTCGCGCGGTGACCGAAAACTAGTGCCCCGGCGTATGGTCGCCCGCCGGGGCACGCGCATGTTCAGGTCGTGAAGGTCTCACGCGAGAGCGGCATGGCGCGCACGCGCTTGCCGGTCAGCGCCGAAACCGCGTTAGCGACCGCCGGGGGAACGGCGGGCAGCGGCGGCTCGCCGATGCCCCCCATCTTGGCCCCGCTCTCGATGATCTTGACGTGGACATTGGCCATGCGGTCGGGCGGCAGGATCGAATAGGCGTCGAAATTGCGCGCGACCGGCAGGCCGTCCTCGTAGTCCGCGCCTTCGACCAGGACTTGCGACAGCCCCAGCGCGACGGCCGAATTGACCTGCGCGGCAACGATCGCGGGGTTGACGATGCTGCCCGGATCGATCGCTTCCCAGATGTCGTGGACGACAACCTGCCCGTCCTTGATCGAGACTTCAGCGACGGCCGCCGCCTCCGACCCGAACGGCGAGGCCATGGCAAGCCCTCGCGCGCGGCGTGAGCCGTCGGCCGCGGTGAACGGTCCGCGCTTCCAGCCGCCCGACAGGTCGACGGCGGCCTTGAGCAGGTTGGTCAGCCGCGCGTTGCCCGCAAGCAGGCGCAGGCGCAGCGCGTAAGGGTCCTTGCCGCCCTTGTCGGCCATCTCGTCGAGGAAGCTTTCGTAGAAGAAGTCGTTCATCGAGTTGCCGACCGAGCGCCAGTAGGCGAGCGTCGGCGGGTTCTTCACGTAGGCCTGCGCGATGCGCCGGTTGGCGATGGCGTAGGACTTGCCGGTGATACCCTCGAGCGCGGAATCGTCGAGCTCCTTGCCGCGCGCGTTGGCGATGCCCTCGCTCGGCCCCTCGCACACGCTGACGACGTCGAGCCCGACCGGCCAGCCATCCTTGTCGAGCGCGCCGCGGAACTTGACCACGGCCATCGGCCGCAGCGGATCGCGCAGGAATTCCTCCTCGCGGCTCCAGATCACCTTGACCGGACGTCCGGTGGCCTTGGCCAGCGCGATCGCGTGGGGATAGGGGTTGCCGTCCTTGTAGAGGAAGTGGCGGCCGAAGAAGCCGCCCAGCAGCGGGCTATGGATCTTGACTTGCGCGGGCTCGAGCCCGGCCTGCTTGGCGATTGCGGCCTGGAACATCTCGGGCACCTGGTTGGGCAACCACATGTCGAGCGTGCCGTCGGCGTTGAAGCGCGCCAGCGTCGAGGGCGGCTCGAGCTGGGCATGGTGCAGGTACTGGCTGCGGTAGGTCGCCTCGAGCGTGGTCGCGGCCGAGGCAAAGGCGCCTGCCACGTCGCCGGCGGTCTCGGCCTGTTCGCCGCGTCCGGTCTCAGCCGCGAGCTTCGCGGCGAAAGCCTCGGTCGCGAAATCGGCCGGCATATAGCGCACGTCATCCGGGTTGGCCGGTTCCTTCCACTCCACGTCGAGCGCGTCGGCGGCCTGGCGCGCGTGCCACCAGTAAGGCGCGACGACGGCCACCGCGCCCTCGAGCACATGCACCGAATGAACCCCGGGCATGGCCTTGACCGCCGCCTCGTTGCGCACCACGCCAGGCTGGAGACCAAGGCGCGGCGCGTGCTGCACCGCGGCCTGGAGCAAGTCCTCGACCTTGCAGTCGATCGCGTAGACCGCCTTGCCGGTGGACTTCATGTGCATGTCGAGGCGCGCGACCGGCTTGCCGATCCAGCGGAAGGTCGACGGATCGCGCAGCGTTACGCTCGCCGCATCGGGCACGGCCATGTCGCGCGCGTCGGCGGCGAGTTCACCATACGTCACCGAACGGCCCGAGGCGGCATGGACGACCTTGCCCGGCTGGGTGGAAAGCTGCGCGAGCGGCACGCCGAGCCGCTTGGCTCCCGCCTGGAGCAGCATCGCGCGGCCCGAGGCACCGATCCGGCGCATCGTGTCGTAGCTGCTGCGCACCGAGTTGCTGCCGCCGGTCACGCGGCGCCCATTCATGATCTGGAACACTTCGCCCGCAGGCGCGGCCTCGACGGTGAACACCGCCGGGTCCATGTCGAGTTCCTCGCCCACGATCTGCGCCATCGCGGTGAAGGTACCCTGCCCGCCTTCCATGAAGGGGCTGAGGAAACGCAAGGTGTTGTCGGGGCGGATCTCGATGAAGGCCGGAACGTCGAAGGCCTTGCCCGCCCCCGCCTCGGCCGCCCTGACGCGCGGGGCGGCAAGCGGGATGCCGAAGCCGAGCACGAGCGCGCCCGAGGCGACCCCGGCCGACCCCATCAGGAAGCGGCGGCGCGAGAGGTTCACCGGCTGCGTGCCCTCGGGCGCGAAGAGCGCTTCGGTTTGCCCGCCAGCACCTTGGGTCTTGGTCTCGTCAAACAGGCTCGCCATCACGCGGTCTCCTTCCCGGCATGCCCCGCCAGGTCGCTCAGCGCGGCGTGGATGGCGTTGTAGGTGCCGCAGCGGCACAAGTTGATCATGGCCGCGCGCACGTCCTCTTCGCTGGGATGGGCGTTCTCCTTGAGCAGCGAGACCGCCGCCATGACCTGGCCGGACTGGCAGTAGCCGCACTGGGGAACCTGGTGCTTGACCCAGGCCGCGACGACCTTCTGGCCGAGCGCGTCCTCTTCCATCGCCTCGATCGTGGTGATCTTGCTTTCTGCCACGCTGCCCACCGGCGTCACGCACGAACGCGTGACCACGCCGTCGACCAGCACCGAGCAGGCGCCGCATTGCGCGATACCGCAACCATACTTGGTGCCGGTCATGCCCAGCACGTCGCGCAGTGCCCACAGCAGCGGCATCTCGGGTTCGGCATCCACCTCGCGCGGCGACCCATTGACCTGAAGCTTCATCGTCATTCCCCTAATCATGCGCGCACCGCGAAAACGCCGACACCGCCACACCGGTCCACCAGGCCGCCCTGCACGCGGGGCGTTCGATAGCACAGGATTGCAGCGTGTGCTCCATTTGCCTTTGCAAAGGCACGATTGTTTTCACAGGACACCCTCCGCACCCGAAAAAGCAGGCCCCCGGCCCGGCGCGAACCGGTCGGAGGCCTGCAGGTCCGTCAGCGGCGCAATTAGAACTTCTGGCCCCAACGCACCCCGAAGAAGCGGGGCTTGATCGCGAAAGTGCGCGAGGAGCCGGAGCAGAAAGTGATCGAACAGAACGTGTTCTTGGTCAGTTCGCCGCGTTTGTCGAAGGCGTTCTGGATAAAGAAGTCGAGCGTCCAGGTGTCCTTCTTCACGCCGGCCGAAAAGTCGAAGGAGACGAAGCCCGGGGTGGTTCCCAAGAGTTCGTTGTATTCGACGTTCAGATCCTGCGTCGCGCTGGTCTGGTAGTTCGCCGCGCCCATCAGGTAGGCGTCCATGTCGCCCAGCATCGTATCGTAGCGCACCGAGGTGGTGCCCTTGAAACGAGGCTGGCGCGGCAGGCGCGTGCCATCGGCGGCCGCGACGGTCGGCGTCGAAACGTTCGAGTCCTCGACGAATTCGCCCACCGCACAACTCGGGAGCTGCGAGATCGACATCGTCGTGGTGTTGAGCGCGAAATTGCAGAAGTTGCCCTTCAGCTTCGCGTCGTTGAAGGCGCCCGAAGACGAGATCGTGACGTCGCCCAGCTTGAGGTCGGCGTCGTATTCGATGCCCTTGACTTCGGCCTTGCCCGCGTTGCCGGTCATGCCCGCACCCTGCGTGCCCGAAACGACCACGCTGTACTGGATGTTGTCCCACTTCTCGAGGTAGGCCGAGACGTTGAAGCGGAAGATGTTGGCCCAGGTCGTCTTGAAGCCGATTTCGAAGTTGGTCAGCGTTTCCGATTCGTAAGGGTCGACCGTCACCGTGCCCACGCCATTGACGCGCAGCGCGCGGTTGTAGCCGCCGGGACGGAAGCCGGTGGAGTAGGTGGCGTAGACCATCTTGTCGGGCTCGAACTGCCAGTCGAGCGCGATCTTGTGGGTTTCGCCCGCTTCCGAGTACGAGCCGTTGGCGTTGATGCACGAGAGGCGTTCGTCGTCCGGGAACGGCACCGAACACCCCACCGCCAGGGCTGAAGCCGCGACGCCGCTGAAGCCCTTGGACTTGTAGCTCGTCCAGAAGAAGCGGATGCCGCCGGTTACCTTGAGCGTGGGCGTGATGTCGTAGTGGCCTTCGGCGAAGAGCGCCTTGTCGGTCCACTTGTTGTTGCGCTCGGAGAGGTAGAAGGCCTCGCCCTTCACCGCGCGCGAGCCCAGGATCATCGTGCCCAGCGGATTGCCGTCCGCATTGATGACGTCGCTCGTGTCGAAATAGGGCGTGCCGTCGTCGTCATAGGCAATCCCGTACATCGCCGGAACGCCCAGCAGGCCGCCCGCGACGTCGCCGCCGCCCGCCTCGGTGTAGCCGGCCATGGTGTCGAGACCGTGCGTCGCGTAGCGGTCGTTGGTCGATTCCCGGCGCGACTGGAAGAAGCCGCCGAAGGTCACGTCGAACGGCCAGCTCGAGGGCGTGGTGATGCGCAGTTCCTGCGTGAACTGGCGATCCTTGGTCAGGCCTTCGTAGTATTGCTGCGGGTTGATAAGTCCCGAACAGCTCATGTCCGCGCCCGAACCGTTACAGGTCGAGGCGTCCCAGAACTGCAGGTAGCTTTCGTAGCCCGGCCCGAAGCTGTCATAGGTCACGGTGTAATACGTGTAGTCGTTGCGCAAGTGCACCTTGCGGTGGAAGTAGCCCGTTGCCGAAACCACGTCCCAGTCGCCGATGTGACCATGGATCGCGAGTTGCGCCTGGTACCACTGGTCGTCCTGGCGGGTGAGGTCGTAGTCGTGGACCTCGAGATCGCCCACGCGCGGATCATAGCCAAAATAGCCATAAGCGATCTGGCGCTGCGCGGTGACTTCGGGACGCACTTCCCAGCCCGGCGCCGGTTCCCACAGCAGTTGGAGGCGGCCGCCGTACTCGTAGATCGGGTTGTAGTCGTTCTCGGCAATCGCACTGTTGTCGAGTGTATAGGAGGTCGCCGGGTTGGAATCGCCCAGATCCAGCGTCAGCGAGTCTCCGACATTGTTGAGCCCGTTGTTTGCCACGTTGTCGATGTAGCCGCCGTCGTGGCGGTAGTAGCCCATCGCGCGCATCGCGAGATTGTCCGCGATCGGCACGTTGACGTAGGTCTCGAACTGCTGGCCCAGGTCACCCGCGCCGTACTTGTTGAGCTCGGTGTTGTAGCCCCATTCGAACTCGCCGATCTTGGGCTTGCTCGAGATGAAGCGGATTGTGCCCGCCAGCGAGCCCGCGCCGTAGAGCGTACCTTGCGGACCTGAAAGCGCCTCGACGCGCTCGATGTCGTAGACATGGATGTCGGGGAGATCCGTCCCCGCGATGGGGATGTCGTCGAGATAGTAGCCGACCGAGGCGTAGCTGCCGCCCGCCGGCACGATCCCGCGGAAATAGGGGGTCTGGCGCCCCGGCCCGAGACCGGCAATGGTAACCGAAGGCAGCATCGCGGTGAGATCGGAGAGGCCGTTCACCTGGCGCGATTCCAGCTTTGCCTCGCCCAGCGCCTGGATCGAGATCGGCACCTTCTGCACGCTCTCGGAGGTGCGCGTCGCGGTGACCACGATGTCGCCGAGCGAGGATTGCTCGGGCGGCGCCTCGGGCGCGGGGGCTGCGGCCGGAGCCGCATCCTCGGCGAAGGCCGTACCGCTCGCCGCGAAGGGCGTGACGATCGCCGTGGTGGAGAGCAGGCACGCGGCGTTCCACCGCCGCAAACGGGTACGAATATTCATCCTTGAGGAGCCCCCTGTTTTCCCTGAATTTCGCGATTCTCCTCCCCCAAGAAGAATGTCCGCCTTGCACGGATCCTCGCTTATTCGCATTTCGCCGCGCGGCTTTTATTTCGCCTGCGCCAGACGCAAATCTCCTGCCCCGAAGATGGACTTCAGGTTCACGGAACGATGACTATCCCGCGAAGAACGCATTCATTTAAAAATCGCTTTAGACGCCTTCGCTATTGCACAAACCCGAACGGTCGTCCTAGATTGAGTAAACCGACGCAGGGGGCTTATGTCAAGCACCTATCGCCACGAAATTTAGCAGTTTATTTCGCGCTTGTCCGGAGCCCTGAAATGATCATCTTGCCAATGTGCAGACGCACAACCCAATCGAACAAAGCTCCGGTTTCACGCGCGTCGAACTCGAGCCGCACAAGGAACAACGCCCCGCTGCGTTAACCCTTGGCTTCCGCATGTTTTCTTGAACCTCGCCGCAGCCACGCCAAGAGCATTGCCCGCATCGGAAACTCATCTTTGCAAGAGGAAGCAGAACACCAGATCATGACCGGACAGAGCTTTCAGACCACGCCAACCGTCCCCTCTCCCCAGGCGCTTGCCCGAATCGCTGCAAGCCTCGATGCCAACCCGCGTCGCGCCCATGAGGAAGCCGAAGCTCTGCTGGCCCGGTCGCCGGGTTTCCCACCGGCCGAATTGCTCGCCTGCCAGGCTCTGGTACGCCTGGAAAAACCCCGCGAGGCCCTGCCGCGACTCGAAGCGCTGGCGATGCGCGAAGCGCGCGTTCCCGCCGTCCTTTGGGAGCTGGCGCAAGTCGCCATGTCCTGCGGCGCGACGGCCAAGGCCTTGCCCGCGCTCGAAGCCCTGACGCGGCTGCAACCCGCAATCGCCGGCGGATGGTTTCTCCTCGCACGCGCCTTGCGCGCTTCACGACGCGAGATGGACGCCTGGCGCGCCGATCTTTCGGGGGTCCACGCTTCGGCGCGTGATCCCGAACTGGTCAAGGCGGCCATGGCGATGAACGCGCAGCGCTTTGAGGACGGCATTGCCTTGCTGGAAGCACGGATCGCTCAGCGCGGGGAGGACGCGCCCGCGGTGCGCCTGCTTGGCGAGACACACTGGCGACGGGGCGACATGACCGCCGCTCTCGACCGGGCCATGCGCGCCGTCGAACTCGCGCCCGGCTTCGATCTTGCGCGCGACTTCCTGATCCGCCTGCTCCTCCAGAACAACCGCCTCGCCGAGGCGCTGGAGCACGCCGAGGTCCTCGTGCGCTCGCCGGTCGACACGCCCGCCCACGCACTCATCCTCGCCTCGGTCCTGGTGCGGATCGGCGATCATGCGCGCGCCGAGGAACTTTACCGCGAGATCCTGGGCGCACGCCCGCAGCAGCCTCAGGTCTGGCAGAATCTGGGCCACGTGCTGAAGACCACCGGTCAGCAGGCCGAGGCCATTTGCGCCTATCGCGAAGCCGTCGCCCAGAAGCCGACCATGGGTGAGGCCTGGTGGAGCCTCGCCAATCTCAAGACTGCACGGCTCGGCCCCGCCGACATCGCCGCGATGGAAGCCGCCCTCGCCTCGATCGACCCGGCCGCGCCCGAACTTCGCGAAGACACCTTCCATCTCCATTTCGCGCTCGGCAAAGCGTACGAAGATGCCGGCGAACCCGCCCCCTCCTTCGCGCACTACGACAAGGGCAACCGCCTGCGCCGCACGCTCGTCCCGCACGACCCCGAGGCCTTTTCCGCCGAAGTCGCCGCCACCGCGCAGACCTTCAACGCCGCGATGCTCGCGCAGATGGGCCCCGGCGGTTGTGAAGCGCCCGATCCGATCTTCATCGTCGGCTTGCCCCGTTCGGGCTCGACCTTGATCGAGCAGATCCTCGCCAGCCACAGCCGGATCGAGGGCACGCTCGAGCTGCCCGAAATGATGATCATCGCCAGCCGCCTGCAATCGCGCGTCGACGAAGGCGAATTTCCCGATTTCGCCGCGATGATCGCCGCTCTTACCCCGCAGGACCGCCTGCGCCTGGGCGAGGAGTACATCGAGAAGACCCGCGTCCACCGAAAGACAAGCAAGCCCCTGTTCCTCGACAAGATGCCCAACAACTGGCAGCATGTGGGCCTGATCCGGCTGCTCCTTCCCAACGCGCGGATCATCGATGCGCGGCGCCACCCCATGGCGTGCTGCTTCTCGGGCTGGAAGCAGCACTTCGCCCGCGGCCAGACCTTCTCTTACGACCTCGCCGATATCGCGCGCTACTATCGCGACTATGTCGCGCTGATGGCCGCTTACGATGCCGCCGCGCCGGGGGCGGTGCACCGCGTGATCTACGAGGACATGGTGCATTCGACCCAAGCGCAGATCCGCGCCCTGCTCGACTACCTTGGCGTCCCCTTCGAACAGGCCTGCCTCGACTTCCACACCAACGCGCGCGCCGTGCGCACCGCCAGCTCGGAACAGGTCCGCCAGCCGATCTTCACCAGCGGGGTCGACGCCTGGGAGCGCTACACACCCTGGCTTGGCCCGCTCGAGCACGCTTTGGGGCCGATCGACCGGCTCTACCCGGCCCCTCGCATGCCCTGACCGCACGGGTTCCCGAACCGCGGTTTACGATTACCTGAAAGGCTCTTAGAGAGCCCTCCCCAGCGTTGCCCGCCGCGCGCAGCGCCCCCTCGCCTGCGCGACCGACCCTGGCGGAAATTGGAACGAGGCAGTGGAGCATCACAGTGCCCAAGAACGAGACCACCACCGAACACCAGCGCCCCGGCGTCTACGCACGCGGCGCGGACACCGTCGACACCATCATCAAGGCTGCCTTGCGCGTGATCATCGAGGAAGGCGCCGCCGCCTTCTCGATCCGGCGCATCGGTGCGGAATGCGGGTTGAAGGTCGGCAACGTCAGCTACCACTTCCCGCGCAAGGAACTGCTCGTCAAGGTCATGCTCGACGACATGATGGAGGGCTACCAGGCCAAGCTCGACGATGACGTGCGCAACGTCGATATCTCGAGCGAGGAGCGCCTGCGCCGCGTCATCGTGATGTGCCTCGAGGACATCTGCAGCAAACGCACGACGCGCCTGTTCACCGAACTGTGGTCACTGGCCAACCAGAGCGCGTTCATCGCCGAGCGGATCGAGGCCTTCTACGGCGTCGCCCATAGCCAGATCGGCGAACAGATCCGTGCCCTGAACCCGGATCTCGACGACGATGAAATCCATTCGCTGGCGCTGTTCTTCAGCACCTCGATGGAGGGAACGACGCCGTTCCTGGGCTACGAGAAGCCGTGGCGTGCCAAAATGCCGCAGATCATGGCTTTGAGCATCGAATCGTTTATTCACCTTGCAAAGACGCTGAAACACGGTGACATTGCCCGTCTGACAAACGAAATCGAATAGACATAATCCAGACACCGGGAGAGCGATGTCCTGAACGTCGACGTGCATGAGGGTGCACGAACGAATTCAGGGGGGTCACTTTGCCGCAGTCGAACTCGCGCATAGGCGTTGTCGTACCAGCCATACTCGCAGGAGCCCTCGCGCTGCTGCAGCCGGGCATTGACCCTGTCTTCCTGTCGCTGCTGAGCAAGGCCCATGCGCTTGATCCAACCCTTCACGGCTGGATCGTCAGCGCAACGCAGGCCGGACTGGCGGCGGGATCGCTACTGAGCCTCCTCGCCGGATCGCGGCTCCCACCCTACACGTTCGCCCTGGCCGCACTGCTGGCCCTCGCCGCGGCGCTCGGCACCGCGCTCAGCGGCGAATTCGCGACCCTCGTGGTGCTGCGTGCCGCGTTCGGCCTCGCCACCGGGCTGATCTACACGCAGGCCCTTGCCCATGCCGCGCGCCATCGACCGACGGCCGCCTTCGCCGCGACGTTCCTGCTGCAACTCCTCCTTTCCATGATCGCGGCAATCGCCCTGCCCGCGCTGGCCGAGAGCTTCGACGCGCGCCTCGCGCTGGTCGGCCTCGCGCTCGTCCCGGGCGCGCTCCTGGCGATCCTGCTCCTCGTCCCGGATCCGATCGGGACGCACTGCGAATGGTCCCGAGCAGCGCAGGACGCCTCGGTGCGCCGCGCGGAACCGGCGGGTTCCGGCTTCTCGCTCCAGATCGCGCTGCTGGCGGGGGCCATCCTGGGCTACGTCTGCGCGACGATGATGGTCTGGTCGATGACCGGATCGATGGCCCTTGCCGCGGGCTTCAGCAACGCCACGATCGGCAACGCCGTCAGCATCGGCTCGCTCGCCGGGGCCGTCACTGCTTTGGCGCTCTTTGCCGAACGCATTCGCGTCTCGCCCAAGCTGACCGCCGTGCTCTGCGGCCTTTCGCTGATGGCGCCGGTCTTCGCCACCATCCATGGCCACCCGCTGCTGTTCATCCTGGGCATCATCGCGTTCAACATCGGATCGACCGCGATCGTCATTCGCTGTTCGGGGTTCGCTGCGTCCGCTTGCCGCTCGACGCGCGACTTGCGGTTCGTCTCGTGCCTGCAGACGCTGGGCATGATCGCGGGCCCCGCGATCGGGTCGCTCTCGACGATGGCCGCAAGCCCGGGCGGCCCGCTGCTGCCCGCTGGCGCGGCCATCGCGCTCGCCTGCAGCGCGCTGACCATCTGGCACGCACGCGAGCGCGCGATGGGCACCCGTTTTCAACCCGCCGCCCACCTGCTCGAGCAGCCGCAGGCCGCTTGACGCCTTGGGTCGCTGCACCTGCGGCATCGTCGGGCACCGTTCACGAAACGGCGAAAATTCGAGGATTTTCGCGGCGCACCACCGTGCCTCTCGCCGTCCCATTGCCGGCTGCCACCATAAAAATGCTGCGACACAAAAAAGCGCCTTGACCAACTCTTGATGATTGTCCAGTTTTTCCGAGCCCAAACGAAGAATCGTGGAATTCATCGTGTAATCAGGGGGGTAATCCAAATAATGCGCTTTTCGCGAACAAATCGCAGCAAACCCCGCATGAGCAACTCGGACGCCGCGCCCACTAATGCGCAAGGACTAGTCCCGGACTCGGACGCCAGCGCGCGCTTTGCGGTGCCCTGGCGCCGTCTTCCCATGGTCTCGATGATTGCCGCAGGCGCACTTTCGACCTCGGTCGTGATCGCGCAGTCGGAGACGCCGGACGACATCACGTCCGATCCCGCCGGCTGGACCGAGAGCGAGGAAGGCATTCCCGTCACCGACGCGCTCACCATGCAGAAGTGCGGGACCTGCCATGCCCCCGACGACAAGGGCAACCTCTCGCGCATCTCGTGGATCCGCTCGACTCCCGAAGGCTGGGCGCAGACGATCAAGCGCATGGTCAAGCTCAACGGGCTCGACATCTCACCCGTCGAGGCCCGCTCGGTGGTCAAGTACCTCTCGACCTACCACGGCCTCGCGCCCGAGGAAGCCAAGCCCGTGATGTACCTCGCCGAGAAGCGCATCCAGGACGAGACGATCATCCCCAACGACACGCTGCGCCAGACCTGCGCGAGCTGCCACGCCTTCGCCCAGCCGATGTCCTCGCGCCGCTCCAAGCGCGAATGGGGCCTCCTCCAGAACATGCACCGCGCGCTCTATTCGACCGCCGAGTTCATCTACAATACGCCGGTCGGTTCAGGCTACGACGAAGACGGCGGCCCGGCCCCGCAGGAGGGCGAAAAGCCCGAGAAGCAGGCCATCGCCGCGCTCAAGTGGCTGAGCGCCAACGCCCCGCTCCACACCCCCGAATGGGCCGCCTGGCGCCCGCGCATCCGCGCGCCCAAGCTGGGCGGGAAATGGCTGGTCTCGGCCGAAATGCGCGGCCATGGAAAGTTCGTCGGCGAGATGACGGTCGCCCCCAAGGAACCGGGCTCGGACGAATACGTCACCACCACCGTGCTGCGCTCGTTGAAGGACGGTTCGGTCCACACCCGCAAGGGCAGCGCGCTCATTTATACCGGGTTCTCCTGGCGCGGATCCTCCAACGGAACGGCACAGGCCGGCGCGCCCGACAGCCTCGACAGCAACTTGCGTGAGACCATGTGGTTCGCCCCCGACCAGTCCATGGCCATGGGCCGCTGGTACTGGGGCGAATACCACGAGTTCGGCTTCGACGTGACGCTGCGCCGCGAGGCCGGAGCCCCCGTCATCGGCGGCATCTCGGCCGATGCGATCAAGGCCGGCACCAAGGGCGCGCAAGTCCACATCTACGGCGCCAACCTGCCCGCCGACCTCACCGCGGCCGATATCGACTTCGGCGGCGGCACCAAGGTCGCCAAGCTGGTCTCGGTGACACCCAATGAAGCCGTCGTCACGCTCGACGTCGCGTCCGACGCGGTGCCCGGCCAGCGTGACCTCTCGCTCGCAAGCGCGGTCCTGCCCAAGGCCCTGCCGGTCTACGCCAGCGTCGATTACGTCAAGGTCACGCCCGACACCGCGCTGGCGCACCTGGGTGGCCTGAAGTTCGCCAAGGGCTTCGAGCAGTTCGCCGCCTACGCCTGGTCGAACGGCCCCGACGGCAAGCCGAACACGCCCGACGACTTCGCGATCCGCCCGATCGAGGCGACCTGGAAGCTCGCCGAGTTCCCGACCGTGCCTTACGACGACGACATCCACTTCGTCGGCACGATCGACCAGGGCAGCGGCCTGTTCACCCCCAATGTCGAGGGGCCCGATCCCCAGCGCCGGTTCGGACGCAACAACTACGGCGAAGTCTGGGTCGTTGCGACCGCCAAGGACCTTGTCGGCAAGGACGGCAAGCCGCTTTCGGGCCGCTCGTACCTCGTCATCACCGTCCCCACCTACAAGCGCTGGGACCAGCCGGAGGTCTCCGAATGAACACGATGACCACACCCACCGCCGATTTCCGCACCGCGCGCTACGCGATCGGCGAATTGCATGAATTCGAGGCAGCGGACCAGGCCTATGTCTACCTTGTCGGCGCGGGCGCGATCTTCGCCCTCGACGAGGGTGCCCGCGCGGTATTGAATGCGTTGCGCGAGGGCGAGATGAGCCACGACGAGATCGTCGGTGCCCTCCTCGCCCACGGCTACAGCGCGGCCGACGCGCAGGACCTGATCCGCGAGCTGCTCTTCGTGCGTGGCATCGTCTCGGACCGCATCGCGCCTGCGATCGATCCGCAGCCGACCGCCCCTCCGGCCGACTTCCCGCTCCAGGCGCTGGTGCTCAACATCACCAACCAGTGCAACCTCGCCTGCACGTACTGCTACGAGTTCGGCGCGGACAAGATCGCAACGCCCCAGGGCAAGCCCAAGTTCATGACGCTCGAGACGGCCAAGAGCTCAATCGACTTCCTGCTTGCCCAGTCTGGCGCCCGCGAGAACGTGCACGTCACCTTCTTTGGCGGCGAAACGCTAATGAACTTCAAGCTTTTGCGCGAAGTCGTGCTCTACGCGAACGAGGCCGCGGCGGCGCAGGGCCGGTCGATGACCTACAGCCTGACCACCAACGCGACGCTGCTCTCCGACCCGATCATCGAGTTCCTGGCCGACAACGACGTGGGCGTCACCGTCTCGATCGATGGCCCCGCCGAACTCCAGGACGCCCGGCGCGTCTACAAGAGCGGCAAGGGTTCCTACGAGGTAATCGAGCCGCGCCTGAAGAAGCTGATCGCCCGCCACAGGAGCCGCGCCATCACTGCTCGCGTGACGCTGAGCGAGGGCGTCACCGACGTCCTTCGTATCTACCGCCACCTCAAGGACGAGCTGGGCTTCCACGAAGTGGGCTTCGCGCCCGTCACCAATTCGGGCGAGCAGGACTACGCGATCAACGGCGACGGGATGAGCCGGGTCCTCGCCGACTTCCACGCGCTGGCGCAGGAATGGCTCGACTATGCGCTGGAGAACCGGATGCACGGCTTCTCCAATGTCTCGGAGACGATCGCGGAACTGATGCAGGGCGTGAACAAGTCGCATCCGTGCGGTGCGGGCCTGGGCTTGCTCGGCGTCAGCCCCTCGGGCGACCTTTCGCCGTGCCACCGCTTCACCGATGCCGACACCCACACGCTGGGCAACATCGAGACCGGGATCGACGCGGAAAAGCGCGAGGACTTCCTCTCGCGCGGGCACGTCAGCGCCAAGTACGAATGCCAGTCCTGCTGGGCCCGGCCGCTCTGCGCGGGCGGCTGCCACCACGAGGCCTTCGTGCGCTACGGCGACACCGGCCACGCCAACCTGCACTACTGCGACTGGATCCGCGAATGGACCGACACCTGCCTTCGCGTCTACGGCGCGGTGGCCGCGCAGAACCCGCAATTCCTCGAACGTTTCGCCACGCGGAAAGGCCAGTCATGAAGCATCTGAAGCCGATCAACCGCAAGGCCCAGAAGATCGACGATCTGGCGCCTGCAGCCGCAACCCCTGCCGATCCCATGCTCGAGGACGACGTCGTCGCTCTCCAGCAGAAGACCCAGCATCCGCATGTCCCGATGGGCTGCACGCTGGCCTTTTCGCCGGGCTGGGAAGTCGATGCCGGCGGCGGCACCGCGGGCCTGTGCCAGCCGGTCGAACGCGACATCTACGACTGTTACGTCACCTGCTTCTGGCCGGTGCAGGTCCCCGACCACGTCAACTACTCGCCCGACTGGGCCAGCAACTGCTCCTCGGCAGCCAAGGACTGGCGCAACCTCGATCTCGTCTTCCCATGATCCTTCACCGGCGCCCTTCCGCCATGGGGGCAGGAAGGGTGCCGTATGCGGCCTTTCGCGGGGCCGCGACGCGCTCACGCCTTTCGAGAAAGAGTTCGCTTTCATGAAAACGCTTCGTCACGCATTCGCCGGGGCCGCCCTGGCCTCGATCGCCGCGATGCTGCCACTGGCCGCCCCGGCCGAGGCCGGCACCATCGTGCTCGGCGGCTATCCCGACCAGATCCAGTTCATCGACGACGTGAGCGGCAAGGTTACCGGCCTCACCAAGCTGGACACGGGGCTTCCCGACAATATCCAGCTCTCGGCCGACCGCTCGAAGATCTACGTCACCACGCTCACCACCTCGGGCATCGAGGTGCTCGATGCGAAGAGCCACCAGGTCGTCAACAAGTTCAGCCTCAATACGCCCTCGGTGCGCTACCGCTTCAAGGGCGGCGTGCCCGATCCCACGGGCCGACTGTTCTATGCCGTGGGTGAACGCTTCGACAAGGAAGCCGATCTCTACAAGGTCAGCAAGCCGCAGTACTACACGATCGACCTCAAGACCCACGAAGTGGTCCGCACGGTCGATTTCGACGAGAAGGACAAGGCGCCGGGCTGGAGCACCAGCATGGCGATCGCGCCCGACGGCAAGACGCTCTACGTCTTCGACGACAAGGTCCGGGTGATCGACACCAAGACCTTCAAGATCGTCGACCGCATCGACCTTGCCAAGCCCTCTTCCTCGGGCCTGCAGGACGTGAGCTTCGGCGGCACGCTCAATACCGTGAGCGAGGCCGGCAAATACATCTCGGTGTTCAACGCCGAGGACCCCTACATCCACAACAAGGTCTTTGGCGTCGCCCGTTTCGACCTCACCAGCCGCAGCTTCACTTTCGATCCGATCGGCCCCGCGCCCGACCGCATGGAGGGCCTGCAGGTCACGCCCGACGGCAAGGATGGCTACACCGTCGCGGTGATCGGGGACCTTGGCAAGCAGCGCTGCGAGTTCTGGCATTTCGACCTCACCACCAACACCGCAGTCGACAAGGCCGAGTTCGAGTGCCGCCGCCGCTTCTACTTCGCGATGTCGGCCGACGGGCAGAAGCTCTACATCTACGGCGCGGGCTACGACATCGCGGTCTACGACGCCAAGACGCTGAAACCCGAGGCCGACTGGGAACTGCGCCACGACATCACCATGGCCGGGCTGCTGCACCTGCCGTGACCCTGCCTTCGACCTGCGGCAGAGCCCAAGGCTCGACAGCGAAGACCCCGGCTGCAGGTCATGCGCCTCCCCCATCGAGCGCGCCCGTCGCGATCCGTGGGGGAGGCGTTGGAGCCCATTGCTGCCGGGGGCTTCTCGCCCAGGCCGGACTTGCTGCGAGGCTGGAGCTTCCCGCACCCTCGCAGGCCCCTGCGATCCTGCTGGGGGCGGGCGCGGTCCATCTCCTGCGCGAATGCCTCGAAGCCCCGCACCTGTTGGAAGGCACCCGCCGCGTGCGTCGGCGCATTGTCGCCTGGGGCGGTGCGGAGCCCAGCGTGCTCCCACACGAGGCACTTGTCCTGTCGGGAGGCGAATTGCACGCCGCCCTGCTGGCTGCGCATGAAGCGCAAGGCCGGCCGCCAAGAGCGATGCCTGGTGCCTACAGCGTCCACGCCGCCGCCCCCTTCCCCGAACCGACCCTCCTGCACTTCGGCCAGCGCCGCGCCCAGGCTCTGCGCGTCGAGCTGCGCCATGACGACGACGCCGACGCGTGCTGGATCGAGGCGGTCGAGAACGGCTGGCTGTTCCTGATCCCTGCGGGCGCGAAGGCCGGATGGCTGCTCGCCGTGGGCGGCCCGCTCAAGGAACTGCTCACCTCGAGCCGCCATATCGGCCCACGTATCACCCCGCAGGACAACGAACCGAGCCGATTCGAAACCGCGCCGCGCATGCTCGAACGGATGGCCGGTCCGGGCTGGCTCGCCTGCGGCACCGAGGCGATCGCCTTCGACCCCCTGTGCGGCGACGGCACCGCGCAGGCCGCGCGCGAGGCGAGCCTTGCCAGCGCGGTGCTGACCGCGATCGCCCGGACCGACGGCAGCGCCGGGGCCGCGCAGCCCTACCTCGACCATTACCAATCGATGCTGCTCGCCGCGATGCGCCGGCACTTGCGCCAGTGCGCGCAGTTCTACGCGACGGGTGGCCAGAGCCCCTGGTGGCGCGAACAGCTCCTCTCCACCCAGCACGCCTTTGCCCAGTGCACCGCCCGGCTCGCGACCTGGCCCGAACCGCGCTATCGTCTCGATGGCCTGACCCTTGCCCCGATCGAGGCCGCCGCATGACCCCGCCCGACGTTTCCCCGCCCGCCTCGGCCGAGCCAGAGAAGATCGCCGACTGGGGCAGCTATTCGCGCCTCCTGCCCTACCTGCGACCTTATCTCGGGCGCCTGGCGCTGGTGCTGGTGGTCAGCCTCGCCTCGACCGCGCTCGGGCTCGCCCAGCCCTATCTCTCCAAGTTGCTGATCGACGACGCGCTGCTCCAGCGCGACCTGACCGCGCTCGTGGTGATCGGCCTTGCGATGATCGGCGTGACGGTGGGCAACTACGCGCTCAACATCCTCGCCAGCTATCGTTACGTGGCGACTTCGGCGGACATGCTCTTCGACATCCGCGTCGCGCTGCTGCGCCACCTCCAGTCGCTCTCGCCACGCTTCTACAGCCGCTTTCGCCTCGGCGACCTCATGTCGCGCATCAACAGCGACGTCAGCGACATCCAGCGCGTGACCGCCGACACGATGCTCTCGGTGCTTTCCAACCTGCTGATGCTGACGGGCGGCGTGGCGATCATGCTCTGGCTCGACTGGAAGCTGTTCCTGCTCGCGATCGTCTTGCTGCCCGCCTGCGTTGCCCTCTTCGTGCGCTTCCAGAAGCGGCTCGATACCCTCACCCGCACCATGCGCGAGCGCGGGGCGGACCTCGGCAGCCTGCTGGTCGACACCATCATGGGCATGCGCGTGGTCTCCTCGCTCAACGCGGCCAGCCACGAGACACAGCGCTTCCGCACCCGCAATTCCGCCTTCGTCGAGGCCATGCTGCGCATGCAGGTGGCGAGCTTCATGGCCGGCGCAGTGCCCGGCACGCTGCTGGCGGTGACCACCTCAGGGGTGATCCTCTACGGCGGCTACCAGATCATTGAGGGCACGATGTCGATCGGCACTCTGGTGGCCTTCATGGCCTACCAGTCGCGCCTCTTTGCGCCGATCCAGGTGCTGATGGGGCTCGTCTCGGGCCTCAGTTCGGCGCGCGTCTCGCTCGCGCGGATTTTCGAGCTGTTCGACACGAAGGCCGAAGTCGTCGAGAACGAAAAGCCTCTGCCCTTCTCCGGCGTCACCGGCTCGATCCGCTTCGAACGGGTCTCGATCGCGCATGACGATCGATCCGTCTTGCGCCAGTTCGACCTTGAAATCCCGCGCGGCAGCTTCTGCGCCGTGCTGGGGCCAAGCGGCGTGGGCAAGTCGACCCTCGCCGACCTCCTCGTGCGCTATCTTGATCCCGACGAAGGCTCGGTGATGATCGATGGTATTGCCCTGACCGCACTTTCTCTGCACGACCTGCGCGACAAGGTCATCCTGCTCGACCAGACGCCCTATCTCTTCAACGACACTATCGGCGCCAACATCGCCTTCGCCCGACCCGAGGCGAGCCGCGAGCAGATCCTGCTCGCGGCACACCAGGCCGGGCTCGACCCGCTGCTCGCGCGCCTGCCGCGCGGGCTGGAAACGCCCGCGGGCGAGCGCGGCCTCGCGCTCTCGGCGGGCGAACGCCAGCGTATCGCGCTCGCCCGCGTGCTGCTGCGCCGCCCCGAGGTGCTGATCCTCGACGAGCCGACCTCCGCGCTCGATCCCGAGACCGAACGCCACGTCGCGCTGTCCTTGCGCGCTGCGCTACCCGACGCGACGATCATCGCCATCACCCACCGCCCCGCCCTCGCCGAAGTTGCGCAGATGGTGGTGACGATCGAGGACGGCGCTGCGCGCGTGATCCCCAATCCGGACGACCGACCCATGGTCCTCAGCGCATGAACGGCCCAGCCCTCCCCGATCCCGACCGGGCCATGCCTGCGCTCTTCCCGGGCCGCACCGGCAGGGGCATGCGCGTGGCGGTAATCGACAGCGGGGTCCATCCTGCGCACCCCCACATCGATGCCGCCCGTCTCGCGCCCGGCGTCTGGATCGACCGCGAAGGCACCCGGCACTCGGACGAGGACGCGACGCTCGATCGGCTTGGCCACGGCACCGCCGTCACCGCCGCGATCCTCGAGAAGGCGCCCGAGGCCACCTGCCTGCCGATCCGCGTCTTTGCGGACAAGCTCGGAACGACCGCGCGGGCGCTCGGCGAAGCGATGCGCTGGGCGATCGAGGCCGAGGTCGACCTTATCAACCTCAGCCTCGGCACGCCGAACATGGCGCATGCCGAATTTTTCCGGACCATCGTCGAAGAGGCGAGAGACGCCGGGATAACGGTGATCGCCGCGCACGATGCCGAGGGCGTGCCGTGCCTGCCCGGGCGATTGCCCGGCGTGCTCGGCGTCACGCTCGACTGGGATTGCCCGCGCGCGCGCTATTATGTCCCCGAGGGAAAGCCGGGATGCCTCGCCGCCTCTGGCTATCCGCGCGCGATCCCCGGTGTTGCGCCCACCCGCAATCTCTACGGGATCAGTTTCGCGGTCGCGCAGGTCACCGGATTTGCCGCGCTCGCCGCCGAAGAAAGCAGAGCCATGGGCGCCCCGCCAGGCGACCTCCACGCCTTTCTGGCCGCGCGCCTCGAGGCCATGCCCGAGCCCGCCTGACCGTCGGGATCAGAACGCGATCTCGCGCCCCTCGTAGTCGAACAGCTTGCCGCTGTCGGGCACCTTCAGGCCCTCGATCACGTCGAGCAACTGCAACGCGGCGCGCTCGGCATCGAACAGCCGTCCGGCCGGGACATTTCCCTGGAACGGCCGGGATAGCGCGGTATCGACCGTGCCGGGATGGAGCGCGACGACGATGCTGCGGCTGCTGCGCCGCGCTTCCTCGATCGCCAGGTTGCGCACCAGCATGTTGAGCGCGGCCTTCGACGCGCGGTAGCCGTGCCATCCCCCCAGGCCATTGTCGCTGATCGAGCCGACCCGCGCCGAAAGCGCCGCGAAGACGCAGCGCTGGCTTTTGGGCACCAGCGGCAGGAAATGCTTGGCGACGAGCGTGGGGCCGATCGCGTTGACCGCATAGGTCTTCGCCAGCCATTCGGGGTCGAGATCGCGCAGCGCCTTCTCGGGTCCCTTCTCGCCCTCGTGGAGCAGCCCCGTCGCAACGATCACCAGCGCGGGCGGCGGCCCCTTGGCGACGCGCGCGGCGGCCGCCTCGCGCGTCGCCTCGTCAAGCAAGTCGATATGGTCCGCGCCCCCGCGCGAACGGGCGAAACCGTAGACGGCCTCAAAGGCCCCTTCCTCGACCAGCGCCGCCTCGAAAGCCGCGCCGATCCCGCCCGAGGCCCCGATGACGACCGCGCTCGCACTCATGCGCGGCTGAACATCCAGCGGTTCTCTTCGCTTTGCTCGGGATCGAAGCGGTAGCCGTCGGTGTCGAAGCCCTTCATGTCCTCGATCTTCGTGATGTGGTGCTCGCACATCCAGCGCGCCATCATACCGCGCGCGCGCTTGGCGTTGAAACTGATGAAGCGCGGGCCGTTGGGGCCCGGTTCACGGAAATCGACATCGACCACCCGCAGCCCCGCAAGCTTGCCCTTGACCGCGGCGAAGTACTCCTGGCTCGCAAGGTTGAGGATCGCGCCCGAGCCTTCCTCGGCCACCTGTTCGCGCAAGCGCGCGGCGATCCGGTCGCCCCACCAGTCGGTCAGCGCCTTGTGGCGCGGGGCCCAGCGCGTGCCCATTTCGAGGCGGTAGGGGCGCATCGCGTCGAGCGGGCGCAGCAGACCATAGAGCCCCGAAAGAAGGCGGATGTGGTTCTGCGCGAAGGCCACGCCTTCTTCGTGAAGCGACCAGGCGTCGAACCCGGCGTAGACGTCGCCTGCGAAGGCGAAGAGCGCCGGGCGCTCGGGCAGCTCGGGGAAGTCGCGGAAGCGATCGGCGTTGAGCTTGGCGAGCTTTGGCGAGATGTGCATCAGCTCGGACAGCTTCTTCTGGCTGAGATTCGAGGCCGACTTGGCAAGGCTCATCGCCTCCTCGGCGAAGTGCGGCCGGGTGGCCTCGAACGAGGGCAGCTCGCGATCGTAGTCGAGCGTCTTGGCGGGAGACAGAAGCGCAATCATGCCCCGTCCGGTACCCACGCCAAAGGGCAGCGTCAAACGCTCAATTGCGATCGCTGTCCGGGGCCTGCGAAGCCTTTAGAACGAGCGGAAGTCCCGCCGCGACGAACACCACTTCGTCGGCGAGCGCCGCGATGGTCTGGTTCAGCCGCCCCGCCTCGTCGCGAAAACGCCGGCCGAGCGGCGTCTCGGGCACGATCCCGAGCCCCACCTCGTTGGCGACGAGCGTCACTGGCACCGGGCAGGCCTGTAACGCAGCGCACACGTCGTCGCTGCGCGCGACCAAATCGTGCTCGCCCAGCATGAGGTTGGAAAGCCAGAGCGTCAGGCAATCGACCAGGATCGCCCCGCCCTCTCCCTGGGCCGCGCGGATCGCGCCGGCCAGATCGAGCGGCGCCTCGATCGTGCGCCAACGCGGCCCGCGATCGGCCTGGTGCCGTTCGATGCGCTCCTCCATCTCGCGATCGAAGGCCTGCGCGGTGGCGATGAAGGCGAGCGGGCCTGGAACCGCCTCGCTGCGCGCCTGCGCCAGCCGGGACTTGCCCGAACGCGCGCCGCCCAGGACGAGAAGCAGGCTCATGCCGCGTGCCTTCGCGCAAGGTCGAGCAGGGCATCGATGTCGAGATGCGCCTCGAGCCCCTCGGCCAGTTCATCCAGCGCCGCGTCGACCAGCGGACCATGGTCCCGTCCCGAACCGGCGACACCGATGTGCTCCAGCAGAGCACGGCGCAGCGCACCCGAGGCCAGCAACCCATGGCAATACGTGCCCATCACTTGCCCATCGTGCGAGATCGCGCCATCACCGCGCCCGCCCTCGAGCCGGGCGAAGGGTGAAGCGTTCGAAGGACCTTCGCTCGTTCCCATGTGCATTTCGTAGCCCTCGAACGCGGCACCAAGCGCGGTCCCGCGCACCTCGCGCAGCGCCTTGCTCTCGCCCAGCACGGTCGCGTGGTCGAGCAGGCCGAGCCCGCGGGTCTCGCGCACCGGCCCCTCGATTCCCAGCGGGTCGGCAATCGTGCGCCCCAGCATCTGGAAACCCGCGCAGATCCCCAGGATCGCGCCACCGCGCCGGTGGTGCGCCAGAATGTCGATGTCCCAGCCCTGCGCGCGCACGAATTCCATGTCGGCAATGGTCGCCTTCGAGCCGGGCAGGACGATCAGCGCGGCCTCGGCCGGGATTGGCGTTCCGGGCGGCACCATGACGAGGTCGACCCCCGGTTCGGCGCACAAGGGGTCGAGATCGTCGAAATTGGCGATGCGCGCCAGCATCGGACAGGCGACGAGCGCCTTGCCCGTCGGCCCAGAAGCCACGCGCTCGAGCACGACCGCGTCCTCGCTCGGCAGGCGCGAAACGGCGGTCAGCCAGGGCACGACGCCCATGCCCCGCCAGCCGGTGCGTTCCTCGATAGCCGTGTAGCCATCGGTGAAGAGCGCGGGGTCGCCGCGAAATTTGTTGACGATGAAGCCCTTGATCATCGCCGCGTCCTCGGGCTCGATCACCGCACGCGTACCCACCAGCGAAGCGATCACGCCGCCCCGGTCGATGTCGCCCACCAGCACGACAGGAACGTTCGCGGCGCGTGCGAAGCCCATGTTGGCAATGTCCCCTGCGCGCAAGTTGATCTCGGCCGGAGACCCGGCCCCCTCGACGATGACCAGATCGCAGCGCGCCGAGAGACGCTCCCAGCTCTCCAGCACTTCGCCCAGGAGGTTGCGGCGCCCCTCGCGGAAATTGCCCGCGCCCAGGACCCCACGCACCTTGCCGTGGACGACGAGCTGCGAAGTGTGATCGGCCTGGGGCTTGAGGAGAACCGGGTTCATGTCGGTGTGGAGCGGGGCGCGCGCGGCCAGCGCCTGGAGCGCCTGGGCACGCCCGATCTCGCCGCCATCGGCGGTCACCGCCGCGTTGTTCGACATGTTCTGCGGCTTGAAGGGCAGCACCGAGAGCCCCCGGTTGGCGAGCGCGCGGCACAGGCCCGCCACCAGCACCGACTTGCCCACGTCGGATCCCGTTCCCTGCAGCATCAGGCCAGCCATGTCCGCCCCCCCTTGATCAGTTCAACTGCCAGCCAGGCCAGCAGGCACGCGCCTATATAGATCTTTCCCGCCCGGCGCATCGCCGCTGCGTCGGCCTCGCGCCCATCCCCTATCCACGGCTTGTCGACCAGGACCCCGTCGTAGACCACCGGACCGGCCAAGCGCACGCCGAGCGCGCCGGCCATTGCCGCTTCGGGCCAGCCCGCGTTGGGCGAGGCATGCCGGGCATGGTCGCGCCACAGGACGCCCCAGCCCCGTCCTCCGGCAATGCACACGAGCACGGCGCTCAGCCGCGCGGGTACGAGATTGGCGAGATCGTCGATCCGCGCCGCCGCCCAGCCGTATTCGCGCAAGGGCGGCTCGGGATGGCCGATCAGGCTGTCGGCGGTGTTGATCGCCTTGTAGATCCACACCCCCGGGAGCCCCCCCAGAACCAGCCAGAACAGCGGCGCGATCACCCCGTCGCAGAAACTTTCGGCAAGGCTCTCGATCCCGGCACGCGCGACGCCCGCGCCATCGAGCCGCGCCGTGTCGCGCCCGACGATCATCGCGACCGCGCGGCGCGCAGTGGCAAGGTCTCCGCGCCCGAGCGCCTGCCGCACGGGCCGGAAGTGCTCGTAGAGGCTGCGCTGTGCAAGCGCGGGCCAGGCCAGGACCATCAGCAGAAGTGTTGCGAAGTCTCCCGCCAGTCGCGTGATCGCAGCCTGCACGGCAAACGCCGCGCCGCCCACGCCCAGGAGCAGCACGGCCATTCCGGCAAGGCCGGCAAGTCGGCGACGCCAGGGCCGCAGTTCGACCCGGTTCCAGCGTTGCTCGAGAGTGCCGATCACCCGCGCGAAGATCCCCACCGGGTGGCCGATCCCGCGGTAGAGCCAGCCCGGCCAGCCGACCAGCGCATCGATGACGAGCGCTCCCAGCGCAACCGCCTCAAACACCCGGCGCACTCCACCTGGCCAGGGCATCCGCAAGCCGCGATGCCTGCGCCGCGCTCGCGGGCAGCCCCAGCCGAAGAAGATCGTCATGGCCTGCAAAAGGGCGGCTCAGGATATGCGCCTCGCCAAGCCGGCGAAAGAGGTCGCCCGCGCGCGGATCGCGGACCAGACGGAACAGCGGCGAGGCCCCCTCGCCGCGCAGCCCATAGTGCGCAAGCAGTCTGTCGAGCGCCTCCGCCTCGGCCCGCAAGTCGCCACGCGTGGCCGATATCCATTTCACGTCGCGATAGGCCTCGGTGCCGAACGCGATCGCGGCGGCGCAGACCGGCCAGTCACCCTGGACGCGGCGCAGTTCTGCAAGGATGTCACTTGGGGCGAGCACGAAGCCCAGCCGCACGCCGGCAAGACCGAAGAACTTGCCGAACGAGCGCGTGACGATCAGGCGACGCCCCTCGGCCACCGCCGAGGCGACGCTCGCATCGGGATGGCATTCGACGAAAGCCTCGTCGACCAGCAGCCAGCCGCCGCTTCGCTCCTGTGCGTCGAGCTCGGCAAGGACACCAGCGCGATCGCGCAGGACGCCATCGGGATTGTTGGGGTTGGTCACGATGCGCAGGCCGGGTGCACCGGGCCCGGTACGGGCGAAGGCCCTGGCATATGTCCCGTAGGTCAACGGCGCGATCTCCGCCTTCATCTCGCCCATCACGCAGCCGAGCAGGCGCAGGCCCATCTCGCTTCCCGCAACTGCGCAGCATAGCGCCGGATCGACCCCGAAGTGCGCGGCCGCCGCCTGCTCCAGGCGCGCGAGCGCGGCGGGGTCCGGCAAGCCTCGCCACTCGGGCGCGAGCCGCGAAGCGCCCGGCCAGGGGTGCGGGTTGATGCCCGTCGAAAGATCGATCCAGTCGGCCGGTGCGCCGCCAAAGCGCGCGATCGCGTCGGACAGCCGGCCGCCGTGATGCAAAAGACCGTTCACGCCGCGACGACCAGCGCGGCAAGCAGCACGGTCTCGACAAGCTCGATACCCGCGCCATGGCCATCGCCCGACAGTCCACCGATGCGCCGCTTGAGCCAGAGTGCCCAGAGCGCCATCGCGGCCAAGCCGACCAGGAGAACCGGCGCGATCCAGGCGGCAAGCCCGGCGACGATCAGCAGCCAGGTCGCGCAGGACAAATGCGTCGCCCCGCGCGTGAAAAGCGTGCCCATCCCTTCGTGGAGCGGTGGCAGAAGACGCGCCCAGATCAGCGGGCCGACGCGCGCCAGCACCGGTACGAGAACAAGCGCGGCCCACGCGGGCCGTTCGAGAACGTGCCACAGCAACGCGAACTTGGCGATCAGCTGGAGCGCGATGGCGGTAACACCGAAGCTGCCGATGTGCGGATCGGCCAGCACGGCGGAGAGCCGCGCACGGTCTCCATGCGCCGCGCCCGCAGCGTCGGCGATGTCGCCAAGGCCATCGAGATGCAACGCTCCCGTGATCCCAACCCAGGCGAGCAGCGCGCACAGGGCGCCAAGGGCATCCCCGCGATGCAGACCGGTCCACGCCGCTCCGGCAACCGCCACGCCGACGACGATCCCCGCCAGCGGAAACCAGCGGATGGCGCGCGCGAAATCCTCGCTGTCCGCCGCGAGATCCGGCAGGGGCAGCCGGGTCATCAGTTGGAGCGCGAGGAGCGCGGCCTTCACGGGTGCGCGCCTTCCCCCTCGACCGGTCCCGTGTCGAGGCCAATCACTTGCCCGGAGAGCTTGTCGCCTTCCCAGATGCGCAACGAAAGGCGCGCACGGTACGGTACGTCGAGCGCCCAGACGCCCCGATGGTCGAGCCCGGTCAGCACCGAAAGCGCGGCGCGCATCGAGCCGGCATGGGTCACCACCAGCGCCTTGTCGGGAAGCGCGCGCAGGGCCCGCTCGATCCGCCGGCACAGTTGCGACCAGCGCTCGCCGTAAGGGGGCGGATTGGCTTCGGGGTCGTCCCAGAATGCCGCGACGGCCTCGGCGTCGAGCGCGCCGGGCTCGAAACCGTCCCAGGCCCCGAAGTCGAGTTCGCGCCAGTCCGGAGCCAGCGCCAGGGGCACTTGCAGGGTTTCGGCAAGACGCGCGGCCTGAACCGAGCAGCGGCGCAAGTCCGAACTGACGATGCGGCTGATCGCAAGGTTTGCGACGCGCGTACGCAGTTGCGGGCAGTCGGCAAGCTCGGCAGACAGGTCGCAATGCCCGAGCAGGAGCCCGGGACGCAACGGCGGGACGTGCCGCACGAGGTGGACCACTCGCGCGCTCATGCGCCGCTCGCCACGGCCGCCTCGGCGAACGTCGCCATGCCATCGTGCATCGCCACCGCGGCCCGCACCAGCGGCACCGCGACGGCCGCGCCCGTCCCCTCGCCCAGCCGCAGGCCGAGATCGAGCAGCGGATCGAGCCCGAGATGGTCGAGCAACCGGTGATGCGCGCTCTCGGCCGAACAATGCGCGGCCAGGCAGTGGTCGACGAAACCGCGCTCGGCCGCTGCCAGCGGCGCGATTGCGGCCGAGGCGATGAAGCCGTCGAGCAGGACGGGAATGCGCAGCAGGCGCGCGGCGAGGAGCGCACCGGCCATCGCGGCGATCTCACGCCCTCCCAGGCGCCGCAACGTCTCGAAGGGGTCCGTGCACGCGGCCGCGTGGAGCGCGAGTGCGGCCTCCACCACCGCAGCCTTGTGCGCGACGCCCGAGGCGTCGAGCCCGGTCCCACGCCCGCACCAGTCCTGCGCCGCGCCGCCGAAGGCCGCAGCGCCGAGTGCCGCGGCCGGAGTGGTGTTGCCGATGCCCATTTCGCCCACGAAGACCAGCTGCGCCTCGACGTCGACCGCCGCCGCGCCGGCGTTGAGCGCGGCCAGGCAGGCCGCCTCGTCCATCGCGGGCTCGACGCTGATGTCGCCGGTCGGTTCGTCGAGCGCGAGCGGCACGATCGAAAGGCTGGCACCGCACGCACCGGCTAGCGCGTTGATCGCGGCGCCCCCGGCGGCGAAGTTGGCGACCATCTGCGCCGTCACCTCGACCGGAAAGGCGCTCACCCCGCGCGCGGCGACGCCGTGGTTGCCCGCGAAGACGACCGCCTGGACGCGCTCGAGCGAGGGGCGCACCGCCCCCTGCCAGCCGGCCATGAACACCGCGATATCCTCGAGCCGGCCAAGCGATCCCGCCGGTTTGGTCAACTGGGCCTGGCGCGCACGCGCGAGATCGAGTGCCGATCTATCCGCTGCGGGCAAATGGGTGAGCGCGGAAAGGAACGCCGCGCGATCGGGGAACTGGATCATGTGCAAAGGTATCCCTGCGGAGGAATGCGGGTGATGAAATGGCCCTTCACACCCTCGGGCCAGAGCGCGTAGCGCACCACGCCCTCCTCGCTTGCATCGTGCGCGGCGGCGTATGCGAGGATCGCCCGCGCGGCTTCCGCGTCGGGCGTGAAATCGCCCAGGACATAGCCGACCTTGCCCGGCGCGCGGACATGGACGACGCAGTGGCGCTTGCACGCAAAGAGGCAGGGCATCTCGCCGATGGCGATGCCGGCGAGCTCCGGCTCGACCTCCTGCACCGCGCGCATGGCCTCGGCGAGCCGGACGCCGCCGCGCTGGCCCGCCTCGTCCTCGCGTCGTTCGCTGCTGTGCCGGCAGGTGGAGCAGACCACCACCTCGGCGCGCTGTTCCACCTGCCGCAGCATCAGAAGCGGCTCCGTACGCCGACGTAGATCGTACGTCCGAGCATCGAGTAGCCGCTCGCGGTCTGGTAGCTCTTGTCGGTGAGGTTCTCGACCCGTGCCTGGAGCGTCAGGCCCGGTGTCAGCGTGTACTGGCCGCGCACATCGAAGAGCCAGTAATCCTCGAGCACCACCGAGCTGCTCGCGCTGGTGAACGTCTCGCCCGAATAGCGCGCGGCCACGCTCGCACGCAGGCCCGAGACGTCGACGCCACCTTCGATGTTGGCGGTGTGACGCGGCACCCGGGCGAGCTGGCGCCCATATGTGCTGGCATCGGGCGTGCGGTCCTCGGCATCCGTCCAGGTGTAGTTGGCATCGGCGAAAAGCACGTTCCACTTTGCCGTGGCGGCGAGTTCGACGCCCTTAGCGTGCGCCTTGTCGACATTGGCGTAGTAGCCAAAGCGCGTGGTCGTCGTGCCCGGCACATAGCACTCGTCGATGACCGTGCCGCTCGTCGCGCAATAGGCAAAGTCGATGAGATTGGTCGTGTCGCGCTCGAACCAGGTCGCCGAGGCGCGCAGCACACTGCCCAGCCCCTGCTCGATCCCGACTTCCCAGCCCTTGGCCTTCTCGGGTTTGAGGTTCGCATCGCCGTAGGCCGAATACATCTGGTAGAGCGAGGGCGCCTTGTAGCCTTCCGAATAGTTCGCGCGCAGCACACTCTGGCCGCCGTTGGGGGTATAGACCGCGCCCGCGCTCGCCACCGTGTTGGCGCCAAAGCGGGACTGGTGATCGTAGCGCGCGCCGCCATCGAGCGTGAGGCCCGTGAACGGCGTAACGCGCAACTGGCCATAGACGCTGTTGGTGCTCACCGAATAGGGCGTGAGCGCATAGGCCACGGCGCTGTCATCGGGCGAGGCCGTGGTCATGCGCTGTTCCTCGCGCTCGGCCCCGAAAACGGCCTGCACCGCGTCGTTGAGTGTGTAGGTGCCCTGGTATTCGAAGCGGCGCACGCGGCCGTGCGCGTCGAAATCGATCGGACGCACGTCGCGCGAGGGATCGAAGTTCTCGCGGTCCGAGGTCGTCTGCATGGCCGCAAGGCGGTTGACGAGCGCTCCGTCGAACAGCTTGAAGTTGAGCCCGGCATAGCCCGACCATTCCTTCGTCGTGCCGTATTCGCTGGTGTCGCCCGAATAGCCGTCGAAATCGGCGCGCGCGTCAGACCAGTAGCCACGCAGGTCGAGCGAAACGTCGGGTGCGAGCTTGAAGCGCGCCGAGCCACTGGCCGACTGGCGCGTGTAGCCGTCCTTTTCGGTGCCGCTGGCCCGGGCCGAGACGCCGTCGGTGGTGAAGGTCGATCCCGCCAGACGCCAGTCGACGAGGTCGCTCGTGCCGCCCACGCCCGCCCGGGCGGAAACGGTCTGGTTCGAGCCGCCCTCGAGGTCGAAGCTGCCTTCGAGGGGCCTGGTGGGCGTCGCGGTCGTGACGTTGATCACGCCGCCGATGGCGTTGCTGCCCCACAGGATCGACTGGGGCCCGCGCAGGATCTCGATACGCTCGGCATCGTCGAGGAAGAGATTGGTGACGTTCGCCCCGCCCGCGGTCGAGGACGGGTCGGACAGGCGCATGCCGTCGATCACCACCACCGTAGTGCCGTCGTCCGCGCCACGGATACGCAGGCTGGTGGTGGTGCCGTAGCCCCCGTTGCGCGCGATCGCGACGCCTGGGGTGCGTACGAGGATGTCGGTCAGCGAAAGCGTCTGGGCCTCGTCGATCGCCTTCGCGTCGAGAACGGTCACGCTGGAGGACACGCGATCGGCCGCAACCGGCGTGCGAAGCGCGGAAACCACGATCGTGCCCACGGGGGCCTCGTCGGCCTGGGCAAGGTCCGGTATGGTGGTGAACGCGAGGATCGAGATGGCCGAAACGGAGGCCAGGGATATGAACTTGGACACTTGGGACGGATCCCTTCTTGCAAACGGCGTTAACCTTGCCGGGTGCCCTTGCGTCATCTCGGGAGGGATCCTCGACATCCGCCAATCCCCTCAAGTGGGTGGGGCGCGAGCGAACCTCTCCTGATGCACGGGATGGGCCCGGCCAGGCGGTGGCTGTCGTTGCGCGAGGGGTGACCTTGCGATGATGCAAGGCCCTCGAACACCCGGTGCACCCTGCCCGGATGAAGAACGACCGCGTCAGGCAGGTCTCCTGGCTCACGGGTCAAGGCCGATCCCGCCGCCTTCTCAGGACACTCGCGTCCCAATGGCATCATGGCTGGATAGCTCGCCGCTTACAGTTGCAGGGGCAGCCCGGGTCTTTCACCCGGTTCCCTTTTGATCCCCGATGAGGGGAACCTGTCGCGGCGCGGCAATTATCCTGCGCCCGTGACCTGCGCAAGTGCAATATGCTTGCAGTCGAAAATGACCTGCCTTAATCGGGCCTGTGTATCGGGTGCCCGCGAGGGCTTAATCGGGAAGTCCGGATACGCGTGGTGGCGAAAGCCGCCCGCGCCGGCACTGCTCCCGCAACTGTAACCGGTGAGCGCATCGCCACGTGCCATTGGAGGAGGTTCACTCTTTCGAGAAGGCGGCGACCAGCGCCGTGATCCGGGAAGTCAGGAAACCGGCCCGATGCCGTCGTTCCTTCGCGCGGGCGGGATGAACCGGGCGGACGAGGGCCTCGCGACCTGCGGGGACAAGCCCTTGGCGGACGACATTCGTATGTCGCGTCGATGGGAGCCTTGAAGCCATGCCGAACTGCTGAACCTTCACGGGGGCCCTCCTTGGGTCCGGACCCAAGCCCCCTGCTCCCGCTGCCGCGTCCCTGTGCGCGACGGCGACGCCATTCCCACCCCTTCGCGCCCAGGAGTTGTCCCCGATGCACTCGAACCAGATCTTCCAAGCCAACCGTCTCGAATGGACCGTCTTCGCGATCCTCGCCGCCCTTATGTTGCTCACCCGCTCGCACGCGGTGACCCATCTCGAACACGTTCCGAGTACCGCGCTCGCCAGCTTTTTCGCGCTCGGCTATTTCGTGCGCCGCATCGGCGGCTTCGTCGCGCTCTTCGCGCTGGCTTATGCAATCGACGTCGTCTCGATGTCGGTGCTGGGCGTCTCCGACTTTTGCTACACCCCCGCCTACGCCATGCTCGTGCCCGCCTATGGCGTGATGTGGCTGGCCGGCCGCTTCGCCGCGCGCATGCCCGAGCGTCTTTACGCCCTGCCCGCCATGGCCGCGCTTCTGCTGAGCGCCACGCTGGTCTCGCATCTGTTCTCGAGCGGCGGCTTCTACTTCCTGGGCGGTCGCTACGCCGAGCCCACGATTGCCGAATTCGCCAACCGCTTCGCGCGCTACTTCCCGGTTTCGCTGATCTCCTCGCTGGTCTGGGGCGGCATCGCGGCGGCGCTGTGGACGCTGGCGCTCACCGCCCGCCCGCAACTGCGCCGGGCGACCTCGCGGTGAGCGAGACCAGCACGCTGAGCGACGAAGAACGCCGCCACAAGGAGCGCACGCGCAAGCACAAGGCCGTGGTCGATGCCAAGATCGCCGCCGCCAAGGTCGACAAGGGCCTCGTGCTCGTCCTTACCGGCAACGGCAAGGGCAAGTCCTCGAGTGCCTTCGGCATGGTCGCGCGCACGCTCGGCTACGGCCGCAAGGCCGCCGTGTTCCAGTTCATCAAGGGCAAGGAGGACGTGGGCGAGCGCGCGTTCCTCTCGCGCCAGGACGGCGTCACCTGGGAGAACTGCGGCGAAGGCTTCACCTGGGAAACGCAGGACCGCAGCCGTGACATCGCTGCCGCGCGCGCGGGCTGGGACAAGGCCCGGCTCGCGCTGGCCGATCCTTCGATCTCGCTCGTCGTGCTCGACGAGCTGACTTATCTCATCACCTACCGCTACCTCGACCTCGAGGACGTCCTGCCCGCGATCACCGCGCGCCCGGCGATGCAGCACGTGGTCATTACCGGGCGCGCGGCCCACGCCGAACTGATCGAGCTCGCCGACACGGTCAGCGCGATCCGTGACGAGAAGCACGCCTTTCGCGCTGGCGTGCGCGCGCAGACCGGCATCGACCTTTGAGCCGGGCCGCGTCCTGCCCGGCCCTGCTGGTCTCCGCCCCGGCCTCGGGCCAGGGCAAGACCCTGGTGACAGCCGCGCTCGCGCGGCTGCACCGCAGGGCCGGGCGGCGTGTGCGCGTGTTCAAGTGCGGGCCCGACTTCCTCGACCCGATGATCCTGGAACGCGCGAGCGGCGCGCCCGTCTACCAGCTCGACCTCTTCATGGTCGGCGAGGAACAGTGCCGCGCACTGCTCCACGCCGCCGCGCTGGAGGCCGACGTGATCCTCGTCGAGGGCGTCATGGGCCTTTACGACGGCACGCCGAGCGCCGCGGACCTCGCGGTGCGCTTCGGACTTCCGGTGCTCGCCGTAATCGACGGTTCGGCGATGGCGCAGACCTTCGGTGCGCTCGCGCATGGCCTTGCCACGTACCGCCGCGACTTGACGCTGGCGGGCGTGCTCGCCAACCGGGTCGGCAGCCCCCGCCACGCGCAGATGCTGGAAGAGAGCCTGCCGAATGGGATCGCCTGGCTCGGCGCCTTTCCCCGCGATGGCGAGCTCGCCTTTCCCGAACGGCATCTGGGCCTCCTCCAGGCCAGCGAAATCGCCGATCTCGACGCCCGCCTCGACCGCGCCGCGGCCAGCCTCCCCGCTTCGGCTACCTGGCTTCCCGAGCCCGTCGACTTCGCGGCGAGCGGCGAGACCACCCTCCCCAGGCGCCTGCTCGAAGGCCGTACCATCGCCATCGCGCGCGACGCGGCCTTCGGCTTCATCTACCCCGCCAATCTCGACTGCCTCGCGGCTCTGGGCGCGCACCTCGCCTTCTTCTCCCCACTGGCGGACGAAGCCATTCCACCTTGCGATGCGATCTGGCTACCGGGTGGCTATCCTGAACTGCACCTCGAAACCCTCGGCGCAAACCAGCCGATGATCGCGGCGCTCAAGGAGCACCATCGCCAGGGCACCCCGATCCTCGCCGAATGCGGCGGCATGCTGTTCTGCCTCGACAGACTGACCACCCGCGAGGGCGCGAGTACCGCGCTGCTCGGTCTCCTGCCGGGCACGGCCACGATGCAACCGCGCCTCGCCGCGCTCGGCCTCCAGGAGATCGACCTCCACGGCGAAACCGTGCGTGGTCACACCTTCCATTATTCGCGCATGCAAACCCTGCAAGCTCTCCGGGCTCGCGCCCGCACCCCCGATGGCCGCGAGGGCGAAGCCCTGTTCATCGAAGGCTCGCTAACGGCAAGCTACCTGCACACCTACTTCCCGTCCGCCCCCTCGGCCATCGCCCGCATCTTCGGGGCATGAAAAAAGCCACGCAAACGCGCGGCCTCTTAAGAAGCGAAAATGGTGAGCCCTGCTGGGTTCGAACCAGCGACCTACTGATTAAAAGGCTGAAAGTTGGAGCGTAATGTGCAGTATTTACAGGCACTTAGAAGCATCCGTCATTAACTAACTGCACATTACGCGACAACCAAATTCATCCCTTTTACAATGCGCGACAGCACAATTTAGGTCACAGCTTTCACACGACCTCAGGGTTGCAATCATGCCCGAAGCATCGCTCGTCTCAGCGAGGCATCAGGGCTACCGGTTGGCCCTTAGTATGCCGCCTGGCGAGTTCCTTTTGCAGTGCCTTCCACCCAATTTGTCATCCATCGCCAGCGGAGAGCCCGCATGCTGTGGAGCAGCATCGCTTTCATAACCCAATTTGTCATCGAACGTCGGAGACAGACCGCACCACGAAGGCAATAGCCTGTATCAGTTGCGATGCGGCCCGATTAGCGTCAAATCCGCAGGAGATAGCCGATCCGACGCCGAATCCAACTGGTGCCAATACGGATAGAGCAAAGGCGGGCGGCTCACCGCTTCAAGCTTCGCGAATTCTTCTTTGCTCAGCACCAGATCACACGCCTTCAGATTGTCAGCCAATTGTGCGTCCGTGCGCGCCCCGATGACCAGACTCGACACGCTGGGTCGCGCCAGCAGCCAGGCAAGCGCTACCTGGGCCGGGGTCACGCCGTCACCGCGCGTTTCTGCCACTTCGACAAGCACCTCGACGATATCGTAAAGCGCCTCAACATCTCGCACGGGCGGCTCGTTCCAATTGGCGGCCTTGCGCGTACCTTCCGGCTCGGGCTTACCGCGTCGATATTTGCCGGACAACAACCCTCCCGCCAGCGGAGACCAAATCACGCCGCCGACACCCTGGTCGACGCCGATGGGCAAGAGTTCGTATTCCGCCTCTCGCGCCTGCAGCGTATAGTGGATTTGCTGCGCGACGGGACGCACCAACCCTTCCTTCTCTGCAGTTCCAATCATCTTCATAACGTGCCATCCGGAGAAATTGGAGATGCCGAGATAGCCGATCTTTCCAGACCGGGTAAGCATGTCGAAAGCGGAGAGTATCTCTTCCACCGGGGTCATGCCATCCCACTCGTGACACCAGTAGATATCGATATGATCTGTCCTGAGGCGCCGCAAGCTGTCCTCGCAGGCGCGAATGATATGGTGTCGCGACAGACCGCGCTCGTTCGGCCCTTTCGTCCCGGTTGGAAAACGGACTTTGGTGCCAAGTATCAACTTTTCGCGACGGCCGCCCGTCAATGCCTCACCGATAATTTCTTCTGACTTTCCGGCCGAATAAATATCCGCTGTGTCAATGCTATTGACCCCCGCCTCGATGCACATGTCGATCTGGCGCCGGGCACCCTCCACATCCGTGTCACCTGTCTTGGCGAACGCTCCCTGGCCGCCAAACGTCATTGTTCCAAGTGTAAGCGTTGATATCTTGAGGCCTGAGCGGCCAAGAAGTCGATAGTCCATGATGCTCTCCATGGGATCAGAATCGGAAACGGCGAGGCTGGCGCCGGTTTCGAGCATTCATCTAACGCTGGATTTTCATTCGAAAAATTGAAAAGATCGAAATTTGTTGTTCTCATAATCGGAATGATTGATGCAGATTCCTCAGCTTCGCGCCTTCTGTGCGGTTGCCCAGTCCGGTTCTATCTCGACGGCAGCCCGTGTGCTCAACAAAGTACCATCCAGCATCACCGTACGCATTCAACAGCTTGAAGAGGACCTCAAGCAGCAGCTTTTCCTGCGAGAGCGTAAGCGAATGTCGTTGTCACCGGCCGGGCGGCAGCTGTTGGAACATGCACAGCGCATCCTCGATCTCACGGATGGCACACGGGCATTGATGCGCGATGAAGAAATCAGCGGATCTCTTACCGTCGGTGCACTGGATGTGGTTCTAGTCGATTATATGCCGCGGGTAATCGGCTACATGCGCCAGCGGCATCGCGGCATACATCTCAATGTGCGCCATCAGGCATCCGAGGATCTGGTGGCGCACATTGCCGATGGCAGCCTTGACATCGCGCTGACAGAGGGGCCGATTAGTTCGAAAGCTCTGCGAAGCAGGATTGCCTTTGTCGACGAAATGCTCCTGGTTACAGATCCAGGTCACCGGGACGTAGTGACACCGACAGATCTGGAATGCGCCGAATTATACGGCTTTCGGCACGACTGTTCTTTTCGCTTCCGCATGGATCGCTGGTTAGCTTCGGGCGGCCGCTCAGATTTGCCTGTGATCGAAATCGAATCCTACCATACGATGCTGGCTTGTGTCAGCGCGGGCATGGGAGCGGCCTGGATGTTGCGGTCCATTTTGAAAACGCTGCCTGGGCATAATCAGGTGAAGGCACATTCCCTTGGCGATCATGGCCGGACTGAAATCCACTTCGTCTGGCGGGACGGTCACCTCTCTCGTAATGCCGAACTCTTCATGGATGCATCAACGACCGTTTGAATTCGCCATTGTTGAGGGCGAGCCACCGGTTCTCAGGTAGCGAGAAATTGAGCATTGTGACGATCACGCCCAAGAGCCTGCCCGGTGAGCAAAGGGCGGCGCGGAATGTTGCGTCGCCCTCGCCCTACTCAGCTATTCTACCCTCTAGTCCGCGGCCAGCATGGCCAAAGCCACACCCTCGCTGCTAGCCGAGTTCTGGCCGGTAATAAGCGCTCCATCGATGACGACGTTGGGCGCCCAATCAGGACCTTTTTCATAAAGTCCGCCCAGAGCCTTGATCTCATCTTCAGCCAGGAAGGGCACGACTTCGATCAGTTCCGTCCAACCGAACTTCGCGCGATCGAAAGGGCTGAATTTTCGGTCGACGGATCAGATATTCTGGTCCCTCTCGGTCGCATCCCGCTGCCTATCCAAAATGGTCGATCGAGATTGACGGACTATGCTGAAGCCCTCCCTGTCAAAGCCGGATAGCTCGACAGGCGTGAACGACCGCTTCCAATGCAGCGGAGATGACTGCCCAAGGTTATAGATGGGCGCATGGCTGACCTGGCAGCCCTTGATGAACCCAGGGCGCGTGGCCAGCCCGCCAGCTCCAGGAGGCGGTGGCCCGCGGATCATAGACCTTTCAAATCGTAAACCTCGTACGCCAGCCCTCGCGACTTAACCGTCGCGCAGCCGCCGCAACAGCGTCTGGCGTGCATGGGCTACGCGCGGATTGCGCAAGGCGGTGGGCAGCCAGACAAGCGAATAAGGATTGGTTAGCGGCGGGCCGCTCACCGCGATCATGGCAAGATGCCCTTCGGCCAGATCGCGGCGGCACAAGTAGTCGGGCAGCACCGACCAGCCCACGCCGCCCTGTAACATCTGACGCAGCACTCGCATATCCGGGCTGGTTACGGCAGGCGACGTGTCGACATGGCCCAAACGCTGATGCCGCAGCCATGCATCGATCAGCGGGCGGTCGAGATTGTAGGCCAGCATCGGCTCCCCCTTAAGTCCCGCCTCCAGCGACACCGCGCTGCGTATCCGCGCGACGACCTGCGGCGCGGCCACGGCGTGGACCGGCTCCTCGCGGATAACCTCGCTATGCAGGCGCGAGTCGATGATCGGATAGGCCGAAACGCCCAGATCGAAATGCCCCTCCAGCAGCATCTGCTGCACCAGATCGCGATGGGCCGGTTGCAGGCGCACCCGCATCCCCGCATCGATTAGCGCAGGCAGATGCAAGGCGATTTCCTCCGCGATGAGATCGGCATGGCCGATGATGCGGATCACTCCGGCCAGATCGGACGAACGGGCCCGCGCCTTGCTCAGCGCTTCCTCCGCCCGGTCGAGCAGGTCACCCAGATCCTGTGCCAGATCATCGGCGGCCATGGTCGGCTCTACCCCGCGCGACTGGCGCTCGAACAGACTGTGGCCGATCGCCACTTCCAGCCCGGCGATGTGCTGGGACACGTTGGACTGAGTCAGGTTGAGGCTGCGCGCGGCGCCGGAGATCGAGCGCAGGCGGTAAACCTCGACAAAGGTGCGCAGACGGACAAGCGACATCGAACAGGCTCCATCAGATTTCTGATGGGTGGTTGCATTGGCCTTGTGAGTCAAGCCCGGCCGCAAGGCCTAGAAGGGCGGCAACGAAAACGACTGCCGCTTCAAAAGGACCTTTTCCCATGCTCACCAAGACCCTCTACACCACCTCTGCGACCTCGAACGGCGGGCGCGATGGCCGTGCTCGCACCGCGGATGGCTCGCTCAACGTCTGGCTCGACATGCCAGTCGAACTGGGCGGACGCGGCCATGGCAACAATCCCGAGCAGCTCTTTGCCGCCGGCTATTCGGCCTGCTTCCTCTCCGCGATGAAGACCGTTGCGGGTCCGCTGGGTATGAAGGTGCCCGCCGAAACCACCGTGACGGCAAGCGTCGGCATCGGTCCGTTGGCAACGCAGGGGTTCGGTCTGTCGATCGCGCTGGCCATTGCCGTGCCGGGCGTGGAGCGCGAGGCCGCGCAGCGCCTGATCGAGGCCGCTCACGAAGTCTGCCCTTATTCCAATGCCGTGCGCGGCAACATTGACGTCGCCCTGACGCTGGCCTGATCTGCAAGGGACATACCATGACCAACCCTGTCGAAGACCTGAGCAAAATCCTGCGCGCCATGAAGAAGGCGCATCTCGCCGCCGGTCCCGCGAACGCGGCCCTGCGCCGCGACCGGCTGGAACGCGCCGCGCGCCTGATTACCGACAACCGCGCCGAACTGGTGCGCGCCATCAGCGCCGATTTCGGCAATCGCGCGCCCTACCATACGCTGGCTGCCGATATTGCCACCACGGCGGCCGGGCTGCACCATAGCGCCGCCCATGTCGACCAGTGGATGCAGCGCGAAGCCGCCGAAGTCAGCGACCCGGCCATGGCTGCCTGGATCGAGCCGCAGCCGCTTGGCGTGGTCGGCATCGTCAGCCCGTGGAATTTCCCGATCAACCTGGCATTCGCGCCGCTGGCCGGCGTGTTTGCGGCGGGCAACACGGCGATGATCAAGCCTTCGGAATTCACGCCCCGCACCTCGGACCTGATCGCCCGCCTCGTCGGCGATGCCTTCGACGCCGAGGAACTTGGCGTGGTGATCGGCGGACCCGATGTCGCGCAAGCCTTCACCTCGCTGCCCTTCGACCATCTGGTCTTTACCGGCAGCACGGCGGTCGGCCGCCATGTGATGCGCGCGGCGGCGGAAAACCTTGTGCCCGTCACGCTGGAACTGGGCGGGAAATGCCCGGTGGTGGTCGATGAAGGCTTCGACATTGCGACAGCCGCCGAACGGACTTTGACGGTCAAGACCTTCAACGCCGGGCAGATCTGCCTGTCGCCCGACTATGTCATGGTGCCGAGCGATGCCGTCGACGGCTTCGTGGAAGCGGCCAAGGCCTTCATGGCCCGTGCCTTCCCCGGCATTCAGGCGAACGAGGATTACACCTCGATCATCGCGCCGCACCATTTCGAGCGGTTGCTCGACCTCCTCGCCGACGCGCAAGCCAAGGGCGCGACCATCGTTCCGCTAAATCCCACAGGAGAGCCCGTGCAGGACGCCGCCACGCGCAAGATCGCGCCGGTCCTGATCCTGAACGCGACACAGGACATGCGCGTGATGCAGGAGGAGGTCTTCGGCCCGCTGCTGCCCGTCGTTGCCATGGACGTGGACCAGGCCATCGCCCGCATCAATGCCCATGACCGCCCGCTGGCGGCCTATCTGTTCAGCGACGACGACGCCGTGCAGGCGCGCTTCGCCGCCTGCGTCACCTCGGGCGCGCTGGTCATCAACGACATCATGTCGCATGCCTCGATCGAGAGCCTGCCCTTTGGCGGAGTTGGCGCCTCGGGCATCGGCGCCTATCACGGTGTGCATGGTTTTCGCCGTTTCAGCCATTTTCGCCCTACCGTGCGCCAGTCCGCCGAAGGGCTCAGCGGCCAGCGGCTGCGCGCGCCCTATGCGGAAAAGCAGGCCGTGCTCGAAACCATGCTGAGCGCGAAGAACTGACACATATCTCTTTCCATTCCTTCCGCATCCGGCGAATTTCGCGCCGGGCGGGCAAGACAGGTGAATACCGATGAAAATCCTGATGGTTCTGACCAGCCACGACGAACTGGGCGATACGGGCAAGAAGACCGGCTTCTGGCTGGAGGAATTTGCCGCCCCCTACTACACCTTCCTTGACGCGGGCGCCGAGATCACCGTCGCCTCGCCCGCTGGCGGCCAGCCCCCGCTCGATCCCAAGAGCGATCTACCCGATTTCCAGACGCCACTGACCGGGCGTTTCAAGGCCGATCCTGCCGCGCAGGCCGTTCTGGCGAGCACGGTGAAGCTGGATACGGTCCGCGAGGCCGATTTCGACACGGTGTTCTACCCCGGCGGCCACGGTCCGCTGTGGGATCTGGCCCAAAGCGCGACCTCGATCGCCCTGATCGAGAGCTTCGCCAAGGCCGACAAGCCGGTCGGTCTGGTGTGCCATGCCCCCGGCGTGCTGAAGAACGTGAAGGCGGCCAATGGCGATCCCTTCGTCAAGGGACGCACCGTCACGGGCTTTACCAATGGCGAGGAAGAGGCCGTGGAACTGACCGAGGTGGTGCCCTTCCTGATCGAGGACACGTTCATCGCGCAGGGCGCCGATTACCGCAAGGGCCCAGACTGGGCGCCTTTCGTGGTCCACGATGGAAAGCTGGTCACCGGGCAAAATCCGGCCAGCAGCGAGGATGTCGCCAAAACCCTGATCGCCATGGTCGCCTGACCCCCGCCTGACGCTGTCCGGACAAGGACTGCGTCAGGCCCTCTTTCATGGCTCGAGGTCGTGTTTCATGAATGCCACCATGTATCGCGCGTCCGGTGCGCGCTCCTAAGTCTTTTCACCGCGTTGGCGTTTTCACCGGTAGGCTTGCGCTTGCGTCTCCCCGACACACCTCCGCCGGCATTTAGCTCGCCAAGCATGCGCGATCTGTCGCTGCGAATTCGCTTGACGTATAGGAACAAATGGCTCGGCATTATCGTGCCATTGAACCATCTCCAGGAGCCCTTCCCTTGCGCGCGATCCATGACCTGTCCGGCCTGATCAAATATGCTGGGCGCGAACCCTGGAAGACACGGCTTGAGGAGTGTCTGGAAGAACATTTCGGACCGGCGCCCGACGAGCTCGATGTCGATTTCGACGAACTGCTCGACATTGTTGGCCCGCACTGGGAAGGTCCCTTGTGGGGCTGCGCGTTCGAAGACCTGATCGGGCGCGAGTTCGATGGCGAAAATCTCGCCGACGATTACCTGAAGCGACGTGGCTGGAACGAAAAGGCCTCCGTCAAAGCCTATATCAAGGCCCTGCGTCAGACACCGATGTCACTCTACGAAGTGAGCGACATTGTGCTAGGCAAGTCGATGCGTTTGCGCGACCTGCTTCAGGACGGCGAGCCTGTCACCGTTGAGGAGCGCAGCGCGAGCAGCAGCTTGCACAACTGGGACCGGATTGCCACGCGCCTGATCGTCGGCCGAGGCGGCGCCGTCATTTCTGGAGCCTTGCTGGCATTTAGTCCGGATGGCAGCGAGCAGTTGATCGATGGCTTTACGAAGATCGGCGCCAAGCCCGACCCGGACTTTGATTTCGACGTAACCGACCGCGCGGTGCTGCTGCGCCACAGCGCGCCCGTGATCACCTCGACCTGGCTGCTGGACGCTGCCGGTGTCATGGGCCCGCCGATGCCCAATCTGGTCAACAGCGACGGCGATGACATTCTTTTCCATCGCCTGGTTTTCCCATTGCCCAAAGGCGTGACACAAAAGCAGATCGCAGCCCGTTTCCAGACCCTGCCCACCTTGTCGCCCGCTTCCGCCAAATTCTGGAATTGGCTGGAAGACAAGCGCGTCAAATCCAGGAGGTCCGTGCAGCCCGGCGGGCAAGTGCTGGCATCGACCATGGACGATGGCTCGACGATCCTTGGAAATGCCGAGCTGGCGGGACGTTTCCTGACGATCGAGATCAACAGCGCCGAACGCGCGCAGCGTGCCCGGGACTTCTTCATCCCCTTGCTGGGCGATCTGGTGCAGGCACCTTTGACCGAGATCCGCACCGTTGCCCAGATGATGGCTGAACAACGACAGGAGCGCGACGAAGCCGCCGAGCCGGAGATCCCTGCTGCGGAGATGCAGCGCATCGTTCGCGACATGATGGACCGACAATACCGACAGGTTCTCGACGAACCGGTCCCAGCTCTGGGTGACAAGACGCCGCGGCAAGCCGTCACGACCAAGGCCGGGCGCACACAGGTGGTGGAATGGCTGAAGTACCTAGAGAACGGGACCGCCAAATCCGGCAACGAGCAGATGGCCGGTTACAGCTTTGCCTGGATGTGGGAAGAATTGGGCGTAGCCAACCTGCGGCACTAGATCGGCGTGACCATGTCGCACGCGCTGCAAAGGCTCGCTGAAGGGCAGGCGAATCATGCCCCACGACTTTCCGCGATAATTTCTCCACTTCGCATAAGGTTCGAAGCCGCTGTCTGGACATGCTGAGACCGCGAACCCGAGCGCGGGCAGACAGTCTGTAAGAAGCCGCGCATATCGGACAAGAACCCTGTCACAGCCTTTTGAAAACCCCGGATGTTCCCGATTTGTCAGCCCAACTTGGCTGCCAACGAACATAGGCCCCACATGCCGGTTGGTCTGCAATGAAGACGCAGATAGGTTTCAGCAAGGAACAAAGATCAACCGCCTTCTCCGATCCCGTCAGCTTTTGCGCTTGAACTCCTTTCGTTGGCCCGACGAAGTCGCAGCGCCATTGCCTCCAAGAATACGCGAACTCGTGACGGGATCAGAGTACGTGCCGGCAGAAGTGCGCAAACCGGTGCCGGGGGACTACTCCACTGCGGCAATACCCGGATCAGACGTCCTGTGCGCAAGTCTTCAGCCACATCGATCAGTGACTTTAGTGCCAATCCGAAGCCGCCAGTCGCCCAATCGCCCCAGACTTCACCGTTGTTGCATCGTAGTCTTGACGTAACCGTAACCGATGCCTGAGATCCATCAGGTCGCACAAGCTGCCACAAGCTACCGTCACCGTCATGCAAACAATCGTAGTCCAAAAGACCCTCTGGAGAGCTAGGGGCCCCCTTCCTTTCAATGAATCGCGGAGATGCAACGATTACACGGTGATTATCAGCGAGCTTGCGCATCACCAACCCTGGCGCCTGAGGCTGACCAATTCGGATAATCACATCGAGTCCCTCGTCAATCAAGCCGGAAAGCCGATCGGTGAGCGACAATTCCATTTCTAAATTGCCGTGACGCTCGACCAGTTCCTGACAGACTGGCGCGACATGTGCCCGCCCCAGCGCGACCGGCGCGTTGATCCGTAGGAGCCCCTGCGGCTCAAGCTCCCCTTGAGCCAACATGGCTTCCGCTTCGCTCACTTCAGCCAATATGCGCTTTGCACGTTCCAAGAACCTTTGGCCGTCTGGCGTTAACGCCAGACGGCGGGTACTGCGCGCGATCAGCAGTGTTCGCGTCCGCGCCTCGAGCGTGGCCAGGCGCTTGCTGACCACACTAAGCGACAGCCCCATGGTTTGAGCTGCCCGAGAAAGACTTCCTTCCCCTGCGATACGCACGAACGTACGTATCTCATTGATATCGTCCAGCATCCATTGTTTCCATTTGACGGAGAGTCTTTTCGGCATCTGCCCCATAATAATCCAGCAGGAAATTATCTACCTCGTCGGTTACCATGCTGAACTGGAGCCAACCGTGCCCTCATCTCTCTTTGAACCCACGACAATAGGCGAAATTTCATTGCCCAACCGCATTGTCATGGCCCCAATGACACGCGCGCGAAGCGCCCAGCCGGGCGACATTCCCAACGCCCTTAATGCCGCGTATTACGCGCAACGCGCATCTGCAGGCCTAATCGTGACAGAAGCCTCGCAAATATCGCCTCAGGGAAAGGGCTATTCCTTTACGCCAGGTATCTACTCACCTGAGCAAATTGCTGGCTGGCGCACGGTGACGGACGCGGTGCACTCCGCCGGAGGCCGCATCTTTATTCAACTCTGGCATGTCGGGCGCATGTCACATCCGGATTTTCACGAAGGCGCGCCGCCCGTAGCGCCTTCTGCTCTCGATTTCGAAGGCTCCGTCTGGATGGCCGATCCTTCGACGGGCCAAGGCGCCATGGTTGCATGTCCACGCCCACGAGCGCTGGAGCAAGCTGAAATCAGGTCGATTGTCGACGATTATGCATCCGCGGCACGTAATGCGATGCGCGCGGGTTTCGACGGAGTCGAGATTCACGGCGCCAATGGTTACCTGATCGATCAATTTTTACGAACCAGTTCCAATATCCGGACTGATGAATACGGGGGGTCGCGTCAAAATCGCCTCCGTTTCCTCCGCGAAGTGGTGAGCGCCGTCGCCGAAGCGGTAGGCCCCGGACGGACTGCAATCCGTCTTGCCCCATTTCTCACTGCAAGGGGAATGGCCTGTCCGGACATTCTGCCCACAATCCTGGAGGCTTCCGACTTTCTCCAGGCTAAAGGCATTGCTTATCTGCATCTCGTCGAAGCGGACTGGGACGACGCGCCTGAATTTACCGAGTCCTTCCGAGCCGACATCCGTGAGCGCTTTCAAGGTCCCATCATCGTCGCCGGGCAATACGACCTCGCTAAGGCAGAGTGGATCCTCAACAGAGGTTATGCCGATCTCGTTGCGTTCGGCAGACCTTTCGTCGCGAATCCCGATCTTCCGGTTCGCCTGGCTCGCGGGATTGCCCAGGCCGATCTTGATCCCATGACCCTGTTCGGGGGCGACGCGAAAGGATATACCGACTATCCTCGCGCAACGACGACGAGCATGGCAGAATAGACACATGAATTTCCTATCTTCCAAAACATTGCCGCAGATCGATCGCCGCACAGCCCTTGCCTCATCATTTGCTGCCGCCACATTTATCGGCACCGGCACACCCGCCCTATCGTTCAGTGAGACGCCATCCTACCAAGCCCCGATGCGAGCGCTCGGGATTGGGCTTGAGGACTGGCCCTATCCGGGCGAAGTCCGATTTCATCCGCTAGTCATGGAAGGCGAAGCTGTACGCATGGCGTATATGGACTTCGCCCCGACGAGCACGCCGAATGGGCGATCGATCGTCCTCCTTCATGGAAAGAACTTTGATAGCAGCTATTGGACGGCACCGATCGATTGGCTTCGCGCTGCGGGATTTCGGGTTGTCGTCCCCGATCAGATCGGCTTCAACAAGTCATCCAAGCCAGCTCTGGCCTACACCTTCGAGGGATTGGCTCGCAACACCCTGGATTTGATCGGCGAACTGAAGATTGGGCGTTTCAGCATGCTGGGCCATTCCACCGGCGGCGCTCTGGCAGTTCGCATAGCCAGCATGGTTCCTGAACGCATTGAGCAACTTGCCCTCGAAGATCCGATTGGCCTCATAGATTATCGAAGCTTCATTTCGCCTCAGGAAACGTCCACTCTGGTCTCCGCAGAACACGCATATTCTGCGGAAAGCTACCGCAAATTCATTGGGCACTTTTTCCCTCTCCTTGATGCGAAGGAATATGAGCCCTTCGTGACCTGGCGCATGCGCGTTTCTCTCTCGGGCGAATTCGACCGCTTTGCCCGGGCATCTGCGCTGACATACCAGATGATTTATCGCGAGCCGGTTCGTCCGCTCTACTCGTTGCTAACGATGCCAGTCTTGTTGACCGCTGGGACAGCAGATCGTTCTGCGCCTTTGGTAGGATACGCCACGCCAGAAGCGCGTGCGCGAATGCCAGGTATCCATGAGGCTGCACAATCCGCCGTAGGAGACCTGATACACGGCCAATTCGTTTCGTTTCCGCAAGTTGGCCATGTACCCCATATGGAGCGGCCTGAGCATTTCCGGGAGGCATTGCTCAGGTTCCTCGCGCCTTGAAGACGCGTGGAACGCCGCGGAGCCCCCCCTTTTCCTACTTTTGCGATCGTGCAGTACATACTAACTCACCAAAGCGCGCGGGATTCCAGCCATGCCTCGACCTCGCTCAGGCGAAATCGAGGACACCTTCGGTATTTACTAAGGCCACTGCCCAACTCGTATTCACGGGGGAAACCGGCAGGTCGACATTTTCGAAGTCTGTCGATCTGACGACGTGAGAGGCGTGCCAACTGGGCGAACTCATCCGCCGTGACAAAACCCGAATTGCCTCCCGGATTGGGGCTTTGACCAAATTGCGAACGCTCAAGCATGAGCATTTGTCCAGTGGATACCGTCCATCACAGTTCTTCTCGAGAGAGGGGCTGATCGCTGGTCACAGGAAAGACCTCGATGCCGAAGCGCTTCCTCAGCTTGCGCGCCACCGCATCGGCATATTTGGCCTGGCGCGAAGATGTTGGGCTGTGATAAGCTCCGACCGCCTGCCAGTAGGTCTTGCTCGTCCGTAAACCAGCCAAGAAAATCCATCTGGCCGCCTGCACATTGAAACAGGCGTCACCAGTCAGCCACTGGCGGACTTTGTCAGGAGGACGCTGCGTCAGTCGCGCGAGAGGCTTTATCCAGAAGCTGTTGATTTGCAGTGGCCCAAGATCGTGGGTCCCGTTCGCGTTCGCGATTTCTGCACCAATCCATCCCGCTTCCTGATCGCGCAAGCCCCATAACGTCCGTTCCAACCAGAGCTGCCCGCCTGCCGCTTCATGAATGCATCGACCGATGATGGCTTCTTGTGCTTCGTCCGCCGCTCTTCGAGCCAACACAGGCGTCGACCAGCAACACACATCAATCCAAAGCACGCAGCTAAAGCTGGCAACGAGAGCCAGACTGCACTTAGCGTTCATGGTCACCTCCTTGCCGCTTAGCAGAGTTCTGGCGGGAAGTGCGAACTGGTTGCGAAGCATTCTCTTCTGGGCGCGCTGATTCGTCTCGTCTCTGACTTCGATCGAGCAGCGTGATGAGCCAACGGTCCAGAAAGGACGCAGCGGATTGCGCCCGGCCTGCAATACGCAGCGCCAATCCATCGGGCGTCCTGATATCCTGCGACCTGGAGCGGGCTGCCATACGCTCTTTACGCACCGCACGATCTTGGCGCTGCTCTTCTCGAAGTCGGCCCCATCGCTCTGATTGCCGTGCCGACCGCCCCTGGACGCTGTCACGCTCGATCCTGCCCAATCCTTGAAGCGCTGAGGTCTTCTCACCCGATCGCTGCTTGAGCTTTTCGACCAGGCGGTCACGGTCCTCTGTCCAGAGTTTCACGCCGAACCGGGCACGAGTGATGGCGGTGTAGTAATTCTGACCGGTTACCAGCGGCGAGTTCACCGGCGCCAGTACATAGACCCGGTCATAGGTTTTGGACTGGGCCGAATAGACGGTTTCGCCATAGCCATGATCCCAGTTCTTGTGCCGGGAGAGATCAACCTGCTGACGCCGACCATCGCGGTCCCAGACGATGGTCGCAACCGTGCCCTCCATTCGCTCCACACTGCCGCGCTCGGCGTTCTTGAGACCCAGTTCCTTGTTGACCAGCCGCCACTGGATGCGGTCGCCTGCGGCAAGGTCGCGCTTCTCGTCCAGAAAGACATTGAGCTGCGACGCGCGGCCAAGGCGCGGATCCCAATGAATGATCCGCCCGTGCTCATCGACCAGATCGACCGTCGGGCGCCCCCGCGCATCACGCCCGGTGCCGACGACCTTGTATTCGGCGTCCCTGGCTATCCCCAGCCCCGCATTGTCACGGGCGAAAACCACGACTTGCCCGCGCGCATAAAAGCGCGCGAAGTGCTTTTCCTGATCGGTCATGCCCGAAGGCGACAGGATCGAAAGCCGGACTTCCTCGGCCGCAAGGCTGCCTTCGGCCTTCATCGCTTCGCGGACCTTGGTGTTGACGATTAGCCGCGTGGCGTTTTCCAGCACCAATATGTTGGTCTTCGCGCGCTTTTCCGGGCTGAGCCTTGTCCAGTCCGCAACCAGCGCGGCGGCCAACTTCTCGCTCGCGTCCCCGGTGGTGACCTTGTCCAGTGCGCCAAGTGAGCCGTCATAATTCTGAAGGCGCGCCAGTCGCACGGCCTGCGTCATCTTGTCGGTCTCCTGCCGGACCGGCTCCTTGAGCTCGGCTCTGGGCATCCCGAGGCGCATCATCAACCAGAAAGGTTTGCCCTGCTCGATTGCGCCGGTTTGCCGGGTGTCGCCAAGCAGGATGAGCCGTGCACCAGTTGCCCGGCTGATCTCAAGCAGGCGGAGGGCCTGACGGTTCCCCAGCTGGCCCGCCTCGTCAACGACGAGGACATGAGTGTCATCGAGCCTGGCGCCGCCGGTGGCGAGCAAGCTTGCCACTGTGCGCGATTCGATAGCGGCTTTGTGTCCCAGTTCCGCCGCGGCAGAGGATGTCGGCGCAAGGGCAATGAGAGTAGCCCCCTCGCCTGTCGCTTCACGCAGCGCACCGATAATAGTGGATTTACCGGAACCGGCGACGCCATGCACCGCAACCACCCGGTGATCAGTGAGGCCGATATGAACGAGCGCACCTCTCTGTTCACGCGTGAGACTGTGGGCGATCCCGGCGTCGCGCAGCGCCTCGATGCCGGCGAGCGGGCTGGCATCGTCAAGCGCAAGTGCCAGATGGTCTGATAGCGCCAGTTCGAGGCGAGCGGTCTTTCGCGATGTCCGCCCGCGTGTATGCACCTCGTCGCCTGTAGGGTACCGCGTTCCCAGAAGCTTTTCCCGCGCCTGATGCTCCTCGACCAGAGGACGGACGTCAGCAAGCCGCACCTCGCCAACATGCGAGGCCAGCGCCGTTTGCAACAACCGCCCAAGATTGTTGACGGCCTCCTTGCCTTCCGATTGCCGCAGGCCGAACAGCATGGCGCGGGCCGCCGTTTGCGCATCGACAGCAACTGCACGCTCGCCGATCTTCTCGGCCTCAACGCGCGTGCCCTTTACCGCGTCGGCAAACTTGCCCAGCCGATCGCCCCATTGCCGGTGTAGATCGTCCAGCGTGGCTTTCTGTTTTGGACCACGCGTCGCATAGAACGCCTGCTGGCGCGCGGCCTGCCCGTTCAGGCCGTTTTCCTTCGCGTGGGCATCAATCTGCTCGGCGCGCTGGGACATTTGCGCGATCAGGTCTTTGGGAACTCCGGTAATCTCGAACAGCCCGCGCCGGGGATCGAACTCCACTTCATACCCGCGCTCCCAGAGGAGATGGGCCAGTTCATTGCGATAGACCTGCCCGGCCGCCATCTGTTCGGCGAACATGGCGCGCGTCTCAAGGCTGACCTTCTTTGCTCCGTCCTGCTCGTCGGTGATGTTCATCACGACCACATGGGTGTGAAGATGGGGATCGAGTTCGCGCGAGGCATGCTCTGTGAAGCGTGCCCAGACCAGACGCCCGGTTGTCCTCTCGGTCACTTCGCCATCGACGCGATGGCGCATGTGCGCATGTTCTTCGAGATAGGACAGCGCGGCGGTGACAGCTTGTTCATGCGCGGCAATGATCCGCTCGTCGCCCGCGACCAACGCCATGATTGATACCGACTTGGGCGCGTTGACCGCAAAGTCCCATCCTGGATGATGCTGAACCTCGCCATTGGCGCGGCGCCGTCCAAGCTGCTGATCACCGATCCTGCCGGCGAGCAGATCCTTGAAGACGGCAGGGTCGACCTTGCCCTCCAGCCCGAGTTCGGCGGCAATCTTGCCGCCCCATTCCGAAGGCTCGGTGGCGCCCTTGGTGTAGTAATCGCCGACCGTATAGTAGCGGGCAATGTTTCCGGGCTTCCCCTTGAGGCGGATCGGATTGATCATGCTGGCCTCGAGCTGTTGCGCGCACCGTCACGGCGGCCATGCTGCTTCAGTCGGAAGCCCGCAGGCTTGCCATAGAGCTCGAGGGGCGGCGGTACGCTTGGCGACTTTCCATCCTTCTCCGGCGCGTCGGAGCCTGACGTCGGGTCCTTATCCGCAGTACGATCGTCAGAGGCTTGGTTCTCCGCTGGCGTAAGAAGCGGCAGCTCCGCCTCCTTGGCCTTGGGAGCGGTGCGCCGCCGCCTGGGAGGCGTGGCCTTCGGCCTTTCAGGTGTTGCAGGTACCGGTGCCGCAGGCGGCGATGGCTCTGCGGAAACGATCATTCGAAGGGGCGTTCCCGTCCGCTCCTCGAACGCTTCGGCAATGGATACCACCTTGTTGTACCCGTCCTCAAAACGAACCACAGGCAGGTTGCGCCCAAACCGCAGATAGCCGGTGAGGTTTGGCAGGTTGGTAACCTCGGTATGCATGACCAGGGGCCGGGTCACCTGCATGCGCGAGAGGTTCACACCGTCGCGCATATCATTCACGCCATAGGACATGCCCTCGTTGGCCTCGACCTGCTCGACCTGTCCCAGGTTTTCGCTGACATGCTTCGCGGTGGGGGTGTCGTTTGCTCGTAGAGCCACCCAAGTCGAGCAGTAGCCGGTGATGGCCGCGGCATCCTGGATACCGTACGTCGCTTCGAGCTGCGGGTAGCTCTGAAACCCGAGGATGCCGCAACCGCCATATTTGCGCGCACGGGCGAGGAAGTCGCCAAGTGACGGCAGGCGCTGGAGTGTGGGCAGTTCATCGATCACGCAATAGAGGCGCCGATTGCGATCGGGCGTCATGCTCATGATCGCGCTGATCGCAATGTCGAGCCACACCGTGATCAGGGGACGCAGTGAGGGAAGCTGATCCGCCTTAACGGTGATGAAGAGCCAACTGTCATCTCTTTCGTTGGCGACCCAGTCACGGATCGAGAAGCCATCGGCGGTATCGTCGAGATAGGAGAAGCTTCGCATCACGGAGGCAAGCTCGGCCTGAATTCCCGCGCTGGTCCGCTCCCCCTCGGTCGAGATGAAGGCCGCCGCATCGGTACCCGCCGCAAAGGCCGCCAGATCCTTCAACCGGGAGCGCAGCAAGGTGTCGAGCAGGATCGAGACCAAGGTGCGTTCCTGCCGTGCAAGCTTCCTCATGACGGCGACGAGCGTGCCGCGTGCGGCCTTCGCCCAGAAGGGATCTCCTGCCTTGTCAGGAATGGTGGACTCGGCGATCTGGTCGTAATGATAGTCGCGCGGCACATCGACCCAGGGCGACCAGCAATCCGCCCGCGCATCGAGCGGGTTGAGCAGGACATCGATCCCCGGTCGGTAGAACTTCTCAACGAAAGTGCCCGCCGTATCGTAGACAATGGCGCGCCGACGCCGCTTGCGGATCCCGTCGAGCATCTTGACGATGATATTGGTCTTGCCGGTACCCGGGGCCCCGCAGATGAGGATATGCTCCGGCTCGAAGGCATCGGGCACATTGACCCCGCCAATGTCGAAGCTGCCTTTGGAGCTGCGCCACAGCGCCCTGCGGACCTGCCGCGCGGTTCCGAACCGGGCCCCGCGCAGGAACTGGTTGGAGCCGAGGCCCTTTCCCGTGCGGGTGAAGTAAAACCAGGCCCATCCGAGCGTGACCAGGGCGAACAGGCCGGAGAGCGCCGCACCATGGATGAGATAGACCTCAAAGGCGTGGAGTGTCTTATGAGCAAGGCCGGAATCGATCAGCGCCCTGGGGCTGGTCCAATATTGCTGACCCTGCGGCGTCTTGAACAATATGGGGGTGACGTTCCCCGGCACCGCGTCCCCCATCAGGGTCGCCTGGCCCAGCTTCATGAGTACGAAGCGTTCAAAAGCGGACGACTTCTCCAGCGCATACCAGAGGGTGCCGCCGATCCAGATTGCCAGTCCCGCGAGCAGGGTCTGGAAGAAGACCTGCGTGGTCATGCGCACATTGTGAACGATGGCCTGCCCGCCCCTCGTCCAGGAGCCGAGCGTATCGTGGCGAAAGATGCTCATGACCGGTCCTCCGCGCCGTCGAGGAGGCCCCGTTCGTGGAGAAGCCGCCGTGCCTCGGCCAATCCCTTCTGGAGGATGTCGGGCGACCGCTCGCCGACCGATGTGGCGAGAATGGCGAAGGCCTGGATGAGGGTCGCGTGGACCTCATCGAAGCGGGCATGATAGCCCGATGGATCGGTTCCCTCGAAGCGTTCGAGTATGTCGCGACAATAAGTCGCGGCGCCCAGACCTGCACTGCGCGCCTGCACGGTGAGGCGTGCATAGAGGTCGTCATCTATGCGGATGGTGATGCGTGCCACGTGGCGGACTCCTTGTCCGACACGCCAGAAACGTGGTGAAGCAGCATTTTTTTAGCAAAATTACTTGGCGATCTCAACTATTTATGAAAACTGCCGGTGGCAGCCGGAAGTTGCCAAGCCGGATCAATGTTGTAGTCGATGCCGGATTACGTCGCGGCTGCCGGCGGGAGCCGCTCAGTGCCAAAGCGGCTGCCACGCTGCGCCGGCGCAAAGCCGCAAAAACCCTGGCGATTCGCGCCCGCAGCACCCGTGCGTGGGGTGCATTACATCCGCCTCCGGCGTGCGTCCGGCCTTCCGCAGCGCGCTTGCCCGCTGCGCCTGCCGATTTTGGTTCGGGGCGGCTTTTTCGGCTGGGGGCTACGTGCGGCTGTAAACCCTTCCTGTTCAGGGGCTGGGGGCATTGCACGGCGGCGCTGCTTGGGGAATAATCGGCGCTGGCGGACAGACCTCCTTGCAGCAAGGAGTCGATGACAATGCCCAAGATGAGTGAGCGGGAACGGTTGGCGAAGATCGAGGCCGACCAGCGCAGACTTGCCAGCGAAGCGGAAACGGTCCGACGCACGGTGCGCGCGCATTATGGGAAGCTCGTCGCGCAATTGCCGGTAGAGCACTTGAGCGAACGCGAGTTCCGCGATGTGCTGGGCCAGGCGATCCGGGTTGGCGGCGTCGCTGCGCTAGCCGCCTTGAAGGCGCTGCCTATCCTTGGCGACGGGGCAAAGTCTCTAGCTCCCCCTGCAAAGACCCGCACGTCGCCGCGTGGCAAGACCGGCGACGTTCACCCGGGACAACAGAGCGGCCCGGCGGAATGAGCGAGAAGGAACCGGGGCGGCGGGCCGCTCCGGTTCCCTTTGCCTTCGCGCCGGGTGGCGGGTCAGGCGGTGATCACGCGGCGCTTGCGCCGGATGGGCGCGGTGGGTTCCTGATCGGTTTTCAGGAAGACATGGGTGGGGACGCGGCGACCGTGGCTTGGGTTGAACAGGTCGTAAAGGCTCGCTTGGATGCCGGAGCCTTCGCATAGCAACGCCTCAACCGGCTGCAGTTCGGCAATCGAGCGATTGCGCTTGAAGGCTTTGCCGTTGCCGTGCCCGTGGAGGCCGAAGGCGATGCAGACCACCCCGCGCTGTTCGGCCCAAGCGGCGGCAGCGGCGTCCACGCCAAGGCGCTGCCCTGTAGTGACAAGCACCATATGGGGAATGCGCGTCCTGATCTGGTCGAGCCGGGCCCAGATTATGCGCCAGTCGTGCCAGTCTTTGGGACCGGAGACGACGACGATGGGGCCTTGCGGGTCGTAGCGCTCGCGCCGCCGTTCAGACCTCGCGCGCAGGAAGTCGAGAACGGCGATCTGACTTGCGGTGGTGACGTGGGACGCCCGCGATCCCTTGGCGGGGGACCACGGTCGGCCGGTACAGGCGCGGAACATGGCGGCGGCATAGTCGCGCATGGCTTCCATGGCGGCGCGCTGCTCGGCAACCGACTGGCATTCAAGCTGGGTGTCCTCCAGTTCCTTGTTGAACACCTCGCCCGGTTCCAGACGACGGGCCATGTCGCGCAGGGTATCGGCCAGCCTGTCCTCGCGGCCTTCCAGTTTGCTGGCCACGAAATGGAAGCTGTTGACGAAGCCCCATGCGATTTCGGTGGCGAGCGGTTCCAGTCGGGTGTCGGTCAGAAGGTCGAAAATCGCGGCGATGATGCCGCCGCATTCGGCTTGTGCGGCCAGCGGATCGGGCATCAGAAATTCCCCCGGTTCCTCACCTGCTTCCACGATGGTGAGCGGGAGAGGATCGCCGAACGAGGCGATAAAGTCGGGGGTGGCGGTAAGTTGCTCGTAGAGTTCCGGCAGGTCGTCAAAGCTGCTATTGCTGGCCAAGGCCGTTGGCTTGCTCATGGGACGCACTCCTTATGAAGGTTGACGGTTGAGGACCGGGGAAGCGTTGCAGCGCTCCCCCGGCCCGTCTCAGTGGCTTGGCTCAGAACGGGATTTCATCGTCCAGTCCGCCCCCATTGCCGGTATATTCGCCGCCCGGCCCTGCGGTGCTGCCACCGGAGAAGCCACCGCTGGTGCGCACGCCAAAGCCCCCGGAGCGATAGCCGCCACCCGAGCGCCCGCCGTAGTTGCCGCCCTGCCCTTCGCGCTCGCGTTCGCGCCGCCACTGGACGTCGAAGCCGCTCGTCTCGTCCCCGAACAGGGCGATGGGCAATGGCTCGCGAAAGCTGGGATCATCGACCATGCCGGACAGGAAAATCTCGTCATTGGAGCGCATCTTGCGTTCCCAGACGACACCGATCTGGATTTCGTCGCCTGCCCGGTTGGTTTCGTAGATTTCATAGACGGGGGCGCTGTCGCTCTGTCGATCTTCGACGCGGCGCATGATGAGATAGGGAAAACGCATCTCGCGCGTGGCGATCTTGCCAATGATGTCGCTTGCGCGTTCGTCGAACTTGAAGCTACCGATCTTCATGACTTCATCCTTTCTCTTGCATGTGGACCGCTTCTTTTTCCCGGCCACAAGAGAACTCTACACCAGCCCCATAAGACTGCTATCGTGTTGTTTTCTTGACAAAAATCCATCGTATTTGGTGAGCCTGAGCATCGAACGGCCGCGCCAGCGGCCCACCAACGGCAAAGACGCACCGGCCGCACGCGCGGCCGGTTCTGCTTGAACGGACAAGGGAGCGTGGGCCGGCTTGCATGTCATCGCACCCGGAGCCGCCCTCGCAGGTCCGAAGGCGCAGGAGCGGGCTCTTGGCCACAACAGGCACGGGAGGGGCTTAGCGAAGCCTGGCGAAAAGGGGCCGGCGCTTCTTCAGGTCGAACAGACGCCGCCGGCCCCTTTTCGCCTGGCGCAGCTTGGCCGCGACGCAACTCGTTGTGGCCGAAACCGGTTCTGCAACGCGCGGACCCTGCGAGGCGGCGAAGGGGGTGATGGCATGCTGCTGGCTCCACGATCCACATCGCGCGGCACGCGCGATTCCTTAGGCGAAGCCTGAAATGGAGCAGGGATAACGGCGCAACGCGCTCACGCCGACGTGTCGCCTACCAAGCCGATGACCTGCGAAAGGGATCGTGACGGCGTCAGCCGCCAAGACCCCATGAGGGGCTTGGTCGCAGCGCAGCGGAGATAGAGCCCGGTGCCCGCCCGTGCGGGCATTCGCCTTACGGCGCTGCCTTGATCTCTTCCAGGAGGCTGGCGCAGGTCCTTGTCCGACCTGGCCCGCTTCACGGATTGGATCAGGGCGCGACGTTTCTCCCCGCGATCATCAGCCTTCGCGAAAGGCTTGTCGAAAAGGCCCGTCGGCGCGGACCGACTGGACTTGGGCGTGCGCAGAGCCCTCCATTCCAGTCGCGTCTTGGTCCCTTCGCCGGACGCGACCGCAAACCAGCCCTCCTCCCACAAAAAAAGAACCTGCTGCCGTGCGCACGGCACGGCAGCAGGTCGATCGCAGGATGTGAGGGTGGGACGCGATCAGTATGAGTTTTGAGAAGTCTCGATCGCCTTACATGTGGAACGAGAGCTCGAGCCCGAAGGTCCGTGGACGCAGATGCGCGTTGTAAATGGGCGAGGTGGTGTTGGCCAATGTCGCTCCATTCTCGTTCGTCAGGTTTTCAACGAAAGCCCGCAAGCTCCAATTCTGGGGAGCATCCAGGGTAAAGCTGGCCCGGACCGTATCGATGGTGTCGGAGTAGACGGCCACCCGTCTTGTGCCGTTGAGAGTGACCGCGCTTTGCGGCGAGATCCGGTTGCCAGCGACAAGGAACGTGCCCGTGTAGTCGCCTGGAAGATCGAAGCGATACCGCGCCGACAGTCCGACGGTGTACTTGGATGAATTCGAAAGACGGTCGCCCTTCGCGAACAGGATGGTGCCGCCAGACGCCACATCTTCATCAACGGTCAGGTCGTTCCAGCTGACCTGTCCCGACAGGGAGAGGCCATAGAGCGGGTTCAAGGTTGCCGAGACATCGACACCAGGGCCGCTTGCCGAAGCCGCATTGAGCACGGCCACACGGCCAACACCGTCGACCGTGACGCGGATGGGCATCTGGACGTCCTTCCAATCGATGTAGTAGCCGGACACGTCGTAATCGAACAGGCCGTTGAAGAGCCGGCCCTTGGCACCGATTTCATAATTGCGCAGCTTGTCCGGGTTCGCGGCCGGAAGATCCGGCGCCGCAGCCTTGACGGCCGGGAGTTGTTCGAAGCCCGAGCGGAACCCCTGAGAATAGGAGGCGTAGAAATTCGTGTCGAGATCGGGATGCCAGGCCAGGATGACTCGGGGTGTGGTGGCCTTGAACTTGCTCTTTGTGTAGACGTAGGAGGAAGGAAGCGTGTTCGAAATGTGCGACTTTTCGTCCATCGTGACCGTGTCTTCGAAGTGGCGAAGGCCGCCGGTCAGTTCGAGCCTCTTATCGAAGAAGTAGCGTGTAAGTTCGCCAAAAGTCGCCCAGGATTGCGATCTATAATCGATCAACTGGGGATAACGATTAGTGGGATTGTCGGTGGTGCCGTCGCCCGAATAGAACTGGGCGAAGTGCGTATCGCGCGCATCCCGGTAGATTCCGCCAAGGGTGTATTTCCAGGGGCCGTCCGACGTCGAGGTCAGATTGAGCTCCTCGGAAAATGTCTTGGCGTGGAACTGGAACTTGAGCACGTCGGAACGGCCGGCGGGTATCTGATCAACGTTCGATTCGGTGAAGTACTTGATGTAGCTTGTGCTGCTGCTGAGCGTCACCGGATCGAATTCATAGGCCGCCTTGAGCCCATAGATATCGAACTTCGAGGTCGCGTTCTCGACGTCACGAAGCGGACTGGTGCGGTTGTTTGCGGACGTCGCGGACGAATCCGCATTTTGCCGTGACAACCAGAGCGACCCGGTCAGGCTCAGGCGATCGGTGGGCTGTGCGCCCAGTTTGAAACGATAGGTGCGGCTATCGAAGCCATTGGCGTTGTTGCGTGACGGCTTGTCGATCCAGCCCCCCATGTTCTGGTAGCTGACCACGCCGCGCACGGCGAGCGTTCCTTCGATAATCGGCACGTTGAGGGCAGCGTCCCCACGCAGGTTTCCGCTGCCGTGCTCGGTCTCGGAAAACGCGACGCGCCCCTTGAGGGCGAAGTCGTTGAGATCGGCGTCGTTGGTGAGAACACGAACCACGCCATTGAGCGAACCAGCACCGTAAAGCGTGCCTTGGGGTCCGCGCAGGACCTCGATGCGGCTGAGATCGTAGACGTCGAGATCCGGAACGCTGGCCGTACGAACGAAACCAAAGGGCGCAGAATCGAGATAGTACCCGATCGGCGTCGAGCCGGAGTTGTATGCGCCGGCAGCCGCGACACCGCGGACGGCCAAGTTCGGGCTGGCCGGTTGACCCGAGTTCGTGGCGACGATGCCCGGGACCGAGTTGAGGATGTCCGCCACGCTCTGCGAGTTGGCTTTATCGAGGTCTCCTCCCCCGACGACGGACATCGACACGGGTACTTGCGCGAGCTTTTCCTCACGCTTTTGCGCGGTAACGACGATTTCTCCGCCTTCGGCCTCCTGCGCGTGCGCCAACGAGGCCGGTACGGCCACGACCAGAAGCGAGGTCGAAGTCATAAATATTCGATTACGGATTTTCGATTTAAAGATATACATTTTTGCCGATCCCTGTTTTGCGCCCCCCGATATTGAGTGAGAGCCATTTTTTTAGTTGCGATCTGCGCCGCCTTGTTTTTTCTCGATTAATGCGTTCATGATTGCAGTGACGACAATCGATAGCTTTTGGGCGCGTCGCAATCCGGATTTCGCAGCGCAAAGCCCGGACAATCCGAAAATGGCGACAACTCACGAGCCCGCGCGATGACGACTCGCTCGTCAGGATCTCCTGGTCAGCCCTGCTCCCGATCGCGAGAATGCATTCCGTGTACAGTGTCGGAAAGGAACCCGTTCATCCCCAGCCAGGTATGAAACTGCTCCATCCACAAGGCATTCGTCTCCCCCTTGCGCCCCGCGCCAAACCCGTGCCCGCCCTTTTGATAGAGGTGGGCCTCGACGGGCTTGTTTGCCTGGCGCCAGCTGTTGATGATGCCCAAGTCGGTGTTTCCGAACACCGGGTCATCGACAGCCAGGGCGGCGAAGAGTGGCGGGGCGCTGGCGGGTACGTCGACCGCAATCATCGGTCCATAGATCGTTGCGGCAAAGTCAGGACCTTTTCCGGCTGGCGCGTGCAGCGCGAGGTCTCGCGACAGCCGAGCGCCTGCCGAGAAGCCCGCCACACCAACGCGCCGAGGATCGATTCCCCAACGCCTCGCATTGTCGCGAACGACCTGGAGTGCCGCGAGCCCGTCTTCGAACGCGTAGTCGGGCGTTTCGGAAGCGTGCGGGTCGGCAGCGACCAGCTTGGCGATGTTGTCCATCTCCGCAAGGAAGCGTGATCCATCGCGGGACGTCGCCCGCAGCCGATATTTCAATACGAAGACCGCGATGCCGCGGGCCGTGAACCATTTCGCGACCCTTTCACCCTCGGCCTCAATGGCGAGCATGCGAAACGCACCTCCTGGCGCGAGCACGATCGCGGCACCGGTGCCCTTGCCCTTGGCGGGCAGATAGGGCGTCAACGTCGATGCGTGGACATTGCGCACGCTCAGCCCGCCCTTGCGCACGAACCACACTTCGGGGCTATCGTCGGCACGGGCCGGGCTTTCGAGCAGCGTGATTGCGCCGGCACGGCCCGGCGGGCGCACCTCGCGATATTGCGCGGTCGGTTCAGCGTCGGCGTAGCTCGCACCGGAGGCCAGACATGCAAGCACCGAAGTGATCGCCAGGGCGGATCTGGAGATCCGCCCTGTGTGCGCGAACACGCCGGTCATTGGCCCGGTTCCTGCCAGCGCATGTCGAGGGTGTAGGGTTCGGGGTGTACGCCCGAATCGTCGATGTCGAAAGACATGAGATCCTGGCCGACGAGGAAGGTTCCGTCGTACGCGGCCTTGATCCGGCTCTCGAGTTCGCCAAGGGTTGCGCGCGCGACATTGCCCTTGCTGTAGAGAGAGATGTGCGAAAAGACGGCCAGCTTTGGATGTGTCTTGGCCAGGATGCCTGCCGCAGTCTCGGGGTTGGCAAGATATTCGTAGAAATGATGGACGTAGGCCGGTTCGGCCTTTTCCAGTTCGCGGCTGCCGATTGCAACGGAATGGATGAGCATATCGACGCCTTTGGCCTGTTCCAGCAGGTTGGGCGCCAGAGTGGTGTCGCCGGACAGAACCACCGAATGCCCGGCGTAGTCGACGCGGTAGCCGTAAGCGGGTTTGACATGGCCGTGATTGACGAGGAAGGCGGTTACCTTGACCCCGCCTCGGTCGTAGACGACGCCTTCCTGCAACAGGTGCGAGGTGATCTTGAGCGCGGATTCGTTCGTTTCGCCGCCGGTCAGGCGTATCCGGTTGTTTTCGGTGAACATCATCTCGATGCCGGTGGCAAGTTCCGTCACACCGGTCGGACCCCAGATTTCAAGCGGCGAGGCCCGCCGGCCATCATCTGTCGGCAGAGGGGCACTCGCGTATAGATCGGGAAGGCCGGTGAGGTGATCGGAGTGCATATGGGTGATGAAGACGGCATCGATCTTCGAGAGGGGAACCTGCTTTTGATGCAGGCGGATCGCAACGCCTCGCCCGGCATCGAACAGCAATTTCTGCCCACCCGCTTCGACAAGCGTGCTCATGCCGAACCGATTGATGTTCAGGATGGGCGTTCCTGTCCCGAGCAGGCTGACGCGCATGTCCTGCGCGTTCGCTGTACTGATGGTCATCGCGGCGCACAGAAGCGCGAAAAGTCCTCGAAGCATGTGGTCCCCTTAAGGTCTTGGTGTGTGACAGATGGATCGGTCGAACCTCGCGACGGCCGACCGCACGCATGGTGGCGGCTGAGGCTCTTAAATCCAGCCCTCTGTGGGAAAATCGGTGTGGCCTTTCTGCAGCATCCGGCGCAGCGGGCGAAATGCTCGGGGGGCATCGATCGCGACTGCGCCGACAAGCCGGCCGGTGTCATCGAGGAAGGCCCAGCACCTGGCATCATGGGACACGCCCGGATCGGTCAGGACCGTGCGGCCCAGCTCGGGATTTCCGCAGATCTGGATATTCTTGCCATACTGGTCGGACCACAGCCAGGGCAGCGTATCGTATTCGCAATCGTGACCAAGCGCAGCCTTGGCCACGACGATCGCTTGCTCCTGCGCGTTGGCCCAGGATTCGCGACGTGTGGGCAGGCCCGCCCATTTGCAGTCGAAGCGCGCGACGTCACCTGCGGCGTAGATTCCCGGGATCGAGGTCCGGCCCCGGCTGTCGACCAGGATGCCGTCGTCCACGGCAATGCCGGCATCGCGCGCGAGCCCGTCGAGAGGCACATTGCCTATTCCGGCGACCAGTATGTCGGCATCAAGCCTACTGTCATCGCAGAGGGTGACCTCGACCTGGTCGTTGCGCTCGCAGTACGATCTGATTTTGGCGTTGAGGACGATCTCGACGCCGTTGTCGACGTGCTGGTCGTACAACCATTGTGAGACCACGGGTGGAACCGAGCGTGCACACAGGCGCGTGCCCACCTCGAGGATAGTGACGTCCAGACCACGACTGCGCGCGCTGGCGGCGACTTCCAGGCCGATCCATCCACCACCGACGACGACCGCCCTGTTCGCCTGGCTCATGGCCTTTGCCATGGCCGTTGCGTCGTCGAGCGTGCGCAGCACAAATGCCCGTTCGCTCGTGTCGAAGCCATGGGGTAATCGCGCCGCGCTTCCGGTTGTAAAAAAGAGCTTGTCGTAGACTTCGACGGAGCCGTCGAGGCAGATGACTTCTTGTGTCGCGATATCGACCCGATCGACGCAGCAGTTCAGCCGCATCTCTATGGTCAATTCGTCGAGAATATCGTCGGTTATCAGCCAGGCCGCTGGTGCGAGCTTTCGCCCCTGCAAGATATCCTTGGACAGCGGGGGGCGCTCGTAAGCGGGATGCGGCTCTTCGCCGAGAAGGAGAATACGCCCCGCGAATCCCTCACTCCGCAAGGTTCGTGCAATCCAGGCGCCAGCCTGGCCGGCGCCGATAATGACGTAGGTCTCGTGCGAAGGGTGCTTGGTCACGTCACAGCTCCACTTCGACCTGTCCGTCGACGATCCGAACCGGATAGGCCGTGACCGGCTCGGTGATGGGCGCCGAGCGCGGTTCGCCGGTGGCGATGGCGATCAGGCCCTGATGGAGGGGGCATTCAACGCAGCCATCCTCAACGAACCCGTCCGACAATCTGGCGGCGCCATGCGAGCACAGGTCGTAGAGCGCGTAAATCGCACCACCGATCCTGAACAGGGCCAGAGGGGTTCCCTTTGCCTCGGTGGCAAAGGGCGTATCGTCCTCGATTTCGCTTTCGTGTGCGACAGCGTACCACATGGTCATGGTTTCATTTCTCCGGGGTCAGATCGGCAGCGCGAGAAGCGTCTGGACCCGCGACGTGTCAAAGACACAGTGTTTTTCCTTGAAGCGCAGTTCACCATCGATGCGCACGACGATGTCGCGGTAGGTGCCGGCCTGGTAGACCGTCGAGACGCCCTCCAGGCTCGTGCTGATGACGAGGTAGTTGCATTCCATGCGAATGGCCTCGCCGTCCTGTTCGAAGACAAGACCGGAGAAAAAATGCCTGTACACGACGGGGGCGAAGATATTGGCGTGACGCAGCGAGATCACACGATCGCGCAGCATGCGCTTGTTGTCGCAAAGGATCAGCGGCGCCGGGAAGCCGTGGTCGACATTTTCCTTGGGAATGATCTGGTAGAGGCAATCGTCGACGAACAGATCCGGCCAGGCCTCGAGCCTGTCGGAATCGAGCGTGGAAATATAGAGGTCCTGAAGGGCGATCAGTTCGGCCCGTAGCGCCAGGTTCTGGTTGGTCATGCGCCCGCTCCCGTTGCGACTTCCCCCATGAGATTGCGATAGCCGGTCCAGAACGAGCGAATGAGCTTTTCGGTAATCAGGGTGTCTGTCTGCCCATCCTGATGCTTGGCCATGTTGATGTACGAGCGAGCCGCACCATCCCGGACGGTGCCGCGCTGCACCAGTTCGGTGGCTTCGGTATCCTCCATCGAAATGTACCCGGCCGCACCCACGAGGTTGGCTTGCTTGATCCGCAGCTTGCGCAACTCGGGGGTGTCGTCGGCATACCCGAAGAAGTGGAAGACCAGCTCGAACTTGTCCGGCCCCTTGGGCAGCAGTTGCCGTGCGACCAGGGTGTTGTGGATCTGCTGGACGACGAGCTGCGGGAAAATCGGCTGGATGTGATTGGTCGCGACGACCTCGAATTCCTCGATCAGGGCCAGGATACTGTCGTCCTCGAGTTCGAAACCTTCCTGATAGGAGCGGATCTTCTGCTCCTTGTAGTCGGCCCCTGCCTCGGCATCCTGGTTTTCCTTGATGGCCATGATGATGCTGTGCAGCCCATGGTTTTCATCGGTTTCGCAGTGCGCCTTCATACCGACCCGGAAGATGTTGAAGGTCGTGTGGAAGAGGTGAAGGAGGCTGGCGTGGTAGGGGTCCTTCACGTTTTCCATGTACAATTTCCAGTTCGAGTTCGCGAACTGGCGGGTGCAGCCCAGGTATTCGACGGGCTTGTGAAAGACGCGCTTGATGTAGCCGCCCATGGTGGTGCCGATGTACTCTTCGAGGGGCACTGTCTCAGCGCTGAAGGTGGCAAAGACGAGGCCGCGAAAGCTTTCGACGCGCAACTGATGCAGGTTGTGTTCGGATGGCTTGAACTCCGGCGGCATGCCGGCCTGCCCCTTCTGGCCGCGTCGGAACGGAACACCCAGAAGGTTGCCCTTGGTGTCGAAGCTCCACTGGTGATAGACGCAATTGTGCGATGTCGCGTTTCCGCGAAGCTCACGACAGACCATAGCGCCGCGATGCGCGCAGCGGTTGACCCAGGCCGCCAGCCCGCCGTCTTCGGTGCGGGTCATGACGACCGGTGTGTCGCCCACGAAGGTGCTCTTGAAGTCACCGATATTGGGAATCTCGGCTTCGAGGCCGAGGAAATTCCACACCGGCCCACGAAAGATACGTTCCTGCTCGAGGTCGTAGATTTCCTGAGAGCTGAACACTTCATAAGCAACCTGGGAGCCATCGGTACTTACCAGCTCCTGTGGATTGAACACTTCGTCGATCATAGTTACTTCCAGTGATTGTCTTCCTGAGCCCATCGTGGGTGGAGGCTGGCAAGGAATCTATCCGCGCTTGGCAAAGCGCGCGGGTGAATGTCCGTTCTTGGCAAGAAAGTGGTTTACCTGACCAGTGAGCGCGAAAGCGAAAGCAGGGAACCAACGGCCAGATTGACTCAGATCAAATTTGTGACATGAATCGGGCACGTGCACCGCCGCGACCATGGTTGCAGCTCACATCACAGAACGCACGATTCACAGGGTTTTAGAAGTGGGGCGCTCTCATGCCGGACATGTTCGAGCCGTTGGCGGCGGTGAAAGGTCAGCATTCGTTACGTGGCTGCCGTCTGTTCGAGACACATGACGTCGAGGATGCGCGCGATCGGATTTCGAGCATCATGCAACCGCACACGCTCAACCCTCTCACGCGTGGAGCCTATCGACCGGACAGCCCGTTGTTCATGGATTATCTCAAGCTCGGCACCACGGGGATGGGCACCATAGGGCTTGGTCGCATGGAAGTGGATGTCGGTGAGGTCGACGGCTATCATCTTTTGGTCTGGTGTCTTTCCGGAAGCGCGCGTGTGCGCAATGGACGCGAGGACATTGCGGTCAACGCCCTCCACGCAACGTGCATCGCGCCAGGCGAGCGGTTTCGCGGAGAGTTCAGCAACGATGCCGAGCAAATCGTCTTCCGGATCGATGACAGGACGCTGCGCGCACGGCTCCCGGGCAAGTCGACCGCGCTACGTCCCCTGATTGACTTGTCGGCCCCCAAGCTGCGGCCGTGGCTTAATCTCACGGAATCGTTGTTGCGCGACCCGTTTACCGTCGAACTCTTGCGCACGACGCCCAGGATCGCTGCCGAATACGAATCCCTGCTTCTCGAGCTCCTTGTCGACGGCCTTGAGACGGCAGTTCATTCAGAACCTGGTCGCGGCGCTGTTCCGCGCAGTGTTCGCCGGGCCGAAGAGTTCATCCACGCCAATTTGGCTAATTCCATCCGGCTGGATGATATTGCGGCGGCATCCGAGGTACCCACGCGAACGCTGCTCGATGCCTTCAAGCAATTCCGCGACACCAGCCCCATGCGCTATCTGCGTGACGTGCGGCTCGATGCGGCACGCGCAGCCCTGGAATTAAATGGCAGCGATACGGTGTCTTCGATTGCCCTGGATTCAGGGTTCAATCACCTAGGTCGTTTCGCGCAGGATTATCTGGCCCGTTTCGGCGAAACGCCGTCCAGGACACGATCGCGTATCAGGCGCGGCAAGAGCCTGTAACGCGAGAGGCCGACGGCGTTTTCGTCCTGTCGCGATCTTCGAGGAAATGCGCCGCCGGTAGCCGGATATCTGGTTAGCCTTGCGCCATGCCCGGCCAGCCCCGCCAAACACACGCGCGGCCTGGACCTTATTGGGCGGGCACTCGCCTTTCCCGCCATCGCGGGCTTTGTGTTTGCCGGCATCGGGCCCGGCGTACCGGCCTGGAGCGCAGGCCCCGCCCTCGCGGGAGCAGCGGTCTCTCTCGTCGCCGCGCCCGTGTTCCTTTGGTCGCAATCGCGCAGGCCGCATCCAGAACGGGCATCCGTTTCAGCACGCACTGGCGCGCGATCGAAAGCATTATACCAAGTCTCTGAGAAGCTGACGCATCAGACTTGGTAAATGTTCACGCGCCGCACGGGCTTAACCAGAAGGCCCCGGCGCAAACGGTTCGTCGGCATGCAACCAACGGCCTGCGGACTGCGCGCTTGAACTGCCCGAACCGCTCGAAACGGCCCATAGCGGCAGTCGGCGCGGTCCAGGCAACCCGGCACTTTGCCGTCTGGGCCGCTCGAGACGGAGCTCTTGCAGTGCGAGAACGATCGTTCTATGGGGAGAAACGATCATTCCTTGCCGGCTCCTCGAACCCATGCCCTGCGACTTTCTTCCCGCCCAGCGCGCCCTGCTCGACGCCACGGAACACCTCATCTACACAGGGGGCATCCACGCCACCGGCGTCGATGCGATCGTGCGGAAATCGGGCATCGCGCGAAAAACCTTATACCGCCACTATCCAACCAAGGAGGCTTTGGTGGAGGCTGCGCTGCGGCGCCGGGACGATCGCTGGATGGCCTGGTTCATCGCGGCGACTTCGGGGTACACCGATCCGCGCGCGCGCCTGTTGTCCTGTTTCGACGCGCTCCGGGAATGGTTCGCTTCGGACGGCTTCCACGGCTGCGCGTTCCTTAACGCGGCGGGCGAGATCGGCCCGGCCACCCACCCCATTCGTGCGGTGTCGCGGCTGCACAAACGCCGGCTGTTCGAATACGTGTGCACTCTCACGCGCGAGACCGGCCTGGCTCAGCCGGACGAAATCGCCGAAGAATTTCTCGTATTGATTGACGGCGCCATTTCGCTGGCCCTCGTCTTTGGTGATACGCACGGCGCCGATGCCGCCGCACGCAGTGCCCAGCGACTTCTCAGGCACATTCCTGTGTCCTCCTGACCCGCGGCCCTTTCACCTTCCAAGGAACGCCCATGTCCACCACCGAAGAATCACGCCCCCCGCTCCCGCCTTTCACGCACGAGAGCGCGATACGGAAAGTCCGTCTGGCCGAGGATGGCTGGAACAGCCGCGATCCGGTCAAAGTCGCCCTGGCCTACAGTCTCGACACGCGTTGGCGCAACCGCACCGAATTTGTGGAGGGGCGCACGCAAGCGCAGGCTTTCCTCGCCCGCAAGTGGGCCAAGGAACTCGACTATCGGCTGATCAAGGAGCTCTGGGCCTTCACGCAGGACCGCATCGCGGTGCGTTACGCCTACGAATGGCACGACGATTCAGGAAGCTGGTTTCGCTCCTATGGCAACGAGAACTGGGAGTTCGCACCTGACGGGCTCATGATCCATCGCCACGCGTGCATCAACGACCTTCCGATCACCCAGGCGCAGCGCAAGTTCCACTGGCCCCTGGGACGCCGACCGGACGATCACCCCGGCCTTTCCGAACTCGGGCTTTGAAGCGCGCCGCGGTTTACCATGGTGTCTCCTGACAATGTTGAACGCGCGACAGTTGCCATTCTCGAGGACGACCCCGAGATCCGCGAACTGGTCACGATGCTGCTCGAACGCGAAGGCTACGAGGTCCTCGTTTTCGAGACCTCTAAAGAGCTCGCCGCGAAGGGCGTTCTCGAACGCATCGACTGTCTTATCCTCGACCTGATGCTTCCGGGCGAGGACGGGTTGACGATCTGCCGCTCGCTTCGAGGCGACTATCCCGGACTTCCCATTCTGATCGTCACCGCCAAGAGCGATCCGGTCGATCGTATTGTCGGTCTCGAACTGGGGGCGGACGACTATCTGGCCAAACCCTTCAACTCGCGCGAATTGCTCGCGCGGCTGCGATCGATCCTGCGCCGCACGCGCGAACTGACGCGCGACCGGTTGGGCGAGGTGGGAACAGGCCTTGCCTTCGAGGGGTGGCTCTTGCGGGTCGATGCGCACGAACTGATCGATCCCGAGGGCCACGCGGTGGCGCTTACGACTGGGGAATTCGATCTTCTTCACGTCCTCGCCAGTCACCCCCAGCGCGTCCTCTCGCGCGAGTTCCTGATCGACGCGACGCGCGGCCATGGCGCCACCCCGCTCGATCGGGTCATCGACGTGCAGATCGGTCGCCTGCGCCGGAAACTGGGTGGCGCGGTACAAGGCACACCGCTCATTCGGACCGTGCGCGGTGATGGCTACGTCTTTTCCCCGAGGGTCAAACCATGCTGACACGCCTAAAGCTCGATGGCCTGCGTCTGCGGATCGGAGCAATCGTCTTTCTCCACGCGTTGCTGGTTTATCTGACCCTCGCGCTGTTCTCCGGCGAGGACCTCATTCCCACCCACAAGGTCTACATGCTCCCCGCGCCCGACCGCGTGGAAGCAATCGTTCTGGCGTTCGAACGGGCTCGCCCTTCGAATTACCCCGATCTGATACGAGCCCTCGACGACGACCGGCAAAGCGTCCGCATTATCGAGGCGCCAGCACGCGCGGTCATGCCAGACACCGGGGACGGGAGCGATCTCGCAGCCGCGCGGGCGTCCAACCCGTATCGCGAAGCTCTGGGCCCGCGCGCGTTCTGGATCGAGGCAAATGGGCGCGACGTGCTGAGCGCGCTCGACCAACAGCCGATCTATTCGGCCACACCCTATCGTGTTCTCGTTCTTCTGGCGAACGGACGGGCGGTCGAGATCGTGCGTTATACGACCGCGCCGGTTGCCCGTTTCCTAAGCCGACGCCAGTGGTTGAACGGCGCGATCCTGGTGGTCGACCTGCTCATCATCGCCCTGCTCGCCGCCCAGTCGACGGTTCCGGTCGCCCGTTTACTGCGGGCCGTGCGCCGCGACGACATAAGCTTGCTGCCCTTACGCGGCGGCGCGCGGGAATTCCGCGAACTGGCACTCGCGTTTCGGGCGATGCGCGAAGGCCTCCGTCGTGCGCTCGATGAGCGTACCCGGATCGTGGCCGCCGTAGCGCACGATTTTCGGACCTATCTGACCCGGCTCGAATTGCGCACCGACTTCATCGAGGATGCCCGTCAACGCACGAAGGCACGCCTGGACCTCGACGACATGCGCCAGATGATGGACGACGTGTTCGTCTTCGCACGTCCCGACACGCAAGACGCGGACGAGATGGACACGCTCGACGGCATCGACGTCGCCAAGGAACTCGCCCCTATCGTCGAAGCCCGCAAGGACGCTGGGGAAAATGTTTCGATGGTGGCGCGATCCGGCAGTGAGGCCGGTGCCTGGGCGCATGTATCGCGGCTGGCGTTTCGGCGTATGATGGCGAACCTGCTGGATAACGCGCTGCGCTATGGCCAGGGCGCGGTTATCGTCTCGGTGGGCCTCGAGGGGGATGAGGCGTTCGTCTGCGTCGAGGACGATGGCCCGGGCGTGCCCGAAGAGCATCTCGCATCGCTTACCGCGCCGTTCAGGCGCCTCGAGACCTCGCGCGCGCGCCATACCGGGGGCGTGGGCCTGGGACTGTCCATCGTCGAGGCCCTTGCCCATCGCTTTGGTGGGTGGCTCGAACTGGAGAACCGCCGTCAGGGCGGCTTTCGCGCGTGTCTTCGCCTGCGCCGCGCCCTGTCGCCTACCCCGGGCCCTTGCTCATGACACAATCCGTTTAAAATTGGCGCAATTTTCCGTCGTCTTGCCCGACCAGAAAGGGCAACGAAGGAGTTCCCAAATGCCCAATTCCAAAATGTCGGTCGCCTGGCTCGCAGCCGCTGTCACGCTTGCTGGCCTTACCACGCCGGTGCCCTCGTTCGCCCAGAGCCATCCTGGCCCTCCGTCTTCGGGCCACGGCGACCAGGCCCCGGGGCCTTCGCATCACGACGAAGGCTATCCAGACCATGCTGGCGGCGCCAATGGCGAGAAATCCGGCCATTCCGATGGCGGTCATGGACCATTGCCGCCGTCTTCCGGCTCGCATGGAGGATATCCTGAAGGGGCGCCTCACAGTCATCGTCCGCCTCCGTTCGCCGATCGCGGCCGTGCGGGCTGGTGGCATGAGGACCCTCGCTTCACCGGCTATCGCGGACGCCGACCGGGCTTCTATTTCGCTCCGGGCTATGGCTATTACCGCGTACCGGCAGGCTTCGCCTCCGGCGCGTTCGTCGCCGGCGTCGTCCTTCCCGTCGCGATGCGCAGCTACGTCGTAGCCGAGCCTTCGGTCTATGGGCTTCGAGCCGCTCCATACGGCTATGGCTGGTTCTATGCGGGCGACAGTTTCGTGCTCGCCTCGCTGACGACCGGCGTCGTCCTGCAGGCTATTGCCGGCGGATGGTGACCGATTGATCGCGCCCCTCGAACCATTCGAAACCCGTACCAGAGTAGAATTCCATGACCTCTCGTTTTCGTGCAGTCTTTAAGAGGGTGGCTCTCCCCCTCCTGTTCGCCGCAGGCTTGGCCTCCCCCGCTAATGCCCGCGAGCACGTCGAGCACATAGCCTTTCAGGGGCGTGACCGTACGTTCACCGTACATCAGCCCGACACCGCGCCGCCTCCCGGCGGATTTCCGGTCATCCTCGCCTTCCACGGCGGCGGCATGCAAGGCGCGCAGATGGCCAAGTTGACCCATCTCGATCGCACTGCAGACACCCACGGCTTCATCGCGGTCTATCCCGACGGCATCGACAAACACTGGAACGATGGCCGCACGACAATTCGCAACCCGCAGGACGACGTCGGCTTCGTGAAGGCGCTCCTCGCGAAACTCGCGGCGCAGTCTGCGGTTGACCCACGCCGCATCTATGCAACCGGTATCTCCAACGGCGCTCTATTCGCCGAGCGTCTGGGTTGCGACCTCGCCTCACAAATCTCCGGGATCGCCCCCGTCGCGGGCACGCTCCCGGTCGACACCACTCCGAAGTGCCATCCGGCCCGGCCGGTGGCGGTCCTGCAGATCGATGGAACGCGCGATCCGATCATGCCCTTCGAGGGCGGCTCCGTCGCCGACTTCGGCGGCCGCGGTGAAGGTGGTAACGTCCTTTCGGTCACCGAAACGCTCGCCTTCTGGCGCGCACACAACGGATGTGGTGCGCCTGTCCGCCCGGAGACGCTCGCCATGAACGCCCGCTTTGATCGCACGCGCATCGTCCGCACGCGCTCTCAAGGCTGCCCTCGCATGGCGCCTGTCGAACTTCTAACGGTCGTCAATGGGGGACACACCTGGCCCGGCGGCCCCCAGTACGCACCACGGATCTTCGTCGGACTGGCCAGCCAGCAGATCGACGCCAGCGCACAGATTGCCGAGTTCTTCCTGAACCTGCCCCCTGCCTGAAAAATGCAATTCGGCTGCTGGCGCGCCGTTGTGGATCTGGAAGCGGGCCAGCAGCTTTACGCTCAAATAGCGGGACGCGCGTTCGAGCGCAAAGGCTCCGGCCGCCTCGCCGGTCGACCAAACCGCTGCGACCGTCACAGGTTTCGCTATCGTGATCCATACCCGCAATGCGATCAGCGCGGGCAAACCCCATGGGCCCAACGGATGAGGTCGGCCGTTGTACCGAGCGCACGCTTGAACGGCAAATCAAGAATAGGCCAGGGAAGAGAAGCAGGCGATGGCCCGCACCTTGAAAGTCACGGGCATCTTGCCAACAGGTTACGCACAGTCGCCTTCGACTTCACAGTAGCGCCACGCGGCTGGTCATGGCTAACCTCGCCGCCATGCAATCAAGCAATGTCATAGGAATTCCGGAAAGCTCCGAAGTGTTCGAGGATCGGTGCGCTACGCTCTTTCAACACTATTTCAACGACGCGGGCGTGAAAGGTGTTGCCACCTCGGGAGCGGATCAACAGGGCATCGATCTTATCGGTCATCGTGACGGCGACCCGAGACGGCCGGTTGCGGTTCAGTGCAAGCTCAAGAAGCGCAATGATCCGCTGAGTGTCCAGGAGGCGCGCTCGGACATTGTCAGGGCGCTCGCGATAGAGCCCCAACTTGCTGAAATCTATGTCGTCACGACGGGGAACGACACGCTCGCCCTGGACAACTTGGTGACACAGCTAAGACAGGAACAAGCCGATCTGGGGCGGTCTGTCGAAATTCACATCTGGGGCTGGAACGAACTTCAACGCCGTATTCGCCAATACCCGCAAGCCCTTCACGCTTTCGATCCCGAATACAGCGCATCGACCGACGAACTGCTGGGCCTGGGGCGCGCAGGCCTGAACCTTGGGCAGGACGTGATGTCCGAAGTGTCGGCCGCACGCTCTGATCAACAGGTCATGGCCAGCGATGTGCAGCAGATCCTGGCTATCGTCCGCGGGGTGGACATGGAGCCAAGCCCTGCGATGGACAAGGTCCTGGACCAGCAGATCGATTCCTTTCGCGACCTGCTGAACCGGGGCCGCCCCGACACGGCCGCGACGATGCTCAGCGATCTGGAAGATAGACTACCGGCGACAGCTTCGCCTTCGGTGCGCGCGCGTATCAAAGCCAATCTCGGGTTTGCGCGCATGCGCCAAGGCCGCGATAAGGAGGCTGCGGCGTTCTTTCGAGCGGCCTATGCCATCACGCCCGAAGATCGCAAGGCACGCGCGAACCTGGCGCTGGGCCTCCTGCTCGAAGGCCAATTCGCTGAGGCGCTCGCGCGGTGCCGCTGTCTGCTTGAGGAAGATCGCGGGGACACGCTGTCCGCCGCCTATGCCTATCAGGCCGCAGCCATGGGGAAACTGTCCGCCAACCCCGAGGCGTTTGTTCCAGAGGAACTGCACAGCGACGAAAACGTCGCGATCCATCGCCTCAACCTGCTGCGGCAGAACGACGACGCGGCCTGGCGGACATCGGCGGCAGATTTGCTGGAGGCGCATCCCGATTCCGGTGTGGCGCAAAGGCTGGCAGCCGAGGCCTTGCTGGAAGAGGGCTTTGGTGGGCTTTCTCTCCATGAAGCGACTTTGCCAGAAAGCGATGTGCGGGCGCGTATCGAACGCGCCGCGGCATTGCTTCAGGCGCATTGGGACGAAGTCCGGCTTTACGAGAACGCGGGTCAACCCGTCTGGGCAGGTGTTGGCGTCAATCTCGTAGCGGCCTACCGGAGCCTTCAAAGGTTCGACGATGCCTGCCGCAGCGCCGACCAGGTGCTGGCGGTGGCCCCGGCCTTGCCCGAAGCCCTCATTGCACGCGCGCACCTTGACGTCCTCGAGGATGCGCCGGCCAAAGCGATCGAACGCGTCCGAGACCTTCCCGAGAGCGCAGCCCGGACGATGGCCATGCTCGTGGCCCTTTGCGAATTGGCTGACTGGCCCGCGCTGCTCGCATTCGCTAGCGCGGAGCGGCGCAGTGCGCTTCGCGTGGAGGATCGCGCAATGTTCGATACCATGCGGGCACGTGGCCGCATCGGTTCGGGCGCATCGCAAGCGGAAGCCGAGTTGCACGCACTTCTCGCGGACTGGCCGGGCGATGCCGCCGTTCTTGGCGGCGCCGCGCGGATGGCGTGCTCCCATGCCCCCGAACTGGCAAAGGCGTTTCTGGCGCAATTGCTCGATCGGCTTTGGACGCAATCGCCGAAGTTCATGCGGGTGATGGCTGCGGAAACGGCCGTAGAGCTCGACGACACGGCGGCGGTCATTGCGGCGCTTGACGGCCATATCGCGAGCGACCACCTGAGCCCTCCCTTGCTCTGGCTTGCCTGGGCCTTTGCCAACGCGCCGGTGACGCCGCGAACCCGCCAATTCTTCGACGAGATTGCGCCGGACGTGATCGCCTTGCCCCAAGTGGCGCGGTTGGCCGGAGCGGCGGCCGATGCACGCGGCGATATTGCCGGTGCCGAGCGGCATCTGAAGCAGACCCTCGCGGCAAGCCCTGAGGACCTTCGGGCCCGGATCATGCTCTACAAGGTCTATCTGCGCGCCGATCGCAAGAGCGCTGCGGACGAACTGGTGCGCACTTTCGACGAGACAACCGCGGTTGGCTGCGAGGAGGACAAGATGCGCCTGGCGCAGACGCTTCGATACGCCGGAGAGGACACGCGCGCTTTCGAACTGGCCTATACGGTTGCCTCGCACCATCGCGGTCTCGAGGAGGTCGTGCAGATGTATCCGGGGCTGTTTTTCGCAAGCGATCGCTTGCCGGAAGCGTTGCAGATGGATCGCCCGGCGCAGATTGGCGACTGGTTCCGGCTCGAGGACCTTGGCGGCGGCAAGGACGTCAGCGGGCTGCTGTCAGCGACGGCCACCCCTGAAGTCGTGAACTACCCTCCCGACCAGCCTCTGGCGATGGAAGTCCTGGGACGCAAGGTCGGCGACCGGATCGTTGTGGCGCAAGGCATCGGTGCGGCACGGCAATATTGCCTCAGGGAACTCAAGCACCGCTATGTCTGGCTGTTGCACGACATCCTGCATACGCATGCGACACGCTTCCCTCAATCGCGCAGTATGGGGTCACTGACCCTTCAAGGCGGGGACGTGAAGCCTGTTCTGGACATGGTGCGCGAACACCATGAGCACAGCGTCGATATTTGCCGGGCCTATAACGAGGCATCACTCCCCCTGCAAATCCTGGCGGCACTCAACCATGTGAGCGTGCTCCAGATCGCGGAACTGGTGCCCCAGCACGGCGGGGAGATCCGGACCTGCCTGGCGAGCCCGCAGGAACGGGATGCAGCCCATGAGGCGTGTCTGCACGCCAAAGGCCATGGCATCGTCCTGGATACGCTCACGGCGTGGTGCGCATACCATTTCGATCTTCTGGAACCGATGCGTGCCTTCTTCGGGCCTCTCACCATCTCGCAAAGGACGATCGACGAGCTTGTCGAGATGCGCGCCAGGGAAGAAATCCACCTGGGCCGGGAATACATGACCATCGGATACGTGGGCAGTGAGGCTGTGCGGCAGGTCCACACTCCAGAGGAAACCCAAAAGCGGGTCGCCATGTTCTCGCGAACGGTGGAAGCGCTCACGGCAAATTGCGAAGTGCTGCCCGCCGAAGGAGCCGATGACGATCAGCTTGCCCGGCTGGTGCACCGTGAAATCGTCGAAGGTATCCTCGATCCCATGCTCCTGGCGCGGCAAACAGGACGGCTGCTGGTCTCGGATGATCTGCATCTGAGGCAGTTGGCGGTCAGCCTGGGCTTTGCACAAGGCGCATGGCTGCAGGCGGCCGCGCGCGCGATGGTCGAGGTAGGCGTTATCGACATGACACTCTACGCCTTGACCGTGGCCCGGCTGGCCTCACGGCGGCACGGCCATGTCTGGCTCGACGCAGACATTCTGATCGAGCTCCTCAAGCACGAGCACGGCAAGGCCTTGATCGAGACGGTATCCGGCTACATCGGAGGACCGAGCGCCGACATTGCTGCGCATTGCCACGTCGTTGCCGATTTCATGAACAAGGCCTGGGACAGCGGCGTTGTCTCGTGGCGCGCGCAAGCGGCGGCAAGCATCCTGATCACCCGCCTGATTTCCAAGCGGGCGGACTGGTGGGACACCTTGGATCGCCTCTTCCACACGTTTGCTCGAGCCGGAGGCAGGGGCGTGAGGAAAGACCTGTCGCAGATCTACCTGCAAGACTGGCAGCGTGGCCACTTCTTGCGCAGACCGGGAACGGCCTCGACCCAACGGACGAGCAACAACCGCTCAAAGAGCCGCAGAAACCCTGACACCGCGCGTCGAGATCGATAGTGATAGAATGGGCAAACAAGAGCGACCCGTCGGGCGGCAGGGGTTCACGAAACGGTATCCACACAAGGGATAGCAACAGCTTGCCCGAGTAATGCCAGTATATCTTTGACAGGTAATTGAAGGAATTGCGCCATCAGTTCGATACCCACCATGTCAGCCAAACAGTTTGCGACCGCCTTCGCGCTGAGACCCAACCTGGTCAGTTGGTTTCTCGGGGCGGGCGCGTCGGCGGCATCGGGAATTCCCACCGGCTATGCCATGATCCGGGATTTCAAGGCGCAGATATTTTGCCGGGAAGCGAACGTCTCGAGGCGTGAGATCGACACCGCGGATCCAGTCTGGTCCGAACGTATCGATGCCTTTTTGCGCCAGCGCTCGCTTCTCCCGCCCGAGAACGATCCAACCGAATATGCCGCGGCCTTCGAGGCCGTCTATCCTCAGGCGCGACATCGTCGGCAATATATCGAAAACGCCATTGCCAAGGGCACAGCGTGTTTCGGCCAGAAGACCCTGGGCAGCCTGATCGCTGCGGGCAAGGTCGACTGCGTGTTCACGACCAACTTCGATCCGCTGGTCGAGGAGGCAACCGTTTCCGCAAACGCACAATTGCCGCTGGACGCACAGGTCCGGCCGACGGTTGCGGCCATCGACTCGGCCGAACGAGCAATGCGTTGCCTGAACGAGTCCGCTTGGCCGCTGATCGCGAAACTTCACGGAGACTACCAGTCGATCGCGATCAAGAACACAGGTACCGAACTCGAACGGCAAGATGAACGCATGCGCCATGTGCTGGTTGAGGCAGGCAAGCGCTTCGGCATGATGTTCGTTGGCTACAGCGGCCGCGATGCATCAATCATGGAGGCGCTGGGCGCAATTCTCGAGGGGCGCGATCCTTTTCCGAGCGGCCTGTACTGGATGACGTCCTCGGCATCGCGCCTCCTGCCCGCCGTCACGCAGTTCCTGAGCCGAGCCCATGCGGCGGGTGTCGACGTGGCCATCGTGGAATGCGCCACCTTCGACGAGTTGGCCTCGGACATTTTGAGCACGGTCGATCTGATCGATCCGCTATGCGACTGGGTCATGGCCGGACGCCCCGCGCCACGCCTGGTGCCGGTGCAACTTCCCACGGCGGAAGCGCGATCCTATCCGGTTCTGCGCTACTCTTCCTTGTTGATCGAGGCCATGCCTCGTACCGCTCGGCGCGTGACGCTGTCGCGGGCGACGACCACGCCTGAAATGCGCACGATTCTCAAGGAAAAGGGATGCCGGGCCACGGTCGCAGCCAATGGAAAAGAGCTGGCCGTCTTCGGGAATGATGAGGAGATCCTTGCGGCGCTGGCTCCTTACGATGCCCGATTGGCAGGCGAGGTCGAACTGAATCCCGGAGCAGACAGTTGGGCGCTCGGTTTGCTTTACGAGGCACTGGTGCGGGCCCTGGGCCGGCGTCGGCCGCTTATCCCTCGCTACGAGCGTTCCGGCCATTCTCTCGTTGTCGCGCGTGCGCGGCCGCAGGATCCTGCGGAACGCGCACGCAGGGACAAGCAGATCCTTGCGAGACTTCGCAGCGCCTACAACGCCGATTTGACCGGGCGAGTCCCCAAGCTGGGCCTGCCATTTCAGGAAGGCGTCTTCCTGAAGCTCGAGCAGGTCAATGCCTGCTGGTGGTGCGGCTTTGAGCCGTACACGTTCGTGCAGCGTCCCAGGGGCGAGACCGTCTCAGAAGCCGATGCGAAAGGACCGCCCGCTTCGGATCCCATGGGGCAGCGTCCCCATCATGGCGGAGATCCGGCCGGAGACTGGCGAAGGGAGCGATGGGCGCAACGCTACAACCGCAACTGGGCGAGCATCATCGATGCCTGGGCGCAGCTCCTGACGGCGGGTGCTGGCGGGAGAATGGCGGCCCTGGGGCTCGCGGACGGCGCCGGGATCGATGCGGTATTCGAAATTTCGCCGGTTACGGGCTGGAGTCGCCCGAGCCATCACCATGCCTATTTCAACAGGAGCAAATGATGAGCAGCCCCGCTCTTGCATCCAAGCTCCCGCCCTTCACGCTGCTGGACGAGCCCCTATTGGCCTTTTCCCCGTCGGACCCCGCGCAAGTGGATGTCCATCCCTTGCGCGGGTTGCTTAACCATGGCCCCTATTCGAAAGGTTCGTTCGGCGGATACACCCCGCGCATACGCATAGCGACCGTAGGCCCGCGCAGTGCCTTCAAGCGCCGGGGCGAATTGATGCTGTCCCTTCGGGCGCGGCACCGTCCCTCGGACCGCTCCGAATACGTCGTGGACTATCCCGGTTTCGAGGACCTGTTCGGCGTCTCCCTCGAAGCCGCTTGCGGTGAGGCCCATATTCGCTGGCCCGACCACCTCAACGAATTGCCTGGCGAGGGTGAAGTGCAGATGCGGCTCTTTCTCGCGATGGAAGCGGCGCTGCGCCAACTGGAAACGCTTCGCAGCCAGTTTGACGTTGTCCTGGTGCATTTTCCGGACACGTGGGCGCCGGCCACGCGCGGCCGCTTCTTCGACGCGCACGATTCGCTCAAAGCGCTCGGCGCGAAATACAACATCCCCACGCAAGTCCTCAACGACCGGGCCTTCACCTTCAGCCACAAGGCCTCGCTGGCATGGCGCCTCGCAACCGCGCTGTACGTGAAGGCGGCTGGTACGCCCTGGAAGCTGGCACCGTTGCCAGGGGTGCCATCCGACACCGCCTATATCGGCCTTGCCTACGCCCTGCGCGGCGACCAGCGCGATGCGCATTACGTGACCTGCTGCTCGCAGGTGTTCGACATGGATGGCGGCGGCATGCAGTTCGTCGCCTTTGAGGCGCGCGACCCCATTACCGATGTCACCGAGGCACGCCGCAATCCCTTCCTGAGCCGTGACGACATGCGCTCGGTGCTGGCCCGCAGCCTGGCTCTGTATCAAGGCCGCAATGGCGGTAACCTGCCCAGACGCATGGTCATTCACAAGACCACTGCTTTCAAGGAGGGAGAGATCGAGGGAGCCTTCGATGCTCTGGCCGGCGTTGCGGAAATCGAGTGCGTGGAGATAGGCTCGTCTTCCTGCTGGCGAGGGGTCTGGCTTATCCGTTCGGACCGCCCCAAGCCGCCAAGCCGGCCCTCCGGCTACCCGGTCCCGCGCGGTACGATGGTCCCGCGTTCAGGCAATTCGGCGCTCGTCTGGGTCGCGGGGAATGCACCGCAAGTGTCATCCAGGGGGGACTACTACCAAGGGGCGAAAAGCATTCCGCGACCGTTGCACCTTGTCCGGCATGCCGGGCATGGCCCCCTCGAACTCATGGCGCACGAGGCGCTGGCACTAACGAAGATGGATTGGAACAACGACGCCCTCTACGACCCGGTTCCGGTAAGCATTCGCTACTCGCAGCGGCTGGCGCGCACGATCGCGAATGTTCCGGATCTGCCAAGGAGTGTCTATCCGTACCGCCTGTTCATGTGATCCGTTCCAACAGACTTGGCTGACGTGAAGCCGGTATCGGCAGGGCGGGTTAGCCCTGCCGCCCCTGCCGAACGCTTCGGGACAGCGGCGATGGCGCAAAGGACGATGATCCAGCACTCCTTGTGTGCCGTGAAGCGTGCGGCAGCCGCGGGCAAGAGCGAACCAGCTGCTGCCTTGCCAAAAGGGGAACACACAAGCGGGATCAACATGCCGTGCTCGGCCGATACGTCAGCCCTCCCCTATCCACAGCAGATCGAGATTACACGCCCCCAGCTGCCATGCCTCGATCCAGACGGCTCGATCCTGATAGGGCGTCAAGTCATCCTTGGTCTGGATTCGCCAGAACGGTCCAACCTCGACTTCAAGCAGAGGTCCCCGATCGGTCAACCGGACGATCCCGCGCAAGCGGACAGGAACCTTGCTGTCGCTCACGGGCGGATACCTGTGATGTGACCAGGAACGCGGCGACCGCTTGCGCAGGCGGGTTGAGAAATGAGTGATGAAGCCATTCCAGAGCGCATGCATCGTCGACCGCGCGCTTGCAATAAGGACCGGCTAGGGCCCTGCCTTCGCACCCAAGTTCGAGTGTGACCTTAGCGAAAAGGCCGCAAGGTCCGGCATGCGCTTTCAAGAACGTCGCACACGCCGGACCGATCCCCACGGGTTTGACTGACGGCAGGCCATTTCGGTCATGCGCCTCGCAAAGGTTCCGAGAACAATGCGCCCCCTGCAACCGCACGCGTTCGGCGCACGTGGGCCTGCCGCCTTTTGTCAGTTCACTCTGGCGAAGAGCTTGCGCGCCTTGGCTTCGATCTCAAGCCGCGCGTCCTGATTGTGCCGGCTTCGGGCGTGGGCGGTGATACCCTGAACGAAGTCGAACAGGCTGGCAGGCGGATGCCCTTCCTCGGTGATGACGGACTGGATGATCTTGGCGGTCTCGGCCTTGGAGAAGCCGGTCTTGCGCAAGAAATTCTCGCGGTCCTCGCCAGTCCGGGCCACGACGCGAGCTCGTGCCGTTTTGATGCCGTCGACGAAGCTCGAGGCTGAGGAATCCGCGAAGCGCTCGAGGGCGGGCGCGGCCTGATGCGCGAAGCGATGGGCGGCAAATTTCGAGTGGCGGAGCGAAATCTCCTCGAAACTCTCCACGCCCCACAGATTGCGGTTCATGCACACCGCACGTAGATAGAATGTCGCCATTCCCAGGGTTTTGGAGCCCACCTCGGAATTCCAGCAATAGAAGCCACGGAAAAACAGATCCGGATCGCCGTTGGGCAGTTTGCCCGCCTCGATCGGATGGGTATCGTCGACCAGAAACAGGAAAACGTCGCGATCCGAGGCATAAAGCGTGGTGTTTTCGCGAGAGACGTCGACATAGGGGTTATACCGCATCGAACTCCAGTCGAGAACGCCCGGCACTTTCCAACGGGTATCGCCGACCCCGTCGCCCGCGAACTTCATAACGGCACCGACCAGTTCATGATCCCAGATCCGACCATAGTCGGGCCCTGTCACGGCCCGCAGTTCGGTGCGTCCCACATGCGTCTTGAGGAGTTTGACCTGTTCGCCGCGATGGTTGATGACACCGTGCTGGAGATTGATACCGGCGAGCGCGGCCGGAAGGTTTCTGAGATATCCGGCCGGAGCGCCGACAAGGCTGGACAGTTGGCCGAACGACCAGTTGGTGGGCAAGACCGGCTCGTCTTCTCCGGGCACGATCAAGGCCAGGCGTTCGGCATTGTCCAGGCTCGCCTCAAACCGGACGTCGCGACTTTCGACGGTAGACGTGCGGGCGCCATCGGCGCGAAGACGTACACTGCGATAGAGTTCATCGAGCGAGAGAAACCTTTCATCGTCGGGGCGAGAATACCATTCGGACGACACCCGCGAAACATTTCGACCGCGCGAGATATCGACCTTGTAGGACTGGGTGGCGTGCGGCGTATCAACCGCGATAGACGGGGTAGTCATGGACGTATCTCCTGGATGGATGCGCGTGGCCCGCTTTGGGTCCACCACTCTTCCTTCCCCCCTCCCCTCTTCTCCCGTTGCAAAGTTGGCTTTTGCACAAGCAGGTAATCCGTCGACCGTGCGAACGCTCGTTGCCGCCCTACTCTGTTGCAGCAAGGTGTTGGCGCGCCTGGAAGCGGCGCGACGAAATCGAGTAAGGCAAACGGTCTTGTACGGGCAGGACACCCGGGGGGGATTTGAAAGTTGGCGGTCTCTTCACGAACGCCCAATGTTCGCGTGCTTCGCGCCTGCCCCCCTTGCTCCCTTTTGACTTGCATGGAAAATCGAGGCACGAGGATGTGCAGGAGTGGCTGAGCGAGCCCTATTCAAGGTCGATAGTTGCAGCGGGAGCAGGAGAGTGCATGACTGAGATCGACAATTCTGGTGTGATGTCTTTGACCGTGACGTTGCTCAGCGCCTATTTTGCCAACAATACGGTGCCCAGCAACGAGTTACCTGCGCTTGTGGAAGGCACGCGGCGCGCCCTGTTGGGAGGAACGAGCATCGTCGAGGACGTCTCCACGACGGCGGTCGCGAAACGAGAAAACGCCCCCCAGGTTACGCCCGTCGCGGACGAGGTCGTGACGCCACCTCCCGCTTCGGCACACGACTATGTCCCCGCAGTGTCCATTGAAGAGAGCCTGGCGTCGCCGGATGAGATCGTGAGCTTGATCGATGGCAAGCCATACAAGACACTCAAGCGCCACTTGTCTTCGCGCGGCATGACGCCGGCGGAATATCGCGCGCGCTACAAGCTGCCGGCGGACTATCCTCTGGTCGCTCCGAGCTATTCGCAAGCACGCCGAGAGGTGGCGCGCAAGTCGGGCCTTGGCGGCAATCGCAAGGCCGCCTCTGCGCCCGCACCGACACTCGAAGCCGCGCCCATAGAAGCGCCCATCTCTTCGCAAGAAGGCGTTTGGTCCGGTGCACCTGCAACGAAAGCGGCAAGCCGGCGTCGTACGCCGGCCAAGGCAAGTGCGCCCGAACAACAGGCGTCCACGAGCAAGCCCAAGCGCGCGGCGGCCAGGACAAACGCCGGAAAGACGGCTGCGGGTGGCGCCGCGCCGACAGCGAAGGGCAATGCCGCAAAACCGAAGCGGAAGGCCAGCAAAACCGCTGCGAGCAGCCTGCCTGCAGCGGAGGCCGTCGACGTGAAGGAGGCTTCGACGCCAAAGCGCGGCCGCAATCGTAAATCGGCAGCCAAGCCGGCTTCCACCAGCGCAATGCCATTGCAAGAGGAAGTCCCATCGCAATGATCGGTGCTTTCCGGTGCACTGTGCGGACCGGCACACCTCATGATGAAACCCCACAGGCCCAGGTACTGAGTGATATTCCTGTGAGCTCGTTTCGTTTCCAGTGACGTGCAATCCCCGGATCGGAAATGATCTTGCCGGACGGTGCGCTGTACTGAGCTGAACGGCCGACAGGCGCGCGCCGCCACGGAGACGGAATTTTATTCCTCTCACCGCATTGCGCCGTGGGGACAAGTCGGCTCCTTGCCTGCCGTCAGATCGGCTCCGAACGCTGCGCTCGCCGCACCTGGCGGAGGTGCGGGACTGCGGCTTATGACCACAGTCCCGCGGGTTGTCAGGCCGCCTGCGGCAAATCGTCGCTGCAGGCCGCTTCGCCTTCGCCAGGCGCCTCCTCGCTCAGGTCTGTGCGCCGGCCATAGCGCATGACATCGGGAACCCAGACAAGCGCGGCATTGCGCGCTTCCGGTTCGATGGGCACTTCTCCGGCAAACAGCCTTTCAGCGGAAGTTGCCAGCTCATGCTTTCTGGAGGCGCCGTAGCGACTGGCGAGCTCCTGGCCGCCGATTTCCTCAAGATGGGCCAAAATCGCGGCCTTGCTGCTCAGGCGATCGAAGTAGTTGGTCGCGGTGGGGCGCCACCAGGCGGCCACGTCAATATCGAGCTTGGCCCCCAGATGATTGATGAATACCTCGCCTTTTCGACCAGCGGTCACGGCATGCAATGTCCGCGCGATTGCCCAGGCGAGCCAGGCGGCGCGGGCCTCGTCCGCAAGAGCGCAGAAGGCGTCGTATCGCTGGCAGGCATCGCCGGCATCGGTCCAGGTCCGATCGAGTGACTGATCGATCTTGTCCCACTCGTGGGCGGCGCGAGTGCCGCTGTGGAAACCTGTTAGCGCGCCGGAGAACGTGTCCGCCCGCAGTTCGCTGGCAAGATCCTCGCTGCCATAGAGCCGCGTCGCCTTGTCGACCATCCAGAAGGCACCAAGCTCGAGGGCAAAACGCGGATCACGGGCGATGTGAACGCGCAGCAATTCGCTCTTCATCTCGGCCAGTTCCTGGGCCAGGCGCTGGGTGTAGGGGGCCTTGTCTGGAACTTGCGCGCTTGCGCGAATTTCTTCCTCGTCGTTCTCTGCGACGCCATCACCTGCTTCGCCGTCAGGATCGAGCGGCAGGGTATAGAATTGCTCGTGAAGACGAGGTTGCCCATCGGGACCGATGACGAGATAGGCAAGAGCCCCAGCTTTCTGTTCGTCGGTCAAGACAGGTGCCGGTGCTTCGATCGAACGGTATTCCGCCTCGAGCCGCTCGAGGCGCTCGGCGTGCTCGACCTGGCCATCCTCGTCGGCCTCCTCCCAGGCCTCGTTGGCGGCCTCGATTTCCGCCTCGAGTTGCGCAAGGCGCGCCTGCTGCTCGGCGGTGCGTTCGGGGCTGTCGAGCTTGAGCGGGCGCAGATCCCAGGTGTCGTTGTAGGAAACATGGGTCGAGGGACTGACCCGCACCTCGCCTAGCCCTTCGCGTTCGCGCAGCGCCTGGGCGGCCTTTGCAAGCTTCTCGGCGACGAGACGGCTGAGAAGATCACCGTCGATCCAGCGCTCGGTCGTCGCATCGGTAAACAGGTCGAGGTCGACCCGCCCACCGGCTTCGACATAGGCATCGCGCCCGACAAGGAGTGCCTTGGGGTCGCTGCCGAGATAGGTTTCCTCGACCAGCTGACGCTTGATCTCGTTGACGTTGGATCGGTAGTATCCGTCGTTGAGGAGTTCGAAGACCTCCGCCTGCCGCGTTCGGTCGCTGGTGCTGGCGTAAGCGATGGCCACGTTGAGCGTGATCTCGCCGTTGCGAAGAGCTTCGAAGACGGGATCGGCGAGATCGGCGAGCCGAAGTCGGCTGCGCACGAAGCGCTCGGAGAGGCCAAAGCGTTTGGCAACGTCTTCGGCCGTCTTGCCCTCGTTCTCGATTATATCCTGAAAAGCCCGGCAGGTGTCGGCCGGATTCATCGTAAGGGAGAAGAAATTCTCCTCGAGGCTCGTTTCGATGGCATCCCTGGCGTTGCCGAGCACCAGGACGGGGATCTGGTAATCGGGCGCGAAATGCCCCTTTTCGATAAGGCGATGGACAGCATCGAGCCGTCGCCCGCCGGCGATGACACGGTAGTGGCCCTTCTTGCGCGCGATGGGCACACCGATGAGATTTTGACGAACGCCCTTTGCCGCGATGTTCGCCTCGAGCTGCGCGTCGGCGACCGGGTCACCAACGGTGCGCACATTGCTGGGCGACTTTGTCAGGTTCGTGGCGGCGACGAGGATGGGAAGTTGGCTCATGTGGGTATACTCCTGGCGGGGACAGCCTGACCGTCAGGCCATTTGCCGCCACCCCTTCCCCACCCCCTTCCCTCCTGCCCGCAACACGTCGTTCCAGTCCTTGAAGCGGGCTGGCGGGAACTTGATGGCAATGACCCGGCCCGGATCGGCGTACGCGACGAGGGCGCGGGCCACCGCCATTTCTCCAGCCCTATCGTTGTCGGGAAAGAGGGTGATGTGCCGTATCCGCGACGGGATGCCGATCTGGTGAAAACGCTCTGCTCCAAGCGTCGCCCACACCGGCATGCCAAACAGGATCATGGCCGAGAGCGCGGTCTCGATACCTTCGGCAAGTCCCAGAATACCCTCTGCGGGGGCAAGCAAGACGGCGGCTCTGCCTGGACGCCCCAGCATCATGCGCGGATCGGGGAGATCTGGTGCCCGGCGCGCGTCATGACGCGCAAAGAAGGTCCGCTGGATCGCCGTGAAACGCCCCTCCTCGTGAAAACGGGCATCGTGCAGAGCCCCGATCAGGGCCGGCCGAAAATCGGTTGCTTGGCCTGAGCCAAGCGGAACCTTCGAATGGAACCGCAACGAACCGGGCAGGAGTGCGATACGTCGACGTCGCAAATAGACCTCCCCGGGCGTTCCGGCCAATGGACGTGCCTCGTCCCATAGGCGCTGGGCAAGCTGGTGCCGGACAAGATGCGAAGGCGAATGCACGCCGTCCGGTCGCGGTTGCTCGAAGTGCGCAAGGGCCCTTTCTTCAAGCCGCACGATATGCCGGATGACCTCGTGGGTGTCGCATCCGGCAAAGCACTTGAACAACAAAGCGGTGTCGCCGACCCGGACCGAGAGGCTCGGGGTACGGTCGCAATGAGCCGGACAATGGCACATGGCCCCGCCCGGCTTCCAGACACCGCCGAGGCGGCGGACGATGTCGGAACCGATCGCTTCGAGCTGCGCGTTCGAGTTCAGGTTTCCAACCTTGCGCGTCATCACAGGGGTCCTTCCGGAATTGACGCGGCGCCTCCGGTGTCGAGCGCCGCTCTCAAGGAGACGCGATGCGCAAGGGAACGGGCAGGATCTGCGTCGGGGTTAAACGGGGCGATCCAGGGATCATCGAAGCGCCCCCCCTCCTCTCCGGTCCGGCGGCGTGCTTCGCGGGTCTGACCGTCGGAAGCGCCGCCGGCTGTTGCACGCACTCCGGATGGACACGCAGAGCTCGCAACGCGTCCGATTTCGGACAAGGACCACAACGCGGTGTGTCACGGATGGCGTCGGGTGTGAACGCCGCCTCATCGCGCGATGGGGCAGATGCGATGATCGGGAGACGAACATTTAGACGCATGATCTTACAAGATGCCATGCCCCACATCGGGTTTACTGCGTCCGATGAAAGGAGCTGCCCATGTCCACACGCCTCCGTTTGCTTCCCCGCCTCCGGCCCCTGCCTGCGGTGCCTGCAGTGGAGGGCGTGCGATGATCGAGGGTCGGCGCCTGACAAGCGCTGTCAATCGGCGCAGGATGATCGGATTTACCGAACAGGTCCAGCGCCTGCGCGCCGACGAGTTCGGCAAGGAGCTCTTTACGATCCCTGCCTTCGAGATTCTCCTCGACCTCTATACCACGAAAAGCGTTCAGCCCCGCTCGCTCACCTCGCTTACCGGGGTGTCGAGCGGATCGGAGCGCAACACGCAGCGGATCGTTCACCGTCTCGCCGAGCGGGGCTTTGTGGACTTGCGCCGCGACCCGGACGATGGCCGCCGGATCATCGTTGAATTGAGGGGGGAAACGGAAAAATTGCTGGATCACTTCTTCGATCACCTGGTCGAACTGGCAGCGGACGTTGCGGCAAAGACGCAGCGGTAGATATGTCAGGGTGTTCACGCGACCACCTAGCGGGCCGAAAATTCGCGCCCGGGTTGCCACGCCGCGCATTTACATGCAGACTAGCAGCGCAGTTAGGAATTTGGCTGGTATCCGGCTGCAGGATAATCCTTCCAGGCATGATAACGGGCTCATCCACGACGGTTGAGCGCAGGCATTGGACTCTATTGCCCGCCGCCCTTGGGTGGTCCTGTCATGCTGTGTTCCCTTCACGTTCGTCCCGGGGTCTGCGCGCCCGCCGTTCACGCGTTGTCGGGCTGATCCGGTGTATCGGGCGCAAGAAAGCGAAGGCGGCGCCACGAAGGCGCCCGCCGTGTGCGACACCGTTAAGCTTGAAGCCTTGTATCGCCGCGAAGCCCCAAAGCTGCGATCCTTTCTCCGCCGGCGAATATGGCTTGAAGACGATCGCGAAGATCTGGTGCAGGAGGCCTTTACAAGGCTTGCGGCATCGCGCTCGAGCTTCGCCTGGACCAATCCGGGGGCTTATCTTCACGGCATTGTCCGCCATCTCCTGGCCGACCGTGTGCGGGCCTGGGTCAAGACCCAATCGATCGACCCGCTGGCGAGTGCGACGACCCAGGACGTGGCTGGCCCCGATGCCGCAGCGGAGCTCAACGACATGCGGGAGCAATATCGCCTCGCTGTCGATGGACTTCCGCCCCGAACCAAAGAGGTATACCTGTTACATCGTGCTGACGAACTCGGGTACAGACAAATCGCAGACCAGCTGAACATCAGTATCCGAACTGTGGAATGGCATGTGGCGGAAGCCATCGTGCGCATCGGCAAGAGCATTAGGAAAGCCAATGGCTGAGAAGGAATTGCCCGAAGGCCTGCCCCGAATGGATCAATTGATGCGCGAGGCTTCGCTGTGGTTCGCCCGCATGCGGGGCCCGGAAGCGGAAGACCATCGCGCCCAATTCGAACATTGGCTCACGCTCGGCGCCTCACACCGCGACGCCTACGAACGTGCTGGTGAAATTTTCGCGCTGGGACGTTTCCTCGCTTCGGAGAGGGGCGGCGAAAAGGGCCTGGCGAACGACAACGAGCCGCCGCTTCGCCGTTGGCGATGGAGCGCGATCGCGGCGGGGCTCGTCTTGATGCTGGGTGTCGGGGGGGCGTGGTTTGCGAATACCCGGGGGCATCCCGGTGCGAGCGAAGCGCAACAGATCGCCCGCACGCAAAGCCGCGAGCCTGGCGAACAGACCCGGTATATCGCCCCTGAAGGCGTGCGACGGAGCGTTCGTCTGCGCGACGGGTCCTCGGTCGAGCTTGAGGGGGGCAGCGAGCTTGCCGTCCATTTCGGTGCTGCGAAGCGGGATTTGGAGCTCCTTAAAGGGCGCGCACGGTTCGAGGTTGCGCACGAAGCCCGCCCCTTCACCGTCCATGCCGGTGGTGGCAGCGTCACTGCGCGCGGCACCGTGTTCGACGTCGTCCTGGGCGGTGACGAACGGGTCACGGTGCACCTGCTGCGCGGAGTGGTCGATGTCGAACGGCCCGACGTGAGCGCCCGCGGCCAGGCCATGGCCGCCGTCGCGCGGCTCGAACCGGGCGAGGTTTTCAGCTTTGCAGCGCTGCCATCAGGCGGGCGGGCGATCCCCCTGGGCGTCGAACCGCTAGGCGAGACCGGCCCCGGATCGGGAAAACCCCTCATCCGGGAATTCGAGCGAACGCCTTTGTCGGCGATCATCGCCGAGGCCAATCGCGGTTCCAAGACCGCGATACGGATTGCCGATCCGGCCATTGGTGCGCTGCGCGTCAGCGGCCGGTTCCGGGTGGACGATCCCGAACAAGTCGCCGACCGCCTCGCAACCTTGTTCGACCTCGCCATCGACCGGACGAGCACCGGCGAAATCACGCTTCGCAAGCATTAGATCACTTTTTTTTCGCTGTGGCCCCGTAGATTGCACTTGAGCTGCGATGCTCCTTGAAAATCCCCGTGAAATCGTGGGGGATATCTCAAGGGGGCAATCGTGATCCAAATGCAGTCTCGATATCGGTTTCGCTGCGCACTTCTGGCTGGAGCCGTGATCGGCATGGTGGTGTCGGTCGCGCCCGCCTGCGGGCAGGACCTGCCCCGCGAGGTCTATCGGATCGAAGCGGGAGACCTGGGCGAAGCGCTCAAGGCGGTGAGCCGGCAATCGGGCAAGGAGATCATCTTCACCTCCGAGGCCGTCCAAGGCCGCAGTGCCCCGCCGCTACATGGGACCTACACCGCGGATGAAGCGGTTCGGGCGTTGTTGAAGGGCACGGGCCTCGTCGCGCAGTTCCGAAAGGCGGTGATCATCATTCGGGGGCGATCGGAGACGCCGGACATTCTGACGGGACGTCCGGCGGATCGCGACAGCATCGTCGTAACCGGATCGCGCATCAAAGGGGCCCCGGCGACGTCGCCGACCACGGTCAGCAGCCGCGACGACATCGAAAGACAGGGCGCCTCGGATCTTGGCGGCTACATCAAGCGCGTTCCGCAGAATTTCAGCGGAGGCCAGAACCCGAGCGTCGCGGGCGGCGGTGCGCAAGGCAACAACAACAACGTAAGCTCCTCGTCCACGCTCAATCTTCGCGGCCTTGGTCCGGACGCCACGCTGACCCTGCTCAATGGTCACCGTCTCGCCTACGATGCCCTGGCGCAGGGCGTGGATATTTCGGCCATTCCCCTGGTCGCGGTTGATCGGGTCGAGATCGTCGCCGATGGCGCCTCCGCGCTCTACGGGTCTGACGCGGTGGGGGGTGTCGCGAACATTATCCTGCGCCCGGAATTCGATGGAGGGGAATTTACGGCACGCATTGGCTCCACGACCGGTGGCGGGGGCCGACAGGTACAGATTTCCGGCATAACGGGAACGACCTGGATGGATGGCGGCGTCATGGTGGCTGCCGACTACAGCTCTTCGGATCGCATAAATGCCGGCCAACGCCGCTACGCCTCTACCATGGACCCGGGCGCCACCCTGGTGCCCGGCATTCGCCAGACAAGTGTCGTCGTTGCCGGGCACCAGGGCGTGGCGGACAGGATCGAATTCAGATTGGACGGCACCTTCAGCCATCGCAATTCCCGATACGACAACCCGTTCCTGAACACCCAGGCGGTCACCGAGAACGGCCTGCGCTCCAACCCGGTGGTGCGCAGCTATTCCCTCTCCCCGTCCCTGACCGTGGCGCTGGCCCCCGACTGGTCGCTCGATGTGTCCGGCACGGTTGCCGGCAGCAAGGCCGATCTTCATTCGAGGCGCTATTCGGCTTCGATCGAAGCGCCCGGCCGGTTGATCTACGACAACGATCTGCGCGCCGCCGAAGTCGGGCTCGAGGGCGTACTCACCCGCCTGCCCGGTGGGAACGTCAAGCTTGCGGCGGGCGGCGGCATCCGCTCGCTGGGGCTCGGCGTCGAAGTGTCGAACACGCCTCCAGGATCGGCGCGACTTGTCACCGAGCAATTCGAGACCCGGCGCGGCGTCCAGTTTGCCTATGGCGAACTTGCGGTTCCCGTTTTCGGAGCTGAAAACAGTCGCCCGTTCCTGTATCGCCTTGACCTTACGGCGGCGGGACGCTTCGAACACTATGAGGCCGTTGGCTCGGTTGCGACGCCCAAGCTCGGCCTGCGCTATGCGCTTTCGCCGGATATCGCCGTAATGGGCAGCTGGGGGCGCTCGTTCAAAGCGCCAACCCTTTACCAGCAGAACCAGATACGCCAGGGCGTCCTGCTTCCAGGAGCCATGTTTTCGGCCAATCCGGGCGGTTTGCCGGTCCTGCTTCTGGCGGGCGGCGGCACGCCGCTGCGTGCGGAACGGGCCGAGACATGGACGGCCACGCTCTCGCTGACGCCGCGCGCGGCGCCCGGCTTGCATCTGCAGGCAAGCTACTTCGACGTGGCCTACAAGGATCGGGTTGCGGTCCCGATCGTGGGCACAAGCGCCGCGCTCGACAATCCGCTCTACGCGGACCTGGTGCAACGGGCGCCTTCGGCCGCGGTCGTCGAAGCGGAGATTGCCCGGCTGCCGCAAGGGCTGTCGAACTACAGCGGCGCAGACCTCGATACGGCGAACATCGCGGCCATTATCGACGCCACCGATCGCAATGTGGCGCGACAGACCGCGCGAGGCGTCGACTTTTCAGCCCGGTACAAGTTTATGCTTGGCCGCGCGCAATCGATTGAGCTGACCGCAAACACCAGTTACCTTACGAGCCGGCGCCAGGTGGCCGAGGGACTGCCTTTCAGTGCTTTGGCCGGGACCATTTTCAATCCGCCGCATTGGCGCATGAATGGCGGCATCACGTATTCGCGCGCCACGTTCGAGGCGACCGTGTTTGCCAACTACATCGGGGGGAACCGGGACGCGCGAACGCTTCCTGAAGTGGGCGTGGGATCGTTTACCTCGCTTGATGCAACCCTGAAATACACGTCAGGAGACAAGAGCCGAACGTTCCCCCGGACAGAGGTCCTGTTCACGATCGTCAACCTTCTGAATGAGAAGCCGGCGCAAATTCGCAACTCGGACCTGTCCTTGCCGCCTTACGATTCGTCCAACTACCCGGCGACCGGGCGGCAAATCTCGGTCACGTTGCGTACGAAGGTCTGGTGAAGACCGTGCTGGGGACGCCCCGCTTCCTGGCATTGGCGTGCCTGCTGTCGCATGGCGCACAAGCCTTGGCGTCGGATGCGCACGCCTGCTTCGACAGGCTTGCCACCCGCGCCATCGAGCGCCCGCGTGTTCCCGGCTCGTGGATGGAGCGCCCCCAGTTCGACATTTCTGCGGACGGCACATCGCTGGTCTTCGTCGAACGCTCGGCCGACGTGCACGAAAATGCCGTCACCGACCGTCTCTGGACGATCGACCTCGCGCAGGGCGGTTCCAGGCGGCTCGTCGGCACGCTTCAGAGCAAGCACGACGGGGCCCCCTTGCGGGTGGATAATCCTTCCTTCAGCCCCGATGGCACGCAAATAGCGGTCCTGGGCGGGATCACGCCTGCGGGCGTGACGATCTTCGAAGCTTCCAGGGGAACCGCGCGGACGCTGAACAAGGACAAGGCCACGATGACCGATGTGCGCTGGTCGCCCGATGGACGACTCCTGGCGGTGTTGCTGTTGCGGCGCGCCATGCCTGGACCTCGTCGCAGCGGCTACAAGGTCCCTGTCGATTGGGACGGTTCGCGCGATGGCCGCTCGCACCAGAGCCTTGCGATCCTTGATGCCGCGAATGGTGAAACTCTTGCCGAGACACCCGCGGCCTACGACGTGACGGGGATCAACACCGCATACTCCTGGTCACCCGATGGTCGCACGATCGCCTTCAGCGCGCAGCACTCCGGCGCAAGAACCTCCTCGTCGCGATCCGGCATCGTGATCTGGGACATCAAGTCCGGTGCTGTCGAGGCGCTAGGAGGTCAAGCGCAGAGCGACTATGACCCGCAATGGTCGCCGGATGGACGAAGGCTGGCTTTCCTTTCCGCCGGTGGGCCGGACCTGATCAGCAGCGGATTGCAGCTTGTGGTATCCGACCGGTCCGGGCGTGCTCGGCGCGTCATGGCCAAACCGGACGATACGACCGGCTCGCCCTACCTGCCCACCTGGACCGACGCCGATCATCTGGCTTTTGTCGCGATGCGCCAAATGGAATGCCCTGTTTTCACGGTCGCGGCAGATGATGGAACCGCCTCGCTTCTGGGGCGCGAGGACCTGACATGTTTTGGTGGAATCAGGATTGCGCCAGGCGGCCGGCTTTTCATGACCCGCCAGAGTTTTGATACGCCTGGCGAGGTGGTTGCCACGGACCCGCGTGTCTGGGCGCCGGTCGCGCTGACCGGTCAGGGTGCGGGCCTGCGCCTGCCGTGGCACGCCAAGGCGGTGACCTGGAAAAGCCGGCACGGTGACTTTGACATCCACGGGGTGCTTATTCAGGCCAACGCGCCGAAGGAGGATCGTGCGCTGCTCGTTTCGCTCCCGGGCGGTCCGGCCATGGTCACGCCCGACAGCTATAACGATGACGCCCCGTTCCTTCCCTACGGACCGCTTCTCGACGGATTTTCCATCCTGATCCCCAACACCAGGGGACGCGGTGGATATGGGCGCGCGTTCGAGGCGGCCCTGCGCGAACGAAAGGATTACGTCGACGCGCCCCTGGACGATGTCCTCGCGGGGGTCGACTACGTGTCCAAGGCTTTGGGCATTCCAAAGTCGCGGTCGGCCCTCGTCGGCTTCAGCTACGGAGGCATCCTGACCGCCTACGCGGCGGGCAACACGCGTGCGTTCCAGGCGGCGATTGCGATGGAAGGGGTTGTCGATTTCTACACCCGGGCCTTGCTCGAATATGGCGGTCCCAATCAGCACGTTGCAAATGCCAACATGGGGTTTGGAAATCCGTACGATATCCGGGACAGGCAGCGGCTCCTGGCCCAGTCGCCCCTTGGCTCGATTGACACGCTTCAGGCTCCGGTCCTGCTCGAATGCGGCGCGAACAGTCTGGGCCCGAACGATTGCCTGAAGTTTTTCCGCACCGCGCATGCGCGAAGCGCGGTTCCGGTCGAGCTTGATATCTACCCGAGAACCGGTCATCAAATTCTCGAGCCTGCGCTGCGCCTCGACGCCGCGCGCCGTCAAAGGGCGTGGCTGCGAAAGTGGATTGCTGTCGTCCCGGCGGCGAACGAGCGCGTGCACGGGTGTTACGGGCTCCAGTGAGATACCCACGCTTCGGTATCCAGCAGCGACAGCAAGCGGGCCTGATCCGCGCCCAACGTCGGCCGTTCATCGGACAGGAGCGTGACGATGGCTTGGCTGTCTATGATCTTTTCGCGCGCCAGGTGGCCACAGGTCAGGCGCTCGATAATCTCGGCTCTATGGCGATGAATGACCTGGTTAGCAAAGCCGTCGGGCCCGCCCTTGGAGCGACGCTGGTGTATTGCGTCGGGCAGCAGGGGGGCAAAGGCGCGGCGCGCCAGCGCTCTGTCCCGTCCTGCCTCGACCCACATCCAGGACGGGACGGCAAGGCAGCGTTCGATGACCGGCTGGCTCATCAAGGGATTTATCATCGGAGGAAGGCTCCGGTCGTAGCCTTCCAGGCCCGATTGAATCCTTAGCAAGGCCGCGATGTGCGCTGCCTTTCCCGGCGCCCGAGCGCGCCCCTCGCGCAACCAGGGATGTTCTGCCGGCAAATGGACGAGATCCGCGCATGTTCTGGCGTGCAGGAATGTGGGATCGGTCCGCCATTGATAGCCGCCTCGCCGCGTCCTCAACGATGCAATCGTTGCCGCGGCGGCCTGGAGCGGCGTGCACCCCGTCAGCCGGGAGACGTCGCGCAAGGTGTGCAGTGCGCCCACGCCCGCGCCATCGGCCAGGAGTCGGTCCGCGACGGGGTTTGCCGACTGCGTATAGTAAAAGACGTTGTCGCCGCCGTTGCCACTGAAGAAGGCCTCGACACCGCTTGCTCGGGCCAGGCGATGCATGGGGCGATCATAGGCGAGAGCGTGGCTGCGCCCGATCGGGCGGGCCAGATGGGCGACGCACGAGAGGCCGAGGTCGATATCGGCCAGGTCATAGGGGATTTCATGGATTTCGAGTCCCAGCCCTTGCGCGAGTTGCCGCGTAAACGGGCGCTCGTCTCCGTCGGGATCCTCGGTGATCAGCGTCACCCCGGTGACCCGGACGTCACCGCGCGTGAGGCTCGCCGCGACGATGGACGAATCCAGCCCGCCGGAGACACCGATCAGGATCGAGGAATAACGCGACGACCAGGCCGACACCGCATTCTGGACCGTGCGGCGAAGTGCCTCGGCCTGTTCCTGCCGGTCGGCGACAGCGTCCGACGCGACATGGTCCCAGGGCGACCAGAGAGCCTCGATCGGCACCGAAGCATCACAGATATCGCATGTGTGCCCCGGCAAAATCTCGACGAGCCCCTCCAGCGACGTTGCCGGTGTGGGCAATCCCCGCGTGTAGAGGTGGCATGCCAGGTTGGCCCACGCGATCGCCGGGCGCCAATACCCTGTCGCGGCGATGAGTTCGGGATCGGAGCCTATCATGCAAGAGCCGGGGCCCCTGGCCAGATAGGCTGGAAGCCCGCCGGATGGGTCGCGCACGAAGCGCCACGAGCGGCCATCTCTCACGACGCCGCAATAGGCCCCCCAGTGCTTTTTCAGCAATGCCGATGCGACCGCGTCGAAAGCCGCGCCGAATGGGTTCACCGCCACTTCGGACACGGCTCGGGGAGGTCCGTTTCGTTCAAAGAGGGTCCCAAGGATCACACCGCACGCGTCGCCGAGAGGCAGCGCGTACCCGGGGCTGGCAAGGATCTGAACATCGCTCCCCTCGAACGCGGGTGCGAGGCCGAAACGCGCGGCCGCTGTTTCGAGCCCTGTCCGGTCGGGTACCCCCCACGCGACGAGGAACCGCGGCGCCCCTAGAATGCGCATATCGGCGTATAGATGCGGGCGATCTCGAGCGAATCCCCCAGAACGGTCGAGCCGCGCTGCGCCCAGCAATGCGCCGCAAACGGGTTGATGCGCACACCGATGACCAGCGCGGCTTCGTGCCCCGTGCGCAGACAGCACCGGATGATGGCGATCGAGCGCGGCAGGCACCGGTCCTTTCGGCCAAGAACGTAATCGCTGACGTCCATGGCCCTTGCTATCTTCAAGTCGGATGCGTGAGTGCGGGCCGCCTTTCGAGGCGCAAAACGGCCTCGCTCCTGTTCGATCAGCCGACGAATGTCGGCAATTGCGCAGCGGGCCACGATCCAATCCGCGCGCAGCCGCTGAAGGAGGGCTGCCGCCGTCGTCGGCACGCAAATGGACTGGGGTGGCGGTGTGCCGAGGTCGGCGTTCGGGTGGACGAGAGGGCACCGGTCCGCGATGGTCCGTGCTCCTGGCAGCCTGGGTTCGAGTATGTCCAGCCCGACAAGTGCACGGACCGCGTCGTCAGGAATGCCGTCAGCTGTCCTTTCGCGCGCCTCGGCGATACGCTGGAAGGGTCGATCAAGGTCGAGGGGAATGCAGAAATAGCGGTTCGTTTCCTCGTCGAGGAAGATCGTTCGTCCCTCGACGAAGCAGAAGTGCAGCGTCGGCTTGATGTGCAGTTCCATCGCCCACCTTTGTCCGTGCAAGGTGGAACGTCCGCGGTCGGTGACCTGACGGACGTTCCGAAGTTTTCCGCTCAGTCGGCCGTAAGACCGGCGAAGATCGGACGAAGTCCGTTCTGGTTGTCGTTGACGGACAGGGCGCCGCCCTTGGTCAGCTGCGTGACCTTGCCCAGGTCGAGGCGCTTGGCCTCGTGCGTGTCCTTCTTGGGTTGCATGTCTCACTCCTCTTCACAGTGCCGCGCGAAATTGGCGACGAAAGGAGGATAGACCGATCGGGAGGTGATCCCTGAGGATATACCCCGACACGATGGCCGGAAATCCGCCGGCTTCAGCCAGGTCGCGTGAACGACTCAGGCAACTATCTGATTTCAGGAAGCCTGTTGGGCGCCCATTAGAAGGCGCGGTCCGACACATCCCCCCGGTGACGGTCAATTCGCCGCATGTGATAGGATTCAAGTCTGCGTCGCATGTTTTTGGGAAGGTCCCTGACCGACAGATTGGTCAGGATCGCGACCTCTTTTGCTGCCTCGGCAAGATCGTGGACCTCCTCGATTCGAACATAGTGCAACCGGTCGTTCAAATTGCCGATCGTCTGCAGGGCGAACGGGTTGCCGCTTGCCGCGGCCAGCGACAGGAACGCTGCCCCTACGGCCTGCGAAATCCCCACAGGCGTGACCTGCGGTATCCGCTCGGCGCTTTCCTCGACAGCCCGCCTCAGGGCCGACAGCCTGATTTCGCGCACCAGCCCCAGCAGAAGGCTCATGTTCCAGGCATAGAGCTGGACCAGCCTGTGTGCGCTGTAGCGAACCAGTTGCATGCCGCCTTCGGGATGCGGCTCGATGAGGCCCTCGCCCATCAACCGGCACAGGGCCTCGCGCACGGGGGTCTTGCTCGAGCGATGGCGATCTGCAAGTTCCTGCACATCAAGGCGCCGCCCGGGCGAAAAGGCTCCGGCGGCGTAATCGGCCTTCAGCGCGCGATAGATCAATTCCTGAAGCGGCGGGGAAGGTGCGGCTCTCACAGGCCATCGCCAAGCGTAACCGCGCGCTCGGGCCACGCCGGGGTCAGCGCCCGCGTCAGCCGATCGAGGTTGCGCTGCGCGACGAGCTCGATGCACATACGCTCGAGATCGCTGAGATCCCCTGTAGCAAGCTGGCGTGGGAAGCACATGCGCTGGCCTGCGAACATCAATGGGATGAGGATGTGTCCGGTCGACAATCCAAGCCGGTAAGCGCACCGAAGGTGATCGTCGAGCCGTGAGCGGGGGTTGCCCCCTTCGATCTCGCGCAGCCAGCGCACGCCCATGCCAAGCGCGCGTGCCAGGTCCTGCTGCGTCAGACGTTGTTTCTTCCGTGCCTCTTCAATTCGCCGTCCTGACTGCACTTTCACATACAGGATCGGACTTTCGGCAGCGGAAGTCGCCAGTTCGTGCGACATGCCGGTGTCTCCTTACGGGAGATACTGCCCGCCAAGGCAATTTCGTCGTACGATTTCTAAGGTGTACTTACCACCACTGTCAAAGACAACCTCGGACAACTTGTCGCCATCGCCTGACGATGCGAGCGACACCAGGATGCAGGGATGCGGATACATCGGCTTCGTGAGCCGCTCAAGCACCGCGCGGGCTGGTGGATTTCCGGATTGCGGCATTTGAACGCGCCCCGTCCGACAGGGTACCAAATGTCAGAATCGAACCACTGGACCCGAACGCGAGGAGCCAAGCACAAGGCATTGGGTCATCATTCGCGTCGCGCCGGGGCGCGTGCTCCGGCTTGCAATACGCGATCGAAGGCGAGCAGGAGAGCCGTCTTGTCCGCCTCGGTGACCTGTTGCAGCGCCAGCAGATAGATTGCCCCCAGATGGGGCGGACGGGCACCGGGAGCGTCATGTTGTACCCGCTCGGCTATATCCGTCGCAATCTCGCGCAGGCGATGGGAGGCCCCGACGTGATGTTCTTCTGCACCGCCGAGCCGTTCGAGCGATTGCGCTTTCAACCGGGCGACGATCTCGCGCGTGGGGACAGTGCTGAGATGCTCGACGGCGACATGCAGCGTCGTCCCCCAGGCGATCAGCGTGCGTGTCACGCGGATCAGATGGCAATGGGAATCGATCAGCACGTCCACACCGGCTGAGGACAGCCGAAGTTTAAAGCTGCGCCGTGCGCGAGACATAACCTCTCTCCTGCCAATATTCCACAAGACCAACACAAGACAAGACGCCTCCCCTCCATCACCAGGGACAGTTTTGGTCCCATCCGGGAAGTCCAGTGCCGATTCTGCCACGAATGGTCGCCGCGCTACTCACCGCGACCGTTCGACATCGAAGCGCTTACATCGGCTTTGTTTCGCCGCTGCGGCACTTCAGTGCCCTGCCTGTTGCAGCGCTGCGCGCGCGCCTTCATGTCTAGAGGCGTAGCGGACGATAGCGAACAAGCAACCTCGCCCCTCCTCTCGTCGCTTCATTTCGAGTCACCCCCGAGCCCGAGCGCCGCGAGGCGCAACGAGGAGACGCGCGCCATGCCTTCCCCTTTCTCCCGCCCCGCATTGGCCTGGGCTTTGCTTCTCGCGAGTACCGCGCCAGCGGTCCAAACCCAGGCCATCGCGCACGCCGCGCCGATCGAGCACGGAGCGCGCGTCGCCGCGCTTGGCGTCGTTCAAGCGGACGAGGGTTTCGTGATCCGCACGAAGCCCCCGGCCTCCCTGCCGCCTGCCCTCCCCGCGCCAGCGCGCCCGGTCAGGCTGGGGCGTTCGATCGTTCTCGACAGCCGGCTTTTCGTGGCAACCAACCGCGGCGATCCGAAGACCGCCCGCACTTCGGAGACCGATCATGACGCGCACCGTTAAACGGATCTCGGGCAAGCTGCTCATCGCCACGCTGCTTTGCGCGGCCACGCCGGTTCGCGCGCAGGACGAGGCCCCCGCGCCGTTGTCCAGCGCCGCGGTCGAAGCGCAGCGCCAGTTGCGCCAGACGTTCACGAACCTGTCCTTCGACGACTTTGGTCCGGCCCCTGTCCGCGGGCCGATCTATCAGGCCGTCGCGGGGGGGCGCATCATCTATTTCGCGCCCGAGAGCCAGCACCTCCTCTTTGCGGCCATCTACGACAAGAACGGGGTCAACCTGACCGCACTTGCCCAGGATGCGAGCGCGCGCAAACGCCTTGGCGCGATCGATCCGGCCGATGCCCTGGTGATCGGGCCGCCGGGCGCGCCCAGAGTGATCGAATTCACCGATCCCGACTGCCCCTATTGCCAGGCGCTGGAGCGCTTCTGGGTGAGCAAGAGCGCCGAGGACAAACCGGTCCAGCGGCTGATCTACTTCGTCAGTGGTATCCATCCTCAGGCTGCCGCGAAGGCCGAGCACATCCTGTGCTCGCCAGATCCCGAGGCGGAATTCAAGGCGATTTACGCAGGCGCCGCGCCAGCCACGCTCAAGACCTGCCCGGCCGGCGCGGCCAAGGTTGCGCGCGATGCCGAGACCGTGCGCAAGATGGGGATCTCCGGAACGCCCACGCTCTTCATCGACGGCAAGCTCGTCTCGGGCTTCCGGCAGGCCGAACTCGAAGCCTTTCTCGCCGCGCAAGCCAGGAGGCCCGAGGCGGTCCCCTGAGGGCTGACGCACCGATGGGGTGAACCCTGGCTGCGCGCGCCCGAACGGCGCCGGGCGAGGAGCGGAATGCCGGCGGAGTGCTCCTCCTGGAGCCATCCAGCACTCTTGCAGGCCGGACACGATGGATTGTCGGCGTCGGCGGGCATGTTCGGGAAGGCTCCCAGCAAGACAAGGAGATTGCATATGTTGATTTTGCTTCGGGAAAGGACGCTCCGCACGATCGACGCGGCGGTGCTTTTCCTTCTCGCCGTGGTCGCCAGCACGAGTGTCGCCTACGCCTTCCAGGCGCCGGCGGCCGGCGACCTCGGCTACGACATCTACGACATCGTCGTAAACCAGGGGGTCAAGGGACCACTTGGCTTCGTGGGCGGTGTCGCGGCGTTCCTCTTCGGCGTTTCACGGCTCTTCTCGAACATCATGATCGGCATTCCCACGATCGTGGCGGCGGTCTGCCTCATCAAGGCGGACTCGATTCTCCAGACCTTTGGGATGGTGATCTGAGCGCCTGGCCGCACCTCCGGCTCGCCGGCGAGCGGCCCATTGAACGGATGGCGATGGTCGCCTTCCGCAACCCACGCCGGTCAGCGTGGTGAAGCAAGGAAGAAGGGCGTGGATGAACGCTTGCCACAGTTCCTGCACCGACCGGTCCAGATTCTCTGGTTCGACAGTCAGGAATTCATCGTCGTGATGAGCGTGATCTTCGTCGCGGTCATTGTCGGCGGGATCATCGGCTGGCTGCTCATTGGCGCCCTTCTTCTCTTCATTCCCTGGAAGCGGACCAAGCCACGCGGGTTCATTCCCCACCTGGCCTGGCGCTGGGGCCTTGTCCGCTTGCGCCATTATCCGGGTCCGACCCAGACCCGCTTTTTCGAGTAGATGTCATGGCTCACCCCTTTCGGCGAAAGCGTCAGGCCGACATGATCGGCGATACCCGGCCGAGCTGGCACCTGCACCGCTATCTGCAGGGATCGGCGAACCTCTTCGAGGAAAACCGGCTGCTCAAGGTCGCGGTCGCCGGGCTGTTCGGCATCACCGCGGTCCTGGGTGCGGTCCTTTACACCTCGAACCAGAACACGCGAACGGTGATCGTCCCCTTCGGCGCGGACGGGGATCTCTACGTCACCGGCAACATGCCCTCACAGGGCTATTTGCGGGCCATCACCTTCAACATCGTCGCGCTCGTCGGCACGTACTCGTCCTACTCGGCCGACCGGCAGTTCCAGGAACTGCTGCGGATCGCGCATCCCAGCGCCTACAACGCTCTGCGCGACAGCCTGAACCACCTGCTCGACGAGCTTGGCAACAACCCGACACTCTCGATCGCGACCTATATCCGCGGGGATCAACCCGTGACCTGGACGGGCAGCGAGATTCTGGTGCCGATCGAAAAGGTGCGCGTCATCGGCGGGGTGACCCGCAAGTTCCGGGGCAATCTGCGCATTCGCTACGCACTCGAGAACGGCCGCTTCTGGCTGACCGCGCTCCAGGAGGAGAATTTCAATGCCGACGTCCGGTAACCGCACACGGCGCACCTGTTTCGCCGGGGCGCTTGGCGCCTCGCTCACCCTCGCGCTCCCTGCCGGTGCGCAGACCATTGCGGCCGTGCCCGACCAGACGAGCCGCATCCGCTTGTCCAACCGCGACATAAACCATGTGGTGTGCGTTGGCGGGGACATCGACGACGTCAAGTTCTCCGCCGAAAAGGGGCTTGCCGTCGAACGCGGCGGCGCGGACGCCTGGATCAAGTTCCTCGTGCTCGAAACCGACGACATGGGGGCCAGGACCCGGACTTACGTAACGACGCCCTCGGAATTCTTCGTCGCGTGCAATGGAGCGATCTATCCGCTCTACGCCGAGCCGGCCGACATTCCGGCCCAGACCGTGACACTTGTCCCGGGCCGCGCGCAGCGCGCCCGGGCGAACGAGGCGCTTCTGGGGCCTCTGGTCGAGGAGGAACGGGCGGTGGGGATCGCGCTGGCTATCCTTCAGGACCGCGTCCCGGCGTCCTTTTCCGACGTGGCCCCATCGCGCGATCGCCTCGTACTGCCCGGCCTGGCGGGCGCATCGCTGACCGAACACCGACGGCTCGACGTCGAGGGCGCGGGTCTCTCGGTCCGCGAGTACTTCATCGCGGCCAGCGCCGCCATCACGCTCGATGAGCGCGATTTCCTCGATACCGCGCTCGGCCCCGACATCTTTGCCGTCACGCTCGATCGCCTGGCCCTGGCGCCGGGGGAAACCGCGCGCCTGATCGTCGTGTCCCGGAGCGTTCAGCCATGAGCGTGCCAGAGGACACCACCGGAACGTCCACGGGCCCGGCGCCGCACGGCGATCGCGACGAGAGCCTGAACGGCGCGTTGCCAAGGCCTGCGCTGCTGGACCTTCCCGCGCAATGGTCGAAGCTGACGTCGCAGCAGAGATTGCGCGCAAGGCAGTTGGGCGTCGTCGCGATGATCGCGGTGCTGGGCCTTGGCCTTTACACGGCAAGTACCAGCGGCCGGAAGGAGCCGGCCAAGGGCCCGCAGACGTCCAACCTCGACATGGGGGCCGGGCTGCGTGGGGACAGCCTGGAGTTGAAACTGCGCGGCGACTTGCAAAAGATCATCGATGGACAGGCGCTGCTTGGCGAGCGGGTCAGCGCCATCGAAGAGGGCAAGCTGGTGCCCGGCGCAGGCGAGACCGGCATGCCCGATGGCGACGATCTGCCCCCGGCCATTCCCGACGAGATTCCAGCCTATCCTCCGGCCCCGCCCGAGGCCCGTGCGGCGATCGACGCCATTCCGGCTCCCCCGTCCGCTCCTGCGGCGCCGCCGGCACCGCCCACGGAGCGGCGGGTCGGAGCGATCGGGGCGGCAAGCCCCAGCCACAGCCTGGAAGGAGGTGCCGGCAGCTCGTCCTCGTCAAAAAAAGACAAGCGGACGATCTATTTACCGCCTGGTTTCATGAAGGCACGGCTGCTGACCGGCGTTGACGCTCTGGCGAGCCGGGATGCGACCAGCAACCCCGAACCGATCATTGCGCGGGTTCAGGCCCCGGCGGTCCTGCCCAACGAAGTCAAGGCGAACCTCGCGGGCTGCTTCGTCATCGGCAATGCGACCGGGAGCCTCGCGAAAGAACGGGTCGAGATCCAGCTCGTCTCGATCTCCTGTGTCGACTTCGAAAGCCATGCGGTGGTCGATCAGGCAATCAAGGGCTTCTTCGTCGACGCCGACGGGAAGAAGGGCCTTTCGGGCAAGGTGGTGACACGCGCCGGAGCAACGCTCGCCCGCTCGTTCATCGCCGGCACGCTGGCGGGCATCTCGCAGAGCGTGGAAGGGGCGTTCGGCAGCGTGTCGACCTCGGCGCTTGGCAGTGTGCGCAGTCTCGATGCCGGCGATGCCATCAAATCGGGTGTCGCGGGCGGCCTGTCCAAGTCCTCGGACAAGCTGACCGACTTCTACCTCGATCTCGCCCGCCAGGCCGGACCGGTGGTCGAAGTCGGTGCCGCCAAGGATGTCGTGGTCGTCATCCAGGAGGGGCTTGCCCTCGAGATCAAGCCGTCGGTGGGGAGCAAATTCTGATGCGCCCGCTCATTCTGCAAGGAGGCCTTGCCATGCCGATACCCACGCATCTCGCGTTGAACCGCTCCGTCCTCGCCCTCAGCCTGTTGGCAAGTCTTGCCGGTTGTGCGGCGGTCGGATCCGTCCTGTCGCCCTATTCGGAAAAATTCGACTGCAAGAACAGCGACCACGGCCAGTGCATCCATCCCGAGCGGGCCTATGCGGACGCCGTGGCCGGCGTGGCGTCGAAGCCCGACCCCGAGGTCACCAACGACCGCGCCATGTTGGGCAGGTCCAGTGCGTCCACAGGCCCATCCAGCACGCGGGCCAAAGCCGCTGCCAGCGCCTATGGCAGCTACAGGGAGAGCGTCTATCGCGAGCTCAAGGGCTTGATCGAGGCGCCCGTCACGCCGATGCTGAAGCCGGCACGAACCGTGCGGACGCTGATCCTGCCTTATGCCGGCCGCCAGCGGCCCGACCGGCTCTACATGCCGCGCTATGTCTATTCGGTGATCGACAGGCCGGTGTGGGTCGTTGGCGGCGCGCTGGTGGCCTCCCCCGATCGGGCGTCGCGCGCTCCGATCCTGGGCCAGGTCCGCGAGCCCCTCTCCCCCGACGGAAGCGTCTTGCCCGCAGCGCAGCCGGGTTCTTCGCTTGCTCTGACGCCCTCGCCTGCCTCCGAGCCGCAGCCATGAGCGCGCTCAGCTATGCCCGCCTGCGCCGCACGGTGCGCCGCGACAGTTTTTCGGACTATCTGCCCTTGGTCGCCTGGGATGAGGACAGCGAGGCCTTCCTGTGCCTCGACGACACGTGGGGCCATGCCTGGGAACTGGTCCCTGCGGCCTATATGTTCGCGCACGTCCAGGGCGCCTTGCAGGGCTTGTTCAACATTCATTTTCCGGATGGGACGGTTCTTCAGATCCACACCTTCGCGGACCCGCTGATCGACGACGCGCTGGATGCCTTCCTCGACCTGAAGACGCGCGACGATCCGCTGATCCAGGCCTCGGCCCGTCAGACCAGGGCCTATCTCGCGCAAGGCCGCTTTGGCCTCGAGGCCCTCCACGGCATCCCTGTTCGCAATTTCCGCACGCTGCTCTCGATCAAGACGCGGCGCCCGCTGGGCGAGGATTTGCGCCGACAGGTCGAGGAGCAATTGTCCAAGCTGGGCATCCGACGCCTGCCACCGCAAGAACTGGTCGCCTTCTACCGGCGCATTTTCAACGGCGTCACACAAAGTGCGCCGGGTGTCTTTGCCGAGGGAACGCGCCTTGGCGCGCCGGCGATCGCCAAGCAGATCATCGATGCGGGTCCCGATCTCGTCTTCGAGGGCGCGGAGGTCTTCCTCGGCAATCAGGTGGCGCGCTGCCTGACGCCCAAGGCGCCGGCGCGGCGGATCACGGCCGAACGTGCCAATCGGCTCATGGGCGGGATGCGCGGTGCGTCCGAGGACAGCGACCAGATCGGCGGACCTTTCCTCTACACGCTCAATGTCCTCTTCGATCATTCGCAATTCGAGATACACAAGCGCGCGCAGATTCTCTCGGCGCAAAAGGCCGCCGGCAGCTTTGCGGTCGAGGTCGGCAAGCAGATCGAGGAAATCGGCTGGATTCTCGACGAAGCGGGCAACAGCAAATTCGTCCGGGTGATCCCGACCGTCTGGGTGTTCGGCCGCGACCGTGCCCATGCCCGCGATCTGGCCGCGCGGGCCAAACGCCTCTGGGAAGGCGAGCCTCTGCCCTTTTCGATGCAGGAGGAAAGCTACCTCAACCCGACCTTGCTGGTGATGAGCCTACCTTTCGGGCTCTATCCCGACCGCACCACGCTGCGCCTGCTCGAGCGCGATTTCCGCATGCCGGTTAAGGCCGCCGTACTGATGGCGCCGATCCAGACCGACTTTCGCGGCGGAGGTCGCCCGGCCCTGCTCTACACCGGGCGCAAGGGGCAGCTTGTCACGCTCGACCTGTTCGATCCGCGCATCAACAACTACAATTTCGTCGTTTCCGCCGAAAGCGGCGCGGGCAAGAGCTTCCTGCTCAACAATCTGTGCCAGCAATACTACGCCTCGGGCGCGCTCATCCGCATCATCGACATCGGCGGCAGCTACCGGAAGCTGTGCACGTTGTGCTCGGGCCGCTACATCGACATCGGGGAAGAGCATCTCGTGCTCAACCCTTTCGACATGGGACTCGCGCTCGACGGCGACGACAAGCAGTCGGCCATCACCATGGCGGTGGCGATCGTCGCCGAGATGGCCAACGCGTCCACCCGCAAGGGCGTCACGACCTCGCAATGGAACCTCCTCAAGTCCGCGGTCCAGTGGACGATCGACACCGGCCGGGCAGACCATGGCATCGATGCCGTGCGCGAATGGCTCGGGACTTATCCCGCGCTGGTCGAAACCGCGCTCGACAGTGTCGACCATCTCGTTCCGACTGCCCGTGAGCTCGCCTTCAATCTGAGGGATTTCGGGTCGGACGGCGCCTATGGCCACTACTTCAACGGCCCTTCGACGCTGGATATTCGTCACGACGAATTCGTCGTCCTAGAACTCGAACGTCTCAAATCGATGCCCGATCTGTTCAACGTCATCGTCATGGTGGTGGTGAATGCGGTGACACAGGAACTCTATCTTTCGGCGCGCGATCGCCCGCGCTTTGTCCTGTGCGACGAGGCCGCGCAATTCATGACGCGCACCGACGGGCAGAATCTGGGCCGCCTCGCGGAAGCCTTTGGCCAGGGCTACCGGCGCGCGCGCAAGTATCGCGGTTCGTTCGGCATCGTGTTGCAATCGATGAACGACCTGACGCTGTTCGGCGGCACCGGCCAGGTCATTCTGGAAAACGCGGCAACCCGCTTCCTGCTTCAGGGCTCGACCTATGACCGGGCGGTCGACAGCAAGATCCTCGATTATTCGGGGTTCGTTCTCGAACTGCTGAAATCGGTCCGCAATTCCAAGCCCGATTACAGCGAAGTGTTCATCGATTCTCCCCTTGGGCTCGGCATCGCCCGCCTGGTCGTCGATCCCTTTTCCTACTGGATCAACACCTCGGCTCCCGACGAAGTGGCCGCCTTCGAAACACTGATCCGCCAGGGGCTATCGCCGCTGGAGGCGATCTGCCGCCTGGCCGGGGTCGAGCCCCGAGAAATTCTGGGTACCTCGCTCGCCCATGGTCCGGAAGGAGTATGACTAACATGACGCGCTCCACGCCCCACCCCGACCAGCAGGCCTTCACCAGGCCCGACGACGCGGCCATCGAGCTGATCGTCGAGCAACGCCTTGCCGAGCGCTTCGAGGCGGAAGCCTTCCGGTGGCGTTTGCGGCTCGTGATGATCGAGACGGTGATGATGGGGCTGCTCGTGCTCGTGGCCGGGCTCCTGCTCACACAGCCGGTTATGATGGTGCTGCGCGCCGCGCTCCTCGTTGCCGCATCCTGCCTTGCGACCGGTCTCCTTCTGCTGAGCGCATCGGCTGGCGTCGCCAAGCTGATGCGCCGCGTTCCCCGGTGGAGGCACAAATGAACGGCCTGGCCTCCACGACGCCCTCGCCTGGGGCGATCCGCCTCACGGTCAGCGGCTTCCTGCTGATGCTGGTCCAGAGCACGCTCCTGCTGCTGTCCCCGCAACTGGACCGCGATTCAGGTGTGTTGATCGGGATCCTGACGCCGCTCGCCCTGTGCGCGTTCACCACCGCGCTGATCGGCGTGCCTGAGCCGACCGCGAGCCCCGGGAAGCAACGCCATGGCATGTAACCTGCCCCGACATGTGCGCTCTGGCGCCATCGCAACCTTGCTTGCGGCGGGCGATCTTGCGGGGGCCAGGGCCGCGGAACCAGGCGGCGCGATGATCGCGTCACGGACCACGATAGGACGGACCTGGCCCGTCGCCGAGCCGGACGCGCTCGCCGAGATCGAGGCCCGGGTCGCGACGCTGCCGCGCGATATGGGTAAGGCCTTTGGTCCGCGCGCCACGTGGACCGCGCTCAAGGCCGCCCCTCTCGGTGTCGCCGGGGCGGATCGGGTGCGCAGCGTCGTGCCCTTCTACACGCTCGATTTCGGCATTGCCCTGCCCGATGGCAAGACGCTCTACCCCAAGGGCTTCACGTTCAACCCGCTGACCTATGTGCGGCTGCCTCAGCGGCTTGTCGTCGTGCACCCGCGTGATCTTGGCTGGGCGCTGCGCGAAGCCCGCGCGAGCGACTTTATCCTGCTGTCGGCGCTGGGCACGCAAAATGGGGATGCCATCGAGCTTGGAGAACGAACCGGCCGGCCCATCTTCATTCTCGAGGAGCGCGTGAAGCAGCGGCTCGGGCTGACGGTGGCACCGGTCATCGTCGAGCAATCGGGCGCGCGGCTCGTTCTCACCGAATATGGCCCCTCGAGCCGCTCGCGCGGCGCAACCGGGACGGGAGCGCTGCGATGATCGCACGTCTGCCCATGTGCGTCACCGCCATCGTCTTTGGCTTGCTGATGACGCTTGCCTGCCCGAGCCCGGCGCATGCTTCCAAATGCGAGGCAGGAAGCGCGTTCAATCCGATTACCAAGGTACGCTGGACCTGTATCTTCCCCATCACGATTGGCGGCATCCGCGTAGGCAATCATGACCCGCTCGACCAGGCCCTCGACGCGCAATCGGCGTCCAAGCCGGTCTGCGCGTGTCGCAAGGGAATCCAGTTCTGGTTCGGGGTCAAGGTCTCCTACTGGTCGCCCAACCGAATGGTCGATGTCGTGACGGAACCAGGTTGCATGATGGCCCTGGGGACCGACCTGTTGTCGACCGGTGGCAGGCTGCAAGGCAGTCAATCGTCGATCGCGGATGGCACCAACACCCGCAAGATGTTTGCCCAGATGCATTATTACATTTCGCCGGTGTGGGCGATGCTCGACCTGTTTACCGACCTGCCCTGCCTCGAAAACGACGGTTTCGACGTCGCGATGATGACCGAGGTCCTGCCAACGTGGCAATCGGGGACCCTGGGCGCCATCATCCAGCCCGAAGCCATCCTGTTCGGCAATCCCGCTGCCGGGCTTGCCTGCAGGGCGGACAGCGCCGCCGCGGCCGCCGGCAAGGTCATCGATCCGCTTTTCTGGTGCATGGGGTCGTGGGGTTCGACCTATCCGATCGCGGGCGACATCCATTTCGACGACAGTGTCGAGGCCTGGGCCGGGCTGGCCGCACGCGGCGTCTTCATGATGGGGCGGCTTGGCGCGCTCACGGCCAGTTCGGCGGACGGTTGTTCCTTTGTCCCCCAGCCCATCTGGACCAAGAGCCGCTACAAACTCCAGATCATGGAACCCGTGAAAGGGGGCCGGTGCGTCAATATCGGCCGCCCCGGCGCGCTCTGGTCGTCCGCCAAGCACGCCCCGGGCAAGGACAACGCCCAGTTCATGCTCTTCGAGAAAGTGATCTGCTGCGCCGGAATCCCGATGCCATGAGCAGCTTGTTCTCCTTCGTTTCCGCACACGGCAGCCGTTCCCCCCGGAGGTCTGTTCGCCAAGGCCCCTACGGCCGACGGCTGGTGTGCGGGACTGGAGCGGCGCCGTCATTCCCCCTGGGCGGCGTCGCTCCACCCCCGGCCAGCGCGGCCGCCCTCCTCTCCCGACGGGATCGGCGTCTCCTCTACGCACGCTCCCTGGTTGCGACCGCGCTGGCCCTTCCTCTTGCCGTGACCAACGCCGCCCAGGCCCAGACCGTGGAGGAGCGCGCCCGTGCCGCCGCCGAGGCCTCGCGGGCCAAGACCCGCGACAGCGAGACGCTTCTGCGCAACTACGTAACGCCGGGCCTTGCCGGGCAGCCGATTGCAACGCTTGACGACAGCCAGACTTTCACCCCCGATATCGCCTGCCAGAAGACGGCAACCATGCTGGACGTACTGGTGCAGCCGTCGGACACGGGCGATCTTGGAACGGTGAGGATCGCGCGAGACACCGATCTCGACGGCATCCTCGACGCGACCTCGAACCTGCCCGTCCCCGTCTCGGGCATTTGCGCGAACGGCCTTGTCTCTTGCCAACCGGGCACCTGGGACGCCTGCAGCTACTACCGCTGGGATGTCGACGGGACCAAGGCCCTGAAGCTGACCGCAGTCGACATGTCCGAGCTCGCAGGCTGCTACTGCATCAACAACAGTTGCGGCTCAGGTCTTGCCTGGGGCAACATGGCCTCGGTGCTTCGCGACCTGGGCGGCGGGATGGTCGGTGCCCTCACGAGCGCCGACCCACGCTACGCAATCGCGCAAGCCGCGATCGAGGGCCCTGCCATTCGCTATGTCGGCGCGCAGTCCACCGCGTGCGCTCCCAGTACGGATCTGGCGCAGACCACCTATCGCGCCAACACCACACAAATCGCGTCGGACGCCGCGTCCACCGCGCGCGGCAACGCCGTGTTTCAGGCGCTGGAGGGCTCCGCGATTGGCACGGGGGCGACGCTGCAATACCGTCGTTGCACGATCGAGCGCAGGGCAGCGGTGCGCAAACCGGCCCTGGACGATATCGTCCGACGCACAGCGGGCGGCTATGCGACAATCCGGAACGCGAACGCCTTCGATTTCCTGATGGGCTCGCCGGCCGACAACAGCCTCTCCGGGGCAAGCTGCACGCTCATCGATTTTCGCATGACGTTGCATGTCGGTGAGCCCGAGCGGATTGTCGCGGCGCGCCTCAGCCAGTTCTTCGCCGACGACTGGGCGCAGCTTCGCATCGACGGACAGCTCCTGGGGTCGGTACCGGTCGGCTGGTCATCGCTGGGAACACCGCCGGGCGCGTGCGAGCTCAAGAAGACCAGCCATGCTTCTCCCGATCGCGACCTGACGCCATGGCTGACGGCGGGTGACCATGAGATCTGGCTACGTGTGGCCGTGGCCCAAGGCGGCGAAGCCTTGGCGCAGATCCACGTCGAAGTCGACGATGGTTGCCAGACGCAGGAAGACCTTGTCGATGGTTGCGCACCGATTGCCGGCGCAACCGGATGTAGGCTCGACAGTGAACTCGTCGACGGAGTGCAGACCTGGATCAACGGGGTGGCGACCGGTCTGCGGCCCCTTCCCCAGACCCGTCTCCTCGGCGGCCCTGCCTGCCCGACCGAGCTTACCCGTGATTTCTTCCTCAAGGAGCGGACCTATCGGTGCCGTCTCGACACCATGGCAGAGCCCGACACGAGCCGGGCGGCCTATATCCTCGACCATTCGACCGAAACGATGCTGGCCGACCGCGTCCGGCAGAGCGATGGCAGCCTTATCACCGCGACGCGCGCCTTCGCGCTACCGGATCGCGGCTCCGTCCCGGCCTGCGAAGCCGTGTGCAAGACCCGTGCCCCAAAACCCAACAGCGAGGCTGGCCTGGACGGCGTGGTCGGCGCGAAGCAGAACGTGCCGACCGGCTTCGACACGTTCTTTCACGCCTGTACCAGCGACAATCGATGCCCGGCGGGCGCAGGGGAGGAGATCGTCGAGCCATGTGGCTGCCTCGACGACTTTCCCGAAGCGGTCGTGATGATGCAGACCGTCCGCCTCGCCGGCGCCGACATGGTCTGCACCCGGAGCGCGCCATGATCCGCCCAGCCCGCAGCATCGCACGTCACCCCTTCCCCTCGCGCGGCGTGGCTCTCGCGCTCGCCCTGGCCGGGTTCCTCGGCCATCCCGCCAGCGCGAGCGCGCAACAGCTTTGTGCCGCGGACCTCAACGCCAATGGCGACGCAGCCGATGAAGGCGAGCAGGCGAGCTGTCTTTCCACGCTGAGCGGGGCATGGCTGTGTCCGATCGAGGAGGTGGACTGTGTCGCCGATGCGCGCGGACAATACGCCTGCCCGGCCGGAGCGCCGTACGCCTGCCTGCAACGAACGGCCAATGCAGTTCCCTCCTGTTCCCCCCACCTGTGCGCGGATCTTGCGACGAGCCCCATCGTCGAAGAACCGCCACTCGAGGACCCGGGCCGCGAGGCCGATGGCGGGATCGATGCCGACGGCAATTGCATGGGTCACATCGAGATTTTCTCCGGGCGGGGGCTGCGCTGTCGTCCGGCGGGACTGAGCACCACCTTTTCCGATTGCTGCAAGGACAAGGGCGAGATCGTGAAGGACGGCATGGGCGCATCGATTTCCTCGGTTGGAACCAAGGTCGCCGTCGCCAAGGGCGTGTTCACGGGTATGCGCGCGGCCTATACCGCCTTCAAGGCCGGCGCGAGTGCAAGCCAAGCTGCCAACGCCGGCGCCAATGCGCTCATCATCGGGCTCGACCCGACCTCGCTGGCGGTCAGCCTCGCGATCAATTTCATGATGGAATTCCTGTTCGCGGGCTGTGACCAGCAGGACATGGGAGCCGCGATGCTGCGCGCCTCGGGCATGTGCCACGAGATCGGCAGCTACTGCACGTCAAGCTTTCTGGGCATCTGCCTGCAAAAGGCACGTGGATCCTGCTGCTTCAACACCAAGCTTGGCCGCATCCTCCAGGAGCAAGGCCGCCCCCAGCTCCAGGCGTTCAATGGCAATTTGTGGGGGACGCCCAAGAATCCGATGTGCCGGGGCTTTACGCCCGAAGAATTCCAGGCGCTCGATTTCAGCAAGATCGACCTCACCGAATATTATGCCGAGATCGAGACCCGCACGCAATCCGACATCCAGATCGACATGGGGGAGCGCGTCGATGCGTATCTCAAAGCCGTCAATCCCTAGCCTTGTCCTGCCAGCGCTGTTGTGCAGCGCGGTATCGGCCCCTGCCCAGGACGGGGCGAGGCCCTCGATCGCCGACGAGGGGGCAGCCAGCCTGGATCGCCTCGAGGACGCAATCGCGCGAAGCCAGGGCGAAGCGGCGCGCCTCTCCGATCCGCAATTGCCGCGAATGGACGCACCGGAAGATCATCGCCGCGCGTTCGAAGCCCTGCGCAACCGTGCGCCATCGCCCGCAATGGAGCAACGCGCGCGCGCCGCACAGGCGCGCGGCGAGGCGAGCCTGGCCGCGGAGCGGGAGCGCCAGGCGAAAGCCCTGCGACAGGCCCTGGGGCTTGAACCGGGCGAGGAACAGGCGATCGCGAGGCCTGCCAGGAATTTCACGGCGAAAGGATGGGTCCCGGTCCTGTTCGTGTCCTCGTCAATGCCGATTTCGACGCTGCGCAACTACGCCGCGCAGTTGGAGAGGGTGAACGGTGTCATGGCCTTCCGGGGGGCGCCCGGCGGCCTGCGAAAGATGGAACCGATGGCCAGGCTCACCGCGCAGATCCTGCGACTGGACCCGGGCTGCGAGGGCCCCGGGTGCCGCATGCGCGCTGTCCAGCTGATCATCGACCCGATCGTGTTTCGCCAGCACTCCATCGCCCAGGTGCCGGCGCTGGCGATGATCCCGGGCGACCCGACGCAGGCCTATTGCGAACGCGACGAGGACAGCCCCCGCGCGCGCCACGTCGTTACCGGCGACAGCGCGCTTTCAGGAATGTTCGAGGCCTATGCCCGGCTCGGCGGAAAGGAGGAGGTAAGCCATGCTCAGGCTCTTCTGGTTGATCGCTAGGGTTCTCGCCAGTCTCTGCGCGCAGCTGAGGCGATTGCCGCTCGAGGCCTCCATGGCACTTGGCGCTCGCGGACCAGCGCATCGCGCCCGCCCCGAACGCCTCTGGCAGGCCATGCTGGTAATTCTGCCGCTCGCGTTCTTCGCGGCACGCCTCCTGCCGCACGTCACGCTGGTCATGAGCCCATCGATCGAAGCCTATGCGCTGCGCAAAAGCCCTGGGCCGATTGCTCGCGGCGACTACGTGATGTTCACGCTGCGTCATCCGATCGCCGGCCCGAAGCCGATTTCCGTCACCAAGCATGCCCTGTGCCTGCCGGGCGATCGTCTCACGATGTTCGAGACGCCCTCGCTGCTCATGCCAGGCAGCCGCGACGGTCATTATTACTGCAACGGCCACTTCCTGGGCGCGAGTGTCCCGGAGGCCTACAACGGGATGCGACTTGCCCATCTGACGTGGAGCGGCGTCATTCCCGTCGGCAAGATCTATGTCGGCTCGACACATCCACGAGGGTTCGACAGTCGCTATTTCGGGCTGGTTCCGGTCACGAGCCTCGCTCGCATGGAGCGTATCCTGTGACGGGGCGCGGGTGCGAAACGCTGGTGTATCGCGTCATGGGCGCGGGCGACAGGGATCTCGACCATGTCGTTCCTGCCCGCAGGCGCGCTTCGCGCCTGTCGGGCCTGTTGCGCCGTGTTCGCAAGCACCTCGATGAGCCATGGAGCCTTGCCAAGATGGCGCCCGACGATGCGCGTCGTCGCTCTTCGCGGCGCAGGCGCGCCGTGCTGACCACAATTGCGGTGCTGGTGCTCCTGCAAACGAATGTCTGCCAAGCGAGCGACGCGGAAGCGCTGACGTCGAAGCAAGGCTACTGGTGGTACGAAGCCCCACGCGCGCCGGCCTCGCCGAAGCCCGATCCCGATGTGCTTGCCAAGCCCCTGATCCCGCCGATGCGCGAACTGGCAACCTGGACACCGCCGCGGATCCGCAAGCTCATCGAGGCGCAACGCGACTATGCCGCGACTGTCCTGACGGTCAATGCCGTTGCCGATTTCTGGAGGCTGCAGGACTTTGCCCGTCGCAAGGCGCGCGCGTTCGCAGGTGTCACGCAGATCGCGATGCTGCAATTTCCCGAGCTCAATTCGAAGTCGGCCAACCCGATGGTCGGCGATGCCCGGTCCGAGATGTCCGCGCAGAAAGACGCCATCCGCCGGTCCTACCTGCGCGCGCATGGCGGGGAGTTCGCTCTTGTCATGTTCTCGCGAGCGACGTGCGGCTATTGCCGGGTCCAGTGGCCGATCGTTCAACGTTTCCAGGAGGAAACGGGTTGGCAGGTAATGCGTTTCGATCTCGACGAGCGGCCCGACGTCGGCGCGCGTTTCGGGGTCGAGATCACACCCACCACGATGATCATCCGGCGCGGCAGCCGGCAACGCATGATCATCGCAACCGGCGTCGAGGCATACCCGAACCTGGCGCAGATGGCCTATCAGGCCGTTCGGCTTCTGCGCGGCGACATTCGGCCCGAGCAGTTCATGACGGGACCGGGCGAAGATGCCGGTTTTTTCGATGCGCTGGGCAATGGTCCGGTTTCGGCAAGCGACCCACGAACGTTTGAGGCAGAGCCGATCGACCTTTCCCATGGGCCCAGGCCATGAGGCGCGTGCTCCCTCTTGCAGCCCTTGCGGGCCTTGTCGTCGCGCCGGGGCCAGCCTGCGCCCAAAGCGCGCCACACGACGGGGCGCTTGGGACGCCGATGCAGGCCGCGATCCATCCAGTCGGTGACGCCGGGGCGCTGCAGGCCTGGCTTTCGCGTGTTCCGGTGACACGCGACTTCCCGGCCGATTTCACGGTCACGATGCGCGAACTGGGGTCTGTGTTTCTCATCGAGACGACGACGGCACGCGGCTGCGTGCCTTGCGGCGATATCTGGGGCAAGCTCTCGACACTGGGACGCCGGTATGGCTGGCAGGTCCGTACGATCAGCCGCCAGGACGCCGTCGTCCGGTCGGGACACTTCGGCCTGCCGTGGGTGGGGCATCCGGTTGTCTGGGTGCGCCCCATCGGCGACGAGGTGCGCATGGTGCCGGTGGCGATGGGCACCGATCATGCCGCCAACCTTGCCCGAAACCTCTATCTGGCGGCGAAGATCCTGACGGGCGTCAAGCCGGCCGTGGGCGTCAGGGCCATGTCCAAATTCACCGGCATCGTGGGATTGCCGGCGACCTCGCCGGGAAAGGACTGAGCGTGGCAGCCTCGCTCCTTCCCCAGCCCTCCTCGATGAAACGGAGCCCGCCATGGCCTTCTGTCGCCACGTCGTTCACCCCCTGATCCCCGTCATCCTCGCCGCGATGGCTTTCGCAACGCCGGCCCACGCGCAAGGCTGGGCCGAGAGCTGGTTCGACAACGTGACCTACACGTCGCCGGGAAGCTTCGAGGACCAGACCCGGGGCTACGTGACCGCGGGCGGTATGTCCGGCCGGGTCGATGTCCACAACGATTACCTGATGTCGATGAGCCTGCCCAAGGTGCGGGCCGGATGTGGGGGCATCGACATGTTTCTGGGGGGCATGTCGTTCCTCGACCCGGACTATCTTGTCCAGAAGCTTGAGAGCATCCTGCAGGCCGCCCCTGCCGTTGCCTTCCAGTATCTGCTCGAGACGCTCGACGAGAAGATGGGGAACATCATCTCCAAGATGGAAGCGGCCACCAACTTCCTGAACTCGATCCAGGTCAACGATTGCCGCCTGGCCAACCGGATGGTCCAGATCAGCCGTGGTGGCGACACCATGTCCGGGATCATCGAGGAGATGACGGGCTATCGCTCCGTCAAGCAGGGATTCGCGAAAAGCTACCAGCAGAGCCGCGAGAAGATCGAGGCCAACAACAACAATCCGACCGAAGACTTGAAGGACGCCCTCGCCAACTGCCCTGGCGAGGTCACCGACATCTTCCGCACCGGCTCGCTCCTTGCCCATGCGGCTGCGCGCGTGGGCGCTGGCGATTGGGCAAGCGTGATGCGGGCTCGGGTCGGCGATGTCTACATGCGCTGGGACGACGCCGACAAGGTCCCCTTGTTCACAGCGATTCCGCAATGCCCCGCCCAGGACACGGAAAGTGCCGAGGATTTGCTGACCGGACGGGTGCAGCGCCGTTCGCTCAACGTTCCTCCAACGACGGCCGATTGCGCGCGGGATGGCTCGGGGCGCGGCGCCCTCGTCCTGGCACGCGAGCGCCTGCAGTCGATTGCCACCAAGATCCGCACGCGCGCGGCGCTGTCGGGCGAGGAGCGGCAGTTCGTCGCCAATGTCAGGACGCTTCCGGTCTATCGCATGCTGGAATGGGGCGTACGGCAGGGCGTGGTCGATTCCGTCATTGCCGATACCGACGAACTGGTGGCCCTCACGCTGGCCTACCAGATGCTCAATGACCTGACGCGCACGATCGACTTCACCGTGACCAACGCCGAACGCGGGGTAAATGTTGCGGGTTCGGCCGACGGCAATACGGCCAGCGTGTGCCAGACCCGGATCTTGTCGAAGGGCCTGGAGCAGATGCGTGAGCTTCGAGACGAGGTTCAGCGCCAGCGCGCGCAAATGCGCCAGAGCTACATGGCCGCCCTCAGCCAGGCCAACCTCTCCGCAAATTATGCCGGGCTGCTGCGGGAACGCGATCGCGATGCACGCGATGCGGCCGGTGCAGCCGCGCGTCAACGGTAGGAAGACAACGCCATGCGCCGGCCCCTGGGATTGTTTGCCGCCCTTTGCGCCCTGCTCCTCGCCTCGCCCGCATGGGCAATCGACACGAGCTTTCACACGTTCGACGGATTTGCCGAAACGGTCGATGCCCTTCGCCTTGTCTCGATGATCTTCAGCGACCCGCGCTATGAGACCCTGGTCATGATCATCGCGACAGTGGGGATCGGTCTCGGCGCGATCCTTGCCAGCGTGCGCGGGAGCGGCATGGGGCTGGTGGCCTTCGGCTTCCAGATTCTTGTTGGCGTTGGTCTTTTCGTGGGCCTCATCGCCACAACCGGAACGGTGCATGTCTACGACCGGGTACGAAATGCCTATCAGCCAGTCGGGGACGTTCCCAATCTGCTGGTCCTCGTCGCAGGCGCGACCAACATGATCGAGCGAGTTGTGGTTGAAACGATCGACGACAATACGCTCGATCCGGCCGCAAAGATGGAATTCGGCGCTGGCGGACACAGCTTCGATCTCTTTCTCAATGCGGTCAGCCCGCACGGTCCGATGACCGACGTGTTTCTGGACGCCACTATCAAGGATTATGTTCGGCAGTGCTATCCCGTGGCGCGGGTATCGCAAGCCTATGGCGTCGACGACGACCAGTTGTTCCGCACGACGAACGACTTGCCCGGGTCCTTTGCGGCGATGGCCGGCCCGGCCACCTTCGCGACCATCTACACCGAGACGGACAAAGGCGGCACGACCGTCAGTTGCAACGAGGCCTGGGAGCATATCTTGGAGCGCCTGTCCCACCCGTTGCTGTTCGACGGCTACACCCGCCAGATCTGCGCCCGGACCGGCTACGACACAGATGATGCCCTGCAGATGGCGCGCTGCCGCGAGCGGCTCGGCGACATGGGGGAGACCATGCTGGGCCGGTCGTTGAGTGCACAGGGTTTCCTCACGCACATTCTGCTCGGCAACACGGTGGGTGATGTCCTGTTCGAGGATTCACCGGCGAGCGCTGCGCGGGTGATGGCCAATCGCGCGGTGATCTCCAGTGGTCTTGCGACCATGTCGGTTGCGAACGAATGGATGCCGACCATCCGCGCTACGGTTTTCGGGATCATGTTGTTCATGATCCCGATCGCCCTGCTGTTCATCCTGACGCCCATCAACTTGCGGGTGGCGAGCTTCGCGCTCGGGATGTTCGTGTTCGTGGCGCTGTGGGGGGTAATCGACGCGGGGATTTATCAGCTCACGCTGGGCCGCGCGATGGCAACACTCGCCGTATTGCGCGCAAATGCCGTAGCGGCCAACACCTGGCTGCTCGCGCCGTCTGCGGCCATGAAGGCTCTGGCGATCTTTGGCAGTTTCCGCTCGGCGGCGGCTGGCCTTGCGGGCGCTTTCGTGTTCACGGTGTTTCGCTTCAGTGGCAACATGTTCACGTCCTTTACCTCGGGATCGCTCGGCATCAGCGGCCAGGCGGTGGCCGCCGCATCGCCGATGGCGACGGCCGAGGGCCGCGCGTCTGCCCTGGAGGCCCAGGCGTCGGCGATGGGGACAGGTTCGCGCGCGGCGGCCGCGTCGCGCTTTGGCGATTTCGGCGAGCGCACGAACTTTACCGCAAACCGCTTGTATGGCGAGGCGGGTCACGTGCTTGGCGAACAGCCCGGGACCTCCGGCACGACGGCCTTCGCGCTGGGCGGTATCGAAGGCTCGCGGCAACTGGGCGGTCTGGCGCCCGCCCTCACCGGCCGGGATCTTTCCGACCCCGCAGTCGCCCGCCAGGTCCAGGCCAATGCGGCAACAAGCGCAATCCACCAATTTGCGCAGACGGACGCCCTGCGACAAATCGGGACAGGGTATTTCGGCGAGGGCGAAGTTGGCGAGAAGGCGTTCGCGGCCTTCAGCCAGAACCTTGTCCAGTGGCGCGCGTTTGGCGATCAACGTGCCTATGGCATGATGCTGCAGGGGGCCCGGCGGCATTTCGAGCGCGCTGGCTATCCGCCCGACGATGCCCGGCTCAAGGCCAGCGGCGTGATCAGCGAGGCCCAGGCGGATCCGACCTTCGCCAAACTGATCGCCCATACGTTCGATCAGGAGAGGATGCTGCGTGACGACCTGACGTCCGCGCAAATACAGGCGGGGGCCATGGAGGGGCGACGCGACTACGCAGGCACCAGCGTTGCCGGAATCGAACGGGCGAATGTCGCCACCGAACAAGGCTGGCGCAGCGGCGGCAACCATGGGCAGCGGGAAGCGGCTGCGATGCTGGGTCTGTCGGTGGACGAGACGGCACGGCGGATCGGCTTCCTCCAGGCCCTCGCGGGCGAGGCCCGCAGCACCGCCATCTCGCAGCTTTCCGCCGCGACCGGGCGTAACGAGGCCCAAGTGGTCGCCGCGCTCGAGCGCTACACCGCCGCGACACAGCTCGGGACGGCCGATGGTGCGACCGCGGAGGCGGGCCGCGAGGGGACGAGCGTCTACGACCGGACGCGGGACGCGGCGGGCTACGACTTCGCCGAACGGTCCGGCAAACTCGACGCGCAGCGCGAGGTTGGCACGAGCGGTACGCGCCGCGCCGCGCAGATTGGCGAACAGCGCAGGCAATCGGAAAATTTCGGCTTCGCCCAGGGTGCGTCGGCTGCTGGCGTCTCGACGCGCGAGGCTGCCCGGCTCGACAGCTTCATACAGGCACTCAGCGCCACCGCGGGCAATCAGATCGACCTGCGCGAAGGCGGCGCACCGGGGATAGCGGATCGCGCCCGCAACGCGCGCTTGACACAGATCGTCGCGAGGGAGCGCCTTACCCGCATGCAGGGTCTGCTGGCGGCGAGCGGGGTCCGTCTTTCCAAGCGAGAGCTTGCCATGGACCAGAATGGCGACCTGGGCCTCAACCTAACGCCCGCGAGCGCGGCGGCCCTGTGGAAGGCGGGACTGATAAACGAAAGTCAGCTTGGCGCGATCGCCAACGGCGGCCATGCGCGCTTCAGTTTCGCCCACAATGACCTTCTGGTCTCCAGCGGGACCGATTTCAGCCGATCCGCGCGCAGCGATACCAGCACCCGGTTCGAGGCCGGCAAGCAGGCTGGCCCGGACACCATCGAGCATTTCTTGGGCGGTGGGTCTGGAGGGCAGGCCCAGTTGGCCAACTGGCTTCGTGGCGGGTTCGAGATGGACCGCAAGGGCGAATGGCGCCTCAAACCGCAAGTCGCCGACACCCTTCAGCGTGATGTACAGGCAACAATCGCCCAGACTGGTTGGCAGCGGTCGTTGTCACGTTCAGCGCAAGACCAAACTGCAATGGGTACCAATGTAGGCATCGATACTGGTGCCGTCATCGCCGCATCAGACACACAAGCATCAGGAGGCCGAGGTAGCAAACCCGCAGGAAGGCAACTTGGGACACGCAGCACAACTGACAGAACTGACCGCACTGCGACAGGCCAGTTTGGCGCCAAAGTTGGCTTTGAAAGCCGAGACGTTGGCAGCATAAATGAAACTGCTCAATCGTCATTGGATATCGTCAGCTATGACGTGCGCAATTCCATTGCGGCTGCGGAGCGAGCCGCTGCTCGCTCCAAGAATCCGGCCGCAGCTTTCTCGCGCGAACTGTCCGATCGAATTCTAGGAAGTGAAGGTTTGCGCAATCGCTACCTACAAGATGCCGACAACGGGCGAGCCACGTTCGATATCACGGGACCGTTGACCTCGTTGGAACAGAGATCGGTTTTAAGCAGTGGCACGTTCTCGACGGACATTTCGGGTAGCCCTGATGATGGAGATAGCGCTTACAAGAAGCGCTAGAGATGCTTGCCTGTATGTGGGTTGATGTAGCCGGGATTGTTCGGGTTCAAGGGATTTCCGATCCAGAGCGCGCCCGAACGGGGATCGAACATATCTGTCCCCATTCCGAGGTTATCCATGAACCGTTGATGCATTTCTCTCCGCTGCCGAGCGCAAATCAATTCTTCTTCTTCATCTTCACTCAGTGGGATACCGCCCTCTTGGCCGATGTGACCATCGAGCCACGCGCGCATAAAACCGATAGGCAAGACCAATAGCGCCGTCATCGGAAAAAACACGACATTGAGAATGCCCGCCAGAGCGCTGCCATAAAAGAGCTCGAGGACCGGTATCCGTGTGGAAATCGCCATGCCGAGCCACCACGAGGGAATGGCCGCCCACCAAAGCTTGGCGTACCAAGGATGCCAGAGCCAGGCAGAAAGGCTCGGCCGCCCCGTGTCTGCTTCGGCCAGTGTCTCTTCGATGGCAGCATCCACTGCAAGTTCCTTTCCGCCTTACCATACGCGAAACGAAGAGCATCGACCAGCAAAGGCGCTGCAAAACTGACCAATCAAGACAGATTGTCTCATTTTGTTCTGGTCATTCCTGCGCCGATTTGAGAGAATGGTAGATCATTGAACAAATGGGTAGAATGTCATGGGCGCTAGCCTCAACATCAAGGATCCCGAAGCGCATCGACTGGCGCAAGCGATCGCGCGCGAGACGGGTGAACCCATGACACGTATTGTCGTTGAAGCCCTGCGCGACCGGTTGGGCCGGATTGAGCGCCAACGCGAGCGCGCCAGTGTTGCGGACCTTCTTGCAATTGCAGCCCGTTCAGCCGAACTGGCGAAAAAGCCCCACACACCTCACGCGGACGAGTTGTTCGACAACGATGGGCTCGCCAAGTGATTATCGACACATCAGCACTCATATCCATCCTCTATGGCGAAGAGGAAGCAGCCACCTTTACCACAATAATCCAGAACGCCGACATTTGCCGCCTCAGCGTCGCCACCTATGTCGAGCTGACGATCGTGATCGAGAAACAGCTCGGCCCAGAGGGAACCCGCCACGCCGAGAATTTCGTGCGCCGAGCGGGCATCCGGGTTGAGCCGGTCACGGTTGAGCAAGGCTTGATCGCGAGACAGGCCTTTTTCGACTTCGGCAGCGGACGTCACGCGGCACAGCTCAATTATGGCGACTGCTTCGCTTACGCCCTGGCGAAGGCCTATGACGAACCGTTGCTGTTCAAGGGGAGCGGTTTTCACCTGACTGACGCGGAAAGCGCCCTTCCCCAAAGCTTGTCGAAGTGACCCCAGTGCGATGAAAACCGATATCGACCATCTGCCGGTGAACAAACGGCGTGAACTCGACCGGGTCATACAGATCCTTTTCGAGGAATTCGAAGATGCGCATGGCGAGCCGACTGGCCAGCGCAAGCTTGGCCGCATCCTCAAGATCATACTCTATGGGTCCTACGCCACCGGACGCTGGGTGCATGAACCGCACACCGAAAGAGGCTACCGCTCAGACTTCGATCTGCTTGTCATCGTCAACCAGAAGGAACTCACCGACAGGCTCGAATATTGGGAAAAGGCAGAGGAACGCATCGATCGCGAGACGATGATCCTCAATCGGCTGCGCACTCCGGTCAATTTCATCGTCCACACCCTCCAGGAGGTGAACGACGGGCTCGCGCACGGCCGCTATTTCTTCATGGATATCGCGCGTGATGGCATTGCCCTTTACCAGTCCGATGATCGCGAACTGCACAAGCCAAAGCCGAAGACGCCCCAGCAAGCCTACGACATGGCGACGGACTATTACAATCAATGGTTCGAATTGGCTATCGCTTCTCGAAAAATATTTCAATTCTGCTATGAGACAAAACAATATCCCGACGCCGCTTACAATCTCCAGCAAGCCTGCGAGCGCCTCTACTACTGCGTGTTACTCGTTTTCACATTCTACACTCCCTACAGCCACAACATCAAATTTCTGCGGCAACTGGCGGAGCGGCTGTCTCCGCGCTTGATCGATGCCTGGCCCCGAGAAACCCGCAAGCAGGAAGCACGCTTCAACAAGCTCAAGGACGCCTATGTAAAGGCCCGGCATTCCGATCAATTCAAGATGACGGACGAGGAGTTTATCTACCTCTCCGAACGCGTCGAGATTTTGGGCGAGATCGTCAACGAGCTATGCCAGGAAAAACTGGCCGAGTTGGCGGCAAGGATATAGACGGCCACGCCCTAAGCACTGCACAGCACCAAGACAGGAGTTGATACATGAATAACGCCGATCTGGCCGAGAAGCTTGCTACGCAAACCGGAGCAAGCAAAGCCGATGCCCGCAAGAGTGTCGATGCCGTATTTGCCGCCATCGCTCAGGCCGCAGCCGACGGCGAGGAAATCTCGCTCAATGGTTTCGGCAAGTTCAAGGTGAAGGAAACGGCTGCTCGCGAAGGCCGCAACCCCTCGACCGGCGAAACCATTCAGATCCCAGCATCCAAGAAGCTGAGCTTTACCGCGGCAAAAGCGGTCAAGGACAAGTTGAACGGCTGAAGGCGAGACCGGCGGCGATCGTTTCAGACGCCGTCGGTCCTGACTTCGTCTTGCGTTGCGCCATGGCATCTACTCCTGGAGCTCCTCTCAAAAGTGAGCAAAGTGAAACAGGCTGGAGTCCGGTTGGGATGAACACATTGCAAATGCAAGATCGACCTACCCCTGCAAAAAGCACCTCGCTCTTTCGACGCAGAGATCGCCAGGCCCGCATCACAATCATGACCAGTTCCAGGCCGCCTTCTTCAAAGCTTCGACAGCCGCGGAAAAATAGTCGAGGCGTGCCAGTCCTTGGGACCTATGCGACCATCAGCTTACCGGCGAGCGCCCCTGGAAAGCCGACGCTCCCTTTGCGGTGACACGAGCCCAGGTCAGCGGCCCGCCCTGGGACCTAGCGCTCGGTCCGGTCTGGAGGGCCCAGAATAAAGAAGCTGACGTTGGCGACGTTGTGGGCGGCAGCTTTCGCAGCAACAAGCCGGGCTGAAAAGCAAACGCGGCGCTAGCCCCTATAGGCCGAACTTCTGCATGGCGCCGCCTGCGTTCGCGAGGACCTGATCGGACGTCAGAACATATCGCGGCAGATAGAGCAGGCCCGTCTCGCTTGCACTGGACTCAGGCAAGGCAATCATTCCCACATGCTCTCCGAACGCGGACAGTACTCGGCGCGCCAGCGGTGCCCGACAATGGCCTTGGCGGGCGGTTCGCCCCAGCGAGATGTCGACGATGTAGTTGCCGAGCAAGATCCAGCAATGGCCATCCCAGTCGGCGCCATTCTCCGAGAAGATTCGCCTGCCGTCGACGGTGCGATGGCCTCCGTACATATATTCGCCGTCAAGCTTGAGCGCGCCGGCCACCACGGGGATCACCGTGCCCAGAGGCTCTTCCAGCGCCGTTGCCAGCAGGGCGCTCATGATAACGCAGCTGCTGCCTTCAGGACGCACGGCGGTCAGCATCCCCTGGCTCATGTCCTTGAAGATGCTCCAGGCTCGGTCATCAAGCTCATAGTCGCGAAATTGCTGCATCGCCTCACGCGAATGGGACGCTTCGATCATCGCCAATAGCGGCTTGGGCCAGCCCCGGTTTTTGTTTCGAGCCATGCGTTATCCTTTGAGCTGGAACAATCCGTGCGGCCAACATAGGAATTGGGTGCGCCGATGACAGGCGGCGTGTCCGCCGGCACGACTTTAAACCTGCGGGATCATCTAACTGGAGGCTGAAGCAGTGGCGACCCTCGACTCGCGCGTACTCGAATTGATCGAGACGTTGGTGACGGCACGGCTGGATTGGCTGGCCTTCGAGCTGATCGAAGGCATTCGGTTTGGCCGCACAGCTGAGGAATCGGAAGAGGTACTTGCAGCCGCCCGGCAGTCGATCCGCAGCGATGCCCAGCCCAAGGCCCGCGGCGAGCCGCAGGTGTTGCTGGCGGAGCCCGAGCCGATACCGGCGGGCGAGCAGGTGGAATGGGCGGCCGCCTATGTCGAGGAGCGGCTCGAGACCGCGCTGGAGCAGCTGCAGGCATCCATCGAAGCGCTCGACTTCATTGTCGAATCCACGAACGAGCCGGAGGATCCCCAAGACCTAGCTCAAGCGGCATCTTCCAAAACCGAGCAGGGCACGGCTTTGGTTCTGGTTGATGTCGAAGGCGACCGCAAAAGCAGTCGTGAGGATGTCGCTGGTGCCCGCGACGAATTTCCCGCTTTGCGGGCGGCGTTGGCGGAGTGGGCCACGCGCACGCGCGGTCAGGCGACAATATGATCCCGGCCGTCCAAACCGCGCTCGACACGATCGTAGGCCGGGTCACCACCCTCGAACACGCCTCCGGCGCCGGGCGAATCTTCGAACTATTCGTGATGGCCAGCATCGCACGCGGCTTGCGCGACGCCGGCTTTAGCGTGTGGCTCCAGCGATCGGACGGGACGACCATCCGTTCCGGCGACGCCGACCGGCGTTTCATTCAACGCGGCGGCGCGCCGACCGGCGTTCCTGCGAGCTCGGCGGGTCCCGGCAATGCCAGCGTAATCGGCTTTCGCTGGGGTCGGCGCAGGAAATGGGAGATATGGAACGGCATCCAGTTCGCTGGCCGTAGCGCGGCGACGCATGAGATCGACATCTCCATCGTGCCCAGCAGTGTCGGGACCGAGATTCGCAAGGCGGGCGGCATTCCAGTGGGGCGCCCGCGCGTGGCGATCGAATGCAAGGATGTCGGCACAGCCGGCAGCCTCGACGAGATGCGTGCCTTCATCGCCCGGCTCTACGATGTCACGCTGCTCCACGCGCATCACCGCCACATGCACTTTCCCGAGGCGCGAGCGCTGCATCCCGGCAGTCCGAACGAGCCGAAACACCGGGCCATCGTGACCTATTGGCAGGAAAACCGACGCACCAAGAACATTATCGCGCGCCGCACGGGGTTTACTGAGGGGACCGCGCCGCTCGGCGACTATCATCGGATCGAGCCGCACCGCGACATCACCGCCGGGAGCAGCACGGTCGATGATCTGGTGTGGTCGGTGGTCAACTGGGCGCGCCGCAATGCGTGAACCGGACCAGTTTACGCGCAAGCAGTCCGAAGACGTGATCCGGCTCTACACCGCCTATCGGCACGAGCTCGACCATAGCGCGATTGGCGGGCGCTTCATGCCTTATCACTGGTGGACGTTACCCGACCCGCTCGGCGGCATCTGGATGCCCTATTCCAGCATGCTGTCCGATTACGCTTCGGAGCTGGCGAACATCATCAACGACCTGACCCATGACGTGCATCGGCTGCGCACATGGGCGCGTGTCACGACCGAGCTCTCCGACCAAGAGAAGCTGGCTGCCTCGCACGAGTTCATCGACACCCTGGGGACGGTGGCGCTCGGGCGGCCCTATGCGATCAAGTCGCGCTTCGCCTATGCGGCGGGTCATCTTTGCCATCAAGCCAATATGGCGAAGGATCTGCAAGGATGGCGTGACGAATTCCCGACCGAACGCGCGCTCTATCTGAATCATATTGACCCGATCTGTAGGGGGTGGCGACGTTTCCGGTCGTTCAAGCGACGTGTCGAGCGCATCGCTGGCACGGCGTTCAAGGAGGCCACCGAGGACTTCCGCAACGCCTACAATCATCGGTTCTCGGCCCTTCGTGGCGATCCTCTCGAACGAGCTCGGCTTTGATTGCCTTTTCGAGGGCATCCAGATCGAAATCGGGCTCGATGGTGAAGGCAACCGCTGCGCTGGGAAAGCGCAGATCTTCATGAAGCCCAGGATCATCGAGATCGGGTCGTTCCCGGAAGCGACCCATAACATAGTCAAGAGTCGGCAGGGCCGCGATCAGATTTTCCAAGATCGTCGCGTCATTGCGGACGAAGGGTTTGTTGCCATTGGCCTTCGAGGCCGCGTCAAAGGTGAGGAACGTATTCCATTCGCTGGCGATTCCGCTCCCCTCGGGAGCGAGGACATAGGCGGGTTCCGCAGTTTCGCCGATCGCCCCGGGATGGCGGATCAGCCGGCCAATCTGCTGGACAAGCATGCGTGTATTCGTGAACGGCTCGTACAGCGCGAGCATTGTGCAACGTGGATCATCGATCCCTTCAATCAGCATGTACTGGTGCACAAGAAAGCGTTCCGGTCGCGTCGTTAGATCGCGCGGTACGGCGTCGAAAATGCCGTCATCAGGTCGCTCGGGGAAATTATGATGGATCGCGAGAACCCCGTCGGTCCGGTCATCAAGCGCCGCAGTCAACGACTGATGCATTTCGGTCACCGATTCTTCGCTGTCACAGCGTATAATAACCTTGTTGGCAGCTGTGAAACGTCCCTCTGCCGTAAGCGCGTCAACTTTGGCGATTAGAGCTAATGCGTAGTCTTGCGCAGACGCCGGCAATGGCTGTTCGTGGACTTCGACCCCGCGGATAAGTCCCTGGTCAACCGCGTCGTTAAATCCTAGGAAATGGAAATGGATATGATCATCATCGACATCAAAAATCTTGAGATCGCCTCGAAAAGGCGTGGCACTGAAAAGGATTGTCGGCACAGCAAAACCGCGGATAACGCGCGCCCAGCTAGGTGCAGGCTCGCGATGTCCCTCGTCGAATAGTATCGTTCCAATGCGACCGTGGAGCCGATCGATTTTGCCGTCAGCGTCGATCTGTTGGATGGCCTGCACCGTACCGACCACAACGATCGTCTCGCCACCATGCTCATCGAGCCGCTGGGCGAGTTTCTCGACATCGCTCGGCAGAACATTCCAGACTTTGTCCGGCTTCCAAGCCGAACCGGCGCTGATTCTGTCCCAGAAGCGATCCTCGAACTGGGCGGTCAGCTGCTCGACCAAGGCTGCCGAAGGACAGACGACAAGCACTGGGCGATTTTGGGCGCGTTGACGCGCGATCGTCGCCATCACCCCGGTCTTCCCGGTGCCTGTTGGCATATTGACCAGGCAGGCTCGGGAACTCGCTGACGCAAAATAGGCGTCGACAGTGTCGAGCGCAGCATGCTGATGTGGCCACAGCGCAAGCGCTATCCTAGATAGTTCAGCCTCGACCAAATTGCGCTACCCCCAAAGCTAAAGTAGGTTTCTTGCAAGATTCGCCCTTCTCGAAATGAATAGCGGTGCGAACGTCAACATAAACCTGCGCCGTTAGAGCGATTTCTCGACAGTGGAAAGGATTATGGTTCCTGTCTTGCGGTGCGCGAACGGCAGATTTTGGGATCAGCACCTAGCCGCTTGGAAGTGGCAAATTCAACTGCCGACTTTCCATTTCGATCAATCCGAGCCGGAGCCCGCACCACGAGCGGATGTCCGCTGGGGTCGCACTGAACGAGTGGCTCTGGTCGGCAATTGTTGGGGATACCGGACGTTCCGCACCTAGGGAGCGGAATTATCCTCTGAGTGTCTCATTAGGGTCGGCATGAGCCCACAATTGGGCATTTGCATCAAGTCCGTGGAGACGGTCAGTGCGATGACTGCATACGCCTTAAGAATTTTGGAGAACTGGCGCCAAGTCGCGGGACGCGCTGATAATTCGCTGTACGGTGACGATCGACCCGTCCACGGTATATGCAATCAATATACGGCGCTCAAAGGTGAGTGTCCGTAGGCCTGCGATCAAATCGTCACGAGGCGATCCGCGATGAGGAAAATCAGCCAACGCCGCAACGCGTTCTTCAATTCTGGCAAGGTAGCTGTCAGCTGTGGATAGGTCAGCTTCGGCGTTTATCCATTGGTGAAGCGTAATCAAATCTTCGATCGCCAATGCTGACAATTGGACGTTATAGGTCATGCTTTGGCGACAGAAGCTCGCACCTGTGCAAAGGCCTTGTCGAGTGGCATTGGGGGGCGAGGGTCTGCCAATGCCTCCGCAACGCGAACGCGGACCAACTCGTCGAGTACCGCCTCTTCTCGATCAAGCGCACGAAGACCGGCTCGCATGACTTCACTCATCGAGGCATATCGACCAGACGCCAGATGGCGTTCGGCGTGGGATGCCATCTCGCCGAGTGTTACCGAAATTGCCTTCGCAGCCATGCGGGCCTCCTTCAAATATGATTTTATCATATCAGATGTTTTGCGAGGAAGCTAGAGGCTGACCGCAGGGTGGTCCCATGAGTGATGCCATGGATTCGAAGGCGATTGTCTGCAGTTGGGAAGCGTAAATTGGGGGCTGAGTGCCTTGAATGGGTCGAAGATGATGGCGCCGGGCTAATCGGCCAAGAAGGCCGCCTTCCGAGCAGCAGCTATCCATTGTTGACGGAAGTTGGCCGCTGCGCGCCTCCGGTGCGGGCCTCGTCTCGTATCATGGTTATGAACCGGCGCAGGGCTTCGGGTTGCTGGCGCCGGCTTGGATAGTAGATGTGAAAGGCTTCGCCCGGGGAAGACCAACGCGGAAGAACTTCACGCAATTGGCCCGCTTCGATCAGGTCGGCTACCCGTTCGCGCAGGCAATACGCGATCCCGCCATGATTGCGGGCGATGTCGATGGCCAAGGCGCTTTCGTCGACGACCGCGGACCAGGTGAGGTTGAGAGTGCGGGCTGCTGTACCCGCGCCGAGTTCCCAATGGTACATCGCGCCAGTGCCCGTTCGCATGCCGATGCAGCGATGCCTTGCGAGGTCCTCCGGGCTTTCCGGCACCCCGGCCGCTTCGAGATAGGCCGGTGAGGCGACCATGACCCAGAGCAAAGGGTCCCCTAGCGGCATAGCGATCATGTCTTCGGGCACGCGATCGCCGAACCGGATGCCCGCATCGAAGCCTTCGCCAACGATGTCGACCATCGCGTCCTGCACGACGACCTCAAGGTCGACGTCTGGATGCTCTGCGCTGTAGCGCGCGATGACCGGGCCAAGCACCAGCCGCGCAGCATCGCTCAAGGCATTGATCCGAAGGCGCCGGCCGGGCTCGCGCGGTAGCGTTTGGCTGGCCGATCGGGCGCTGATCCCGGCCATCTTTGCGATCATGCTCTGGAACGCGGTGTTCCTCGCGCTCTTCTGGTTCGCGGCCCCTAGCCCGATGATGGCCGGTGTTTCGCTGTTCCTCATCGGGATTGGCTTTGCCCTCGTTCCGGCGTTGCAATCGCGCCTGATGGAGGTGGCCCCCAAGGCCCAGTTGCTGGCCGCCGCGATGAACCATTTGGCTTTCAACTTATCCAATGCGATCCGCGCCTGGACAGGAGGTCTCGCCATTTCTGCCGGGCTTGGCTGGGCCTCTACCGGGCCGGTCGGAGCCGGCCTTGCCGTAGGGGACCTCGCCATCATGAGCCTTTCCGCACTGCTGACCAACCGATCCAACTCGACGGAGAAAACGATATGAGTTTGCCCCGACCGGTCCTTGTTCCGGGCCGTACCGCCGTCATCACCGGGGCCGCCAAGGGCATTGCCCTCATGATCGCGCCTCACCTGAAGCATCTGGAAATTCTGCATTCAGAAACGAGGTCTGACATCCGCTGCGGTGGTTCGTCACGGATCAGACCGGCACCGAGGCCTGGAAAGGATTGCTGAGTGTTATCGCTATATGGCAGCTGGTGGTACCTGCAAAGGCGCATTGCTTTCGAACCCAGGGTTTGAAACGGCGCTACTATGCTAAGCCATGCTACGGTTTTTCAGAAAGTTCTAAACTTCCCTTTGGTTTGAATTGGCGCTATGAGGCTTAGTATGACTAACGGAAACCGAGGAAAGCTGAACCAACTCCAGCAACTGCCGGATGGAGCACTTGTCGATGCGGCCTGGCTGGAGCGTCGCGGCTACTCCTCCTCGCTTCGCAGCCAGTACGTCAAGGCGGGATGGCTCAATCAGCCGGCTCCGCGCGTATATCGCCGCGGAAACGGCCCGCTCGGCTGGCGCGAGGCCATTATATCCCTCCAGACCTTCCTCGAGAGCGACGTGACCGTGGGCGGGCGAAGCGCGCTCGAGGAACTGGGGTATGGCCACTATCTGGGGCGGCGCAGGGAGGTTCACCTCTATGGCGCGCAAAGGCCGCCCGGCTGGCTTGCCGCCTTGCCCCTCGAGGTCGAGTTTGTCTGGCACAACAGCCAACGGCTGTTTCCTGATGATCCGGTCGTCACGCAATCCGATGATGCACAGAGCGGTGCGAGCGATGAGCCGCTTCCCTTCCTGCGGGGCGGTTTTCTGATCAGTGGCGGAACCGCCAAATGGGGCCTGCGCCTCGCCAGTGCCGAACGGGCCTTGTTCCAGCTTCTCGACGAGCTGCCGAGCCGCGAAACCTTCCACCAGGTCGACATGCTGATGGAGGGCCTGGCGAACCTCAGCCCCCGCAGCCTGCAGGCCCAGCTGGCATCCTGCACCAGCATCAAGGTGAAGCGACTGTTCTTCTACTTCGCCGACCGTCATCGCCATGCCTGGCTTGAGCGGCTGGACCGCTCGGCCGTGGACCTTGGTACTGGCAAGCGCATGCTCGTGAAGGGCGGCAAGCTGGATCCCACTTACCTCATCACTGTTCCGGACGAGCCCGATGGCCTTTCTTGAAGACTATCACAATCAGGTAGCGCTGCTGCTGCGCACGATCCCTTTCGTGGCTGCCGAACCCGACTTCGCCCTCAAAGGGGGCACCGCGATCAATCTGTTCGTAAGGGACATGCCGCGCCTGTCGGTCGATATCGACCTGACCTACCTCCCCGTGGCGGACCGAACGGCCTCGCTCGCCGCCATTGACGCCGGCATGGAAAGGATCGCGCAACGGATCAAAACTGGCATTCCCGGGGTCCATGTGGCGCGAAGTCGGCTCCAGAAGGAAGGCATCGTCACAAGGCTGGTCGTTCGCGATGGCACCACGCAGATCAAGATTGAGGTGACACCAGTGCTGCGCGGGGCCGTCTATGATCCTGTCGAGACGGACGTCTCGGCGCTCGTCGAAGACACGTTCGGTTATGCGCGGATCGCCGTGGTCTCGTTCGCCGATCTCTATGCAGGCAAGATCGTCGCCGCACTCGACCGCCAGCATCCACGCGACCTCTTCGATGTGCGGGATTTGCTGGCCAACGAAGGTATCAGTGACGAGCTTCGCCGGGCGTTCGTCGTCTACATCCTGAGCCACAACCGGCCGATGGCGGACATCCTTGCGCCAACGCGAAAAGACCTCGAGGAGGAGTTCGCGCGCGGGTTCGAGGGCATGACTCAGGAGCCTGTGCTGCTGGGTGAGCTGATCGAGGCGCGCGAAAGGCTGGTGCGGCTCATAGTCACGGACATGCCCGCCGAGCATCGCCGGTTCCTGCTCGGCTTCAAGCGCGGCGAACCGGATTGGGATCTGCTTGGTCTGCCCGGAGCCGTCGATCTGCCCGCCGTAAGGTGGAGGCAGCAGAACCTTGCCAAGCTACCCGCCGATCGTAGGGCAGGTCTCATCGAGCGCCTTGAGGCCGTATTCGCAGCTGACGGATGAACTATCGCCCTCACCAGACAGGAACCTCGCAGACTTCTCCCGCAGCCAAACTGGTCGTCAGACGGCGCCTGACCACGATCCCCGGGATCGGACCAATCGGCGCAACCGCGCTCGCCGCACCCGCATCACCTTGCATTCAGCTAGACCAGTGCCCGCAACGGCCAGCACCCGTTCCTGGTGCCGAGCAGAACGCCATGAAGTCCGTCTGCCCGACACTGGCGACCTTGACCCTTGCTCAAGCTTCGCCTAGTTCGCCCTCAGACGAGCGGCCGCTCAAGGCTTCTCGCGTAAGCGTTAACGTCAACCAACGCACCACTTGCACACGCCCCTTTCAACGGAAGGGCTCGTCGTGCCGTGCAGAGTTGACAGATGCCCACATCATCCCCCGCAAGCCGGCGCCTGCCGGGTTTCATCCTCGCGACCGGCGTGATCCTGATCGGAGCCAACTTGCGCGCACCGATCACCAGTCTCGGCCCTGTGCTTCCCGATATCCAGGCACGCCTGGGCCTCGATGGCACTGCCGCAGGGCTGCTCAATGCGCTGCCCCTGCTGCTTTTTGCGGCGCTTTCGCTGATCGCCCCGCGACTCGGCCGCCGCTTCGGCCTCGGACGGGTGCTCGGCGTCTCGATCGCGGCCATAGTGCTGGGCACGTTGGTACGCTCGATATGGCTTCCGGAAGGGCTGTGGCTTGGAACGATTGTCCTGAGCTGTGGCATTGCCTTGGGCAACGTGCTCCTGCCCGGCCTCGTCAAGCGGGACTTTCCGGAATGCGCCTCGAGCCTGATCGGTCTCTACGCTGCGGCTATGGCGGGAATGGCAGGGCTTTCGGCGGGGCTTGCCGTGCCCATCGCGCATTTGCCCTTCGCCGACTGGCGCTGGTCGCTCGGCGTCTGGGCCGCACTCTCTCTGCTGACCTTGCTGATCTGGCTGCCCACCATGCGCAACGGGAGCGCGGATCGAGTATCCGGAACGACGCAGGCGAAAGGCGCGGGCTCGGTCTGGCGACATCCGGTGGCCTGGCAGGTCTCGCTGTTCTTCGCCTTTCACTCGCTGGTATTCTATTCACTCGTCGACTGGCTGGCCTCCTATGTCGCCGACATCGGCGTCAACCCGGCGACGGCTGGTGGCTACCTGCTGGTCTATCAGGTCGTGGCGGTCGCGACGAACCTGGGGAGTGCATCGCTGATCCGGCGGCTGCGTGACCAGACGTGGCTCGGCCTTGCCTGCGGCCTTTGCCTTCTGGTGGCAACCGGCGGCCTGCTCGTCGCGCCGGACCTTGCACTCGTCTGGGTCGTTGCCGGTGGGCTCGGGGCCGGGATCGCGATGGTCACCAGCCTGTCTCTCTTCGCGCTGCGCACACGCGACCATCACCAGGCGGGCGCCCTTTCAGGCATGGCGCAATTCATCGGCTATGCAGGCGCCGCGGCAGGCCCACTGCTGATCGGGGTGCTGCGCGATGCGACCGGCACCTGGACCGCACCCTTCGCGCTGCTGATCGTGGCCAGCCTGCTTGTGGCGCTGTTCGCAACGCTCGCCGGGCGAGACAAGCTCATTTAGCCTTGGGATTGCTGTTCGCACCGCACGAGCACGGATCCCACCGTGCATTCCACTCAAACTCCTGGCAACCGCCCGAGGACACCATGACGCTAACCGGCGTCCACCCGGCGATTGCCTGCCTTTCCGTCCGCGAAGCGCTACCTGGGGCAAGCGTTTAGCAGGATGGATCGCGTCGATGACGCACCTTATCGCGAGGCAGCGAGAAGTCTCGAGCACGATGCGGCTGGCGAAGGGCCGTGAAGGACGCTCTTGGCGTTCATGGCGGCCTGCGCCAGCTCGCCGATCGGCATTGGCCTTGCACGGACCTTCCACGATGACCTGCAACACGCTCTGAGTGACTGTTCGCAGGAAGGCCCCCTCTTCCGGTCTTTCCCCATCAGTTCGGCAAGCGGCAGTATCCGGTCAGCCATCGGGATCAATTCCACGGGTGGCATTGAAGTGGGGGGGCCTCCACTGCACCGATGAGGTTGGTTGGTCGCGAGATCGAAAGTGCACGCGACACCGGATATGCCGCCACAGGCGCTTACCTTCGGTAAGGACTGGTCGCGATGCAAGCCTTGTTCCTGCGGGACACAAACTCTGTTCCTGCCGGAAAGAGCAGAGATCATGGTGTGGGCGTAGAAGGATCCAAGACGAGCATACAAGAACCAGCTCGAAAATGGGATTGAGGGAGGGCACCTCCATGAAATGTCGATATTTCTTTCGACTGTTTTAGCGCGAAGCGCGCAGGCGATGGAATTGAGGGCGGCGCAATGTTCGCCGGTATCGCCACCGCGTCTCTGCATCGAAGGGGTGGGCGATGACGGGTGCACCGTCCTTGCGACATCCAGTTCTGTCCGGCGAGGCGAGTCCTTCTGAATCCTTGCGGGCGATAAGACACGCCCCTGGCCGGCTTTGCAAACTGCGAGCGGACGGGGCCGTAGGACGGGAATGGGGAGGATTGCAGTTATGCACAGAGGGCTGACTTCGGGTCTGGTATTCGCGATTGCCGCCATAACGAGCTGCGCGGCTTCGGCTCAGCCGCCTGCCAGATCACCGATCCCGGCGCTCCTGACGCCGTACGTCGAACAGGGTGACATCGGCGGCTACGTCACGATCACCAGCGTCGAGGGAGCCCCACCGCAAACCGATGTCAAAGGCTGGTCGGACGTTGCATCACGGCGCCCGATGAAGGCCGACACCATCTTCAGAGCGTTTTCCATGACCAAGCCCGTGACAGGCGTTGCGCTGATGGTGCTGTTCGACGAGGGCAAGTGGCACTTCGACGACCCGATCTCCGACTACTTGCCGGAACTCAAGGACATGAAGGTCTTTCGAGGCCTTGATGCTCAAGGCGCACCGATACTGAGCCGGCCTGCCTCGCCGCCCACGATGCGGCAACTTGTCACCCACACCGCGGGCTTCCTCTATGGCTTCGGCGACAGCTACGTCGATCACCTCTATCAACAGCGGCTGCCGCTGGTCCCAAAGGCGCAGACGGCCGCAGCGTATCTAGCCACCTTGGCCACCATCCCGCTCGCCTACGAGCCGGGAACACAGTGGCATTACAGCGTGTCGATGGATCTTGAGGGTATCATCATCGAGAGGTTGAGCGGACAATCGCTGGCAAGCTTCATGGAACAGCGGATATTTCATCCCCTGGCCATGAACGACACCGGCTTCTCGGTCCCCTCGAGCAAGGCGGACCGCCTTGCGACCCTTTACGAATATCGCGATGGTGGCCTCAAGCCCGTTACCAGTGGCCCCTTCTGGATCGCGTCGGATGCGCCCGATGGTCTGAAGTCCGGAGGTGCCGGGCTGTTCACGACGGCTCCCGACTACGCCCGCTTCGCCAGCATGTTGCTAAACGGCGGGCAACTGGACGGGGTTCGGGTGCTGTCCGCGAAGAGCGCGTCCGCGATCATGCATTCGCAGGTCTCCGAACAGGTAATCGACAAGGGTTTCGGGATCGGTCTCCAGCAGATCCGCTCGGGATACGAGTTCGGTGTAAATGGTGTGGTGGTAACCGATCCCGCCGCGGCCCACTCCTCACTTGGGAAGGGCACTTATCTTTGGGACGGTGCCGCCAGCAACTATTTCTGGGTCGATCCGGAGCATCACCTGAGCGTGGTGACCTTCGTGCAGCGGTTGGTCGCGACGCCGCCCGTTCTTCCCATTCAAAAAGACAGTCACGACGCGATCAAGGCAACCTACTTCCCGTCCAAATAGCAAGGGCGCGGGACGCTTAACTCAAGTGCTGACCAGTGCCCGCGTCGACCGGCATCGACCAGGCACATCGGCCCAGGATCAGCAGAACAACAACAACAACGCACAGCATGCCCGGGCTCGGTTCGATCCGTAACCGGCGCCTGCCTGCGCGACAAGGAGAGGTGCGACACCATGAGAAAAATGACTATTCTGCTCGCCGGCATCAGTGCCTGTGCGATCACCCCGGCCTTTGCCCAGGATGCCACGCTGTCCGGGGAGCAAAGCGCGGACACCGCGGATTCAGGGCTCGACGCGAAGCAGATCGAAGAGATCGTCGTAACCGGTTCGCGGCTGCTCACGAACGGGAACAGCCTGCCCACTCCGGTTACGATCGTGACAAGCGATACGCTTCTCAAGACCACGCCTACGAATGTCCCTGACGGGCTCAAGAAGCTTCCAGCATTCGCGGTCTCTCGCGGCACCTCGATTCAGGGGGACACGACCGACAATTTCACCGGGAACTATCTCAACTTGCGCGGGATCGGCATCCAGCGGAACCTCATTTTGCTCGACGGGCACCGCGTCGCGCCCACAAGCTACACCGGCGCCGTGGACACGAATATCCTGCCGCAGATGTTGCTTGAACGCGTCGACATCGTGACGGGCGGCGCTTCTGCAGTCTATGGCTCGGATGCTGTTTCGGGCGTCGTCAACTTCGTGCTCAACCGCAAGTTCGACGGACTTCGTGTCGAAGGCCAGAGCGGCATCTCCACGTTCGGCGATGCCGCTTCGTGGCGTGCTGGCGCGGCCTATGGCACCAGCCTGCTGGACGATCGCCTGCATATCATGGCCAGCTACGAGCATTTCGAGCAGGATGGGATCAGCAAGGAAGACCGACGCAACGGGCGTGCGGTCTACGCCCTTGCCGGCTCAGGTACCGCGAGTGATCCTTTCCACCTCATCACCAACGCGCGCAACGGCGCTTTCGGTTTTCAGGGTCGGGTGCTCTCCGGACCGGCCGCGGGACAGCAATTCGTGGCACCTGGCGTACTCGGTCCGTTTGTCGAGGGAACGGCGCAAGGTGGCTCGCTGCAAAGCGGCGGTGACGGCTTCTACGGACGCAACACGTCGGCAACTGCAGATTTGCAGACCGATCAGGCTTTCGCGCGGGTCGACGTCGACGTCACCGACACTATTCGGGCATACGCGCAGGGCATCTATGCGCGGGCGGAAACGTTCAACTTCTTCTATCCCACGCTCGTCCTGCCGCTCATCGTGGGCACCGACAATCCGTACATTTCGCCTGCGGCCCAGGCGGCAATCAGCGATCCAACCTTCGTGATGGGACGCTTCTTCGATGACGAGCGGCACCGTGGCGGCGTGCGAAGTCGATCGGAAACCGTGATCGGCGCCGCCGGGCTCGAAGGCACGCTTGGCGGAGCGAAGTGGACCCTTTTCTATCAGCACGGCCAGAGCACGACCCGCAACACGTTCGTGAACAACCTCTCGAACGAGCGGCTCTATGCGGCCATCGATGCCGTCGATGAGGGCCTGGCTACCACCGGCACTGCCAACGGAAATATCGTGTGCCGTGCCTCACTCACCAATTCGGCTTACGCAAACTGTATCCCGCTCAATGCTTTCGGCGCCAGCGCGGAATCGCAATCGGACGCGCTCGACTACGTCGTGGGGAATACGACCTACAACCAGCCCCGTTTCAAGCTCGACAATATCGCAGCAAGCTTCAGCGGCAGCCTGTTCGACAATTGGGCTGGTCCGGTCAATTTTGCCGTGAGCGGCGAATATCGATGGTCCTCGCTCGAGGTCACGACCGACGTGCCGGCCTCGGTGGTCGCGGACTGCGGCGGGATCCAGTACAACTGCGTGCAGGGCGTCACGACGGTGTACGGCGCACAGGTCACGCCGATTTCGGCAAGTGAACGGGTCGGCGAGATCGCCGGCGAACTCCAGTTCCCGTTGCTGCGTGACAGCGCAATCGGGACGGCGTCGCTCAATGGTGCCTTCCGCTACACGCACTATTCGAACAGTGGCGGTGTCAACACCTGGAAGATCGGCGGCGACTGGGAGCCTTTCGACGGCCTTCGGCTGCGCCTGACACGTTCACGCGACATCAGGGCGCCGAGTCTCTATGACCGGTACCAGCCCGCCACGGTTGCGGCGAGCGGGTACCAGGACGTGCATACCGGCTACACGGGCTTCGTCGATACCGAAACCTCCGGCAACCCCAATCTGACGCCCGAGATCGCCAACACGCTAACGTTCGGCGCGGTCTTCAGGCCGAGCGCCCTGCCCGGCTTCAGCGCCTCGATCGATTACTACAAGATCCGGATGGATGATGTCATCTCGCGCATCGACGGACGATTTCCCACGGTCCAGAACCTGTGCGAGGCGGACAACGGGACCGGCTCGTTCTGCGACCTCTATGTTCGCCCCAACGGCTTCGGCGATCGCTCGCTGGCGAACCGCCCGACGCTGGTCCGAGCGACCCAGCTCAACGCATCTTCGCTCAAAACCTGGGGAATCGATGGCGAGGTCAATTACAGTTTCGCGGCAGGCTCGCAAGGACGTGTCACGCTGCGCGGCTTGGCCGGGTACCAGCCACAGCTCACGACAATTCTGCTGCCTGGAACGGCCCCGCAGATCGGCGGGGGCACTGCTGCGATCCAGGGCAATGGCGGCGTCCCCAAGCTTCGCCTGACCGGCTTCCTCACGTACAGCAGCCCCCACTTCGCGATCGACCTGGTCGAACGCTGGCGCTCGTCTCTCAAGTGGGACTCCGACCGGAGCCTTGTCTATGCGGAACCCGACATTCCCTCGGTCGCCTACACGGACGTTACGTTTACAGCCTATATCGGAGAGGATCAGTCCAAGCAGATCTTCTTGTCGGTCCAGAACCTGTTCAACAAGAATCCCCCGGTCTACGTGACCTCCGCGTTTTCCGGCACGCCAAACTTCCAGTTCCCCAACGTCACCGGCGATGATGTGATCGGCCGCTACATGATGATCGGGGCGCGGATGAAATTCTGAAATCGCTTCAGGTCAGAAGCTTCGATAGGCAGGCGGGGGAAACCCCGCCTGCTTCTTTTTGCATGGTCGGCATTGGTCCCAGTTCGCGGCGCAGTCGTTCCCCGCCGTGTGAGCGAAGCTTCAGGTTTATCCGGGCCCCCAATATGGCCGCTCACCGGTGCAATGGAATGCTGCGAGATTCGCTGCGTCCCGCGCGCCATCCCTGCAGGCTTGTTGGTTCGAGAACAAGCCGTTCGCCCAGGCTTACCGAAAAGATGTCAAGAGCTGGCCCCAGTTCGGGCTTACCACCAGCATGCCAGCCGATACGGTCGGCACCGTTTGGGATGTCGCATCTTCGAAGCGCTTGGACCGGCAGAATACCAGGTTGCGGTGATGCCTACGTATCAGCAGCCTGGAACGCTCAGGCGCTGCGCAGGCTTGGCAATAGCCGTGTTGTCGCCGCTTTAGAATCTTGACCGTGAGCCTCCTGGCCGCACATTGCGCCGGTCCCATACGCTCAAAATAGGAATGGGAATGGACCGGCCCAATCGCATTTTTGCAGGCAACGGGATAGTGCACCGACGGGATGCCCCTGAGGCCCAAAAGTGTGCGGCAACCTCAAGACGTCCAAGGGATGAGAGATCCGAACAGACCGGCTTTCCAGAAAAGTTGGGCCCGCCCGTCCGGCACAGGCACGCAATTCAATCAGGTTTTTGAACCGAGATGCCCGGCTGCTTGAGGAAGGGTTCGATACTGGCCCAAACCGCTGGGAAATTTTCCAGGAACACGGTATGCGTCGCATTCGGGATGATCGCGAGCTGGCTGTTGGCAATCATGTAATATGCCGCGAAAATCGTAGAGAGATGCGCGTTCTGATCGCGTTCACCGGCCATGACCAGCACCGGGCATCTAATCGAGGAGAAGAGCTCCTTGCTCGCCAGGAGATGGTTGTACAAGCCGTTTTGCCTGGCAAGAAAATCATCAAGCCGGTCCGGCTCGGGCATCAATGCCAGTTGCTGCGCCCAATACGCCTTGTCGAGCGAGACAACGGCCTGCCGGGTTAGATTGAAGGTGCCAGGGCCCGGTCGCATTTCACCCGCGCCGATCGCAATCAGTTTTGTGATCCGTTCCGGATACAGGCTGGCCAGTTCGTACCCGGAATAAGCGCCATCGCTAAATCCAAGTACAGTCACCGGTCCTTGGGTCACGGCGTTTATGACCGCCATCGCGTCAGTGGCCCGTTGCTTCAGGGTGAACGGGGCTGACCCGATTTCAGACTTGCCATGTCCACGCGTCGAAATCGCGATTACCTTATAGGACCGCGAAAGATGATCGATGAACGGGGCCATTTCATAGGTGGAGCCCAGTGTCCCGCCATGCAGGATAACGATCGGTTCGCCCTGCCCGTATACTTCGTAATAGATTTTCGCGTCGCCAGCGTTCACGTAATGCCCGGCGCTGGGATTGTTGCCATACTGTACGGCGCCAGCAGGGGATGCCTCGTTCTGAAGGGCGTGTCGAAGACCCTGGGCGTCCTGCGCGAAGGCCGATCCTGTCGCAAACGTCACGCCACCTACCATGATAATTCCCCAATGCTTCGAAAGAAGTCGAAGGCTCGCACGCCACGCCGTCAACCTTTGTCGAAAGCTTCGGTCCCGTTGCGACATGCTCTGCCCCCTTGATCCCTGCCCTGCCATTTTGCACCGATCAGATTCTCGCCGATGGCAACTCCTGTACGGCAGGACACGGCATAAATCTGTCCCATGTCCCTCCCAACGGGAGGCCTGCCGCCCTCCCCTTCTTTCCGCGAAGACCTGACTGGCGGAACAGGGAGAAACACGCGTCATGTTCCAGGTTTGTCGCGCCCGCCCAAGCCCAGATGCTTGCAGGTGCGCGAACCCAGACGACCGGGTATCTTGCGGAATACGTAATCCATTTCCCCATGCAGAACAAGCACTACCCGTGAAACGGTGCGCGGCACTGCCGCGCGTTTTGAGAAGGTATCTTTAAGTCGCACAGGTCCTGCACGCAGCGCCTTGCGGCCAGAACCGTGAGCTCGCCGGTAACCGACCGCCCACGCCTCTCTCATACCCGCCGCTCAACTCCCGAAGAGATGGGACAAAAAGGAACAGCGCCTCTTGGATGTGGCCAGTGCGGCGGCATTCCATCAGGAAAATGCGCACAATGCGGCGGCTAGTACCAGAACCCGATGAGCTTGACTCATCGGGTTCTGGTACTAGCACTACTTTGGCAGAACTTTACTGGGACGTCTGATGAGGCAACCTCCGCAGTGAGGGCAATGCTGTGGGGGTGAGCGAGACAGGCGGTCAAGGATGGACTGGCGCACTGCAGGCAAGGTGGGTTGGGGAGGCGGACCGAGGATTCTTTTTTTCCGCCCCGCCTGGGCGAGCCTTTGGGATTGCAGGAAGGCGTAGGCCATCATCGACATCAAGGCGTGGCGGTGAAGCCCGGTCCAGGATCGTCCTTCGAAGTGATCGAGGCCGAGTTCCTCCTTGAGTTGCTGATGCGCTTGTTCGCAAACCCAGCGCGCCTTGATCGCACCGGCGAGAGTGTTCAGCGGGCCGCCTGTCTGCGTGCTCCAGGTCATTCGGAGCGTGACGGTCGGAACCGGATTTGGGCGATCCGACCATAGCGATAGCAAAAGAAATCCGCTCCCCAGAACCAGCCTGGGGACCTATACCGAATACAATTCACGGCGCCATCGAGCCGGCGGAATGCCGAATGCCTTTGCAAAGGCCCGGGTAAAATGAGCCTGATCCGCGAAGCCGCATTCGAGCGCGATCTCCGCGATCGGCAACGACGTTTCATTCAGCAAGGTTTCCGCGTGCTGGAGGCGTCTTTGTACGAACCAAGCATAGGGCGAGACACCGACGGTGTTCGCAAACGCTCGCGTAAAATGACTGAGCGACAAACGGCACTGGATGGCAAGATCGGTCACCGCAATGGCCCGGCTCATGTCCCGCGACATCATTTGCTTGGCAAGACTGACCTGCCAGGGCGCCAGTCCTGGACGCGCGTGTGCCATCGCTCTCTCACGACGCAAGGGCATGAGTTCTGGCTCGCCCGAAATCACCGGTATTTCCGGCGGTTGCGCACGAGCCGCGAGCGGCTCGACCATAGCTGCAAAGCCGCCATAGCGACTCCCCGGGCCTATCGAAGCAGACCTTTTCGCGACGGGAACCTGAACGCGCTGCTTCTTTGATCACCACCCCGTACCGCATCGGATTTACCGGTGCGCCTGGAGGAGGAAATCCGTCTATTCCCCTCCATAGACACGGGAACGCACGCAATGACGCCCTCCTTTTTTTCCGACCGGGCCATCACCCGGATCGCGGATTGCGAACTGCGGCGGAACGCGCCGTCCTGTGCTTGATCCCGTTGCGAAGGGAGGAGCGTGCAAACTGTCACGACGATCTTCGCAAGCGCCGGCGGCGTGATCGGGCTTCAGGCCCTTTGCCCGCCGGCAGCCCGCTTCGCGCGCCAGGGCAGGAACCCTGCCATTGTACACCGGCGCCGCTTCCACGTCCCCGCCCGAAAGACAGGTTCACTTCGGCCGCGACAGCTTTTTTCGCAGGTAACGTTCGGCACGCTCCAGTTCCTTTTGGACCGTACGCTTATGCAAGCCGGTTTTCGCCGCGATTTGCCCAAGCGTCTGCTCGTCGCGCCATTTCGCCAAGAAAATGTCGCGTCTGGCTTGAGGAATATCCTGAAGCAGATCGAAGAGCCGAGCGATTTCATCCGACGCGATCAGGGCACGCTCCTGATCCGGAGCCTCGTCGGAAATTTCGACAACGCGCACCTCGTCAAGATTGACCGTCCGTCCTTCGCTGCGCCACCGATTCTTGGCCATGTTGATGGCCATTCGGTACAGATACGGACGTGCGGAGCGAATATCGCCAATCCTTGGCGCGGTATTCAGCTTGAGATAGACTTGCTGGAGGATGTCTTCAGCTTCATCGCGCGACCCTAATTTGGCGGTCAGACGCAATACCAGATACGCATAATTGCTCATGAAGGCTGCGATCAGTCCCTCGCTGGGTGCGGACTGCCGCTTTTCCGATCTTTCAGAAGAGTAAGATCCTGCCTCTCCTGCATCGTGCGTCATTCAACTATCCAGATCTGGGGCGCAATCGGAAAGTGCTGCTCCCTGTGGCCCCTTAGGGGCTCGAGCCATCGCTGCGCTATAGTGAAACGAGGATCGGTGCAGTTAAGAAGAAGCGGGAACATTCTTCAAGATTTTTATGAAAAAGCGTCCGTTAGCATCAGCTCAACCAAGACACTGCCGGAAAGTGGCGACCACGCGCGGCGACGAAGTGGGCTGGGCGAGTGTTTGATCGGCCTCATCTGCGAACACTGGTCTCGACTGCGCGTCGTATCGCGACAACTGGTAGCCTGGGGTACAGGCACAGTGCAGGCCACCTGCCCCCTTGTTCACCACGCCCGGCCTATCTTAAAGCAGAGGGTGGGCTCGTCATTTCCCGGTGATCTTCACGCCAATATCGTCAGCCAATTGGACCAGCTTTGCGTAGGTATCATCGTCGTTCACGATGTCGACAGACCCTGCATGGGGCGCGAGCGCATCGCTGGGTAAGCGGTCCTCGAAAAGGAGGATCGCTTGCGCGGCATCATCCTGTCGAGACACCCATAGAAGCCCCTCGATATCCGGACACTGGGCGTAAATGGCCTCGGCCCACTTGCGCGTTTGCGGGTAGATATCCTTGTCGGTATCGATGAGGTCGGCTCTGGGAATGCCGAGTTTGCGCAGTGGCTTGGCGCGAAGATCGGCGAGCTTGAGATCCCGGTGGGTACGAGTTGGGAATGAAGGTGTTTCCTCAGCTTCCCCTTGCGCACTGTCTTGAGGCCCGGCTCGAAAGGAACGTCGTGAAAGACCGTTTCCATGGCCGCACATTCGAACGTATTACCTCCGTAAATTGTCGAGATGGACGCCCCCGTGCCGTCTTCGATCGGACTAAATCGGGCATTTCCCTTAGGCCCGGGGTTGAATTGCGCAGCTCCATACTCATCCGGATGGATACGATGGATGACGACCTTCGCCTCCCAGCCGGTTGGCTTGATCAGCTTGGCAAGGTCGGATGGCGGCACCGGGATCGTGCGCACAGTGGTAGTCGCGGCCGGCGGGGATACAGTTGCCTTCTGCCCCGGACCTTTCTTTGCCTTCGACACGGCAGCCGACGCCCCCATGGCTGTGGATTTTGACGAAGGCCCCTTTGTACGTTCAGCCATGCTCCACCCCTGCCACCTCATCCTTGGCGGCGGCCAGGACGCGTGAAGGCGCTCGGGACAACAAGTCCATCGGTCGCGCGCCGCCAAGGAAGCTGTTGGTCGAGGCGAACCAGATGGCAATGTCCCAGGGGTCAAGCGCATCCGCGAACACCGTCAGGACCGGTGCCAGGCCCGGCAGCGGCCGAAATCCGGCTTCAGGGTCTAGCGCGTAGCCCGGATAAAAATCGCTCGTCCCCTTGCGAAGGGCATAGATCCGACCCTCGCGCTTCCATTTGTTGGGCTGGGTGCTCCCATTCTTTCCGCTGAACCCGGCCGCCCGGGACAAATCGGCCGCACTGATCCATTCCCCGGCCTCGAACACTGCCTTGCGCGCCTCGGCATTCATGCGGGCCTGCGTCAGCAAATGGTCTGGCAAGGGCACCGAGGGGACCAGCGCGTCGACCAGCTTCTCCAGCGTCGAGGCCTGACGGTCCGCGAGCTTACGCACGATCATTGGCGCGATTAATCTGACCGCTTCTGCAAGCGCCAAGGCAGTCCCCTTGCTCGTATGCTCAAGCTTGAGCGCCACGATCTGGTCGGCATGGACACCTTTCAGGCGCTCGCGAATTTCATCGGCGGATCCCGCCAGCGTCTCCACGTCAAAATCGGCAAGATCGTCATTGGGAATCGTGGCCATGCCCGTCTCCTCGAAATTATCATGGATATCGATATAACATGATATTCAAGATATTCAATCTACGCTCTACCCTCGCCACGCTGGATCCGCCCCGAACCGACCAGAGCGCACCGAGCATCATCCGACGGACAACGGCGAGGCAGGCGCTGGCAAAGACCGCGACCATAAGCACGGGAACAAGAATGACCTTGGGACTCATGGGAAACGGTGCAGTCAGCACCGCTGCGCCAAGCCCCGTCCCGACCGGTCGCCCAGGGCCATCGAGGTGGCAAGGTGCCAGCCCCTCCTCTCATTCAACTGTGATCGCGGCCATCGAGCCAGCCGTGAGGAACGCCAGGAGCAAAATGCAGCGTTGTACGAAACTGTCGCGGCGGATCCCATCAGAGGGGCCACTGGCCCCTCGTGATCGCTCAACCCGGAGACTTCGCTGAGCATCGCGCAAGCGAAAGGACGACGATAAAGCTCCCATCCGGGAATGCAGGGTGCAAGCTGAGGTTGGGCGAATACCAGGCCATCAGACCGGCAACCGCTGCCTCAATTTGCGGCCTGCCGAGCCGAAGTGAGGCTGACGCATCAACATGCTGGCACACGTGAGGGACAGCGTGGACTTGACCAGGCTGCGATGAGACACACTCAACGCAGCCTGATATTTGTCAGCCAACCCGCGATTTGCGGCCCGAACTCTTTCGGATCGAGACGTAAGCGACAACGGCGAGCGCCAGAGCCGCCAGGCCCATCAGCCAGGGCATCAGCTTGAGCAGCAAGGGTTCGGGCCCGCCTGCGCGGGCGGTTGCGACCATCGTGGCTGTGACGCTGGTTTGCGAACGACCAAAGCGCTGCAGCACATGGTTGGCCACCGCGGCGACCTGCGCATCACTCATCTGGTCTGCGAAAGCGGGCATGAAGGCATGGCCAACACCACTTTTACGGTCGACACCGCCCAGGATGGTCATGATCAGGTTCGCCGGATTGACCGCCCCGGTTGTGACACTGCCGACCAGGGGAGGATAGAAATGATCCTTCGTACCCTTGCCGTCCCTGCCGTGACACGAGGCACACGCGCCGGCGTACAGAAATGCACCGTCGGTCGTGGAACTGTCGGCATAAGACGCCTCGTCCGTCCCGTTACCGGGCTCATACGCGGCCAGCTTTATGGGCCGGGCCTGCGTCCAGGCGAAAGCCGGTCGCTTTTCATCCGGATTGCGGATTGGATCGCTTGCCTTGAGATAGGCTGCTATCGCCTCGAGATCGGCGTCGGGCAGGTGCTGAAGCGAGTGCTCGACCGCTTCCGCCATACCTCCGGCCGCAACGCCCTTGCCGGGGGCACGTCCATCGCGCAGGTAGGCGACCAGTTCGTCCTGCCTCCAGCCACCGATGCCACTGATGGGATCGGACGTGATGTTCGGTGCATGCCAGCCGCCGATATCGCCGCCGCCAAGTGCCTCACCGGATTTTTCGGCCATAAGCACGTTGCGCGGCGTGTGACACGATCCGCAGTGGCCCAGCGTCTCGACGAGGTACTGACCGCGCTGGGCCTGTGTGCTGAGCGTCTCGGTAGCCTTGAAGGGCTTATCCGAACGAAACATCCAGTTCCACGGCGTCATGAGCATGCGAATGCCGAACGGGAACGGCAAATGCGTTTCGGGAGCCTTTGTATCGACCGGTTTCACACCGTGCATGAAATAGGCATAGAGCGCCTGCATATCGGCTGTGCTGACACCCTGGTAGTCCGTATAGGGCATCGCCGGATAGAGATTTGCGCCGTCGCGGCGCTTCCCCTTGCGCATTGCGCGATCGAAATCGGCGAAACTCCAATCGCCGATGCCCGCGCTTTTCGAAGGTGTGATGTTGGGGGCAACGATAGCGCCGAGCGGCGAGGCGATCTCGTATCCCCCGACATATTGCGGACCGCTCGGTTCTACCGCGCGGTGGCAGGCGGCACAGTCGCCCGCGGTCGCCACTGCGGCGCCGCGCGCGATCAGGGCCTTGTCCGTGAAATCGGGCTGGGCATCTTGTGCAAAGGAAGGGCTGGCCACGACCAGAGACAGGCACGCGGCGGTCACTGAAATCAGGAATTTCATCGCGTCAGACCTCCTTCGCGATCGCGTCGGCGATGCGGATGGACAGCGCCACGCCGGTAAGCGTGGGGTTGATCACGCCCGAGGCGGGAATGACGCCCGTCGTCGCGAGGAAAAGATTGTCGTGGTCGTGCGTGCGACAATCACCGTCCACAACCGAGTCCTTCGGATCCGCGCCCATGATGACCGAGCCCATGAGGTGATCGCGGTTCTGCCAACCCTCGCTGATGTCGATCAACTGGCCATTCATGCCCTTCACGAAGGTATGAAAATCCGCTTCGGCGTGCGGCCTTGCCGCCTTGACGTAGTCGTCGACATCGTAGTGGACGGTCAGCGTCGGGATGCCGAGCGCGTCGCGACGGGTCGGGTGCGGCTGCACGCGATTGGTTGGATGCGGCAGCATTTCGAACACGGTCGAGAACTCGACCCAGCGCGAGGCTTCGTCGCGGATGCGCCGGTCCAGTTCCGGACCAAGCAGGCCCTGATCAATCAGACGCGCCGCGACAGCGGGATTGGGGACCGGATTGGCGATGGCATGCTTGATCGCGGCATAATCGCGGCGATGCTCACCATCGCGGCGGTTGAAGACGCCACCTTGCTGCACCGCGCCGCGGCCACCCCAGACTTCCTCGTCGGCGAGGAAATGCATCCCGATGCCGGTATGATCCATCAGATTGCGTCCGACCTGATCGGAGGAATTCGCGACATCCGACATCAACAGCAGCTTGGGCGTTTCCAGCCCGTGTGCGGCAACGATGAAGTAGCGCGCAGTGAGGCGTACATCCTCACCCTTGGACGTGCGGTAATGAACCGCGACGATCTTGCCGCCTGCACCTTTTTCCAGCTTGTAGGCCGTGGCGTCGGTCAGCAACTTGGCGCCAACTGCCTCGGCGTGATCGGCGTGAAAGCCGCCCGAGTACATTGCACCGATCGGGCAGACGGGCATGCAGTTGTTGTTGCCAGCGCAGGCCGGACGTCCGTCGTAGGGCTTGGTCACGCGCGCATTTGGCTCGTGGATGAAGTTGAAGCCAAGCGGCGAAAGGCGTGCCTCGAGCCGCTGGAACATGTAGGTCTTGCCTTCGGGCGGTAGCGGATAGGGCTTCGAGCGGGGCGGATAGGCACCGCCGCCCTGCCCGCTCTGGTCCTGCTCGTCCGAACCGACCACGCCGAGCGCTTCCTCCGCCCTTTGATACCAGGGTTCCAGATCGTCATAGCTGATTGGCCAGTCGCGGCCGACGCCGTAAGTCGACTTGAGCTTCATGTCGGAGGGCAGATAGCGCCAGGTCGCCGCCGCCCAGTGCCAGGTCGTGCCGCCAACCAGCTTGAGCATGCCGGGCCGCAGATCGAACGAGCCGGTGTTCTCGAGATACTCGTCGGATTCCGTGGTTCGCGCCCACTCCACATCGGGGTAGGGACGGTTGTAGTCCGAGCGGCGCGAAGAATTGCGCGAGTTCTGGACGATCTTCCAGCGCGGTATGCGCAGGCCGGCTTCCATCAGGATAACCGATTTGCCTGCCTTGGCCAGCTCGTAGGCGGCATTGGAGCCGAGCGCGCCGGAGCCGACGACGATTACGTCGGCGTCAAAAGTTTCGGCCATGGTTATGCCCTTTTCGAAGATGTTGAAGAACGGGCAGAGCCATGCCACTCAGCAATCCCTTGCGGTCCGCGCGGCTCCGGCGTACCGGCAGGCGGCTGCACCCAGAAATCCGTGCCGCCACGCGCGTAAGTCGGGATCACCGTCGCGTCGATTGTCGGGCGCCACATCAAGGCGCCGGTAAAAGTGACGAACCCGGTCGTGTCCTTATGCCCGTGCGAGGGCGGCGTACCGGTGAACCCCAGGTAGAAGGCCGAAGTTATTGTGCGCGCGGTAGCCAGCAGTGCCTCGTCCTTGCCGACAGGAGCGGCCAGAAATTCCGCCATCCCCTTGAGCCCGGACGAAGTGATCGCTTCGCTAAGCTTCTCAACCGCCTGCGCGAAGCCGCGGTCGAGGGTGGAAAGCTGCCTCCAGGCTCGGTTCAAGGCCGTTTCGTCATCAAGCGCTGCGCTGGTGACAAAACGGCTTGCGTGGACGAATGCCGTACTGGGCTTTGCGGCTTCGGCCTGCGCCAGTAACGCATCAACAGAGATGCCACTTCCGGCGAGAAATGCGACGGCGCCGATGCCGACGAGAAGGTCGCGGCGCCTGAGCATGGCAAAGGGTGTACTGGCGCTGGTCTGACGACTCGCCTCGTTTTGAGTCATGGTTGCTTCTCACGATTGGTTGACCAGATTTGGCCTTGCCGCGCCTCTGCGCCCCTTGACCGGGGTTTTCCATCCCCCAAGCGCGTCCGGATCACGAAGGCTGCATTTCCAAATCGCGAAGGCTGGATTTACACCTGCTCGATCTCCGGGTGCTCCATCACCTCACGGCGCAACTCGTCCTGCAGAAAATCGACAAAGGCCCGAATGCGAGCTGGCTGATGATGGCGCGAGGCGAAAACAGCCTGGATCGGAATGGCGGGCGGCACCCACCCCGGCAGCAGTTCCACCAGCCTGCCGGCCGCGAGATCTTCACGGGCATCCCAGATGGACTTGAGCGCCACCCCCGCACCGCCAAGGCACGCGGCCTGCGCCGCCGCACCATCGTTGGCGAGAAGGGTCCAGCCAACTTCCACCCCGATCTTGCGATTGCCGCGCTGGAACCGCCAAAGCGTCACCGGGGGATCGCCCAGAACGATGCAGTCGTGCTGGGCGAGATCCTGGGGAACGCGTGGGTTACCGCGCCGGGCGACGTAGTCGGGCGAGGCGACCAAAACCCTGCGATCCGGGGCAATCGTGCGCGACATAAGCTCTGAATCGGGCAGTCTGGCTTGCCGGATCGCAACGTCGACGTTGTCCTTAACGATATCCAGCATACGGTCGGTCGATAGCAGTTGAACGCGCAAATCCGGATTGGCCTGGAGAAATCGCCCCAGGCGCGGCGCGATCTGGCCAATGCTGAATGCAATCGTCGCCGTAACGCGCAGAACGCCCGCTGCCTCCGTGCTGCGCGTTTGCAGCGCGGCCTGCGCCTCTTCCAGCTTGTCCAGTATCTCGCGCGCGCGCGGCAACAGTTCGAGGCCATCGTCCGTCAGGCTGATGCGGCGCGGTGAACGGTTCACGAGACGGACGTGCAGGTCGCTTTCCAGCCGCGCAAGCCGCTTCGAGACGACCGCCAGCGAAAGCCCCTCCAACCGGGCGACCTCGGAGAGACTGCCCGCACTCGCGAGGCGCACGAAGACCGCCAAATCCTCCAAGTGTGTCATGCTTGTCAACCTCTAGTGCTCAGCCGCGTCCTCGCAATGTCGTGACGAGCGCCGAATGTGTACGTTGCGTTGCTTGCACGATTGTAATGCGAAGACCAAGGGGCGCCCCGGCCGTGCCACAAAAAACGTGCGCGCGCCTTAGCCCCCTGTCCGTCCGCAAGTTCAAGGCCTTCCTGCATGCCATCGCAATCGAAAATCCTGCTGCTCGGCGCAGCTCTTTGCAGCGCCGCCTTTGCGCCTCTCGCGCACGCTTCAGACGATCCGGCCCCCGACGGGACGGCTACCGAGACTTCAGGCACAACCCTGACCGGCGACTGGGGCGGACTTCGTACCGACTTGCACGAAAAGGGCGTTGATCTTTCAGTCGACTACACAAGCGAACTGGCCACAAATGTCAGTGGCGGCACGAAGAAGGCGGTCACCGAGACTGGGCAGGTCACTGTCGGCGCAGCCATTGATGCCGAGAAGGCTTTCGGTCTCAAGGGAGGCAGTTTCCAGGCCAGCGTCACCTGGCGCCGCGGTCGCAATCTGGTCCAGTCCGCAGGGCTCGATACATTGCTTCAGACCCAGGAGGTCTACGGTCGTGGCCAGACCTTCCGCTTGACCGAATTCTCCTATTCCCAGGATCTGGGCGGGGGGCTCGACATCAAGCTGGGGCGCTTGCCTGTCGGCAACGATTTCAGCAGCTTTTCCTGCGATTTCATGAACGGGAGCTTCTGCGGTGCGCCCATCGGCAACATTGGCGGTGACTTCTGGTACAACTGGCCTGTCAGCCAGTGGGCAGCCCGATTGCGGGCCCGCCACGGCTCATCCTATGCGATGATCGGCGCCTACGAGGTAAATCCGCGTAACCTCGAGAACACGTTCACCATCGGCCATTTCAAGGGCGCGACGGGCGTCCTCATCCCCTTCGAGGCAGGGCGAAAGGTCCGTCTCGGCGCAACTGGCCTTCCAGGACTGTACCGTGCGGGAGGTTGGTATAGCACGGCCGATGCCGATGATGTCCTTCTGGCTCGCAGCCGTCAGCCAGCAACGCTAGCCAACGAGCCGATGTTGCAGCGTTCGGGACGTTACGGCGGCTTTGTCATGCTCCAGCAGCAACTGACCGGCCATTACGAGGAACTGGCGAATGGAGAAACCCGCACCACCAAGGGACTAAGCGCCTTTGTGACGTTCACACAGGCCGACCGTAATACGGCGCGCGTCGACAACCAGATCACCAGCGGCATACGCTATCTTGGCTTTGCAGCGACCCGCCCTCACGACTTCATCCAGCTTGGTGCCGCGCGCACCCACCTCAACGCCCGAGCCGCGTTGCACGAGGAACTGACCGCCGGCTCGCCGATCAGCCAGGGCGCCGAGTACGAGATCGAGGCAGACTACGGGCTGCAACTAACGCCCTGGATGAATGTGCAGCCCAATGTGCAGTATGTCTTCAATCCCGGCGGCGACAAGCGAGGTCACGATGTCGTGGCGCTCGGTGTAAAAACGGCAATCTCGATCTGAAGCCAGTCGGCGCCACTTTGGATTGTTACCCGCCTGGAATCGCTGCGTTGCCGCGGCAGCGGATTATGTCGAGTGCCGATTGATGCCAGAGGTCGCTGCGAATTGAAGCATGCGGGATATCTGTCGACATGAAAGCCTTCGTCACCTCAGCCATTACCGGCGCCACGTTCCTGTTTGCAAACCAGGCCATTGCAGCTCCCTTTCAGGGAGCATTCCTTGGCGTTCATGCCGGTTGGAACGAAGATCGCGTGCATGGCGCTCAGACCGATCTCGGTGAAATACCTGTCCGCGAAACCGGCGACAAGTTCGTTGGCGGTCTATTCGCTGGCTACGACCAGAGAATTACGCGCCATATCGTCATCGGCGGGGAAGCCGGCTTCGACATCGCCGCCGATGACCGAATTGGCGAAGGTGCGCGATACATCGATCCATCGTATACGTTCGATGTAACGGGTCGGGTCGGATATGTGACCTCGCCCAAAACGCTTGTCTACCTCCGCGGCGGCTATGAAAATACCCGCGCACGCGTCGTCAACGGGGCTCTACGCGGGCATGACAATTTCGATGGCTGGACGGCAGGCGCCGGCCTCGACCGGGAAATCCTGGAAAATGTTTCCGCCTCGCTCGAGTATCGCTATTCAGACCTTGGCAGCGCGGGCCATGCCTTCGATCGCCATCAGGTTCTTGCCGCCTTGGCCTATCACTTTTGAGGACCTGACCTGAAGGCCCCGACACAGTGAACAACGATAAGCTGCGCAGATTTTCATCCCGATGTATCAGGTAGTGCCCCCTAAAAAAGTGTAGAACCCGCCTGCCCGCTTTTCAATCTTGCGAACGCCCTTGGGCCTGTGGCGATTCATCGTGATCCGATGTTGGCGAGGCGCACATGGCGTTGACTTTCGCAAGCCTGGGCATCGGACAGCACTTCGTCCGCTTCGTTCAACCTGCCTTCGATCCCGGAGATCTGGTTTGCATCCTACCAAATTGGCGACGCCCGAGATTTCCGATAAACGTTTCTTTCCTACGGGACCGGCACCGCAGCGCTCAATTTTCGCCCCTCCTGGACTAGCTTGGCGCGACCATAACTTCCTAGAAGTTAGCGCCCAAGTTCGCCATTCAGAGCCCCGACGTTTACGCTTGGCAGCGGACATTCGCTGACGGCTATCCCTTGTTTCCAGAGCCAGCGTTGGTTCACGCCTTCCTCAACAAGGACGGTAGAGCTCAAAGATACTTCGCCAGTTCCCCAAGCTTCGCGAGATCTTCACGCACGGCCCCAGGCAATGGCCCGATCAAGTTCTCGAGGTGATGCTCGATGTGATCGGTGACGATCAGCGTTTTGGTCTTTTCAAGCGCGGCGACGACGGCCTGCATCTGTTGAGCGATTTTGAGGCCATCATCACCATCTTCGACCATGCGAATGATGCTCGCGAGGTGGCCGTTGGCCCTGCGCAGACGGTTGAGGAGATCGGGGTTCGCGGCGTGACTCATGCAATTGTGTCCGGTTCAGGGAAGCGTCTGGTAGGCATGTAGCGCAACGTAGAGCCCAAGGCACAGGATCACGAGGCCGCTGGCATAGGGCGCCTTGCGGACCAGCGTGCCGAAGCCACCGAAGGTCTTTTGGGCATAGCGCACGCTGAGCGCGGCGATCACACCCGACATGACCATGGTCAGGGCAAGGCCGATGCTGAAGCAGAGCACGAGGACCGAGCCCAAGGCAATGCGCTTGAGTTGAAGGCAGAGTAGCAGAACGGTGATCGCGCCGGGGCATGGGATAAGGCCGCCGGTCAGGCCGAACATTACGATTTGCCCGGTGGTCACGTTGCGCCCGGCGAAGCGGCGGCGAATGTCCTCGGCGTGCTGGCGTTCGTGGGCGTCCTGATAGCCGCCGTCGGTCAGATCGAGGGCGTGCTCCAGATCGTGATCCATCGCGTGGTCATGATGGTGATCGTGGTGATCGTGGTGATCGTGCGCATGGTCATGGTCATGGTCATGGTCATGATCGTGATGATGGTGGTCGTGCGATTGCTCGTGATGGATGCGCCAGAGCATCCACAGCGCTACCGCAACGATCATTAACCCCGAGGCGAACTGGAAATAGGGTTCGATCCCTTCGGGGCTGAGCCCCTGGAACAGGTAGACCCCGCCCAGCGCTACAATCCACACGATCGCCGTGTGCGACACCGTTGCGGCAAGCCCCAGAAGCACGGCCTGCCGGACGGTTCCGCGCACCGCGACGATGAAGGCGGCCATCATCGTCTTGGAATGGCCGGGTTCGAGACCATGCAAGGCGCCAAGCAGGATCGCGCTCGGGATGAAGAGCCAGGCATGCGCAGCGCTTTGCTGCAGAAGTTCGGAAAGCGGAGTCATACTCAACCCGATAGTCTACCTAGCGATTCGATCCCATCCCCCCTGTGGGGATATTCATTTGCTAGGTCCGGCTCGCCTGAGCAGATTTCGGAGTAGGGGCTGGCAGCTTTCTAACCTCCAGGGTTCTAAGCACGAAATTTCCCTACCGGCCTTGCCCTCCGAGGGGCGTGGGCGCGCCCAAGTAGGCCGCTCCAAATCTGATTTGACGCTCCTGAGAGCTGTCTGTCCGTTTCCAGATGCCGCCCATACGCTCAGGGGTAGAGTTGGGCGGGGAGCGGAATAGCGTGCGATCCAGCTTTACGAACCATTTTTCTTGGTCACCGGATGCGGCAGTTGGCCTGCGCAAAGCTGAAAAAATCGACTTACGACCGCGCGCTCCTTATTGTTTATCGCATTCATCTCGATGGTCCCCCGCGCAGTTTCGAGCGTCAGATTCCCAGTTTCGGCAAAGCTTTGAAATAGGGCAGCATCCCATGGCAGAACTGCATCTATCCGTGTCTGTTCGCCGGGATTTCCAGCACCGATTACTCGAACGGCCATGTGGTGCCGTCCAGAGCTGATCTCTAATGACGCCCCCTTCTTCGCAGGCGGCGTCACGCGAGCATATACCGGACCATTGGTGTAACGGCACCATAGATTGAACTTTGTTCGCTCGCCGTTGAGGTCTTGATAGCTGAGGGATGGCATGCTCCACCACTCGTCGGGACCGAGGACCCACGTAAGGTCATCGCGCCCAGATGTTCCCTTGCGATAATCATGCGGGATCGACACCGGCGGTGGTTCTACGAATGGATTATATTCAGTTGGCCTCTGGGAAACTCTCGAAGGATCGTGATCACGTTGCCAAGCAAAATAAGCGTCGCGCGCTCTGAGCGCTATTTCACTTCCCGGAGATAGATTTTGAATTTTCATTCCGGCATCTGTCTTTTGGAATTCAAAGGCCCCTTCCAGAAATCCAGCGGACTGACCAGTGATCACGTAAGTTTTGCCGCCTTCGAGTGCTTGAGGCTCCACCATCGTTTCGGCCTTCGGCGGCGCTTGGCCATATCGAATTGGGAAATTAGGACCACACTCATCTCTGCCGTTGAAAGCCCCGTAAGGAACTTCGAACTCCCAGACAGCGCGCCCATCTTCATCTACAATGGTGAGATTTCCCCAACACCACGGGTAGGCCGTGACATCATCATCGCTACTCGTGAAAACAAGTTCTCCATCGATCAGCGCCGCTTTCACGAGGAAAAGTTGCGAGCACGAGCCCAAGACTAGTAGCACGAACGCGCTAGCGGCGATCTTGAAAAGCTGCATTACCACAACATGTCATATAAAATGGACGTCGCTTCAAGTCTAGGTGAGGGAAGCAGGCAAGATGCCCTGCAAATCGTAAAAGTCTACTATTTGACCCATCGCTGACGTCGGCAATGTCAGCGCTCACCGTCCTAAGATAAAAAACGGGAACGGCAGCAAGTTGCTATTCATCACTCCAAAACCGACGGTCGCCAACCGTGAAGAGTTTCGGGCGCCGGCAGGCGTACGAAAGTCTCCGAGGCACGAACCCGCGGGCCCCGATTACCGATCTATGGGTGTTTCGCTTTTGGACCCGTCGGAACGGGCGACGAGTTGCGGTACGAGCCTCATCAACCGGCCCGCAATGGGCCGATTTCGCCGGCGGATCGACGGGGGGATAACCGTTCGAGCACATGATCCAATCGGCACGGGAGCTCGGTTCTGGCTGATAAGCGCAAGGCAAGCCGGCGGCCGAAGCGAGGTTGCTGCGACCCGTGAGCGGGTTGATCCATGCCGGGTCATGCGACGCGCTCCCGGATTTGCGGGCTGGGCCTGGGCGGCGCGCGGGGCTGGCTCCAGCGTGGGAAGGTTTCGATGACGATCATGCGCCCCCCACAGCACGGGCATGGTGCACAGGTGTCGGGCTCGGCTTCGGGCTCTGGCTCCTCAGCCTCTGGCGTGACGGCAAGCAGGCGGCGGGCGAGCGCGAGATTGTCGTGGCGCGCGGCGCTGGCGAGCAGGCCGTAATGGCGGATGCGATGGAACCCGCGCGGCAGGACGTGAAGCAAAAAGCGGCGGATGAACTCGTTGGCGCTCAGGGTCATGACGCGCTGGCGATCGGGCCCATCGCGGCGATAGTCCTTGTATCGGAAGGCCACGCCCGTCTCGTCGAAGCCGACCAGACGCGGGTTCGAGATGGCAACGCGGTGTGTGTAGCGCGACAGGTAGGCGAGCACGGCCTGCGGGCCGGCAAAAGGTGGCTTGGCGTAAACGACCCAGCGCTTGCCTCGCGCGGGTCTGAGATGGCGCTGGAAGGCAGAGCGGTCCGAGAGATCGGCGATGGAGCCGAAGAAGGAGAGCTTGCCGGCATCATGCAGCGCGTTCAGCCGGGTGAGGAACAGGCGCCGGAACAGTTTGCCCAGTACGCGCACAGGCAGGAGGAAGGCGGGACGCGAGGAGATCCACTGCGTGCCGCCAGGGGCGATGCCGCCGCCCGGCACGATCATGTGCACGTGGGGATGATGCATCATTGCCGAACCCCAGGTGTGCAGCACCGCGGTGATGCCGATCCGGGCACCGAGATGCCGGGGATCGGCTGCGATGGTCAGCATCGTCTGCGCGGCCGCCTTGAACAAGAGGTTGTAGACCGGCGCCTTGTTCTGCCACGCGATGTCGGCGACCTCAGCGGGCAGCGTGAAGACGACGTGAAAGTAGCCAACCGGGAGCAGGTCTGCCTCGCGCTCCTGGAGCTAGGCGCGCGCCGCCGCCCCCTGGCACTTTGGGCAGTGCCGGTTGCGGCAGGAGTTGTAGGCGATCCGCCAATGACCGCAGTCCTGGCAGGCTTCGATGTGCCCGCCGAGGGCTGCGGTGCGACAGCTCTCGATCGCCGCCATGACCTTGAGTTGGGCCAGGCTCAGGTGCCCTGCATGGGCTGTTCTGTAAGCGGGCCCGGCGCTACGGAAGATATCGGCGACCTCGAGCGAGGTGCGCAAGGCGTTCAGCCGTCGGGCGCCACCGGCGCAGGAGCGACGATCCCCAGCTTGTCCAGCGGGCTGACCACGGCATGGACGGTGCGCGTCGCCACCTTGGTGTAGAAGGCGGTGTTCTCGAGCTTGGCATGACCGAGCAAGGTCTGGATGATCCGGATATCGATCCCGTCCTCCAGCAGATGCGTGGCAAAGCTGTGCCGCAGCGTATGTGGGCTCACATGCTTGGCGATCCCGGCGGACTGGGCGGCCTCGACGACAACGCGGTGAAGTTGCTTGGTGCTGATCGGCTTGAGGGGATGCTGGCCGGGGAACAGCCATCCGTCGCGGTGCAGCACGCCTTCGCGATGGCCCATCTTCCACCATTCGCGCAGCAGGGTGAGCAGGTCGTTGGAAAGCATGGCGTTACGGTATCGGCCGCCCTTGCCGCGTTCGACCCGCAGCAGCATGCGCTCGCTGTCAACGTCGCCCACCTTGAGCATCGACACCTCAGCGACGCGCAGGCCCGCGCCATAGGCAACCGCCAGGGCGGCATGGTGCTTTAGACAGGTCGTTGCCTGCAGCAGGCGCGCCACTTCCTCGCGGCTGAGCACGACCGGCAACTTGCGCACCTGCTTCTCGCGGTAGAGCCGGCGCGAGAGATCCGGGCGATCCAACGTCTGCGTGAAGAAGAAGCGCAGCGCGGAAACGATGCTGTTCATCGTCGGGGGCGCCATCCCTTCTTCGCGTTGCTCGACCTGGAAACGGCGCAGGTCTTCCGCCGTGGCCTTGTCGGGAGGGCGCCCCAGCCAAGCGGAGAAACGCGCAACGTCGCGAATGTAGTTGCGCTTCGTCTCGATGGAGAAGCGGCGCAAGTCCATGTCTTCGATCAGGCGCTGGCGCAGCGGGCTCACGGGGGTGGTGGAAAGGGACTCGGTCATCGTATGGCTCCTTGACTGAAAGGAGCCAGCAAGGTCTGCCTAAGGCTAGCGACGCTCAACCCCAGCGCAACGTCCGATCCATGCAGGTACCGCGCCGATTACACCCTCCGCGAAGCGGTTCGTGCACCGGCCCGTCTTGGGCATCCAGAATGGGAAAGGAGACGGACCGCAGCTGGTGACGCAAAATCGGCGGCGGATCAGCCAGGATGGGTCGACCTCGAAACCGGCGGCTAGGCACCCGAGCCGGTCATTCCGCCCCTTGTCTGAACCGGTGTGGCTCCGGGCTTCGCGCCATCCGTCCCCGCAGCATTTGTCTCTTTCAGAACGCGAAATTTTTGCCTCAAGAGCCCTGGAGCCCTCGTTGCGCCAGAAAGCAACCGTAGTCGTCCTTTCGGGTCCATCACCTTCATTCCTCCAAATAAACTTGTTTCTCAGAGAGATAATTCAGCATACAGCTTTGGTATAGCCACATACTTACTTGGTCTTGGACCAAGTCGCCCCTCCGAAAATAGATCAGTTGGACCAGAGGGGGAAACGCCCTCGAGAACAAAACGATGCCGCACGACCAGCCGGTAGATCAGGGAGATGGCACCAAAACCGGCAACGCGGCACGGACGCTGCAAGCCGGGCTACCCCCTTGTAATCTCGCGGCAGTCGCAGGCAAGGGGAAGGACTCAACAATGGACCGGGGCGACAATTCATCCAACCTATCCCATGCGCAGGAATTGATCTCGCGCGCGCAGGATGCGCTGATCTTTGGGCGCATAGAACGGCGCGATTTTCTGCGTATCGCGCTGTCAGCCGGTGTGGGGGCGGCCACCGCCGGTGTGATGGCCGGCTTCGCGGAAAAAGCGCGTGCCAACCAGATCACACTCGCAACGAACTTGCGCTCGACTTACGACTACATTGTATGCGGTTCGGGTTCTTCGGGCTCGGTTGTAGCCCGAAGACTAGCCGAGAATCCTGACGTCCAGGTCCTGTTGCTCGAGGCCGGTGGTAGCGACCAGCTACCCAGTGTGATCCAACCAGGCCAGTGGTTCACCAACCTTGGTACCGAACGGGACTGGGGATTCCGCGCCGAGCCCAATCCGCATATCAACAACCGGCGCATGCCTCTTTCGATGGGCAAGGTGCTTGGTGGTGGTTCCGCCATCAACGTCATGATCTGGGCGCGCGGTCACAAGAACGACTGGGACTATTTTGCCAGTGAAGCCGGCGACGACCGCTGGAATTACGACAGTGTCCTGAGCATCTACAAGGAAATCGAAGACTGGCGCGGAACTCCAGACGAAGCCCGCCGTGGCAAGGGTGGACTCGTTCATGTCCAAACCCCCGACGATCCCCTGCCCATCGCGCCCGCGATGCTCGAAGCCTGTGCAGGCGCAGGCATTGCAACGTTTGACGACATGAACGGCGCGATGATGGAAGGCGATGGCGGCGCCGCCATTCCCAACGTGCGCATCCGGCAAGGAGAGCGGCTTTCCGTCTTTCGAACATATGTCCGCCCGATCCTGGATCGTCCGAATATTACGGTCCTGACCAATGCGATGGTCCGCAAGCTTCGATTTGAGGGCAAACGAGTCACCGGTGTTGATATAGCTGTTGGCGATCGCGCGATTTCGATTGCTGCTAGCAGCGAAGTCGTGCTGTCGACAGGCGCAATCAATACGCCCAAAATTCTCATGCAATCCGGTATCGGCGACGCCGCCGAACTGAAACGGCATGCAATTCGCGTGGTTCATCATCTACCTGGCGTTGGCGCCAACTACCAGGACCACTTCATGATCGCCGGCTGCGTATGGGAATACAAGGAAGCCCTGCCCTTTCGCAACAACGCGGCCGAGGCGACCTTCTTCTGGAAAAGCGACGCAAGGCTGGACACCCCGGACCTGCAGCCTTTCCAGATCGAGGTACCTTACACCAGTCCGCAAACGGCCGAGCGGTATGCTCCGCCGGCCGGATGCTGGTCACTATCGCCAGCCGTCGTGCGCCCGCAAAGCCGCGGCCAGGTCAAGATAACCGGGGCTGATCCCAAAGATCCTGTCCAGATCTTTGCCAACACAATGGCGGAAGAAGCCGATCGCAGGGCCATCTTGCGCTGCATCGAACTGTGCCGGGAAATCGGCAATGCTGCCCCGCTAGCCCGCTTCAACAAACGCGAGGTCATGCCCGGACCACTCAAAGGCGCCGAGCTGGCAAATTTCGCGCGCGATGGAGCGGTCACCTACTGGCACGAGAGCTGCACCGCCAAGATGGGGCGCGACGAGATGTCGGTCGTCGATGCGCAATTGCGCGTACATGGCATCGAAGGTCTGCGGATCGCGGATGCATCGGTAATGCCTCGCGTCACGACCGGCAATACAATGGCTGGCTGTGTCATCATTGGCGAACAGGCCGCGCGTTTCATGCGGACCTGACCAGCCCTTTCTTCAGACCCTTCCTCAAAACAACTGACATGAATGGAGTTCACACAATGGTTAAACGGCCATCGATGACGCGCGCCTTGAGCACACTGCTGGCATGCGCTGCAACATTCGCTCTACCCCCGGCCGCGCATGCCGTCGATGTAGATCCCGGCGACTACACCGCCCTCCCGGCGGGAACGAACCTTGCGCTCGTTTACTACATGCACACCGATCGCGACCAGCTGGAATTGCCAGATGGAACGGTCCTGGATGACGGCACAAAGCTGGATTCCGATATTACCCTTGTGCGCCTTGTCCATTACACAAAGATCGGCCCTTTCATCGTCGACCCGCAGATCATCATTCCAATCGGAAGCCTGCATGGGGGCCAGATCAATGGCCAGCGGCTCGACAGCTCTTCCGGGGTTGGCGACATCATCCCGTTCGCGACCATCTGGCTGGTGAACAAGCCGGATCGCGAACATGGGACGTATCTGGGCGTCTCCCCGATTGTCTCGATCCCGACAGGGACCTACGACCACCGCAAGTCTGTGAACCTGGGCGGCAACCGCATGACCTACGACATGCAGATCGGCCTCATCCAGGGCCTGGGCAAGAATGTCACGCTCGACGTTACCGGAGACGTGATCTGGTATGGCGACAACGACAAGTACGGCGTGGAAAAGCAGACGCTTTCCCAGAACAAGACCGCCTCGGTCCAGGTCTGGGGTCGCTATGCCCTGAACTCCAAAAGCTCGCTTGCCCTCGGGTATGCAGGCTACTGGGGCGGCAAGCAATTCGTCGACGGCCTCGACAACGGGAACCGGACGGAAAACCAGCAAGTGCGCGTAGCCTTCCAGACCATGGTGTCCAAGTCATTTCAGCTCGAAGCAAGCGCAGGTCGAATGGTGCAGGTCTCAGGCGGATTTCGAGAAGCGGATCGCTTCCAGCTTCGCCTGATGAAGATCTTCTAAACATCGAGGACGCGATGAGGGTCATCTCATCGCGTCCTTATGCAAAAAGGCACGTTCCGACCTGATCGAGGAGGATGACGATTGAGACCAAGACCCGATGAGCTTGACTCATCGGGTCTTGGTTAAGCCCGTGCGGCGCTTGAGCATTTACCAAGTCCGATGCGTCAGCATCTCAGAGACTTGGTATGAGCTGAGCCGAGTGCGCCGAACGCGCGCGCCTGACGAACTTGCTGACCTGGCCTGCGCTTCCCCGAAAGCGCTGCGCGCCATTTTCTAGGCGCTCAGCAGTTCCTTGAGCGGCTTCTCGGGATCGGCGAGAGTCTGCGGATCGAGCTCGGCCCCCGCCTCAACGAGCTTGCGTCCCTGCACGAAGTCCTTGGCGTTGTTCACGCAATCGAGCGCGACAACCTTGCCTGCGCGCAGATAGACGACCGAGAACTTGCGCGCCTGCGGATCGCCGCGCAGCACGGTCTGGTCGTAACCGGCGTTGATGCCGGCGGTCTGCAGCTTGAGATCGTACTGGTTGGACCAGAACCAGGGGAACGCCTTGTAGGCCGCTTCCTGGCCGCAGATCGCCTTGGCGACGCAGGTGGCCATGTCGTTGGCGTTCTGTACCGATTCCACCCGCATCGCGATACCGCCCGCATAGTCGCAAGCAAACGTCGCGCAGTCCCCGATGGCATAGACATCGGAGAGCGAGGTGCGGCAATGGTCATCGACATCGACGCCATTCGCGCCCTTGGCGCCCGCGGCAACCAGCGGCTGGACGGCAGGAACGATGCCGATGCCCACGATCACCGCATCGGCGGGAAGGACCGTCCCGTCAGCGAGCTTCACACCGGTCACCCGATGCCCATCACCAACGAGGCAATCGACCATTGTGGAAGTGCGCAGATCCACCCCGTGCGCGCGATGCTCGGCCTCGTAGAAAGCCGATAGTTCCTTGCCCGCGACACGCGCCAGCACCCGCTCCTGGGCTTCGAGCAGCGTGACCGCAAGGTTCATCTTGGACAGCACGGCCGCGGCCTCGAGGCCGATATAGCCACCGCCGATTACGACCACGCGCAAGATACCCGCATCGACTTCGGCCATGAGACGATCGCAATCCTCGCGGGTGCGCACCGCATGGACGCCGGCGAGTTCCGCCCCCGAACAGGTCAGGCGGCGCGGATCGCCTCCGGTGGCCCACACGAGCTTCGTGTAGCCCAGCGTCTCGCCGTTCGAGAGCGTGACCGCCTTAGCCTGCGCGTCAACGGCGGTCACCTCCGTGCCGAGCCGGAAGGTCACGTCTTTTTCGGCCCAGAAGGTCTCGGGACGAATGTAGAGCCGGTCGAAAGTCTTTTCCCGCGCGAAGTACTCCTTCGAAAGTGGCGGACGTTCGTAGGGCAATTCCGGTTCGCGGCCGATCACCGTGATCGCCCCCTCGAAGCCATTCTGGCGAAGCGCCACGGCGCATTGCGCGCCCCCGTGCCCGGCACCGACGATAACGACAGACTCTGTACTCATGACGACCTCACCCGGATTCTCTTTGACGTTCAGACGCGCTCGAACAGGACTGCGAGGCCCTGGCCGACGCCGATGCACAGGAAAGCCAGCGCGTAGCGGCCGCCTGTTTCATGCAATTCCTCGATCGCGCTCATTGCGATGCGCGCGCCGGACATGCCCAGCGGATGGCCCAGCGCGATCGCGCCGCCATTGCGGTTGACCCGCGTATCGTTGAGCGGATCGATGTCGAGGGCCCGAAGTGTCGCGATGGCCTGGCTCGCGAAGGCCTCGTTCAGTTCGATCACGTCGATCTGGTCCATCGTAAGGTTCTGGCGCGCAAGAACGCGGCGCGCGGCCTCGATCGGGCCAACGCCCATGACGCGCGGCGCAATGCCAGCCGCCGCCATGCCCACGACACGTGCGCGCGGGGTCAGGCCGTGCAACCTGGCGGCCTCTTCGGAAGCGACCAGCATTGCTGCGGCGCCGTCATTGAGGCCCGATGCGTTACCTGCAGTGACCGTACCGCCGGGCTTCACCACCGGCTTGAGCTTGGCGAGAACCTCGAGGCTCGACTTGCGCGGGTGCTCGTCGGTGTCGAAGACGATGGGATCGCCCTTGCGTTGCGGGATCGTGACCGGCACGATTTCCCTGGCGAGACGGCCACTGGCCTGCGCAGCAGCGGCCTTTTCCTGGCTGGCGAAGGCGAAAAGGTCCTGGTCCTCACGGCTCACACCGTATTCCTCCGCGACGTTCTCGCCGGTCTGCGGCATCGTGTCGACACCGTAGAGTTCCTTCATCCGGGGATTGATGAAGCGCCAGCCCAGCGTGGTATCCTCGATCTTCTGATCACGACCGAAGGCACTGCCCGCCTTGCCCAGGACGTAGGGGCTGCGGGTCATGTGCTCGACCCCGCCCGCGATCATCAGGTCCGCATCGCCCGCCCTGATCGCCTGGGCTGCCATGCCGATGGCATTGAGGCCCGACGAGCACAAACGATTGACGGTCACGCCCGGCACGTTTTCGGGAAGGCCTGCCAGCAGCGTCGCCATGCGCGCGACATTGCGGTTGTCCTCACCCGACTGGTTGGCGCAGCCCAGGATGACATCGTCCACGCGGGCCCAGTCGACGCCCGGATTGCGCGCCATGAGCGCGGTCAATGGCAAAGCAGCCAGATCGTCGGCGCGGATGGACGAAAGCGAGCCGCCCAGCTTGCCGACGGGCGTACGGATGGCATCACAGATGAAAGCCTGGGTCACGTTGGTTCTCAATTCTGAAGGAAGGAAGTCATACCCGTTGCCAGCGGAACCGGCGCCTCGAGCGGGGCAAGGTGCGCGGCCTCCAGCGGCAGATGCGCCGCGCCCGGGATCGTGGCGAGGAGATATTCCCCATGGCCTTCCAGCGGGGTCGAGGTGTCGCGCGTACCGGTGACGACAAGTGTCGGGCAGCCGATGCCGGCGATCCGGTCCTTGAGGTCCATGTCGCGGATTGCCGCGCCGCAGCCGGCGTAGCCTTGTGCATCAGTCGCGATGAGCCCGCGCTTGACCGCGTCCCAAACGGCCGGCTCCTCGGCCTTGAACGCGGGCGAAAGGAAGCGTCCCATCGCCATCTCGGCGATCGCCCCCATGCCTTGTCCCCGCACGGTTGTAATGCGGGCGTCCCATGCGGCTGCGTCCATCGTTGCCGATGTACAGATCAGGATCAGCTTTTCCAGAACTCCCGGGTGGGAGAGAGCGAGTTCCATGCCGATCATGCCGCCGAGCGAGACGCCCGCAAGCGCGAAGCGCTCCACACCGGCCGCAAGGGCCACGACGAGAACATCTTCGGCCAGAAGCGAAAGCGAATAATCGCCGGTTTGCGCGAACGACGCACCATGGCCACGCGTATCGATACGCAGCAGGCGAAAGTCGTTGCGCAGGAAGGGCAGCGCCGGGTCCCACAAGTCCATGTCCGAACCGATGGAATTGAGGAGGACGAGAACAGGTGCGCCTTCGCGCCCGTCCATCTTCCAGTAGATTTGCGCACCCCGAACCGTAGCAAAAGGCATCAGGCAACGCCCTCCAGCGCCGATGCATCGAACGGAACAGCGGTCTTTTCCGTAACCTCGTCAAGCGTCACGTCGGGCGCAAGTTCGACGAGCGTGAGCCCGCCGTTCTTGCGGTCGATGGCGAAGACGCACAGGTCGGTGACGATCATGTCGACCACCGCTTTGCCGGTGAGCGGCAGGGTGCATTCGGGCAGGATCTTGGACTCGCCCGCCTTGGTGCAGTGGTCCATGACGACGACGATCTTCTTCACGCCCGCGACGAGATCCATCGCGCCGCCCATGCCTTTGACCATCTTGCCCGGGATCATCCAGTTGGCGAGGTCGCCGTTCTGGCTGACTTCCATCGCGCCGAGCACGGCCATGTCGATGTGGCCGCCGCGGATCATCGCGAAGCTGTCGGCGCTCGAGAAGAAGCTCGAGGTCGGCAATGCGGTGACGGTCTGTTTGCCCGCGTTGATGAGATCGGGGTCTTCCTCGCCGTCATAAGGGAACGGCCCGATGCCGAGCATGCCGTTCTCGCTCTGCAGCGTCACCTTCATGCCCTCGGGCACGTAGTTGGCGACGAGCGTCGGGATGCCGATGCCGAGGTTGACGTAGAAGCCGTCCTTCAGCTCCTTGGCCGCGCGCGCGGCCATCTGGTTGCGGTCCCAGGCCATTATGCGGTCTCCCTCTCGCGCACGGTCTTCTTCTCGATGCGCTTCTCGTTGATGGTCGAGAGCACGACGCGGTCGACGAAGATGCCGGGCGTGTGGATCGCGTCGGGATCGAAGGTGCCCTCGGGCACGATCTCTTCCACCTCGACCACGGTCACCTTGCCCGCGGTCGCCATGTTCGGGTTGAAGTTGCGCGCGGTCTTGCGGAACATGAGGTTGCCCTCGGGGTCCGCGCGCCAGGCCTTCACGATCGACAGGTCGCTGCGCAGCCAGGTCTCGCGCACGTAGTCCTCGCCCTCGAAGCTCTCGACCGGCTTGCCCTCGGCAACGACGGTGCCAACGCCCGTCTTGGTGTAGAAGGCGGGAATGCCCGCACCGCCCGCGCGGATGCGCTCGGCGAGCGTCCCCTGCGGATTCAGTTCCAGCTCGAGCTCGCCCGAGAGGTACTGGCTTTCGAAGAGCTTGTTTTCGCCCACGTAGGACGAGATCATCTTCTTCACCTGCCGGCTTTCCAGCAGCATCCACAGGCCGAACCCGTCCGCGCCCGCATTGTTCGAGATGACAGTGAGGTCCTTGACGCCCGCCTTGCGGATTTCGGGGATCAGGCTTTCCGGGTTGCCCGAAAGGCCGAAGCCACCCGACATGATCGTCATCCCGTCGAACAGCACGCCTTCAAGCGCGGCTGCCGGGCTTTCGAAGATTTTAGACATGGGTTTTCCTTATCCCAGATCGCCGCCCGCGACGGGCATGATGGAGCCGGTCATGTAACCCGCCTCGTCCGAGGCGAGGAACAGGATCGGGGCGATCTGCTCATCCAGGGTGCCGTATCGTTTCATGAAGGTGGAGCTGGTGACCTGCTCGACCGCCTCGGCCATCCACGCCTGCTCCTGTGCATTGTCGCCCTCGGCGTTGCGCGGGACCTTGCGGGGCGGGGCCGAAGTGCCGCCCGGCGCCGTGGCGACGCAGCGAATGCCCTGTTCGCCATATTCCATCGCGATGCTCATGGTCAGGCCGTTCACGCCGCCCTTGGCTGCCGAATAGGGCACCCGGCGGATGCCGCGCGTCGCGTTGGACGAGACGTTGACGATGGTGCCGCCGCCCTGCTCCAGCATCTGCGGCAGGACTGCGTGGCAGCAGTAGAGCGTCGGCATCAGCGAGCGGCGGATCTCGGCGTCGATCTGGTCGGGCTCGAACGCGGCAAACGGACGCATGCGGATCGCGCCGCCCACGTTGTTGACGAGGATGTCGATGCGTCCGAATGCCTCGAGCGCGGTACTCGCCGCGAGCGCTGCCCCCTCGTAGGTCTCGAGGTCGCACGAGACCGAGACAGCCCTGCCGCCCGCGGCGACGATCGTCTCGGCCACGTCTTTCACGAATTCGGCCCGGTCCACCAGTACGAGGCTTGCACCTTCGGCCGCGGCGCGGGTGGCCACACCCTCGCCAATGCCTTGCGCCGCGCCGGTCACGATCATGACCTTGTCGGCAAACCGTCCTTCGAAGATCACGTGCAGTTCCTCAGATATGATAGATATCAATGACCTGGTGGATGTAGTCGTCCTTGAGGACAACCTTCTTCTTCGCAATGCGCGGTGCGTCTTGCGAAACGTCGAGCGTCAGGAAGGTGGCGCCGAAGAAGCTCTGGGTCTTCTTCATGCGGTGGCTGAGCGTGTGCCAGTTGTAGCGCACGTCGATCTCGCCCTCACGGCTCTCCACGATCTCGATGTTCGCGAGATTGTGGCAGGTGCGCGGCTCGGGCATCGATGCCGAGGAGCGCTCGGTATTGATGCGATAGACACGATCCTCGAGACCGCCGCGATTGGCGTAGTAGATCAGTGAGATCTCGGTCTGCGGATTGGTGCTGAGAGCATCGTCGTCGGTCCAGGCCGGCATCCAGTACTCGCAGCCCTCGGTATAGCAAGTGAGCCACTCCTCGAACTGGCGATCGTCGAGCAGACGTGCCTCGCGGTACAGGAATGCGCAGATTTCCTCGTAGGACAGCGCGGTGCGGTTCTTTTCGAGAGTGAGGGTCATTCCGCAGCCTCCATCATTTCATCGGGGGTGGAATCCTTCTCCAGGCCATCCAGCATGATCTGCGCCCAGAACTCGTGCTGGCGGACAAAGAGGCCTTCGTCCTCCGAGCGTTCGCTTGAGAGCAGCGGGTTCATGCCCATCGCCTTGGCGTTGGCATCCGGACCCTCGATCCAGCGGGTCGCCCCGCGGCTGAGGTCGTTCCACAGGCTTCCAGCGCCCTCATAGGCGTTCTGGCAGCTGCGGAACTCCTCAAGGTCGTCGGGCGTGCCCATGCCGGTGACGTTGAAGAAGTCCTCGTACTGGCGGATGCGGTGCGTACGGTCCTCGGCGCTCTCGCCCTTGGGGGCATAGCAATAGATCGTCACCTCGGTGGTGTGCACGTCGATCGGGCGCACCACGCGGATCTGGGTCGAGAACTGGTCCATCAAGAACACATTGGGATAGAGCGCAAGGTTGCGCGTCTGCTCCATGATGAACTTCGCCTTGTCGACGCCGAGACGGCTCTCGAGGTCGTCCTTGCGGTTCCAGATCGGGCGGACATCGGGATTGATCACCTGGGTCCAGAGCAGGATGTGACCGTGCTCGAAGCCGTAGACGCCGCTTGCAGGCGCCTTCGACCAGCCATTGGCGTCGACCGCCTTGGTGCCGCCTTCGGCGCGTCGGCCCATGGTCGACTGGTAGTTCTCGTGGACCGAGCTGACGTGGTAGCCGTCACACCCGTTCTCCATCTGCATCTTCCAGTTGCCGTCGAAGGTGTAGGTCGAGTTGCCGGTCAGCACCTCGAGACCTTCGGGGGCCTGGTCGACCATCTGGTCGATGATCACCTTGGCCTCGCCCAGATGCTCCTCGAGCGGGAGCACGTCGTGGTTGATCGAGCCGAAGATGAAGCCGCGGTAGCTCTCGACGCGCACGCGGGTCAGGTCGTGCGAGCCGTCAGAATCGAAGCTCTCGGGATAGGCGCCGGTGCTGGCATCCTTGGCGCGCAGCAACTTGCCATCGGTCTTGAAGCTCCAGCCGTGGAAGGGGCAGACGTAGAGCGGCTGGTTGCCGCGCTTCTTGCGGCACAGCTGGGCACCGCGGTGGGCGCATGCGTTGACCACGCAGGTGAGCCCACCGTCCTTGGCACGGGTCAGGATCACGGGAACGCGACCGATATAGGCCGTGAGGTAGTCGTGCTTGTTCGCGACCTGGCTCTCATGGGCCAGGTAGACCCAGTTGCTCTCGAAGATGTACTTCATCTCGAGATCGAACAACTGCGGGTCGGTGAAGACGTCCCGGCGGCACCGGAAGGCGCCGGTTTCGGGATCGTCGACAACCGCCGTTGCGACCTTTTCCTTCAAACGTTCATGCATGATCCTGTCTCCCTTGTTCTCTTGGCGCGAGCCGGTCTCAGACCGACTCGGCTTCGGGGGTCGGCTCGATCTCGGCGTGGGCGCGGCGGCGGGTCGAGAGCTGCTCGTCGCCTTCGTCCTTGGCCTTCTGCAGCTGGAAGTCGAAGGCCAGATCGACGCGGTCGCCCTGGCGGCTGGGAACTGGCAGCAGGCCCTCGCGGGTGCCGAACGCGAAGTCGTCCTTGGCGAAGGGATCGTCGCCGAAGTTGATCTGCGTGGTCAGCGTGCGGTAGCCCGGCGCCTCGACGAAGAAGTGCACATGGGCAGGACGGCTGCCGTGGCGGCCGAGGGCGAACATGAGCGTTTCGGTAGCGCCGCCCGGCGGGCACGAATAGCCACTCGGCATTTTCGAGTGGAAGTTATATTTCCCGTCATCGCCCAGCTTGATCCGGCGGCGGTTATTGAAGGGGGTCTGCTCCGTGGTCGGGTCGAAATGCGAGTACCAACCGGCCGAATTGGCGTGCCACACATGCACGATCGCGTCCTTGACGGGTTCGCCATCGGGGCCCGTGATCGCGCCGGTCATGTACAGATTATCAGCCTCGGGATCGGGATCGCTCGAGAGGTTCGCACCATTTTCGACGAGCGGTGCACCCGAAACGTAGAGCGGTCCCTCGATCGTGCGCGGCGTGCCCCCCTCAAGGCCGGCTTCCGCATCCTTGGCGTCCATGTAGAGGTCCATGAAGTGCTCGAGGCCGGTGCCCGGCGCGATCAGACCGAGTTCGCCCGCACCGTCCGCGAAGAACTTGATGGCACCCCAGAATTCATCTTCCGAGACGTCGTGCTTGACGATGACTTCCATGATGGATTCGGTCAGATCGCGCACAATCGCCTTCAGGCGCGGATCGCCCTTCTCCTGCGGGATGCCGGCGGCGGTATCGAGCAGCTTCTGGATTTCCGGCGCCTTTACGAAACTTACGTCCATTTGAACTCTCCCAGTGGACTTGAAAATTGTAAAATCAGGCGACGCGCCTCACCGGTCGTCGTCGTGCAGAGAAGAGGGATGCCGGCACAGCGGCGTGATCGTCATCGTCATGAAGGGGTAGAGCGGCAGCCCCATCAGCGTATCGTGCAGCACGGTGTTGCTCTCGACATCGAAGATGCTGACGTTGGAATAGAGACCGACCTTGCGCCAGATGTGGCGCCAGGTGCCCGCTTTCTGCAGTTCCTGGAAATAGGCCTTCTCGCGCGCCTTGATCGCAGCTGCCTCTTCGGCATCGAAATCGAGCGGGATGTTGACGTCCATTTCAACCATGAAAAGCATGGGGGATCAGGCTCCTGTGTTCACTGCATGAAGGCGCGCACCATCGCGGTCGCGCCGAAAATAGGCGACCTTGTCCTCGTCGAGGGCAATGCCAAGACCCGGGCCTGTCGGCACCGTGAGCGAAAAATTCGCGTAGTGCAGCGGCTGCGCCAGAATCTCGTCGGTCTGGAGAAGTGGACCGAAGAGTTCGGTGCCCCAGTCGAGACGCGGTAGGGTGGCAAAGACGTGCGCAGAGGCCGCCGTGCCCACACTGCCCTCGAGCATCGTGCCGCCATAGAGGCCGAGATCGGCCGCACTGGCGATCGCGGCCACTTCAGCCGTGGCGAACAAGCCGCCCGACTGTTCGATCTTGAGCGCGAAGACGGACGCCGCCGAAGCGGCCGCGATGCGCAGCGCAGAACGCGGCCCGGTCAGAGCCTCGTCGGCCATGAGCGGGATTGTCTGACCTATCGAGAGACGCGCCATCGCCGCAATGTCGTCACCGGAAATCGGCTGCTCGACGAGGTCGCAACCCACGTCGTGCAGCATCGCCATACCAAGCTTGGCCTGCGTCTCGCTCCAGTTCTGGTTCACGTCGACACGAATGCTCGCGCGGTCGCCCAACGCCTTGCAGATCGCCCCCACGTGGGCGACGTCGTCGCGCACCGAACGCTTGCCGATCTTGAGCTTGAAGATGTTGTGGCGGCGTGCCTCGAGCATGGCCTCGCCTTCGGCGATGTCACGCGCGGTGTCGCCGCTCGCCAGTGTCCAGGCAACGGGCAGCGTGTCGCGTACGCGGCCACCGCCGATCAGTTCGGAAACCGGCACGCCAAGACGCTTGCCCGCCATGTCGAGCAGGGCCGATTCGACGGCGCACTTGGCGAAGTGGTTGCCACGCACGCAGGCGTTGACCTTGCCCATCGTCTCACCGACGCGCGTGATGTCACTCGCCTCAAGAACGGGCAGAATGTAGGTGTCGATCGCCGACTTGATGCTTTCGGGGCTTTCGTTGCCGTAGCTCAAGCCCCCGATCGTCGTACCTTCGCCAAGGCCTTCGACGCCGTCACCATCCACCAGGCGCACGATCACCATCGCCTGCGAATGCATCGTGGCCATGGCCAGGACATGCGGGCGAATTGTCGGCACATCGACAATGAAGGTATCAGCGCGATCCAACGCAGCCATGACAGCGACTCTCCCGAAAGATTAGCTTTGATCAGCAATTTATGCTTGGATAACGCCTTAGACAATGATCAATGCGGTCTGGATTCAATACCCTCAGGGTAATTTGTAAGGTTTATCGATGATGGATTTTCGACTTTTGCGCTATTTCGTCATGGTCGCGGAGGAGGGAAATTTCATCCGCGCGGCCGAGCGCCTGCACATCGCGCAGCCCCCCCTGTCGCGCGCGATACAACAGCTCGAAGCCCAGGTTGGATCGGTGCTGATCGATCGCTCGAGCCGGCCGCTGCGTCTGACGGCGGTCGGCAAGCTCCTTCACAACCAGGCACTGCAACTGCTTGCACGCATCGAGGATGTGGAAACCATGATCAAGGCGGCAGCGGCGAGCGAACAGCGTCGCTTTGTGATAGGCTTCGTCGCCTCGACGATCTACGCGCGCCTGCCCGAACTCATCCGGGAATTCCGTAAGTGTGCAGACGACGTCGAACTGGTCCTCGTCGAAAGCACGACGCTTGATCAGATCGCCGCTCTCAAGGAGGGAAGGATCGATGTCGGCTTTGGTCGCATTCGCTTCGAGGACCCCGCCGTTCGCCGCATCGTCCTGCGTAACGAAAAGCTGGTGGCGGCCTTTCCCATGGACCATCCCCTGGCGCATGGCGACGGCCCGATCTCGTTGCACGATCTCGCGACGGAACCGCAGATCATCTACCCCCGTCAGCCGCGACCAAGCTATGCCGACCAGGTCATCTCGACGTTCCGGGACTATTCGATCGAGCCCCGGATCGTCCACGAAGCGCGCGAATTGCAAATCGCGATCGGGCTCGTCGCCGCCGAGGAAGGCATTGCCATCGTGCCCGAATCCGTTCGACGCGCCCGAAGCCACGACGTCGCCTTTCGCGAGCTTGCCGAGAGCGCAACCTCCCCTATAATCATGAGCCATCGACCCGGCGACCATTCGCCTGAGTTGAGCCTCATGCAAAGCATCATCGCCCGCAAGTACCGGGACTGGGGGTACGGCGCTCCTGCCGTGCTTTCCCAGGGCGTGGACTAAAGGCTCCACGACATCGCCTGCCCCGCAAGCCATGCCGTGGGCCCTCGCCAAGATCAGCTGAAATAGCTCGCTACCAGCATTTTGGAGGCGTGCCGCGCCAGTGCCTGCGTCGGAGCATTGGTGTTGCCGCTGATGATCCGGGGCATGATCGAGGCATCAATGACGTGAAGCGCCTCGATCCCTCGCACCTTGAGCGAGGCATCGACGACAGCCATCGGATCGTCCTTGCGCCCCATTTTGCAGGTCCCCACAGGGTGCCACATGGTGGTCGCCACCTGTTTGACGAAGGCTGCGAGCTCCTCGTCGGTTTGCACCTTGGCTCCGGGAACGAACTCCTCCTCAATCACGTCCGCCAGGGAGCGCTGCTCCATCACCTTGCGCACCGACTTGACCGCCGCGATGCCCACCTTCAAATCGTAGGGATCGCCGATAAAGTTGGGATCGATGAGCGGCATCGAGGTAGGATCGGCGTCGGCCAGCTTCACCGTACCGCGGCTGCGAGGCTGCAAGACGACGGTTGCAAAGGTTACCCCTGATCGCGCACCCGAAGGGTTGAGCCCGTCCTGCGAAATGATCGGCTCATGATAACATTGAACCGTGGGCTCTTCGCTCTGCAGATCCTCCGGGTCCCAGTAGGACACGGTTTCGATGCCGTTGCCCGCGGCGGGCCCATCCTTCGTCGTCAGGTAGCGCACCCCCGAGACCAGCATGCCCAGACCCTGCGCGGCAGCCTGATAGCCCATCTTGCCCTTGACGAAGGCGGCGATCGGAATGATCGGGTGATCGTGCAGGTTCTCCCCGACCCCGGCGAGATCCTCGATTACCGGGATTCCGAAAGACTCCAGCTGCGCGCGCGGGCCAATACCCGAGTGCATCAAGATCTTGGGGCTCTGGACCGCACCGGCAGAAAGGATGACGAGATCCGCGTAGATGCGCTCCTCCTGCGTGCCATGCAGAACGCAAACGCCTACGGCCTTGCGATTTTCGATCAGGATTTTCGTGACCGTGCGCGAAGTTAACAAGGTCACTCGACCACTATCGACCCGTGGGTGCAAGTAAGCCACCGCGGCGCTCGCGCGTTTGCCGTTGTCGGTGTTCGACTGGACCGGAGAGACACCAGCCTGGCTTTGACCGTTATAGTCAGGGTTGTAGGGAAGGCCGAATTCCTGGAACGCCTTCATGCACCGCTGATTGAGTTCGTTGATGCGCCCTGGCAATTCGACCGAAAGCGGCCCGTCGATGCCGTGGTATTCGTTGTGGAAGGTGTTGTTGCGCTCCTGCTCAATGTAGGTCGCGCGCATGGTCTCCCACGACCAGTCGCCTTCCTCGCCCACGGCCTCCTGCCAGGCGTCAAAGTCCTGCTTCTGCCCGCGCACATAGCACATCGCATTGACCGAGGTGCCGCCGCCCACGACCTTGCCCATGCGAAATCGTCGGCGCTGGCCATTTACGACCACTGTCTCATAGGGCCAGACCGCCTTGTCCTTGGCTAGCAGCTTGGAATAACCTGCTGGAATATGGATCATCGGGTTGCGATCCAAGGGGCCCGCTTCGAGGACGGCTATCGATTTGTCCGTATGTTCGGAGAGATAGTCCGCGACGACACAACCGGCGGCGCCGCTTCCGACTATGAGAACGTCAAAATGCTTGCCCGACATATACTATTCCTTCTTTTTATTATGACTGCCGCCGACTTCAGAACGGGTAAGCCGGCGCCTCTCCCTTGATCGTGACCCACTGCCACTCGGTGAATTCCTCCCAGTTGGCCGGCCCACCCACAGCACTGCCATTGCCCGAGGCGCCTACCCCGCCAAACGGATTGACGACATCGTCATTCACCGTCTGATCGTTGATGTGGAGCAGTCCTGTCTGGAGTTGCTCTCCCATGGCCATGGCCCGCGACACATTGCGCGACTGGATCGCAGCCGAAAGGCCATATTCGGTCTGATTGGCCAACTTTATGGCCTCCGCATCGTCGGCGAAGGTCGTAACGACCGCGACAGGGCCGAATATTTCCTCGCGAAAAGCGCTCATCTCGGGCGAGACGTTGGCCAGAACCGTCGGCGTATAGAACAGCCGGTCGGCTTTGCCGCCCGTGATCAGCGTGGCACCGGCATCGACACTTTCCTTCACGACTTTCGCCACATGATCGGCCTGACGCTGGTTGATCAGCGGACCGATCGCAATACCTTCAACGCTCGGGTCGCCCATCGGCAGTGCCGCAGCCTTCTCGCCAAGCGCCTTGACGAAATCGGCCGCGATGGCCTCATGGACGAGCACGCGCCCGGCCGACATGCAGATCTGGCCCTGATGGAGAAAGACGCCCCAGGTGACATTGCGCAAAGCAAGGTCGATGTCGGCATCGTCGAGCACGATGATGGAATTCTTGCCGCCAAGTTCAAGACTGACCTTCTTGAGATGTCGACTGGCGTTCTGGCCCACCATACGGCCCGCACCGGTCGAGCCGGTAAACTGGATCATGCCGATTTCGGGATCGCTGCACAAAGCCTCGCCCGCTTCGCTGCCGCCCGGCAGGACGTGAAGAACGTCAGCCGGCAGGCCCGCCAGCTCGAACAGCCGCGCGATCACCAGCCCGCCGCAGATCGCAGTGCGCGGATCGGGCTTCAGGATCACCGCATTGCCGACCGCTAGGGCCGGGGCGACGGCGCGCATGGCGAGGTAAAGCGGAAAGTTGAAGGGCGCGATGATGCCCACCACGCCGAGCGGGCGACGACGGGCGAGGCTGACCCGACCCGGCGTCGTCGGCAGGACAAGCCCCTGCGCCTGGTGCGGCATTGCCGCGGCCAACTGGATGGCTTTCAGCGTCACCTGCAGTTCGAAGGCGGCCTTGGCGCGGGCCGACCCGCTTTCGCGCACGATCCAGGCGATGATGTCGTCGGCGAACTGCTGGCCAATGGCGAGCGCCTTGAGGAAGATCGCGGCCCGCTCATCCGCGGACATGGCCGCCCAACCACGCTGTGCACCACGGGCCGCCTTCGCGGCACTCGCAACGGTATCCGCGTTGGCAAGGGCAATCGTTCCCAATTCGGTCCCGGTGGCCGGCTCGACGGCCTTCGTCAGATCCTCGCCAGCAACCCATCCGTTGCCGTAAAACATACCAGAAAGATACTTATCGGGGATGAGACCGCCGGCTGGTAATACGCGGGACTGCTCCATGACCTTCTCCATCTTTGAAGCGCCGGTGCAGAGATGAACTGGCCGGCTTGTGATTTTCCAGCTCGAGGTAGGTTTGCAATCCGCCGACGCAATGACCATCTTGGTTGGCCTTCATACCAGATTGGCATAATTCCATCTCCGCAGCCGCGAGCCCTTCCATGATCGATACCCGACGTTTGCGCTATTTCGTCGCTGTTGCGAGCGAAGGCAGCTTTACGCGAGCGGCTGAAAAACTGAACATCGCCCAGCCCCCGCTGAGCCGGCGGATTCAGGAAATCGAGGAAGAACTCGGCACTTTGCTGATCGAGCGCTCATCGCGCCCCTTGACGCTCACCCCCGCCGGGCACTTGTTCTATACCCACGCGCTTCAGGTTCTCGAGCGCCAGGATCGCATGGAACAGGCCATGCAGCGCTTCGTCACGGCCGAACGGCCGCGCTTCACACTCGGGCTCGTGCCATCCGAATTCTACGTTCGCCTGCCGCAGATCGTTCGGCGCTTCCGTACGCACGATCCCGATACGGAGCTTGTCCTGACCGAAATGAACAGCCTCGAACAGGTCGAGGCGCTCAAGGACAGCCGGATCGATGCGGGCCTTGGGCGCGTACGGATCGAGGATCCCGCACTCCAGCGCGAAGTCCTGCGCGAGGAGCGTCTCCTGGCAGCCCTTCCGCCAGGATCAGGCCCCGCGAACGAGCCGGTCGATCTGGCCGAACTGGCCCGTATCCCGCTCATCCTCTATCCACGCCAGCCCCGACCGAGCCATGCCGACCTGGTCCTGTCGATCTTTCGCGACCGCGGACTGGAACCGAGCGAGATCGTCGAGGTCCGTGAATTGGAAACCGCGCTCATCATGGTTTCGGCAGGCGCCGGGGCCTGCCTGATTCCGGCGACCTCGCAATGGCTGGCACATCCCGAAGTCATCTGCCGCCCAGTGCGCCCCAAGGCCGTCAGCCCGATCGTGCTGTTGCACCGCAAGAACGATAGTTCGCAGCCTCTGGCGACCCTCATGCGCACCTTCGCATCGCTCTACGCCGAATGGGGTTACCCGCTCCCGCGGCGCTTGACTCAAGCGCTGGACTAGGCGCGCCGAAAGTCGCCGCAAGGCCTTACCTCATATAGACGGCTACGATGAAGCGCAGGTGGATCCCGCCGTTGTTGAGATGCAAGGGACGCTTGCGCCTTCGAAGTCAGGCAAAGGCCTCGATGGCAAAGTCCAGAAAGCTTCTGAGCTTAGGGGTGAGCCGCCGGTCAGGGGCATAGAGCAGATGCATCGGTCTTGATGGCGCCTCCCAATTCGGGAGCAGTCGCACCAGCGAGCCTTCCGCAATATGCTTTTCAACAAGCTCGACCGGTTGCAACATGACCCCCAACCCTGCGAGCGCCGCCTGAAGGATCGGCTCACCGTGATCGACCGCAAAGCGGCTTTGCACCGGCACGACCACGCGCCCCTCGGGCCCATCGAATGCCCAGTGCGTGCGAAGCTCCGTATAGGAAAAGCAAAGGCAATCGTGGCCCTGCAGATCCAGGGGATGCGCGATTGGCCCATGCCTTTCCAAATAGGCAGGGGAGGCGCAGACCATGAACCGATAGTCGGCAAGCGATCGCGTCATGAGACGGCTGTCGGACAATTCGCCCACGCGGAACACGACATCGTACCCCTCCTCGACCAGATCGACCGTTCGGTTAGTAAGGTTCATTTCCACGGTCACGGCCGGATAGGCCTCGATGTATTCGGGAAGCCTGTGCGCCAAGGAGTACATGCCGAAGCTGACGGGCGCGTTGATCCGAAGCTTCCCGGTTGGCGTCTGCTGTGTTTCGGCAGCCAGAGACTCGGCGATATCGACTTCGGCCAGGATGATCTTGGCGCGCTCGTAAAAGGTGCGTCCGAAATCGGTCAGATGCTGGCGCCGGGTCGTGCGCACGAGCAACTGAACCCCCAGATGCTGCTCCAGCTTGAGCACATGCTTGCCGATCAGTTGGGACGATGCCCCAAACGCTTCTCCCGCTGCGCTGAACGACCCCAATTCCACGGATTTCACGAAATAGGTCATTGCCAGCAACCGGTCCATTTGAAACCCCACAATTCAAGAGTTGCGATCCGCTGAGCATTTATCCGAACTTGGATCAAGTCCTATGGCCGATGCCGATGGTGCAAAAGGGGCGAAATTGCCTGGCACGAAGGAACCAGCATGAAAACGAAGACATCGCTAGCGGCCGCGCTTGCCGGCCTCATCACGGCAAGTTCGCCAGCCATCGCGGCACCTGCCATCGATGTTCTGGGACGGGATTTCACCTTTCCCCACGACATCGCGGGCTTGCCCAGGAAGTTGAGCGACTTTCGTGGCCTCGAGATCAAGACGTTCGCGACGAGCGACGGGGTACGCCTGACTTATTGGGAAGCGGGTCAAGGCGATCCGATCATTTTCGTGCCAGGCTGGTCGGCCAATGGCGCGGAATACATCAACGTCATGTACCTTCTGTCCAAGACGCATCGCGTGATCGTCCTGGATCCGCGCAACCAGGGCCTCTCTCCGAATGTCGACTATGGCAACAGCATAGCGCGCTATTCGAAGGACCTGAAAGATCTGGTCGATCACCTGCATATTGAGAAGGCGGATTTCAGCGGCTGGTCGATGGGCGCTTCGGTCATCTGGAGCTACATTGACCTGTTTGGAACGGATACGATCCGCAAAGTCGCATTTGTCGATGAGCCTGTCTCGATCGCCGCGCGCCCCGACTGGACGGTCGAGGAGCGCCGCGAAAGGGCCGTCGTCGCCGACACCCCGGATGACGTCGTCGCACTTCTCAAGACCCCGCCGCCAGCCAGCCCTGACCCCCAAAGTACGAGCTTCATCGAACGCTTCATGCTGCGCGATTCCAAGCCATTCGCCAATTCAGAGGCCTTCGCGAACGCATTCGTGCACAGCGACATGACGTCCATGATCAAGGTGATGTACAATCATGCCTCGATCGACTGGAGCGAAGTAATCCAGCACAAACTGAACACAGTTCCGGTCGCCTTCTTCACGGGGGAATGGAGCCTGAATGTCGCGGCCCAGCGCTGGGCGCACAAACAGGTCCCTGGCTCCAAGCTTTTCATCTACACGAAGGCCGAGCAAGGAGATCATTTTCTCATGCTGAAAAACCCGTTCAAGTTCACGGCCGATCTGGAGAGCTTTCTGGATGAGGCGAGCCCTGCCAATTGAAGCTCGCAGGCTCGCCCAACCGGGCAGTGGCGGATTTGAAAGAAGCAGGCCCTCCAATCGCCCCTGTGAAACAAACTGGGCGCAATGCCAAAACTAGGCCAACACGAGTGGATGCGCGCACGCGTTCCGTCTTCTTGCCGGCCTGGTGTTTGGGCTCGGATTGCCTGGCGTCGGCGCGAGAACGGACACGGCGGTCACAATGCGCATCCAGCGCAAACGCTGAAATTCGTCGTATCGCCCCAGACGCGTGCGCTGAGTGGCCGATCCTTGCAGGTCGGCTGGGCGCTATTCGGAGTGGCGCGCAGAGTGTTTGCCGGCGCTGCGCGGGTCGGGATCACCCTTCCAGCAATTCGATTTGGGTTCACCAGGAACATAACGGCTGGAACTTTGCTGTTCACGCCATGCACAGCGTTGCCTTTCTCCACTCCGGGTCTTGCGATGGTTCCCCTCGATACGATCGCAAGGAAGCCGGTCGGCGGTATGGCCGACAGGGTATCTTGCCCCCGTTCCTTATTTGCCATGCTCGGGGAACCTTTGTCCGTATTTCCCAGAAGGCGTGCGCTGAACGGCCCGGGCGCGCACCGCTGCGTCGCGACCGTTCTGATGCAGGCGGCAAGGACCGCTCCTTCAAGACCCTTTGCAGCCTGCGCGGCTCGTACGCCTGCTCTGCAACTCAGCGCCAGGCGTGGTCAGCGCATCAAGGCGCAACGCCCAAACGCCCCTTCTTTCAATCAAGGAGTATGTCACGATGAGGACGCCGGACACCCTGACACTGGAACTGTGCAACACCGATCGCGCGCCCCGACTATCGGCAACCTCGGATTTCCGGAATGCAGTCCTGAACGGACTGAACCAAACGCCAAAACGCATTCCCTGTCGCTATCTGTACGATTCGCCCGGATCAGATCTTTTTGATCAGATCTGCACCTTGCCCGAGTATTATCCGACCCGCACGGAAAAGGAGATACTGCGTAAAAACGCTGCACAGATTGGCGCCATGATCGGAAAAGGCGCCCGAGTAATCGAACTGGGAGCCGGGTCGGGCGGAAAGGTGGACAGGCTGATGGACGCCCTCCCTGCCCCTTCCTCCTATCTGTGCATCGACATATCTCCCGAGCCCTTGGAGCGAACCGCGCGGGCGATGCGCCAGCGCTATCCGGAAATCGATGTGGCTTCCCTATGCGCCGATTTCCTTGAGGCTGTGGCCCTTCCGGAACAGCCATCCGATGTCGACGTGTGCTTCTTCCCGGGCTCCACCATCGGCAACTTCGAGCGCCCCGAGGCCACGGACTTCCTGCGCCGATGCCGCTCGCTCCTTAAACCGAACAGCCTCATGCTCATCGGCGTGGACCTCAAGAAGCCAGTGCCTCTGCTCGAGAAGGCCTATGATGATGCCGCAGGCGTTACCGCCCGCTTCAGCCTGAACGTGCTGGCGCGAACCAACCGCGAACTCGATGCCAATTTCGACCTTGCACAATTTCGCCACCGCGCGCGCTACGTGAGCGAACCGGGCTACGTCGAGATCACGCTCGTCAGCCAGGCGGACCAGAGCGTAACGGTGGCTGGCAAGGTTTTCGATTTCGACCGGAACGAGCCGATCCATATCGAGAACTCGCACAAGTACACCTGCGATGAATTCATCTCTCTTGCCCGCAATGCCGGGTACCAGTCACTCGGAGTGTGGTCCGATGACTGCGACCTTTTCAGCATACACCTGTTGCGCGCCCAGCCATGAACGCCGTGCAACATGATTGCGAATTCATCCGCGCGCTATTTGTTCGCGTGCGTACGTTCACCGAAGAACTGGCCCGTCCCCTGACGGATGCCGATGCGACGATCCAATCGATGGCGGACGCTTCGCCGGCGAAGTGGCACCTCGCGCACACGACCTGGTTCTTTGAAACCTTTATCTTGCGCGCCCATGCGCCGGGATACCGCCTCCATCAGCCGTCCTGGCCCTATCTGTTCAACAGCTACTACGAGGCCGAAGGCAATCGCCTCGCGCGCCCGGCACGCGGCATGCTCTCGCGCCCGACCCTGGCCGAAATTCTCGATTACCGACAGGCGGTGAATGCAGCGCTGCTCGAGGCCTTGCCCACATTCTCGCCGCAGGTTCTGATGCTGGTCCAGTTGGGCTGCCACCACGAGCAGCAGCATCAGGAGCTTTTGCTCACCGATATCCTTCACGCGTTTTCATGCAATCCACTCGAACCTGCGCTGTGGTCGCACGATGAGCCCCAAACGCCTGATGATCCCGGTGAAGAGACACCGCCCATCGACTGGATCTCCTCGCCCGGAGGCCTCGTCGACATCGGACACGCGCCGAGCGGCGCCTCCAAGTTCGCTTTCGACTGCGAAGGTCCACGCCACAAGACCTATCTCGAGCCCTTCCGCGTGGCGGACCGGCTCGTCACGAACGGCGAATGGCTCGAATTCATCGCGGATGGGGGTTACCGCGATCCACGCTTGTGGTTGTCCGACGGCTGGACCTGGGTCCAGCGAGAGGCAATCGAGGCGCCCCTTTACTGGCGCCAGAGCGACAATGGTCAGTGGACCCGATTCACGCTCGCAGGCCGTCGGCCGGTCGAACCGAGCCAGCCGGTGACACACATCAGCCTTTATGAAGCCGACGCCTTCGCCAGCTGGGCTGGCGCACGTCTGCCAACCGAAGCCGAGTGGGAGATTTCGGCCGCCCCCTTCTCACCCGAAAGAGGCCAGGCTGCCACCGGCCCGTTCACCGCCAAAGACGCCCGAGGCTTCTTTGGCCGGGTTTGGCAATGGACCGGCAGCGCCTATCGCCCCTATCCCGGGTTCCGCATCGCCGATGGCGCCATAGGCGAATACAACGGCAAGTTCATGAGTGGACAGTTCGTTCTGCGTGGGGCGAGCCACGCCACACCCTGCGGGCATTCCCGCGCGACCTATCGCAATTTCTTCTATCCGCACCATCGCTGGCAGTTCACGGGGCTGCGCCTGGCTCGGGACGGCGCATGACACGACGGCAGCTGTGGGCGATCGTGGCGGTTGGCCTCTCGACGATCGTCGAATGGTACGATTTCACACTGTGCCTCTACTTTGCCCCGACGCTGGCGCGCATCTTTTTCGGAACCGGCCAAGACGCGCTTTTCGATACTCTGGCCGGTTTCGCGATCGCCTATCTCATGCGCCCCGTCGGCGCGATCATGCTTGGCCTGTTTGGCGACCGCTTCGGACGCCGCCCTGCCCTGCTTCTGTCCATGGCAGGAATGACGATCGCCATGCTCGGGATGGCGGCACTGCCCACCTATAGCCAGATCGGCTCGCTTGCAGGACTGGGCCTGATCGCAATGCGCTGCCTGATGGGGCTGAGCGTGGGCGGCGAGTATACCGCGGTCGTCAGCTATCTCTACGAAACCGCGCCGCCACATCGCCGGGGCCTGGTGACATCGTGCGCGGCGGCCGCCAGCGAACTCGGCGGTTTGCTCGCTGCGACCGTTTGCGCCTGGCTGGCGGCATCGCTCGGCGCATCCGAACTGGCAAGCTGGGGGTGGCGGATCCCCTTCGTCGTCGGCGCGCTGCTTGCCGGTATGATCTGGCTGCTGCGCAGCACAATTGGCGAAACACCGCAGTTCCACCTTCCGACACCCGGATCTGAAGGCGCACATCCACTTCGCTCCGTCCTGCGCCATCACGGCGGTGCGGTTGGAACCGGCTTTGCCATCTCTGCACTGGGATCGATCACCTATTACGTGGGCGTCACCTACATCCCCAGCTTTCTCGAAACCGTCGGACACATCGGCCAGCCTGAAGCGCTGCACCTCTCCAGCCTTGCCGCCGTCGCAATCATTCTCGTCACGCCGCTCATCGGCTGGGCGTCGGACCTCCTGGGCCGCAAGCCCGTCCTGCTTGCCCTCGCATTCGCCGCTACGGTCCTTCCGGTTCCCCTGTTTTCCACCATTGGACGCGGACCTTATGAACTCGTGCCGATGTCCATATTCGTTCTGGCCGTGCTCGCTGGCGGCGTGAGTGCGGTGGGCGCTGTGGCAACCGCCGAAGTCTTTCCGAGTTCGGTTCGGCTCACCGGACTGGGTCTCGGCGCGACGCTCGCCACGGCGTTTTTCGGAGGCTTTGCGCCGGTCATTGCCCACACCCTTCAAACGCGTACGGGCTCTGCGCAAATGCCCGGGATCATGATTTGTGCAACTGCGGTTTTCGCGGCATTGTGGCTGCTGAGGATACGCCTGCCACGCCCCCTTGACGACGAGACCTCGCCATAACTGGCGCTCGTGCCCGACGAGAACTCCTGACTTGCCAACGCATCACTCTCCTTTCGCGTGGAAGGCCTTGCGCACCTTCGGCATTTGCACACCTTGTGGGCGTTTCGATTGTCTCCTGGAGGGAATCGATGTGTCGCTCCGGTTCGGAATTATGCAACCGCATATTTGTCGCCATATGCGCCCTGTTCAAAGGAAACAGGAAGGAATAATTCCATGAAGACGTTCTTCGCAGGACTGGCCGCAGCGGCTTCGCTCTTCTCGGTCGCTCCGGCCTTCGCCGATACGTTTGCCGGGCCCTACGTTGGGGCCGAAGCCGGATGGAACGAGGATCGCGTGCGCGGTGCCGACACCGACATCGGCGATATGGATCTGCGCGACAACCGTGATGCCTTCGTCGGTGGTGTTTACGCCGGCTACAACTACAAGGTCACGCCTCAGGTAGTGGTCGGCGCGGAAGCCGGTTTCGACATGGGCGCGGACGACAGGTTGCGCGGCAATGGCAACACCATCGATCCGAACTATTCGTTCGATGTAGCGGCGCGCGCAGGTTATCTCGTCACTCCCCAGACCCTGCTCTATGTCCGCGGCGGCTATGAGAACATGCGCGCGCGTGTTTCCAACGGCCTTGTCGAAGGCCATGATACCTTCGACGGCTGGAGCGTGGGTGGCGGCGTCGAACGAGCCATCACCGACCATGTCAGCGCCCGCCTTGAGTATCGCTATTCCGATCTTGGGAACAATGGCAACGACTTCGACCGGCATCAGGCACTGTTCGGTGTAGCCTACAACTTCTGACCCCCGCGTGCCGCGGCCCCTCCTCCCTTGAAGCGCGGCACGAAACAAACGAGCCGGAAAAGCCAACGGGCTTTTCCGGCTCGTCCTCGCTCGGGGATGTCGAGGTCGATGCAGTCCTGAACTCGGCCAGGCCTGCTCAATCGCCCCTTCTTATTGGCACGTATAGCTTTCCGCCTGCAACGGGCTCTTCCCCGTAAATTTCGGGCTTTGCGGGTAGACACACAAGGCAGCCGTTACGCCAGGATCACTCTTGGCCGCGATATCGTAACGCCCCGGCGCCTCGCCATGCTCGACCCACCGGGTCAAACGCGCGTACAGCTCGTCGTGATCGGGCAGCGGCAGGATCGCATCAGGGTTGGCCGTGCCATTGGCGAAAGCGTGGCTCATGCCCGGCACCAGGTAGAAACGAAAGAACTTCTGAACGCTCTGGCCCCCGCCCATTTCGTGAAGGACACGGTTATAGTAGTTCAAGGAACCTTGCGAGGGGATCAGAACGTCCGCGAGCCCATGGTACATGAGCATTTTTCCGCCGTGATCCCGAAAGGCGTAAAGGTCTGCACGATCCGTGTTGATATCGGCAAACTGATCTTGCAACTCTACTCCGCGATCGAATGCACGATTGAGATCCTCATAGCTCAGCGTCTTCCACCCATTCTCGCCATTGCTCACGGCGTTGACGAACCCTGTCGATGCGACCTTGGGATCGCCCAGTTCCAGCGCCACCAGATCCGAGGCAATGGTAAACGGCGTCTCGCCGGCGAGCGCGCGCAGCTCCGTTCCGCGCGTCAAGGCAAACCAGCGCTGATTGCCTCGCGGAAAAATGCCGAACCCGTTATCCACGTTTGGATCAGGAGCGGTACCATCCCGGGTAAGACCGTACCAGATCTTGTTGAAAGCCTGAGCCTCGACCGTTGTAAGACAGCCTGGCTCCGGCCCTGTTCCACCAGCACTGGCGCAAAGCACAGCGCGATCCGTAGCCGGATCGTAGCGACAGTTCGCGGGGTCTGAAATGTAGCCTAGGTGCACGCCGCCCACGACATCGCAAGCCTTGATGGCGGCGTTGGAGACGAATGCAAGCTGAGCCGCGGTGAGGTGCTTGCCTCCCAGGTCACGCTGCATCACGATTTGTGGATAGAGTTCGGTGGTGATAAAGCGCGTCCAGTTGATCGCTGGCGCTCCGACCAGGATGCCATCGAAATCGTCGGGATGGGCCTGCGCTTCCTTGAGCCCCTGTCGCCCTCCGGTCGAGAACCCATCCCAGTAGGCGTAGAGAGCAGGCTTGCCATAGTAGGCTCGTGCAAGGGCCTTGGTCTTGACCGCCATTTCATGCAGGCTGCGTTCGGCGAAATCCCGCCAAAGAGCGACATTTATCTCGCCGTCCGGCAGCATCGCGAAGGATCCATTGCCACCGGCAAGGTTCAGGTTGCCTTCCTTGCGCATGGAATGACCGGTATCGGTCGTCGCAGACACAGCGCCTTCGAGGGCTGCGATATCTGCGGAACCTCCAGCTATGCCTTGATCGTCGATGTGGGCAAGAGAGCCCTGCCCTCCGCCGGCCCAGCCGCCACCGCCCTGGACGTGGATTCGACGATTCCAGTGCGCCGGTGTGGGGAGCCAGATTTCAATGCCGATGCCCTCGGATGTCGATGGAGCATCTGCCGGACCTGGGTTGCCCGGCCCGACCACCAACTTTACGAGGCACAGGTCAGCTTGAGCCACCCTTGGCGGGGCGGTTTGTGAGCTACCATCGCCTTGCGCAGGGCCGGACTGCTGATCCCCGCCGCCCAGCACAAGCGGCGCTCCTTTGGAGAAGGGTTTGACAAGGACGACACGTGTCTGTTCATCCGGCCGAAATCGGCTCGCCAGCGTCGCATCGCAAGCAAGCGGTTGTTCAACTGATTTGCTCTGCGCAGCATGGGCGGCGTTTGACGACAAGGCGTGCAAAACCCCCGACGCCAACAGCGCCGCAAGCCCCTTCTTGTTTTTCATCCTGTTCCCTGACCTGATTTCACGAACAACAGCCCGTTCAACGGACTGTGCGCGAAACATGTAGCCAGAACCAACGTATGAGATTTGGACTATTTGGGCGCAATTGTCGAAACAGGACGATTAAAATCAGATTGCGCCGCTTCCACTGCGAGAACAGGCCTTTCCTATTCCAACTTGCGCAACGCCGAGACGAGAAGCGCCAGATCGTCATCATCCTGGTAAAGTCCAAAACCAATCCTCAGGATATCCCCACGCACGTCCGTAACGATGTCCTGCTGCAAGAGGGCGCTTTGCCATCGAGAAGCAAGAGGATGCTCGAAGGCGAGAAAGCGAGCCTGCTTCGCTGGCCCGGGACGGTTTCGCAGCCGTGCGGATCCCAATGGCGAATGTGAAATCTCAGTCAGAAGTGCATGCGCATGGCGGCTGGTAAACCGGTTCTGCAGACCCGTATCAATGCCTTCGCGCTCGAGCATCCCACGCACCGCGACAAAGCGATAGAGACCGGACGGATCGAAAGTGGCACCCAGAAATCGCCGGGCATCGCTATGATAGGCGACGGGTGTCTCGAGGCTCCGGTCAAGGACGTCGTATGCGAACCATCCTGTATTTTGCGGCCGCAGGGCAAAGCCAGACGGCGCATGGAGAAAGGCAACCCCCTCGCCGGACATTGCATACTTGTAGCCACCGGCCAGATAGAACACCCGATCGGCAACGGATGACAGATTGGTCTCTACGGCCATGAAACCGTGATATCCATCCATCACCACCCATGGTCCTTGCGGTGCCGCGAGCTGTGCCAGCGCCTCAAGGCCGGTAAACACCTGCCCTGTTGCGAACATGACCTGGCTTATCCAGATCAGATCATGTTCGCCACTGCGCGCCCGGTCGAGCAAGCGCGCTGCGAAGAGTTCCATATCGCCGCTCTCGATCGGAATTTCTTCGACGACTACGGTTCCCGCTTCCACCCACCGTGCGGCCTGGCGCCGAAAGCTGTGAAATTCACCAGCCCCGGTGAGAATACGGACAGGGCGGCGCGGCCAGGCGGACACGATACGCACCAGCAAGTCGTGCGTGCTGTTGGCAAAGGCGATGCTGGCACGATCCGGCAGGTGCAGTTCATCGGCGATGTATCCCTGTGCCGTTCGCCACAGATCGCCCAGCACGTAGGCCCACTTGCGCTCGGCCAAGCGAGCGCCGTCACTCCAGCAGGCCATTTGTCCATCAAACGAGGCGTCCGGCCAGAGGTGGTGCGCATGAGCGGCAAAATGCACCCGACCTGGGGCAGCTGCCAAGCTTCTGGTGAACAGCGATTTGTAGGATTTTCGGGTCATCGCGACGACCTCGCACAGTCTGCGCCGATGCGTCCACCGGTTTGCCCCATTCAAGCCCCGGCATATCGCCAAGGGTGCACCCGATGCGACCAAAATTCACCATTGTGAAATTCATTCCTCACTGATACACGGCAATCAACAAATGTGCGGTAGAGGAATCTCAATGTCCCTGGCCAACGAGCAAAAGCGGCTGCTGGAAGATTTGTACGAGCAGATGGCCCCAAATTTTCTGACGCCGTTATGGGAAATGCTGGCAACACTGGTGAAACCGGAGCCATCTTCTCCTGCTGCCAGCCATCGCTGGTCCTACCGCGAAATGCGCGACTTCCTCCTTCGCGCAGGCGATCTCATCAGCGCGGAACAAGCAGAACGCCGGGTCCTCATTCTCGAAAATCCGACACTCCCCGGCCTTTCGGCGATAACGCCCAGCCTGTACGCCGGATTGCAGATGATCTTGCCGGGCGAGATCGCACCGGCTCATCGCCATTCGCAGTGCGCCCTTCGTTTCGTGATGGAAGGTTCGGGCGCCTTCACATCCGTGGGCGGGGAGAAGGCAATCATGAACCCCTTCGACCTGGTTCTCACACCGGGCGGCGAATGGCATGATCATGGCAACCCGACCGACATCCCGATGATCTGGCTGGATGGCCTCGACATTCCGACGGTGCGTTTGTTCGACGCCACTTTTGCAGAGCATCTCGACTCGAAGGTCCATCCCGAAACGATGCCTCCTGGATCGAGCCTCGCGGCCTACGGTCAGAACATGCGGCCGATGCACGGGCATACCGCCGATTATCGCCCCGTGGCCCAACCGCTGTTCCACTACCCCTTCGCGAAATGGCGCGCCGCGCTCGATGGGCTGGCGCGAACATCGCCTATCGATCCTCATCTTGGGCACGCGCTTGAATTCCTCAATCCGGCCGATGGTGGCGCGATCATGAACACGATCTCGGCGCATGTGCGCCTGCTTCCTGCAGGCTTCAGCTCCGCGCCGCGCCAGTCGACCGACGGCACGATATTTGTCGTTGTCGAGGGTGAAGGAACCGCGCAGGTGGGCGAACGCGAATTCGCGCTCATGCCGCGTGACGTGGTGGTGGTGCCCTCATGGTCGAAGCTCGGCCTCGAGGCCCGCAAGGACCTCGTTCTGTTCGGCTTTTCGGACAAAGTTTCCCAACAAAAACTTGGCCTTTACAAGGAGAAGTGTGCGTGAGCACTATTTTTGAGCCGACCCCATCGGTCCTCGCGAAGACGACTGACGGGCGCGACTACCCTGTCCGCCGCGTGTTTTGCATCGGCCGTAACTACGCTGCGCACGCGCGGGAAATGGGCAAGGATCCGGACCGTGATCCGCCGTTCTTTTTCACGAAGTGGGCGGAAACCGTGGTTCCGTCGGACACGACGATCACCTACCCGACGCAAACATCGAACTTTCACTACGAGGCCGAACTTGTCGTGGCTATCGGCAAGAGCGGGGGCTCCATCGCCGAACAGGACGCTGCAGATCACATTTTCGGCTACGCGACCGGGCTTGATATGACGCGCCGCGACCTGCAGCTCGAAGCGCGGGAAAAGGGCCGTCCCTGGGACACCGGCAAGAACGTAGAACAGTCTTCGCCGCTGGGCCTTATCGCTCCCGCCTCCGAATGCGGTCATCTTTGCTCGGGCCGCATTGCGCTTACCGTCAATGGGGAGGTCAAGCAGGACGCCGACCTTGGCGAACTGATCTGGGACGTTCCGGAGGTAGTCGCCTACGTTTCGCGCTACTACACGCTGGAACCTGGTGACCTGATCTACACCGGGACACCGGCAGGGGTCGGGGCGGTCGTACCCGGCGACATCGTGACCGTCACAATCGAAGGTCTACCAGACTGCACCGTCACCATCGGTGCGAAGGCTAACTGACCAGCATGAAGCTGCACGGCTTTCATCGCTCGACAGCGTCCTATCGGGTTCGCATCGCGCTTGCGCTCAAGGGCATTGCGCATGAAAATGCGTACTATGTCTTGCGCAAGGGCGATCAGCGCACCCCGGCCTATCTCGAGCTCAATCCGCAAGGGCTCGTTCCGTCGCTGGAACTTGATGACGGATCGGTGCTCACCCAATCGCTCGCCATCTGCGAATATCTGGACGAGACGAGGCCCGAGCCCCCGTTGTTGCCCCATACGGCCCACGACAAGGCGAAAGTGCGCGCTCTCGCCCAGGTCATTGCGTGTGACGTGCATCCGGTACAAAATCTGAAAATCCTGGCGCGATTACGCGAGTTCGGGGTGGATGAGGCTGGCGTGGAACAGTGGGCTCGAACCACGATCGAGGAAGGTCTGCATGCGTTCGACGTCCTCATCGCCGATTGTGCCGGCACGTTCTGTTTCGGCGACCAGGTAACGCTGGCCGACATCTGCCTCGTTCCGCAACTCGCCAATGCCGCACGCTTTGGGGTCGACTATGCACAAAAGTGGCCGCGCCTCGCCCGCATCGAGAAGGCCTGCCTTGCGATCGGTGCATTTGCTCAGTCGAAGCCGGAAGCCCAGCTCGACGCCATCTAAGGCACCGGAGATGACCTCCCAGCGGGGTCGGGGAGTGCCTTCGCAGGCGCTTCCCGACCCGAATGTCATCGCCCCAAGCTGTGTCCATCTCGTCGAACGGACCGCAGGAGCGCTTGACGCGGCGGGGAGAGGCGTAAAGAAGGTCCCTTTTCGGGAAGAGGGCTTGGGAAGGCTTTGAAAAGCGATCAGCCGGAAGGCCGCCGACGTGGTATCCAATCCGTCGAAATCGGACTAAGGATACTCAAATCGCTGGCAGGGCTAGGTATGGCTTCGCCATTGGGGGCGATCGCCCAAGCCTGCGACATGCCCACGCCGCAGGTTCACCGCTATCTGCAAAGCCTTATCGCAGAAGGCATGGTCCAGCAATTAGCCGATTCCGGCCGGTATGATCTTGGTCCCGCTGCACTCTCGCTCGGGCTATCGACTCTGGCCCGTGTCGATGCCTTCAAACTGGCCGACGCCGCCTTGGGAGATTTCTCACAGCGAACCGGCCTCACCATCCAAATGGCAGCCCTTGGTCCGCAAGGCCCGACGATCGTCCGCTGGATCATGGGCCGCCCTCCGGTCATGACCTCGTTCAACGTCGGGACCGTGCTGCCCCTACTGGGATCGGCGACCGGACGAATTTTCTTCGCCTTCATGCCGGCAGCTGAAACCGAAGCGCTGATTGCACAAGATCTGGCGACCGGTCACTTCGATGCGCTCGACCTGACAGCTCTGAAAGCGCAAATCTGCCGCCAAGGCTATGCACACGTGGACGGAAATATGGTCCCGGGTCTGCAGGCGACAGCCTACCCTATTTTCGATCTGCAGGGGCGCATTCCGTTGACCGTTACCGTGCTGCAAGCCTTTCGGGGAAAACGCAAGACGCACTGCGCCATCGACGAATTGGGCGACCTGTGCGGCCGTCTAAGCCGGGAGCTGGGTTGGACACCCCAAGCGTAACGAAAATTTGAAACGTTTCATTTCAGGTATTTTCGCAAGAAACCCATTTCTCTCCATTTCAAATGGAGTGTAACTAGCGCTGTGTTGGCCGGATCGTTCATTCCGGCCGCCCCGTGAATTATATTAAATGCTGGCTTTGGAAATCCCTGTCGTCCCGGCAAGGCTGATGTGAAGGGCCTCCGCGTCTTCGCGAATCTTGCTGATCACAACCACACGGTGCGAGCCGGTCCGAAAGTCCAGCAACCAAAGGAGCCTGATTGATGCGACGTATTGTGAAAGCGATGATTGCTCCCATAGCCTTCACAGGAATGATTGGTGTGGCAATTCCCGCACATGCGGGCTCGAACCAGACCCTGGTCGAAGCAGCCCTCGCCAACCCGGCCCGCACCGATCAGAAGGACGATGATGCGAGCCGCGAGGCCGAGCAGGTGCTCGAGCTTTCCGGCGTCAAGGCTGGTGACAAAGTCATCGATTACATTCCCGGGACTGGCTACTGGACCCGCATCTTCACGACGATCGTCGGCCCCTCCGGCCATGTCTATGCACTTTGGCCAGCCTCTGCCGCCAAGTTTGCGACAGAGGCCCTCCCCGCGCTCAAAGCGCGCAAGCTTTCGAATGTCGATGCGCAGGTCCAGTCCGGAAACCTGCCCGACGTGCCTGAACCTGTAGACTTGTTCTGGACGGTCCAGAATTACCACGACGTTGCGAACGGTGGCGGAAAGGAGGCGCTCGATGCCTTCAATGCTGCCGTATTCAAGTCGCTCAAGCCAGGCGGGGTGTTCATGATCATCGATCATGCCGATGCCCCCGGTTCTGGCCTGTCGGGAACTTCCACCAAGCATCGCATCGACAAGCAAGCGGTCATCGATGAAGTCGAAGCGGCAGGGTTCGAACTTGTTGAGCAGTCCACAGCTCTCCAAAACCCGCAGGATGATCACACGAAGGCGGTGTTCGATCCGGAAATCCGGGGCAAGACGGACAAATTCACACTCAAATTTCGCAAGCCCGCCTGACCGTCCATTTCCCATTCACGTAATTTGCCAATCCAACGCTGCACAGGCGGCGTCGGATTGGTGCGTGTCGGACACGCCCCTGATACCGGTTTAAAGAAAGACACCTGCGACTTCGTGCTTTCTGGCCACAAGAAGATGTTTCTCCCATATGCCCCCCATTCAGCTCCCCCTTCTCCTGAGCCCTCTCACCCTTCGCACGATCACCGCCAAGAATCGGATCATGCTCTCCCCGATGTGCCAGTATTCCGCCGGCCCAGACGGTGTCGCGGGCGATTGGCACTTCGCGCACCTGGCCAAGTTCGCTCTTGGCGGTTTCGGTATCGTCACGACGGAAGCGACAGCCATCGCACCTGATGGACGGATTTCCTGGGGTGATCTGGGCTTGTGGAACAACGACCAGATCGCCGGCTTTCGACGGATCACGGATTTCATTCGCTCGCAAGGCGCTCTTTCCGCAATTCAACTGGCTCATGCGGGGCCCAAGGCGGGCAGCCAGCGCCCCTGGGAGGGCAAGGGGCCGCTCGGACCAGAGCAGTGGAACAAGGGGGAAACCCCGTTCGCATCTGTTGGCCCCGGTGATTTCGCACTCGAAGCAGGCTATCCTTCGCCCCATAAATTAGACGAAGACGAGATTCCGTCGATTGTCGATGCCTTCGCGCAAGCCGCGCTGCGCGCGGACGCCGCCGGGTTCGACATCATCGAGATCCATGCGGGGCACGGTTATCTTCTAGCATCGTTCCTCTCCCCCGTTTCGAATACCCGCAACGATGGTTATGGCGGTGATAGAGCGGGCCGAATGCGCCTGACCCTCGAGGTGGCCCGGGCGATTCGCAGCAACTGGCCCTCAGGCAAACCGCTGTTCTGCCGCATCTCGACTATTGATGGTGCCCGTGAGGGCTGGAACGTCGAAGACTCGATCGTCCTTGCAAAGGAACTGGCGAAATGCGGTGTCGACCTGGTCGACTGTTCGTCGGGAGGCCTGCGTGACTCGACAGTTCTTGCCAACGCACGAGAGCCTGGATTCCAGGTTCCGCTCTCCGCCTCGGTACGTCATGGTTCAGGTGTTGCAACGGGGGCCGTGGGTCTTATCATCGAACCCGGTCATGCCGAGCAGATCTTGAGCGAAGGCGATGCTGATGTGATCCTCCTCGGCCGTCAGGCCCTCTACGATCCGTTCTGGCCCCACCATGCTGCCCAAACTTTACAAGAGCGCTCTGATTTCGAGGGATGGAATCAGCAATCCGGGTGGTGGCTGAGGCATCGCGCGCGTAGTCTTGATTCCGTCGGACTAGCGCCGAACGGATCAGCCAGACACGCAGCGCGCTGAACACCTCATTCCAGCACATCGCCCCCGAAAATGCACACGTCCAGCGGCATCCGCGCGACAATGCTCGCGGCTTGTCTGGCATTCGGCGTCGTTCAGGTCGATGTCAGCGTCGTCAACGTGGGATTGCCTCAAATCGGCGCTGACTTCCATGCAGACGTCGATGAACTCCAATGGGTGATCAACGGCTATGCGCTTTCCTTTTCGGCTATTCTGCTGATTGCGGGAAGTTGGGCCGATCTGTGGGGGGCAAAGCGCGTATTCAACACAGGCTTTGCGCTCTTCGTTGCCACCTCGGCCGGCTGTGCAGTCGCGCCAGGCTTGCCTGCGCTCATCGCCATGCGGATCTTGCAGGGCTTCGGCGCGGCTCTCATGGTGCCATGCGCTCTGGCGCTCGTGCGGCTGGGATATGAAGATCCCGAAGCTCGCCGGCGCGCCCTCGCCGTATTCGGGGCCTGTGGAGGCCTTGGCATGGGAGCAGGTCCGGTGATCGGCGGAATGATGATCTCGCTTTGGGGGTGGCCAAGCGTATTCCTCCTGAACGTCCCGATAGGCCTCATTGCGATCGGCTTGATCCTGCGGTGGGGTCCGGCCACGCCTGCCACGCCCAAACGCCTGCGGCTGTCTGGGCAGCTTTGGATTGCGATGAGCATCGCGGCCGCCTGCGCGGCGATGACCCAGGCAAGCGCGCAAGGCTGGGGAACCCAGAGCGCGTTCATGGGCATCGTGGCAGTGTTTGCGTCAGGTGCCTTCATCTGGATCGAACGGCGATCAAGCGCCCCTCTTCTCCCCAGCCGACTGATCAAGAATCCGCAGTTGCTCTCCATGCTTATTGCTGGACTGAGTGTGAACCTGACCTTCTTTGGAATGGTCTTTGTACTCAGCCTCTACTTCCAGAATGTGTTGGGCTACGATGCATCGCACGCCGGGTTCGCGTTCGTCCCCCTCACCGCGATTCTCGCTATCTCGAGCATGGCCTCCTCGCACATCGGGCGTTGGCTGGATGGGAAGTGGATTATACTGATGGGCTTTTCGATCGAGATCGTTGGATTTTTGGCCATGGCACGAATAGACGGGGCCACATCACCCATCGCCGTCGATGTCATGCTTCTTCTGATCGGCACGGGTACGGCCATGGCCACACCATCCATCATGAACACGATGATGTCATCGGTTTGTACGGCGGACGCAGGCATCGCTTCCGGGATCATGTCGTCGTCGCGGCAGGTCGGCGGCGTTGTCGGTGTCGCACTCTTTGCTTCGCTGGTTGGCGATGGTGGTTCGACGATGTTCCTGTCCGGAATGTCCCAAGCTGCACTGATTTGCGCGTCGGTGCTCGTCATCTGCGCCGGCCTTGCATTGCTGGCCAGAGCCACAGCGACGCCTTCGCCGCTGTAGCGAAGGGCCAGGTGCGCAATGGGTCCTTTCTTTCACGGGGGGGGTGAGAGGCGAGCAACCCGCGCGCCCCCTTCCTTCCCTCCAGCCCGATTGCGCCACAGTGCGTCCTGGCGCCTCGTCCATGGGCAAGGCGGCAAGACGCACTGGATTTAGATCAACGCAAAGTGGATTAGCTGGCCAGTTTGGCTGCAGTCATTGCGATGCGCCGTCCCTGATAGCGCGCGCCCTCGAGTTCGTCGCCCCCCGGCGCCCGGCTGCCGTCGCCATCGGCAATCGTCGTTGCCCCATAGGGCGAGCCCCCGCGCACCTTGTCGACGCCCATCTGGGCCTGAAAGCCATAGTCGAGCCCAACGATCGTCATCCCGTGATGCAGCAAATTGGTGATGATCGAAAAGAGCGTTGTCTCCTGGCCTCCATGCTGGGTCGCGGTCGACGTGAAGGCCCCGCCGACTTTCCCGACGAGCTTGCCGTTGAACCAAAGGCCTCCCGTCGTGTCCCAGAAGTTCGCCATCTGACCTGGCATTCGTCCAAACCGGGTCGGCGCGCCGACGATGATGGCATCGTATTCGGCCAGCGCATCCGCTCCCGCGATCACGGCGTGGGGACTGTCCGTCTTGAAGCCAGCCGCCTCGACGACCGCCGCAGGAGCGGTTTCAGGAACACGCAGCACATCGACATCTGCCCCCGTTGATCTGGCGCCTTCCGCCACGGCATCCGCCATCTGTTCGATATGCCCATAGGATGAATAATAAAGCACCAGAACTTTGGTCATTTCGGTTTCCTTCTCGTTGGGGATGAAGATTCTCAAGGTCAAAGCGGTTTCAAATAGCGGTGGGGTGTCCTTGTGGATCGCTGTGGATCGTCCATTCCCCGCCGATGTGGAAGCTTTCTGTGGTAGCCAGGGTGTCCTCCATGAATTGGAGATAGGAGCATTTGCCACCCTCGACCCGCGCAAAAACGGCAAACGGCGAAGTCACCTGCTTGCCGAGCACGGTTGAGCGATACGTAAAGCTGCCGAACATGGCCGCATGATGCTGATCGCCGAAAAGCGCCTGCGGCTCGAATGCTTCGACGGTCCAGAAGCGGGCAACGTCGAGGAACGTCTTGACGATGACTTCGGGGCCGTGCCCCGTTCCACACCATGGCATCACGCGCTTGAGCTGCGAATTATCGTAGTTTAGCGAGACGTACGTGACGTCCGGCGATGTCAGGCTCGCTACGTTGGCGAGGTCCGTCGGATTGTCCAGAATAGCCTTGAGAACCTCAACCGGGGTCTGGGGCATGGACCTTCTCCTTTGTTTCCAGCTTAAATCGTCAGTCAATCAAACCAGGATTGAGCGCGATGTGCTTGTATTCGACGAAGTTGTTGATTGCCACTGAGATGTGACCCGGGGTTTCCATTGAGAATTGACCCGGGTGGGTATGGGTTATGTGCTGCCGTATCCTGGCAGGTTCAAGATGCTGGCTTCTCCTTTCTGGCTTTTGGCGCAGCGGTGCTGGCACGGAAGCGGAAGCTGTCGTTTCCGGTTTCCAGGATGTGGCAGTGGTGGGTTAGCCGATCGAGCAACGCGGTGGTCATCTTGGCATCGCCGAACACGCCAGCCCATTCGCTGAAGCTTAGGTTGGTGGTGATGACGACGCTGGTGCGCTCGTACAGCTTGCTGAGCAGATGGAAGAGCATGGCTCCGCCCGATGGGCTGAAGGGCAGATAACCCAGCTCGTCGAGGATGAGCAGGTCGAGACGTAGCAGGCGTTCTGCCAGCTGGCCGGATCGGTTCATGGTCTTTTCCTGCTCAAGCGCATTGACCAAATCGACCGTGGAGAAGAAGCGGACCTTCTTGCGGTGATGCTCGACGGCCTGGACGCCCAGCGCAGTTGCGATATGGCTCTTGCCGGTTCCGGGCCCGCCAATCAGCACGACATTGTCGGCGTTTTCCATGAAGTCGCCCTGATGAAGCTGGCGGACGAGGGCTTCGTTGATCTCGCTGGCAGCAAAGTCAAAGCCAGCCAGATCCTTATAGGCCGGGAAGCGGGCCGCCTTGATTTGATAGGCGATGGACCTGACCTCGCGTTCGGCCATCTCTGCCTTCAGGAGTCCAGCGAGCATCGGCACGGCAGCATCGAAGGCAGGCGCGCCCTGCTCGATCAGTTCGTCGGCGGCCTGAGCCATGCCGAACATCTTGAGGCTGCGCAGCATGACGACGACCGCGGCGCTCGCGGGGTCATGACGCATGGCGAATATCCCTCAGCCTGTCATAGCGAACGACATTGGCCTCGGGCTCCTGCGCCAGGCGCAGCGCCTGAGGCGCATCGATCGGCGAAGCTGGAGGCGCCTTGCCGTCGATGAGGCGATGTAACACGTTGAGAACGTGGGTCTTGGTGGCGACACCGGCCTCCAAAGCCAACTCGACCGCGCTCAACACAGCCTGTTCGTCGTGATGCAGAACGAGAGAAAGTATCTCGACCATCTCCCTGTCGCCACCAGGGCGCTTGAGCAGATGGCCCTGTAACTGCCGGAAGGCTTCGGGCATCTCGAGGAAGGGAGCGCCATTACGCAAGGCGCCGGGCTTGCGCTGGATTACCGCCAGATAATGCCGCCAGTCATAGATTGTGCGTCCCGGCTTGTGATGAGAGCGCTCGATGAGCCGGGCATGTTCGCACACGATCTGGCCTTCGGCCGCTATGACCAGACGATCAGGGTAGATCCGCAGGCTGACCGGCCGGTTCGCGAAGGAAGCGGGTACCGAGTAGCGGTTGCGGTCAAAGGCGATGAGGCAGGTTGGCGACACGCGCTTGATCTGCTCGACAAAGCCATCGAAGGGCCGGCCCAGCGGCATCAGACAGGAAACTTCCTCGGCATGCACATCGGCCAGGGTGCCGGGCATGACGCCATGCTGGATATCACTCCATTGGGCGATGCATTGCTCTTCCAGCCAGGCGTTCAGCTCAGCCAGGCCAGGGAAGCTGGGCATCGGTTGCCACAACCGGCGCCGAGCGTCCTGGACGTTCTTCTCGACCTGCCCCTTCTCCCAACCTGAAGCCGGATTGCAGAAATCCGTCTCGAACAGATAGTGGCTGGCCATGGCGGCAAACCTTGCGTTGACCTGCCGCGCCTTCCCGGTCCCGATCTTGTCGACAGCGGTCCTCATATTATCGAAGATCCCACGCTGGGGCACGCCGCCCAGCACTCGGAACGCCTGCGTCAGCGCGTCGAACAGCATCTCATGGGTCTGGAGCAGATAGGCGCGGACGATGAAGGCGCGGCTATGCGCCAGTTTGGTATGGGCGACCTGCAGCTTCGTGGGCTTGCCATCCAGCACGGCATAGTCCTCGCTCCAGTCGAACTGGAACGCCTCGCCAGGCTGGAACATCAGGGGCACGAATGTTCCACGCCCGCTGGTCTGCTGCTCATATTGCAGCTCGGTCCGCCATCGTCGGGCAAAAGCGGCAACCCGGTTATAAGAGCCATCGTATCCCAGCTTTAACAGATCAGCATGCAACTGCTTGGCAGTCCGCCTTTGTTTACGGGACTTCTTGGATTCCACTCGCAACCAGGCCGTCAGCTTCTCGGCGTAAGGGTCGAGCTTGCTCGGCCGGATCGGAACCTTGAAGCTCGGCTCAATCGCGTCAGAACGCAGATATTTGCGGATGGTATTGCGGGACAGGCCGGTCCGCCTCTTGATCTCCCGAATGGAGATCTTCTGCCGGAAATGCCACCGGCGGATCACACTGAGTAAGTCCATGTTGATCACTCCACGACCCTCCGACTGGCAGCCGGAGGCGAGGGAAACATGGGTCAATTCTCAATGGTAATTTATACGCCCCCCGGGTCACATCTCAGTGGCAATCAACAGTCTTGGCATCATCAATTTGCCTAATGGGGCTCGCCTGGGGCAATGCAAGCGGACAAACGGGATCTGCCTCTCCAGAAGCCTCTGCTGCCGAGGACAAGGCGATAGCGACAGTGGCGCGAATGACACCCGCTGAAAAAATCGTGCTGACGGCAAGCATGATGCCGTTGCCGATCGGGGACAATCCTCCGCCTATTCCAAAGGGCGCAATTCCCGGGGCCGGCTTCGTCGAAGGGATTGAAAGGCTGAAAATTCCAGCCCTGCTCGAAACGGACGCCAGTCTGGGCGTGTCCTACGTTTTCGGCGCGCGCAAGGACGGGGCGACAGCCCTTCCCTCCGGTCTGGCAATGGCATCGACGTGGAACCCGGAACTGCTTCGTGAAGGCGGCGCCATGATCGGCTCCGAGGCACGCGCCAAAGGCTTCAATGTCCTGCTCGCAGGCGGCGCCAACCTCATGCGCGATCCTCGGAACGGACGCACGTTCGAATACCTCTCCGAAGATCCACTCCTCACGGGCGTTCTTGTCGGGAATGCGATCGCCGGCGTCCAATCCAACCACATCATCTCCACCATCAAACATTTTGCTCTCAACGGCCAAGAGACCGGACGAAAATTCGCGAACGTAGAGATCTCTGATGCTGCGGCGCACGAAAGCGATTTCCTTGCTTTCAAGATCGGCATTGAGATCGGCAACCCTGGAGCCGTCATGTGCGCTTATAACAAGGTGCACGGTGAGCAAGCATGTGCCAGCGACTATTTGCTGAACAGAGTTCTCAAGCAGGAGTGGGGTTACAAGGGCTTTGTGATGTCGGATTGGGGAGCAGTTCCTTCGCTCGATGCCGCCTTGAAGGGGTTGGATCAGCAATCGGGCTATCAGTTGGATCCTGCCTTGTTCTTTGGCGACCGGCTGTTGGCGGCGGCGAAAAGTGACCCGCGATACGCGAAGCGCCTCGATGACATGAACAAGCGGGTTCTCTGGGCCATCTACGACAATGGACTGGACACACATCCCGTCACCCCGGGTGGTGCGATCGATTTCAAGAAGAATGCCGAAGTCGCGTATGAGACGGCCCGCCAAGGCATCGTCCTTCTGCGCAACCAGAACAATGCCCTTCCCCTGGCGAAAACAGCCAAGCGAATTGCGGTCATCGGAGGTTATGCGGACACCGGGGTTCTTTCCGGCGGTGGCTCCAGCCAGACCCAGGGCGAAGGCGGCCCGGCTGTCGCCATACCCCTTTCGGGAGGGGGGAAGTGGTCGCAATTTCGTGTAGAGGCTTACCAGCGTTCATCGCCACTTGAGGCAATGCGTAGACTTGCCCCCCAGGCAGACTTCCGCTTCCGCGACGGAAGCACGATCGCGGACGCGGTCGAGCAGGCAAAAAGGGCTGATATTGCCATCGTCTTTGCGACAAAATGGTCCTCAGAAGGTTACGACCAAGCTGACCTCACACTTCCGGACGGGCAAGATGCTCTAATTTCCGCGGTCACGGCGGCCAATCCCAACACCATTGTTGTCCTTGAGACCGGCAATCCGATCGACATGCCGTGGCTGGACAAAACGGCAGCCGTCATCGAGGCATGGTATCCGGGAGCGCGCGGCGGTGAGGCCATTGCCTCAGTCCTCTTCGGTGACACCAATCCTTCGGGCAAACTGCCAATCACTTTCCCGACGAGCGTCGAGCAATTGCCGCGCCCCCAACTCGATGGCTATAACGACATCGAACCGGACTTTGCCGGCGAACCCCCGACACCGGATGCAAAGCTTGCTGTCGACTACAACATCGAAGGGTCTGACGTGGGCTATCGATGGAATGCCAGCCGAGGTCTCAAGGCTCTCTTCCCATTTGGTTTTGGCCTGAGCTACACAAGTTTTGAGACGACCAATTTCCGGACAGACGGCAAGACGGCATCAGTGTCGATCCGCAATACTGGCTCCAGGGAGGGAGGGACGGTTGCCCAGGTTTATCTGACCACCCGCAACGGGAAGGCGATGCAGCGCCTGGTCGGGTTCAAACGCGTCGAACTGGCCCCAGGCGAACAATGCACTGTATCGATGAGCATAGATCCCAGGCTCCTGGCAGACTGGGCGAAGGGCAAATGGCTGATGCCGGCCGGAAACTACACTTTCGCCGTGGGCAATAGCGCGGAAGACTTGGAACCCGGAGAAACGGTCAAGCTGAGCGCACTGAATTGGGAAGATTAGTCTTCCCAAGGGGCTGACCAATGCCTCCTCCCACGGTTGGTTGGCCCCACCCCATATCTTCACGCAAGAGAGAAAATCAAAGATCGCAAGACAGCGACAATTGAAAAGGCCGGGCTGCAGCAAGCAGCCCGGCCTTTTTGGATTGATATATCACGAGCCTTCGACTGATCTCAAAGTCCATCGCGAATTTGTTGCATCTGTGGCCAATGCCTGAAGGCATCCTTTTGATTATAAATAAAGATAATTCCGAAGTGTCTGGAATGTCGCTCAACCCAGGGATAGACTCCCCAAGCGCCTATGCTGGAGTTTCGGTTGCATTTTCCGTCCGCATCCCATGTCTCACACCAATTTCCCAGGCCGTAATGCGCGTCTTCCAGAACGCTCGCGCCAGTTGGCGTCATTTGCGCCGAAGGTGTCTGGTCCGACAACATGGCATCAACTGCCGCGCTTGAGAGAATTCTCTGCCCCTTATAGAGTCCACCCTGGGCCATCATGGCGAGAAACTTCATGTAGTCCTCGGACGTACTGACGACACCACCCTGCAAAGTTGGGTTCAAGGTAGCCGCGACAGGAAGAAGCCCGCCGTCCGAAGCTTTTTCCAGGTGCGTCCAGAACGTTCGGGTCATCCCCAGAGGCCCTGCAATCTTCTCGTCGAAGACGCGCGCCCACGGCTGACCTGTTGCCGCTTCCACGACGGCGCCAGCCACCTGGAACCCCGGGCCGCCATATTTAAAGACCTTCCCCGGCGAAGTTTGCAGCGGCGTCTGAAGCAGTGTCCTTGCGGCTTCGGTTAGCGGCGTTCGAAAGTTCTGAGAAAATTCGTCCTTGTCGGGTGGCTGAGGCAAGCCGGCAGTTTGGGATAAAAGTTGACGAAGCGTCAGGTCGCCCGCCTCGGCTGAAAGGTTCGGCAGCCACTTGGAAATCGGGGCATCAAGCGAGATTTTGCCATCGTCCACGACCGCCATGACGGTGGCCGCAGTCAGGAACTTGGAGGCTGATGCGATTGGATATTGTGTACTTGGGGCGATGTCGCCGACATGAATTCGGCGTGTCACTTGCCCATCTCGACCAATAGCGACCGCGAAAGCCCCACTTCCGCTGTCTATCATCTCCTGTATCGCGGCCTTCACGCGCTCAGGGATTTCTTCGCCCTGATCGATTTGATACGACGACATTTGCGAACTTGGCTCCTTTGCCATGGCATTGAAATTGAGCAGCATTGCGCCAGCTCCAAATGCGAGCATCGCCAGTCTAGCCATCCTACCCCTCCTTATGTTCCCTACACCATTTTCCCATGGGAATTAATAAAACATAATTGCCCATTAGACGAAAAATATTACAAATATCAGATAAAATGCCACAGCGAAAACCAGAGAAATTGCCGAAATGATCGCCCAAAAAGCAGCAGACCTAATTTTCTTAATCACTTCGCCACCCTTTCCGAGAGAAACCTGAATACGTCATCAAGAACCACTTTTCCCTGCGGAGTATTCAGGTCAAATTGATACTCATGCGGCAAGTGAGCACCAGACCACGTCCAGTAGCGCGAGTGCACTGAAACGCCGCTGCCCCGCAAGACCGCGTCAAGCTGGTAGGTCTGGCTTTCCAAGGGATCGGCGTCCCCGTCTGTAAGGTAGACGGGCGGATATCTACCCGTAACGTGCCGAACAACGCTCATTTGGTTCGCAGCCACACTACCCTGATAGTCACGCCGCCCGGTATAGGCCCACAAGAAGGTATTCATCGCCGGGAAACCGGTCTTTGCTGCCGTTTCGATGTTGTAAACACCGCAATACAACACCACTGCCTTCAACGCAGAGCGAGGCATCGCAATGCGAACACCGACCTGGCGAGCAAAATCCGGCTCGCTGATCATGGCAGCAAGTTGTCCGGCCATTTGCGCCCCAGCAGAATCGCCCCCGATAGCCATGCGCTCAGGGTCACCGCCAACTTGCGTGGCATGTTGGTAAATATAGTCCAGCGCCGACACTTCCTGTTTTATCGCAGTAGGATAAGGGTGTTCAGGTGCCAGTGAGTAATCGATATTGGCCACGACGAATCCGCGTTCAGCAAATACGGACAGGTAGCCATTCATTTGCTGCGCTGAGCCTGCGACCCAGCCACCGCCATGAATCCAGATCAGGATCGGAAGGGGATGCGATGGTAGAGTTGATGGCGTGAGAAATGTTACCGACGCAGAAGGCTGACCATCGACCGCAATTACATGCGGCGAACTGATATGCACAGACTGCAGAGCCCGTCGGGACAGCGAATTTTCGGGCAAATCCTGCTCGAAGATGGGTCGTGCGATCCAGACCATCGCCGGATAGGGCGTAGAAAACGCCACGACACCAGGCAAACAGACACCCAACGCGAAGATCAACGTGACAATATAAGGCCAGCGCCGTCGCCGTGACGTCTTTTGCTCGACTAAATAGGTCATCACAAATCTCTCATATGGTACAATTGGGACGTATTTTCGGTCAAGATTTGGGGAATCACTTAACGACCTCAAAGGATCGAGAACGCATTACCTGACGGCGTTCCATCAGGACGGATGAGGCTGAGGTAAAGACCGACGCCGGAAGGTAGGAGACCAGTCCAAAGCGACGACGATGCAATTCTTCTCCAGGCTTGGCGACTTGTCCCTTCTATTCAATTCGACGATTGCCAAGAATGGGCAGCCAGGCTGCTCGGAGCAACCTGCATTCTGTCGGACGCATAGCGTCCTCGAAATGCTTTTACCGTCTGATCGCCAGACTGGCCGCTGCAGCAGCCCCCAAGATGCACAGAGAAAACGATAAACTTCACAATAATTACATGTGCTTACACGAGCAAACCCACGAGCACTTGCCAATTGTGGAAGATACGAAAAATGAACGTACGCCTCGGGCGTCGGCGGCCAGCGTCGCAAACTGCTCAGTCAACCCATTTTTCATGCCGGTACGCAGCAGTCAGCGAGAAGCCGAGGAGGCTCCCACATTCTATCTGTCGATCCATCGCGTCGGGCACACCAGCCCTACCCCCTTCGACACGCGGTCCGTTATTGTGTCACTCTAGTCAACATTGAGTGGAAATTGCCCCCCTTCCCCTGGAAGACTTCGAAGCCATATCCAGGACGGAGTTCTCACACGGCAATTGGCCGCTACCAATCGATAAACAGGTTCGTGCCAAGCGCAGCACCGAACGGGGATCAAGCACAAAAGTCAGCCGAGCCCCACATGCGGCAACCAAAAAACAATTTCCAGAAAACATCGCCACCCACAAAATAGAATTATTTCAATAATCATTGTTATTTACGAAGAATGACGGAGAAAATACATGAACAACACAACAGAAATACATGACCTTATCCGCTCAAAAATTCAGATCGACTACCCAAACTTCGAGCAAGCGCCCTCGGCCGTACGGGAAAAATTCGAAGCATTACCGACAAAGGTCAATTTTTTCCGTATGCTTGGCCACAGCGTCGGCGCCTTTATTCCAGTCGTCGACCTCACCAATGCAGTCTTTCGTGACCTGACGATCTCAGATTATCACAAGGAACTGATTGTCCTGCTCGTCGCGACGGTTGAAGATTGTGCCTACGAATGGGAGCAACACGTTTCCATAGGACAAGCCGCCGGAGTACGCCCAAAACAATTTATCGCGATTGCCGAAGGCCATCTTGACGATAGCAGTTCATTTGAAGAAGACGAGCGGACCCTCCTTCTCTTTGCCAAATCCATTCTTGAGCGAGGCAAAGCATCCGGCGTACTTTTCAAGCACGCCCTCAGGCATTTTCCGGTAGAAGTCCTTAGCGATGCTGTACTCGTCACCGGATACTACAGAATGGTATCAAACTATCTGCGCACATTCGACATAGAGATTGATGCGCAAAGCGATGGAACCTGGATCAAAGGCTGAACACATACCAGGCGGGTGGCGCCACCGCCTGGCGTAGCTTTGTCGTCCCACGCTGCGGTGGGTTTGATTCATCGCGGCTTGGTCGAGCCCGCACGACGGCTGAGCGCTCCACGGTGCTGATGCGCGACCAATCACTACAGCTTGGAATCGACAGACAATTGAAGCGAAACTCCTGCCGTCGGCGGCAAAAATACAGTCGAGACGGGAGTTTCGCACCCAGACATAGGTCAGACGAAATCGAGCACCTCGTCGATTGCGCGGCGCGGCTTTTGTGGCCAGTTTTCCGCCATAGCCCCACCTATTGCGACAAGCATCACCGGGATTTCGTTGGCTTTGAGCGCAAAACCCCGGGACACACCTTCCGCATCAAACCCGATCATGGGCGCCGAGCCCAAGCCGATGGCGCGGGCAGCAAACATGAGCGCGCTGGCGCCGAACGTCGCGGAACGAACGGCCTCGTCGCGCTGGCGCGTAGGCTGTCCATCATAAAGCCCGTCAGCACCGCGCATCCATCCGGCGACCAGATCCGACGGCATATAGCCAGCCTCAACCATGGGCGCCAGACGCACAGGTACGTCCGAACTTTCCGGCAGCACACCGCAAACAATGAAGGTGACGGCTGCATCTTCCACTTTTTCCTGACCGAACGCCAAGGAACGAAGGCGCTGCTTCCCTTCTTCTGAGCGAACGGCGATGAAGCGCCAATTCTGAAGGTTGAACGCGGTCGGCGCTTTCGTGGCCACACGGACCAATTCCGAAATTTGGGCATCCTCGACACGGACCTGCGGATCGAAGAGATTTGTTGTGCTGCGCTGATCCAGCATTGCAAGAATGGGGTCTGCCATGAAACGGCCTTCCGAAAATTGGAATAATTGCGATGATTGCGCGGTCCGTGATGCGGCTTCACGACCGATGGAGACACGCGCCGAGCTCATACCCAATCCAGTGACAACCGAAGCGGTTGAGCCCGAGCGTGCCTCTCGGCAACCTCACACCGGGACCTGCAGGCGTTTCAAGAACGCGTAAATCCGGCGAAAGGAGCAAGATACACTGCGCCAAAGCTATCGAGCTTTGCTCGAATGGGTGCCGTCGGGTTGCCATAGACATAGAGCGCCTCGATCTTGCAGAGACGCAGGAATTCTTCGGCGAACGGCGCGAATGTCTGCTCGACGTGAGGGATGAGACCTTCCATGGCATAGCGCTCGAGAATGTGTACAGCCGTCTTATCTGCGTTAACGACGAATTCGTACGTGAGAGTGCCAGGCTCCTGCGAGCTGCCGTCCACGATTTTTCCAATTAGAGTAAGGAATTCCGGGAAATCGGATGGCTGGATCGAAAGGTGATAGATCGAATAGATTTCATTGTTCATGGAGGTATCCTTTGTCGCGCATGGCGGCTGCCACAAGCGTTGCGCAACTTATCTAATTGTAGAATTGCTGCGATAAAGACCCTACCTCAGAACAAGAGAGTATCCCAAAATTCGTCAATACATGCCTTCCGAGGTTCGTCGAAGGAGTGAAAGCTGCGCAAGATGTTCAACCGAGGCGCCCTTTTGCAGCTTCAATCACAAGCCGATCGACGATGTGGCGTACACGGGGGCTAAGGTGCGCCTGCCGGGGCCAAACGGCGTGCACGGGGATGGACGGACCAGTAAAACCATGCAGCACTTCCTCAAGTTTACCGGCTGCGATGTCGTCGCGGACCATCGCCTCGGGAACCTGGATAAGCCCAAAGCCCGCGCGAGCCATATCGACCATGGCCTCTCCATCACTGACATTATGGAAGTGGCTTGGTGCATGCTTTACCACTTGATCACCGTTGCTAACCAGCCAGGCCGTAGGTGGGCCTTGCAGTGATCCGACAATGCATTCATGCAAATCAAGATCGGACAAGTCGTGAGGCCGCCCTGCCCGATCCAGATATTCTGGGGCAGCGCAGATTACGCGCTTCTGATCCGCCAAGCGGCGGGCGATTAGAACACTGCTATCGGCAAGCGCACCAAAGCGGATCGCCAAATCAACTTTGTCCTCGAGCAAGTCACTCAAGGAATCCGTGAAGCTCAGCGCCAGACGCAGACCTGGATGAGGTTGAACAATGTCCAGCAGGATCGGTAACAAGACTTTTCGCCCGACAGCCACCGGCATGTCGATCCGCACGCGACCGCTCAAGATAGTCCCCGACGATGCCAAGGCGTCTTGCGCGGCGGTGACCTCCTCCAAAGCAGAAACACAAGCTGCCAGATATGACTCGCCGTCCGCCGTCAAGCGCACGACACGCGTAGACCGATTGAAGAGCGTTATACCCAGCCTGGTTTCCAGGCGCGCAATGGCCTTGCCTACCGCGGATTTCGTGATGCCGAGCCGTTGGGCAGCCTCGGTGAAGCTGCTAGCACGCGCGCAAGTCACGAAGACAGTCACTCCTGACAAGGGATCTTCGATCATATTGGAGCGCTCACGTCGACAAAGAGCCTCGCTTTATCCGGTACAGCGCCCAAAAGTCGATTGTAAACGCGCGCATCAGGCATAGTTCTCCTCCCCGCCAGCTTTGCCAGGCGCCACAGCCTTAGCTCGCCTGGCGATCCAACGGACAAGATCACGTAAGGAACAGGATATGAGAGCAGATTCCCAACCAAGGTCCATGGTTGCCGCGGTCGTGTACCAACCCGGCGGACCTGATGCGTTGAAGCTCGAAACTCGCTCTGTTCCGACACCCAAGGCAGGGGAGGTGCTGATCAAAGTCAGAGCCATTGGGCTCAACCGTTCAGAGCTTTTCACCCGGCAGGGTCATTCACCCAACGTCAAATTTCCGCGCGTTCTGGGCATCGAAGCGGTCGGCGAAGTCGCCCTCGCTCCCGGCGGCGAGTTCGCCCCGAAAACCAAGGTCGCTACCGTCATGGGCGGAATGGGGCGTGCGTTCGATGGTAGTTATGCGCAATTCACTTGCGTTCCCGCAGCCCAGGTCCGCAGCTTTCAAAGTGATCTGCCGTGGGCACAAGTGGCAGCATTGCCCGAAATGCTGCAAACGGCGTGGGGAGCGCTGTTCGGCACCTTGAAGCTCCGAGAGGGCGAAACTTTGCTTATTCGCGGGGGAACGACTTCGGTGGGATTGATGGCATGCGCCATCGCGAAGGCCCATGGCGTCCACGTTGTGGCGACCACGCGGAGAGAAGCTGCCTGCGCTCTTTTGACTGCCAATGGCGCCGACCATGCACTCATCGATGACGGAGCTATTGCAGGCTCCATCAATCAAATGCTGGGAGGTGTCGACAAGGTCCTCGAACTTGTCGGCACGACTACTCTGGCCGATTCATTGCGATCTGCGCGCAAGGGCGGCACGGTCTGCATGGCTGGGATGGTCGGCAATGCATGGGTAATCGAGAATTTTGAACCGATGGAAATCATCCCGTCCGGCGTCAATCTGTCGACGTATTCAGGCGGAGTTGAAGAGTTCATGGATTTGCCGCTTCAGGACCTGCTTGATGCTGTCGCGGCCAACCGCCTGGAAGCGCGGATCGGCGCGATTTTTCCATTTGAGCAAATCGTCGAGGCGCATCGCCTCATGGAATCCAATCAAGCTGGAGGAAAGATCGTGGTCACCCTTCCCTGAGGCGCGCACTCGATGCGATGGCGTACGCTGGCAGCCACGCTGCCGTGATCGAACGCAGGGCCTGCACGATCCCCAGGTTCTGCACCAAGACGAGATAGTCCATCAAGCTTGGCTGCGGCCAGGCGCCTGTACTTCATCCATATGAAGGGGCTTGGTTCTAAAGATTGCCCGATCGGACCCGACAGGAGATACCCCTGAGCGGCACCGACAGCGTGCATCGCAAAGGAAGGACGAATGGCTGATCGACTGACTGGCATCGAAATTTTCGTGCGCGCCATGCGGTTGGGCTCGCTCTCGGCAGCAGCGCGCGAAGCTGGAATATCTGCCGTGATGGCAGCAAAGCACCTTGCAGCGCTCGAAGACCGGCTCGGTGTGACACTCGTCAACCGAACCACGCGCCGTCTTGCACTGACCGAGGCTGGAGCGCACTTTCTGGAACAAGCCGAACGGATCATTTCAGATCTGCGCGAAGCCGAATACGAAGTTTCAGCACGCGCGGTCGTGATCGAAGGGCTGTTGCGGGTCAGTGCGCCGGCGACGTTCGGGGTCATGCACTTGTCCGGCCTTATAGCGGAATTCGCGGAAGTTCATCCCGGCGTCATCATCGAGTTGGGACTAAACGACCGTTATGTAGACTTGCTTGAAGAGCGTTGGGACGTCGCGATCCGCATAGGACGGCTACCCGACAGCGCCCTCCTCGCACGTCGATTGGCTCCGGTCAGACTATCAGTCTGCGCCGCCCCCAAATATCTATCGCGTCGAGGAACCCCGACCACGGTCGCCGAGCTTTCGGTGCACGATTGCCTCGGATACACTCTGGCTCCGCACGTCGGCACACACATGTGGGGTTTCGGCGCGGACGGCAGTTTACAGGTCCCCGTGCGCGGAAGTCTGCGCGCCAACAACGGCGAAGCCCTGATGATCGCAGCTTGCCATGGGCAGGGGATTATCTATGCCCCGCGTTTCATGACAGCCCAGCGCTTAGCCGCTGGTGAATTGGTGGAACTTGCGCTTGATGCCCCTCCAATCGATCTCGGCGCAATTCATACCGTGACACATCCCACGCGCCGCCCGGCCGCCAAAACCCGCGCCTGGATCGACTTTCTTGTCAAACGTCTGCCTTCCCTGGCGAAAGATTGGTAGCGCCACACATTCTGGGAGTTCCAGACACATTTTAAACTATGGGTTTATAGTTATGTAATAAAATAGCAGATTATACACCCGACGTAATTCCTCCATATGGGCCGCACCGATCGGAAAGCTCCGGTCGAAATAGCGGCACAGGCTGCCGCCCACCGGAGGAATTCCTATCATGAAGTCACATGCTCTTGCCGCCCTGCTCGCCGCGACCGCCGTTTCCGCCGTGTCGCTCTCAGGCAGTGTCTTTGCCGACGCTCCAGCCGCACCGGAAACGATTCAGGCTGGCTCCTACAAGGTCGAGACCAATCACACGCTCGCCCGTTTCACTGTCAACCACTTCGGTTTCAATGACTTCTTTGGCGTCATTCCGGGAGCCAGCGGCACGCTGACGCTCAACCCCAAGGCCCTTGCGGACACCAAGCTCGACGTCTCACTGCCCGTGGCTGCAATCTCGACCACCAACGCGACCTTGGATGGTGAACTCAAGAGCGCCGACTGGTTCGACGCAGCAACCTATCCGACGATCCGCTTCGTCTCGAACAAGGTCGTTCAGACGAGCGCGAACACCGCGCGTATCTCGGGTACGATCACCCTGCACGGCGTCAGCAGGCCATTCACGCTCGACGCCAAGCTTGGCGGCGCCGGCGTCAACATGATGGATAAGGCCTACACGGTGGGCTTTAGCGCCTCCGGAACGCTCAAGCGTTCGGATTTCGGTGTGACCAAATACGTTCCAGCTGTCAGCGACGAAGTTCGAATCGACATCACCGCCGCCTTCGAAAAGCAGCCCTGATGCAAGTCCGGCGGGGAACAGGAACAGCCTTTTCCCGCCGGCCCGTGATCAAGCGGCTACCTGCCCCCTTTTTCTAAGGCTCCCGCCATGCAGCCCCAGTTCCCCACTCGCTATTCATTCGTGGCGATGGTCCTTCATTGGACGATCGCGCTGATGATCCTCATCAACCTCTATCTCGGCTGGCGCATGGGCACTCTCGAAGGTCTGGCCCAGTTCGATGCCTTCCAGTTGCACAAATCATTCGGCATCACGGTGCTTGTGCTCAGTTTCGTGCGGCTGGCTTGGCGCCTGACGCATCGCCCCCCATCGCTGCCAGAAGGCATGGGTGCCTTCGAACGGTTCGCTGCCAGCGCGACGCACGCCTTCTTTTATGCCCTGATGATCGGGATGCCACTTACCGGCTGGGTCCTCGTTTCGACCAGCGCATTGAATATTCCAACCCTGCTCTGGCATACTATCCCCTGGCCGCACATCGGCGTCCTGCATGATCTTCCCGCAGCTCCCAAAACCGCGGTCGAGGGTGGGGCCAGCTGGATTCACGTCTCCCTCGCCTTCGGCGGCTCGGCGCTCATCGCGCTTCATGTCGCGGCGGCTCTCAAACATCAGTTTCTAAATCGCGATGGCGTGTTGGGCCGGATGGTTCCGTTTCTTTCTTCCGCACCGCGGTGACAGCACTCGAAGGTTTCACAATGCGAATGACAACAAGATTGGCGTTCATCGCCGCCCTACTCAGTGGTACACCGGCCTTCGCCGCCACTCCCGCGCCCGGCTGGAACGTCGACAAGGCCCACTCCAAAGTAGCTTTCACCGCGGCCATGAACGGGCAACCGTTGAACGGTACGTTTCGCCGCTTCGATGCAAGGATCGCCTTTGATCCGAACAATCTTGCAGGCTCTAGCGTAACTGCAGTCATTGACACCGCATCGGCTGCTACCGGCGATGCAACGCGTGACCAAAGCCTGCCCACGCCCGACTGGTTCAACACCCGTGCCTTTCCTCAGGCAACGTTTCGCTCGAGCGCATTCAAAGCGCTTGGCAACGGTCGCTATGTCGCCGATGGGACACTTACGATCCGCGGCGTGAGCCGCCGCGCCAGCCTGCCCTTCAAGCTGGTGATCACCGGCAAGCTGGCACACATGGATGGCAACCTTACAATCGATCGCCGTTGGTTCGGCATTGGCCAGGGGCAGTTCGCTGGGACCGAGGCGGTTGCTGGTGCGGTAAAGGTTAGCGTCGCACTCAACGCGACCAGAAAATGACGAACAAGGAAAGCGAACGATGCTCGTAAATGGCAAGTGGACGGCCGAATGGCAGCCTGTGCAGGCTACCGACGAACAGGGCGGCTTCGTGCGTCAGGTCTCGGGTTTCCGCAACTGGATCACACCCGACGGCACTGCTGGACCTACCGGCGAAGGCGGCTTCAAGGCTGAAAGAGGGCGCTATCACCTCTATGTCGCGCTGATCTGCCCGTGGGCTTCGCGCACCCTGATCGCGCGCAGGCTTAAGGGGCTCGAGGACTCGATCTCTGTCTCCGTGGTCGAGCCGACGCTGGGCGATTTCGGCTGGGGCTTTGGCAACTATCCAGGGAGCACTTCCGATCCGCTCCACGATGCGCGCTACATCCACGAACTCTATACGCGCGCTGAACCGTCCTACACCGGTCGCGCTACAGTACCGGTGCTTTGGGACAAGGAACGCGATACGATCGTCAACAACGAATCGGCCGATATCCTGCGCATGTTCAATACCGGTTTCGGCGGGCTCGCCGATGAGGCGGTCGACCTTTATCCCTTGGCCCTCCGCGACAGCATCGATGCGCTCAACGAGGCGATCTACCCGGCCCTTAACAATGGTGTGTATCGTGCTGGCTTTGCGACCACACAGGTGGCTTATGAAGAGGCTTTCCGGGACGTGTTCGGCATGCTCGATGCGCTCGAGAACCGCCTCGAACGAACTGGTCCCTTCCTGACAGGCAGCCATCTGACCGAAGCGGACATTCGCCTTTTCGTGACACTGGTGCGTTTCGACGCCGCCTATTTCAGTCTCTTCAAGTGCAACCTTCGACGCATCAGCGATTACCCGCACCTCAACGAGTACCTGACGCACATGCTGACTGTCCCAGGCGTGCGCGAGACCGTTAATATCGACCACATCAAGCGCGGCTACTATTCGATCAAGGCACTTAACCCGACGCTGATCGTTCCTGTCGGCCCCCATCTTCCTGGGCTCGATGATGTGATCGCACCAACGACGAGAGGGAACGTATGACCGATACGCTCGTCATCTTCCTTCATGGCGTCGGGAGCCGCGGTGCGGATATTTCCGGTCTCGCGCGGGTATGGGAAGCACGTCTTCCCGACACCGCCTTTGCCGCACCGGACGGCCCTCAGGCTTTTGACCAGGGCGGAGCAGGACGACAATGGTTCAGCGTGAGTGGCGTGAACAAAGCCAATCGCGCAGAGCGAATCGTCGCCGCACGTTACGAGTTCGACCGTGTGCTGGAAGAGATCGTCACCGCGAACGGGATGAACGATCGGCTAGACCGGGTCGCGCTTGTGGGCTTCTCGCAAGGAAGTATCATGGCACTTGATGGCGTGGTATCCGGTCGCTGGCCGGTGGGTGGAGTGCTTGCGCTCTCAGGGCGCCTTGCCTCGCCTGCGCCTTTTGCCTTTCCAGCGCCTCAAACGCCGCTGTTGATGATCAACGGCACAGTCGACCCGATCATGCCGATCGAAGAAGCCCGTCTGGCTGAAGAGCGGCTGGTAAATGCAGGCTATAACGCCGAACTCGCCGTCATTGACGGCCTTGGTCACACTGTCACTCGAGAGGCCGCGGATATTGGAGGAGTTTTCCTCGCCAACCTGTTCGGCCAAAAAGGCTAGCGCCATACGTCCACGATACCGGTGTGCGCTGCGCGACTTGCCAAGGACGATGTTATTGACAGACAGCGAAACCTCACCGGAGCAAGCCGACCTGAGCACCATGGAGGACAGTCCCCCGTTCCGAACCGATGACAAGTTAGACTCAGCCAGTCCTAGCGAGACTGGTCCCGATACCATTTGAATCGCCGATTCTTTTGTGTTTCCAATAGTGAAAACATGATGGAGGTGTGAATGGAAATCGAGATCCGCGCCCTGCCAACCTTTAAAAACGGAGCCATCAGGTATTGCTCCACTGACCTCGTGGGTGTCGCTAAAATTTTCCAGGAGCACCAAACAGGCTTGTCTAACGGCGAATTCAGAATGACCGAACGTGGTTAGTCCACCACCTGACCATGGGGCACTGCTAAACCTCAAGCAGGCTGCCGACTTTATAGGCGTCCACCCGAACACTCTTCGATCTTATGTTCGCGAAGGCATCATTCGCGGCGCCAAATTGGGGCGGGACTGGCGCTTTCAGCAGGCCGACCTTGTCGCCGATGTGCAGGCACGATATTCTGCGCCCGCACGGATGCGACTGAGTGCCGACCGAAAGGAGGCACAATGGCACTCTGGAAGCGTGCAGACATATACTACGTCAAACTCACAGCACCGGACGGAACGCTCCTTAGACATTCTACTGGAACGACCGACCGGAAAAAGGCCCAGGAATACCACGACAAGTTGAAGGCCCAGCTGTGGGATCTTGCCAAGCTCAAGCAGAAGCCAAAGCGGACATGGGACGAGGCAGCTTTGCGATGGTTGCAGGAAAAGAAGCACAAGAAATCCTACATGGACGACGTGTTTCGGATTCGATTTTTCACTCGTTTCCTGCGCGGCAAGACGTTGGACCAAATAAGCCGGGATATGATCGATGGCTTGATTACGCGCCATCTCGCAAAAACCGCACCGCGAACCAAGGATCTTTATGTGGCGCTCATCCGCGCCATCTTCCGGATCGCGATGCGGGAATGGGAATGGATCGAGACGATGCCCGCGTTCAAGACCTATGTCAGGAACGAGCAGCCGCGGGTGCGCTGGTTGACGCACGCACAAGCTGAACGGCTTCTGGCGGAGTTGCCGGAACACCAGCGGGACATGATGCTGTTCGCACTCGCAACCGGATTGCGGCAAGGCAACATCAGGCGCCTGACGTGGGAGCAAGTCGATCTTCGCCGCAAGATCGTGATGATCGCACATGGCGAGACAAAGAACGGTAATGCTTTAGGTGTCCCGCTCAACGAATTGGCTATGGCGGTCCTCACAAGGCGTAAGGAAAAGTACACGGACCACGTATTCACCTATCGGGGGAAGCCGATCAACCAGGTGAACACCAAAGCGTGGAAAGATGCGCTCAAGCGCGCGGGGATCACCAATTTTCGTTGGCACGATCTGCGTCACACTTGGGCGAGTTGGCTCCGGCAGAATGATGTCCCCACATGGGTACTTCAGGAGTTGGGAGGTTGGAAATCGGACACGATGGTGCGTCGCTATGCGCATATGTCGGTCAAGCATTTGCAGCCTTTTGCCGACCAACTGATTTTCGAGGACACAAAGCCAATCGGCCAAGTGCCTGAAAAGTCAGAAGGGCAAGGTCACAAAAATGGTCACACTTCGGGCCGGCCGCGGCTTTATGTGGTAGAGTGATCAAACATAAGTCATTGAAATGACTTGGGTTCGAATGGTGAGCCCTGCTGGGTTCGAACCAGCGACCTACTGATTAAAAGTCAGTTGCTCTACCGACTGAGCTAAGGGCCCCCGATGGCGATTACGCATCCGGTGGAGGGTCACCTAAGGGCATGACGAGGCTTGGTCAAGCGCGCGAATTGCTGGCGGATGGTCAAACCTGTGAGCGGGTCGCGCCAGTTGCCCGCGATCGTGCGGGCCGGGCCGAGCACGAAGTCGCGCTGGCGGTAGGCGGGATGCGGCAGAACGAGGCAGGTTTCCCCGTCGTCGAGCGCAAAGGGCCCGCTGCTCCAGAGCACGATATCGAGGTCGAGAACGCGCGATTGCCACGCCTGCCCCTGCCGCCTTCGCCCGAAGCGGGCTTCGATCGCAAGCAAGGTCGCGATGACCTGGGGCGGCATGCGATCCGTCTCGAGGATGGCCGCGGCGTTGATGTAGCGTCGACGCGAGGGGCCGATCGGGGGCGTCTCGATCAGCGGCGAGACCGCCACGAGCACGCCGAGCTCCTGCTCGATCTTGCCAAGCGCGTGTTCGAGCACCCGGCGCGGCGTACCGAACCGATGGTGTGTCCGGTTGGAGCCAAGGGCCAGGAGATAGCGCTGCCTCGCCTCGCCCGCGTCGTGCACCGAACCGGACATGCCGCCTCAGATATCCTGCGCGATACGGCCGTAGAGCTGCGGTCGGCGGTCGCGGAAGAAACCCATGCCTGCACGGTGCTTCGCGGCCCGGGCAAGGTCGAGTGTCGCCACGAGAACGCCGCTTTCCGCCTTGCCGAATTCGGTGACGTAGTCGCCCCATTCGTCGGAAATGAAGGAGTGGCCGTAGAAGGTCTGCTCGCTGCCGCACTCGGCCTCGATACCGATGCGGTTGGCGGCGATCACCGGCATGCAGTTCGACACCGAATGGCCGATCATCGCGCGGCGCCACATACGGCTGGTGTCGAGCGTGGCGTCGTAGGGCTCGGTGCCGATGGCGGTGGGGTAGAACAGCAGCTCGGCCCCCATCAGCGCCATCACCCGCGCGCATTCGGGATACCACTGGTCCCAGCACACGCCGACGCCGATGCGCACCGTGCGCTCGCCCACCGGCACATCCCAGACCTTGAAGCCATCGTTCCCGGGGCGGAAGTAGTATTTCTCTTCATAGCCTGGACCGTCGGGAATGTGGCTCTTGCGGTAAGTGCCCATGATCGCGCCGTCGGGCCCGATCATGGCCAGGGTATTGTAGTAGTGGTGCCCGTCCTTTTCGAAAAAGCTGGTCGGGATCGTCACCTTGCGCTTCGCGGCGAGCGCCTGCATCGCGAGCACCGAGGGATGCTCGCGCGTGGGCCGAGCGAGTACGAAGAGCTCCTCTTCCTCGGTCTTGCAGAAATAGGGGCCGGAGAACAGCTCGGGCGGCAGAATGATCTGCGCCCCCTTGTCCGCGGCCTCTTCGACGAGGGCGGACACGGCGGCGATGTTCTCGGCCTCGTTGGACGAGCCGAGGGGAAGCTGGAGTGCGGCGACGGTAACGGTGCTCATGGGTGCCGCTGCTATCAGTCGCGCTTGCGGAAAAGAAGCGTCATGCGATCACTTTCACCGATCGCCTCGTACTTCTTGCGGTCCTGCTCCTTGAGCGCGAGTTGGGGAGGCAGGGTCCAGACGCCGCCCGGCCAATTCGCGGTATCCTTGGGATTGGCGTTGATTTCGGAGCTGGCGACCAGTTCGAAGCCGTTGCGCTCCATCAGCGCGACGACGTCGGCCTGGCGCAAGTAGCCCTTGCTGCCATCGACGTAGGCGTCGGGCGCGTCGGCCTTGGCGCGGTGCTGGATGACGCCGAGCAGGCCGTCTGGCTTGAGCAGCGCGCGCATCGTCTGGATCTCGCTGTCCGCCGCGTTCCAGCGCAACATGTTGTGGAGCATGCGGAAGAGCAGGATGCGGTCATAAGTGCCCTTCTCCGCCTCGGGCACGTCCTTGAGCGTCATCGCCGAGATCGAATCGGGATCGGCGCCGCTCGCCCCGGCGACGAGCCCCGGGAAGGCCGCGGCCGCCTCGTTCAGCTTCGCGGCATCCATCGGCACCACGTCGGGGTTGAAGAACAGGCCAGTGAGGTGCCCTTCCTCGGAAAGGTAGGTCGAGAGCACGTGCGAGTACCATTCGCCGCCCGGGGCGTATTCGCCCACCTTCATGTCGGGTGCGACGCCCATGAACAGCAGGGTCTCGACCGGGTGGCGGTACTTGTCGCGCGCGGCGTCCGCCTGGCGCGCGGGGTTCGCGACCGCCGCCTCGAGCGCTTCCTTGCAGCCCTCGCAGGTGACCGCCGAAGCGGGATCGGGCGCGTCCTGCGCCAGCACGGGAGCCGAGATCAGGCCGAGGCCGGTGGAAAGGGCAAGCATGAAACGACGCATGAAAATCCTCCTCGCGGGGCCGGCCCGCATCCCGCCACCCTGAGGCGAGCGTTCGTCGTGCGCAACCTAGTTTACGCCCGGACAATGACAAGCACGGTTTCGATGCCTATCTAGCGACCATTACCCCCCGACAACAAGGACAACCAAGATCATGGAAACAGCAATCGTGGCCGGCGGATGCTTCTGGTGCACCGAGGCCGTCTTTCGCGACGTGATCGGCGTGACCGAGGTCGAGAGCGGCTACATCGGCGGAACGGTGGCCGATCCGACCTACAAGGAGGTCTGCTCGGGCGCGACCGGCCACGCCGAGGCGATCCGCCTCACGTACGACCCGCACGCGATCTCTTACGCGCAGATCCTCGACGTGTTCATGGGCACGCACGATCCCACGCAGCTCAACCGCCAGGGCAACGACGTCGGCACGCAGTACCGTTCGGCGATCTTCCCGCTCGACGATGACCAGCGCGCCGAGGCCGAAGCCGCGATCACCCGCGCGGCCGAGACCAGCGCCGAGCCGATCGTCACCACGATCGAGGGACCGGCGACCTGGTACCCGGCCGAGGACTACCATCAGGAGTACTGGGAAGGCGAAGGCCAGCGCAATCCCTACTGCCTCGCCGTGATCCCGCCCAAGCTGATGAAGCTGCGCAAGAGCTTCCAGAACGCGGTAAAGGCCGAAAAGGCCTGACCCGGCCGACCCAGGACCGGTCCGGGCGCTCCCTTGCGGAGACGATCGGGCCGGTCAGGCCTTGCGCCAGCGCGCGATGAAGAACCCGTCGAGGCCCCCGGCGGCCTCGAGCATGCCGGGGTCGGTGCGCAGCCAGCCCTCCGGGCCCGGTGCAAGACCTTCGGGCAGCTCTGGCGACGTGATCGCCTCTGCGGCAAGGCCCGAAACTGCGCGCGCGCGATCCTCGCCTTCCGCCGCCTCCATAGAGCAGACCGCGTAGATCAGCGTCCCGCCCGGCGCCAGCCAACTGGCCGCACGTTCGAGCAAAGCCGACTGGATCTGCGTCATCTCCACGATCTGGCGCAGACCCACGCGGTGGAGCACGTCGGGATGGCGCCGGCAGGTGCCCGTCGCCGTGCAGGGCGCATCGAGCAGGATCGCCTCGAAAGGCGCATCGGGCGTCCAGGTGAGCGCATCGACCTGAACCACTTCGGCCTCAAGGCGCGTGCGCGCGAGGTTTTCGCGCAGGCGTTCGAGACGACGCCCCGCGATGTCGAGCGCGGTGACCTGCCAACCTGCCGCCGCCAATTGCATGGTCTTGCCTCCCGGCGCGGCGCACAAGTCGAGCACGCGGCGGCCCTCGCCTGCGCCCAGAAGCCGCGCGGGCAGGCTCGCGGCGAGGTCCTGCACCCACCACGCGCCTTCGCCGAAACCCGCCAGTTCGGACACCGCGCTCCCACGTGAAACCCGCACGTGGCCGGGCATCAGCGAAGTGCCGCCCAGACGCTCGGCCCAGAGCGCGGTCTCGCCAGGATCGCGCAGCGCCAGGTCGAGCGGCGGGGGCAAGGCGAGGCCTTGCGCGATCGCCTCGGCCCGCGCGCCCCAACGTTCGCGCGCGTCCTCGGGCAGGGTCGGCACTTCGGGCAACGAGACACCGCGCTTGGTGAGCGTCGAGAAGACGCCATGCGCCAGGCGGCGCGGGCCACCCGCCAAAAGCGGCAGGCCGGTGGCGATCACGGCGTGGGCGGGTGTCTCGAGGCGCAGGACTTGCGCCAGCATGATCTCGAGCACCGCGCGGGCCTTGGCGTCCTCGGCGAGCGGCTGGCGCGTCGCGCTGTCGATCAGGTCGTCGAGATCGCCCCGCCAGCGCAGCACTTCGCCCGCGATGGCGCGCGCAAGCGCCCGGTCGGGCTCGCCGCGCACGCGTGAAAGCGCCGCGCCGGCCGCCTGGTCGAGCGTTTCGCCCCGCCGCAGCACGGCATCGATGAGATTGAGCGCGGCACGGCGCGCGGGAAGACCGGGAATATCCATCGCAGCGCCTTACAGGCGATTGCCTTTTCCCGCCAGCCGTCGCAGAGAGGGCCCATGACCAAGCGCGCAACCACCCGTCCCGCCGGCTTCACCAAGCCGGCCCACTGGACGAACGAGCCTGCGCCCCAACCGGCGCCCAAGATCCCGAACGACGCGGCGGAGGAGGAAGACCCCGAGGGCCTCTCCCCCACCCGCTACGGTGACTGGGTGCACAAGGGCATCGCGGTCGACTTCTGATCAGCCCTTCGGGGCCACCGCCGCCTCGCCAGCCGGAGTGGCCGTGCCTTGCCCGCCAGCGGCCGGGACCGGGGCCTTCTCCCAGCCGCCGCCGAGCGAGAGGAACACCGTGATCTGGTTGTCGACCAGCGCGGCCTGCGCTGCCGCGTGGCTGACTTGCGCCGAAGCCAGCGCGCTTTGCGCACTGAGCAGGGAGAGGAAATCCCCCCGTCCGAAGCGGAACAGCTTGTTCGCCTGCGCCGCCGAAACCCCCGCGCTCTGCGCCGCCTTGCCAAGCGCGGCGGCCCTTTCGCGGTTGCGCGCATAACCATCGAGCGCGGTTTCCGTGGTGCGCAGTGCAGTGAGGACGGTCGAATCGAACTGGGCAATATCGGCCTGAACGCGCGCGTCGGCCTGATCGATCCGCGCGCGCACCGGCTTGCGGTTGGGCCAGCTCCAGCTCAGCAGCGGACCGATCCCGAACCCGAACGATTCCTGCCGCGGCAGCTCGCTGACCTGGTTGGAGATCGCAACCCCGCCGGCCAGGCTGATCGAGGGATAGAGATCGGCCGTCGCGACGCCGATGCGCGCCGTATCCGCCGCGATGGTGCGCTCGGCTTGGCGAATGTCGGGGCGCCGGCGGATCAGCGCGGCGCCATCGCCGATCGGCAACGGCTGGGAAAGGCGCGGCAGCTCCGCGCAGCTCTCCACGTCCTTGGGGTAGTCCGCCGGAGCACGGCCCAGCAGTGTCGCCAGCAGGTAGAGCGCGCTCTTGCGTTGGGCAAAGTAGGCCGGAAGGCTCGCCGCGCTGGTATCGACCGCGGTGCGCGCCCGGCTCACGTCGAAACTGGTGCCGCGCCCGCCCTTCTGGAGGCGCTGCGTGGCCGAAAGCGTCTGCTCCTGCAGCTCGATGACCTTGCGCACGGTGGCGATCTGGTAATTGGCCGCGCAAACCTGGGCATAGGCCCGGGTCGTGGCCGCCGCGACGGTGATGCGCACCGTGTCGCGCGCTGCCTCGACCGCCTCACGGTCTCCCTGCGCCGCCTCGATCGCGCGCCGCAGCTTGCCACGCAGGTCGAGCGGATAGCTCAGCGACAGGCCGAGATTGCCGGTGAGGATGCCGGGCATGTTGGTCCCCGCCGAGCGCAGCGAATGGTTACGCTCCTGCGTGACACCGCTGCTGACCTCGGTGCCAATCGTCGTTGCACCGCCCGCCTCGCGCACGACCGCCTCGGCCCTCAGCACGTTGGCCTCGGCGACGCGCAAGTCGGCGTTGGCGCCAAGCGCCTCTTCGACCAGGCTGTCGAGGCGGGGATCCTCGTAGAGGTGCCACCAGCGATCGGGCAAAGGCGCCTGCGCAAAGGCCGGGTCGTTGCCCGAGGCGAAAGGAGCCTCGGCCGACGGACTGTTGGCAACGGCGTTCTCGGGCGGATGGTAGTCGGGCCCGGCTGTAGCGCAGGCGGCCAGCGCGAGTGAGAGCGCGCCCAGGGCAACGAAGGAGCGCACTGGTCTCACGGCTGCACCTTCCCGACTTTCGCCGCGACGGGCCGGTCTTTCCGGACCGGCGCGGGCTCGACCGTCACCGTCGCGGTGCGCCCGAGGACCAGGCGAACGTCCTTGGGCACGTCGATCAGCTTGACCCGCACGGGGATGCGCTGGGGCAGGCGCACCCACGAAAAGGTCGCCTCGACGTCGGGCAGGAGATTGCTGGCATCGCCGCGCGAACTGTCGCTGATACCCGCCGCGATGCTTTCGACACGGCCCTTGATGTCGCGGTCCTCGCCCATGAGGTGCACCACCACCGGCGCGCCGATGCGGATCATCGGCAGCTTGGTTTCCTCGAAATAGCCCTCGACGCGCAGCGAGGAGCGGTCGACCAGCGCCATCGCCTGCTTGCCCGCGGCGAGATAATCGCCCGGGTGCAGGTCGAGGTTGGTCACCGTGCCGTCGACCGAGGCGTGGACTTGCGTGCGCTGGAGATTGAGCTCGGCCCCGTCGAGCGCGGAGCGCGCCTCGGCCAGTGCCGCCTCGGCGGTCTGCACGCGGGCAAGGTTCTGTTCGTGGGTCTCGGTGGCGACGAGATCGCCGAGCGCGCGGTCGCGGTTGGCCTCGCGGCGCGCTTGCGCCAGGGTCGCCTGCGCGCTCGCGACGCTGGCCTGCGCCTGCTGGACCGCGAGCGTGTAGCGCGGCTTGTCGATCACGAAGAGCAGGTCCCCGGCCTTGACCAGCTGGTTGTCGCGCACCTCGACCGAAGTGACGAGGCCCGAGATGTCGGGGGTAACCCGCACCACGTCGGCGCGCACGCGTCCGTCGCGGGTCCAGGGCGTGTTCTCGTAGTGGTTCCACATCCAAACCGCGATCACGATGGCGACGAGGACGATGACGATGGTGGCCGCGCTGCGGCCGAGCATGGCGAGTGTGTTTTTCATGGAGCGAACCCGAAATGGGGGGCAAGGAAGGCGACGGCGCCAAAGACGATGACGTAGAGCGCGAGATCGACGAGAGCGCGGTAGGCGACGAACCGGTAGAACCCGAAGTGGTTGATCACCCGGATCAGCAGCACCGTGCACAGCGAGGCGATGATCCCGAAGACCAGCAGCGACGGCACGAAGATGCCGTTCAGCGAATATTCTCCGTTCATGCAAGGACTCCGGTCAGCGGGGCCATGGCCGTAAACGGCGGGGCGTCGGGGAAGAGATTTCGGCGCAAGGTGACGAGCGGCAGCGCCGCGCGCCGGCGCAGCGATTGCTGGGCCGCCGCGCAGAACTGGTGCAGCGCCGCGTCGATGCGTGCGAGCAGCTCGGGATCGGCGGCGCGGCGTTCGTCGGGTTCGAGCGCGCGGTAGTAACCGGCGACCCCGGCGAGCACATCGGTAATGCCCTGCCGCTCGGCGGGCGGGATATCGAGCCTCAGCAGGCGCAATTCGCCCACCGCCACGCCCGTCCGCAAATCCTGGAGCACGTCATAAAGCGGTTCGCCCGGCGCCTTGCCCGTCGCCATCAGGCGCGGGGTCAGCAGCGCGAGACGGTCGAGCATGCGCGATATCCAGGCGTTGACGTTGGGGGGCGCCATGCGGTTGGCGCGATCGGCCATGTCCTGCCAGCCCGCGCGCATCGTGCGCGCGATGGCGTGCTCCACCCCGGCCGCCTGAAGAAGACGGACCATGACGAGCGCGAATAGCACCGCGCCGAGCTGCGCGATCTGCCCATTCACGAACGTGGAGAAGTCGATGATCCGGAAGGATTCCGAGACGATGAACGGACTGCCGAGGCCCAGCAGCGCGGGCAAGGCGAAGCCCAGGTAGCGCGGCACTGTCATCATCGCGCCCAGGATCAGCAGCGGCGGGGCCATCGCCGCGACCATTTCCGGAAAACCGTTGAGCATGGGCAGGATCGCATAGCCATAAAGCGCGCCCAGCACCGTGGCGATCGCGGTGCCCTTGAAGAAGCCGAGCACCGGCGGCAGGGAATTGTCCATCGCGGCAAAAAGCGAGAGGAAAACCGCCGCGAGCATGACGAAAGTCCCACCCTCGTCCCAGCCGAGGCCGATCCACAGCGTGCAGCCCAGAACGATCGTGATGAAGGCTCCGGCCCCGCCACGCAGCGCCCCCCAATAGTCGCGGTGGAGCGGCCGCTCGCCCGCCCCTTCGAGAAGCGGCCCCACGCGCACGGAGACCGGACGACGGTCGAGCGTGGCGATCTGGCGCGCCAGCACCCGGCAATTGAGGTGCGCGTCGATCATCTGCCCCACCCGCGCGAGAAGGCTGACGCGCACCAGCGCGAGCCAGTCGCTCTGCTCCGAAATCTCCGGCTCGAGCGCGGCGCTGCGCTGCTGCAGGGTCAACCCGGTCGCCTCGCTCGCTTCGAGCGAAGCGTCCTCAAGGCTGGCGATCCAGTTCCGAACGTCGGCAAGGAGCGCTTCCTCCTCGCTGCTTAGCGCGTCGCTCGCACGCAAGGTGCGCACGCGATCTGAAATCGCCGCGCACAAGGGCAGGAGCTGTGAAAGATTGTCCTGCAACGCACGCACGGCGCGGATGCGCGGCGCGGGGCGGCTGGTCTCGAAGGGAAGATGGATCGAGAGCTGGTGCAACTCGGTGATGTCCTGGGCCAGGCGGCGACGTTCGACTTCCAGCTCGGCGCTCGGATCGAGCTGGAGGGCATCGCGGCTCCAGGTCTCGGCATCGCGCAGGATATCGTCGGCACGGCCGAGCAGGAACTTCGAGATCGAATTGGGAAAGACCACGCCGTGGATCAGCGCCGAACACAGGATGCCGATGGCGATTTCCTGCGTGCGCAGCGCGGCGATGGTAAAGATCTCCTGCGGGGCGCCCACCGTCGGCCAGACGATCAGACAGGCCGTGTAGCCCGAGAGCACGAACATGTAGGAGGTCGGCTTGCGATCGAGCATCGAGACGAAGACGCAGAACCCCGTCCACGTCGCCATGGCCAGCACCAGCACTGGCGGATTGGCGACCAGCGGCGGCACGATCACCACCGCCATCGTCGCCCCGACGAACGTGCCGATCAGGCGGAACAGCGCGCGCGAGACGACCGCACCTGCAAAGGGGCCGGACACGATATAAGCGGTCAGGAAAGCCCAGTAGGGACGCTCCATCCCGATCGAGAAGGCGACGTACATCGCCAGCACCGCAGCCGCGAAGCCTTTCAGGCTGAACAGCGCGGCATTGATCCCCCAACGTTGCGTCACGCTCGCCCCCGCCTCTCGGTTATGCGGGCCGATACGCGCTCGAGAACGCGCACCACTGCCCCGAGTTCATCATCACTGATACCCTCGAGCAATTCTGCGCGCAATTCCATCAACCTGGCATCTATCCGGCGCGCCAGGCGCGCCCCTTCCGGCGTAAGCAGCAAACGTTTGGCGCGGCCGTCGTCGGGATCGGCCTCGCGCTCGACCAGTTCGGCGCGTTCGAGTTGCTGCAAGGTGCGTACGAGCGAGGCCTCGGTAATGCCGATTTCACGCGCAAGATCCGACTGGCGCGCCCCCAGGCCGAGGCGCTCGAGGTGGAGCAGTGCATAGCCCGTCGAGTTCGAAATCTCGAGCGAGGCCAGCACACGGTCCGCCAGCTGGCGCCAGATCCGACCCAAGGTCATGACATGCGCCGGCAAAGCGGCGGAAAGTGTTTCGCGGTTCGGCATGAGCGCTTAGTTAGGCATCTAACTATTTTTGGCAATCGTGCACGCGGTGCAATTTGGTGCTTGTTGATGCCGCTTTATGCAATCGAGCCGCATGCCTTCCTGAGCTCGCTAGGGCACGATCTCGATCGGCGTCCCGTCGCCCACCACCTGCCAGAGGAATTCGATCTCGGCGTTCGAGACCGCGATACAGCCGTCGGTCCAGTCGCCCGGTACACGCCCCCCAGCCCGGTCGTTGGGCTGTCCGTGGATCATGATCATGCCGCCTGCCGAGCGGCCTTGCGCCCGTGCATAGGCGCGATCCTCGGCGTTGGGATAGGAGATGTGCAGCGAAAGATTGTAGGCAGAGCGGGGATTGCCCCAATCGATCACGTAGCGGCCCTCGGGGGTCCGCTCATCGCCTTCGAAACGCTTGGGGCCAACCGGCGCGTCGCCGAGCTGGATACCCTCGATGACCCGGACGCGGTGCCCGCCCTCGCCCGGCACGCCCTGCCAGAGTTCAAGCCGCCGCGCCGCTTTCTCGACGCGCAGATAATCGACTGCGGGCAGATCGGTGGGAGCCTGCGACATAGCCGGTCCCGTCAGCAGGCCAGCCGCCAGAATCGGAAGGATCGGAACACGCCCAGGCATGTCCCGATCCTATCAGCTACGAACCGGCTCGCCAGTGCGTAAGCGCACGGACCGCCAAGCACCCGGTTGTGATCAGTCCGCGAAAGGATCGCGCACGAGGATCGTGTCTTCACGTTCGGGGCTGGTCGAGACCAGCGCAACCGGCGTCTCGATCAGTTCCTGCACGCGCTGGATGTACTTGATCGCCTGCGCAGGCAGGTCCGCCCACGAGCGCGCGCCCGCGGTAGTGCCCTGCCAGCCGTCCATTTCCTCATAGATCGGCTCGACACCGGCCTGGTCGGCGGCGTGGCTCGGGAAGTAGTCGAGCACCTTGCCATTGAGGCGGTAGCCGGTGCAGATCTTCACCTTCTCGAAGCCGTCGAGCACGTCGAGCTTGGTCAGCGCGATGCCCGTCACGCCCGAAATGGCGCAGGACTGGCGGGTGAGCACCGCGTCGAACCAGCCGCAGCGGCGCTTGCGACCGGTGACGGTGCCGAATTCATGGCCGCGCTCGCCCAGCCGCTGGCCGGTCTCGTCCTCAAGCTCGGTCGGGAACGGGCCCGAGCCGACGCGCGTGGTGTAGGCCTTGACGATGCCCAGCACGAAGCCGGTCGCCGAAGGGCCGAGACCCGACCCGCTCGCCGCGGTGCCCGAAACGGTGTTGGAGCTGGTGACGAAAGGATAAGTGCCGTGATCGACGTCGAGCAGCACGCCCTGTGCGCCCTCGAACAGGATACGGGCCCCTGCCTTCTTCACCTTGTTGAGACGGCGCCAGGTCGGCCCGGCGAACTGGAGCACGAACGGCGCGATCTCGCGCAGTTCGTTCAGCAGCGCCTCGCGGTCGATCGGCGGCTGGCCGAAACCGGCGCGCAGTGCGTCGTGGTGCGCGCAAAGACGATCAAGCTGCGGCTCGAGCGCGTCGAGATGCGCGAGGTCGCAGACGCGGATCGCGCGGCGGCCGACCTTGTCCTCGTAGGCCGGGCCAATGCCGCGGCCGGTGGTGCCGATCTTGCCCGCGCCAGCGGCCGCTTCGCGCAGGCCATCGAGCTCGCGGTGGACGGGAAGGATCAGCGGGCAGTTGTCGGCGATCGCGAAGTTGTCCGCGTTGATCTCGACGCCCTGGCCGCGCAGCTTCTCGACTTCGGACTTGAGGTGCCAGGGATCGAGCACCACGCCGTTGCCGATGATCGACAGCGTGCCGGTGACGATGCCCGAAGGCAGCAGCGACAGCTTGTAGACCTGCTCGCCCACGACGAGCGTGTGCCCAGCGTTGTGGCCGCCCTGGAAACGCACGACCGCATCGGCCCGGCTAGCCAGCCAGTCCACGATCTTGCCTTTGCCCTCATCGCCCCACTGGGCGCCGATCACCGTTACGTTTGCCAACGCTTCACGCTTTCACTGCTGATTGAAGTACCGTCGCGCGCCCTAAGCCAAGGCGCCCTCCAGAGCAAGGTTCGCGGGCCACTATCTGCAATAGAATTGCCACGAAACCCATCCCCCGTGCGATTGTATTGCCGTAAATGCGTCAGGTGCTGCGTCTTGCCCCCTCGCACCGGCGCGAATCACCCCGGCGCCTCCCGCTCAAAGCGGGACGGCTTCGGCTCCTTGCAAGACATGGCTGCACCCGAGCGCCTTGCCATCGTCCGCATCCGAGAGCGCGGCCAGCGTGATCCAGCCCACCGCGCGCTGCTGGGCGGCGATGCGCGGGTCGTGGCCGAGCGGGAGGAACAGGCGCTTGGGCTCCTGCGAGCGCGCGGCGAGTGCCTCGATCAACGGCTCGGGATAGAGCGAGAAGCCGGTTGCGGCCTCAGGCTCTTCGCCAGCCTGACCCAGGATCTGGTAGGTACCGCCACGGCCCAGGCTCCCCGAGAGGCCCTCGGCGTAGATCGTGAAGCCGAACCAGGACTGGTATTCGAAGCCATGCCGCTCGGAGGGGTCGAGCGTGAGGCGCGCCTTGCCCGCAACGCGTCCGGCGATGGCGCGAAGCCCCTCGATCCGGCCGGCAAGAACACCGCCTGCGTCGAAGTCGGCGAGACGCTCTATCGCGCTTTCGAACGGCCCCACCGCGTAGAGCAGCGGCAGATAGCCCTCGCCGCCCGCATCGACGAGACCGCCCGCGTCCTTGGCGTCGAGCATTTCGCGCACCTGGCCAATCTTCGCCGAGGGCAGTGGCAGCGGCCCCGCGCTCAACGTGTCGACGAGGTCGGGCAGCGTGAAATCCACCGAAATGCCCGTGGCCCCCGCCGTCGCCAGTGTCTCGATGGCAAGTTCGACGATCTCGGCCGCCGCGGCCACGGTGTCGGTACCGATGAGTTCGGCACCGATCTGGAGGCGTTCGCGCGCGGGATCGAGCCCATCACCCTTGATCGTGCTCACCGACCCCGAATAGGACAGGCGCAGCGGCCGCGGCGCGTTGGAAAGGCTGGTGGCGGCCATGCGCGCGACTTGCGCGGTCATGTCCGAGCGCAGTGCCAGGAGCCGCAGCGAGGCAGGATCGACGAAGCGGAACATGCGCCGCACCTGGACCCCCGCCATCCGGCTGGCGAGCGACTTCTCGAATTCGAGCAGGGGCGGCTCGACCCGCGCGTAGCCGTGGCCCGCCAGGACGTCGTGGCCCACGCGCCGCACGTGCTGGGCAGCCTGTGCCTGCGCGGGCAGTCGGTCACCAAGGCCTTCGGGCAACAGGTCGCGGTCGGTATCCTGCATCTGAACGTTTCCAAACTCCACTGGCCGATCCGGAAAGAGGCATTCACGCCCGTTCCGTTTCACGGCGCCGGGCGCGGGCCGGAAGCGGCCACGCCCTTGTTCGGGTCGAGCCTATAGGGCCAGCAAGGCGGATTCAGCAAGCCAAGAGCCCACGCTGCGCAATTCTGTTCGCGCGAGGGCCGCCTTGCCCCGTTTCAGTTGCGCGTCGCCGCGATCAACGCGTAGTCGTCGCGGTAGAAATCGCGCACGAACGCCTTCTGGCGCGCGGTCAGTTCGACTTTTGCCCTGCGCCCGCTGTTGAGGCAAGGAACCTCCTGAATCGTCTCGAGGCCAGCGTACTCGCGGATACGGTCGATCTGGTCGTAGCAGATAAGATGGTCGACCCCGAGCGTACCGCACCCTTTCGTCACGTACCAGGACTGGGGTCGGAACATATGGTCCATCGCGAAGAGATCACGGCACTTTTCCATGTGCCGGATAGCGCAGTCGAAGCTTTCGAAACGGGCGTAGCGCGCGCGGAACGGCGTTGCGACCTGCCGGTCGCGCGTGCCGCCGGCACTGGCGTAATGGAAGGCCGAAACGAAGCGTTCGACCGGATCGCGCAGGATCGCAAAGCTGGGAAGCGCAAGCACGTCGGGCGCAACCTGGCGGTAATAGTCAACCGTGCTGTGCTTGACCTGAAGCCCATACAGGGTTTCGCAGATCGATGTTCCCGCGTTCTTGGGTACGTGGATGAAGAGGATCCCGCGCTCCCGGATCGCCTCGATCATGCGGCGACGTTTGGCGTCGATCGGCGTCGGGCCCGGCCAGCGCGCCATGCGCTCGGGCACGTCGCTGACCAGCCGGACGCCCAGCGAAGAGGCGATCACCTTGTTCAGACCGGACTTGCCTGCCTGCATTGCTCGGACCCAAACCATGGGGCGAGTGGTCACACGCAACGATTGCGCAGGTATTGCAACGCGTTTCATCGAGGTTGCAACGTTGCGAGCCGGCCCTTGCTCCCGTGCAACATACGCGAAAGGGGCGCGCCCGTCGCAGGCACGCCCCTTCCTGTCGTTTAGGCTCGTGCGGCGTCAGCGCCGCACGCAGGTCAGACGAACTTGAGCGCCTTGACCAGCTTCACGCCCGGCAGGCCTTCGGCGGCCTTGAGCACGTCTTCGGGAACCGCGCTGTCGACCGAGAGCAGCAGCACGGCTTCGCCGCCGGTCTCGCGGCGCCCCAGATTGAAGGTGCCGATGTTGATGCCGTTTTCACCGAGCAGCGTGCCGATGCGGCCGATGAAGCCCGGCGCGTCCTCGTTGACGATGTACATCATGTCGCCGGTGAGCTCGGCCTCGACCTTGATGCCGAACAGCTCGATGAGACGCGGGTCGGTGTTGTTGAACAGCGTGCCGGCAACCGAACGCTCGCCCGCATCGGTCTTGACCGAAACGCGCAGCAGCGTGTGGTAGTTGCCTTCGCGCTCGGTCTTCACTTCACGCACTTCCAGGCCGCGCTCCTTGGCGAGGTAGGGGGCGTTGACCATGTTCACCGAGTCCGACTGGACGCGCAGGAACCCGGCGAGAACCGCCGCGACCATCGGCTTCATGTTGAGCTCGGCCGCCGCGCCCTCGGTGTGGATCGAGATACGGGGAACCGAATCGCGGGTCAGCTGGCCGACGAGGCTGCCGAGCTGTTCGGCGAGCTTCATGTAGGGCTTGAGCTTGGGCGCTTCCTCGGCCGAGAGGCTGGGCATGTTGAGCGCGTTGGTGACGCCGCCGTTGACGAGGTAATCCGAGAGCTGCTCGGCAACCTGCAGAGCCACGTTGACTTGCGCTTCGGTGGTCGAGGCGCCCAGGTGCGGAGTGCAGATGAAGTTCGCGCACTCGAACAGCGGCGATTCCTTGGCAGGCTCGGTCTGGAACACGTCGAGCGCGGCACCGGCAACATGGCCGCTGTCGAGCAGGGTCTTGAGCGCGTGCTCGTCGATCAGGCCGCCACGCGCGCAGTTGACGATGCGCACGCCCTTCTTGGTCTTGGCCAGGTTGTCTTCCGAGAGAATGTTGCGGGTCTGCTCGGTCAGCGGCGTGTGCAACGTGATGAAGTCGGCCTTGGCAAGCAGCGTGTCGAGGTCGGCCTTCTCCACGCCCATTTCCACGGCGCGCTCGGGCGTCAGGAACGGATCGTAGGCGACGACCTTCATCTTGAGGCCGAGCGCACGGCTGGCGACGATCGAGCCGATGTTGCCCGCACCGATGAGGCCGAGCGTCTTGCCGGTGACTTCGACGCCCATGAAGGCGTTCTTCGGCCACTTGCCTTCCTTGGTCTGCGCGTTGGCTTCGGGGATCTGGCGGGCCAGCGCGAACATCATCGCGATGGCGTGCTCGGCGGTGGTGATCGAGTTGCCGAACGGGGTGTTCATCACGACCACGCCCTTGCCCGAAGCGTAGGGGATGTCGACGTTGTCGACGCCGATGCCGGCGCGGCCGATGACCTTGAGGTTGGTCGCGGCGTCGAGGATTTCCTTGGTGACCTTGGTCGAGGAACGGATGGCAAGGCCATCGTATTCGCCGATGCGGGCAATCAGCTGCTCGGGGGTTTCCCCGGTGATGACGTCGACGTCGCAGCCGTTCTCTTCGAAGATACGCGCGGCGTTGGGGTCCATCTTGTCGGAAATGAGAACCTTGGGCTTGGTCATTTTACAAATTCCTTGTCGTCGTCCCGCGCGTCCTGAAGCGGACGGCTGGCAGGGAACACAGGCCGCATCGTGCAGTGCCTGCGGAAAAGCGGTCCCGGCACGGAGGGCCGGGACACAGCGACAAAATCAGGCAGCGGCCTTGACGGTGGCGTAGGCCCAGTCAAGCCAGGGACCGAGATCCTCGATGTCCTGGGTATTGACCGTGGCGCCGCACCAGATGCGAAGGCCGGCGGGCGCATCGCGGTAGCCGGCGACGTCGAAGGCGGCGCCTTCCTTCTCGAGGGCGGCCGCGAACTTCTTGATGAAGTCGGTGTCCGCGCCTTCGACGGTGAGGCAGACCGAAGTCTTCGAACGGGTTGCCGGATCGGCGGCCAGGTGGCCGAGCCAGTCGCGCTCGGCGACGATCTTGTCGAGCGCTGCGGCGTTGGCGTCCGAACGCGCCTTGAGGCCTTCCAGGCCGCCCAGATCCTTGGCCCATTCAAGCGCGAAGATCGCGTCTTCGACCGCCAGCATCGAGGGGGTGTTGATCGTCTCACCCTTGAAGATGCCCTCGATCAGCTTGCCGCCCTTGGTCATGCGGAAGATCTTGGGAAGCGGACGATCGGGGGTATAGCTTTCCAGGCGCTCGACCGCACGGGGGCCGAGGATCAGGACGCCGTGGCCGCCCTCGCCGCCCAGCACCTTCTGCCAGGAGAAGGTGCAGACGTCGATCTTCGACCAGTCGATGTCATAGGCGAAGACGCCCGAGGTCGCGTCGGCGAAGGCGAGGCCTTCACGGTCGGCGGGAATGAAGTCGGCGTTCGGAACGCGCACGCCCGAAGTGGTGCCGTTCCAGGTGAAGAGCACGTCGTTGCTCCAATCCACCTGGGTCAGGTCGGGCAGCTGGCCGTAGTCGGCGCGGATCACGGTGGGATCGAACTTGAGCTGCTTGGCCACGTCCGTCACCCAGCCCTCGCCGAAGCTTTCCCAGGCCAGCGCGGTCACCGGCTTGGCACCAAGCATGGTCCACATGGCCATCTCGAAGGCGCCGGTATCGGAACCCGGGACGATGCCGATGCGGTGCGTATCGGGAAGCTGCAGCACTTCGCGCATCAGATCGATGCAGTACTGAAGGCGCGTCTTGCCGATCTTGGCGCGGTGCGAGCGGCCCAGCGATTCGATAGCGAGTTTTTCGGGGGCGAAGGTCGGCGCCTTGGCGCAGGGACCCGACGAGAAATGCGGACGCGCAGGCTTGCGCGCCGGAACCGTAATATCAGTCATTTAAGACTCTCCTCACAGAGAGCACGCGCGGCGTTGGGACCGCGTGGCCCGCAGCCGCATCTAGTTGGTCTGGCGATCTTGTCAAACGATTCCCGCGCCCGGACGAAAGTTCATCCGGACGAACCGAATACCAAGGGGCTGATTTTCATGATTTTCCCAGACACGAAGTAACCTCGCGTTAACCACCTCGATGCGATACCCTGCGGCCATGCGCAGACATCTGCTCATCCTGCCTCTCGTGGCGACGCTCAGCGCCTGCATCGGCAGCCCGCAAGCGCCGGCGCCCACGCGCAAGACCGCGCACGAGGCGACGCGCACGTTCAGCACCAGTCCTGCCTATGGCCAGTGCCTCAGTTCGCTGAGCGCCCAACACGTGAGCTACCAGCCCCTGCCCGACCAGTATTTCGGCAATGGCTGCTCGAATGTGAATGCGGTGCGCCTTTCCAGCCTGGCCAGCGACACCGCCTCGCTCGGCCTTACCAACCTAGGCCCCGTCACCTGCTCGATGGCGACCGGCTTCGCCGGCTGGGCGCGTTTCGGGGTCGACCGCGCCGCCGAGCAGATCCTCGGCAGCCGGATCGCACGGATCGAGACCTTCGGCAGTTACAACTGCCGCAACGTGGCCGGCACCAGCAAGCGCTCGGGCCACGCGACCGCAAACGCCATCGATGTCTCGGGTTTCGTGCTCGACGACGGACGCCGGATAACCGTCCTCAACGACTGGAACGGCGGTACCCCGGCCGAGAAGCGCTTCCTGCGCGTTGTGCACGAAAGTGCCTGCAAGCGCTTCGGAATGGTGCTCGGCCCCGACTACAATTCGGCCCACACCAACCACTTCCATCTCGAGGCGAGCGGCGGCAGCTACTGCCGCTGATCGCTCGGGCTGCGGCCAGAAGGTCCGGGTCAGCTGCCGAACGCGCGCAACTGGAACGGGCGGGCGATGTCGAGCATGACTTGCGCCGTCGCCTTGGCGCGGCAAGCGGGACGCGTTCGGATCATGACCCGCGCCCGGCACAGGATCAGGGTGTCGATCAGGCGCCAGTCCTCGGCCCATTCGGCGTAGATCGTCGAGAGGCTGGGAGGCAGATAGCCGATACAGTCGCCCGCGATATGAACGGCGATCCGGTTGCGGCAGAGGCTGTCGCCCCGCGTCTCGACAAGCCGGGCGAGAAAATCGCGCCCCAGCACGCCGGGCCCTTCCCCCAGGCCCGAACCACCGACAAGAACCCGCCCCACCCCTTCGCCACAGGCGAGCGCGGGATGGCGTCGTTCGAGGCAGACGACCTCGTGGGTGTATTGCCCACGCCCGTTGAGGAAATAGCCTTTTCCCTTGCCCTGCACGTCCCCCAGAAAACAGACCGGGGCCGCCGTCGGCGCGTGCCTCCTCCCCCGTGCCAACCGAAACAGACCTAGGCCCATCCTGCGTCCCCTTCCCATCTGGAGTGAAGACGGCAGGTTAGCAGCCCTGACAAGGAATTAGTTTACGCAGTTAAACGTCTTCGCAGCCAAAATGGATCGAAACGAGACCCGCGAACGACCTGGTCAGGACGCGATGTCCTGCAGGAGCGGGTCCATGCGATAGTCGGGCAAGGCGTCGAGCGCCTGACGAAGCGCCTCCCCCCAACCGTCCGAAACGGCCTGCAGATAAGGGTCGCCCGCCTCGATGCGGCGCTCGTGAAGCGGCTCGAAGCGGTCGCGCTCGATCACCAGCAGGTCGAGCGGGAGGCCGACCGAAAGATTGGCCTTGAGCGTGGAGTCGAACGAGACGGTGAGCAACTTGACCGCAGCCTCGAAACTCATGTCGCGCTGGTAGCCGCGCAGCAGGATCGGGCGACCGTACTTGGTCTCGCCGATCTGGAAGAAGGGCGTGTCGAAGCTCGCCTCGATGAAGTTGCCTTCCGGGTAGATCATGAAAAGGCGCGGCTCCATGCCGGCGATCTGCCCCGCCACGATGATCGTCGCGCTGAAGGTGCCCGCTGCGGCGCGCTGGCCGGTGTCCTCGACCCGGCTGGCAATCGTCTCCTGGAGCAGATTGCCCACGATCGTCGCGACCTGGAACATCGTGTCGGCATCGAGCAACGAATTGTGCCGCTCGCAGGGCGCCTTGTTGCGCTCCTCGAGCTGGCTGATCACCGACTGCGTGGTGGCGAGGTTGCCCGCGGTCATGATCGAGATGATTCGCTCGCCGGGAACCTGCCAGTGGTACATCTTGCGGAAGGTCGAGATGTTGTCGACGCCCGAATTGGTGCGGGTATCGCTCATGCACACGAGCCCACGCTCCAGCATCATGCCCACGCAATAGGTCATCGAACGTCTTGATCCTGCATTGTTTTCAAGTCCTCGCCGAGGTTTCGGCGAAGCTTACGCCCCTGTTCGTATCAACGGGCGCGCAAGCCCATCATAGAGGACCCGAACCCGCCTGCCGCTGCGACCCATCACTGGATTGCTGCTGCTGCTGACTCCCTAGCAGCTTCTCCGCGACCGACAAATGCACATCGAGACTCGTCGCACCGCCGCCACGCGAAATACCTGTAACCGGGGCGGCCTCGCCATAGTCGCAACCCGAAGCTACGCGAATGTACCTTTCGTCGGGGCAGACCTTGTTGGAAATGTCGAAGCCCACCCAGCCGAGACCGGCGACGTAGCCTTCCGCCCAGCCGTGCCCGGCTTCCTGCTCCTCGCGGTCATCCATCTTCAGATAGCCGCCGACGTAACGCATCGGGATATCGGCGAGGCGACCGGCGCTGATGAAGATGTGCGCGTGGTCCTGGCACACCCCCTTGCCCGCCGCGAGCGCGTCCTCGGCCGTGGTCGCGCTGTCCGTCGCACCGGGGACGTAGGCGACCTGATCGGCCACGACCCGCGAAAGCGCGTGCAGGAAGGCAAGCGGATCGGCGCGGTCGGCATCGACCGAGGCGACGAGCTGCCTCAGCTTGCTCCCGGCTTTCGTCAGTGCGGTCGGACGCAGGAAATACCACAAGGGAACGAGCCCCGTATGCGGGCCGATGACCCCGTCGTTGCCCGAGGTCTCGACCAGGCCCTGGCAGGTCACGACGACTTCCTGCACACCCGGCTTCAGCGCGACGAGTGCGGCATGATTGTTGTGCTGATCGTCGTACTCGGCCTCAACCGTAGCGCCGACGAGCTCCATCGACCATTCGAGGATCTCCTGCCCGTGCGTCGACTTGGGCTTTAGGCGCAGGCGTTGCAGGCCGTGAGCGACGGGTTCCTCGAAGAGGTAACGGGTCTTGTGCGAAACACTGAGAAGCACGGGTCTCCTTACTCGGTAAAGCGGTAGTCGGCCGCGATCACGGCGCCGACCGCGTTGGTCGCGGTAATGAATTCCTGGAGGAACTCGTGGAGCCCCTGTTCGAAGATCTTGTCGACGTCGAGCTGGTGGAGCCGCGTCAGCGAATCGCGCAGGAGTTCGTGCGCCGAGGTCTCGCAGCCATATTCCTTGGCCAGTCCCGCGAGACTCGCCTGGAGGTTCTCCGCGCAGAACACCAGGCTACGCGGGAACTGCGCGTCGAGGATCAGGAAGCGGGCAATCTCGCGCGGGTCCATCGAGCCTGCATTGAGCCACGAGAAGGCGCGGTTGCCGGCGACCGAGCGCAGCAGCGTGTCCCACTGCTGGTTGTCGAGGTTCGAGCCGACCCAGGCCGTGGAGGGAAGCAGCACGTAGTACTTCACATCTAGGATTCGCGCGGTGTTGTCCGCCCTCTCGATGAAGGTGCCGATGCGCGCGAAGTTGTAGACCTCGTTGCGCAGCATCGTGCCGTCGAGTGCGCCGCGCACCATCTGTCCGGTCTGGCGGATCGCGGAGAGCACTTCGCCCAGGTTCGTCTCGCGCACCGGGCGCGAGAGCATGTCGCGCAGCGTCATCCAGCCTTCGTTGGTCGCCTCCCACACCGCGTTGGTGATGCTGGTGCGCACCACCCGCGCGTTGGTACGCGCGTATTCGAGCATGTTGAGCACCGAGCCGGGGTTGTCGCGGTCGCGCAGGATGTAGTTGAACACCTGCGCGCCGGAAAAGTCCGAATGGCTCGCCTCGTAACCCTCGATCAGGCCTGCGGTGGTAAGCACCGAGCGCCACTCGTCGTATTGCGAATCCTTGCTTGAACTGGTCAGCGCGAGATGGAAGCCGACGTCGATCAGGCGCGCGGTGTTCTCCGCCCGCTCGAGGTAGCGGGCCATCCAGTAGACGCCATTGGCTGCACGACCAAGCATCAGTCCTCCAGCACCCAGCTGTCCTTGGTGCCGCCACCTTGCGACGAATTGACCACCAGCGATCCTTTCTTGAGCGCGACGCGCGTCAGCCCGCCAGGCGTGATGTCGATGCCATCGGGCGAAACCAGCACGAAGGGGCGCAAGTCGACATGGCGCGGGGCCAGCCCTTCGCGCGTGAAGATGGGGACGGTCGAGAGCGAGAGCGTGGGCTGGGCGATGTAGTTCGCCGGACGCGCCCGCAGCTTCTCCTCGAATGCAGCCAGCTCCTTCTTCGAGGAGGTCGGTCCGATCAGCATGCCGTAGCCGCCCGAACCGTGGACTTCCTTGACCACCAGATCCTTGAGATTGTCGAGCACATAGGCGAGCGAATCGGCTTCCGAACAGCGCCAGGTCGGCACATTGTCGAGGATCGGTTTCTCGCCCGTATAGAACTCCACGATCTCGGGCATGTAGCTGTAGATCGCCTTGTCGTCGGCGATGCCGGTTCCCGGCGCGTTGGCGATGGTGATGCCGCCCGAGCGGTAGACATCCATGATACCCGCCACGCCCAGCACCGAATCCGGATTGAAGGTGAGCGGATCGAGATAGTCGTCGTCGACGCGGCGGTAGATCACGTCGATCGCCTTGTAGCCCGTCGTCGTGCGCATCGCGACGCGCCCGTCCATGACGCGCAGGTCGCTGCCCTCGACAAGTTCGGCGCCCATCTGGTCGGCCAGGAAGGCGTGTTCGAAATAGGCCGAATTGTAGATGCCCGGCGTCAGCACCGCCACCACCGGCCGCTTGCCACCCGCACCCTTGTAGGCCGCCGGGGCGCAGGCACGCAGCGAGCGGGCCAGGCGACGCGGGTAGTCCGAAACCGGGCGCACCGGGATCTTGGTGAAAAGCTCGGGGAACATCGCCATCATCGTCTCGCGGTTCTCCAGCATATAGGAGACCCCCGAGGGCGTGCGTGCGTTGTCTTCCAGCACCATGAATTCGTCGGGCCCGGTCCGCACCAGATCGATGCCCACGATATGCGTGTAGACCCCGCCCGGCGGCGTGAAGCCGATCATCTGCGAGAGGAACGCCTCGTTGTTGCGCAGCGCCTCGATCGGCAGACGTCCGCTGCGAATGATCTCCTGGCGATGGTAGAGGTCCTGGAGAAAGGCATTGATGGCCCGAACGCGCTGCTCGATGCCCTTGGTGAGCTTGCGCCATTCGCGTGCCGTGATGATCCGGGGGATCATGTCGAAAGGTATTAGACGCTCTTCGGCGTCGGCTTCACCGTAAACATTGAAAGTAATGCCAATACGACGAAAGAAACGCTCGGCTTCGCCGTCCTGACGTCTTAGCCAAGTTTTGTCCTGCGCATCGTACCAATTGCGAAAATCAGCATAGGCGGAACGAACTGTTCCATCCTCATTGAGCATTTCGTCAAATTTCGGCGCGTTCGTCGTCGACATCGTGACTCCCGTTTGACCATGTGATGCAACATCGAACGGGACTTGCCAAGGACCCTCGCTGCGCGTGCGAAATTAAAATTCCGCAGGCGCAGCGACAGGGTAAAACGCGAGGCCGGAACGGGTTCCGGACGAAGGTCGGGGAATTGCGGGAACTCAGCCCAGCAGCCCGCGCGCGACGAGGTCGGCGCGCAGCGTGGGCGCATCGCGGAAGTGGTGCACGTTCCAGCCGAGCGCGGCGGCAGCGGCGATATTGGGCGGGTTGTCGTCGATGAACAGCATTGCCTCGGGTGCATGCCCGAAGCGCGCGGCGGCAAGGTCGAAGATGCGCCGGTCGGGCTTGGCGATCTTCTCGTCGCCCGAGACGACGATGTCACCGAAGAGATCGAACAACGGTTCGCCCGCACGGTATTCACGCCAGAAGGGCGAAGCGAAATTGGTGATCGCAAAGAGCGGCAGCCCCGCCGCGGCAAGTTCGCGCACGATGGCGTGGGTGCCCGGAACGTTGCCGGGTATCGTCTCGAGAAAGCGGGTCGCGTAAGCGTCGATCAGGTGATCGTAGCCGGGAAACTCGGCCTTGCGCTCGGCGACGAGTTCGGCGAGCTCGCGCCCTTCGTCGTGCTGGTGGTGCCAGGCTTCGGTGATCACCGTCGAACAGAACCAGTCGAGTTCTTCGGGATCCGCGATCAATTGCGCGAACAGAAGGCGCATGTCCCACTGGACGATGACGCGACCGACGTCAAAGACGACGGCATCGATGGAAACACGAACTTGCGACACGACAAAACCCCCGCGCGATGGCGGGGGCCTGATATGTCAACGCATAGACCGACCGCCGTGAAATCCCCGCCGCAGGACTGCAGCGGGGTCAGGCGATTCGAATCAGCCCTGGCGCGCCTTGAAGCGGGGCTGCGTCTTGTTGATGACGTAGGTGCGGCCACGGCGACGGATCACGCGGTTGTCGCGGTGACGGCCCTTGAGCGACTTGAGGCTGTTGCGAATCTTCATGTCTTGTCTCGTCCAGGTTGGTCAGGCGGTTACCGACCGCCGGAAATTTGAAGTCGGCCCGTTACTGGCTGGCTGGCGCGGAGTCAAGCTTGACGCCACGCCCGCGAGAGCCCAGCAGCGATGAAATTGTCGCAAAACCGTCGCGCCGGGGCTTATTCATCGGCCATCAAGGCGGATCGATGCTAAGCCACCTTCGGGTGCCTCCACAAGCCGAACATTGGCCAAGCCAAGGAAAGAACCTTCCGTGCCAGATACGAATCGCCGGGTCGAAGACAAGACCGTGCGCCGCCGCCTGCCCCGCCTTGCCCGTACGGGCCTGGCCCTGGCGCTGGGAACGCTGGCCTGCACGCCCGCCCTGGCCCAGCCCGGCTGGGGTGGCTGGGGTGGATCGGGATGGGGAGGACGCGGCGGCTGGGGCCGATCGGCCTGGGATTCGCCGATGCCGATGCCCCGCTCGTCCGCCAGTTCCCGGGATCCGCGCGACGGCCGCGTCCAGGTCAGCCGCTTCGTGCGCGCGGACGGCGCCGCCGAAATTCTCGGCCACGGCTCGATCAAGGTCGTTTCCGAACAGAAGGATGGCCCCGAAACCGACTGGGTCGGTCCCGACCGGCGTTCGCGCTTCGAGGCGGCCGTCGTCAATTCGCTGGTCGGCGCGGGCTACGACACGCTCAACACCGCCGGCGCCGATACCCAGGTCGCCGAAGTGACCATTCACCAGCGCGTCCTCGTCCCTGCAGAGGGCAAGCGCAATCCGGTCAGCGGCGCGGCGGCAATGTCGGTGGGCACGTACGGGCAGTCTTATGGCCTGGCCGTCAACGTCGACCTAACCAAGCCACGCACCGCGCTCGTCTCCACCCGCATGGACCTGCGCATCCGCGACCGCGCCGACGGCAAGGTCCTGTGGGAAGGCAATGCCGAAATCGCCACCTACGAAGGTGACGACAAGTGGAGCGATGCGGCGATCGCGACCAAGCTTTCCGATGCCCTTCTCGACGGCTTCCCCGATGGCCAGCCGGTCACCGTGCCGGTCACCGAGATCGGCATCCCTCCGCAGACCCGGGCGCAGGGCGACGACTTCGGCGCAAGCCCCGAGGAGATCCCCGCAGAGGCCGCCAGGCACGACTGACACGACTTGCATCCCCTGCCCGCTTCCCCCACATCGAGGAGACCACCGCTTCCATTCGAGCGGTGCGCCCATTCCTCGAGCGGAAGCACGAACGCGATGCAAAGGCTGCCTATTTTCTTCCGTTCGCTGAGCGCGGGTGGCGCTCTCGCCCTTCTCTCCGCCTGCGCGACGACGCCTGCCCCCGGCCCGGTCGAAGTGACACGCTTTCACCGCATGAGCGCACCGGCCGCGAACCTGGGCACGATACGCTTGGTGATCGCCGAGACCCCGGAAGCTGGTCCGCAGGACAACATCTACGCGCAAGCCGTCGCTCACGAGCTGGAGCGCATCGGCTTTCGCATCCTGCCCGCCGCGAACACCACGACCACGCGCGTGGCGCGCCTAACGCTGCTGCAAGAGCGCCACCGGCCCGAGCGCAACGGCTCGCGCGTCGCGGTGGGCGGAGCGGGCACCACCGGCACTTATGGCTCGGGCGTGGGCCTCGGCCTCAGCATCGACCTTTCCGGACCGCCCGCCGAACAGATCGCCACGCGCCTCTCGCTCACCATCGACGATGCCGCGAGCGGCGAACGCCTTTGGGAAGGCCGCGCGCAGCAGGTCGTCTCGAGCAAGTCCGCCATGGCGCAGCCCGACGCCAGCGCCGCGCGCATGGCGCATGCCCTGCTTGAAGGCTTTCCCGGACAATCGGGCCAGACCATCCTCGTGAAATGACAGAAAAGTTGAATATGAGCGACATCCAGATCCACTCCGCCTTCGATTCCGGCAACATCGAGGTCCTCTCGATCGACGGCGCCAGCGCTCGCCTGGCAATTCGGCGCGATCACCAGTCCGATTTCGCGCAGTGGTTCCACTTTCGCGTCTCGGGCGCCGCGGGGCGCGAACTGACACTGACGATCACCGGCCTCAACGGCTCGGCCTATCCGATGGGCTGGCCCGGCTACGACGCCTGCGTCTCGGAAGACCGGGCGCTGTGGACCCGCACCCCCTCGACCTGGAGCGAGCAGGACGACGGCGGCAGCCTGACGATCCGCTATACGCCCACCGACGACCTTGCCTGGTTCGCCTACTTCGCTCCCTATTCGATGGAGCGGCACCACGACCTCGTCGCCGACGCCGCGCAGTGTGATGGCGTGACCTTGCGCACGCTCGGCACGACGCTCGACGGCCAGCCGATCGATTGCCTGGAGATGGGCGAAGGCCCCGTCAGCGTCTGGCTCTACGCCCGCCAGCACCCTGGCGAATCGATGGCCGAATGGTGGATGGAAGGGGCGCTCGACCTGCTGACCGATTCGTCCAATTCGACGGGCCGCGAACTGCGCAAGCGCGCAACGCTCCACATCGTGCCCAACTGCAATCCCGACGGTTCGGCCCGTGGCCACTTGCGCACCAACGCGGTGGGCACCAACCTCAACCGCGAATGGGCCCAGCCCACTCCCGAAAAATCGCCCGAAGTGCTCGCGATCCGGGGGGCGATGGACGAGACCGGCGTTGACTTCGCAATGGACGTCCACGGCGACGAGGCGATCCCGGCGGTGTTCCTCGCCGGCTTCGAAGGCATCCCCTCGCTGACCGCCGAGCAGAAGGCGGGCTACGACCGCTTTGGCGAGCTGCTCGACCGACGCACGCCCGATTTCCAGCGCAAGCTCGGCTACCCGGTGGCACCGGCGGGCAAGGGCAACCTTGCGATGTCGACCAACCAGGTCGCCGAACGCTTCGGCGCCGTCGCGATGACGCTGGAAATGCCGTTCAAGGACCATGCCCCCGCCGCCGACGCGCGCCAGGGCTGGAGCCCCGAACGCTCGATGCAGCTGGGTCGCGATTGCCTGGCCACGCTGCTCGAATGGCTGGAGGAACGTGACGCCGCCTGACCCGGCGACGTCACGAACCACGCTTTCAGCGCATCAGCACCACACCACGTGCGCGAGCGGGTCGGGCAGTCCGGCCCGCCCGCGGGTGCGCGCATGGACCGGTCGCAGCGGCGCCTCGCGGACGGGGCGCGGCCGCACGATCGCATTTTCGGGCTCGTCGAGCGACAAACCGAGGACCGACTGCAGCATCGCCCAGCCGCGCGGCCAGGGCCCTTGCGCGAAATCGCACACCGGGCAGGCGCCCCAGTCGCGGGTCAGGCGCATGATCGCGCGCTGGTAGTAGTTGTCGCCCAGAGCATGCGCGACCACGAACGTGCGGAAGGGCATTTCCTGGCGCGGGATGGCGCCGAAGCGGGCGACGCGCGGGTCGAGGCCAGGCCGGTCGACATCGGGCGGATTGACCACGAAGGCCCCGACCACGGGGCTCTGCGATCCGACCCTCTCGTACTCGACCCACCAGGCGAGCGCGAGCGCGGCGACGTCCTCGGTGACGAGGACGACCGGTCGCTCGCTGCGCCCGATGGCGAGGTTGAGCTTGTTGACCCAGGTGTTGCGATGGGGCTCGTCCCACATGCCCAGTTCGACGATGCGGCAGTGCCGGTTGCGCTGGGCCCAGTGCCACATCCAGTGCGCGGGCGTCAGCGGTCGAGCGGGGATGAGCAGCACCTCCACGTCGGTGCGGCGCGGATCGAAAGCGGAATGGCGATAAGGAGTCATTGGAATCTCCATCCTGTTGAAAGGGGATTCGCCGGTCGACTCGGTATACGTCCCGACTGGGGACAGCCATATTATCAATTCAAAAAGTAGACAATGTGTTTGCGGCCAAGCGATCAGCTCGAAAGCCAGTCGGAAGCCGCGCGGTTGGGCGGGAATACGCCTGTCAGGCGAGGTTCGCAGGGCCGAAAGCGTGGGGAATCAACGTCGAAAGGCGCTCTTCGAGAATACCCTGCGCGCCGTCGCTCCAGACCACCGGATCGGTGCCGCCAAGCTGCGCGACTTCGTTGAGCATCTGGCGACACCGGCCACATGGCGTCACCGTCATCCCCTGCCCCGGCGCGCCGGGTGCCCCACCCGTTACCGCGACGGCGAGCAACTGGCGAGCCTCGCCCTTTGCCGAGAGAATCTTGGCCACCGCCACGGTCTCGGCGCAAAGCGAGAGGCCATAGCTCGCGTTCTCGACATTGGCGCCGGTCACCACCGTGCCGTCGGCCATCAGCAGGGCGGCACCGACGTGGAACTTCGAATAGGGGGCATAGGCCCCGCCAGCCGCCTCGCGCGCGCTTTCCAGGAGGCTCTCGCGGCGGTCCGCCAACTCGGAATCGGTCATTTCGCTCATGGTCAGGGCCTTAGCACGAGCCAGCGCAGATCGCTCGTGGCGATCTCGGTCGCCAGCGCCCCGTTCGCGGTCCACAAGGTCCAGGCCCGTCCGGCGTAGTCGGGCACGAAACGGTCGCGCACCAGCCACAAGTTGCGATCGAGCTTGCGCGCGATCGTGTAGCGCGCCTGGAAGCGCGCGGTGACCTTCAGGATCGTCGGCTTGCCGGTATGCGCCTCGACCTGGTTGAGGAAGGTCATCAACTCGCTCTCGACACGCGCGTCCGAGACGTTCTGCGGGCAATCGTCGGCCAGTTCGTCGAGTTCGACGGCGGGCGGCAGCAAGTCTGCCTCGCGCGGGACGATAGTCACGAAATTGGCCGCCTGTTTCTCGGCCGGCTGGCAGGGATCGTAGCGGTGGACCGCGCCCACCTGCATGCCCGCACTGCGCGCCGCCTCGAAGTTGGCCACGAAATGCGGGTCGCGTCCACTGGCGCTCGCGCTGGCATCGATATAGGCGAAGTCCGCGCCGATTGCCTTCAGCGACTTCCAGCTCACGTTCCCGTCCTGCGCGCCGATCTCGACGCCTTGTGTAGGGTAGATCGCGCGGTCGGGCAGCCAGTGATGGACGTGGTACCAGGCCCAGCCCCCACCCGCGAGCGCCATCGCCAGCAACACCGCGATGCACCGCAGCAGCCAGCCGACGGATACGGCCGTGCCCTTCTTCGTTCGCGCTGTCATGGTAAATTGCGTCCCGGTACTCTGGCTGTTCAACCGCGTATATGCAGGACGCAGATCAAGGTAAACAGGCGCCTTGCGGTGGGAAAGTCGGTTTCCACCTTCCCCTCGAGTCGCTCGATCAGAAGTTCGGCCGCATCGTTATGTATACCGCGCCGGGCCATGTCGATCGTCTCGATCTCTTGCGCGGTAGCCTTGCGAATCGCCTGATAGTAGCTCTCGCAAATCGCGAAGTACTCGCGGATCGGGCGACGGAAACGCGCGAGGCCAAGGACCAGGGTCTCGAGTTCGGTGCCCGCCTCGTCGGAAACTTCCATCGACAGGCGCCCGTCGCGCACCGAAAGCAGCAACCGGTAAGGTCCCTCATGGCCGCTCTCGAAGGGGCGCAGCGGCTTGAACAGGTTGTCCTCGATCAGGTCGAAGATCGCGATCCGGCGCTCCTGCTCGATATCGGCGTTGCGCCACAGGATCGTGGTATCGTCGAGTTCGATATGAGAGATGCGCGGGTCCGCCATGGTTCAATGGCCTTACGCGCTTGCGGCATTGCCGGGCAACCCTGAGCTTTGGAGGGCGCGGTGCCACCATCCACAAGCTGGGGAAAAAATTCACGCCGCTGGCCCCTTGTCGCATCGCGGGGAGGAGCCCATTGAAGGCAGCTTATGGCACAGCAGGACGTACTCAGACTCGCCGAGGTATCGGACGATGGCGCGAAAGCCGCGCGCACCCTTCCCTCGAACGTCGAGGCCGAGGCCGCGTTCCTGGGTGCGGTGCTGATCGACAACCGCGTCATCGAGGAACTCCAGACCCAGCTGGGGCCCCAGCACTTCTTCGAACCGGTCCACGCGCGCATTTACGAGCGCGTGCTCAACCTGCTCGACCGCAAGGCGGTGGTCACCCCGGTCACGCTGCGCCCCTACTTCGAGGCCGACGAGCAGTTGAAGGCGCTGGGCGGCGTTGCCTACCTCGCGCGCCTGACTGCCGACGGCCAGGGCCTGCTCGCCCCGCGTGAACTCGCCGACCAGATCTACGACCTCGCGCTTCTGCGCGAGCTGATCACGGTGGGCCGCGGCCTCGTCGAAGGGGCCATGGACACCTCCGAATCGGTCGATCCGCAGCAGCAGATCGAACAGGCCGAAGCCGCGCTCTACCAGGTCGCCGAAGGTGCCGCCTCGGCCAACGAGGCCAAGACCTTCTCGGCCGCCACGCGCACCGCGATCTTCAACATCGAGAAGGCGTTCAACTCGGGCGGCAACGTCTCGGGCAAGACCACCGGCCTCACCTCGGTCAACCAGAAGATCGGCGGCCTGCACGATTCCGACCTCATCATCCTGGCCGGACGCCCCGGCATGGGCAAGACCTCGCTGGTCACCAACATCGCCTTCAACACCGCGCAGCGCTACGTCGACGACACCGTGCGCGACGGTATCGAGCACGCCAAGTCGGTGGGCGCCCCCACCGCCTTCTTCAGCCTGGAAATGAGCGCCGACCAGCTCGCGACGCGTATTCTCGCCGAGCAGTCGGGCATCAGCTCCGAAGCGCTGCGCATGGGCAAGATCAGCCGCGAGGACTTCCAGCAGCTCTCCTTCGCGAGCCAGCGCCTCGCCGAACTGCCGCTCTACATCGACGATACGCCGGGCCTCTCGATCGCCGCGCTGCGCACCCGCGCGCGCCGCCTCAAGCGCCGCTACAACATCGGCCTCATCATCATCGACTACCTCCAGCTCCTTTCGGGCTCGGGCCGCGCCAACGACAACCGCGTGAACGAGATCTCGGAAATCTCGCGCGGCTTGAAGACGCTCGCCAAGGAGCTTGAGGTTCCGGTGATCGCGCTCTCGCAGCTCAGCCGCGCGGTGGAAAGCCGCGAGGACAAGAAGCCGATGCTCTCCGACCTTCGCGAATCGGGCTCGATCGAGCAGGACGCCGACATGGTCTGGTTCGTCTTCCGCGAGGACTACTACGTCAACGCGACCGAACCCAAGTACCCTGCCGAGGGCGACCCGCAGGACGTGATCGACAAGTGGGAAGCCTGGCGCCAGAAGATGGAGCAGGTCACCGGGCTTGCCGAACTGATCGTGGCCAAGCAGCGCCACGGTTCGACCGGCCGCGTGCGCCTGAAGTTCGAGGCGCGCATCACCAAGTTCTCCGACCTCGCGCCCGACGACATGCGCGCGGCTTTCGACGACGACTGAGCCGGCTCCGGGGCTTTCACCCCGGCCCCGCCCCCTGCCTCGTTCAGACCGGCAGGGCCTGTGCTTCCTCGCCCTCCATGCGCGAGGGAAGCCGCATCAGGCCAGCATAGACGCCCAACGCCACCAGCACGCCCACGAACCAGGCGTAAGTGTAGATCTGCCCCCAGATCCAGCCGAGGTTTGCGAAGCTTGCCGGGAACGACACCTCGAGGAACCCGGGCACGTTGGGGGCAATGCCCGCTGCCAGCGCAACCAGCGCCTTCACGTTCCAGCCGCCCGAATAACGATAGGGCCCGTTCTCGTCGTAGAGCCCCTCCACATCGAGCCTGGTGCCACGCACCAGCCAGTAGTCGGCGATGAGGATGCCCGCGATCGGCCCCAGCAGCGCGCCGTACCCCGTCAGCCAGGTGTAGATGTAGCCATTGGTGCTCTCGAGCAGCTTCCAGGGCATCATGAACAGCCCGATGAAGGCGGTGAACAGCGCCCCGGTTCGGTAGGAAATCCGCTTCGGGTTGAGCGCGGCGAAATCGTAGGCCGAGCACACCAGGTTCGCGGCGATGTTGCACGAGACGGTATCGACCGCGATCACGATAAGCCCGAGCAGTACGAACGGCCCCGAGAGCGTTCCCGCCAGCTTGACCGGGTCCCAGATCGCCTCGCCGTAGATCACCACAGTAGCTGAAGTCGTCATCACGCTGATGAGCGCGATGATGCCCATCATCGGCGGCAGGCCCAGCGTCTGTCCCAGGACCTGGTCCTTCTGGCTCTTCGCGAACCGCGTGAAGTCGGGAATGTTGAGCGCCAGCGTGCCCCAGAAGCCCACCATGGCCGTCAGCGAAGGCAGGTAGACCGCCCAGAACTGGCCCTCCTTCGCACCGTCCGGCGCGAAGGCCGAAGGGCTCGAGAAGATCGGGCCAACGCCGCCCGCCGCATCGATCGCCCACCACATCAGCCCGATGCAGGCGAGCACCTTGAGCGGCGCGGTCCAGGTCTCGAGGCGGCGGATCGTCAGAATGCCCTTGCGCACGAAGAGCAGCTGGATCGCCCAGAAGGCCAGGAACGCGACCAGTTCGCCGATGCCTATGCCGAAGAAAGGCAGCGGGCTCCCGCGCATGTCGGTGTCGAGGAAAATGCCCAGCAGCGTGAGCAGCGCCTCGCCCCCGATCCAGGTCTGGATGCCGTACCAGCCGCAGGCGACGAGCGCGCGCGCGGCCGCCGGAAGCCGCCCGCCGATGGTCCCGAACGAGGCGCGCACCAGCACCGCGAAAGGCACGCCGTAGCGCGCGCCGGGATGCCCGATCAGCAACATCGGCACCAGGATGATGAGATTGCCCAGCAGCACCACCGAGGTCGCCTGGAGCGCGGACATCCCCTGCTCGATCAGCCCGGCCGCCAGCATCCAGGTCGGCACCGCGACGATCATGCCCACCCAGAGTGCCGCGAAATGGTACCAGCGCCAGTTGCGCTGGTGCGCGCCGCTCGGCGCCAAATCCTCGTTCCAGAGCGAATGCTGAGCGTTTGCCACGTTTCCCCACCTGTCCTTGGCCTTGTTGGCGACAGCATGCTGCAAGGCGGGGCCCGCGCAAGTCAAACGCCAAAAACCTGACCACGTGTCGGATATTTTAGGGCGCCCGGCACTCGGCCCGCCGCAATGGTCGCAGCCCTTTCCGGCAACCGGGCGGATTATCTGCGCATTCGATCAATCTGTGCCCCCTCGCCAACTTGCGATTCACCCCCGCTCGCCTACATTGGGGAGGAAAGGACAGGTACTGCGATAATGAACGACGACCAGCCTAACGGCAATCCATGGGTCAAGAGCCTTCTCGTATGGGGCGGCATCTTCCTGGCCCTGCTCATGGTGGTATCCATGTTCAGTGCCCGCGAGACCACCGGAACGACGATCCCCTACTCCGATTTCCGCGCCAAGGTTGCCGCCGGCAGCGTGTCGCAGGTCGAGATCGGGCAGGACCGGATCGACGGCAAGATGCGCAATGGCGACAGCTTCTCGACCGTTCCGATCGGCACCGACACCTCGCTGCTTCCGCTGCTCGAGGACAAGGGCGTGCAGGTCTCGGGCAAGGCCCCCGAACAGGGCAGCATGCTGCTCTACATCCTTGCCAACACCCTGCCCTTCCTGCTCCTTATCGGCATCGCCTTCTTCGCGCTGCGCCAGGTCCAGAAGGGCGGCGGTTCGGGCGCGATGGGCTTTGGCAAGTCCAAGGCCAAGATGCTGACCGAACGTTCGGGCCGCGTCACCTTCGACGATGTCGCCGGGATCGACGAGGCGCGCGAGGAACTGGAGGAAATCGTCGAATTCCTCAAGGACCCCACGCGCTTCTCCAAGCTTGGCGGCCAGATCCCGAAGGGCGCCCTCCTCGTTGGCTCGCCCGGCACCGGCAAGACCCTGCTTGCCCGCGCCATCGCGGGTGAAGCGGGCGTGCCCTTCTTCACGATCTCGGGCTCCGACTTCGTCGAGATGTTCGTAGGCGTCGGCGCCAGCCGCGTGCGCGACATGTTCGAACAGGCGAAGAAAAACGCGCCGTGCATCGTCTTCATCGACGAGATCGACGCGGTCGGCCGCCACCGCGGCCATGGCCTGGGCAATTCGAACGACGAGCGCGAGCAAACGCTCAACCAGCTCCTTGTCGAAATGGACGGCTTCGAGGCCAACGAGGGCATCATCATCATCGCGGCGACCAACCGCCCCGACGTGCTCGACCCCGCGCTGCTGCGCCCGGGCCGCTTCGACCGCCAGGTTGTCGTGCCCGTGCCCGACATCGAGGGCCGCGAGCAGATCCTGGCCGTGCACATGAAGAAGGTGCCGCTGGCCCCCGACGTCAACGCCCGCGTGATCGCGCGTGGCACCCCCGGTTTCTCGGGTGCCGACCTTGCCAACCTCGTCAACGAGGCGGCCCTGCTCGCCGCGCGGCGCAACAAGCGCCTCGTTGCCATGCAGGAATTCGAGGATGCCAAGGACAAGGTTATGATGGGCGCCGAACGCCGCTCGATGGTCATGACCGAGGACGAAAAGAAGATGACCGCCTACCACGAGGCGGGCCATGCGATCGTCTCGCTGAACGAGTCCGCTTCGGACCCGATCCACAAAGCCACGATCATCCCGCGCGGCCGCGCGCTGGGTATGGTCATGCGCCTGCCTGAACGCGACAGCTATTCCTACCACCGCGACAAGATGCTGGCGAACCTCTCGGTCGCCATGGGCGGGCGCGTCGCGGAAGAACTGATCTTCGGGCACGACAAGGTGTCCTCGGGCGCTTCCTCGGACATCCAGTACGCCACCAGCCTGGCGCGCTCGATGGTGACCAAGTGGGGCATGTCGGACAAGCTCGGCCCGCTCCAGTACGAGGAAAGCCAGGAAGGCTACCTCGGCATGGGCGGCTCGCAGCGCACGATGGCCTCGGACGAGACCAACAAGCTGATCGACAGCGAGATCCGCGCGCTCGTCGATAACGCACACCAGCGTGCGACCCAGATCCTGACCGACAAGGGCGACCAGCTCGAACTCCTGGCCCAGGCCATGCTCGAGTACGAGACCCTGTCGGGCGAGGAAATCACCGAGCTTATGGAAAAGGGCCATATCGAGCGCCCCAGCGATCCGCGTGGCCCCACCACGACGCGCCCGCTGACCGGCTCCTCGATCCCCAAGTCGGGCCGGCGCTTTTCCAGCAGCACCGCGCCGCAAGGGGCGTGATCACGCGCTGATCACTACATCGGTTCCCGAGAGGGGAATGCAGGAGGGGCGCCGGGTTATCCTGACGCCCCTTTTTGCTGCCCGCCTCTCACAGCGGCAGATCACAAGCTGGTCTGCGCCATCAGGATCATGAAGAAGATCATGAGCGCCGTGCTCGCGAACAGGCACAACAGGAAAGTGCGCGACACACCGCCCCAGGTGCCCACGCCATACGTACCCCGCAGTTGTCGGTACATGTGGAAAGGCGGTACGAAGAACAAGAGGCCCGCCAGCCAGGTCGCGCCCACCGCATTGGCCAGCATCGCGGCGATCACCAGCAAGCTCATGAAACACAGCGAATACGTGACGAACACGGTGTGGTCGTAGAAGTGGAACCGCCGGCTGAAGGGGAACAGCAGCCAAAGGAACGGAACCGAGATCGGGATCAGTGCCCAGCTGTACTTGTAGGCGTAAGTCTGAAGCTTGTAGGCGGCGAGTTCGGGGTTCGTGCGGAACTTGCGCACCGCCTTGTCGATCGCGGGAATGTCGCTGTAGGGCTTGGCGCTCTGCGGAGCCTTCGCCGCCGGCTTGCCGGAGCCGTCCTCCTGAAACTCGCGCATGAGGTCGAGGGCCTCGCGCTGCCCGTCTATACGGCTGTCGATATCCTCGACCGAGCGGCCCTGCGCGCGCAACTTCGTGCGTTCGGCCTGCAGCGTCTCGAGGGCCTTTTCGGACGCCGCGATGCTGACCTCCAGATTTGCAGGGTCGACGCCCTCGGGCAGAACGTCATGCTCCTCGACCGCGTGAAAGACGGCGAACATCAGGAACACGGTGAAGAGGAACATCGCGATCGGCGAGACATAACTTGCGCGCCGCCCATCGATGTACTCGCGCGTCAGGCGGCCGGGACGCCAGACCAGCAGGGGCAAAGTGCGCCAGAACTTGCCCTCGAAGTGGAAGACGCCGTGAAGCAGATCGTGGAAGAAAGCGCCCAGGGTTCGGTGAACATGCGCCGCCTGCCCACAGGCATGGCAATGCGACCCGACAAGCCGTGTGCCGCAATTGAGGCAAGCGCTCTCGTGGGTATGGTCCCCGTCCGCCGCCTCGTCCACGAGGGTGCCTGGCGCTTCGCCCGCCCGGTTCTCCAGCGCGCGTGCACTCGCCGCCCCCGTGACCAAATCGCCAAGCCCTTCGGATAGTCCGTTCATCGTTCACCCCCACCAAGAGGGGGCAAAGTCTAACCACTTGGCGCGATCCTGCCTACTGCGCCCGAACCGGCGCGCGCGGGTACAATCGATTCACCTCGATTTGCCCGCAATTTCACCCACGCCGCTCGGCAAGTTTCTTCTCGATTGCCGCCCACAGATTGGCAAAGGCGCGCGCAGCCGGGCTCTGGGAGGCGATCTCGCCCACCGGCTTGTGCTGGACGGCGCATTGCTCGATCGCGCTCGCATACGGAACGCAGGGCCAGTTGGGATGCTGCGCCTTCACCTCGCGATGGAGCGTACGTCGCATGTCGAGCATCGAGAGAACGGGCAGGATCGGAGGATGGCGCCGCGTGTTGCCCGCGATCTCGCGCACCACCAGATCGAGCGCGCGCGAGGACAGCGGCGAAGGCGGCAGCGGCACGATGATAAGGTCGGCCGCGCGCACGATCTGGGCGGAAAGCTCGTTGATGACCGGCGGGCAATCGAGGATCACCCGCGCATAATCCTGCGCCAGTGCGCCGGTCAGCTTCGCCAGCCGACGCTTCTTGCCGATCGCGGTCAGGTGCGCGTCGAGCGAGCGGATGGATTCGTCCGCCGGCAGGAGGTCGATACGCGGATAGGCGGTTTTCTGGATCAACCGTTCGGGACTGCGCTCGCGCGAGAAGACATCCTCGGCCGGCCGCGAGCCCCTTGGTTCAAGCCCATAGAGAAAGCCCGAACCTCCTGCCGCGTCGAGATCCCACAGCAGCGTCGGATGACCCGATACATGCGCCGAGCACCAGGCCATGTTCGCCGCGAAGGTGGTTTTCCCGACCCCGCCCTTGACGCTGTAGACGGCGATGGTCGCGCCCGATACGCCAGAGGGATCCCCCGTTGCTACAGGCGATCCCCCGGACATTCCCGCGATGCGGGCCAAAATCTTTTTCTTCCCTGCCACACAACCATGTGTCGCGCTTCAGGGGAAGAAGGTCAAGGCGACCAATCAGCCGTCGTAGTCGCCACCGATAGAGGTGTTGCGCGTCGGCGCGGAAGCCGTGATGCGCAGCGCTTCGGCCGACTGGCTGAGCGAGCCGATCTCGTCCATCTCGTCATCGTCGTCGGGCAGCACGCGCTGCATCGAGGTCACCAGCGATTCCTTGAGGATCGCGGGCACGACGGTCTGCTCGGCGATCTCGCGGAGGGCGACGACCGGGTTCTTGTCACGGTCGCGGTCGACGGTGAGTTCGCCGCCGCCCGAAATCTCGCGCGCACGCTGTGCGGCAAGCAGAACGAGATCGAAGCGGTTGGGAATCTTGTCGACGCAATCTTCGACGGTAACGCGCGCCATGGGCACTCCGTAAGAAACTGTTTTTCCTGAAAGGATGGCCCCTATGGCAAAGCGCCCCACAAGTCAAGAAAATCCCGAAAAACAGCGTATTTCCAAGTCAATACAAGGCCCTCGTCAATCCGTGAAATTGGCTTGCAAGGGATGGAAACCATCTTTCGCCCGAAGGTTTGGACACTTGGAGCAAGACAGTTCGCCCCCGACCTGCCCCTCCCCCGCGCCGGTGCCCCGCCGCGCTCGTTACAGCGTGCTGCTGGGTCCGACGCACACGAAAGACAAGGAAATCACATGACTATTGCCCTCCCCCAGACCATCGCCGTCGTCACTGGAGCCGCCGGCGGCATCGGCCGCGAGATCGTCAAGGCGATGAAGGCCGCGGGCGCGACCGTCGTTGCCACCGACCTCAAGAGCGAGGCCGCAATCGGCGAGGCACCGATCGAAGGCGCCGATCACTACCTCGCACATGACGTCACGAGCCGCGCGGACTGGGAGGCTCTCGCGCAACTCGTGCGCGAGCGCCACGGCCGCCTCGACGTGCTCGTCAACAACGCAGGCATGTCGATCGTAACCCGCTTCGAAGACACCCCGCTCGAGCAGTTCCACAAGCTCAACGCGATCAACGTCGACAGCGCGATCATCGGCACGCAAGTCCTGCTCGACCTGCTCAAGGCAGGCGGCAAGGCGCGCGCTTCGGGCGCCTCGGTCATCAACGTGTCGAGCGTGGGCGGCATCAACGGCGCCGCCTTCAACGCCGCCTACTGCGTAAGCAAGGCGGGCATCCGGATGCTTTCGAAGTGCCTGGGCGCCGAATTCGCAGCGCTCGGCTACAACATCCGCGTCAACTCGCTGCATCCGGGCGGGATCGATACCCCGATGCTCGGCTCGATCATGGAGCGCTACGTCGAACTGGGCGCCGCGCCCTCGGTCGAGGCCGCCATCGCCGCCAACAACGCAGCGCATCCGATCGGCCGCATGGGCCGCGCCGACGAAATGTCCGGAGGCGTGGTGTTCCTCGCCAGCGAAGCATCCAGCTTCATGACCTGCGACGAACTGGTGATGGACGGAGGCTTCACGCAAGTCTGATCCGCCGGATGAGCGCATGCCTCCCGAGCGGAGGCATGCGCTCGCGAATAGTACAAACTCATCGCGATCCAGAAATACGACAGAAATACAACCGTCATCAAGTTGTCTTCAAACCTCAGCGTTGTTGACACAAACGAGACGTAGCTAGCCTCCCATCGAATTTCCCAGGGGGCCATCTTCTCATGACGACTTACGATCCCGCCGCACGCTACGACGACGGCGATGTCGACACCAACGACTCTACCCAACCTTCGCTGGAAGTACTTGCCGAGAACCGCTTCTCGCGTCGCCAGACGATCTTCGGCGGCGCCAAGGCCACCAGCCTGGCGCTGATGGGCACGGGCATGCTGGCCGCCTGTGGCGACGACGAAAATTCGGGTTCGAACGGCTCGCTCGTCGTCAGCGCGGGATCGAATGGCGCGACGAGCGCCGGGCGCTGGGTCACGCTGTCGGGCAGCGTGACTTCGGGCTCGAGCGTGGGCGCGGCGATGGTCTGGACGCAGACGAGCGGGACGGACGTCGATCTGGTCGGCACCGGCAACCCGGTCACCTTCCTCGCCCCCGCCGTCGCGAGCGCCGAGGATCTCGTCTTCACGTTCAGCGTAACTCCGCAGAACGGATCGGCCGTCACCGCGACGACCACGATCCGTGTCTCGCCCGCAGTGCTCGGCTTCTCCGCCGTCGAACATAGCCTCGAGGACATCGTCACCGTTCCCGAGGGCTATTCGGTCACCGTCATGACGCGCCTCGGCGATCCGCTGAGCGCGGGCACCGCCGCCTACGCCAACGACGGCACCGACACCGATTTCGCCAGCCGCATCGGTGACCACGGCGATGCCCTGCATTTCTTCGGCCTCTCGAGCGCCGGCGATCCGGACGACAGCGCCAACGCGCGCGGCCTCATGGTCCAGAACCACGAGAACATCACCGAGAGCTACCTCCACGTCGATGGCCCCACCACGGTCGGCGGCGCGCGCCCGCTCGCCGAAGTGCAGAAGGAAATCGAGTGCCACGGCGTCTCGATCAGCGAATACGTCGATGCGGGCGAGCGCAGCTGGTCGTACGTGCAGGGCAGCAGTTTCAACCGCCGCATCACGCCCAACACGCCGATGGATTTCGCCGGCCCCGCTGCGGGTTCGGCCTGGCTCTTCACCGCCTTTTCGAACGAGGGCACGGCGGGTCGCGGCACGATCAACAACTGCGCCAACGGCATCACCGGCTGGCACACCAACCTCACCTGCGAGGAAAACTGGGCCGGCTACTTCCGCCGCGACGCCGCCGACATGGCGCAGCGCTCGGCCGCACAGCAGAACTCGCTGCGTCGCTACGGCGTGACCAGCACGACCGGCAACTACGCCTGGTCGACCGCCTCGTCCACCGACACCACGATCACCCGCTGGAACGCGACGATCTCGGGCGCCTCGGCCACCGAGGACTTCCGCAACGAGCCGTTCCAGTTCGGCTGGGTGGTCGAGATCGACCCCTACGATCCGGCCTCGACCCCGCGCAAGCGCACCGCGCTCGGCCGCTTCGGCCATGAAGGTGCGTTCTGCCGCGTGGTCGCAGGGCAGCCCGTCGCCGCCTACATGGGCGACGATTCGCGCGGCGAATATCTCTACAAGTACGTCTCGAACCAGAACTGGGACGCGGACGACGCCTCGGCCACCGACCGGCTGTCGGTGGGCGACAAGTACCTCGACGAGGGCGTGCTCTACGTAGCGCGTTTCGATGCCGACGGCACCGGGGTCTGGCTCCCGCTCGTCTACGGCCAGGTTCCCGCACGCCCGGCCTCGGGCAGCTACACCGAGTACACGTTCGCCGACCAGGCCGACATCCTGATCAACGCACGCCTTGCCGCCGACGCGCTGGGCGCGACGCCGATGGATCGGCCCGAGTGGACTGCAGGCAATCCGGTGACCGGCGAAGTCTACCTGACGCTCACCAACTCCAACAATTCCAACCGCCCCGTCACCGGTACCAACGCGGCCAACCCGCGCTCGTACTGGAACGCGGGCAACCCCAATGGGCACATCGTGCGTCTGCGCGAGGATGGCGACACGACCTCTGCCACCACCTTCAGCTGGGACATCTATCTCTTCGGCGCCGACACGCTCGACTGCGACACCGCCTTCGAACAGACCAACATCAACATCTCCGACCTCGATACGAGCAACGACTTCTCGAGCCCCGACGGCGCCTATTTCTCGCGCGCCTCGGCCATCTCGGGCCAGTTCAACCCGGTGTTGTGGATCGAAACCGACGACGGCGCGATGACCGACGTCACCAATTGCATGCTGCTCGCCGCGATGCCCGGCGGCGTGCGCGACGGCGGCTCCTTCACCGTCACCAACACCGACGGCACCAATACCAGAACACAGGCAACCTGGGTGGGTACCTCGGCCACCACCGCCAACTTGCGCCGCTTCCTTGTCGGCCCCACCGAATGCGAGATCACCGGCATCGACATGACGCCCGATGGGCGCACCCTCTTCGTCGGCATCCAGCACCCGGGCGAAGGCGGAGAGCCTTCGGACATCACGAGCCACTGGCCGGCCTCGCAGAGCGACGCCAGCGCCACATCGCGCCCGCGTTCGGCCATCGTGGCCATCACCAAGGACGATGGCGGCGTAATCGCCCTGTAACGAGCTTGGCAGCCATCACGTACTCCCGCCAGGGGGAATGCAGGAGGGGGGACGCCGGGACAGGTGGCCCCCCTTTCGCATGAGGTCGACACGTCACGCTCTTCGGCCAAGGCCCGCAAGTTGAGCGGCGCTCACCTCGACTTGCCAAGCTTGCAGGCAACCCGAAGCCTTCCTGCGGTTTGCATTGGGCAAACGGAGATTTGCCATGCCCCTGCCCAAGCCTTTTCCCGGTTCGAAGCGGACCACTGCCGACGTCATCGTCGAAACCCTCGTACAGGCGGGCGTGCGCCGCTGCTACGGCGTTCCGGGCGACACCCTGAACCACGTCACCGATTCGATCCGCCGCAGCGAGATGCGCTGGATCCACGTGCGCCATGAGGAAGCCGGTGGCTTCGCCGCAGGAGCCGACGCGCTCCTCACCGGAGAACTGGCCGCCTGTGCGGGCTCGTGTGGCCCGGGTAGCCTCCACTTCGTCAACGGCCTGTTCGAAAGCCACCGCAACCGTGCGCCGGTCGTGCTCATCGCCAGCCAGATCGTGCGCGAGGAACTCGGCTTCGATTTTCCGCAGGAGGTCGACTACAAGCCGATCTACCAGACCTGTTCGGTCTTCTGCGAGGAAATCCGCACGCCCGAACAGGCCCGCCGGATGACGGCGATGGCCGCTCAGGCGGCGCTGGCGAAGAAAGGCGTCGCCGTCCTGATCGTGCCCGCCGACGTGTCCGCCGCCCCCGCTGGCGACGAATTGCCCTTCACCGTCCACCGCACTGCCCCGCGCGTCCTGCCCGCCGAGGACGAGCTTGCCGCCTTCGCGCAAGCTCTCAACGAGGGCAAGCGCGTTGCTATCTACGGCGGCTCGGGCTGCGAGGATGCGCACGCGCCCCTCATGGCTCTCGCCGAAAAGCTCAAGGCGCCCATCGCCCACACCTCGCGCGCGACCGATTTCCTTGCGCACGGCAATCCCTACGATGTCGGGATGACCGGCATCTTCGGATCGGAAGCCGGCTTCCACACGCTGATGTCCTGCGACACGCTGCTTCTGCTCGGCTGCGATTTCGCTTGGAAACAGTACTATCCCGAGAAGGCGACGATCCTTCAGGTCGACATCGACGGCAGTCACATTGGTCGCCGTCATCCCGTACACCACGCCGCCGTGGGCGACGTCCGCTCGACCCTCGAAGCTCTCCTGCCCCGGGTCATGCCCCGCAGCGACACCACGTTCCTGGAGGAATGCCGCGCGCATCACGCCAAGGCGCAAGCGCGTCAGGACCGGCACGCGATCGCCGACGACAGCCGCCCGATCCATCCGCAATTTCTCACCGAAACGATCGCGCGCCACGCCTCCGACGATGCGATCTACACCGCCGACGGTGGTTCGCCGATGGTCTGGTGCCTGCGCCATGTGCCATCGACCGGCCGCAATCGGCGGGTGATCTCGCTCACCCATGGTACGATGGCCAATGCCATGCCCCAGGCTCTGGGCGCCAAGAGCGCCTTTCTCGATCGGCAGGTCATTTCGCTGAGCGGCGACGGCGGCCTGACGATGCTGCTCGGCGACCTGATCACGGCCGTGCAGGAGAAGCTCGCGATCAAGGTGTGCGTGTTCAACAATTCCTCGCTCGGCTTCGTCGAGTTGGAGCAGAAGGTCGAAGGCCTGCTCGACAGCTATACCAATCTTGAAAACCCTGATTTCGCCAAGGTCGGCGAAGCGATGGGATTCTGGTCGCGCCGGGTCGAAAAGGCGAGCGAGCTGGAACTGGCCGTGGCGAAATGGCTCGAAGCCCCCGGCCCCGCGCTGCTCGACGTGGTGACCGACCGGATGGAACTGGTGATGCCGCCCAAAGTCGAAACCTCCCAGGTGCTGGGGACCGCGCTCTATTCCGCCAAGGCCGTGCTGGCCGGGCGTGGAGATGACGTGCTGAACCTGCTCAAGGGCGCGGTGACCTGACCGTTGCGGCTGCCGCCAGCTCAGGCACTTTTCCGCGGTGGTGCTTCTTGCGATCCCGCAATAAACTTCGCAGGTGCAACATCTTCGAGGTTCATTCGTTTCGGCGTTTCGGTATAACCCGGCAAAAATAGCAACAGGAGAACCATCCATGGCCTTGAAGTCTTCAGCGGGACTTGCCGCTTCCGCCCTTGTCCTTGCTCTTTCGCTTTCTGCCTGCAACGGCTCGAAGCCCGAAGCCGACGCCAGCACCGGCGCCGTCGTCGATTCCTCGATTGGCGCCGTTGATGCCGGTGACACGATCGAGGCCCGCGAAGACAACTTCAAGGCCATTGCCAAGTCGATGAAGGCCAACAAGGCCGAGCTCGACAAGTCCACTCCGGATTTCGACGCGATCGCCAAGAACGCCACCGCAATGGTCGAGAACGCGGAAAAGATTCCCGCCCTCTTCCCCGCCGGCACCGGCCCCGAATCCGGCGAGAAGACCGAAGCGCTGGCCACGATCTGGCAGAAGCCCGACGATTTCAAGGCGGCCTCGACCAAGCTCATCGACGCCTCGATGGCGCTGCGCACAGCGGCCGAAGCCAAGGATCTCACTGCGACCAAGGCCGCATTCGGCCAGGCTGGCATGGCCTGCAAGGGCTGCCACGACGAGTTCCGCAAGGAAGACAAGGACTGATCGCAATGGAAGATCCCACTGCCACTTCGATCCGGCTTTGGGATCTTCCCGTTCGCCTGTGCCACTGGAGCTTCGTGATCCTGATCCCGGCGCTTTGGTGGACGGCGGAAAACGACGAGATGCATTGGCATATGCGGCTGGGGATGACCCTCGCTGCCCTGCTGGCCTTTCGCATCCTCTGGGGCTTCTTCGGCAGTTCGACAGCCCGGTTCACCTCTTTCGTGCGTGGGCCTGGAGCCGTCCTTGGCTACTTGCGCTCGCTTGGCAGGGAACCACACGTCCCGATCGCGGGCCATAACGCCGCAGGCGGATGGAGCGTGCTTGCCCTGCTCGGCGCAATGGTGCTGCAGGTCGGCCTTGGTCTGATCAGCGGCGATCCCGATTACGGCGCAGCTGGCCCGCTATACGATATCGCGGGGTATGAACTCGCCTACGACGCCACCGAGTGGCATACCAAGATCATCTTCAACGTGATCCTTGCCGTCGTCGGGCTACACCTCGCCGCAATCGTCTTCTATCGTCTGTTCAAGCGAGACAACCTGGTCAAGCCGATGCTGACGGGCCGTCGTCCCATGCCCAAGGACAGCTCGGGAATGGTTCCGGTTCCGGCCTGGCGAGCGCTGGCCTGCCTCGCCGCCGCTCTCATGCTTGCCGGCTGGCTCTGGGCTGGCGCGCCACCGTTCGGCTGACCTCGCGATCCCCTCATCAGAAGATCAGGGCAAAGATTCCCGCCCAAAGCAGCAGTGACATGGGGGCTGCGACAAGCAATCCGCGCAGCACGCCCGAAATGCGAACTTGCGGCAACTCGAGCTCGCCGCGATCGACCGCCATTTCAATCGCCATTTCAATCAACGCTGGCTCGCTCACGCGGGCATCGGCAAGGGTGGAAGTTAGCACGACCATTCACTCCACTGGTGTTGTTCGTAGCTCTAGCGCGACAACCGCTACCGCAATCCCTCCGGCCGCAGTTAACGGAATTGCCTCAGCGTTAACACTTTGGCGAGAATGATTGGTCAGGTAAGGACCCTGACTTTTCCATCGTTACCGAAGACACGCAGCACTCAGGCGTTAAGCAATCCACTGAAACCATGCACTGCCCTTGGCTTCTGCCACTCTTGCGATCGGCGCCAGCAACAAGACGACGCGCGGCGCATCAAGATTCGTGAAACGATTGCTATCGGGTAATACGGATGCCCCTGCCTCGCCCATTTTACTCAAAAAAATTGGTTGGGCGCCCCCATTTTTTGCAATGCCTGATTGCCGGCGCACAAAGGGGCGCCCGCAATGGCGCCCCTTTTCTTTCGTCGGCCAACCGAGCCTGACCTGCCCTTGACAGTCACTGCCTTTGCCCGCCGTTCGAAGTTCGGTTCCAAGACGCAAGAAAGCCCCGAACCTTTCGGCCGGGGCGTTGTGTTTGCTTTGTGCTTGGTTGCGGGGGTAGGATTTGAACCTACGACCTTCAGGTTATGAGCCTGACGAGCTACCGGGCTGCTCCACCCCGCGTCACCATGGGCGTCTTTATGGAGACGCAAAAAGGGCCCTTTTGAGGGGC
>NZ_JABWCU010000029.1 GCF_018491765.1 Novosphingobium profundi | reverse complement strand
TCAAAATCTTCCCGCAAGCCGATTGCTGAACCCATGGTGCCACACTCCAAAGTCGCAGCCCCATAGATTCAGATTTTCACCGCTTTGGGAATCCCCCGTGAGTCAGGCAATGCGCAGGTTGGTATAAAGGTCGGCCTTGGGCTTGCCCTACTTTTCCCACGCGCGTCTGGCGACGCTCGGGAACCTCTCTCGTGATGAACAGAAGCGCGCCTCAGCGGCGCAGCAGTGCCCCCAACCAGGCGAAGACGCGCGACAGCGCCGAAGGCGCGGCGACCGGCTCGACGTCTTCCACCGCGCGCACCCGCGCGCGCAGGGCATGGCCCGGGCGCACGACTGGTTGCGCCGGTTGGGCGGGCTCGTGGATAACGGCCGGTGCCGGCATGGCGATCTCTTCGAATTCTGCCGGCGGGGCGGCGGCGAAAGCCGCGATCGGCTCGTCGCGCACGATCTCGGCCGGAGCCGGGACTTCCGGTTCGGGACGCGCCCCGAAGGCCAGCGAACCGTAGGCGCTTTCGTCAAGACCCTCGTCGTAGGCTTCATCGTCGTAGGCTTCATCTTCGTAGACGTCGGCTTCGTCGAAGGCTTGCGCGGACCCGGGATCCTGGTCGGCATCGACGGTGACGGGCCCTTCGGTCGGTTCGCTCCAGCCCAGCGTCGCGCTATCCACCGGGGCCGCCAGCGAGGAAAGATCGACCGGCTCCACCGGCGCGAGGCTCTCGAGCCCGACGCTCAACCCCGAGAGCAGCCTCGGCCGCTCCATCGGCACCGATTCGCCGAAGTCCTGCACCGCCACCATGTCGAGCTGGCGCAGCGCCTGTTCGCGTTCGCTGTCGTCCAGCATGAGAACCGGTCGCTTGCGCGGCCGCGAGCCCGTACGATCCGAACGCCCCATAACCATCAACCCCCCATAGGAATACCGATCCGCTGCAACTTGTGCTTCGCAATCATCGGTTTCCTGGGGCCCGTCGAGAGGCGGCAGCAGGCATTCCGGAAGGGGCTCGTCATACCCCTCGTCCATGTCGAAGCGCGATAAGTGCTGGACGTCCATGACCCTCGATCACGTAACTGCTAAGGTGGATTCGCTCCTATCGAACAAGGTTTAGGATTTCCTTACAGGACCCCTGGTTCATCCTAGAAAAAAGTTGCCCGAGGCACCTTGGCCAGACCGGCCGCGCGCGTCGAGGATCAGCTCGAAGTCCTTTAGCGCGGCCGAGGCGGTCGCGATCGGCTCGGGCCCGCCCCCCATCGTCAGGATCTCACCCATGCAATCGGTCACCACGCGCAGCGCCTTGGTCTTGCCGGGGATGTGCGCGAAGGCATCGTCGAGCGGATAGGTCTGCACCGAGACCGAGGCCCGCGCCCGCGCGCCGGTGCAGTCGAGCCGCCCGACGAGGCGTGGCACCTGCCCTTGCGCACGCCATTGCGCCACCATCGCGGGGGTCACATCACCGACCCCCGAGACCGCCACGTCCTCGAGCGCGAGCCCCAGGTCGAGGCCGAAATTGGCAAGGATCGTCAGCTTGCACGCGGTGTCCCAGCCTTCGATGTCGCGGCTCGGGTCGCGCTCGGCAAAACCGCCCGCCTGCGCCTCGCCGAGCGCTTCGGCAAAGGTGCAGCCGCGCGCCATCATCGCGTTGAGGAGGAAATTGGTGGTCGCGTTGAACACGCCTTCGAGCGAGAGCACGCGCGCGCCGCGAAGGCCGGTCTCGACGAGGTCGATGGTGGGCAGTGCCGCCGCCGTGGCGCCGCTGATACGCAACGCGGCACCCGTCTCGCGCGCCAGCGCACGCAAGGCATGGCCCGAATGGACCAGCGCCCCCTTCGAGACCACGACCGCATCGCGCCCTTCGGCCAATTGCGCCGTCAGGTATCCGAGCGCCGGGCCTCCGGTCGCGAAATCGGTCGGCCCGGTCTCGAACAGGACGTCGGGCGCAAGCTCAGCCAGGAACGTCGGGCCTGTCCGATCTTCCTCGAGAGCGAGCGTGTCGATCCCTTCGAGGCCCGCGCGCGCCGCGACGCCGCCGCGCGAAGCGCAGACCGCCACCAGCCGCACCTCGCAGCCATAGACCTGCGCGTAGCGTGCGCGCCGGGCGAGCAAGGTACGCGCCACCTGCCGGCCGACCGAGCCGAACCCGGCGATGGCAACGGTAACGACGCGCAGACGATTACTTGGCAAAGAGCTGGCCCATGTCGGCGAAGGCCTTGACCTCGATCGCGTTGCCGGCGGGGTCGGTGAAGAACATCGTCGCCTGCTCGCCCGGCTGCCCCTTGAAGCGGACATAGGGCGCGATCACGAATTGGGTCCCCGCCGCGACGAGGCGATCGGCGAGATCCTGCCATTCGGGGATCGAGAGCACCACGCCGAAGTGGCGCACCGGCACGCCGTGCCCGTCGACTGCGCTGGTTTTCACCTTGCCGGTTTCCTCGGGCGCGAGATGGGCCACGATCTGGTGCCCGTAGAAGTCGAAGTCGACCCATTCCGGGCTCGAGCGCCCTTCCGCGCAGCCCAGCACGCCGAGGTAGAAGTCGCGGGCCGCGGCAAGATCGTCGACCGGAAAGGCAAGGTGGAAGGGATGGGTGACGGCCATGGCGTGCTCCGGCTGTGTCGCGCAGCCGGCCCGCTGCCGGAACGCGCCTCCATGTGGCGCAGTCCCGGCAGGCACGCAAGGGTCCGCAGAGGCTAGCTGGCGGGCGTTTCGGCTTCGGGCGGGCTCCAGCCCAGGCCCAGCGCCTTGTTGACCGCGATGTAGTCGATCGTCAGCTGTGCCTTGGCCTGCGCGACGTTGGACGCCGCGCTCAACGCCTGGCGCTCGATGTCGAGCTGGTCGATCAGGCTGCTGGTGCCCGCACGCGTGCGCTGCGCGTTGAGGCTGGCGGCCTTGTCCGCGCTCTGCTGCGAGGCCGCGAGCTGCGCCAGCTGGCGGCGCGTCGCCCCGAATCGGGCAAGGCTGTCCTCGGCGTCCTGCAGGCCCTTGAGCACGGTCTGACGGTACTGCGCCTCGGCCTGGTCGCGCTGCGCCTTGGCCTGTTCGACTTGCGCCTTGCTCTTGCCGAAGTCGAGCAGCGGCCAGCTGATCTGCGGCATCAGCAGCGCGGCGAGATTACCCGGATCGAGCACGTCGCCCGGATCGGTCCCACCGATGCCGAGAATGCCCATGAACTTGACGCCGGGCATGCGCTGCGCCTCGCGCACGCCGACCTGGGCCGTGCTGGCGGCCAGCGCGCGCTCGGCGGCGCGAATGTCGGGGCGCCGCGCGAGCAACCCGGCCGGATCGCCGATGGCGACCGAGGCCGGCGGCAGCGGCACCGCCGCCTCCTGCGCCAAGGCCTCGTCGAGCGCGCCGGGGGCCTGTCCGGTCAGCACCGCGAGCGCGTTCTTGTAGAGCAGGATCTGCGTGTCGAGCGGCACGGTCTGCGCCTCGTTGGCGGCGAGTTCCCCCTGCAGGCGCTCGACCTCGAGCTGCGAGGCGGTGCCCGCCACGAGCCGTTGGCGCGTCAGGTCGAGCGACGTGCGCTGCTTGGCGACGGCCTCCTGGTTGATGCGCAGGCGGGTCTGGGCGTCGCGCAAGTTGACGTAGCTCTGCGCGACCTGGGCGCTCAGCGAGACCTGCGCGTCGGCAAGATCGGCGAAGCGCTCGTCCAGTGTCGCGCGCGTCGCTTCGATGCCGCGACGCTTGCCGCCCCACAAGTCGGGTTCCCACGAGACGTTGGCACCCACGTTGTAGAAATCGAGCGCCGAGCTGCCCCCCTCGGAGGACGATTCCCCGCTGCCCCCGTCGTCCGACGATTCCGAGGAGGAGGTCGAGAACGAACCGGGCAGGATCGCGTGGACGTACATCGCATTGGGCGAAGCGCTCGGCATCAGGCTTGCCTTGCCTTCGGTCAGCTTGCCGCGCGCCTCGCGGATGCGCGCTTCGGCGAGATCGATCGAGGGACTGTGCGCGAGCGCACCATCGACCAGCCGGGTGAGCAGCGGGTCGTTGAGGCTCTCCCACCAGCGCGCCAAAGCGGGCTGCTGGGCCGGGGTGTTCTCCCCTCCACGCACGAAGGCGGCTCCGGGCTGGCCGACACCTTCGAGCGAGGGAGGTCCCGCGTAGTCGGGTCCCATGGTGCAGCCGGCGGCAAGGGCCGAGAGGACGAGCGCGCCGGCGGGCGCGAACAGGCGGCGAACCATCAATGCATAGCTCCTGGAGAGGCATCCTTGGGCAGCGGTTTGAGCAGGAAGACCAGCGGAAACACCAGCACGGTCACCATGCTCATCGCGAAGAAGATGTCGTTGTAGGTCATGACCAACGCCTGGCCCTGGACCGATTGCCCGATCATGCGGATCCCGGCTTCGGCGCTGCCGAGCATGTGGTTCATGCCCGAGACGTAGTCCTGCACGGCCGGATCGTTGGCGTTGAGCGCCTCCTCCAGTCGCCGCGAGTGCAGCCACAGGCGGTTCTGCTGGAGGATCGAGATCCCCGCGAGCGCAAAGCTGCCGCCAAGGTTGCGCATGGCGTTGAACAGGCCCGAGGCATCGCCCGCGTCCTCAGGTGGAACCGACTGGACGCAGGCCTGGCTGAGGAACAGCATGCCGAGGATCGTGCCCACCCCGCGCAGCAACTGCGAATCGGTGAACTGCCCGCCGGTCGACTGGATCGTCAGCTCGGTTTCCATCCAGGCCGAAAGCCCCATCGCCAGCATTCCGAAGCCGACCGCGAGACGAATGTCCACGCGCTTGATGAGGATCGGCACGAAAGGCATCATCAGGATCGACGGGATACCCGATAGCAGCACCACCTTGCCCGACTGCAGCGCGTTGTAGTCGGCAATCGCGGCGAGGAACTGCGGGATCGCGTAAGACGTGCCATAGAGCACCACGCCCAGCGCCACACCCATCGTCGCCACCGCGCCGAACTGGCGGTCGAGCAGCAGGCTGAGCTTGATCACCGGGCGGCGCGCGGTGAACTGCCCCCAGAACAGGAGGCCAAAGCCCAGCACGCTGGTCGCGGCCATGTAACGGATCAGTTCGGAGGCGAACCACTCCTCGCGCGCGCCTTCCTCGAGGAACACGGTGAGCCCGCCAAGGCCCAGCGCAAGTCCGGCGATGCCGAACCAGTCGGCCTCCTTGAACAGTTCGAGCCGGGCCTTCTGGTGCGGCAGTCCGACCAGCAGCAGCGTGAGCAGGATGCCCGAGATCGGCACGTTGAGGAAGAAGGCGTAGTGCCACGAGACGTTCTCGGCGAGCCAGCCGCCCACGAGCGGGCCGAGCAGCGGCCCCAGGATCGCGACGATGCCGAAGGCGGCCGTGCCGATCGACTGCTGGTGACGCGGCAGGCGCTGGGCGATGATCGTCTGCGCGGTCGGGATCAGCGCGCCGCCGGTAAAGCCCTGCCCGATGCGCCCGACCACCATCATCCCCAGCGAATTGGAGAGGCCGCAGATCACCGAGAAAATGGTGAACAGCGTGACCGCGATGAGCAGGAAAGTGCGCAGGCCGAACATGCGTTCGAGCCAGGCCGACAGCGGGATGATCACGATCTCGGCGACGAGGTAGGCAGTCGCCACCCAGGCGCCTTCGGTGCCGGTCGCGCCCAGTTCACCCTGGATCGTGGGCAGCGCCGAGTTGACGATCGAGATGTCGAGCGTGGCCATGAGCGCACCGAGCGTGCCCGCGGCTACCGCCAGCCAGGCTCCGACATCGGCGTTGCGGCGGGCCGGGGCGGCCCCGGCCGGGCCGTCGAGAGCGGCGCTCGCCACCTCAGTGCTCCTGCTTGGCCTCGATGGCCTCCTGGTCGTCCTCGATCTTCTCGAGGTCGCCCTTGGCGCTGCGCGTGTCGACCGTGACCGTCACCGAGAGGCCGGGCACCAGCAGCTTGCGCGCGCTGGCGGGGGCCTCGATGGCGATGCGCACGGGCACGCGTTGGACGATCTTGGTGAAGTTGCCGGTGGCGTTCTCGGGCGGGAGGATCGAAAACTGCGCGCCCGTCCCCGGCGAGAGGCTGGCGACACGCCCGTCGATTTCGGTTCCGCCGAGCGCGTCGACCGAGATCTTGGCGATCTGGCCCGGGCGCATCAGGGCAAGCTGCGTTTCCTTGAAGTTCGCCGTGACGTAGAGCGTGTGCAACGGCACCACCGACATCAGCCGCGTGCCAGCCTGGACGAACTGGCCCGTGCGCACGGTCTTGTCGCCCACCCGGCCCGTGATCGGCGCGGTGATCAGGGTTGCCTTGCGATCGACGTCGGCGGCATCAAGCTGCGCCTTGGCGCCCTGCCCTTGCGCGCGCGCCTGGCTGACTTGCGCCTGCATCGAGGCGATGCGGCGCTCCTGCATGGTGAGCGCGGCCTGCTGCTGGCGCACCTGTTCGGCCGACTGCGTGGCGGCAAGCTTCAACTGGTCGAGCTGCTCGCGGCGTTCGGCACCGCTCGCGACGAGCGGGGTGTAACGCCGCACTTCAGCCGCGTCGTGCGCGGCCTTGGCGCGCGCGGCGGCCAGCTGAGCGCGCGCCTGCGCGATCGCGGCCTGTTGCTCGGCGATGCCCGCCTGCGCGTTCTCGACCGCCGCATTGGCCTGTGCGATCTGGGCCTGGGCCTGGGCGACTTTGGCGTCGTAGTCGCTGGGATCGATGCGCACGAGCGCCGCGCCCGCCGCAACGTCCTGGTTATCGGCCACGAGGACCTCGCGCACGTAGCCGCTGACCTTGGGCGCGATAGCGACGGCGTCGGCCTGGATCTGCGCGTCGTTGGTTTCCTGGAAGTACTGGCCGTAGGTCTCATAGCGCAGGAACCACAGCCCCACGCCGAGGGCGACGAGCACCGCGGCAATCATCAGGTTGCGCTTGGCCTTGCCGCTGAGCCCCTTGCGGGCCGGCTGACCGGAATTCGCGGTGTTTTCTTCCGTGCCGTCCTGCGCCACGCCCTGGTCGGGGGTCTGACCGGTGCTATCACTCACCATTGCGTTCCTTGACTCCATTCAGCGGCGTCTGCGCCGCGCATGCGACAACCCTGCGAAGATTCATCGATTCAGATCACCATCATAGGTCTCGCAGGCCCCACCCCGACACGGACGATCGAACGATTCTTGTGCCTTGCCTTACGAAACGGGCAGGCGCAGAATTCGTCCTAAAGCAGAAAAGTCCGGAGAGGTTCCCATGGAACACTACGATCCATCGGTGGGCAGATGCCCCTTCATGCTCCTGTGCGGCGCAAGCGCGACGGCCTTGCTGGTGTTCCTGGGCGTGCTCCAACTGGTCGGGTGAGCCCGGCCACCTGGAGACCATGCGTCAGGCGGATATACTTAGCAAGGTTATCTTGCAAGTGCTCACATTCCTGCGCGGCGCACTAGAGTGCAACGCCCCCAAGCCTGCGACCCACGGCGAGCTCGCACCTAACGCCCGGAAAAGGCCTTCAATTCGGCGAGGCGAATGGCCTTGCTGCCGTGCGGCTGCATGACCACGCGCACGCGGGACACCGCGCGCGGCGCAAAGCCGAGTGTCGTCACCCCGTTGGCGAGCGGCCGGGCTTTCCCCAGGGCCTGCCACCGGCCCTCGCTCCAGCCCTCGAGCGAGACCTGCTCCGGCGCCGCGATCGCGGCACCGTCGTCGAAAAAGGCCAGCTCGATTGAAGACAGCGTAACGCCTTTGCCGAAATCGAGCGCGTACCACTGCGCCTTGCTCCCCGCAGACGAGGTCCAGCCGTTGGGCAGCTCGGGATAGAACCAGAGCCGTCCGTCGACGGCGTCGTGCAGATTCTCCGGCTCGCTGCCGCTGGACGCGCTGGCCCGTGGATAGTCCCCGCGCACGAGTTGCACCGCCAGGTCGATGGAGCGCTCGATCGGAGCGGGATCGCGGCGCGCGAGCGGCACCTCGATCCGCCCCAGCGTGTCTCTATGGGCGAGCACCACGCCATCGGCCGAGACGGTGAGCCCCGCCCCTTGCCCATAATGCGCGCCATCCGCGTCCCAGGTGACGGCGATCTCGTGGCCATGATAGGGCACGCGCTCGACATGAAACCAGGCCAGCGCCGCGGGATCGCCCGGCTCGGGCAGCAGCGGGTTCACCTCGAGCACGTCGTCGGCGCGCGGGCGGATACCGACAAGCCCGGTGAGAATCAGGTCGTTGTAGCCCGAATGGAAGTAGTGGTGGCTGCGATCGAGCCCGACGATCGGCTTGCCGCTGGCCGGATCGTAGTCCTCCTCGAGGTCGAGCCGATCGCCCTGGAAATGGAGCTGCGTGTACTGGCGCAAGAGGCGCATGTAGGCGCTGCGGGTGACGGGGCCTTGCGCCGTGTAATGGTCGAGCAGGTTGGCCATCGCGGTCAGCACTTGCGTGGTCTGGTAGGGCCAGACCGGACCGTTCCACTGGCACTCGCGCGCAGAACCCAGATAGCGGTACTGGCGCATGTAGAATTCGTAGGACGGCTCGACCGTGCGCAATCCGGCCTCCCCCGCCAGCGAGGCCGGGTCGAGCAGGTGCGACCAGGCCTCGGCGTACTTCGCCGCGTCGGGTACCGCATCGAACATCCAGGGCAGATAGCCCACCAGCTCGCGCGCGCGGATGAAGTCCCAGAAGTGGACGTAGGCGTTGTCGACCCGATAGCGGTCGCTGAAATGCCCGAGCTTCGGATTCCACAAGTCGCGCACCATGCGCGTCTCGAGATCGCCGGCCTTGGCCGCGAATTCGTCGGCGAGCGCGGGTTCGCCCGCCAGCGCCGCGATCCGTGCAATCGCGCGGGCGTTGGCGATCATGTAGCTGTTGACCGAGGGGCGGAAGGCATGGCCGCCGGTGAAACCGTCCTTGCCGCCGGAGGCATCGATCGAGGATACGGTGTACTCGGTCGCGTCGAGCAGCGGCTCGACCCAGTAAAGCCCCTTGGACCAGTCGAAATGGTCTTCCCACAAGCCGTAGATATGCCGCATGACCGGGAGGTGGCGCTCCACCGCCGCGCGGTCGCCATCGACGAGGTAGCGCCCCCAGGTCGAGTCCGCCATGTGGTCGGTGAAGTGGCGGTCGTTGCCGCCCTCGTACATGAAGTCGATGTAGTCCGAGACGAAGCGCCGGTCGTTCAGCCAGCGCCCTTCGGCGATGTGGAAGCCGCTCGCATCGTTGAGGCTCGCGTAAGGCTCGCGCTGCCAGCCCACGTCGTCGGCGAACTCAGTGGTGATGAAGCCCTTGGCACCCAGGTCGCGCTGGTGTGCCCGGTAGATCGACCAGCGGTAGTACCAGACGGCGTCGATCCTGGGATCGGCGCTCTCGAAGTAGGGAATGCGCTCCAGGTACCAGGGCGCATCGTTGCCGAAACGCTCGCGGGCGATGGCGGCGGTATCGAGATGCGGGCCATCCGAGCGGGACGCGACCTCATTATCCGCAGCGCGTGGAGCGCTCGCCCCGCCCAGAGCCCATGCCGCGGCGACCAGCAAGGCCCCGCCCAACGTCGCCTTCGCCCGGTTCGCGCCCATGCCCGCTGCCTGTCTCCTATGAAGAATTGCTCTGTGAAATCACTCGGTCGAAAAAGGCGACCGTCCCCCGGGAGCGGTTGGGAGAGGAGAACGTGCTCCCGGACAAACGGTCGCCTCGGGGCGTCCCCCGGGCCCTACCTGCAAGAATGGCAAATGCAGGCAGGGTCCCGGAGATCACCGAAGGTTCACTTGAAGGTGAAGCGGGCACCCAGCGCGAAGGTGCGCGCCAGCTGGAGCGTGCCCAGGTTGTACTGCTGGTCGTTGCCGACATCGCCGAACTTGTAGTAGTTCTGCTGCTTCGACTTGGTCAGGTTGGTGGCATCGAAAGTGATGCCGATGTCGTTCGTCACATTGAACGTGAGCTGCATGTCGAGGCTGCTTTCCGGACGGTACCAGACACCGATCGGGTTCGCGAAGAGACGCGCCTCGTTGTTGTGCAGGAAGGCATCGCGCCACACGTAGGACAGGCGCGCGTTGAACGGGCCACGGTCGTAGGCGAGAGTCGCGTTGTACGAGAGCTTCGAGACATTGAAGAACTGCGAGTTCGTCTCGCCCGTCACGTTGCCGGCCGAATCGGTCAGCGGAATGTTCTGCTTGGAGTCGAGTACGGTGACGCTGCCCTGGAAACCCAGGCCATTGAGGATGCTGGGCAGGTAGTCGGGGAAGTAGGTCAGGCCCACTTCGACGCCCTTGAGCACGCCGTTCGAGGCGTTGACCGGACGCGTGATCGCGAAATAGTCGGTCGCGCCCGCGACGATGCCGTTGTTGGGGATGTACTCCATCACCGTGAGCGGCACCACCAGCCCCTCGATCTCGCGGCGGAAGCCGGTCACGAAGATCGCCGAGTTGCGCTCGAAGTACCATTCGAGGGCAAGGTCGTAGTTCTTCGAATGGGTCGGCTTCAAGTCCGCCGTGCCCGCCGAGCCGCTGCCGTAGCCGACATTGGTGAGGTCGCCGGTGAGCGAGTAGTTCGGATTGATGTCGCCGAAGCTGGGGCGACGCAGCGTCTCGCCGTAGTTGAAGCGCAGGCGCAGGTTCGGCATCAGCTCATAGCGCAGCGTGAAGCTGGGCAGGAACTTGTCCGCCTGACTTCCGCCCCGCGTCAGCGCGCTGTTGTTGTAGCGGTCATAGAACTTCGAATTGGTGGTCACTGAGACGTAGCGCACGCCCGCCTCGACCTGCAGCGGGTTACCGAACAGTTCGACTTCGCCGTCCGCCATCGCGTAGGCCGACATCGTCACTTCGTCGATGTCGAAGGTCTTGACCAGCGAGAGCGCGTCCGAAGTCGGCAAGCCGTAAAGCTCGCGCACATAGTCGGCGTTGTCGTAGAGCCAGCCGCCGTCGACCAGCGTCCAGCTGCGCGGTACGTCGGCGATGCCCTTCATGAAGTCCGAGTTGGTGAACAGCGCGTCCTCGGGGAAGCTCGAGAGCGAGGCTCCGAGGTAGCCGTCTTGCGTGCGCACGTAGCTGCTCGCCTTGCGGTCGTCGATGCGCATGCCCGCCTTCACGCGGCGGATGAAGCCATCGTCCCAGGTGTAGTAGGCATCGAGCGTACCGGTGATCGCGCTGCCCTTGTCCTTGCCGGCGTTGTCGTAGAACTGCGCGACGTTCCACTGGCTGGGATCGGTCAGCAGCGAATCGTCATCGAAGTGGTACGAGGGAATGCCCCCACCCGCGTTGAAGTCCGCGCTGATCTGGCTCGCCGTGCGATCGGTGCGCATGGCGATGAACGAGGTCTTGTTGGTGCTGGTCTGGTAAGCGATGTCACCGATGATCTTGCCGCGATCGCCCAGATCCCATTGCCCGTTGAGCGCATAGACGAAGCTGTCGGTCCGGTTGGTCGCGTAGTCGCCGCTGTTGAAGCCGTAGACATCGTCGGTCGTGCGCGACTTGATGATGTTCGTGCCGTCGTAGAGTTCAAACGGTCCGGGATTACCCCACCAGTCGACGAAGCTGAACTGCAGCGAGTTGAAGGTGTGGCCGCGGAAGCCCGCGTAGTACATTTCAGCGGTATAGACCGAGCTCGAGTTGGGGGCCCATTGCAGCGCGACGTTGACCGAGGGGCGCTCACGCTCGCCGTAAAGGTCGGACGAGAACACCGCGTCGCGCGAGAGATAGTAGGGAACGTCGACGCCGTTGTAGTCGATAGTCGAGCCCGGCTCGGTGGGCAGGCCGTAGTCAAGGCCCGGCTGCCAGCCCGAGAAGATGCGCTCGAGCGGCGCCAGACCCGAACCCGCCGGCGGATTTTCGGTAGCGAAGGGCACGAAGGCGCCCGCCGTCGTCGACATGTTGCGGTACTTGGTCTTGCTCCACGAACCATTCACCAGGAGGCCGATGTCGCCGATGCCGGTTTCCCAGCGGTCGCTGACGAGCAGCGCGACGTTCGGATTGTAGCTGTCGGCCTGCTCGTTGTAGATGCCGCGCGCGAGGCCCGAGATGGTAAAGCCGTCGAAGTCAAAGGGGCGACGTGTCTTGATGTCGATCTGGCCGGCCAGGCCGGTCTCGATCTGGTCGGCCGAGCGGGTCTTGAACACGTCGACCTGCTTGACCAGGTTGGCCGAGATGTCCTGCAGCGCAAACGACTGCCCCGCGGCGGTAAAGACATTGCGCCCGTTGAGCGTGGTCAGCGGATCGGCCAGGCCACGGATGGTGATGGTCGCCGCCTCGCCGCCGGCGCGATCGGTGACCTGGATGCCGGTCACGCGCTGCAGCGCCTCGACAACGTTGTTGTCGGGCAGCTTGCCAACGTCCTCGGCGACGATCGAGTCGACGATCTGGATGTTGTCCTTGCGCGAATTGAGCGCGCCCACGATCGAGGCGCGCACGCCCGTGACGATGATTTCAGGCGCCGTGGGCTCGGCGGCATCGGTCGCCGAAGCCTCGCCACCGGCCGCCTGCGCGGCGTCCTGTGCGTGCGCGACGCCCGCAAGGCTCAGCGCGAGTACGGATGCGGTACAAAATGCAAGTGGCCGGAACGCCATGATCAACCCTCCCAAGAGAAGGGCGCAGCCGTTCCCGCGCCCCATTGCAGGAAGTCTGATTATTTGTCGGAGTTATTTCATGCAAGCAAAAAGTGCAATGTGGGCCATCCCTTTGGAAAGTCAGCCCCTCGGCGTGGCAAGAAAGCACCAGTTTGCAGGATTGTTGCAAACGCTTACGCATGCTGCTTTCGACGCCACGCCGTTATTTTGTCCGAGTTTTAATGCATTCCCCTTAGTCGACCGACCAGCGCGTGCGCGCCTCGCCGAGGGGCGCGAGCGCCACGGTGCCATCGATCGCCGCGAGCCCTTTTCCAGGTTGCGCGATCGATTCGAACTGGACGACCCCGCCCGCGAGCGTCCGCCGGCGGAAACGGTCCGAACCGTCACCGCCTTGGCCGAACGGGGCAAGGCCGACCCGGCCATCCACGCCTGCGGAAAGGACCTGGTCGCGCAGAAGGATCGGCGAAAGCCGCACGCTGCCCGCCTCGGCGGGAAGGCTACGGATCTGGGTCTGCGCCAAGGGCAGCGCCCCGCTGACGATCCGCGTCCCTTCATTGCCTAGGAACGCGCCCTTCGCAGCCGGGTTGAAGAAGCGCTCGGGCAGCGGGCCATTGCCGACCGGAACACCGAAATCGGGCATGCCGTCGGCGCTGAAATAAAGGCGTTGGACGCGGGTGTGGCGGTCGGGGTTGAACAGCGGGTCACCCTCGATCTCCTTGTAGTCGCGTCCGTGATAGACGAGCATCGGACGGCCCTGCTCGTCGAGCGTGAAGTCATTGTGCCCGGGACCGTAGACCGAGGTTTCGACACAGGTCTGGAACACCGGGACAGGCGACTTGGTCCAGTTCGAAGCGACCAGAAGGTCGGCTTCGGCGTCGATCGAAAGCAGGCCCAGGCAATAGCGATCATCGGTCGCGCTCGCCGAGTAGGTCATGAACAGCTTGCCAGCATGCTCGATCACCGCAGCACCCTCGTTGACCTTGAAGCCGCGGATTTCCCAGTCATACGTCGGGACCGAAAGGCGCGTCGCGGGCCCCACGGTAAGCGGCCCGGTCATCTTCGCGATGTAGAGGTTCGAATTGGTCTCGATCCCCGGTTCGCGCTGCGCCCAGGTGAAGTAGCGCTGTCCGCGATGGACGAAGACCTTGGAATCGAGGTTGAAGCTATCCCAAGGCGCCTTGAATTCGCCCAGCGTCGACCAGGTTCCGGTCATCGGATCGGGCCCGTCGCACTGCACGGCATACGTGCGGATGCGGAAGACGTCCTCACCCCCGCCCGAAGGGCCAGCGGCGAAGTGCATGTACCACTTTCCGTCGATCTCGTGCATCTCGGGCGCCCAGATGAAGCCCGAGAGCGGACCGCTCGCCTCGTGATGCCACAGCACGCGCTCCTCGGCCGTGGTCAGGCCCGCCAGCGTCTTCGCGCGGCGCAGCACCAGGCGGTCGTACTCGGGCACCGAGCCGGTCATGTAGTAATAGCCGTCGGTGTGCTGGAAGATCTGCGCGTCGGCGCGGTTCTTGACCAGCGGGTTGACCGGGCTGGCCAATGGCGAGGCCGCGCCGGGCCCGCCCATCACCGAGCGCCCGGCGCTCGTGCAGGCGATCGGCAGCAGCGCGGCGCCAGCGGCGAAAGTCCGGCGCGAAAGGGCAATCGACATAAGTCCTCTCCAGTCGTGTCCGCCCTGCGCCGCCTCGCTGGTTTGCCGGTTCTCGGCCGGTCCCGGTGCGCGCAGATGCGATGTTCGTCAAAAAAATGGCACCCCGCCCGCATGCGCGCGGGGTGCCAGGTTGGTGGTATTCAGTCTTGGGCCACCGGCCAGCCATCCTTGCCCCAGACGAGCGGCGCGATGCGCAGCGTGGGCGCGCCATCGTGCTCGCGGTCGTAGGCATGGTAGACGAGGTAGGTGGTCCCGTCGGCATCGGTGAAGGCGCCGACATGGCCGGGCCCGCGGAAGCGCTGCTTCTCTTCCAGATCGGCGCGCAGCAGGATCGAACCTCCGCCCTCCATCAGCGCGGAGCCGTCCTTGCCGAGATAGGGGCCGGTAACCGTGCGCGAACGGCCCATCACGGTGTAATAGGTGCTGTTCACCCCCTTGCAGCAGTAGTCGTAGCTGACGAGCAGGAAGTACCAGCCGCCGTGCTGGAGAATGAACGGCGCTTCGACCGGCGCGGGTGCACCGGCGGGTGCGGGTCGGCGCGCGATCGAACGCGGCTTCTCGCCAGGATAAGGCTTGCCCGTCTTGGGATCGAGCCGGAACAACTTGATGCCGGTCCAGAAGCTGCCGAGCGCGAGCCACTGGCCGCCTTGCGCATCGACCACCAGGTTGGGATCGATCGCATTGAAGTCATCGGCGTGGGTCGACTGGACGACGAGGCCATGGTCGGTCCAGTGGTAGTCCTTCGCCTTGGGATCGAGCGTGGGGCTGGTGGCAAGGCCGATCGCCGAGCGGTTCGAGCCGAAGGTCGAGACCGAATAATAGAGGCGATATTCGCCGTTCACGAACGAGATGTCGGGCGCCCAGATGCCCTCGGTGCCCGGCACGGCCTTAGTCGCCCAGGCTGGCAGGCTGTCGAACAGCGGCGCCGCCTGCTCCCAGTGCACGAGGTCCTTCGAGGTCTTCACCCCGATGTAGCGCCCGATCGTGTTGTAGACGTAATAGGTGTCGCCCTCGCGAATGATCACCGGATCATGCGTGGGCGCGAGCTCACCGCTCAGCCGCGAATTGAGCGTGGGTGGCTCGGCGGGCGCGGGCGCCTTGGCCGAGACGCCCGTCGCCAGCACGGCGCCGCCGATCAGGAGGATGCGGGCAAGCGCGCGCAGCATCGCCGTCAACCTTCCGAAGCGGCCCAGGCCGCGACCAGTTCCCGCGCCTTGGCGCTCACGCTCTCGGGCGTGTCGCCGGGCTTGTAGAGACTGCCACCGACGCCGATCCCGAAGACCCCCGCACGGCGGTATTCGGCGATGTTGGCCGGACCGACGCCGCCCACCGCCCAGACGCGCGCGTCGCGCGGCAGCACGTCCTTGATCGCCTTGACGTAGCCCGCCCCCAGCACCGAGCCGGGAAACAGCTTGAGGTTGCTTGCGCCCGCTGCGACTGCGGCGAAAGCCTCGGTCGGCGTGAGAAAGCCCGGCAGGACGTCCATGCCCAGTTCGAGCGAGCGGGCGATGACCGCGGGATCGACGTTGGGCGAGACCATGAAGGTACCGCCCGCATTCGCCAATTCCTCGGCAAGGTCGGTGCGGATCACGGTGCCGCCGCCGATCGCCGCGCGATCGCCCAGCGCCTCGACCATGGCCGCGATCGAGCCCGCCGGATCGGGCGAATTGAACGGCACCTCGATCAGGCGCACGCCCGCCTCGACCAGCGCCTCGCCAATGGCGACGACTTCGTGCGTCTGCACCCCGCGCAGGATGGCGACCACGGGGGCGGCGCCCTGTGCCAGAACGTCTTCGATCTTCATGACTTCACTCCTGTTGCCAGCGCCAGACCCGCCAGCACGGCCTCTTCGCCGTCGATCCGCTGCGCGCGCGCATCCCGGTGGGCGAGCGCCTTTTCATAAAGCGCGACGATGCCTCCGTCACCGACCAGCAGCACCGACGTGCCCGCCTCGGCCTCGGCGGCAACCTCGCCCCCGATCAGCAGCGCCGAGAGATAACCCTTCGACCAGTCCTTCGAACGCCCGTCGAGCAGGCGCGCCGCGCGCGCCTCGAACAGCGCGCCCGAAAGCGGCTGTCCGGCGCGCTCGAGACCGCGCGCGAAACCTTCCTCGAAAGTGCCCTCGCCCGGTGTTTCGGGCCCGGTCAGCGTCGACTGTCCAGCCAGGAGCGCGAACAGTTCCCCGGTCGGGTGGGTGCGGAACGCCCGCAGCGTGCCATCGACCACCTCGACCCACTTGCAGTGGGTGCCCGGGAGCACGATCAGGTGACGCCCGGTGCCGAGCTCGGGCCGCAACGCGATGGCACCGAAGATCTGCGTTTCCTCGCCGCGCATCACATCGGGAACACCGCCCGCCATGTGACCACAGACACCCGCGAGCACGGTCACGGGAAGCCCCGCGACCTCGGTCCGGGTGGGACCTGCCAACCAGTCGGCCAGCCCTGCCGGGCAGGCCACGTAGCCCGCGTCGACGAGCGCGCCCTTGGCACCGGCCATGCCGCACAGCACGACATCGCCGATCGGCCCTTTCTCCCGCCAGAGCGCCAGACGCTCGGCAAGAATGCCGGCCGGGTCCGCGCTGAGCGCACCCGGTCCGTCGAGCCGGTCGGTCACCACCCCGTCCTCGACCCGGTAAAGCCGAAGATGGGTGGTGCCCCAATCCCCCAGGACGCGCGCCGTGCTCATTGCAGGTCGAGCACCACGACCGACTTGGCCGGAAGCGTCACGGTGAGCGTGCTACCCTTGAGCTTCGCACCGTTGAATGCGGCGGGCTTCACCACATTGGGCGCCGCGAAGGTGTTGTGCGAATTGATCGCCGGCGCGGTCAGGATAGTTCCGCTGACCTTGCCTTCCTTCGCCCCGTCGAGCGTGATGGTGACCGTGTTGGCCTTCGTCGCATCGGCGTTCGAAAGGCTGACGTGGATCTTGCCGTCCTTGCCCTTGACCGCCGAACCGCTCACTGCCGGCAAGGTGTACTTGCCCACCGTGTAGGTCGGGGTCTTGATGTCGATCGGCAGCACGGTCGCGTCCTGCCAGGGCTTGTACATATGGAAGACCCAGTAGGTAGGCGTCAGGACCATCTTGTCGTCCTGGGTCAGGATCATCGCCTGGAGCACGTTCACCATTTGCGCGATCGCGGTCAGGCGCACGCGGTCCGCGTGCTTGGCGAAGATATCGAGATTGATCGCGGCGATCAGCGCGTCGCGCATGGTGTTCTGCTGACGCAGGAAGCCCGGATGCGTGCCTGGGTCCTGCTTGTACCACGCGCCCCACTCGTCGACCGCGAGGAACATGCGCTTCTTGGGATCGTACTTGTCCATGATCGCGCTGTGCTTGGTGATCAGCTCATCCATGCGCCAGGCTTCGTGGAGCGCGTCGGCCCAGCCGCTCTCGTCGAAATTGACCGGCTCGGCACGCGGCGGCCAACCACCCGCGGGGTGGACGTAGTAGTGCAGCGAGAGGCCATCGAGCGTGGGCGCGGCGATGCGCATCATCGTCTCGGTCCAGTTGTAGTCCTCGACATTGGCGCCGGCCGCAACCTTGAGGAGCTTGTTGTCGACCTTGCCGTTCATGAGATCGGGAGCCGGCGTCTTGACGAAAGTCGAATAACGACGGGTCACGTCGGCGGCGTATTCGGCCCGCATCTGGCCACCGCAGCCCCACAGCTCGTTGCCGATACCGAAGTACTTGACGTGCCAGGGCTCCTTGTGACCGTTCGCGGCGCGCTCGTCGGCAAGGCTGCCGGCGGGCGCAGTCATGTACTCGACCCATTCGGCCATCTCACGCGGCGAACCATCGCCCACGTTGCCCGCGACATAGGCCTCGGCGCCGACCTGGCGGATCAGCTCGAAGAACTCGTGCGTGCCCACCGCGTTGGGCTCGGTCACGCCGCCCCAGTGGGTGTTGACCTTGACCGGGCGGTTCTTGGGATCACCGATGCCCTCGCGCCAGTGGTACTCGTCGGCGAAGCAGCCGCCCGGCCAGCGGATCACCGGCACCGAGAGGTCGCGCAGCGCGCCCACCACGTCGTTGCGGAAACCGTTGGTATTGGGGATCGCGCTGTCCTTGCCGACCCACAGGCCGCCGTAGATGCCCTCACCCAGATGCTCGGCGAACTGGGTGAAGATGTCCTTGTCGTAGACCGGCCCCGGCGTGTCCGCGTGGATCGTCGCGGTGGTCGGGGTGTTGGCGGTGTCGGCCTGCGAGGCCGTGGCCGCCAGCGTGCTGGCGCCGAGCAGCAGGAGCGCTGCCGTCGTGCGAAGTGCCTTGATCATCGTTTCGTGCCCCTCCCTGGGATTTCTCAGTCGTGGAATTCTTCGACCAGCTTGCGCCGGCCGCGCAGGAACGCGTCGGCGACGAGGCGGAACGGCGCGACGTCGACGTCGCTGCGGCCACCCCGGATGAGATTGGCGAAGCGCGCGTAGAGCCCCGCGTACTCGAGGTCCTCGTTGTGCTCGGTCCCGCGCGGAGTGGTCAGCACCGCGCCGCCACTGGACAGCTTGAGCTGACCGGCGTCGGTCTCGACCACGATGTCCCAACTCTGCGGGCCGGTCTGGCGCCAGTCGAGGTCCATGTGGACGAGCGCGCCGGCGGTGTCGCGAAACTCGATGTCGGCAGCGATCGGCGCGGCGCGGTTGGCCGGCAGGCTGAGCGTCGCGGACTTGAGGAAGACCGGGCGCGGCAGGATGTGGGTGAGGATCGAAAGCGCGTTGATGCCCGGATCGAAGACGCCCAGGCCACCCGGCTCCCAGATCCAGTCCTGGCCCGGATGCCACACGCGCACGTCCTCGCGCCAGACGATCTGGGCGGAGGTCACGGTGCGCTCCGAAAGCCACGCGCGCGCGGGCGCGACGCCGGCGGCGAAGCGCGAATGCCACGAGGCGAACAGCGTGACGCCGACCTTTTCGGCGCGGTCGCTCAACGCCTCGACTTCGGACAGCGTGGCGCCCGGCGGCTTCTCGAGGAAGACGTGGAGCCCGGCCTTGAGCGCGGCCACGGCGATGTCGTAGCGCACCTGGGGCGGCGTGCAGAGCGCGACGGCGTCAACCGCCGGACCGCCAGCGAGCAGATCCTCGAGCGTCGCGAAGTGGGGAATGCCCTCCATCGGCGGCGAATGCGGACTGACCGTCGCGGCGATGTCGAAATTGCCGTTGCCACGGATGGCCGGGATGTGCTGATCGCGCGCGATCTTGCCGAGCCCGACGATGGCAATGCGGATCGGATCCATGGCTCAGAGCGCCTTCACGGCCACGGCGCGCGCCGCGGCGCGGGCAAGCGGGTTGGCGAGCGGCAGCGTGAACGGTGCCGCAGCGATTTCGAAGACGTCGCCGACCTCGGTCTGCACGCCATCGCTGAACGAGAGCGTCGCGGTGCCGAAGAAGTGGACGTGAATGTCGCCCGGACGGCAGAACAGGTCGTACTTGAAATGGTGGTGTTCCAGGTTCGCGAACGAATGCGACATATTGCCCTCGCCCGAGAGGAACGGCTTTTCCCAGAGAGTCTCGCCGCCGCGCACGATCTTGCTGGTGCCCTCGATCTTCTCGGGGACCTCGCCCAGCAGCAGCTCGGCGCCCAGCGCGGCCTGGCGCAGCTTGGAGTGCGCGAGCCAGAGGTAGTTGTGGCGCTCGGTCACGTGGTCGGAGAACTCGTTGGCAAGCGCAAGGCCCAGGCGATAGGGCTGGCCGTCGTTGCCGATGATGTAGATGCCCGCCAGTTCGGGCTCCTCGCCGCCGTCCTTGGCGAACGCGGGCATGGTGAGCGCGTCGCCCGGGCCGACAAGCTGCGAGCCGTCGCCCTTGTAGAACCATTCGGGCTGCTGACCTTCGGCCCCCGGTGCGGGTTTGCCGCCTTCGAGCCCTTCCAGGAACATGCGCATCGAATCGGTGACGTTCTCGCCCGATGCGGCGGCCTGGTGCATCTTGTTGCGTCCCTCGGCCGAGCCGAGGTGGGTGAGGCCGGTGCCGGTGAGCAGCACGTGCGCGGGGTCTTCATGGTCGATCGGGGCGATGAGACGGCCCGCCGCCTGCTCGGCCGCGATGTCGACGCTGTCGCCGATGCCGCAGGCCTTGGCCGTGGCGGCCAGCGAATTGCCTTCTTCGATGGCGCGCAGCGCGAGTTCGCGCACCGACGAAACGCCGGTCAGGACGTGGGCCGCGTCCCCCTCGGCAAGAATGACCGAACGGGTGCCGTCCTCGGCACGGTGCTGCAGCAGGCGAAGGGTAGTCATGGGGTCTCTCCCGAACCGCAGCGCGCCTTGTTCTTGGTGGAGCGCGCTGCGGGGATGCGAACGGATCAGTTGATGGTGAGCGTGCCGTCGATCAGGCGCGGCGCGCCGTCGCCGAACGACGCATCGCGCAGTTCGGGCGCGAGCAGGCTCTGCGGCATGTTCTGGTAGCTCACCGGGCGCAGGTAGCGGTCGATGGCCATCGAGCCGACCGAGGTCGTGCGCGCGTCGGTGGTCGAGGGGAACGGCCCGCCGTGCACCATCGCGTGGCACACTTCGACGCCGGTCGGCCAGCCGTTGACGAGGATGCGTCCAACCTTGCGCTCGAGCGTGGGCAGGATCGCGGCCGCCGCGGCCTCGTCGGCATCGTCCATGTGGATCGTCGCGGTGAGCTGACCCTCGAGGCCCTCGAGCAGCGCCTTGAGCTCGCTCGCGTCCTTGCAGCGCACGATCACCGAGGAGGAGCCGAAGACTTCCTCGCCCAGCGCCTTGTCGGCCAGGAACTTCTCGGCGGTGGTCTGGAACAGCACCGCGCCGCCGGTGGTGCGGCTGCCTTCCTCGCCGCGCGCGAGTTCCTCGACGCCCGGTGCGGCCGCGAGCTTTTCGACGCCCTTGGCATAAGCGGCGGCGATACCGGTGGTCAGCATCGTCTGCGGCTTGGCACCCGCAACGCCGGTCGAAGCCGCCGCCACGAAGGCGTCGAGGCCCTCGCCTTCGAGGGTCACGACGAGGCCCGGGTTGGTGCAGAACTGGCCGGCACCCATGCACAGCGAGCCGACGAAGGCTTCACCGAGCGCGCCGCCGCGCGCCTTGAGCGCCTCGGGCAGGATCACGACCGGATTGATCGCCGACATCTCGGCGTAGACAGGGATCGGCACTTCGCGGGCCTGCGCCAGCTTGGTAAGCGCAAGGCCGCCCGCCCGCGAGCCGGTAAAGCCCACCGCCATGATGTTGGGGTCCTGCACCAGCGCGGCGCCAAGTTCGTTCGAGGGGCCGACGAGGTGCTGGAACACGCCCTCGGGCAGGCCCGAATCGGCGACCGCCTTGCTGATCGCCTGCGCGATCAGGCTGCCGGTGATCGGGTGCGCGGGGTGGCCCTTGACGACGACCGGGCAACCGGCGGCAAGCGCCGAGGCGGTGTCGCCGCCCGCGGTCGAGAAGGCGAGCGGGAAGTTCGAGGCGCCGAACACGGCGACCGGGCCGAGCGGGATCATGCGCAGGCGCAGATCCGGACGGGGAATGGCGCGCTCGGGCAGCGCGGGATCGATCCGCATCTGCAGGAACTGGCCCTTGCGCACGACCTCGGCGAAAAGGCGCAGCTGGCCACAGGTACGGCCGCGCTCGCCTTCCGAACGCGCGCGCGGCAAGCCGCTCTCGGTCAGGTAGGCTTCGAGCAGGGGCTCGCCGAGCGCCATGATCTCGTCGGCGATTCGCTCGAGGAACTGCGCGCGCGCCTCGAGGCTGACCGCGCGGTAAGTGTCGAACGCGGCCGCTGCCTTGGCACAGGCCACGGCGACGTCGGCAGGCGTGTGCACGGCGAAAGCGTCCCCATGCGGCTCGCCGGTGGCGGCGGCGATGGAACGAAATTCGGTCATAGAAAGTCTCCCTATTTACTCCGACATATTCGCTGCATCCGGGAAACGCAATGTTTGTCATTCCTTCGGCAGCGGATGGCGTGTAGGTTGCACCTGGGAGGTGCGAAATTCTGTGACAACCGGTAAAAATATCAAGGTGGACGAAGCGTCCAAGAGATCTGACGAAACGCGTGGGCCGGGACGGCGCCTCCATGGCGCCATCGCCCATCGCCTGGGTACCGACATCTTGTCAGGCAAATATGCGCCGGGCGACGTTCTCTCGGGCGAAGTGGCTTTCGCCGAGGAACTGAAAGTCTCGCGCAGCGCCTACCGCGAGGCGATCCAGGTGCTGAGCGCCAAGGGCCTGGTCGCCAGCCGCCCCAAGGCAGGCACCCGGGTGCTTCCGCGCGAACGCTGGAACCTGCTCGACCCCGACGTGCTGGGCTGGGCCTTCGCGGGCGAACCCGACATCGAGTTCGTGCGCTCGCTGTTCGAGCTGCGCGCCGTCGTCGAGCCGGCCGCCGCGCGCTTCGCCGCGCAGCGCCGCGACAAGGACGATCTCAAGACGATGAAGGACGCGCTTGCCGCGATGCGCCGCCACACGCTGACCACCGAGGCCGGGCGTTCAGCGGACCGCGACTTCCACAATGCGATCCTTGCCGCCACGCGCAACGCCGCGCTGATGACGCTGAGCGCCTCGATCGGGGCGGCGGTGAACTGGACCACCCAGTTCAAGCAGCGCGCCCGCGCCCTGCCGCGCAACCCGATCCCTGACCACGTGCGCGTCTACGAGGCCATCGCCGCGGGCGATCCCGAAGCCGCGGCCGAAGCGATGAACGTGCTCGTCGACCTGGCACTCGAGGACACGCGCAGCGCGATCGAGGACCGCGTGCCCGACGACGACCACGCCGCCGCCGAGTTCGTCACCAAGTAAGCGCGGCAAGGGCCCACCAAAAAGCCCCGGAAGAGAG
>NZ_JABWCU010000028.1 GCF_018491765.1 Novosphingobium profundi | reverse complement strand
AAAGCCCCGGAAGAGAGGTCTCTTCCGGGGCTTTTTGGTGTCGGCTTCGGGCCTGGCCTATTCGGTGAACGGGCTCTGGTCCTCGACCTGGAGGTCGGGCTCGGCGTGGGTCACCTTGCTGCCCCACAGCGCGTAGAACAGAACGTAAAGTTCGCAGACCGCCGTCAGCAGGAACGAGGTCTGGAGACCATAGTTGTCCGCGATCCAGCCCTGCACGATCACCAGCGCACCGCCTGCGATCGCCATGACCAGAAGGCCCGAGCCTTCCTCGGTCAGCGGACCCAGGCCCTTGATCGCAAGGGTGAAGATGGTCGGGAACATGATCGAGTGGAACAGACCGACGAGGATCAGCGCCCACATCGCGACGGGACCCGAGGCAAAGGTCGTGACCAGCATCACCACGAAGGCGCCGACCGAGAAGACCGCGAGGACCTTGCCCGCGTCAAAAGCCTGCATCACCGCCGAACCGACGAAGCGGCCGATCATCATGCCGCCCCACAACAGCGCGAGGTAGTTGCCAGCCGCCTCGTGGGTCATGTTGCCGATATCGGGGCGCGAGACGAAGTTCACGAAGAGGTTGGCGACGCCGATCTCGGCGATCAGGTAGATGAAGATCGCCGGGATGCCGAACACCAGGTTGCGGTGCTTGAGCAGGTCGGGATTGATCAGGCCCTTGCGCTTCTCCTTCGCCTCGGGCGCGGAGGAGACCATCGCGGGCAGCGGGAAGCGCGCGATGACCACCGCAAGCACCACCAGCACCACTGCAACGAGGCCATAAGGCAGGATTACCGACTGCGCGTCGGCGAGGCGTTCGGCTTCGGTCAACACCGTGCCGACCGCGGCCGTGCCGCCCTTCGAGCGGCCGAGGATGAGATAGGCACCGAACAGCGGGGCAAGCATCGTGCCCGCCGAGTTCATCGCCTGCACCAGGTTGAGGCGCGAGGAAGCGGTCTCGGGCTTGCCGACGACCGCGACGTAAGGGTTCGCCGCCACCTGCAGCAGCGTGATCCCGCTCGCGATGACGAAGAGCATGACCAGCGTCACGCCGTAGGACGGGATCGAGGCCGCGAGCATCATGCCCAGCGCGCCCGCCGCCATGATGAGCAGGCCGATCACCAGCGACTTCTTGTAACCCACCTTCTCGATCAGCTTGGCCGAGGGGATCGAGGCGAAGAAGTAGGCGATGAACCAGACCGATTCGATCAGCGTGGTCTGGGTGTAGCTGAGGTCGAACACGCTCTTGAGGTGCGGCAGCAGCGTATTGTTGATGACCGTGATGAAGCCCCACATGAAAAACAGGCTGGCCAGCAGAGCCAGCGCGGGGCCGTAGCGCACGCCCGAGGCCTGCGCATGCGCCACCGGGGCGCTGGTTGAAGTTCCAACTGAAGGCATGTCGATCCTCTCGTCACATCCGCCGGCGCCGTTGCACGCGATCCGGCTTGCGCTCTTTCTATTTGTCGGACTATATGCAGCCACCGGCCACGTCAATGGCCGACGAAAACCAGACAGAGTCATAATTCGATAGACGAACGGGAGCCAGGATTGTGAGGTTTATGCGCAAGGCATTCATGTCGACGGCCCTGATGGCGCTCTGCGCCACCCACGCGATGCCCGCCCTCGCCGCCGAGGCGAGCCAGCAGGCCGCGGGTACGCTGGACGACGGCACCCAGGTCACTTCGGTCACGCTCACCGCCGACAACGGCGTTTCCGCGACGATTCTCTCGTTCGGCGCGACCTTGTGGAAGTTCATGGCCCCCGACCGCGACGGCAAGGTCGCCGACATCACGCTCGGCTATGATGACCTGCAGTCCTACAAGGACAAGCCCAACTACTGGGGCGCGACGATCGGGCGCTATGCCAATCGCATCGGCAACGCCACCTTCACCCTCGACGGCAAGACCTACCACCTTCCCGCCAACGACCACGGCCAGTCGCTCCACGGCGGCGGCAAGGGCTTCGACGTGCAGAACTGGAAGGTCGAGACGGTCAAGTCCGGTCCGGTTGCGAGCGCGGTCTTCACGCTCACCAGCCCCGATGGCGATTCGGGCTACCCCGGCACGGTCAAGGCGCGCGTCACCTACTCGCTCGACGAGAAGGGCGAACTCAAGATCGTGTTCGATGCGACCACCGACAAGCCGACCATCATCAACATGACCAACCACGCCATCTTCAACATGGCCGGTGAAGGCGCCCCGCAGGGTGCGATGGACAACGTGCTGACGGTTCCCGCAAGCCACTACACGCCGGTCAGCGCCACGCTGATCCCGACCGGCGAACTCGCCGACGTGACGGGCACGCCCTTCGATTTCCGCGCCGGCAAGCCGATGCACGAGGGCCTGCGCGACGGCACCGACCAGCAGATCCTCTACGGCCGCGGCGTCGACCACAACTTCGCGCTCGACAAGGGCCTCACCAAGACGCCCGAACTTGCCGCCCGCCTCGAGGACCCCGCCTCGGGCCGCGTCCTTGAAGTGCTGACGACCGAACCGGGCGTCCAGGTTTACTCCGGCAATTTCCTTGACGGCACTTTTGTCGGCAAGCACGGCCATCTCTACCGCATGGGCGACGGCATTGCGCTCGAACCGCAGAAGTTTCCCGATGCGCCCAACCATTCCAACTTCGCCTCGGCCCGCGTCGATCCCGGCAAGCCCTACCGGCACGTCATGATCTATCGCGTATCGGTCGAGCGTTGATCCAAGGCGAACCCCACGATGACTGATCAGACCAAGCCCAAGCCCAAGCTGCGTTCGCGCGCCTGGTTCGACAACCCCGAGAACATCGACATGACCGCGCTCTACCTCGAGCGCTACCTCAACTTCGGCATCAGCCTGGAAGAGCTGCGCTCGGGCAAGCCGATCATCGGCATCGCCCAGTCGGGCAGCGATCTCTCGCCCTGCAACCGCCACCACCTGGTGCTGGCCGAGCGCGTGCGCGAGGGCATCCGCGAGGCCGGCGGCATCCCGATGGAATTCCCGGTCCACCCGATCCAGGAAACCGGCAAGCGCCCGGGCGCGGCGCTCGACCGCAACCTCGCCTACCTCGGCCTCGTCGAACTGCTTTACGGCTACCCGCTCGACGGCGTGGTGCTGACGATCGGCTGCGACAAGACGACGCCGGCCGCGCTCATGGCCGCAGCCACCGTCAACATCCCGGCGATCGCGCTGTCGGTCGGGCCGATGCTCAACGGCTGGCACAAGGGCGAGCGCACCGGCTCGGGCACGATCGTGTGGAAGGCGCGCGAGATGCTGGCCGCCGGCAAGATCGACGATGAGGGCTTCATCAAGCTCGTCTCCTCCTCGGCGCCGTCGACCGGCTACTGCAACACGATGGGCACGGCGACGACGATGAACTCGCTGACCGAAGCCCTGGGCATGTCGCTGCCCGGCTCGGCCGCGATCCCCGCGCCCTACCGCGACCGCCAGGAATGCGCCTGGCGCACCGGCAAGCGCATCGTCGACATGGTCCACGAGGACCTCAAGCCCTCCGACATCCTGACGCTCGAGGCCTTCCACAACGCGATCGTGGTCAATTCGGCGATCGGCGGCTCGACCAACGCGCCGATCCACCTCGCCGCGCTCGCACGCCACATCGGCGTCGACCTCCCGCTCACCGACTGGGAGGACAAGGGCCACAAGATCCCGCTGCTGGTGAACCTCCAGCCGGCCGGTGAGTACCTCGGCGAGGACTACTACCACGCCGGCGGCGTGCCCGCGGTCGTCGCCCAGCTCATGGGCCAGGGCCTCATCAACGAAGGCGCGATCACCGCCAATGGCCAGACCATCGGCGACAACTGCCGCGACGCCACGATCGAGGATGAGAACGTCATCAAGACCTTCGACGCCCCGCTCAAGAAGGAGGCCGGCTTCATCGTCATGACCGGCAACCTGTTCGACCAGGCGATCATGAAGACCTCGGTGATCTCGGACGAGTTCCGCGCGCGCTACCTCTCGAACCCCGACGATCCCGAGGCCTTCGAGGGCCCGGCCGTGGTCTTCGACGGCCCCGAGGACTACCACGCGCGCATCGACGATCCCTCGGTCGGCATCACCACCGAAACGCTGCTGTTCATGCGCGGCGCCGGGCCGATCGGCTATCCGGGCGCGGCCGAAGTGGTCAACATGCGTCCGCCCAGCTACCTCATCACCGAAGGCGTGGGGGCCCTTCCCTGCATCGGCGACGGACGCCAGTCGGGCACCTCGGGCAGCCCCTCGATCCTCAACGCCTCGCCCGAAGCGGCGGCGATGGGTGGCCTCGCGCTCATCCAGACCGGCGACCGCGTGCGCATGGACCTTCGCAAGGGCCGCGTCGACGTGCTGATCTCGGATGAGGAACTGAGCCAGCGCCGCGCCGACCTCGAGGCGCGCGGTGGCTACCCCTATCCCGCCTCGCAGACCCCCTGGCAGGAAATCCAGCGCGGGATCGTCGGGCAGATGAACACCGGCATGATCCTGGAAGGCACCGAGAAGTTCCAGCGCATCCACCAGACCCGGGGCCTGCCGCGCGACAACCATTGACCCTGTCGCCCCCATGCGGGGTGCGCACCAGACACAAAAGGGCGGCCCATGCGGGTCGCCCTTTTTCGTTCGGCCAGCAATCCGGGGCGCTGCCCCCGCCGCCCGCTCAGGCCTCGATCACCGCGCTGATGCGGTGGAGAAAGGGGTGGTGCGGGGTCGCGCCGTGCTCGACCTGGGTGAAGCGACCATTGTCGATATGCGCCAGTTGCGCCTCGATCGCGGGCACCAGTTCGCCCTCGCGCACGTCGATATGCGCCCGGAACGTACCGTCGAATTCCAGCAGCACGCTCTTCGCGCGGGGGAAAGCATCGCGCAGCCGATCGCGGATTTCGGCCAGTTGTCCGGTCAGCGGCCGGTTGCCGCGATCGTATCCGTTCGCCTCGGTACCATTCGTGTCCTGATCCATGCGTGACGTCCCAAGCCTCCTCGTTGCGCCCTGATTGCGATATGATAAACCAAAACGGAGCCTTTCGGAACGCGGGAACGAGCCGAGATTCCAAGGGAAATCACCCTATTCCCGACCATCGCTCCCGCGCGCCCCGTCGGGCACCCCATCCGGTCCCTTGCGATCAGGGCGCGTAGCGCGCGGCGAGATCGGCGCTGCTGCGTCGACCAAGGTCCTCGCCATGGTCGCGCACCCAGTTCGCGGCCGCCTCGCGCCCCGCCTCGTGCAACTGCAACAGCATGTCCTTGAGCGGCATCATCTTCGAGCCGGCCGGCATCGCCGCCAGCGTCGCCTCGTCGTGGATCTCGTGGACGCGCAGGCGCCGCAGCCGGGCCAGCAACCCCTTGCCGAAAGTCAGCGGCCCCACCTCGTTCTGGATCAGCACCAGCCCGCGCATGTCCTTGACCAGCGTCTGGCTGAACGCCAGTTCGGTCAGACGGTTGGAAATCCCGGCGGCCCCGCGCGGGGTCTCGGCCCGCGACATCGGGTTGATGGTGACCACCATGAGGTCGTCGTTGGGGCTGTTTTGAACCAGCGGGAAGATCGGCGGGTTCGCGCTGTATCCTCCGTCCCAGTAGTCCACTCCCTCGATCGTTACCGGAGGAAAGAGCAGCGGCAGGCAGGCCGAGGCGAGCAGGACTTCGGGAGAAAGCTCTTCGTTGGCGAATATGCGCGCGCTGCCGGTGCGCACGTCGGTCGCCGAAAGAAACAGGCGCGGCGCCTCGTCCGAATGCAGCGCGGCGAAATCGATGTGCTCGACCAGCACCTCGCGCAGCATTTCCTGCGTGCGCGCGCCGAGTTCGGGCGAACTGGGCAAGGTGACGTTGGCGAACATCGAGCTCCACATTTGCGAAATGGCCTCGAACGTGGCGGGAAAGGCCTCCATCATCGGCAGCAGCGGCCCCGCGTCGCGGCCCGAGCGGTGGATCGCCTTCCAGAACGCGCCGAGCGCCGCGCGGGCCCCTTCGCGTCCGCCGGTGACGAGCCCGCTGGCGAAGACCGCCGCGTTGATCGCCCCCGCACTTGCCCCGCTGAGCGCCGAAATCCAGATGCGCTCCTCCTCGAGGAGGCGCTCGAGCACGCCCCAGGTGAATGCGCCGTGCGCGCCTCCCCCCTGCAGGGCGAGGTCCAATCCGATATTGCGCGTCGATGGCATTGCGGAACCCTTTGCCGTGTTGGTCGAGCAGACTAGCGGGGCATGTCCGACGCGACAATGACAGCGAAGGAGCGGTGCTTTTGAATTGCCTCCTGATCTGGCACAATGCCTTGACTTGTCGGCGCGATCACGGTCCTGTTTATGTGAATTTAACCGTCCTGATGGGAATGTTCCCCATGCGCATCGGCCAACGCCTCTTTGACTTTGTCGGCACCCTGCCCCTGGCCGTGGGGCTGGCCTATTTCGTCTGTGCGGCGGCGGCGCTCTATGTCACCGGGGGCAGCGACGGGGTCGCCACGGTCTGGCCCGCGAGCGGGGTCTCGATCGCGGGCCTGCTTCTCGCCCCGCCACGCCAGCGCGGCGCGGTTTACCTCGCAATCGCGGCGGGCAGCCTCGCCGCCAATCTCCTGGCTGGCCTTGGCCTCTACTACACTCTCGCTTTTACCGCCGCAAACGTGGCCGAAGCCACGATCGGCTACTTGTGCATCCGCCACATCAACCGTGACAGCGAAACGGTCTACAACCCCTTGAGCGTGGTCGAATTCTGTCTGGCCGCCTTGCTCACCGGCACGCTTAGCGGAGCGATCGCCACCGCGTTTACCGGGGGAGGCCTGGGCCTCATGTTCCTCTCCTGGGCCACCACGGTGAGCCTTGGCATCATGATCGTGGTGCCGCTGGCGCTCAACATTTCCGTCAACTACGCCGGACTGCGCAGCATTCTTCAGGCAAACTGGCTGCTACCGCTGCTGATCCTGCTGCTCGTAGGGGCGATTACCTATACGGTCTTCAACCAGACAACCTTCCCTCTGCTGTTCCTGCCGCTCATGGCGGTGATCGTGGCGACCTATCTGGTCGGCCCGAACGGAGCCCTGGCCAGCATCCTGATCATCGCGGTCATCGGTTCGCACAAGACCCTCCAACACAGCGGTCCGATCCACTTGATGCGCGAACACGATCCGATCGGCGCGACGCTGTTCCTGCAGTTTTACCTCTTCGCGCTGCTGCTTTCCTCGCTGCCGCTGGCCGCCCTGCTCAACGCGCGCGACCGGGTGATCACCCAGGTCAGCCGTGCGAACCGCTGGCTCGCGATGTCCGAGCACATCGCCCATGTTGGCCACTGGCGGCTCGATCTCGCGCGGGAGGAAGTGTTCTGGTCGGACGAAGTTTTTCGCATCCACGGGCTCTCGCCCGGTGCGCCCCCGCCACTCGACGGCGCCATCGGGTTCTATCACCCCGATGATCGCGACAAGGTACGCCAGTATCTCGCCGCGCTGGTCGAGACCTATGAACCCTTCGAGTTCGAAGCGCGCCTGATCACGGCCGCCGGCATCGAACGCTACGTGCGCAGCCTGGGCGAAGTGGAGCGCAATACCAAGGGCGAACCCATCGGGCTTTTCGGTATCTTCCAGGACGTGACCGAGCGCACGCTCGCCACCCAGCGCCTCGCCGCCGCGCACAAGCGCGCCGAGGAACAGGCCGACTACGCGATGATCCTTGCGCAGACGGATTCGCTGACCGGTATCGCCAACCGCCGCAACGCGATCGGCGTGTTGGGCAGCGAGTTGGAAAAGGCCCATGACCAACACAGCGCGCTCAGCGTCGCGATCCTCGACATCGACCATTTCAAGAGCATCAACGACAATTTCGGCCATGCCGCCGGTGACGCCGTGATCCGCCAGGTGGCCCAGCTATGCCAGGGCATGATCCGGACCAGCGACCTCGCGGGCCGGATCGGAGGCGAGGAATTCGTGCTGATCCTGCCCGGATCGGATGCCGACAGCGCCCGGATCGTCGGCGAGCGCCTGCGCCTCGCTATCGAGAATGCGCAATGGCCAGAAGATGGGCCTGAACACGTCACCGCCAGCATCGGGCTTGCCACGCTGGGGACCGCGCAAAGCGCCGAACAATTCCTCGCCGAAGCCGACGCCGCGCTCTACCGGGCCAAACGCGAAGGCCGCAACCGGTTGAGGGTCGCGGCCTGATATCGCCTGGGCAATCCGTATCGCCTCAGGCGGCGACGGGGCTGCGCATCTTTCCTTCGGCCTCGCGATCAGCGACGGCCGACGTGGTCAGCCCCTCGGCGGCTGCCATCTCGAGGATCGATGCCGTACGCGGCCCGATCGCGAGCACGCGTCCGCGCACCTCGTCCTCGCTCTCGCCGAGGTATTCGGCCGCGACATTGATGATGCCGCCCGCGTTGACGACGTAGTCGGGCGCATAGAGGATCGCACGCGCGGTCAGCGCCTCGGCCATCTCGGGCGTCGCCAGCTGGTTGTTGGCCGCGCCGCACACGAGGCCGGCCTTGAGGCCGGCCACCGTCGCCGCGTCGAGCGCTCCGCCCAGCGCGCAAGGCGCGAAGACGTCACAGTCCACGCCCGCGATCTCGGCGATCGAGGCCACCTGCCCCCCCAGTTCAGCCGCCAGAGCCTCGGCACGCGCGGTGTCGATGTCGGCCAGCACGAGCCTGGCACCCTCGTCCGCCAGCAGGCGGGCAAGCCGGCCACCGACGCTGCCCACGCCCTGCACGGCGACAGTCGAACCGGCCAGCGAGGTACCGAAGCGCACCCTTGCAGCGGCCTTCATCGCCTCGAACACGCCGAGGGCCGTCCAGGGCGACGGGTCGCCGCCCGCGAAGCCGGGGCGCGCGGTGCGCCCGGCGACGTGGCGGGTGTGGAGCGCGATCGCTTCCATGTCGGCGATCATGGTGCCCACGTCCTCGGCGGTGACATAGCGCCCGCCGAGACGGTCGACCGCCTCGCCGAAAGCCTCGAACAGTGCCTTGCGGTCGAACGCGCCGGCGGGGCGGCGGATGACGGCCTTGCCGCCACCCAGCGGCAGCTCGGCCGAGGCATTCTTGTAGCTCATCCCCTCGGCAAGGCGCATCGCGTCGGCAAGCGCAGCTTCGGGAGCGTCGTAAGTCCAGAAGCGGCAACCGCCCGCGGCCGGACCGCGCGCAGTGGAGTGAATCACGATGAACCCGTCGAGCCCGGCCTTCGTGTCTTCGAGACGGATGCATTCCTCGGGCACCGAGCGCGTTGCGGCGACGACCATCATTTCACTCCTTGGATTGGACAGTTCCATGATGCCCCATCCCCGCGGGTAAATCTTTCCTGATTGCGGCGCATTCCGGTCACCGGCGGGTTGGAACATTCCCCAAACAGGCGTATCGGGAAAAATATGTCCGACCTTGACCCCTACGAGCGAAAAATTCTCCGCGAACTGCAACGCAATGCGAGCCAGACCACGGCCGAGATCGCCGAGAAGGTCGGGCTCTCCTCCTCACCGTGCTGGCGGCGGATCGACCGCATGGAGCGCGAAGGCATCATCCAGCGCCGCGTGGCCATCGTCGACCGCGAGAAAGTCGGGCTCAACGCGCATGTCTTCGTGCAGGTCAAGCTCAACGCCCACGGCCGCGCCAACCTTGACGAATTCGCCAGCCAGATCCGCGAGTTTCCCGAGGTGCTCGACTGCTACGTGATGATGGGCTCGATCGACTTCATGATCCGCGTGGTCGCCGAAGACATCATGGCCTACGAACGCTTCTTCTTCGGCAAGCTCTCGCAGCTTCCGGGCGTGCAGGAAGTGAATTCGATCGTGGCGCTCTCGCAGATCAAGTCCACCACCGAACTGCCGATCTAGGCTGCCTTTTCACGCACCCATTCGCGCCGCAGGAAGGGCCCTGCAAGGCCCATCAAGAGCGCGGCAAGAAGGTAGAGGACAAGCGCGAAAAGCATCGACATGCGCAAGGCTTCCTGCCCATAGACCGGGGTCAGCGCGGTAGACAGCGCGCCAAGAGCGTAAATGCCGCCGCCAAGACCGATGAGGTTGTTGATCAGCAGGAACAGCGCGGAGGCGGTCGCACGCGCGGGCGGCTCGACAAGGTGCTGGATCGCCGAAGTCACCGGCCCCAGCCAGACATAAGCGAGCGCCTGGGGGACGAGGAACAGCAGGAACGCGAAGGCGACGCTCGAGGTCCAGATCCCGGCGGCGAAGAGCGGCACCGCGACAATGTAGGCGCAGGCGGGAACCCAGCCGTAGAAGGCCCGGTCGGCCTTGCCGAGGCGATCGGCCAGTACCCCGCCCAGCATCACGCCCGCGGTTCCCCCGATCAGCAGCACCGCCCCGATGAACCAGGAGGTGTGCACGAGGTCGAGCGCGAAGCTGCGCTGGAGCAGGCTCGGCAACCAGAAGGCGAGCCCATAGCCGAGCATCGAGCTCGAGGCCGCACCGAAGCTCAGCAGCCAGAACCCCGGCTTGCGCACGAGGACAGCGGCGACGGCGCGCAAGGTCGGCCCCTGCGGTGCCTCGGCCGAAGGCGCGGGCCGCGGCGTGTCGCGCACGACGAGGCGGAACAGCGGCGCGATCACCAGGCCGCACAGGCCCACCACCGCGAAGGCCCAGCGCCAGTTGACCGTGGCCGCGACGTAGCCCCCCGCAAGCACACCGGCGGCCGAGCCGAGCGGGATTCCCAGCGAATAGACCGAAAGCGCGAAGGCGCGCCGCTCGGACGGGAAATGGTCGCCGATCACCGCGTAGGACGGCGCCACGCCGCCCGCCTCCCCGATGCCGACGCCGAGGCGCGCGAGGAAGATGTGCCAGAACCCCTGCGCCAGACCGCAAAGCGCGGTGAAGGCGCTCCAGCACACCAGCGAACCGGTGATCACCCAGGAGCGGCTGGTCCGGTCGGCCAGCGAGGCAAGCGGCACCCCCAGCGTCGAATAGAGGATCGCGAAGGCGAGCCCGCCCAGCAGCCCCATCTGCGCGTCGCTGAGGTCCAGTTCGGCCTGGATCGGCGCGGCCAGGATCGCCAGGATCTGGCGGTCGACGAAATTGAAGATGTAGACCAGGAGCAGCATGGCCAGCACCAGGTTGGGTGAGGCGCTGCGGCGCGCATGGGACGCCGTCCGGGCGGGCGTTTGTGTCGATGTCGAAGCGGCCATGTCAGCCCACATGCTCCTTGAAGAACGCGAGGATCGCCGTGGTCGCCGGCGCCTCGTCAAGGATCGGCGCGTGGCCGACGCGCGGCACCTCGACCGAGCCATAGGGCCCCGAATGCCGCTTGGCCATCTCGGCAACGGTCCGCGCGCTCAGGAGATCGGACAAGGCCCCGCGCAGGACCAGCACCGGCAGCGCGTCGAGCGCGTCCCACAAGGGCCACAAGTCGGGCGGGATCACGGTTGCCTCCTCCCCCGAGACGCCCTTCGAGATCGCCGGATCGTAGGCAAAGGAGACCGTGCCGTCAGGGTTCTGCGCACAGGTCCGGCGCGCGAAAGCCAGCCAGTCGGCCTGCCCGAAATCGGGGAAGGCCTCGGCATTGATCGCGCGGCACCGCGCCGCCGCCGCCGTCCAGTCCGCCATGGCCCCGCCCGGCCCGACATAGCCCTGGATACGTTCGAGCCCCGCAGCCTCGATCACCGGGCCGATGTCGTTGAAGACGAAAGCCGTCGCGAAACCGGGCCGCATCGCTTGCATGGCGAGTGCCATCAGCCCTCCCATCGACGTGCCGATCACCCCGCAGCGCGCGATGGAGAGCCCATCGAGCAGCGCGAACATGTCCGCACAATAGACCTCGGGACGGTACTGGCCGGGATCGGGGTCCCATTGCGAGAGACCCCGCCCGCGCTGGTCGGGCACGATCAGGCGGTATCGGCCGCCGAGGTGCTTCACGAGAGGTTCGAAATCGGCGCTGTTGCGCGTCAGCCCATGCATCAGCAGGAGGACGGGAGCCTCGGCGCGCGCGGCCGGATAGTCGCGTGCGACCAGCTCAAGCCGCCCGCAGGCGCTGCGATAACGGTGGAGCGCGTAGTCCATCGGCGCGATCTCCCTTAATTCATGGACATGACATTGCGGACAGCGGGGACGGCGCCGGACCGGCGCCGTCCCTGCCCCCCTCAGAACATCAGGGTGCCGGTCACGAAGACCTGGCGCGGGTTGCCGTAGTACGCGGTCAGTGTACCTTCCTTGCCCAACGTCGAGGTCAAGGGATCGACCAGTGCACCGGTGAGCGGGTTTGTGGCCATGAAGGTGTAGCCCGAGGTCTTGTAGCGCTTGTCGGTCAGGTTCTTGCCGTGGACACCCAGGCTCCACCGGCCACCCGGCGCGGTGTAGACGAGGCTCGCGTCGAGCAGCGCGTAGGCGCCCTGGTCGAGATAGGGGTTGGGTACCTCGAACTGGTAGGTCTTGCTCTTGAACGAGAGCGAGGAACTGAGCGAGAGATCGCCATCGCCCAGCGGCGTGTCGTAGCCCAGCGTGCCGCTCGCGGTCCATTCGGGGGTATTCTGGATCTTGCGGTAGTCGGCAACGTCGGTCGGCGTGCTGGCGATGTTCGCGATGTATTCGGTGTAGCGTGCGTTGATCCAGCCAAGCGAACCCGCCAGCGTCACGCGGTCTCCGCTCGACGCCAAATCACGCGCGAGCGTGGCGTTGGTCTCGAACTCGATGCCGTCGATCTTGGCCTTGCCCGCATTGGTGATGATGCCGCAGAATGAGGGCAGACCCGACACCGTACACCCCGCCGAACCCGGGATCTGCACGTCGGTGTAGTCCATGTGGAACGCGGCCAGCGCGACGTAGAGGTCGCCGCCCATGAGATTGCCCTTGTAGCCGATCTCGTAGCTGTTCACGCTTTCGGGCTTGAAGCTCAGGTAATCGGCGATTTCCCCATCGTTGGGAATGCCGCTGGCGTTGCTGGTCGGCGCGTTGACGCCCACGCCGCGCGGGTCGAAGCCGCCGCCCTTGAAGCCCTGGCTGAAGCCGCCGTAGATGTTGTGGTCGGGGCTGGGCTTGAACGAGAGCGAGATGCGTGGGGTGAACTTCTTGAACACCGCCGAGCCGGTAAAGTCGGTGCTCGGCCCGCCGAACGGAATGCCCGCGCCGCCGAACACCGGAGACCCGCCGCCGAGGTAGCTCTGGCGCAGGATCGAGGCGCTGCGCTTGTCCCAGGTGTAGCGCCCGCCCGCCGAAAGGCTGAGCTGGTCGGTCAGCGCCAGGGTGAAGTCGCCGAAGACGGCCCAGGTGTCGGTGTCGACGTCGGCCTGGGTGAAGGCGGTCAGGCCGGCGAAGTTGTTGAAGATGCGTACGTCGAACTGGGTGTCGGCGCTCGCGGTCAGGTAGTAGAACCCGACCAGCGCCTGAAGCGCTCCGCCGTTGTCGTACTGGACCTGGAATTCCTGGCTGAGCTGCTCGTTGCGGTAGTAGGCCGGAACGTCGAGGTCGACCGAGGGCAGCGCGTCGAAGTCGATCGGCGAGGCGCTGTCGTCCTTGCGCCAGGCGCTGATCGAATTGAAGGTCAGCGCGTCCGAAAGCTCGGCGGTCGCGTTGATCGCCAGGCCATAGGCCTCGACGTATTGTTTCGGGTCCTCGAGCCCGCCTTGCGTGTCGTAGACGTCCTTGAGCACCGGGGTTCCGCTCAGCATGCCCGGGATCAGGCGATGGCCACCGCGCGCGTTCGAATTGTCCTTGGTGTAGTCGCCCGAGATCTTGATCAGCACCGGTTCGCCATGGCCGCCGATCTCGATCCCGGCGCGCCCGGCCCAGATGTCCTTGTTGTAGTTCTCCTCACCCGTGGTCAGGTTCTTGCCGAAGCCACCGCGCGACAGCCGCGCGGCCGACCCGCCCACGCGGATAAGGTCGGTGAGCGGCGCCGAGCCCGTCACCACGAGGTCGGCCTGGTCGTAAGTGCCCAGCGTTCCGCGCACCTTGAGCGAGGGTTCGAGCGGCATCTGCCGGGTCACGTACTTGACCGCACCACCGATGGTGTTGCGCCCGTAGAGCGTGCCCTGCGGCCCGCGCAGGACTTCGATCCGTTCGACGTCGTAGATGTCGAGCACGGCGGCCTGCGGGCGGTTGAGGTAGACGTCGTCGAGATAAATGCCCACGCCCTGCTCGAAGCCCGAAACCGGGTCCTGCTGGCCGATACCGCGAATGAAGGCCGAAAGCGTGGAATTGGTCCCGCGCGAGGGCTCGAGCGTCACGTTGGGCGCCGATTGCGCGATCTCGGTGACGTCCAGCGCACCGGACTTGGCCAGTTGTTCGCCACTGAAGCTGGTGACCGCGATCGGTACATCGACCAGGCGCTCCTCGCGTCGGCGCGCGGTGACGATGATCGCGCCGCCGGTGGCTTCCGGAGCGCTTTCGGCCCGGCTGTCCTCATCCGTGGCCTCCTGCGCCAGTGCCGGTATCGAAAGGCCCCCCAGCCCCGCGCAAAGCGCCAGTGCACTGGCTTCCAGAACGCCCAATCGCGCCTTGGTCATAGCATTCACTCCCAATGAACCATTCTTGTTGAGCTCATGCATATTGATAGTTGAACCACGTTTCAACTCCAAACATTTGCCAAGCCTTCACAGACCGTTTAGCTGTTGCCTGGTGAGCACACAGGATCCCCCCTCCCCTCCCCGCACACCCGCTACCGGCGACGCCCCTGGCGATTCGCCTGCGGGGCAGGACAAAGTTCCGCGCACCGAGCGCGGACGGCGGACCCGGCGCAAACTTATCGATGCCGCGGCCATCGAGTTCGGCGAACGCGGTTTCCACGAGGCCTCGATCACCGGCATCACGCAGCGCGCGGGAACGGCCCTGGGCAGTTTCTACACCTACTTCGATTCCAAGGACGAGATCTATCGCGCGCTGGTCGACGACCTCAGCGCCCGCGTGCGCGAAGCCGCGCGCGAATCGCGTCGTTCGGACCTTCCCGCCCTCGAGGCCGAGCGCGTGGCGCTCACCAACTTCCTCAAGTTCGCGGGCGAGCACAAGGAGATCTACCGGATCATCGACGAGTGCGAATTCGTCGACCCGGCCACCTTCCGCGCGCACTACGAAGGCACGGCAAGGCGCATCTTCGAGCGTCTGGGCGAAGGCGCACGCAAAGGCGAGCTGCGCGCCGACATCGAGGAGGCGCACGCCTGGGCGATCATGGGCATGAACGTGTTCCTGGGCCTTCGCTATGCGGTGTGGACACAGGACCGCGCGCCCAACGAGGTTGCCGAGATTGCCAATGCCCTCTTGCGCCAAGGCCTGATTCCGCCCACCGAACCGAGTGGGGACACCTGATCCCGCTACGGGACACCCCCTAGTCTGGCGCTGGAAATCCCGGCATCAATTTGCGATTAGCCTTGTCTGACTGGAAAACAGCGGTGTCGCACAAGCGCGGGAAAGAGACCGACCACACGTGAGCTCACGAATTCTCCTCGTCTCGGGTGTTCTTGCCCTCGCGGCGATCGGCACCGTCATCGTGCTTGCCAGCGCGCCGGAAGCGGCGCAGACCCCGCGCATCGCGGCGAATACGACGCCCACGCGTCCGGTAGCCACGCCCCCCAGCCCGGCACCCGCCACGCCAGACCAGCCCTTCGTGATCAAGCGCATCCTGCCGATCAAGGGGCCCATCAAGTACGGCGAATGGCACTGGGACGAGAGCGGCGTCCCCGATGGACCGCTGGTCATCACCGTCGACCTCGACGCGCGGGTGCTCTCGGTCTTCCGCAATGGCTATGAAATCGGTGCCACCGCGGTCCTTCTCGGCGACCAGGACAAGCCCACACCTACCGGCGTCTTCCCGATCACCGAGAAGGACATCGACCACGTCTCGAACATCTACACCGGCGCGCCGATGCCCTACATGCAGCGCCTGACCAACGACGGGGTCTCGCTGCACGGCTCGAAAGTGGAGAAGGGCTACGCCAGCCACGGCTGCGTGGGGATTCCCAATCCCTTCGCCGCCAAGCTTTTCGCAATCACCCGGCTGGGCGACAAGGTCTACATCACCCGCGGCAAGCAGGTGGGCCTGGGCGACGATCTCGTCGGGAGCTGAAGCTCAGCCCTTGCCGGGAGCCTTGGGCGCACGACGCGGGGCCTTGGCGAAACTCCAGCCGCCCGCATTGGGCCGCACGACGAGGTTGCCGATCGAGGCGGGCTGCCCTTCGCACAGGCTCTCGAACAGCCGCGCGATCGCGCTTCCACGCGTATCCTGCCCATCGAGCTCGGTCACGATCCGGGCCAGCACACGCAGCGCCACCGCGCGCGGGGCCTGCGGCTTGTAGCGCAATCCCATCGGCTCGCGCTTGACGCACGAGCGGTACTCGAGGTCGGCCATCCAGGCCAGCGCGGCATCGGCATCGGCGAGATGCGCGGCCGACTGCGCAACAGCCACGACGTCGATCCAGTCGGCTTCGGCAAGGGCCTGGCGCAGCCGTACCCGATCGTAGCGCGCATCGCGGTTGCTGGGATCCTGCGCCGGCTCGACTCCCGCCTGCGCCACGACCTCGGCCAGTTCGGCGCGGCGCCAGCCGAGCAGCGGGCGCAGCAGGGGAATCGCGGTCTCGGGCACACGCCCGACCGCGCGCGTGCCCGCAAGCCCTGCCACCCCACTCGCGCGGTTGAGGCGCATGAGCAGGGTCTCGGCCTGGTCGTCGGCGTGGTGGGCGGTGGCAAGCGCGGCAAGGCCGCGCGCCTCGATCCAGCCCGCCAAGGCCGCGTAGCGCGCCGCGCGGGCCATCGACTGGACATTGCCCTCGCCCACTTCGACGGTCAGGATCGCGTGGGGCACACCAAGGCGCGCGCAAAGTGCACCGACGTCGGCGGCTTCCTGCGCGCTTTCGGCGCGAAGGCCATGGTCGACCGTCGCGGCCTCGATCCGTCCGGGGAAGGCCGAAGCGGCGAGCAGCAGCATCGCAAGGCTGTCAGGCCCACCCGAAACGGCGAGACCCAGCCGCGCTTCACGCTCGGCCGCGCCCCAGTGCCAAAGCACGGCCAGATCGGTGCGAAACCGCTCGACCGGCTCGGGCGCGAGGATCACGTGCGAATCAGTTGCAGTCGAGCCCATTGCGCGTGCTCGCGTAGAGCGAATTCAGACGCCCGGCCGCCTCGGCCGCGTAGGTCTGGCTGAATTCGGCCAGGGCGATGCAGGCGCGCTTGGAGTCCTTGAGCTGCTTCATCGAGATCGCGAGGTACAGCAAGCTGTCGGCCGCGCGCGCACCGCGCTTGTCGGCCTGGTAGTTCTGCAGGAACCACTTGGCCGCCTCGGACGGGTTCTTGTCGTCGAGCCAGGCCCGGCCGAGCAGGTTGCGACCGTAGCTGACCTTGGCATCACTGGGATACTTCTCGAGGTAAATCTTGAGCTGCTGGCGCGCCTCGGGGAAGTAGCCCGCGTCCCACAGACGGAACCCGTAAGTATACTCATCGTCGCCCGGATTGCCGGTCTGCGGCTTTTCGACCGCCTGCACGCCAGCAAGACGCGCGCCCGAAGCCGGGGCCGGCGTCGCGGCCGGGGTGCTTGCGGCAGGCCGCGTCGGCGCGGGAGTGGGAGCGGGGCGCGTCGTGGCCGCGGCGGGAGCGCCGCCGATCACGCCCAGCGTCGATGCGGGAGCTTGCGGCGCGGGCGCTTCGCCCGGCGTGGCTTGCGGCATCGGTGCCGGCTGCATCCCGGCCGCGACCTTCTGTTCGAGGACCGACAGGCGGTTGGTGTTCTGTTCGACCTGCGAGGTCAGCCGCGCCATCTGCGCCTCGACCGCGTCCATGCGCGAGAGGAGGTCGGTGACCGGCGTGCTGGTCGCCGTCTGCGTCGGGGCAGGCGTCGCGGCGGGCGCGGTGATCTGCGGTTCGAAGAACGTGCCGTCGCCGCCCGGGAAGACCTTGCGCTGAAGCGCGCGCACTTCGGATTCGACCTTGCGCAGACGGGCATCGGCATTGTCCTGCGCGATTACCGAAGTCGGGCTCGTCGAAGCCAGCAGCGCCACGCCAAGCGCGACAAGGGCCGAGGTGCGCGGGAGCATCCGCATCACCGGGCGTTTCACACGATACGCAATCATCGCCTAAATCATCTCCGTCACTGGAGCCCCAGGGCCCGCGCCCGGCTCTGATGGCGGCACGGGATGGAACGGGGCATTAACCAAGGGCGACAGACCGCCTGCTTGCCGCAAGCGCGAGCCCCTGTCGAGGTTCGCTAGTTGGAAGTGGTGGATACCGCTGCGCTCGTGACGCTGGGCGGCAGCAACGATTCCGGCGTTCCGCTGGCGCTCGGCACCGCCGAGGCAGGCCGATCCGCCGAGCTGCTCGCACGCGGGCGCGGGCTTGAAGGCGGCGTCGACCGGCGCGCAGGCGTCACTGCCGGGGCTGGCGTGCGGACCGGCGCGGTCGGAGCCGCAACCGGGGTCGTGCCCGGCGCGGGCGTGCTCGCCGGGGCCGCGGGCGCGGGAGCTGCCCCCTGCCCTTGCAGCGCGGCCGGAGTAAGCAGCACACCCGAAACCGTCTCGGGCTTGTCCGAAAGCAGGGGAAGCGCCTTGCCACCCACGCTGATCTGGAGCGCGTCGGGGCGCGCGGTGCGCAACTTGGGCTCCTTGGCATCGGCCGGCACGGTCCAGCTCTCGCCCCGCGCCAGAACGGTCTCGACCAGCGTCTTGCCGTCGCCGTCGGTCACGCGCAGCCAGATCTGGTCGGCGTTCGAGGTCAGCACCACGTCGACGTCATAGGCGAGCAGGCGGGTCTGCGCGCCCGGGCCGTCGTCGTCGGTGTCGAGCATGCCAAACAGCTTGATGGTCAGGCTGTCGGTGGGCT
>NZ_JABWCU010000027.1 GCF_018491765.1 Novosphingobium profundi | reverse complement strand
CGCCCGGCGCCTGTCGCCTGTAGACACCAAGGTCGCGCTCACCTCGTCGGGCGCCAGAAGCCCGTTCTGGCGCGGTATCGACGCGATCTGGCGCAAGCTGGTGACCTTCAGCCTCGCCGGCACCGTCGCCGTTACACTCGCGCCTCATGCCAGCTTTGCGGCCGAAACGCCCGTCGCGGGCGAAAAGGACGCGAGGGTGCGCACGGTCGATTACGATCCCGACCAGGTGGTGAGCGTCGTCGGCCAGTTCCGCCACGCGATCGAGATCCAGTTCGGCGCTGGCGAGACCGTCACGCAGGCCGCCCTTGGCGACACTATCTCCTGGCAGATTGCGCCGGTCGGCAATGTCGTCTTCCTGAAACCCCGCGAAAAGGCGGCCGGAACGAACCTCATCGTCCTCACGCAAGAGGGCGGGATGACGCGCACCTACCACTTCAACCTGGCGCTCGGCACCTCGGCCACGATGTACGGCATTCGCTTCCACTACCCACAAGCGGAGCAGGCGATGAGCGCCGAGCAGGCCCAGATGGCACAGGCTCAAGCCGCTCAGGCCATGCAGAGCCGGATCGTCAAGACCGCGCTCGATCACGCCGTGATCGAGGGCAAGCGCAATTTCAACTACACCGAGCAGGGCGATGCCTCCCTGCAACCCAGCGAAATCTCCGACAACGGCGAGTTCACGGCGATGCGTTTCCCTGGCCACGCCGACATTCCCTCGATCTTCGCCGTCGACGTGGACGGAAGCGAGACGATCGTGCCCTACGACGTGCGCGACGACTTCGTGGTGATCCACGCCGTCTACCGAGAACTCCGCCTGCGCCGGGGCAAGGCGGTCCTCGCGATCTACAACGAGGCCCCGCCCCGCAACGATCGCGCTGAGCGCACGGGCACCGTCTCCAACATCGTCGAACGCAAAGTGAAGGGGCAGTAACATGGCCGAGAACGTCATTGATCGCGGCGGTGAACTCGCACCCGCCGATTCCATTCCCGAAGAGAGCGGATCGCCTGCGGGTCGCAGTAGCACCAACTGGGGCAATGTCGCCTTCGTCGGGGCCGGTGTGGGCCTGGTCGCGACCATTCTTGGCATCTTCATCGGCTACGGAGTCTTTCACAACGCCGTGTCGGCGAAAGCAGCCGAGGAGCCCGCGCAAGCCAGCCAGAAGAGCGTCGATGACGTGGTGGCCTCACCCGCCGCGCAGCGTGCGGCCCTCGCAGGCCAGCTTGAACAAGCCGGCAGCGCTCAGACCGACGTCTTCGGCCGTCCAGTCCTGGGGCAACAGACTACCGATGCCAACGGCAACCCGGTCCCTGCAACGGGCGAGGCCGCCAGTGGCGAGGAAAACCTTGCCCAGAAGCGCTATGAGGAACGCCTGAAGATGGCCGATGCCGCGCGGCGGGCCCCGGTCATGGCCTATCAGGCCAATGGCCTCACGGCGTCCGCCGCCCCGGTGTCGCCAACGGGGAACGCAGCCGCTGCGGGTCCGCACGCCCCGGAGAGCGGTCCCCACAACTTCGGGGCCAGCGGCTTTGGCCCGCCCTCCGATGGCGATACGGGCACGGGTTCGGCCAGCAAGGGCTCGACCGATTTCACCGACCAGCTCGGGCACGCGAAGATCGAGACGGTGCGCGCCTCGCTCATCAAGAACCGCGACTTTCTGCTCAGCGCCGGCACGGTCATTCCCTGCACTTTGCAGACCGCGATCAACTCGACACAGGCTGGGTTCGTCTCGTGTGTCATCAACCACGACGTCTATTCCGAGGACGGCCACGTTGTCCTGCTCGACAAGGGCACCAAGGTCCTGGGGCAGTATTCGGGCGGCATCACGCAAGGCCAGGCGCGCATGTTCGTGCTGTGGACCCGCGCGCTCACCCCGCGCGGGGTCGCGATCGACCTTGGTTCGCCTGCGGCCGACGCGCTCGGCCGCTCGGGAATGTCGGGCGGGGTCGATACGCAGTTCTGGGCGCGTTTCGGCGCAGCGCTCATGATGAGCGTGCTTGAAGATGCCTCCAACATCGCCGGTCGCGCCGTCGCGAACCAAGGCACCTACACGACGCAGGTGCCCAGCGAGATGGGCAACACGATCCTGCGGGATAGCAAGAATATCAAACCGATCCTGAAAAAGAACCAGGGCGACAGCGCCGCGATCTTCGTCGCCAAGGACTTCGATTTTAGCCCGGTTTATGACCTCAAGCTGAGCCGCTGAACGATGGCAAACGTCTCTGCGATCTACCAGCACAATGCAGCCCCGCTGCAACCGCTCCTCGATCGCGAGGACGTGACCGAACTGGTCATCAACGAACCCGGCGTGATCGGCGTCGAAACCCGCAAGGGCTGGGAGTGGCATGAAGCCCCCTCGCTCGATCACGCCAGCCTCATGACACTGGCCCGGCTTATCGCGGGCCTGACCAAGCAGGACATCAGCGAGGACTACCCCATCTGCTCCTCGGTCCTGCCGGGCGGCGAGCGCGCCCAGGTCGTGATCCCGCCTGCCATCGAGCGCGGCTTCGTCTCGATCACCATCCGCAAAGCCTCGAACACGGCGATGGACCTTGCCGACCTCGACCGCTCGGGCCTCTTCAGCGAAGTGAAAGCGCACGGCGCGGCCAACGAGGTCGATGATGCCCTGCTGGCCTACCGCGCTGCGAGCGACTGGAATGGCTTCTTCAAGCTCGCCGTCGAGGCGCGCAAGAACATCCTGATTTCCGGGGCAACCGGCTCGGGAAAGACCACCTTCTCCAAGGCGCTCATCAAGTTGATCCCCAACTTCGAGCGGGTGCTGACGATCGAGGATACCCGCGAACTGGTGGTGCCCCAGCGCAACCGGGTCCACATGATGTATTCCAAGGATGGGCACGGTCTGCAGAAGGCGGGCGCGAAGGAACTGCTGGAATCGGCGCTACGCATGCGGCCCGACCGCATTCTCCTCCAGGAGCTGCGCGACGGCACGGCGTTCTTCTATCTGCGCAACGTCAACAGCGGGCACCCCGGCTCGATCACGACCGTCCACGCCAACACCGCCGAAGGCGCGCTCGAGCAGCTTACCTTGCTCGTCAAGGAATCCGAAGGCGGGAACGACCTCGACCGCCACGACATTCGCGCCCTGCTGCGCTCACTCGTCGACATTGTGGTGCAGATGCACCGCCTTCCTCCCAGTGACGGGCGACCCGCCCGCTACCGGATGACCGAAGTGTGGTTCGATCCGGCCGGCAAACCTCACGACTGACAACCAAAGGAGTGGCCCATGAGTGGCAAGATGGTTCGCAATCCGGGGGCGTCCCAACCGGGCGCCATTGCGTTTCTCATGATCGTGGGCCTCGTGGTCAGCGCCGCGATCGGCGCGATCACGGTGCTGTGGCGCGCGCATCTGCTCTCGATGCAAACACCCTGGGCGAAGGTGCCTGGCGCGCTCTGGTCGATGAAATCCATGCCGATCGTCTGGCAGCCGTTCCTTCTCGGCTTCGCGATCAGTTTCGCCCTCTGTCTGGCCGGCGTCTTTGGCTCCATGTTCACCGCGCAAAAGCTGCACGGCGAGGCCCGCTGGGCACGCTTTGGCGAGGTGAAAGGTGCTGGCCTTCTCGAACGCGCCGGCATCATCCTGGGGCGCTTCAATACCAGTTTCCTGCGCTTCGGCGGAACCGAGCATGTCATGCTTGAAGCCCCAACCCGGGCCGGTAAGGGCGTGGGCGTCGTGATCCCGAACCTGCTGTCGTGGCCAGATTCCGTCGTGGTCCTCGATGTGAAGCAGGAGAACTGGGACCTGACCTCCGGCTATCGGGCCAGGCAGCTTCGCCAGAAGACGCTCCTGTTCAACCCGCTCGACGGGGAAGGACGAACCTGCCGCTACAATCCGCTAGGGCACATCAACCGGCGCGATCCCGTCGAGATCATCAATGAGTTGCAGAAGATCGGGGCCATGCTGTTCCCGCTCCCCCTGACCGGCGACAACTTCTGGGCCGAAAGCGCGCGCACCGCCTTCCTTGGGGTCTCGGCCTATGTCGCGGCCACCGTCGACGATGGCGAGGACGCCCTGCCCTTCACGATCGGCGAGGTTTACCGCCAGTTCGCCGCCGGCGATGCCAGGCGCCGCTTCCCCAAGATAATCAAGCAGCGCGAACAGGTCGGAAAGCCTCTCTCTGGCGCCTGCATTTCTGCCCTACGCGACTGGATTTCCTCGTCGGACAACACCTTCACGTCCATTCGCCAGTCCGTGACGGCCAAGATCAACCTTTGGCTCAACCCCTATGTCGATGCGGCAACGGCCGAGAGCGACTTTGATCTGCGCCAGTTCCGCGACAAGCGGATCTCGCTCTACCTCGGCGTCTCGCCCGATGACCTCGAGCGGGTCGCGCCGATCTACAACCTGCTTTTCCAGCAGCTCATCGACCTCAACGTGCGCGAGTTGCCCTCGGCCGACCGGCACAACGTGCGCCTGCTCCTCCTGCTCGACGAGTTCACCCGCCTCGGCCGCGCCTCGGTCATCGCCAGCGGCTTCAGCTATGTGGCGGGTTATGGCATCCGCCTCCTACCCGTGATTCAGAACTTCTCCCAGCTCGATCACATCTACGGCGACAAGGTGGCCAAGGAGATCTCCGCGAACTGCGGCGTGCAGATCGTCATGCGACCCAAGGAGATCAACGACGCCAAGAACGTCTCGGATCGCCTGGGCACCTACACCTTCCGCGCCAAGTCCCGCTCGTTCAGCGCCTGGGGCCGTGGTGGCGGTTCGGTATCGGAATCCGATCAGCGCCGCGCGCTCCTGCTCCCGCAAGAGCTGCTCTTGCTGCCCGAGAAGGATTTGATCGTACTGCGCTCGGGCATCCCGCCCGTCTACGGCAAGAAGATCCGCTACTATCAGGAGAAGGACATGCTCGCACAGACGAAGGTACGGGCGCCAGCGATGCCGACGATCCGCCCCGATCCTTCCGTTCCGGCGCGAAGCCTTCGCGTCATCACCGCTGCTGAGGCGAGTGGAGAAAGCGAAGCGGGAATACCCGGAAGCAGCGGCAGGCCTCTGAACATGCCAGTGGTCAAAGCGCTTCAGACGACAGCCAATCACGCCCCCCGGCAAACAGCGCACATGTTGTTCAAGGACCTAATTTCCGTGATGATCCCAACAGCCTGATTGGGCCGAGAGATGACTGTCCGGTTCGGTAGCAAGATGTAGGTATAGCTGCCGCTCGCGCGAATTGCACCTCGCAACTTTGGATTTAATCCCCTTTCGGCGGGAAGGCCAGAGCTTCGTACCCAGCCTGATCAAGCGTGCAGTCCACTAGCTCTAGGAAGCTGGGCTTGGTCACACCGATCTGTCGCGCCATCTGCCCAAGCAGCGGATCACCGATTGTCTTGTGCGACGTCCCCATGCTCATCTTGGTTTTCTTGATCGTCTTTCGACCAGCAAGATTGTAATAGATATAATAGTGATGATCACCGTCATCACGCTTGAAGCCTTTGCGCTGCAAAGAGGCATCAATGTCCTTGCGGTCTCTCGCCATCAGTCGAGTGGCCCAAAGCGCGAGAGTAGATGCCGCTTAACCTCAAGCGCTTCCTCATCCAGTTCGTCGTCTTGGGCCTGCGCGTACTGCCGCCACACCAAATCGAGTTCCGACAATACACCATCACGAAGCGTAGATACGTCATCCACGACGACATCGACACCTAGCCGATGGTCGACGAAACAAAACAATCGATCTGCCCAATATACGGTTATAGGCAAGGTGATGGGACGATTTGTTCCAAAGCGCTTGCCGCCTGACGTGAAGCGATCAATAGGTTGAAGGTGCGGCTCCAGTTCCACGACGTTATAGATTTCGTCGAATGAGCTTATGTCGCCGCGAGCATTGACCTTTGGTCGGCCGCTGATTTTAAGCCGCTTACGGACATTGGTTTGGAGCCAGTTCTCCAGCTGGAGCGGATAGTCCATGCGAAGCGCCGGGTCTGACCCCGGCTTGATCGTCATGATTGTCTGTTGATAGTCGATGGCCCTGAGCTTCCCCGCGACAGTCTCTTCATCGATAGCCGGTGGCCGAGGGGTGTCATACGCACTTAGGAGATTGCGCGCGCGATCAGCCTTGAATGCGAAGGGCCCGCGCGAACCAGCGCGGATCATCACTTCCAGGCCGCTACCCTCCGGCGGAAGCAAGCCGGTCGCAGCCTTGGCTAAAAACCAACGCTCCCTCGCGTTTGGAACCACAGCCTCAAGCCGCGCTTCCTCGCCGCTATCGAAGGCGCGAAGAGTCGCTAGCAGCTTCTCACGAGCCGCAAAGGAGGCACCGCTCATCTCACCTGTCTGTGAGGCGACAGAAAAAGGCTGAATATGGCTGCCCTTGCGAGGCGCGCGGCACACAACTGCATACTCGCGTTTTACCTTAATGGTGGGCTTCAACCGCTCACTCAGGGCGCGACCCTCGGCACGCATGCCAATGATATAGATCATGCGCTGGAGTGCGTTGAGCGACGCGATCACTGCCTCTGCCGGAGCGCCATGCAATCTCTGCACAGGTGCTCCGTCGAATTTGAGTTCAAGATCAGTGTTTTTCTCTGCCACCTTAGCTGCTCGTCCAATACGTTCGGTGGCTTCCCACAATCAAATTGTGATCGTGTTAACAAGCAATCTCTGTAAATGAAAGAGGTGGCGGCGGATCAAACTTGCCCGCCGCCCGACGTTCCTTCCAGTCGATCATGGCGGTGGCAGTGTCCGCTTCTGGCCACCACGATAGAGCTGTCCAGCGGCCGCAAAGGGCGCGTGGCAGAATTTCAGCACGCGCCCCATTAGCGCCGTCCGCAGGCGCTAATGGCGATCCCGGAAGCTGCCGCTGCGGGTGTTGCGAAAGGGGGCTCTTTCGCAAGACGAACGATTACCTTGTGCCCGGCCGTCTCCAGTCGCATTCTACGCAGATGATAAATCTTCTTCTGCTTGCCATGGCAACTGTCACAGGAGCCAATTCCGCTGCCGCGCCTTGTGTGCCCGTCGCCTCGGACTATCTTGCTTCAACATCATCCACGATCGACGAGCACAAAGCCCTCCGAAAGGCGCTTGGTGAGCCAATGCCCCAAGCCCCGACGATGGTCATGATGTATGGGCGAGGAGGACATCACGCGACGACCGAGTATAGCGTTGTCCTTGTACGGGAAGCCGACAATGTGTGGCATGGGACGGCAGTCGGGCGTAGCCAGATTTGGGTAAAGGATGCGCCTTACACTCCGTTGAAACGCAAAGAATGGGCGCTCGACGAAGAGCGGTCTCGACAACTTGATAATGCGATTTCGCGCCGCTGCCCATTCGATCAGTCGGCAGCCTCAGCTAATGACTCTGGGCCTCCTCCCCTCGGCTTTATATCGCGGCGCATCGATGTGGTTCAGCCGGGGCAGGCTCCCATCACCTTTTCCGCCTCTGAAGGGGATGGCAAATTCGCTTCGCTTATCCGCCCCCCGGAATAGTGCGCCCTTGGCGCCGCGCTTGTTGCTATATGGCGGCTCTTCGAGGGCGCGATCCCGAAAGCGGTCGGGACGAAATCCACCCATCCCGGCTGATGGCCGCTCTGATCGACTAGCCTAACCGGACAGACGGCTTCTTGGCGCGCCAGATCCGCCCTAGAACGACCGACAAGGTGAAGGTTTTCGGGCGCTTGCGTACGAAAGCCTCCCATGCAGGAACCCGCGAGTCCGATAAGCTGGGCTATGGGGATTTGGGCTTTGGTGTGGTCTGGCGGGATGAAGTGCGCGCTTTGATGGAGGCACGACAGCAGCGCAGGTGCAGGTGTCTGGATGCGCAGAGGGTGTGTCTGGTGCACTGTCGAGGTTGATGCCAGGAGCGGACGCGCGCGCGGCGCGTGCCGGGGGCAAGTCGGCCCTTTGACCACCGCGCGCTCTGCGGGGCCATGGTGAGAGGCGGATCATGCCGGGTCATGCGATGCGCTCCCGGATCGGCGGGCTGGGCCTGGGCGGCGCGCGGGGCTGGCTCCAGCGTGGGAAGGTTTCGATGACGATCATGCGCCCGCCGCAGCACGGGCATGGCGCACAGGTGTCGGGCTCGGCTTCGGGCTCTGGCGCCTCCGTCTCTGGGATGACGGCAAGCAGGCGGCGGGCGAGCGCGAGATTGTCGTGGCGCGCGGCGCTGGCGAGCAGGCCGTAATGGCGGATGCGGTGGAAGCCGCGTGGCAGGACGTGGAGCAGGAAGCGGCGGATGAACTCGTGCGCGGTCAGCGTCATGACCCGCTGGCGTTCGGGTCCATCGCGGCGATAGTCCTTGTAGCGCAAGGTCACGCCGTTTGCGTCGAAGGCGACGAGACGCCGGTTAGAGATGGCGACGCGGTGGGTATAGCGCGACAGGTAAGCGAGCACCGCCTGTGGCCCGGCAAAGGGCGGCTTGGCATAAACCACCCAGCGCTTCTTGCGCGCCGGGGCAAGGTGACGCTGGAAGGCCCGCCGCTCTGTCAGATCGGCCAGGGAGCCGAAGAAGACGAGCTTGCCGGCATCGTGCAGCGCGTTCAGCCGGGTGAGGAACAGCCGCCGGAACAGCGCCCCCAGCACGCGCACGGGTAGAAGGAAGGCCGGACGCGAAGATATCCAGCGACTTGCATCGAGCGTGATGCCGCCGCCCGGCACGATCATGTGGACATGCGGATGGTGGGTCATTGCCGATCCCCAGGTATGCAGCACGGCGGTGATCCCGATCCGGGCGCCCAGATGGCGGGGATCGGCGGCGATGGTCAGCATCGTCTGCGCGGCCGCCTTGAACAACAGGTCGTATACCAGCGCCTTGTTCTGGAAGGCGATGTCCGCAACCTCGGCGGGTAGCGTGAAGACGACGTGGAAGTAGCCGACGGGAAGCAGGTCGGCCTCCCGTTCGGCCAGCCAGGTGCGCGCGGCGGCGCCCTGGCATTTTGGGCAATGCCGGTTGCGACAGCTGTTATAGGCGACCCGCCAGTGCCCGCAGTCCTCACATGCCTCGACGTGCCCGCCCAGGGCCGCGGTGCGACAAGTCTCGATCGCGGACATCACCTTGAGCTGGGTAAGGCTCAGGTGCCCGGCATGGGCCGCCCGGTAGGCTGGCCCGGCCGAGCGGAAGATGTCCGCGACCTCGATGTCTGAGCGCACCGGCTCATCCGGCGTCGTCTGGTCCTGTGGGCGCCTTGCCCTCCATCAGCGCCATCAACTGGTCGAGCGGGCTCGACACGGCGTGGATCGTGCGGGTGGAGACCTTGGTGTAGAGCGCGGTGGTCTCAAGCTTGCTGTGGCCCAGCAGGACCTGGATCACGCGGATATCGACATCCTGCTCGAGCAGATGCGTGGCGAAGGAATGGCGCAGGGTGTGCGGACTGACGCGCTTGCGGATGCCCGCCACCTCGGCCGCCTCCTGGACCGCGCGGTGCAACTGCCGGGTCGAGATGGGGTCGGTGACGTTCTGGCCTGGAAACAGCCAGCCATGCGCGATCAGCACCCCGCGCTTCCTGCCCTCTCGCCACCATATCCGCAGCAGTTTGAGCAGTTGGGGCGAGAGCATGGCATTGCGATCCTTGCCGCCCTTGCCTTGTTCGACGCGGATCAACATGCGCGTGCTGTCGATGTCGTCAACCTTGAGGTGGGCGACTTCGGATACGCGCAGGCCTGCGCCATAGGCGACCCCCAGCGCCGCCTTGTACTTCATGCCCGGCGCCGACTGCAGCAGCCGTGCGGCCTCCTCGACGCTCAACACTTCGGGCAGCCGGGGAACGATGCGAGTAACGACCAGGGCCCGCGCCAGATCGCGGCGCTTGAGTGTGACGTTATACAGGAAGCGCAAGGCCGACACTGTGCCGTTGATGGTGCTCGGCCTGACCCCGCTCTCATGTTGCATAAGCTGGAAGCGGCGCAGATCCTCTTCCGTAGCCGTATCGGGAGGGCGCCCCAGGAAGGCCGCAAGGCGCTTCACATGGCGCACATAATCCTTCTGGGTATGCGGACCGAGCCCCCGCATCATCATGTCGTGCTGCATCCGCTGGCGCAGCGGGCTGATCGGGGCAGTATTGATCGAGACAGTCATGGCAAGTTCCTCTCCGTTAAAGGAACTGCCAGCCTCGACCCGCTAAAGGCCTACATATACCACGCTACGCCACCCCACGCGCCCCTCCCGCGAAGCGGGTCGTCTAATCGCCCACCCAAAGTCAATGCCTTTCCAAGGAGAAAATCAGCCTCTTGTGTCCGTTCGTTTGCCGGGAACATGGTCGTCTACGCGGTCGATACGGTTCGATCGCCGCAGGATAGAAATTCGTGGGTGAGAACTTCCTATGTTCGTGCCGCAATCTTCCAATGGAGGTAGTTGCTTCCCGCTACTCGGAATGATCTCATCCGCGTCCCGGCAGGGACGGGCCGTAGCATCCAACTGGATGCGAGCCTTATTCTTTCTCCCGCTATTTGCCGTTTATACCGCCGCCGCTTACGCAGCTGTCTCGAGGCGGTGGTCGAACAGCTCGCCGGTTTTCATCATCGTGTGCATGATGACGGCGAGCTTGCGGGCGAGCGCGACCGCTGCCCGTTTGAAGCCGAGCCGGTCACGCAATGCGAGGCCCCATCTGCGCAGACTGCTGTCAGCGATGGACCGCGTCAAAATGACAGCGGCGGCCTCATAGAGCAGTGTTCGCAGATGCCCGTCTCCCCGGCGCGAGATATGGCCATCATAATCGACCTCGCCGGATTGGTAGCGCTTGGTCGTCAAGCCGACCCATGCACCGACCGATCGCGAATTCTTGAAATTGTTTGGATCCTCGATGGCTGCCGTGAATGCGGTTGCAGTGACGACCCCGACGCCAGGCACGGACATGAGCAAACGGCAATGCTGGTTCTCCCGCGCCATGGCAATCATCTGCCGGTTCAACTCAGCCGCCTGGCCCCGCATTTCTCTCCAGGCCCGCAGCAAAGGCTGGATGATCTGGGCCAGCTTCGCATCATCCTCCAGCAAAGACAGTACATTCCGCTCGAAAACGCCGCCGACGCCTTTGGGCACGACGAGACCGAATGTCTTCATCAAGACACGGATCTGGTTGGACAACTGAATCTGCATCTTGAGCAACTGGCGTCGACCCGCAACCAGCGTCCTGATCAACATGCTGTCGAAACCCTTGACGCGCACTTCCCGGTAGAAACCAACTTCGGCAAGGTGGGCCAACCCATCGGCGTCGTTAGCATCTGTCTTGTTCGGAGCCATGTCGAGATGCGCCTTGGCATGGCGCGCATCGATGCAGATCGCCGGCAGCCCTTCCGCCATCAGCGCATGATAGAACCATACCGAGAGAGGGCCTGTCTCAAACACGATCCGCTTGGCCTGCGGGGCACGTTTGCGGATCACTTCGGCTAGAAGCTTCGGGTCTGAGGCACACTTTCCGCGCCAGATGCGCTTGCCATCCTGCCGAACCGAAACCGAAGTATCTTTCAACGAAACATCGAGACCGATATACTGCTCCATGGTTGTCCTCCGTACGATGCTTGGGCCTGGCACATGCCGTGAGCCCGTTCTTCATCCTATCGGGGGGCAACCAACCTGCCAGCAATCTCGATCCGCGAACCGGCCTTTCCGGCAGTCGCTCCCGCGATTACCCTATGTTCGTGCAAGGGCGCCTATCGGAAAAAGCGCAGGCACAAGCGCTAGCGGATATTTGGGGCCGTCTCTCGGGGCGATCCCAGGTCAAAATCTTTGCCATTTTCCCGACCAGGCGCATCATATGCAGGTGCGGTTTGACGCTTTACAACCTGCCCTCCGGACAACTCATCGCCAATTTTCTCGTGAAGTTGTTCCATCAAGTCGTCGACCAACTCGGGAGAGTTCCCCTCGGCCAGGAGACGAGCCCGCGTTCGCCTCATATAGTCGATCGCACCGGCAAGTTCGGCTTCGCCGTGGAGAGCAAGGCTATCGCCCGCCCGCCAGAGTGCACCGAGTTCAGCGATGCGCGCCTGCTTTGACATGACGGAATGATCGTGAACGATGGCCGGTGGGTGCGCGGGCGGCAACACAGCGCCGCGCGCCTTGAGTTCATCGCGCGTAATCGCAGCCAAGCGAAAACGTAGCACCCGAACGTCAACTGGCTCCGTCGGCGACGGCATATACTGGGCCTTCAGAACCTTGGTCAGTTCGTCCGTAGAAGCGCGCTTAACCTCTTGCCTCCAGCGCGCGAGGGCCGGATCACTTGGCTCGCGTTCGGCCGGTTGCAGATAAGCAAAACGCTTCAATAATGCGTGATCTGCAACCTCGTCCGGCAACGGAGCCCCCTGCCCACTCGCGGCGGCATGGGCGAAAGCGGCGAGTTCGGCGGTCCGTTCAAAGCCCTCGGCCTGACGCTCCCGGTCTTCAATAAGGCGCGCGAGAATGATCTCCAACATCGGCACAAGGTCTGTCGTCGTCGGGGGCCCGGCATCGATATGGTTCAAGCGGTCGAGGATCTCGACCTGCCTAGCATTCATCGCCGCCATTTCGGACTGCATTGCCATCACGGTTTCAAGGATCGCCGCGACAGCAAGGCGCGTGCCCTCGTCCTTCATCGTTGAGGCCCTCCTCGATCCTTGGACCGATCAATGTCACGCTGTTGGCGCTCCAGGTCACGTTCGCGAACACGACGGAGAATGTCGTCGGCTCGATCAACGGAGCCTTCGGACTTATCTTCGCCAGCCTTCTCAATGAAGGCCTTGAGCCTATCCGAGACGCCATCATCGAGCGCATTGCCGCTCGACTTTTCAGATGGCCGGACGCCCGCCTCCGCCTGTTCTGATTCCTGGGCGCCGAGACTCCGCTGCTCATATTTCGCAAGCGCCTGGGCAATTGGATCGCGATCATCGACCAGTCGCAACCCACGCTCTGCTTCGAGCCTGAGCCGCGCCGCCCGCTCCGAATTGCTCTCTGGATCAGGCATCGTCTCGACAAACTTGGATAGCGTCTGCGCCGTCACCTGATCGGACAACGAGGGAGACGAGGACAGTTCCATGATCGACTTGGCGTAGGCCTGCAAAACCGTCGCGTGGCGATCGGCCAAGACCTGCTTCACCGGATCGGGTACGCGTCTATCGCGGAACGCCAGCGCCCGTTCGGCACGGCTCTTGTCGATCCGCGGCACCTGCCCCTTGTCGCGCATCTTCTTCGCCGCGATCGGCTCGTGCGTAGGATCAATCCCGCGTGCACGCGCTGGCGTCGCGTTCGCCTCAATTCCACGATCGCGCAGCTTTTGGGCGAACCGCTGACGATACCGAAAAAGGTCACCACGGTTCGGATGGAAGCGCCGCCCATCATGATCGCGACGTGCAATTGTCAGGTGAACATGCGGGTGATCGCGGTCGACGTGGAGAGCGGCAACCCAGGAGCGATTGGCAAATTCCTCGCGCGCGAAATCGAGCACCGACGCCTTCAGCGCCTCGGGTTCGGTCGCTGCCGGCATCGAAAGAACCATTGAAATCGAGGTCGCGCCCTTGCGCCGATCATCGCCTCCGACCTCCCACTCCTGCCAGTCCTGGGCAAGAATGCGCATGTCCTGTCCATCCCGAAGAACATCGCTATCGCTCGTGTAGAGAGGCACCTGGACGTCCTCGCCATGCCCCAGACGGCTGATATAGGAGAAGTTTGCAAGGACATGCCCGCCACCATGCTGGCGTCCGGTGATGCGCACCACGACCTCCGGCGCGCGCCGCGCCGTGCGCTCCATGGAACGAATGGCGCGCCCCGTTGCGGACGCCGAAGTGCTACCGCCAAAAGCATGCTTGGCCTGTGCGCTGGGTCGATTCTCGCTCCTCAGTTTCGACGGGGAGGGAAGCATCGAGGAGACCGCGAAGGCAAGGAGCGTTCCACCCGCTTTTGGAGCTGACGCCTTCCCACCGCCGCTTCCTGGCTTGCGCTTCTTGGACGGCGCATAGACGCCCGCCAGACTGTCGAGCGTACCAGGCGAGAAGCGAAAGCTCATCCCTCTCCATCCTCGTCTTGCGCCTTGTGCGCCTCGATCCAGTATCCGACTTCGCCGCCGACATAGGAGGAAAGCTCGCGCCGGGTCTTGAACACCAGCGCCTTCAGGTCGGCACAGGTTTCGAGAAACTGCGCCGCCACGCGATGCAATTCGAGGCGACTTTCAGGCTGGTTCGCTGCGTTCATCGCGTGCACCGCCTGGTTGATGTTTCGACCAATCGCGAGGATCTGCTTGCGCAGCTTGCCAAGCTCGGTCTGGCTCACGGGCGCAAGCCGGAGCACGCCCGCCTTGTCCCAAAGCGCCCAACGCAAGGTGCGCTTGATCCATTCGTTCCGGGTAAGGTGTAACGGCCCGGCCACGTCCTCGATCGCCTCGATTTCGTGGCGATGCAGGCGAACAGTGACGCGCACATAGTCGTCGGGATGGCCCCTGCCCTGCACTTCAGTCACGGGCAAGTTGTCGTTCTCAGAGGACAGCGCCGCGCGTTGCAAGGTACTGGCGATCCACGACGCACGGCTCTGCCCTTGGGCGATGGCGAGACGATCGATCTCGGCCACCAACTCGTCGGACAATCGTGCGCCTACCATCATGACTTAGAAGCCCCGTGCAGCGGCCGCCAAACGAACCAATGTTATCATTGGTGCCAATTGGCATATCCTGCCATCTCTAGCCGAACCCAAATTCCCTTTCTTGGAACACCGTCAAAACTGAATAGGCCAAGAAACGTGGAAGGAGGAATTGCCTGCATTCTAAAGCACATCGCCCAGGCAACAAGATGCAGCCTTCCTCCAATCTGCGCGCTGTCTATGCGCAGACTCCACTCATCGCATTTCGCGGTCAGCGCATCTAGCGAGCACGCTCGGCATCAGACAGAATCCGCGCTCATCCTCGCACTTCACGGAGCCGTTTTCATGCCGAAACCCGCCCGAAAAATGTCCTCGCTCGCCGCTATCGAGAACCGACGCGCGGTGCTGCGCTCCGAACTCGCCGCGCTCGACCAACAAGCCAGGGAAGCTGAGGAGGCTGCCCGCGACGCCGGGCGCGACACGTTGTTCGCGGCCCTAGGACGGGTCAAAATATCGGCCATGGAGAAGGCCGATGCGCGCGCGATTGCCAAGGCCATCGCAACGCATGAAGCCGCAGAGATCGCGCATAAGCTCACCGAACTCGAACGTCCGACGTCCCCCTGATCAACGCAGGATCATTCAGGCCGGGAGCGAGCCAGAGGCGCACAGTGTAAAACGACGAAGGCGGCGCTGTTGCACCGCCTTCGATCCTTCAGGCACGTACGAGTACGCTCTAGCCCTCCTCTCGCGCGTTCTCGCTGCGCAGCAGGGTGGCGAACCGCTCGACGATGAGGTCGACGTGAAAGACCCGCTCGCCGTCTTCGCGCTGATAACTGCTTTGCCGTACCCGGCCAGCAATATGAAGAAGATCGCCCTTGCCGATCCGATCGACACGCTCGGCGTTCTTTCCAATGAGGGTTACGCGGTTCCAGTGCGGATCGTCTTCCCATTCCTCGCCGACCTTGCGGCTGTAGTTTGCCGCGATGTCGAGGAAGGCAACCTTGTCCTTGATCTCGATTTTCCCGACGCGGCCGATGATCCGAAACTCTGCGATATTTTGCATGGGTCCTGTCCTTCTTCAAAAGGTTGCTGACGCATCGCCGGAACGGGGGGCGGACCATGCGCGGGCAAGTTGAAAGAAGGAGGGTCCACATCGTGGAAACCGTAGCGGCATCGCAGCGGCTTTCTGCTTGGGGCGAAGCCCTTCCCGCATAGCAAAGGCCGGACACCAGATGCGTTGGACAGCACCCGCGAAGTCGGACTGTCCCATTATACCCGGAGCTCCACCCTCACTCGGTTCAGGGTTCTGATCAGGACGCAGATGTCCCCAGGCGCACCGCGATAGTTGTTGGAAGCCCACCCTTTGGCGATCTGTCGGAACGTCCGTTCACCCAGCAGCGAGAGCGTTTAAACGACGCCGCCGAACCGGCATGGCGCCCTGCCCTTCTATGGTGACAAGCGCCGATTTCCCTACAGCGCGTATCAAGAAGGCGGGGCTCCGGCAGCGACATGGAAGCCGGGTGCGGCTACAATTGCACCGGTGCAAGTGTGGCGAGTAAGGAGCCGAACACGCAGTGTCCTCATCGAAAGGGAGGCCGGTGGAGCGACACGCTCCACCGGCCAGCACATCAAGCAACCTCGGACATTTCGCCTTCGTCCGTGGGCTGCTCGCGAAGAGGTGTAAAACGGCGGGCCGGTTCGGGCAACCAGCCAACGGGAAGCCGCTCGTTGACGGCAACGGCAAGGTCGCCCTTCTTCATCTTGGCGCAATTCGCGGCGGCATCCTCGCCGCATTCATCGGCCAGGATCGCGAGAAGGCTCGCCTTCTTGAGCCGGTCGAAAAAGGTCTGCCCCGGGGTCCAGTGCTGGCGAAGATCGAGGCCAGCGGCATCGGCGTATTTGTCGGCGGTAGCCTGCCGCGCGCCGATCCCGCCGTGATTGAAGATCGTGCCATTGATGGATGTCGCCACCAAGGCAGCGAGCAACTGCATCTTGTCAGCCTCATCCATCGCGCGGATCGTCTCGAAACGACCATCGGCGGGAATGTCCGCAAACCGATCGACAAGCAGGGCAGGAAGGTCAGCAAGGCGGCTTCCATCAAGCACGTCCTGCTCGACGGTGTGGCGGGTCACGGTCGGGTGAATGTCAGCGGCAAGGTCGTAGCTGTGCAAGCCGTGAAGCAACTGCGCGGTCATACTGTCCAGCAGAATATCGATGGCAAGGGCAGGCTGGGACGCCACTTCCTGTTGCAGTGCCATCGTGCGAATAGCCGTCAGGCGCTCGATCATGCTGGCAGCATAAGGACCGGTTTCTTCGACCTTGGCGGTGGGCCGTTCGACGGCAACGGTCCAATGGCGAAGGACCAGATCGCCTTTGTAGCCGATATAGGCACAAACCCCACCGTTCGCCTTCTGCGCGTCAGTGAATGCCTCGAAGCCTTCCGTGATCGCGTCACGCCGTTCGAACAGCGCGGCGGCGTCCTCGCTGCCTTCAGTTTCCAGTGCTTCAATCTGGGCATCGAGCGCGGCAAGCTGAGCCGCCTCCTCGTCGCTCGCTTCGCGCGTCTCGGGGCGCAGATAACCACGGCTGTAAATGTCGTGGGGAGCCTCGGCGGCAACTTCGACGATCTTCCAACCCTCGGCCTCGAACCCGGCCCGAATGCCATCCAGCTTCGCCGCAACCAGTTCGTCCAGCAAAACCGGATCATCGGCATACCCGGTCTCTCCGAACAGGTCGCGGGTAATGGTGCCCCCTGCGGCCTCGTATGCATCCAGACCGACAAAGCAGAAGGCCGATGCATCGGTGCGAACCTTCTCGATCGTGAGGATGCGGCGGATTGCAGCAGGACTGTTGCCGCAACGCTCGAATGCCTCGATCTGCGCGGCGTGATCCTCGCTCATGGTGAGCGCCTGGGCGGCTTCCATGCCGATCGTGTCGGTGGCGAAGGCTTCCAGCAGGGCAGGAGCCAGACTGCCGAGACGCAGCAACTTGGCGACATGGCCAGTGCTGTAGCCAAAGCGGGCCGCAATATCCTCGGCGCTCATGCCGCCTTCATCGCGAAGCTGGGCGAACGCGGTCACGGCATCGGCCGGGTGCATGTTCTCGCGCTGGGTGTTCTCCACCAGCGAAAGCTCGATGGCCTCGGCCTTGTCCTTGATGATGACGGGGACGGGAAAGGCGGCGGTCACGACCTTGCGCTTCTTGAGAAGGTCAAGCGCACGGAAGCGCCGCCCTCCGGCGAACACCCAGAACTTGCCCGCATCCTCGTAAACGCCAAGGTTCTGGATAAGGCCGTGAGCGTGAATGTCGTCGGCCAGGGCCTCGATCCCGGTCGGCTCGACCTTGCGGACGTTGAGCGGGGAAAGGCGAAGCTGCGACAGCTTGAGAGTAGTGGTCATGATCGAAATCCTTAAAAATAGGGAGAAGTCGAGGGCGACGGCTGCGCCGCCCTCGATGCTGACCGATCAGTATTCGTCGGCGCGAAGGATCGTGATGACGCGGCAGGTCAAACCCGGATCAGTGGGGTCGGGCGATCCACCCTCAAGCGCGGCGTCGTAGTAGTCGATCTTCCAGAAGCAGCGGGTTCCCTTCCATTCGAACGCGCCAAAGTCGCGCTCTCCATAGGGGTCGTTGTCTTCGCTGAAGTCGGCAAAATCGCGCACGATGCGCAGCAGGGCGGCGCTATCGATCCAGAACGGCGAAAGGTCACTGTCCTCGATCATGGCGCGAATGCCCTGGGTCAGCACCACACGCCCCCGTTGAGGGTTGCTGAGGTCGGCCCGCAGTTCATCATTGAGAGTGGCAACGCGCGCTGCATATTCACCGCGTTCGTCGTCGGACATTTTTGCGAAATCTGGCATGTGCTTGTTTCCCTTTTTCCTGATGGAGCCGAAGGCGATGGCGTCCATCGACTTCTGCCCGCTGGCGAAGCCGGGGGGTGGGAATGCACATGGAGAGCTGATCGCGGGGGAGGGGGATCACCCGCCCTGCACGGAAGCGTCAGCGAAGGAAGGGTGGGGATACCGCCGCGATCACCAAGCGCAGCGCGGACCTGCCGCGCGAAGACGGCCCGGCTCTTGGGCAGGGAGGGGGAGGCCGCCCCCTCCTTAGTCGGACAGGCAAGCCTGGCGGCGACGCCGCCGCATCTTTGAGCGAGGATCGTCACCCGCATGGGACGAAACCGCTTGCGGGTTCGGTTGAAGCGAAGCGGAGATAGAGCCGTGCCGCGAGGTCGCTCCCCTCCCCGTCCTATCCCCAGGTCTGAAACGAAATCAGGGTTTCTGCGCGATCAAGGCGGTGACGTTCTGCTTGCCATCCATCCACGCTGCCGCGGTCGGGCTACGCCAGGAAATCATGTCATGGATGCGTTGATAGTCATCGGTCAGATTGCGTGTGAAGACCGGCTCATGGTGCGCGATCCGGTTGCGCAAATGGCGGATGCCCTGGAGGTCGGCATAGGCCTGGCTGCGGCATTGGGCGACGCTCAGCCCTCCCGGTGCTCCTGGAAAGACTGTCCGGAAGTGTGCGTTCCAAAGACGGCTATCCTGTCCGGCGGTGAAGATATTCTCCCAGAAGGCAAATTTGAGCTCCGCGATGATCTTGCCAGTCGTCGGCAGCTTGCGGGCACAGGCCTGAAGGTCGTCGGCCGGGTTGTAGCGAAACCGATTTTTAGGTCGCGGCAGGCTTCGGATATAACCATTGTTCCAGGGCCAGTTCGCGCCATGGACGGCCTCGATGGCTTCTGCGATCCCATTGCGAACCGCGACTTCACAGACCTGGAGAGGAACGATCAGGGCCGAGGAAATGTCGAGATTCCATTCGTAGAGCTCGAGCGCCTGCTCCCGATCATTGCCTTTCGCCTGGAGATAGGTGGCAAAGCACGGTGCCGAAATAACTTCGGGCAGATCCTGAAGCTCAGCGGGAGTGAAAGGCAAGGTCACTATCCTGTCTGCGCACGGTATTGACGAAACCGTCACTACCGCCATATAAGGGGTCATCGGCTTTGAGAACGCGGGCTTACGCCCCCCCTCATCGTCTAAGGAAATTAAAGGCCCGCCGAAAGGTGGGCCTTTTCTTTTTCCGCCAGTGGCTTGACGCAACAGGCACCATGGACGGTGTCGAGCCGGATTGCTAGGCTCATCCCATGACCGAAATTGCCTCCCTTTTCCCTCGTTGGGCCTCGACCTGGGGCGAGCTGGCGCGCACGAACGCACTGGCGCGATCGCATTGCCGCTGCTGCGGGATGCAACAGCGGGTGGACGTGTCGATCCAGATTTTGCGCTTTGGCGCAAACGGCTCCCCGATCGACCTGCGTGACAAATGCATGGTTGTCGGCTGCCACGGTTCCGTTTTCTACCTGGTGGCCCGCACTTACGGGCGGCAATGGATTGCGATGGACACGCGTAGAGAGCCACGCGAAGCCGTTGCTCCAGGCGTCAACGCAGTCTCGCTTGATCTCGGTTCCCGCTCGTCCAGATCGCGTTAGACCTCCATCACGCAGGCGCTATGAACAGGCTGTAAGGAGGCGCGATTTCGCCTTAAAAAGGGCATATTTCGGGCGTTTTGGGCTAAAACTACCGAAATTCCGCATATCCGCATTTCGAGGGCGGCTGTGCCGCCGCCCTCGGGGTCTCCCTCACGCGGCGATCGTCTGCACAGGCGCATCCATATGGGACAAAATCAATTCGCTGGCAGCCTGTGCCGCGCTGGCAGCGCGGAAAATGGCCCGCTTATCATTCCGCAGGCCGGTCAACCACGAAGCTACGTAAGCGGCATGGTCCTCACGCTCGGTCGGCTCCATTCCAAGCTGCGCGCAAAGCATGGCGGCGCCAATCTCGGCAATGAGCTCCTCCTCTGCCCTGATTTCTCGGGCTTTTCCATAATAACGAAGGGTTTCGCGGGCGAGACGCTTGGCGCTCCCGGTGCTGTGCACGGCCTCATGGGCGAGGGTCGCATAGAAGGCATTGCCACTTTCAAAGTCGCTAAAGGCGGGCATCTGGATACGATCGGCGGCAGGGTCATAGAAAGCACTCGGGCCGCCCTCGGCATAGGGAACGGGCCAGCGGGCAAAGGCTTCGTCCAGTCCGGCATCGCGCTCGTCGCGGTTCTTCATCTCGACAGCAGGCGCGGGGTACTTGGACATATCAAGCCCGTCGATCTGCTCGACGTTGAACACGACGTAGCGCTTCAGGAATTTGCGGGTGGCTTCTTCGCCCTCGCTGTTGGTGACAGGCTCACCGGTTTCGCCGTCCTTGGGGGTGAAGGTTCCGGCGTGAACGACAAGATTGCCCTTTTCGCCCTTGCGGACCTGCCCGCCCAACTCGGCGGCCTGGCGGTAGGTCATCCAATAGGGATTGGCGTAACCGCGCGTCATGGCGGCGGTCCAAAGCAACAGGATATTGATCCCCCGATAGGCGGTTCCCTCGTGGCGACGGGGAAGAGAGGCAAGGCCGGACGCCCAACGGGGCGACCATGGGCGGGTGCACTCTTCGAGCATAGCGATAATCTGGTTGGTGACTTCCTCGTACACGTCGGTGCGCGGGGCGGTGTTGTGGCGGGTGGTCTTGGTCTTGCGGGTCATGTGCTGGCTTCCCTTTTTCCTCATGGAGCCGAAGGCGATGGCGTCCATCGGCTTCTGCCCGCTGGCGAAGCCGGGGGGGTTGAACCGGCACCGGAGGGCCGAGTGCGAGGGAGGGGGATCACCCGTCCTGCACGGAAGCGCAGCGGACGGAAGGATGGGGACACCCTCGCGCGAGCCAAGCGCAGCGCGCCTGCGCGCGAAGACGGCCTGGCCCTTGCCGGGAAGGGGGGAGGCCGCCCCTCTTTCATCGCGATTTAGGAAAGTGGCCGCGTCAGGCGCGGCCTCAGCATCGAGCGAGGATCGTCACCCGTATAGGACGAAACCGCTTCGTGGGTTCGGTCGGAGCGAAGCGGAGATAGAGCCGTGCCGGCCGGCCGCTCCCGACCCTCCCCGTTTCTAGTTGTCCTGCTCGGCCATCTTGCGCGCCAGGATCGAGAAGGAATCCGCGATCAGGTCGGTCTTGTAGACGATGCCAGCGTCACCTGAATGGCTGTTCTCGCGGGTCCGCCCGGTGATGTGAACAAGGTCGCCTTCCTCGGCGTTCTCGACCTGGGCGGCGATCTTGGGAAAGCACACGACGCTGTTCCAATGGGTATCAGTCTTCCAGTCGTCCCCGTCCCGCCGGTTGTAGTTTGACGCGACGCTGACATAGGTAACTTTCTCCAGAGGGCGAATTTTTCCAATACGGCCGATAATCCGGAATTCTGCAATGTTCTGGGGCATCGAGGTCTTCCTTTCAGGCTTTCCAAATTGATTTTGACGGGGAGGTAAGTCGCTATTCGCCCGAGGAGCGCCCTGCCCCCGCCCCCGCCCCCACCCCTCGGGCGACGCTCGAGCTCTGCGTCTGTCTGCGAATTTCGCCTTCTTGGTGAGGCTGCGCCAGGCTTTGATGCCGCGCAGACTTTGCCAACAGAATCCGAGCATCGTGCAAGCCACGGACGAAGCCTGACTTGCCTTGGCACACGGACTTCGGAGCTACGTCGCCGCACGAAAAGTCGTGTTGCGCACCGCTTGATCCATTCCACCATATGGCGGCGCAAACGCAGGCAAAACCGCCAAGGATCGCTAGAGCTCTCACCGTTCCGCCCTGCCCTTGGCAAGAAGCGCGTCGTTCCAATCCCCTCCAGGGGGAGGCAATATGATTTGAAGACTGCGACCATTTTCCGTGAGGTGCGGGTGGGCGCGAACAAGACCATCTCGGGCGGCTTTGCCATGTTGAGAGTAAACCCGGACCCGTCGGACATGGTCTGGTATGTACAGATCACGATAGCGCTCGACACCGCATACGGCCGAGCAGCCGCTAAGTTCGTTGAGGACGATGGCTGATTCTGCGTCTTCGAAGCCTTCGGCCAGATTCATGGTGTCGTCAGCTGGCGCTCCAAGATGTACCGCGCTTTGCCGCGGATCGCCCAACGTTCGTTTGGCGGCATCAAGGCACGCACATTTGCGACCATCGGTTTCCAGGAAGATTCGCAATAGGGCTACGAGCCGACCGCTCTGGGTCATAGGTAGCAAAAGTGCGGGTAAACGGAGTTTGCGTCCTGCCTCATACGTTATGGCGCCGGGCGCGTACCGTCCGGCCGTCGAACGGGGAAGGCCACGCTTTGCAAGGTAACGCTCGGCAGGCGTGCCAGGGGTTGGAAGTGCGTGATCCCACAGGTGCCGGCATAACGAGGTCATGTCGTTTGTCGGTTTGGCAGTTGCATTGTCGCGTGCTGAGATCGTTGGATTTAACCGCTGAGCCCGTAAAGCGTTGATTACCTCGCGTTGTGTGCAGCCTGCAAAACAGTGGAACAGCACGGCTTTGCGGCCTGGCGTGATCGAAAGCAAAGCTTGATGATCATCGTGAGCTGGACAGCAGACCTTGCCATAGCGGCCGTGCCAGGTACCTTTGAGGTCCCTTACGATCTGCCGAGCAGCGGATTGAGGGGTGGTTGCCATAGTCCGAATATAGCATATACACTAAATCCGTACGGTCTACTGTCGGAGGTTGGTTCGTTATGATCTTTCGGTATGAACTATGGGTGCGGGTGATCGAGATGGTCCCTCGGTTTCTTCCCTTCTTCTGGAATCCTCTTTCAAACAGCGCCGCTGCTTGCAGCGGAAGGTCTTCTGATTCTAAAGGATTCAGATTCAGGGGGCAAAAATCGACGGATTCCAGCGGAGTTGAAGGGGGTATTCCTGACCGGTTGGGGGAGTTTGCCTGCCTTATTGGGGGCCCTTTCCTGACCTATCGGGGGTGTTTCCCTGACCGGTTGGGGCTATCCTGACCGGATGGGGGAGGCACCAATGGCTCTCCCACGCAACGTCCAAGCATCGCGTTTCGGCAGGGAATGGACCTCTCCGCGCACGATTCTCGCCCTCCCCTCCCCTGACCGCAACGACTCGCCGGAATCTGCAGGCTCGCTTTCCCTGGAGGGGCAGATCGATCCTGACCGCATGGGGGCTCAGGATGACCATTCCTGTCCTGACTTGACCATCTGGGACAGGTCAGGCACACCCGAAACCTTAAGTGCGAATCTCCTCGAGCGTTATGACATGGCCAAAAATCGAGCTTCCGACAATGCTGAGGATAGCGATGTGGGCCAGCCTTCTCCTGGTCGGGCGATGCGCGTTGCGGCAGCCTTGCAGGCAAAGGGGGGCGATGAGTTCGCAAAGCCGGGCAGCATTGTCGAAGTCAAGTTCGTCAAGGGCCAGTCGCTTAGCCTTACCGCGTCGCGCCTTCTTGCCTTGATGATCCTGACTGCAGGCGGCGATGCATGGGAAGACCGTTCACATCGTATGCGCAAGGCGGATATTCGCCGGGGCCACAAGGGCAATGAGCGCATTTCCGATATGCTCGAGGAACTGCACCGCACTCTGTTCGCGATAGACGACACGTCCTGGCGCGGCAAGAAGGCGACGATGCGTTTCTCACTGATCTCGTCTTCGCGCGAAGAGGTTGAAGATGAGCCTGGCGCGGAATCGGGGTGGATTGAATGGGAGTTTACGCCCGAAGCGCGCAAGCTGATCCAGGAATCTGAGACTTATGCGGTTCTCAATCGCCAGGCGGTTCTCGGCTTTCGCTCGAACTATGCCTTAAAGCTCTACGAGGTCGGCGCGCTGCGTTTGCACCGGCGCCAGTCGACCTGGAAGGGTGATATGATGGCCTTGCGAGCTCTGCTTGGAATTGGCCCGGACGTTTACAAGGACTTCGCCCAGTTGCGACGCAAGGTGCTGGAGAAGGCCAAGGCTGAGATCGACCAGCTTGCGCATTTCAGGGTTGAATGGCGCGAAATCCGCAAAGGGCGCGCGGTCAGCGAGATCGAATTTCGCTTTGAGCCCAAGGACGCGCCGGCGCAGATCGCGACCGTGGATGAGATTTCGCGCCATTCCGGCGGACGCAAGGCGCGGCGTGAGGACGAGGTCGAGACCGTTGAAGTAAAGGAGCTGACGCAGAACGTCGTCTCAGCTTTGACGGGGAAGGGGGGGGGAGAACCCTCCGAACTGCGCTTCCCCAGCGGAACGCTGCAATTTGGCGCCGATGAGCTTGCCGCGATCGCGCGGCGTTCTGGTGGAGGATGGGACATTGATCTTATCGCCAACGCCTATCGTGATCAGATGGGCGAGCGTCTGTCGAAGTTGAAGGGCGCCAAATTGATCGCGTCCTGGACCGGGTATTGCGAGAGCTTCTTTGCGCGTCGGGGCAGGCCCTGATCTGCAAATTGCACCAGTGCAATTTTCCGTACGACCCCCCAATCGGTCAGGATAGCCGAGCCTCAGTTAGCCAATACGCGTTGAAGCACGCGAGGGGCGCCTGAACGGAGCACCAATTTGCGAAAATGCATCGATTATTGACCGATAAGTGCAAACTGGCGTAAGCTATCCCTAGTTTCGAAAAGGGAGGCTGGCTTGGCCGCATCACTCGATATTGAAGGCGTGCAGGACGAGGTGTCGGTCCAGGCGCTGGCTCAACGCACCAGCTCTGTTCTTGAGCGCCTTCGCGATGCGGCGCGTTCGGCCCGGGCCGATGACCGTCGCGAGCCTACTTTTCAGATTGGCAAGGCAGCGGAACTGGTGGGCCGTACGCCCGCAGCTATTCGGGAAGCCGAGAAGGACGGACGTCTTCCGCCTCCACCGCGCACTGAAAACAACCGTCGTGTAGGGTACACGCTCGCACAGCTCAACGACATGCGTGGCTTGTTCGGGACACGTCCTTGGCGCGCGCCCGAAGATCCCTGCAGCGTCATCGCGGTCCAGAATTTCAAAGGCGGTGTGGGCAAGTCGACGTTGTCTGTGCACCTCGCGCAGTACCTGGCCATTCGGGGCTACCGGGTTGCCTTGATTGACTGTGACAGCCAGGCCTCGGCAACGACATTGTTCGGCTATGTGCCTGATTTGGACCTGTCCGAAGACGACACCCTCTATCCGTTCCTGCGGCATGACGGCATGGACTCGCTCGACTACGCGCTGCGCAAAACGCATTTTGACGGGCTCGAGTTGATTCCGGCAAACCTGCGCCTGTTTCAATCTGAGTATGAGATTGCCGCGCGTATGGCGCGAGGGCAGGGGAGTCTGATTGATCGCATGGCGCAAGGCATCGCGAGTATCTCGGATCGTTTCGACGTGATCGTGCTAGATCCGCCGCCAGCATTGGGGGCCATTTCCCTGTCGGTGCTGCGCGCGGCCAATGCCTTGGTGGTGCCGGTGCCTCCTACGGTCATGGACTTTTCCTCCACGGCCGCGTTTCTTGCCATGCTCGACGAAACGATCGAAACGCTGGCGGAACGGGACATGGCGCCTTCGCTTCAGTTCCTTCGTTTCGTCGCGTCCAAGGTCGACGAGAACAAGTCGATGCAAAAGGAGCTGATTAACCTGATGCGCAGCTTGTTCGGGCACGCGATCGTGCGGACGCCGCTCAAGGATTCCGCGGAGATCGATAATGCCACGGCGCGTCTCATGACCGTTTACGAACTGGATGGCCCGGTTACGAGTTCGTCTGTTCGCAATCGCTGCCTGACCTATCTGGACGGCGTAAACAGCGAAATCGAGATTGATATTCGTTCGATGTGGCCGAGCCATCTGGCCCGGTTGCGCAAGGAAGGTGTCGTATGATGCGCAAGAATTGCACCGGTGCAATTTTGCCTGAGGGAGGGCACTCGTGAGCAAGAAGAACGCGAATTTTGCAGCCGATCTGGTGGCTGGAATTGCGCCAGCTTCCCAATCTCCAACGCCGCGTCGGACCGGTATCGGTTCGAGCGTTCTGACGGGCCGAGAGAGCCGTCTCGCCGAGCTTGCCTCCGGAAGTGTCGTTTCGCGCACGCACGAGCTCGTTGACCCGGCGCGCTGCCGGATGTGGGTAGGTCACAACCGCGAATACGCGCTTCTTGACGAGGAGCGGTGTGCGGATTTGATCGAGAGCATGAAGGCCCAGGGCAAGCAGGAGATGCCCGCGATCGTACGCCGGGTTAAGGGCGAAGCCGACTACGACTACGAGGTGATTTGCGGCGCGCGGCGGCACTGGACGATTACCTGGCTGCGCGCACACAACTACCCCGATTTCCGCTTCCTGATCGACGTTCGTGATCTGACCGATGAAGAGGCTTTCCGGCTTGCTGATATCGAGAACCGCGCACGCGATGATCTTACCGATCTGGAGCGCGCACGTGACTATCTGCGTGCGCTGGATGCCTACTACGAAGGCAGTCAGAAGCTCATGGCGGAACGGATCAACGTTACCCAGAGTTGGTTGAGCCGTTATCTCGATCTGGCTCGGTTGCCGCGCGAACTGATGGTTGCTTTTTCGCGCCCCCAGGATCTGAGGATCAAGCACGTCACGGCGATCAAGCCTCTCTTGAAGCCGGAGGATCGTCGCGAGCGGGTATTTGCTCAGGCGGCGGAGCTCGCCGAACGCGAGAAGGACGCAGAGCAGCTGACGCCGGTTCCTGACATCATTCGTGCTCTGGCCCTTGCAGCCGATCCCCCCAAGAAGTCAGGATCCCCCAAAAGGTCAGGAAAGGCGCAAACGGTCCGTTCTGAGGACGGCAAGCCGCTTTTGAAGATCGAGACTCTCGATGGCAAAGGCATCAAGTTGACGCTGCTGCCACGGGGAGGGGGCACACGAGCCGAAGCCGAAGCCGCTTTGAAAGACTTGCTCGAACAGCACTGGTTGTAGGCGCTTCAACGCCACGCTCTTGCCAGGCCTTGCGCGATCAGGAATTCGCCTACGTCTCGCCCGCGGACTGACACGCGAGCAAGCGTACGGCTATACCGGTCTGTACCGAGCGGTGTTATGGTAATGGGCGCCTTTCCTACAAAGCGGATCAGGGCGTCTCGGCTCGCTTTGCCGAGGGCATAATCACACCAATGCGTCGAACGCTTCGTCCGCGAGCAGGAGGGTGATCCAGGCAATTCTGGGGCATCGATGTTGGCTATTCGAATGCGCTCACGTCCACAGCGAAGAGTGTCTCCGTCGTGGATTTTGGGAGAGGAACAGCTGAATGCGGCTGCAGCAAGGATGGACAGAAGCATCCGGCCTTCTTTCGCAAGAATGCATCGCACACAACATCTGAGTGAGGAGCGGGCTGCTGAGAACCTTGGCGATTTCTGACTCTGGGACAATGGCGACGGTCGGCTTACCGGGGGGCACCCCACGAAAGCCGACCTTCGCTCCGTGGCAGCAGTACGTCGGCTCAACGGCTCGCCGTGGGACATTCGCGGCTGTCAGCTACATAGCGTCGCAACTCGATCTCAGATGCTAAAGGTAACTTTCCTACCGTCCGTCACACGGTTTTGAGCACCCACCCTTCGCTGGGGCTTGGCAGGACCTACGCGAAACATTAGATTGATGTTATGAGCAAAGGACGTATCAACTCCGAAGGTTCGATGAACACCGCAACGCGCACCCTTCGCGCGGCAGGCAACAGTTGGGCCCAAGTGGAACGCACCGCGCGGCGTGACGATTCCGGAGTCTATGTGGTGCGTCGCAGTGAATTGCACCCTGCTAACGGCGTTGCCCAAAACCGTCGCGCTTAAGTAGCCCAGTATGGGTCTGACCCTGATTGCGATTTTTACGGCAGCGCTGTTGCTGCCGGGCATAATCGCTGCTCGCTCTTTCTATTTCGCGGGTCAGACGCGCGAGGTGGAAGTTCCAGTCCCGTCGCTCTCTACCCCGAACGGCATTTCTTTGGTCGGTGGCTTCAGCCTCGTGGTGCACGCGGTTTATGTCCTGACACTGAAGATTGTTCTCCAAATACCACCAATAATCCCGCTCCCGCTATCGGATCCTTATCGCCCATTCGTTGCGGAGAAGGGAGATAACGCTATCGACCTTGCGTGGGCATTTCTGTCCGGCCTATTTCTTCTTAGCCTGCTTGCTGTGCTCATCGGATTTCTGACGGGTCGGGCCGCGATCAAATGGATGGACAAATCCCTGATCTATGGTCCGCTTGCCGATGTTATAGAAAGCGCGAATGGCGACGACAAGTTCATCACTGCGTATGTGATTTCCAAAATGTCAGAAGGCACAAGATTTGTCGGCTATCAGGGAACGGTCGACTCCCTGTTTCGTGATGACGACAGATTCCCTACAAAGGTTGTTTTAAAAGATGTGGTCCCATTTTACCTTGAGCTAGGGGATGATTCCCCCGTGAGGAAGGAAGCGAAGCAGGTAATTGACTGGCTCGTTATGACCGCAGACGATTGGCACAACATAGCTTTTAGAGTTTTCCAACTCGTTGATGACAGTCGGGAGACAGAAAACTCAGAGGACGCAGCCGTCCCTGAAACGGAGCAGGCAATCAAACGTCGGACTGCTGACGTATCTGAAGACAGGTTCGGATGGCATCGATGACAGCATTGCCCTCGCTCTCGGCTGAGCCATGGATTTCCACCAGATAAGCCAAGACTTCGGCCATTGACGGGGTTGGACGAATGACGCTGACGATATTCGATACTACGGCTGACTTAATTGCCGCCATGCTGGTTCTGTGAATTTTCCGCCCATAGCCTTTCCACTCAATTAATTGACGCTTAAGTCCAGTCCAGCGAGGTGGATCATGGACGAGAATACAAGGCGCACTCTGGCTCAGAGCATCGAAACTGCTCGGCGGCTATCAAGCACGGTCGAAATCGGCGAAACGGTCCGCAAAATGGACGAGGCCCGCAAGCTGGCGAGGACTTCAGAAGTTGGCGAAGCGATGAGCCGACTTCGTTCCGTCACGGCGACAAACGAATTCATGGAAAAAATCGCCGCCGCCCGACGCACATTAAATTTCGTTGAACCTCAGGCGATGAAAGCGATGCAAGCCGCGCCGCGCTTCTTCCTTCCACCATCGCCGGTCAGTGCGCACCTCCGGCAGCTCGCCGAGAATACCGCCAAGATAGCACAGGCTTGCAAGTCGGTCCTTGTCCCACTCCAGCCCATCTTCAACAGGCTTTCCGAACAATCTGCAAAAGCTAAGCTGGTGGAAGCAAGCGGATGGCTACCCCATTCCAGCACACCGTTTCATCTTATCGATGAGGATCAATCAACTGAGGAAGTCGATGCGACCATCGCTAGCTTCTATGAAGAGAACTGGTCGAGCATCGAAACGGATTTTCTTGAAGCTGTATCGGACCACGAGATCGATGCTGAAGCAAAGATATGTTTCGCAGAGGCTATCAAGGCGCATAAACTAGGCCTGTATCGCACAGTTCCTCGGACGCTATTCCCAGAGGTTGAACGTGTAGCTGCTGTTGAATTTTACGACGGTAAGCGAAAAGTCAAAACCAAGGATGGCAAGATGGTAGGCATCACTAGCCTGCCTACAATCCGAAGAGATATTGGCAACCTCCCAGCTGGAGAGGTGACTACATACGATTATGGCTACCACCTTTTCAAAAAGATGGAATCGCATTTGTATGAAAAGGTCGGTGAAGATCCAGATACAATCGCTGGCTTTGAAGCTGATCCAGTTCCTAATCGCCACGCCAGCCTGCATGGCATCATCGTCTATAACACCGCAAAGAGCAGCCTGAACGCCCTCATCATGACGGAATTCCTGTTCCATATGATGTCGCGGGTGAAAACATACCTCATCGAAGAAGCCGATGAGGATAACGAATAACGAGCGTGAGCAAGGCCCATGTCCTGTAGCTGATAGCGAAAAGCCCCGATTTCATGCCCTGAAAAGCCGCAGAAATCAGGGGATTCGCAAGCCCAGAAATAGCAGAGCCCCTGCAATTCAAGATTCTTTCAGGGCTACGTTATTGAGCAATCCATCATCAATCACGCGCAACTGACGGACCAGCACTGCGCGCTGATTGGCGTATGCCGCCCGCAGATCGCGAGTTTAGTCCCAAAACGTGCGAATAGGCAAAATCGCGGTCAAAACTTGTCGAGTTAAATCCTGCCTCGCGCTATTGGTGGAAGGGGGCGCGAGGGCCGCCGAGAATTCGAATGAACACGGATGAACCAGGAACCGGCGCAGGCATCCAATGATAAAGACAGCGGCTCCAGCCCGGTTGGGCGCGGGGGCGCGGGCACCTACATCGAGGGTGAGCTTGGCGCGTATTACCTGCTCCAGATGTTGGCCGGCAGCGAAGCACGGGGTCTCCCCAATGCCCAGATCGAGAAGGTCCAGTTCCAAGGCGTGGATGAAGGCTATGCGCTCGACGATCTGATCATTCATGCGACGTCGAAAAGCGGAAGTTCGGTTCTCGAAATTCAGTCCAAGCGCACCGCCACCTTCGCGCCGAAGGACGCGGTTTTCATCAGTGTGTGCGACCAGATCGCGCGGAGCGCGCCGGACAATCCGCCGACCGACCGGCACCTTCTGGCTGTCGCGACCCAGCGCACCAGCTTCGCGATCTCCGGCCCATATCAGGATGTACTCGCCTGGGCGCGCTCTGCGACTTCCGGGGCTCAGTTCTTCGCCCGGCTTGCGCTCAGGGGGGTAGCCAGCCCGAAGATGCGCGATTTCGGCCAGGCGTTCCGGACCCACCTTGTCGCGCATGGGATCGCGGACGATGACGAGGTGATTTGGAATATTATCCGGCGCTTCCTGATCCTAGAGTTCGACTTCGAATCCAGCGCACCACAGGCGCGGGACTATGCGCTCATGCTGGCGCGGCAGGTGCTCGCGCCCGAAGATGCCGGCCGCGCCGAAGGGCTCTGGAGCAATCTGATCGCGCTGGTCGTCATGACTGGCACGACCGGCGGATCGCTCGCACGCCAGGCGCTGATCGACACGTTGACGGCTCACGGCTTTCGCCTCGCCGGCGACCGGAACTTTTCCCGAGCCCGCAGCAAGCTCGCCGATATGTCACGCCAATCGCTCATGGACATCGGCACGAGCGTCGGAGGGATCACTCTCCCTCGCCTCGGCGCTTTGGCGGCGGTGGAAGAGGCACGCGACGCACACCGCTTCATCGAAATCACCGGCGATCCCGGTGTCGGCAAGTCCTGGGTGCTGCGTCACTTAGCTGAGAGGCAGGCACGCGAAGGCCAGGTCATCGTCCTCGATCCGATTGCGACGCCCGATGGGGGCTGGTCTGCGCTCTCAGGACGCCTCGGCGTCCCAGGAGCCGCCAGGGAATTTCTCGGCGATATTGCGGCCAGCGGCGGTGGGATCCTGTTCATCGATGGGCTCGAGATGTTCGCGACGGCAGAGCGGCGCCGCACGGTCAACGACGTCCTGCGGGAAATCGCCGGCATCGAGGGGTTCTCGGTCGTTGTCTCGACGCGGCCCGATCTCGGCGTCGAGGGCAGTAGCTGGCTTGCCGAGGACGCCATTGCCAGGTTCGGCGCCCCGCACCGGGTGCTCGTGGGAGAGCTCGACGACGACGAGGTCGCAGTTCTGATCGAGATGGCGCCGGAACTGCGCGCCCTGCTGTCGCCGGACCATCCGGCCGCTCCGATCGCCCGTAATCTGTACCGACTGACCCAGCTGCTGAAGGTGCCGAGCACGGTCGACATCCGCACGGAGGCAGCGCTGGCACACCATTGGTGGGACAGCGCCGACGGGGCGGAGACCAAAGACAAGCGCGCGGGCCAGCGCTTGCTCGCCGAACTAGCTGAAGCGGTCCTCGGTGGCCGCGACACGATCGATGTCGCCACCGATTCAGATGCACGCACGTATTTGTTGAACAGCCGGAGCCTGAGCGAGCCGCACCGCGACAAGCTGGGTTTCCGCCATGACGTGCTGCGCGACTGGGCGATCGGCGCACGCCTCCATGAGGACATCAACCTGCTCGATGACGTCGACCTGACGGTGCCACCCTCGCCGCGCCTCGCACGCGGTATCGAGTTTGCCGGCCGGTTTGCGTTGGAAAGAGCATCGGACGGCGCGGCATGGCAGCGGCTCCTCGATGCTCTGGCGCGCCCCGGCGCGCATGCAGCGTGGCGTCGGCAAGCGCTCCTCGCCATCGTAAGGTCAGAGCTTTCAGCCGAGTTGCTCAACCGATGCTCCGACAAGTTGCTTGCGCAGGGCGGCGCGCTCCTCATCGAACTCTGCACCGCAATCATAGCGGTGGAAACGATGTCGGCGGCGGCGCTGTTCGCGCAGATCAAGGCCCACGGGGGCGAGGTTCCCGAAGGCACGACGTCCCTTCGCGCGGCGTCCTCACCATCTGCGCCCGCGGTGTTGATGTGGTGTTTCGACCATAAGGCGCAGATTCCGGTTCACGCGATCGCGTCCGTGGTCAAACTCGTGGAGATCCAGTTATTCCTCGCGATGACCATTTCCGCTTACGGGCAAGTGGCCGCCGGGATGCTGTTTGATTGGCTGTTGCAGCTCGATGTGCGAGAGACGGTGATCGCTATACCGTCGCCTGCGGACGCCCCGAGGATTCCAAGTGAAGCGCGTTCGCGCATGATCGAGGATCTTCGCAGCATGACGCTGTTGCTCGCAGCAAACGCGCCGGAGAAGGCAAAGGCCTATCTGCGAGCGGTGGCGGGCGAGAACGACACTTACAAGGTCAAGTCGATCCGACCGTTCAGCAAGGCTCTTGCGAGCGTGGCGCCCGCAGAACTTGCGGCGCTAATCGAAGCCAGCCTCATCGAGAAACCGCGCAAGGGACGGTCGCGCCGCGAGGCCATGGGCCGCGTCTTCGGTTTCGCGGATAGCGACTATATGCCGGCGTCGCCGGCACAGCCGCCATTTCTCGAGCTCCTTGATGCCGATCCCCAAATCGGGCTAGCGCTTATTCGCACGCTCGTCGCAGCGGCGGTCGAGGGTCATGCCGATGGCAAGGCGACCGAGACCGATGGCTTCACGATCGTCGTGGACGGCACGCCGCGCTTCTTCCCCTGGGTCCAGACCTATTTCTGGTCACGGCAGTTTCAGGCGCCGGAATCCTCGGTCGGTTCGGCCCTCAAGGCCCTCGAAGCCTGGTCACATGAGCGAATCGAGCGCGGCGAAGACGTCGCCAAGGCGCTGGAGGATATCCTCGGGCCGGAGGGAAGCTGCGCGGCCTATCTCGTGGTCGCGATTGACGTCCTCATGTCCCATTGGCCGGCGACGCGCGACGCGCTCGTTCCATTTGTGGTCAACCCACATATTCTCGCCAGCGATCGCGATCGCGCTTCGATCGAGATGTTCGGAGGCATGATGGTCGGCGAAAAAGAGCCGAGCGGCCGCGTGCGGCTCGCCGATCTCGCGAAACGCGGCTCCCGCGGCTTCACCCTCGAGCAGTTGATGTTCTACTATTCGGGGAACGACGAAGCCAGTTCTGCCGTTCGACGGCATCTTACCCATGCGGTCGATGAACTCGGACCATATGACGAGAGCGACACTTTTCGCGATCCAGCGTTCATGGGAGCCCATGCGCTGAACCTGGTGGACCGGGCCAACTGGGTTGAGGTCGAAGGCCAATTCAGTTTTGTGCCACCATCCGCCGAAGCCGAGCATCTAGCGCGCCTGGAGACCGCGAGCCGCGCACTCGCCCTGTCGAGCGATATCGAGGCGAAAATCCAGCTCGCGACCAACGATCCGGCGAGAGGCTCGGAAAAGATCGCGCGCCAAGCGGCGGAATATGCGGCGGGCGACCTGCCTGACGACCGTGACGAAGACTATCTCAAGGCTCGGTCCACGCGCCTCATTGCCACCGCCATGCTGATCGCGCGTGATGGCGACGACGCCCTCGTCGCCGAACATGAGGCCTGGGTCCGTGCAGTCATCGATATCGCTCTGATCGAAGAGGTGGACGCATACGGCTCCGGCGAGACCCTGGGCTTCAACCGGCCCGGGATGGCGATATGCGCACTTGTTTACCTTTGGCATCGGCGCAAGCTGGCGGTGGATCGTGATCGGATCGTGGAAGCTGCCGTGCGCGGCGACAGGGCAGCGATACCGGCGTTCACTGCGGCTCGGGCAACCATCGATGACGCTGATCCGCGCCTGATCAAATCGGCCATCCGGATGGCCTTCGCACGACGCCGCTATCGGTGGCACCCCTATGATGAGGATCCTGCCGAGAAGACCGCCTATGAGGCAGAGCGCGCGCGTCAAGACTGCGAGGCGGTTTCCGCCGAGATTGCGTGGTTGGACGGAGGCCCTGAGCCTGACTGGCCAGCGGTGCCTGATGAGAGACTCTCTCTACGGAGCAAGCCGCGCGCGCCCCTTTCACGCAATCGGGCACGGATCGAGCTCGAACAGGACGAGGCAGATGAGCGCTGGACGCCGCGCTCGAAACAGGCATCGATCCATGTCGATACGCAGGGCATCGCGAAGTGGCTCATGCTTTTGAACTGCGGAACTTGCCCAAGACCGGCGTGGTTTGAAGTAATTGTCGATACTTATGCGCCTTGGTCGGCGCGGCTCAACGCGCATGGCTGTTCCGCCGACGCTGAGCTCAATCGATTGCCGGACGACTGGAACCAGCAATTCTATCGACTAGTCACCGCGGTCATAATGGATGCCGCGCCGGACCGGCTCGACACCATACTTACTCCGATCCTGGAACTTCCAGATCGCTCGTTTTGCGACGTGGCCGACACACTCACGCGTGCGGCCGATGCCTGCTACTTCAATAATCGGGGACGCCTTGCCGATCGCGCCTGCGCGATCCGGCGGCAGCTGGTGACCCGCACCATGGCTCTCAATCGCTGGTCTTGGCATCGCGAACCCGGTGACCTGCGGATAGATTTCCAGTCAGGTCCGACCATCGGCGTCATGCTGATGAACGAATATACTGGGGTGTCGAGAGCCCAAAGCTATCTGATTCCAGCGGTCTTCGATCGGATCGATCCGCTGCTCGAAACATTGCGCCCCATGATGCGGGGCGGGCCGACGGCCTTTGTGGCGCTTTGCACTATGAACACCCTTTTGATTGGGCCGACCGCGCGTCACCTCGACTTCCTACTCTTCGCCATTGAAGCTTGGCTTGAGGCCACGGGGGGCGACCGGACGATGTGGCATGAACTTGCGATCGGCCGAAAGGTCGCGCAATGGTTCGAAAGCGCGTGGATGGACGACCCATCGCTCTATCAGCCCCATCATGCGCAGCGCCTGCGCATTGACGCGATGCTTGGGCGACTTGTCAGCCTTGGCGTATCCGAAGCCCATGAGCTCGAACTAAAGATCGAAGCGGAACGAAACGGCCCGGCCCAAAGCCTCTTGCGAAACGCATGATCGCAGCAGCGAGCGGCGCTTCACTGCCGGCCCGCCCCGCAACTATCAGCTTTTCGACCGGCCGGTGCAGGCGTGCGCGGACGTTCGCGCTTCCTCATCGAAAGGGCGTATGTCGGTCGACACCTTGCCGGGTTAGCTGCCGGTCCGCACATGGACATCAAATTTTGGCGGCTGTACGGCAAAGAAGGGTCGGCAGTGGCTCGAAGGAGAATGGGAAGGCACGAAGGCGCGGTTTTCTGCGGCCAATCCCGCCAACCTATTATCAGCTTTCTAAAGATAATGTTGGCCCCAGGGTACCTAGTGCGCCCTGTGCTGGTGGGCCTTGAGTCTACAGTAACCCAAGCCTTACTCGTTATTGCCTGGCTCTGGCTTGCGCGTGGGGCGAAGGACAACTTCGCTCGCGGGAGTTGAAGGAATTGGCGGGTTCTTTTCCATCTCTTCGACGAAGGCGCCGATCATGTAGCGCATATCGGGCATATGTGTGAGGAGTTCACCGATGTCCCTCTCCGCTGAGGTTAGAAAGCGAGCGCCGGAGTGAACAAGCGGCGAAGTTGCGCCCCAATCGCCCGCCACGGCACCAGAATAGATGCCTGCCGCTGTTGTCACAGCGGTGATAGTTACCAGATTGATGATGGATCGCTTGGCTATGCCTCCAGCCTTGCCCCCTTGATAGTCCCCTCTCTCGGCGGCAGCGCACAGGCCCTTTATCACTTCTGCGCTATCTTCTAGGATGAGCAGGTGCTCTCGCGCGGCTTCGAGCACACCGATCGTGGGTTGAAGATCGGCTGACTTGACCAGGAAGTTACTGGATTCTTCGTCCAGTTCGCGCACGCTGGGGAATGAGCGAAGCCACGGCGACAGGTTCCGGACAAGATCGTCCAACGGGCGCCTCAACTCAGGGTCGAGCGGTGCGGCGTACGATTCTACGCCGGCGACTAGCCGCTGGTCGAGTTCAACGAAGGACCAAAGCTCAAGCGCTTTTGAGTAGAGAAATCCGAGCGCGTCGGAAACATCCTCGGCGGGTTGATCGAGCAGCGCAGTGAGTTCAGTTGTTGCGTGAGCGATCCCCGTCCAACCTGGCTGATTGTCGAGGCGTTTGACCTGTCCGGAAAATCGCCGCGCCTTGTCTATCAATCCTTGCTGCAGTTGACGCATTATCGGCTTGGTTGCGATCGACCGATCATCGTCAGTCGCGTCTGAGACAATTGTAAAATGATCGCCATCGGGTTCGAAGGTCGCGCCACCCTCGGATTGTTCGAGTTGAGCCACCTTGACTGCGGTCTTTTTCACGAAACTAGCATCGTCTAGGTCATGAGCCGTTGTGCCGGGAACATCCATACCCAGACGGAGGCCGCGTGCGTGTAGCGCCTCTTTGATCTGCCTCAAGGTCTCGCGGCCCAGCCCGCTCTTTCGCAAGAGAGCGGCCTCCGAGAATTGAACGAGTTCGCCGATTAGTCCGATTTCCGAGGAAAACAGGAGCGATCTCGTCCTGGTGGGCAATCCGAGGTGTGACACCGGCTCCATAAATATGGAGCTATCAAAGGGCTGGTCGCGATCATCCAGGGCTTTGAACGAACGCTCACGAATCCATCGCGAAATCCGGCGGACAGCGCCCATGTTCCTCGAAAGATCGAGATCATTGATCTGGATATAGTGGTGCGTTGGATGTGGTCGCTGGATGTTGCGCGGATAGATATGGATCCAAAGGAGCTGGTCCCGCTGCGAGGCTTGTTCGAAGCGAGGAATTTCTGCGGAATAAAGATTTGAAGCGAGAAGGCTTCTGGATACGATCAGAAGGTAGGGGGCCGAGTTCGTCCCGAAGCGGGGTGTCGGCGCCAAGGCAGCGTTGACCAGAAACTCGGACCCAGGGTTTTCTGATTGCAAGGCATCCAGTAGATCGAAAGCGAACCGATCATCGTCGGGATGTGCCAGAATAATCGCAGAAGGATCTGTCCTTTTCATGTGGCTTGGCTAATCGGCACGGCGCGCGCGTGCAACCCGTGGGATCGTTTGAAAGCCGTCGTTTGCTCAGGCCAGTCTTGAGCGTCCAACATAAGGGAGCAGACAGACTGCAGCTGGGAATTAGAAATTTCCGGCTGAATGGCGGGAAAGGGTCGACGGCGGAAAGGCAGCAACGCGCCCAAATCAGCTGTAAATTCGGCCAAGCCCACTCGAAGTCGGTCAGGTCAGATCGGCTCATGCCGTGCGTGAATCACAACTTGCGGTGTTATGATGGAGGCATTGCAGGTCCGCCCGGGATCGAGGCAGGAGGACACAAGTGGGGATCGCAATCGGCTTTGGAACGGCCTCTCAGGCCGAACCCTGTAGAGCCGACTGGGGTTAGCGTCCGCGCTCGTGGTGTAATTTCCGGTGTAGATTGAGGTGATCGCATGAGGTGGGGCATGCCCCACCTCATGCGATTTCGAACTCGGTGGCCACCGGGCTCATCGGTAAGGTGGAGTTACCACACTTCACACGCCCACCGAGGAGTTGATCCCGATGACCGACGACAGACTACCGCTTGCCGAACTGATGGCGAAGACCGGAGACACAGATTTCCTGCGCACAATCGCCGAGAGCGTGCTGCAAATCATCATGGAGGCCGATGTCGATGGCCTGGTCGGCGCTGGCCGCCATGAACGATCGGGCGAACGCACGACCTGGCGCAATGGCTACCGCGACCGCAGTCTCGATACCCGGCTCGGCACGCTCAACCTCAAGATCCCCAAGCTGCGGACCGGCGCCTACTTTCCCGGCTTCCTGGAGCCGCGCAAGACTGTTGAGAAGGCGCTGGTCGCAGTGATCCAAGAGGCGTGGATCGCCGGGGTCAGCACCCGGCGCGTTGACGAGCTGGTGCAGGCGATGGGCATGACCGGCATCTCCAAGTCCTCGGTGTCAAAGCTGTGCAAGGACATTGACGAGCGTGTCCATGCCTTCCTCAAGCGACCGCTTGCCGGCGACTGGCCCTACCTCTGGCTCGATGCCACCTATCTGAAGGTGCGCGAGGGCGGACGGATCGTCAGTGTCGCCGCGATAATCGCCGTCGCGGTCAACACCGAGGGCAAGCGCGAGATCGTCGGCCTGCACATCGGCCCTTCCGAAGCCGAGCCGTTCTGGTCGACCTTCCTCAAGGACCTGACCCGCCGCGGTCTGACCGGCGTGAAGCTGGTCATCTCCGATGCCCACGAGGGCCTCAAGGCGGCGATCACCCGCGTGCTCAGCGCCACCTGGCAGCGCTGCCGTGTCCACTTCATGAGGAACGCGCTCGCCTACGTGCCCAAGGGCCAGAACACGGTCGTAGCTGCCGCGATCCGCCAGGTCTTCCTCCAGCCCGATCATGCAGCCGCGACACAAGTCTGGCGGCAGGTCGCCGATCAATTGCGGGCCCGCTGGCCCAAGCTCGGCGCCTGCATGGACGATGCCGAGCACGACGTGCTCGCCTACATGACCTTCCCCGAGCAGCACCGGGTCAAGCTGCACTCTACCAACCCACTGGAACGCCTGAACAAGGAAGTGAAACGCCGCGCCGATGTCGTCGGAATCTTCCCGAACGAGGACAGCATCATCCGTCTCGTCGGCGCCGTCCTGCTCGAGCAGAACGACGAATACCAGCTCCAGCACCGCTACATGCAGATAGAGGGCATGGCCGCCCTTACCACATCAACAACAGAGGAGGTTCAGCCGCTACAGATTACACCCAAGGCCGCCTGAAAATGCAGCCCGATGGCCAGCACCGAAATTACACCACATTGACGGACGTGACCCGACTGGGTGGTGGACAGTCGCGAAAATTATGATTGGTTCGCCAATCAAAAGGAACTTGATGAAGGCAGCGCCTTGTTCACGCCTGAGGGCGGCAAAATGGGGCGAGTTGCCTGCCTCCGATCCATCTGGAACGTCCAAGAGCATTACCCTCGATTGTCACCGGATCAACGTCAGCGGCGTCTCACTTATGCCCGATCTGGCGGCATCTCTTCAAGATGAAGGGGCTGTAGCGGTGATCGACTAAGGCTTCTTGCTCACGAGGCAACATAACGATTGTTCAGTCAGCAGAGACCGCTGGCGGATTTATGGGTTCCCGACTTAAAACAGCTTCCTCGCGTTTTTCGGGGCGGATGTAGATGGAAGTGATCTTGGGAGAGGACGTTTTCATCTGGGTCTCCAGTTGCTCGATGAGCGTTTCGGCCTCGCCCATCGGCAGATCATCTGCAAAGTCGACGCTTGCGGCGACAAAGATTGAATTCGGGCCGGTATGAATGGTGCGAACGTGATTGACGCCGGTGATGTTCGGGTCTCGGTCCAACACCACCCGTAGAGCGTCGATGAGTTCTGGGTCGGCGGCTTCGCCGATCAACAGTCCCTTGGATTCGCGGGCAAGCAGGATGGCGACCGTTGCTAGCACCAGTCCGATGAGAACCGAGGCCGCACCGTCCAAGCGCGGGTCCGCGAAATACCCGCTGGCCCATATACCCAGCGCTGCGATAATTAGACCGACAAGAGCCGCGCTATCCTCGAACAGTACGATGAAGCCGGGAGGGTCCTTTGAACGGCGCACAGCCTGCCACCAGTTCTGGTCGCCGCGCGAAGCATTGAATTCCTTGACAGCGAGTGCCCAAGATGTGCCCTCCATCGCAAAGGCGATGCTAAGGATGATGTAACTGAGCGAAGGGTCCGCGATCGGGTGGGGCTCGCGAATATGGGCGATTCCTTCATAGATGGAAATACCCGCGCCGCCTGCGAATATGAGGATCGCCACCACGAAGGCCCAGAAATACAACTCACGCCCATATCCAAAAGGATGAGCGGCATCGGGCGGGCGTTCACCACGCTTCTGGCCGTAGAGGAGAAGAAGCTGGTTCCCGCTGTCTACCAGCGAGTGAACACCTTCGGTTGCCATCGCCGATGACCCGCCGATCCCTGCTGCAACGAACTTGGCGATCGCGATGCCAAGGTTCGCCGCTAGCGCGCCGTAAAGTACGATGTTATGTCGAAAGTGTCCGGATGTTTTGGCCATGCCGCGGATAACGAGCGGGAAGCTTTAGCGTTTCACTACGCGGCCCGGGATTCATTCCCATCTTAGTTATAATCGGTCGTACACAACCTTGGCCGCTACGCTCGTCCCTAAACGCTTCCCCAGCGCGCATCCGCCGATGTCTTTGGCGATGACTTCCGAGCCGAGCCGGCCAAGCATGGACATCGCAGCTACGCCTAGAATGGCGCCGACCCAGTCTATCGATTCCGCGAACTTGACGACCATCTGGCTGCTTGCGAATGCGCCGCCGGGGGCCTTGCTGAACACGTCTTGCTTCTTTTCAGGAGCGTGGTCTGGCCGCGAGGTTGGCTCCGAGAAGGGGCGGCAACGACAATGCTTCTTGGGCAAGCGGATTCCTACGAAGATGCGCGGTACCCATCACCCTGGTCCCGCGGTTCAAGCCCCCGCATCTCGCACATCGTTCTACGGTGAGATTAGTTAGGGCGTTGCTGTCACCGGAACGGAATTCTGGGGTTGTCCTCATGGCAGGGAATAGGCGATCACCTGATCGCCGATCGGTGTTTCCATGAAATGATGGCCGCCCGGTGCGATCACCAGATACTGCTTTCCGTTCACCATGTAGGTCATCGGCGTCGCCTGGCCACCTGCGGGCAGCACATCCTTCCAAAGTACCTTGCCGCTCTTCAGATCAATTGCGCGGATCAGATTATCGGTGGCGGCAGCCACGAAGATCACGCCACTTGCCGTCACCACAGAGCCGCCGTTGTTGGGCGTACCAATCGTCCAAGGCAGCATCGAAGGGATGCCAAAGGGACCGTTGGTGCGGGCCTCGCCCAGCGGCTTATCCCAAATAGTCTTGCCGGTCGCCATGTCGATGGCACGGATGCCACCGTAGGGGGGCTGCTTGCACAGCATCCCCGTCAGCGGCAGCCGCCAGCCAGCGTTGACATCAATAGCGTAGGGCGTGTGTGCCTGGGGATCGCCCGCACCTTCGGCGCCGCCGATCTCGCCGCGCGCCTGATCGCGCGGTGCCCAGCCCCTCTTGTTGGCCTCCGCGCGAGGCACGAGTCGCACGTAGTTGGGCATGTCGTTGTAATTGGCAACGATCACGCCGGCTCTGTTGCAAAGATTGTCCGCGAGCGAGTGAGATCCGCCGCTTCATGGCAATCAGGCGGCCGCGACCAAGTGTTGGTTGAGTAGTTCCATGGTCTCGGTCAGCGCTGACGGTCCAATGCCGAAA
>NZ_JABWCU010000026.1 GCF_018491765.1 Novosphingobium profundi | reverse complement strand
GGTCGCACGTGCGACCGGGGCCTTTCGTCTGGACCGTCATGTCCGAGCGCGGCTCAGGACAGCGCCGAGATATTGAGGAAGCCCGGGACCGGCCCGTTCCAATCCATACCGTCGAACGCCGAATGCGCCGCCACTTCGGCTTGGGCGCGCGGAGCCTTGCGACGCGCGCTGCGCGCAGGAGCGGCCGGAGCCTCTTCGCGGACTTCGGGCTTGGCCGGAGCCGGCTCGGGCGCGGGCACCTTGGCGGCCGGTTCCTTGCGGGGTGCATCGCTCTTCGGCGCGCGCTGCGCCGATTTGCCCGCATCCGCCTTGGCCGGACGCTTGCGCCGCTTCGAGGCCGGCGCGGCATCGTCGGCGGTCTTCGCCGGAGCAGCCTGGTAATCGGCATCGCCATTGGCGAGACCAGCGTAGAGCGGGATCGCGCCGCCCGTCAGCTTCTCGACATTCTCGACCGCCTCGGCGTCCTCCGGCGTGATGAGCGTGAAGGCACGGCCCGTGGCGCCGCCGCGACCGGTACGGCCGATGCGGTGGACATAGTCGTCCGGGTGCCAGGGCGTGTCGTAGTTGAACACGTGGCTCACACCCTTCACGTCGAGACCGCGCGCGGCAACGTCCGAGGCAACGAGAATGTTGATCGCGCCCGACTTGAAGTAGTCGAGTTCGGCGATGCGCGAGGCCTGGTCCATGTCGCCATGGATCTCGCCTGCCTTGAAGCCGTGGCTCTTCAGGTTCTTGGCAAGGTCGCGCACGGTCGTCTTGCGGTTGCAGAAGATGATCGCCGTCGAGACGTTATCGGTGTGCAGCAGTTCGCGCAGCGCCTCGCGCTTCTTGCGCGAGGTGACCGGCACCTTGAACTGCTCGATGTTGGTGTTGGTCGAGGCCGGACGGGCCACTTCGATATACTTGGGGTTCTCGAGGAAGCGGTCGGCCAGCTTCTTGATGACCGGCGGCATCGTCGCCGAGAACAGCAAGGTCTGCCGGTTGGTCGGCAGCTTGGCGCAAATCGTCTCGATGTCCGGAATGAAGCCCATGTCGAGCATGCGGTCGGCTTCGTCGATGACGAGCAGTTCACAGCCGGTGAGCAGGATCTTGCCGCGCTCGAACAGGTCCATGAGGCGGCCGGGCGTCGCAATCAGGACGTCGACGCCTTCCTGCAGCGCCTTGACCTGATCGCCCATCTGCACGCCGCCGATCAGAAGCGCCATCTTCAGATCGTGGTTCTTGCCGTACTTTTCGAAATTGTCGGCGACCTGGGCGGCGAGTTCGCGGGTCGGCTCCAGGATCAGCGAGCGCGGCATGAGCGCCCGGCGGCGGCCATGGGCCAGCACGTCGATCATGGGGAGGACGAAGCTGGCGGTCTTGCCGGTGCCGGTCTGGGCGATGCCGATCAGATCCTTCATCATCAGGACGGAGGGAATCGCCTGCGCCTGGATCGGGGTCGGTTCGCTGTAGCCTGCGGCCTCGACCGCTTGCAGCAATTCGTCAGACAGGCCGAGATCGGCAAAGTTCATAAACGCTCAGGTTTCCGGAAAAAGGAAGGGTACGGGAACACGTGGTGTCGTGGCGCGGGAGCGTATCGCCCTTGCAATGAGCCCCGAGCAGCACGATTGCGGGCCCCTAGTCCCATTGACCCACAAAAGTCAAGGAAATCCGCAGAACTCGTTGGCAGACCGACTTAGTCCCGCATCGGGACAAGCTGATGCAATTGCGTAAGAGCGCACTTCATACCACTGCGCGACTGCAACTTGTCGCGGTTGACGCAGACCTGGCCGTCTTGCGAGCGCGAGACGTAGAAGCCCGAATAGAAATCCATGGCCCGGCACGAACGCTCGAGTTCGGCGGTCACGACACGCCGGTCGCGCATATAGAGAAGCAGACGATTGCCGCGCTCGGGCTGGACACCGGCGATGCCGCCCGCAGGAACGCACTTGCCCATGGGCCGCTCCTCGAAGCGCGCATCGCCACGCGGTCCCGAGCGCGGGTCGCCCTCGGGAAAGGCCGCGCGCATGTCGGGCGGAACATCGCCCGCAGCCCGAGGGGAAATGCGGATCGTTACACGCTGCTCGATACGAACCTGCCAGGCGTCTTCGGGCTCGTCCGTGACCGGACGGATCGGAGGCTCCTCGTACGAGGACCAGACCGGGTCAACGAGCGAAGGCCAAAGGGCCGCATTGTCGTCGCCCTGCGTCATCTCCAGCCATTCCATCGGCTGCAAAGCCGACGACGCGGGCGCAAGCAGCGCCAACGGAATGGACAGGACGGATGCAAAACTCATTGCAGAATGATTTCCCCGGACACGGTCATGCCGTCGCGCGCACTCTAGCGCAAGAGCTTGAACGACCGGTGAACCCTTCGCTTCACAGCCCGCCCCCGCGAGAGCGAGCCGCAACACGCTTGCAATGTGGGGGTGAAAGGCCCTCGCGGCTGTGCCATAGCGCCAAAGCGATGAAATCCACCGATACCTTCCTGGAGCAGGCGCTCGCCCTGCTCGGCGAACGCGGCCTTACCCGTGACCCCGACCTGACCGCCCCCTGGACCACGGACTGGCGCGGCCGCTTCGAGGGCAATTGCCTCGCATTGGCCTCGCCCGCCGACACCGCCCAGCTCGGTGCGCTGATGAAGCTGTGCGAAGAGGCCGCGATCAACGTCGTCCCGCAAGGTGGAAACAGCGGAATGTCGGGGGGAGCGACCCCCTCGGCCTGCGGAGAGCAACTGCTCGTCTCATTGCGCCGGATGAACGAAATCAGCGAAATCGACGTCGAGGCGCAGCGGGTCACCTGTGGCGCCGGTGTCGTCCTCCAGGACCTGCACGCGGCCGCCGAAGCCGCGGACCTGCGCTTCCCGCTGACGCTCGGCGGCAAAGGCTCGGCCACTGTTGGCGGCCTTATTGCAACCAATGCGGGCGGCACCCAGGTCCTGCGCCACGGCCCGATGCGCAGCCTGGTGCTGGGCCTCGAGGTCGTGCTGGCCGATGGCCAGATCTATTCGGCGCTCACCCCGCTGCGCAAGGACAACCGCGGCTTCGACCTCAAGCAGCTGTTCATCGGCGCCGAAGGCACCACCGGCATCGTGACCGCCGCGACGCTGCGGCTGGTCCCGGCCGTGCGCGAACGGATCGTGATCTGGGCGGGTCTCCATTCGCTCGGCGCAGCGCGCCAGCTCCTGCTCCATTGCGAAGCCACGCTCGAAAACGCCGTGGAGGGATTCGAAGTCCTCCCCGCCTCTTGCCTCGAACACGTGCTGGACTACCTGCCCGACGCCCGTGCACCGATCGCCGGCCACCACCGCTGGCACGCACTGATCGAGGTCGTGGCCGATACCACGTTCACCGGCGAGGTGCGCGAGCGTTGCGAAGACACTCTTGCCTCAGCGCTCGCGAAGGGCCTGATCGAGGACGCGACGCTTTCGGCAAACGAAGGTCAGGCCGAGGCGTTCTGGCGCCTGCGCGAATCGATTTCGCCTGCCGAACGCGCACGCGGCCCCGCCGTGCAGCACGACATTTCGGTTCCGGTCGAGGCGATGCCCCGCTTCATCGAGACGGCTTCCCCCCTGCTGGAACGTGAATTCCCCGGCACCAGTGCGCTCGCATTCGGCCATCTCGGCGACGGCAACGTGCACTTCCACGTAATCGCCCCGCCCGGCGTCACCCCGGCAGCCTGGTACGGCGGCGCGGCCAAGACCATCAGCGCCCGCGTGCACGACCTCGTGACGCAATGGGGCGGCTCGATTTCGGCCGAACACGGCATCGGCCAGCTCAAGCGCGACGAACTGGCCCGCCTCGCCGATCCCGTCGCGTTGCACCTGCTGCGCACCGTAAAGGCCGCTCTCGACCCGCAAGGGCGGCTCAATCCCGGCAAACTGGTGTGAGCGCCTACATCAAAAATGTGGACATCGCCTCCGCCCGGCAGAGCGCGGACACCTCCGCTTCCCGGGCGCCTGCCAGCCTAAGCACCTGAACCCGGGCCCATTCTCCCGAGCCAGGCTCGCGCTCCAGCCTGCCCCCGAGCACGCTGTACCCGGGGCCTTGACGGACCCGCGCGCCAGCCCATCGGCTTGCACGCCCGCATCCAAGCCACTAAAGCCACGCGCTGATCTTTTTCAAACCTCGATCGCGGAGAGTATTGCAATGGCCACTGCGCCACAAAATCCATCCCTTCCCTTGTTCTACAAGGATCTCGTGCCGCTCAATTCGCAGCAGCACGCAAGCTGGAAGACGCGTTCGACCGACAAGGCGACCTGGCTGGCCGGGATCAATTCGATTCCCCTCACCGTGGAAGAGTTCCCGCAGGCCCAGCGTCACTTCCCGATCATCTTCACCGGCGGTGACCAGCCGATCCCGCTGGCGCTGATGGGCATGAACGAAGGCGTGAACGTCTTCGTCGAGGACGACGGCACCGTCACCAACCCGGTCTACATCCCGGCCTATGCGCGCCGCTACCCCTTCATGCTCGCGCGCCTGCGCCCCGACAGCGAAGAGCTCTCGCTCTGCGTCGACCCGAGCAGCGAGCTGGTCGGCGAGATCGAGGAAGGCCAGCCGCTGTTCGACGGCGCCGAGCCCAGCGAGACCACCAAGAACATGCTCAAGTTCTGCGAGAACTTCGAGATGGCCGGCAACAAGACCGCCAGCTTCATGGAAGAGCTCAAGAAGCACGACCTGCTCATGGACGGCGAGCTCAACATCGACATCGGCGGCGGCCAGCCCTTCAACTATCGCGGCTTCAAGATGGTTGACGAGAACAAGCTGCGCGACGTGCGCGGTGACGTACTGCGCCAGTGGAACCAGAACGGCCTCCTGGCGCTGATCTACGCGCACCTCTTCTCGCTCGAGCTCGTGCGCGACATCTTCGGTCGCCAGATGCAGCAGGGCAAGGGCCCGGCCGCGCCGGCCCCGGTTCCGGCCGCCAACGTCTGATAGCAATCGCTGCCCGGCGCGCGAACCCTCCCGTCGAGGGCGGGCATCGCGCGCCGGAAGCTTCGGCGGAAGGCTCCCAGCACCGCCTCATGACAAAAATGTCACAGAGCTGAACGAATGCGTAAGATACGTTCACTTTAATCTGGACATCATTGCGAAAATTTGCGTTTAAGAATCTCTTGATCTGCGCTCAAGGTTCGCTATGTTGGTAACTGCCTGACCGGCGCTACCCTCATGGCCCGGTTTGGTTGGTGCACTCCGTGTGCACCTCCTCCCTGAACCTTGGCCACCTCGTGCATCGCACGAGGTGGTTTTTTTATGGCCCCCTGCCAAGGCGGCAAAACCACCCGAAACGATCAGGCGAATTTTCCCAAGGCAACGCTAACGCTGGTTACTGCGCGGCGAGCGCCCAGCCATCGTCCGCGCGAGGGCGCGCAAGATCAGTGACCACGGCCGCCTGCAGGCGCACCAGCGCGGCAAGGTCCTCGACGAGACGGTCCAGCCCCTCACCCAGCTCCCGCAAATCCGCATCGAGATAGCAGGTGCGATCGATCTCGAGCTGGACGGCGTGGATGCCCTTGCGAGGCCCCGCATGCCGATCGAGCACATAGCCCCCTGCGTAGGGGCGATTGTGCGCGGCTTCGCGCCCCAGCCGGGCCAGATGGGCAAACGTCGCCGCAACAATGGCTCCATGGCAGCTTGCCCCGAAGCGATCCCCAACCACGATCTGCGGCGCAACGAAGCCACCGCGCACGCTCAGGGGCGGCATCGAATGCAGGTCGACCAGCAAGGCGACACCCCAACGCGCGCGGATTTCCTCGAGGCGCTGCGCGAGCGCGCCGTGATAGGGCGCGTGGACGCAATCGATGCGCCCTTGCACCTCGCGCAGCGTCAGTCGCCGGCGCCAGAGTTCGCCGACGCCGGGCAGACGCCGGGGAACGAGCCCGAGGCCACTGCGCGCCCTCGCGGAAAGCTCACCGCGCCCCCCGCCCATGGCGCTGGCGCCCTCGCCGTCCGGATCCCGCTCGACCATGCCCCAGTCGACGTCCTCGGGCGAACGGTTGAGATCGATCACCGCGCGCGGAGCATGCGCCAGGAGAAGATCCGCACCGGTCGCTCGCGCGATGCCAAGGGCCACATGATCGATGAAGCGGTCCTCGAGACGCAGGCTGCTCGCCTGGGCGTCGCGCAGATTGCCGAGCACGGCCTTGGGATAGGCCCTTCCCGCGTGCGGCACGGCCACCAGGATCGGCAAGGGCGACGGCTCACGACGGTGGAGCGTGAACGCCGGTTGCCCCGGCAGGCCGGGCACGCGCCCACCCTCGATCATCTGCACCTGTGCTGACGGCACATCCGGTTTTGGCGAATCTGGGAAAAACGGCTCGTCCGACATGGAAACCACGCTGCCCGTATCGGGCGCACCTGTCAAAACGTCCCATCGCACACGCAAGGCCGACGAAGGGGACGGGCAAGAATTTTAACCCGATCGGTCGTAAGACGATTCGCCCGTTCGCGCCGCTTCGCCGGCGCCTGAGAAACACGACTGGAAAAGCACAACGCGATGATCCGCATCCTCCTTGCCGAAGACGATCAGGCCATGCGCACCTACCTTGCGCGCGCCCTCGAGAAAGCCGGATACGAGGTGGTTTCCGTCGACCGGGGCACCGAGGCGGTGCCCCTGCTGGAGTCGCGCCACTTCGACCTCCTGCTGTCCGACATCGTCATGCCCGAGATGGACGGCATCGAACTGGCCCAGCACTGCGCGCGGATCACGCCCGCCACCAAAGTCATGTTCATCACCGGATTTGCCGCCGTATCGCTGCGCGCCAGCCGCGAGGCACCGCAGGCCAAGGTGCTTTCCAAGCCCTTTCACCTGCGCGATATCGTCGCCGAGGTGCAGCGTATGTTCGGGCTGAGCGAGCACGCCGAACTCTAATTTCAACTTTTTCAAAAAAGCCCCTTGCCAACCCAAATGCCCCCCGCTAGAGGGCCAGTCCTCCGGACGGCACGCCGCCTCGGAGGCTCGAATGGAATGGGCGTATAGCTCAGTGGTAGAGCACTATGTTGACATCGTAGGGGTCGCAAGTTCAATCCTTGCTACGCCCACCATTCCAAAGCCCCGGAAAGCCCTGCTTTCCGGGGCCTTTTCGTTTCCGCAACCGCAAATTCCCGCTCCTGCCGGACGTCCTTTGCGGAGGCCTGGAATCCGCCGCCGCCATCGCGATCCACAAGCTTTCGATGACCGTTTTCGCACTGCAATCGTCGTCATCGCGGGCCGTCATCGAACCGCCTTCGAACGGCAAGAATAGCGCCATGTCACCCGCTTAACGGCTCGGCACCCGAACAGGAGCCGATTGCCATGCGTACCATCCTCCGCCTTTTCGCAACGACGAGCTGCCTCATGCCGATGGTGGCCCTTGCCGCCGAGCCTGCCTCTCCTTCCGAAACGGCGGCCGATGCCACCGCCGACGGCGCCGCGACGAACGAGATTCTCGTCATCGGCCAGGGCGAAGTGCGCCAGACGCAGACCGTCACCGCCGTGCAGCTCGCCCAGCTCGCACCCGGGACAAGCCCGTTCAAGGCGATCGAGAACCTGCCCAGCGTCAATTTCCAAGCCGCGGATCCCTTCGGCGCCTATGAATGGGCAACCCGCCTCTCGATCCGGGGCTTCAACCAGAACGCGCTCGGCTTCACCCTCGACGGCGTCCCGCTCGGCGATGCGAGCTACGGCAACGTCAACGGCCTGCACGTCAGCCGCGCGATCACGACCGAGAACATCGGCACCATCGAGGTCAGCCAGGGCGCTGGCGCACTGGGCACGCAGGCGACCAACAACCTGGGCGGGACGGTGCTCTACACCTCCACCGACCCGCTCGATCACTTCGCCGTGGACGCCAACGGCACACTGGGGAGTTGGGACGACCGGCGCAGCTTCGTGCGGGTCAACCTGGGCACCCACGATGGTCCGCGCGGCTACGTCTCCTATGTCTATTCCGCGAGCGACAAGTGGAAGGGCACCGGCCAGCAGAAGCAGCAGATGGCCGACGCCAAGATCGTCGTGCCGCTGGGCAGCGCGACCGAGCTGACAGGCTACTTCGACTACTCCGACCGCAAGGAAAACGACTACCAGGACATGTCGCAGGACATGATCGACCGCCTCGGCTACAGGTGGGACAACGTCTCGAACGACTACGCGCTCGCGGTGGCGGCCGGCCAGGCCTACCAGAACGGAACCGACCTGCCCTCGCCCTACGCGACCGTCGACGATGCCTATTTCAACGCGGCAGGCCTTCGCACCGACTACCTGGGCTATGTGGGGCTGACCTCGCAGCTTTCCGAAGCGGTGACCTTCAAGGCCAAGGGCTACTACCACCGCAACGACGGCATGGGCATCTGGTACACGCCCTATGTCGCAAGCAGCAACGGCTCGACGTTGTCGATCCGCACCACCGAATACGGCATCCGGCGCGGCGGCGGCACCGCCGACGTCACCGCGAAACTGGGCGACAACACGCTGAGCGCCGGGGGCTGGTTCGAAAGCAACGCGTTCAACCAGGCCCGCCGCTACTACGACACCGCGAGTGACACCGATCCGGGCTACGGTCTGCTCGATCGCCCCACCGACCCCTTCTATACCCAATGGGAAGGCGACTACCTGACCACGACCTGGCAATACTATGTCCAGGACACCTGGACCCGCGGCAACCTCACCCTTAACGGCGGCTGGAAGGGCTTCAGCGTCGCTGAGAAGGCCGACGCGGTGGTCGCAGGCCTTGCCACCGGCAAGATCACGTCCAAGGACTGGTTCCAGCCGAGTTTCGGCGCGAACTACCGCCTCGGCCACGGCAGCGAAATCTATGCAAGCTTCAGCCAGGCGACGCAGGCCTTCACCGCGGCGGGCACCAGCGGGCCGTTCTCGACCACGCAGGACGGCTTCGACGCGATCAAGGACGAGCTCAAGCCACAAAGCTCGGACACGTACGAGGTCGGCTACCGCTACGCCGACGCCTGGCTGAGCGCGACGCTTGGCGCCTACCTCGTGAACTTCCACAATCGCCTGCTGGCGGTGACCACGGGCAGCGGGATCGAGGGCAACCCCTCGGTGCTCCAGAACGTGGGCGGGGTGCGCTCGCTCGGCCTCGAGGCGCTGCTTCACGCACGCCTGAGCGGAGCACTGGGCGCGACGCTGTCCTATTCCTATAACGACAGCACCTACCGCGACGACGTCACCACGTATGCCTCGGACAACACCGCGACAGTGACGCAGCTGCGCGGCAAGACGGTGGTCGATGCGCCCAGGCACATGGCGCGCGCCGAACTCGCCTACGACGATGAGGCGCTGTTCGGCCGGATCGGCGTCGACTACATGTCCAAGCGCGCCTACACCTACACCAACGACCAGTGGGTCGGCGGGCGCGCGCTCGTCGATGCGAGCTTGGGCTACCGCTTCGCAAACTCGGTTACGCGCAGTCCGATCGAGGTGCAGGTCAACGTCACCAACTTGTTCGACACGCATTACGTCGCGACCGTGGGTACCAACGGCTTTTCCAACAGCGGCGACGCGCAGACGCTCTCGGTCGGTGCGCCTCGCGCGGTCTTCGGGACGATCAAACTGTCCTACTGAGCCGCCGACCGAAACGCAGGAAGGGGAGGTGCGCCCAAGCGGCGCGCCTCCCCTTCTTTCTTCATGTACCGGATTCGCGGTGTTGCGGCGATGGCGGGGCATTGGCGGGCCCGACTTCCTCCACACCACCGCCCGTCGCCTGGAACAGCGCCGCGGTGTCTGCCAGCCGTATTGCGCGCGCCTCGACCAGCGCCTGCGCCGCCTGTGCGTTCTGCGAGGAGGCGTTGAGCAGTGCGAGGCTGTCGATGTTGCCGAGCTGGGCCTGGCGCCGGGTGAAGGCCAGCGATTTGTCGGCCGCTGCCGCGCCCTGCTCCGCCGCGGCATAAGCCGACACGTCGGTGTCGAGCGCGGTCAGGGCATTGCCCACCTCCTCGAACGCGTGGAGCGCCGCGAGCCGATAACGCGCCTTGGCCGCATCGAGCGCGGCCTCTGCCCCCTCCTGCTGTTTCTTGAGCGCCCCCGAATGGAAGATCGGCGCGGTGATCCCGCCCAGCAGCGACCAGAACGGGTTACCGCTGGCGAACATCTCGGCGAAGTTCGTCGCCGTGCCGCCCGCACTCGCTCCCAGGGTAATCTGCGGCAGGCGCGCCGCGATCGCGGTGCCGACGTTCGCCCCCGCCGCGACCATCGCCGCATCGGCCGCGCGCAGATCGGGGCGTTGGGCGACGATTTGTGCAGGCAGCCCGATCGGCAGGTCATCGGGCAGAGCGAGGTCATCGAGCCCGGGCAAATCGGGCAAGGGATTGCCCGGCGCAATGCCGAGCAACACGCCGAGCGCGGCGTCCTGTTCGGCGAGCGTGCGCTGCAGGGCCGCAAGCGCCCCGCGCGCCTGCGCGAGCGCGGCCTCTTCGGCGGCGACCTCGCGCGCGCCCACGTCGCCGATCTGCTCGCGTCGCTTCAGCAACTGCGTGATCCGCTCGTAATTGCCGACACTTAGGCTCGCCCCGTCAATCTGAGCGCGCAGGCTCGCCTGTTCGATCACCGCGAGGACAACGCTGTCCGCCACCGTCAGGCGCGCGGCGAGAAGCTGCTGGCACGCCACTTCAGCCTGCGCCTTTGCCGAACGGACCTCGCTGCGTTGCAGCCCGAAGAGGTCCAGGGGATAGGACACCGAGACGTTCGCGGTGTGCAGCGAATAGACCGTGGGCGCGGGATCGACGAGCGGGCTCGAGAGCGTATGGGAGAGCCGGTCGCGTTCGAACGTCAGCCCAGCGTCGATCTGCGGCCCGGCGTCGCCGCGCGCCACGCCTGCCCCCGCCTGCGCCTGGCGCAAGTTGGCCTGCGCCACGGCGAGGTCCTCGTTGGCGGCGAGCGCGCGCGCGACCAGGGCATTCAGCGCCGGCGAGCCGAAGCGCGTCCACCAGTCGGGCGGGGTCACCTCCCCAGTGTTGAGCGCCTGCATCCCGGAGCCGGCCGCCCCAAAGCTGCGCGATGCCTCGGGAGGCGGCATCGGCAGGTCGGTGGTGGGATGCTGTGGGCCGAGCGCGCAACCTGCAAGCAGGCTGGCGCCCAGCAGCGCGGGCAGCAGCCCTGCCCGGCCTTTCATTCGACGGACCTTCATGCGAGCAATTCCTTGGTATCCTCGTCGCGGCGGCGATGGCGCATGTCGCGGCCATGGGCGCCGCGATCACGCGGCGCGACGTGGCGCGAGAACATGCGGATGAGCACGGGCAGCACCAGCAGGATCAGCACCGGAGCCAGCGTCATGCCGCCCACCACGACGAGCGCGAGGGGCTTCTGGACCTGGCTGCCGATACCGTTCGAGACGGCCGCGGGCGCAAGGCCGATGGCGGCGACAAGGCAGGTCATGACCACCGGGCGCAGGCATTTCTGCACCGCGATGCCGATCGCCTCGCGGCGCCGGTGTCCCTCGTCGACCGTCTGGTTGTAGGTCGTCACCACCAGGATGCCGTCCATCACCGCGATGCCGAACAGCGCGACGAAGCCGATCGCGGCCGAGATCGAGAACGCGGTTCCGGTCAGCGCCAGCGCCAGCACGCCGCCGATGATCGCCATCGGGATCACCGAGAAGGCCAGCAGCGTGTCCACCAGCGAAGAGAAGTTGGCGTAGAGCAGGATCAGGATAAGCCCGAGGCTGATCGGCACGACGACTTCGAGACGGTCGATGGCCCCTTGCAGGTTGGCAAGCTCGCCCGCCCATTCGAGGTGGTAACCGGGCGGCAGGATCACGTTCTTCGCGATTGTCGCCTGCGCCTCGCTGATCGCCCCGCCAAGGTCACGGTCGCGTACCGAGAACTTGATCGGCACATAGCGCTCCTGATGCTCGCGGTAGATGAACGAGGCACCCGAAGTCAGCGAGATCTTCGCCACTTCGGAAAGCGGGACCTGGACGATGCCCGAACCGTCGGGCGCGGGCGCGCCGATGGTGATCCGGCCAATCGCGGCAAGGCTGCTGCGCTCGTCGGGTTTCAGGCGCACGACGATCGGGAAGTGGCGGTCCGATCCGGCTTCGTAGAGATCGCCTGCTGACGTCCCGCCGATCGCGGCCGCGATCGTCTGGTTGATCGCGTCGGGCGAAAGGCCGTAGCGCGCCGCCTCGCCGCGATCGATCTTGATCTGCACGGTCGGCTGGCCGAGCGGCATCGAGACGCCAAGGTCAGCGATCCCGCGCACGTGGCTCATCTGGTCGCGGATCTGGCCCGCGATCTTCTGCAGCACGGTCATGTCGGGGCCGAACAGCTTGACCGAGTTCGCCCCCTTCACGCCCGAGCTGGCTTCTTCCACGCCGTCCTCGATGTACTGCGTAAACTCGAAGTCGACACCCGGATAACGGGCCTGGAGCTTGTCCTGGATCTCCCTGGTGAGGTTGTCCTTGGTCACACCCTTGGGCCATTCGTCGGCGGGCTTGAGCGGGGTGTAGAATTCCGCGTTGAAGAAGCCGGTGGCATCGGTGCCATCGTCCGGGCGGCCATGCGTCGAGGTGATGCGCGCCACTTCGGGGTAGGAGGCGATGAGGTCGCGAATCGCGTTGACCGTGGGTTGGCCTTCCTCGAGACTGACCGAAGAGGGCAGCGTCGCGCGGATATAGAGGTTGCCCTCCTCCAGCTTGGGCAGGAACTCGATGCCCAGCGTGCGCACCGCCAGCATCGAGGTGCCGAACAGCACGAGCGCCACCCCGATCACCAGCACCCGGTTGGCGAGCGCGAAGGCGGCGGCCGGGCGGAACACCTGGCGCAGCTTGCGCACCACCCAGGTCTCCACTTCGTCGAGCCGGTCGGGCAGCAGCAGCGAGGCCAGCACCGGCGAGATCGTAAAGGTCGCGATCAGGCCACCGGCAATGGCGTAGGCGTACGTCTTGGCCATCGGGCCGAAGATGTGCCCCTCGACGCCGGTCAGCGTGAACAGCGGCAGGAAGCTGGCGATGATGATCGCGGCGGCGAAGAATATCCCGCGCGAAACCTCGCGCGAGCCGTGGAGGATCGCCGAGAAGCGGGTCATCAAGGTGGGCTTGGTGCGCCCGGCCTCGATCTCCCCGGAACGCCGCACGAGGTGGAGAAAGATGTTCTCGACCATGATCACGCTGGCATCGACGACGAGGCCGAAGTCGAGCGCGCCGACCGAGAGCAGGTTGGCGGATTCGCCCTGGATGGTGAGGATCAGCACCGCGAAGGCGAGCGCGAAGGGAATGGTGATCGCCACGATCAGCGCCGAACGCAGGTTGCCTAGGAACAGCCACTGGAGCGCGAAGATCAGGAGGATGCCCACGACCAGGTTCTCCATGACCGTGTGCGTGGTCACGCCGATGAGATCGGAGCGGTCGTAGATGCGGTCGATCTTGACGCCCGGCGGCAGCACGCCGCCCGCGTTGATGGTCTCGACTTCCTTCTGCACGGCCTTGATCGTGGGCATCGATTCGGCGCCGCGCTGCATCAGCACGATGCCCATGACGACGTCGTTGTCCTGGCCCTCCCCGGCAATACCCATGCGCGGCTCGTTGCCGATCTTGACCGTGCCGACATCGGCAACGGTCACCGGCGTTCCCGCATTGGTGCCCACCAGCGTGTTGCGGATAGCATCGACCGACTGGATCAGGCCGACGCCGCGCACGATCGCCGCCTGCGGCCCGAAGTTCACGGTCTGCGCGCCGACGTTGGCGTCGGCCTTGCCGATCGCGCCCAGCACGTCGGACATGGTGATGTGCTGCGCGGAAAGCTTGTCGTTGTCGACGACGACCTCGTAGGTGCGCTCCTTGCCGCCCCAGCCGGTGACGTCGACGACGCCCGGAATGCCCTTGAAGCGGCGCTGGAGCACCCAGTCCTGCAAGGTCTTGAGGTCCATCACCGAATAACCGGCGGGGCCGGTCAGGCGGTAGCGGTAGATCTCGCCGATCGGGCTGGTCGGGCTGATCTCGGGATGCGCGCCCTCGGGCAGGTCGGTAAGCTGCGAAAGGCGCCCCAGAACGCGTTGCTCGGCCTCGTGGAAGCCGACATCGTAGGTAAACTGTACCTTGACGTCCGAAAGGCCGAACAGCGAGATCGTGCGCACCGCCTTCACATCGGGAATGCCCGCGATGACCTGCTCGATGGGAATGGTGATGTCGCGTTCGACTTCCTCGGACGAAGTGCCCGAGGACTGGGTGATGACCTCGACCATCGGCGGAACCGGGTCGGGATAGGCCTCGATGTTGAGATTGGCGAAGGCGATCCCGCCCGCGAGGATCATCGCCAGCAGGAACACGATCATGAGCACCCGCTGGCGCAGGGCGATTTCGACGAGACGATTCATGCGCCCAGGCCCGCCTCGTTGACGAAGAGCGCCCCGGCGGTGACGATCGTCTCGCCGGGCTTGAGCCCCGAAGTGATACGATCGAAGCCGCCGTTGCTGTCACCTACGGTCACCTCGCGCCCCCACAGGAGGTCGCCCTTGCCCAGCACCCAGACGCGCGCCGTGTCACCCTCGTGAATGACCGCGCTCGAGGGCACGAGAATGCCCGTTGCGGGCGCGCCGAGCTGACGGATGCGGAAGTCTGCGAACATCTGCGGCTTGAGCGCACCGTCGGGATTGGCGACCGTGGCGCGCACCGGCAGGCGATGGCTGACAGGATCGAGCGAGGCGGCGATATTGTCGATCCGCGCCTCGAAGGTCCGGCCGGGATAAGCCGGCGTCGTGACCGCGACGGGATCGCCCACGCGCACCCCGGCAAGCGAGCTCTCGGGCAGCTGCGCGACAAGCCAGACCCTGCCGGTGTCGGCGATCGTGAGGAGCGGCGCGGTGTCGCCCGAACCGACGAACTGGCCGGGCGCGACATTGCGCGTGGCCACCGTGCCCGACACCGGCGCCGTGTAGACGACGCTCGATTGCGCGACGGCGCCCCGGCTGACCCGGGCCCCCGAAGGTCCGAGCAGCGCCAGGCGATCCTTGGCTGCGCTAAGGTTCGCGCCAGCGGCGGCCTCGCTCGCCTGCGCGGTCAGGAGGTCGCTCTGGGCCTGGCGGTAGTCCTTCAAGGCGCCGCCGCCGGTCTCGTATATCTGCTTCTGGCGCGCTTCGGCATCGCGGGCGACCTGCAATTGCGCCGCAGCCGAAGCTGCCTGCGCCTGCGCCGCCAGCAGCGAAGCGCGCGCGTTGACGAAATCGGGCGAAGCGATGCGCAAGAGTGGCTGCCCGCGCACGACCTTGTCACCCGCCGCCACGAAAACGTCGGTCACCTGCCCGGTGTAAGGCAGGATCACGGGGGTCGACTGGTCCTCGTTCACCGAGATGAGACCCGTTGCGGTGACGAAGCCCTGCTCCGAACCGTCACTCACCTTGAGCAGCTGCATCGTCTTCAACTGATCCGCGGTCGCCCGATAGGCGCCCGGCGGGGTATTGTCGGGCTGCGCGGGCGCAGGCGTGCGCAGCCAGCCGACCAGCATCCACAGCGCCGCGAGGGCGGCAAGACCCGCCACGACGAGGCCGATCAGGCGGTATTGTCCGGCCCTTTCGAGATGGACGGCGGGAGGCAGAGGTTCGATTTCGTGTTCGGCGGCGCTCAAGGCGGGGCTCCACTCACTTGAAAAAGGGACAGGAGCGCTCCACTCAAGCCTGCGGCTTACACCAACCTTACAGATGGATCGCGATGCGGGTTTTGCTTGTCGAGGATGATGCGTCCCTGGCCGAGAGCTTGATGGCCGCGCTCGCGCGCAGCGGCATCGCCGCCGACCATGCCGAGCTTGCCGAAGAGGCCGAGCTCATGCTGGAGACCGCGCAGTACACCGCATTGCTGCTCGATCTTGGCCTTCCCGATGCCGATGGCCTCACTTTGCTGGAGCGCCTGCGCAAGGCGGGCACCGCCCTGCCCGTGATCGCCCTCACCGCGCGCGGGGCAATCGGCGAGCGGATCGCCGGGCTCGACGCCGGGGCCGACGACTACCTCGTCAAGCCCTTCGACTTCGACGAACTCGAGGCGCGCCTGCGCGCCATTCTGCGGCGGCAGGCCGGGCTCCAGTCCGGGGCGCTGGCCTGCGGAAACGTTCGGCTCGATTCGCGCAGCCGCGAGATGGAAGTCGAGGGCCGGCGCCTCGCCGTCTCGGCGCGCGAGGCCGCGATTGCCGAACTGCTCCTGCGTCGGCCGGGCCGGGTCGTGACGCGCCAACTCGCCGAGGACCAGCTGTTCGGCCATTCGGAGGAATTCAGCTCGAACGCGGTCGAGGTCTATGTCCACCGCTTGCGCAAGAAGCTCGAGAACGCGGGCGCCGACGTGCGCATCGAGACGATCCGCGGCGTCGGCTACCTGCTGCGTCCGGTCGACTGATGCGCGTCGCGAAACCCGCCCGGCTCTGGCCGCACAGCCTGATCGCGCGCGTCGTGCTCTCGCAAGGCGTGCTCATCGTGCTCGCCGCCATCGGCGTCTGGGAAATCGGCGGCTGGCAACTGCGCCACGCGGTCGTGCTTGAACAGCGCCGGGTGCTCGTCGAACAGGCTCGCCAGATCGCGCAAGGCTATCGCGGCGGCGACAAGGTCGACTTGCCCCCCTCGCTCGAACTCGCTTACGACAGTTCCTACGACGGCCGCGCCTTCGTCATCATCACGGTGAAGCGCGGACCGGTCGCGGGAAGTCGCTACGCCGACGGCATTCCCTGGGAGCGTGTGCCCACCAACACGCACGCCACCAGCTTCTCGATCGCCCCTTTCGGCGGCATCTCGATGCCTTTCACCCACAGCAAGCGGCAATACTGGGTCGTCGTCACCCAGGACGAGAGCGGCCCCGGCGTGATCCTTCACCGCGTCATCGCGCAGTCGATGCATGGGTTCGCGGTGCTGATCGTGCTCCTGCTGCTGGCCTTCGGGCTGTTCGACTACATCCTCGTGCGCTCGCTCATCGGCAAGGTCGCCCAAGCCTCGGACGGAGCTGCCGCGATCGGCCCCAAGAATCTCGCCGCGCGACTCGACGAACAAGGGCTGCCGAGCGAAGTCGGGCCGCTCGTCCACGCCATCAACGATCTGCTCGACCGGCTCGAGGCAAGTTTCACCAGCCAGTCGCAATTCGTCGGCAACGTCGTCCACGAATTGCGCACCCCGCTCGCGACCTTGCGCCTGCAGGCGCGCGACGTCGACGCGGCACCCGTGCGCGCCCGGCTCGAAGACCAGGTCGACCGCATCAGCCACGTCATCACCCAGTTGCGCCACCTCGCCCTGCTGGATTCGGCGCCGCAACTTGGCGAGGACGTCCGCCTCGACGATCTGGCCCGCGACGTGGTCGTCGAACTTGCCCCGCGCGCGCTCGACAGCGGCCATACCATTGCGCTCGAGACCCAGACTCCCGGCGCCACCGTCATCGGCAACCCCACGCTGCTCTCGCTTGCCCTGATCAACCTCGTCGCCAACGCGATCGACCACACCCCGCGCGGCACCGCGATCCGCGTCGGCGTCGGGCCGCGAGCGCTGAGCGTGGAGGACGATGGCCCGGGCATCACTCTCCACGACCGCGAGCACCTGACCCGCCGCTACTGGCGCGCGGATCGCAAGCGCTCGGACAACGCCGGGATCGGACTTGCGATCGTGCACCGGATCATGGAGCTGAACGGGGGTCGGCTCGAGATCTTCACGCCCCCCGAAGGCGGCGCCGGATTTTCGCTCATCTTCGCCCACTAGGCGCAAGGCCCGGTCGGGCCTGGTCGTCGTCGGGCCTTTGGGGGGGCGCCCAATTAACGATAATGATTTGCAATACCAATCCATGGTCGCACGACGGGCACCATATGTCAGTGCCGCCTTGCTATGCGCGCCCTCACTGCCTAAGAGACGGCCAAATTCTCACCCACTTTCACCCCAGGGGAGCTTTTCTCGAATGGCAAAGATCAAGGTAATTAACCCCATCGTCGAAATGGACGGCGATGAGATGACCCGCATCATCTGGGAGTGGATCCGCGAACGCCTGATCCTCCCCTACCTCGATGTCGACCTCAAGTACTACGACCTCTCGGTCACCAAGCGCGACGAGACCGACGACCAGATCACCGTCGACGCCGCCAACGCCACCAAGAAGTATGGCGTGGCCGTGAAGTGCGCAACGATTACCCCTGATGAAGCCCGCGTCGAGGAATTCAGCCTCAAGAAGATGTGGAAGTCGCCCAACGGCACGATCCGCAACATCCTTGGCGGCGTCGTCTTCCGCGAGCCGATCGTGATCTCGAACGTTCCCCGTCTGGTTCCGGGCTGGACCGACCCCATCGTGGTCGGCCGTCACGCCTTTGGCGACCAGTACCGCGCCACCGACACCAAGATCCCGGGTCCCGGCAAGCTTCGCCTGGTCTTCGACGGCGAGGACGGCACCAAGATCGACCTCGACGTGTTCGACTTCCCCGCTCCGGGCGTCGCCATGGCGATGTACAACCTCGACGAGTCGATCCGCGACTTCGCGCGCGCCTCGTTCAACTACGGCCTGAACCTGGGCTGGCCGGTCTACCTCTCGACCAAGAACACGATCATGAAGGCCTACGACGGCCGCTTCAAGGACCTGTTCCAGGAAGTGTTCGACACCGAAGGCTTCGCCGAGAAGTTCAAGGACGCGGGCATCCACTACGAACACCGCCTGATCGACGACATGGTCGCCTCGGCGCTCAAGTGGTCGGGCAAGTTCGTCTGGGCCTGCAAGAACTACGACGGTGACGTGCAGTCCGACACCGTCGCGCAGGGCTACGGCTCGCTCGGCCTCATGACCTCGGTCCTGCTCGCACCCGACGGCAAGACCGTCGAGGCCGAAGCCGCCCACGGCACCGTGACCCGTCACTACCGCCAGCACCAGCAGGGCAAGGCGACCTCGACCAATCCGATCGCCTCGATCTTCGCGTGGACGCGCGGTCTTGCCTACCGCGGCAAGTTCGACAACACCCCCGAAGTCGTCGCCTTCGCCGAGACCCTCGAGAAGGTCTGCATCCAGACCGTCGAGAGCGGCAAGATGACCAAGGATCTCGCGCTCCTGATCGGTCCGGACCAGAGCTGGATGACGACCGAACAGTTCTTCGAGGCCATTGTCGAGAACCTCGAGACCGAAATGAAGGCCCAGGGCCTCGGCTGAGCCGAATTGCCGAAATTTCGATGAACACCGCGGGGCGGGCTGGTCAATCCAGTCCGCCCCGTTTCGTTTCCGATGGGAGAACACCCGAGATCGCTGTAAAATGATATCAGTATGCATTATCAAGTAGGGCTAATGTATACCTTTGCTCATAATCCGGTGACGAAGTCTTAAAAAAGCTGTTATACACTTGTCCGTAAGAACCTTCGGGACCCGCCAAGTACGTCGCAAGCGAGGCCGCAAACCGCCAAAGGCGGAGGCGGAATCATCCTCGGTAGATAATTGGGCAGAGGCGCGAGCTGGCACTGGCAGCCGATCGCGCCGAGAACGGGAAAGAGGGCAAGGCAGATATGGGATATGTCTCAGCTGCGGAATTCGTACGGAAATTTGCGCGATTCAGGGACGAAGCGCATGATTCTCCGGTATTCATCACGCATCATGGGCGCGAGACCCATGTGCTGTGCCCGATCGACGTTTGGAACAACGGCGGCGCCGGACGCAACGACAGCGCAGCGAACCAGCGCAACGACTCGGCGACGTTCGCCCTCGCGGACTGGATCGACGACGGTGTCATCGCTTGCGACCAGGAGTTGCGGATCGTCTTTGCGAACCGCAACGTGCACGCGCTGGTCAAGGCCAAGGCCGGAACGCTTGTCGGCAATATCCTGAGCGAGGCGTTGCCTGCCCTTTGCGGCAGCCTGCTTGAAGTCCAGGCCCGCCAGACCCTGATCCACGGCCATCCCAACATGGCCGACATACCCTCCCCCTTCATCGAGAACGCCTGGCTGCGCTTCCAGGCCTTCCCGCTTGAAGACCGCCTGGTCATCCGCCTTCACGACATAACCCAGGAAGTGGAACGACACTTCAAGGCCAACGTGAAGGAGGCGATTCTCCAGGCGCTCAACCTGCATGGCGGCGTATCCTACGTGCGCGTATCGCTTCGCGGCACGATCGACCGGGTTGATGCGCCCTTCTGCAACCTCGTCAATCTGCCCGAGGAGCGCTTGATCGGGGTCCAGCTCACCGACCTCATCAGCGTCGGCGACAAGGTGGCGTTTCGCGAAGTGCTGGAAAGCACCTTGCGCGGCGCCGAGCCGGTGCAACTGCGCACCCGCTTCCTCAGCAACAGCGGAGATTACGTAGCGGTTCGCATGGGCCTGGTACGCCTCGACGGGGTCTACGGCTGCGAAGGCGCCCTCGCAGTGCTCACCGAGGAGAGCGACGAGTTAGGCTAACCGGCACGCGTCGGCGCCCTGCACGCTCGAGGCCCGCCCGCATCCCTGCGCGGCGGGCCTTTGCATACCTGCTCCTTGTTTAACCACTTCTCCCCCGCCTCGCCCAGTTACGTGCTTTCTCTTGCACAATTGACCGAAAACCGATGTTTCGCAATTAAGGTCGAATTTACCATTCAGGCAACATACTGTTAAATATATAATTATTTGAATTCACCCACTTCGTAAAATCCGCAATTCGAAGGTCAACAGGCGCAAAAGATCGTTGTCAGACGGGGTCCATTCTACTCTTCGGGAACAGGAGAGAGTTTATGACCACGGGCATCACCGGTCAGGGTTCAACGAAGGGTCAAGCCGCCCCGACAGCGAGGACGACCAAATCCCCACTGCGCGGACGGTCTGCCGGAAACGTCCGGATTGCCTCGGATACGCGCGGTGCGGTCCTCGTCGAAGCCGCACTCGCTCTTCCCGTACTAATAACGCTGCTCCTGGGCGTGATTACCTATGCGGGCTGGTTCATGGCGGCCCACACCCTTCAGCAAGTCGCCAACGAGGCGGCACGTGCCTCGGTCGAAGGCCTGGACGCGCTCGAGCGCCGCCAGATCGTCGACGCCACGGTGGCCGACAGCGTCCTGCACGCCGGAACGCTCGACCCCGACCTGGTGACTGTGCGCACCGGGATCGACGGCCAGTATTTCCGCGTCACCCTGAGCTACGACGTGACCCGTTCGGGCATGTTCCAGAATTCGCTCGTCCCGCTTCCCGGCCCCACGATCGACCGCGAGGCGACCGTCCAGCTTCCCGCGATGTGAGGGCCGATGCCATGGACGCCATCCTTCACCGCCTCCAGCACCTTCGCCGCGATCGTGGCGGCGCCGTTACCGTCCTGCTCGCCGGTTCGCTGCTCATGCTGATGGGCGCGGCCACGGTCTCGGTCGATCTCGGCTCGATCTACCTGGCCCAGCGCAAGCTCCAGGGCATTGCCGACGCCGCCGCGATGGCTGCCGCGCAGGAAACTGCCCTGACGTTGCGCCGCTCGGCCGCGCAGGGCGTCATCACCCAGAGCCAGGAAGCCGACGTCGAAGTCGCCAGCCTGGAAAACGGTACCTATCGGCAGGACAAGGCCATCCCGGTGGCGCAGCGCTTCCAGACCGGCGGGGACGAGAGCGCGGCCCGGATTCGCCTGGTCCAGACGGTCCCGCTCTTCTTCGGCCGAGCACTCGGCTTCAAGGACGCAACCGTGACCGCTCAGGCCACTGCCGCACGCCTCGACATGGCCTCCTACTCGCTCGGGTCGAGCCTCGCGACGGTTTCGGACGGCATCCCCAATGCCCTGCTTTCCTCGCTGATAGGAACCCAGCTCAATCTCTCGGTGCTCGACACGCAGAGCCTCGTCAACGCACAGGTGGACCTGCTCGGCTTCGCCGATGCCCTCAAGGCGCAGGTCGGTGCCAAGAATATCGCCTATGCCGAGCTTTTCGACACCCCTCTCCCGCTCGGCGATGCCCTGCGCGCCATCGCCTCGACCGTGGCCGACACCCAGACCGTGGCGGTGATCGATCGCATCGCCGCCACCGCCCCCCTCGTCGATGTCAAGCTAGCCGATGTGCTCGACCTCGGCCCCTATGGCCGGCTCGACTACAACCCTGGCACCAAGACGGTGGGCATCGACGCTTTCTCGCTGATCCGCACGCTGCTCGAACTCTCGCACGACGACACGCTCGACCTCCAGTTCGACCTCGCCGTGAGCGGCCTTTCCAATGTCCACGTGCGCCTCGTGCGCGGCTACGGAATGGAGCATTCACCCTGGCTGACGATCACCGGCGCGCGCGACTATGTCCTGCGCACCGCGCAGGCCAGGCTCCTCGTCTCGACCCGTGCCGGCACCGGCAACCCGCTCCTTCCCTCGATCGAGGTCCCGATCTACATCGATCTTGCCGAGGCCGAGGCCACGCTCGACGACATCCAGTGCTCGGGCTCCCCCGACACCGACGGGGTAACGCTCGGCGTCACCCCCGCACTGGGCAACGTGGGCATTGGGACGCCCAACGCCACGGACATGGGCGACCTCTCAAAGACCATCACCCTTTCGCGCGCCACGCTGATCAACGTGCCCCTCCTCGCCAAGGTTACCGCGCTCTCGCAAGTCTCGCTCGGCGGCACGACCGGGCCGCAGCAGGTCCTGTTCAGCTTCGACGACGTCCAGAAGCAGGTGACCAAGACCGTGTCGGTCCACGACCTGACCCAGTCGCTCGCCACCTCGCTGATCGCGCAAACCGATCTGCAGGCGCAGGCACTGGGCCTCACGCTCAGCCTGTCCTCGATCACGAAGATCGTGGGCAACACGCTCGGCGTCATTGCCCCGACGCTCGACAAGACCGTCTTCTCGCTCACCGATGCCCTGGGCGTACGCGTGGGGGCAGCACAAGTTCGGGTCAACAAGGTTCGATGCGGGGTGCCCACCATCATAGCCTAATAACGGCCATTCCGCATTGCCCCCGTGGGGAGAGAGTAAGGTTCTCGCTTTCCCCACGCCACTCAGGCCCGCGACCAGCCCTCGGTCGCGGGCCTTCTTCCTGTCAAGGTTGAACGCGCCAAATGTTCATGTTATGTTCCAGTCATCATGGAACCGATCAAAGGCCGTGGCTCGGTCAGCAACCAGACAAGCTCCCGCTTCAAACTGCCCGAACGCGCGCAGGACGGCGACTGGATGGACGTGCGCGCGTCCATCGATGGCGCGGCCCCGCCGCTGCGCACAAGCGTGACCGAACTGTCTCCCCGCACGATCCTCTCCTTCAATCAGTCGCCCGACATTCCCTTCGACCGCTCGATCAACGCCTACAACGGTTGCGACCAACACCTTAACGGTTGCACGCTAAACTGATTGGCAACAAATTGCCCCTAAACCCCTGTTTGGAGGCGATTTTGGAAGCAATTGTTTACGTTCGGTGGTCGACCAGAAATCAGGATGATGGCGACAGTCTCAATCGCCAGCTTTCGCTTGCGCGAAACCTCGCGACAAGGAAGGGCTGGACGATTGTTGAGGAACACATTGAAAAGGGCAAATCCGCGTATCACGGTCGCAACCGCGCCGAACGCGGTGAACTGCGCAAATTAGAAGAACGCGCCGAACGCGGCGAACTCGCCGGTAAAGTCCTGATCGTGGAAGCGATGGATCGCCTTTCCAGACAAGAACCACTGGAAAGCCTCAATCTGTTGAGCGGGCTCTGCAAGCGTGGACTTACCATCTACGAAGCGGACAGCGATACGCTCTACGACAGTGCGAAGATCAGCGCGCATTGGCAGAATTTGATTGTGCCCTTGGCGAAAGCTGGTGAGGCACATGACAGCAGTAAGCTCAAAGCGACTCGCGTCCGCAGTGCTTGGCGCAAAACCCAAGCTAACGGCTTCACCAAAGACGGCACTGCTGATCCGAGGCTTTGCCCTGCGTGGATGGAGGTCATTGACGGCCAGTTTACGCCGATAGCGTCACGAGCAGCCATTATCCGCAAATGCTTCCAGATGTCGGTTGATGGACACGGCTACAAGGCAATCGCTGCATACGCCAACGAGCAACATGAGAAGCACGGATGGCCGACCAGACGCTGGGACATTCGGACAGTCTCGATCCTCTTCAAAGACCGTCGGGTTCTTGGCGAGTATCAGCCGAAGACGCGCGTAGGTACGAATGACCGAACGGAGACTGGCGCAGCTATCAAGTTGTATCCCGCTGTGGTTCCGCTCGATCTCTACCACCGTGTTCAAGACGCAGTGAAAAGCCGCACGTCTACTGGTGGTCCTCGCGCCAAGGCATCGAACGTGCTTTCACACCTCGCGCGCTGCACATACATCAACCCAGGTCAAAACGTGCCCTGCGGTAGCAAGCTCACTATGCGCCCTCAGAAAAAGGGACCAACGCAAATGGCTTGCAGCAGCTTCATTCGGGGCCGTGGCTGTCAGTGCAACGCGAACTATCGCTACACCGACATTCTCAACGGCATCCTTGAACACATCCTGCCGTTAGCTGCTCGAATCACAAAGCCGCTGGAGAATTCAGCGGCCGGGAAGATCGCAATGGCGAGAGCCGAAATTGCCACCAAGCGCGCTCGACTCGAACAAATGGCCGACCGCCTCATGGACAGAGACGATGAGTTCCTTTTCGCGGCATTCGAACGGAGCAAGGCCAGTCTCGCGGAAGATACGGCTGCTCTCAAGGCAATGGAACAAGCAAGCGACCACAAAGAGAGCCAGTTAACTCCGAGCCAGATTGCTGCTGAAGTGGCGACGCTTCGGGAAAACATGGACGACGCTGAAACGCGCCAGAAAGTCCAAAGCTACCTTGACCAGCTCATCGACACGATCTTGATGGACCCAAGCGACCGCAGCGCAACTGTCGTCATGCTTGAGGGGCATTTCAATGTGAAGCTGGGCAAGCACGGCGAATTGATCGGCGTCGCTGACGCTCTGCGTATGCTGCAACCGATCAGCTACCCGGATGCTGATGGAAATATGATTACGCTCGATCCGCGCCCTGAGGGCCGTGATCTTGCTGACCCATTGCGCGCCAGTGCTGCTGAACGTGTTATCGGCGGTCTTAACCCCCTCCTCCGCTCTAAGCGTGAGAGCGTCTAACAGCGCCAAGCATGATAGAAGCGCCCCCGCTTACGCAGAGGCGCATTCTTGTTCTCTACGGGGTTCGTAGGGGATCAGTGACGCGGAAGTTCGACCACATTGTCTTGATGGCCGACCTCGACACGGAAGAAGCCAATGTAGCGTTCCACATAACAACGCACCCCTAGGAACGTGATAGCGAAATCATCACCTTCAAATTCAGGCGAACAATCAGCCTCAAATACAAGGTAATCGGCAAGCTGCTCAAGTTCCGAGGTGGTAAGCTGCATCTTCTATCTCCTTCCCCAAGCGTATGTTGTCGCCTAGGGGAGAAGTCAGCCACTTTCTGACTTAGGACCTAATCAGTTTCTGCAAGCCCGTTCTGCTAGAACTTCTAGTCACGAAGTCAGGATTGTCTTGCTCTTTGGCACGGCAGGCGCATTGTTTCCTCAGGCACACCAACCAAGAAGGAAGTGCCTAATGCAATGGACTGAATTACTGCGCCCAGAAACGCGTGTTGCGCTTTTGAAAAACTACAAAGAGCAAGAGCCCCTCAAGGGCACGAGGCGTGAGGTAGATTTCGAACCAGTCTGCAAGCTGTTCGTCCCTTGGGGTGCAGCGACATTTCTCATCACAGAATGTGACGGAGACGGCCTAGCTTTCGGATTGTCGGACTTAGGCTTTGGTACGCCGGAACTCGGGTACATCAGTCTCGATGAGCTTGCCGAGATACGCGGTCCCGGTGGCCTCAGAGTCGAAGAAGACCTGCACTGGAAGCCCAAGCACACGTTGAGCCACTATGCAGCTGACGCTCGCTCAGCGGGGAGGATCAGGGCATAAATAGTGATGCAGACGAAGGCGAAGTAGCTGTTGCTTTCGGATGCTCCTAGCAAGTGGTGGACCCGTCGGACGACTTAGCGTCCGGCGGGTTTCATTTTCCCACAAAAAAGCCCCAGCTGTTGCCAGCTGGGGCCTGTACTCACTTGGAGTGAGGATTAAGACTTCTTTGAAGACCGCGAAGCAGCCATCTTGGCCGAACGTGCCCGAACGCGCTCTTCGGCAGCGTCCAGCTGGGACTTGAAAGCGCCCTTGACCACATCGGCCTTGATCGCGTTCATGACCTCCACGAACTGTGCCTTCGGAACGACGACATTGGTTTCTTCGCCAACGAGCTTGAGCGGGCTATTCGCATAACGGATCGTGAAGCCTACGTTATCGCCCTTAACCTCGAACCAGCGACGGCCTTCTTCCTTGGGCTTGTCGAACAGCTCAACCTGCTTGTCGATTGCCTCTGCGACCACATCAACTGCCGATTTCGGCTTGCGAGCACCGGCCTTAGCGAAACCCTCGACTGCGCTTGCGGGCTTAACTGCCTTTTTCCAATCCATCGTATCAACTCCAATCTAGCACAGCACTTTCCTGCTGCCTTAAGGACATAAAACACCACCTGATTACCAGAGCAACCAGAAAAGCAACCTCAACCAAAAAGCGCGTTGCGCATCATAGTATCGGTAACACCAACATACTTCTGAGTCGTCGCTACGCTCGCATGACCTAGGATACCCTGAACAACGAGTAGGTTGACCTTGTTGTCAACGAGCTTGGTAGCCATCGTGCGACGACCTGAGTAGCAGGACCCTTGAACACCTGCCAGACGATATATGCGGCGCATCGCTTCCGAGACACCGTTTGCAGTGAATGCAGCGCCCTTTGAATTTGTGAACACGCGCCCTGCTTTGTTACCCATATGAACCCGCAGGGCTTCTTTTATTTCTAGATCAATCGGCAAGGAACGACCTTGCTTGCGCTTAGAATGACCGAGCGGGATACGAAGTTCGTTACCGACAAACCAGCTGGTTTCCATTCCCGCAAGTTCCATCGGACGCAGCCCCAGCTTCTTCGTCATTAGGATCATCAGGCCGTACATTTCAGGCCGCTCCATCTGAGCAGCAAAGGCGAAGAGAGTTTCGAACTCTACATCGCTAATAACAGGTGCGCGCATTTCCGACTTCCTTTGTTGCGTTGCATCCTCTTGCTATGTCCGAAACCATACCGCGTCATCCAGAAAGCGACTTCTGTTGAGAAAGACTGACCACCCCATGAGATAAGTAGATGCAAAGCAATACACTTTGCAGAGGAACTTATGGCGAAAGCATTTGAAATCTCATCAACCGCCGACTTCAATTGCGGCACAGCAACTCGCTTCACGCTCATTGACGGTACAGTCGTGGAGGAGAACGTCAGGCAGGACGAAGCCGCTTGGGCGAAGGAACTCTTCGGAGATTGGTTCCAAGAGCGCGAACTCAACTACGGCAGGGATTATTGGCTGGAACGCTGCAAGGCAGGCAAGGTCAAGCTCTGCTTCAAGGATGCAGGCGAGGCTCTTTGGTTCCAGAACAACTACAAGGGAGACAATCTATGAACCCCTTGATCCAGACCTTCCTAGCTGGTCGAGACCTGAGGTTGGCGCCGTGACCAGCGATCTAGTCCATCAGCTACGCAAAGCGTTGGAAGCCGCTGAACGAGCCTGCAACCGGACCCGAGGCATCGAGGCTTTCTATCAGGATTGGTGGACACTGAAGAGCAATGTCGATCAGCTTCGCGCGATGCTCGACAAATATGAGGAGGCCGAACGATGACCTCCTCAAAGACATTCACTGCAAAAATCACGTTTCCACTCACAGTAGTCCCGACAGTTATGTTCCAGAACGTCCAGTGTCTCGCAGACGACTACCTCACTGAGAAAAATCGAGAGGTGATCCTTGAGAAGCTGATTAGCATCGAGGAATGGCTCAGGCTCAACGGACGTCAATCTGACTTGGTGATGACCTACGACAACAGCGACCATACGAAAGGCCAGGGCGAACTAAGCGTCGTACTGAACGAGCGAGATACCGCGCTGCTACTCAAGCTGGCCCAGCTGTGACCTACTGATAATAATCGCCCATATCGGCGCGACCATCCATCATCCACCCGTAGTGCTCTTCGATTTGGTAATACCAGCGCCGTAGAATTTCCTGTAGCTCCTTCATGTGAGTTTGCAGGACTTCCACGTTGATGAGCTTGTGGTTTGAAAGGTGCCGATTGCCCTTGATATCCTCAGGGTAGCGAAAGACCTGCCCTGTAGGATCAAAGTCGTCAAAATGCCCAATGATGACCCCTGCCCGTTCGATTGCCTCCGGCTCGATCAGTTGCTCTTCGTACTTCCCGGCAAGTTCGAGCATATCACCCCAAAGCTGGCTCATCTGATGCCGCTTTTTGAAGCCCTCACCTGTCTCAAGCAGGTTGTTCATGGAGGTCAGCAATTGCTTGAGCATTAGCTCAATCCCATGCCGGTACGAGAATGCGATCGGGTAAATCAGAAGGTCGATCTTAGCCGCCCGCGAACGAATGAGATCCACCGTTTCATGCGATGATTCGAAGAACCCCTCCGAGTACTGAAACAGGGTATATGGCCCGCCATTATCACCCACGCAGGCATTCATGTTCCAGTTCTCGCCATTCGTGAATAGCGGGTTCTCGGGCTGATCTACTTCCGGTTTCATGCAGCTAGACTATCCGACGAATTCCTAGCCGCAACGGCCTTTTACCCCTCGTTAGGCATCGCCCGCTAATCCACTCGGAATGAACGATTTCCTTAGTAGCAACCTCGTCCATGAGGCGCTGCGCAATCTCACCAACGCCAGACCCAACAACTCAGGATGGAGCAGCTTTAACGCTCCGTGCTGCCAGCATCGCGGTCACAGCCGTGACACGAGAAAACGCGGCGGCTTCAAGCTGGACGGCGAGACAGTTATCTACAATTGCTTCAACTGCCAGATGAAGGCCGGATGGACGCCGGGTGACTGGCTCAGTGGCAACATGGAGAAGGTACTCAGCTGGGCAGGAATGTCCGCAGATGCCCTCAGGGACCTCAAATTCAACGTGGGAATGGTAAAGCATCGCATGGAGCACGGAAGCGCTGTCCTGCTTCCAGACGGGCTACAGAGCGTCATGACATGGGTTGAAGCCGGCGAGCATGACCCACGCCTCATTGGCATTGCGACCTTCTTGCAGTCCTTCGATCCTCCGTATGACCTCAGGCAGTTCTACTGGACGCCCGATGACAATGGCATTGCGCTCGATACCTACGTGGTCGCACTCATGGGCGACATGGATGCACCGAAGGGTTGGACAGCCTTTCCCTGCCTTGATCCCGAACAGCCACACAGAACGCACAAGGGCGTCACACCGGAGCCAGAGGACGAGGAACCCACACAGGACGAAATCGACAAATTGCGGGCCTATGTGTTTGGCGACGACGAGTATTGAAACAAGAAGCCCGGTATGACCTACCGGGCTTCTTGTCATCACAGCGTAGGGTCAGCTTCTGGTTGTTCAGCCTGCTCAGCAGTCGGCGCAGACAGTCGAAATAGCATTGCATCATTGGGTTCGCGGAACATGATCCGAACGAACATGTCAGGGTCTTGGTGCTGAATGAACGTCATCTCGACCCCGCAATGCGGCGCACTGGGATAAGCGTTCGGGTCGTGACGATCATATATGCCAATGAGCGAGGTATCTTCGCTTTGGTCCCAGCGCTCAAAATGCTCGACCTCGCCATGTTGGAACGTGATGCTACTTGATACATAAGAGCCATAGGTGAGCCACACCATAACCCGACCCTTGGCATTCGCCACAATCCAGTCATGAACGGCCTGCGGATCACCATCTGGCGTGACCCACTCGGGTAGATCGAAGAATGTCGTGAACTTAGTCGCGGTGCTCGTCAGATGCGCCTGAAAGTCACTGGCATCTGCTGCTTCATCGAAGATCAGTGATAGCTTATGTGGTGTCGAAATTAGACGATGCAAAACCTCGTCAAGTTCCTCTGTCCAGTGCCGCGTGGAAGTCTGACTATGGCAAGCAGTCCTACTAATCTCAACTTGCTCAGGAAACTGAAACATCGGGTCATTAAAAAGCATGACCCGACGCGGCTTTTTGGCCTCTTCTTCCAACCACACATCAACGCGCCCTTTGAACTCATCCATCTGATGAGCAAAGGCATACATATTCAGAGTTTGGGTATCGGTAATTTCAAATAGAGTAGCCATTATATTCCCTGTAAAGCCCTATGAGCGTCGGCCCAGACCATAGCTTGTGCAAAGCGCAGCGGCATATCCGCGTTCTCTACGGGCGCGATATCCCCGTTCTGATATGCGAGACGAGCCGAGACTAGGTTGCCCCCGGCGCGCGCGACTTCTGAGAGGTAGATGAGGCGCTGAGCGGTGGCTGAAAACTCGCCTGTGCCCTCGAACCAATCGAACGTGTCTTTCTCGGAGAACGCAGCAATCTCCGCCGCGAGTTTGTTCAATGCAATCTGTGTCACGAAACCCCACTCACTCAGAGTGACTGCCGCTTAGCGAATAAGCATTAACGCCCTGTAAAGTAGCAGATTTCCGCCTGCTAAGTAGGCGATGGAGAGGGCAAAACGTAACACCGTCAAATGCAGGACTGAGGACTGCACAAACCTGAACAACGGCAGTCTTGGTTTCTGCGTAAACTGCTATGCAAAGCACCTCAGAAAACGATCTCGAGCAAAAGCAGAAACATGCAAGACAGATGGGTGCGAACGACTTGGCACAGCAGGTAAAGGCTTGTGCTCATCTTGCTACAGGAAACACGTAAAAGACAGAATCAGAGACAACCCTCCCATCTGCAAGACACCTAATTGTTGTAAAATCGGATTAGCTGGAAAAGGATTCTGCTCGGCTTGCTACAAGAGAGACCGAGTCATAGTTCGAAAAGAGCTTGTCTCGCTTGGCAAGATCAAACCGATGCTCGTTCCAAAGCGATTCAGTTTACTCCCAAGCGGCTATTACAACGGCATAGCCTATGAGCATCCACTCGCAGATGCTGGTGGACAGGTCTATCAACACCGCGTTGTCGCCTACGAGAAGTATGGACCGGGCACTCAAAAATGCCACTGGTGCGGGATCAACCTCGAATGGAACGAACTGCACGTGGATCACTTGGACTGGCAGCGAGATAACAACCACCCAGACAACCTCGTGACCAGCTGCCCACCCTGCAATACGACAAGGAGATCCCCCAAGGAGACCGCCGCCATCAAAAGGGGAAATGATCTGAGAGCCCTAGCTAGACGCCTACGACGCTGACACAAAAAAAGCCCCGAAAGATCGGGGCTTTTCTGCTTCCAAGCTCGCCCGTCAAATCAGGCAAACGAGTAACGCGGCACCAACACACAGAACAACTTCAATGCGCTTGATGGGAATGAGATTACTATACATGACCGTTCTCCCTTCCTCACAGCATTGCAGCCATGACCCGCAGAAATCATCCAAATAACGACAATGACACCGCAAAGAATTTCCTAAGAAAGAACATATTTCGAGACACTTACCCTCACAGATAAATAGAACAAAACCTGAGAGGATAACATGCCCAAGACAACTAAGTTCACAGATACGCAGAGAGAGCAATATGCTGACTTAGCAGCAGAAGGACTGAGCAATATCGCGATTAGTCGCAAGATGGGTATAAGCCAGCACTTAGCAGCAAAGCTCAGAGACGAACTGAAGACAAATGAGATAGTGGAGAGAGTACGACTAAGCCAGACAATCCCAAGTAAGATGGATCGTATGGCAGATGTCATGCTGACGTTTGTCGATACAGTAGCTGAACTGAAGCAAGAGCTATGCAATGTAAGAGGTGTGATGGCTCGTATGGCAAAGGCAATGCACAGGCTACAGGTAGAGAACAAAGACCTAAGGCGAACACGCAAAGATGCTAGGGATGAAGCGAAGCGACTAAGGCGTGAGCTATGGCGTATTAGAGGCTACTAAGATGAAATACCACAGGAGCCCAGACGTACAGCTTAAACCGTAGGAGGCTCTCAGGGAGAGTTGCAGCGGTGGACTTATGGCTCTTTGGAACGATGTAGCGAGTGACCACTAGACTAAATCAAGCCCTTTCTTTCCTCGACACAAAATCAACCATTTTCTCACCGCAAACCACATTTATCTGCGATTTTTGCAGCACTCTGGAGCCACTCTAGACGCTCACTCTGAGTGAGGAATGCGGTGGAAATAAAGAAGTTGATTTCCTAGCGCAGTGCGGAGAGCACCTTATTCACCGCTGCTCACAGTTCCAGCCTGCATTCAGCGACATTCAAGGTATCCGTACTCCGACAACTAATAACTAGCATCATCTTGTCAGGAGTCAAAGATATATCTTTGATGTTGACTAACTCTTTTCAGGACTCCGACACACCAAGGTATGGACTATCATGCAAAACCATACCTTCTTCACAACTCGTCGCTCTTTGGTAGCGATTATGCTGCAAGGATGTAGCGTGATATTTGTAGTCGTGCAGGTAGATTGAAAGTGGTTGATGCAGTAGAAAATCAGCTGTCAAGCTCATTGATTGGTTGACAGGTAGGAGAAGCGTGGGGGCACCCTACAGAGCTGGCTAGATGCGAGTGGATCGCAATGGTTACCCAATTCCACACACGAGTGTGAAAAACCAAAATCAGCGCAGACCATCAGCTAGCTAGGTTTGAGGTCCAAGACGTTACCGACCCTCATGCTGCTAAATGGAATGTCCCCTGTGCTGCCGTGAGCAACACGCAAATCGCCGCCACTCTTTGCAAGGCGCTGTCGGAATTTGCGCTCAGCATCTAGCAGCGTCATCAGTGTGGTGACCTGAGCCCATTCCCCATCCACATATTCCTCGACATGGAACTGAGGCAATTTCGCGAACTTCATGCATTTCATCGAGCAGTCCTCCTTCTCGTGAAACCCAGATTAAACGCACATTCGGGCTTAAGGGTTCGTCAACCCACGAGCGAGTCAGGCGATGACCAGAGCGAAAATCTAGCGATTTCAATCGCGAATGATTAGCTTAGGCGTAATCGCCACCAAATTCCACACACGTTCACTACTTTTGTGTGAAACACTATACCACCTGCTCTGCTGGTTCAGTGTCGTTATCCGCTTCTGGCACAGCAGTGGTGTCGTCAGGCTCAATCCCCATCATCATGTTGTAGTGAGCCTCGTGGTTCGACTTCACAAACACCTTCTTGAAAACATCAAGATACCTATCAACAATTTCACTGTCCGCAGATATCGAAATATCATCGAGGACACTATGCGAGCCATCATTCAGCCAAGATAGGAGTGAACCAGCTATCATCTTCTCCTGCCCATCGAACATAGCGATTATTCCATCCTTATCCTTGCTGCCAAGAATGGTGAAATAGTTTTCCAGAATACGCCTCAGGACATTCTGTATCGTAGCATTCGACCGCTGCTCCGGCTTCACCTGATCCCAAAGGAGTTGATACGACGTTCGAATAGGATTCTTGGGATAGCCAACGATCTGCGAATGCCCTCCGACCTTTTTAACAACCCAGAAGGTGGGTGCTGGACCCTTCTCATTATGTGAGAAGGACACCTCCTTATGAAAGTAGATGTTGTGCGTCAGGACAATGACCTGCTTAACTCGCCCATTCTTATCCTTAGCTTCCCTGACGAACTCTTTGATCAGGGTGCTAACGATGAACAGAACATCGCTATCGAGGCTTGAGATAGGATCATCAAATATAACGATGCGATCATCAGTGATCCCTGATTCAGTCAAGGAGCCACGGATGCTGTGGTAGAAGTAGAGGAAGATGATGAAGGACTTTTCGCCCTCACTCAGCGTTAAGGCCGCGTCGGTCCCATCCTTGCGTACGATCTTGTATCGACTGCCTTTTTCCCCAGCGGTAGCGAGTTGGAAGCTGCTAAAGCCAAATGATGCTAGGGTGCTGTTGATCGCACTAACGGTCGGCTCAACGCTTGTGATGCTCTTCTCAAGTTCTCGCAGTTCCCCCAGAAGTTCAGTTTCTTGAGATTCTTTGGCTTTGAGCTGACTGGATAGGTTCTCAATGGCTTTCTTTAGCCCAGCCTCTTTGCCCCTGAGCTTAGTGATTTCCTTGCGAGATTCCTCGACAATTGAGGTGGTCCCGGAATTTCGGACAGGGTGCTAAGCTAATCCCGACCTGAGGGAATGGACGGGAAATGAAGAAGACGAGAAAGCGCTACAGTGCGGATTTCAAGGCGAAGGTGGCGCTGGAGGCGATCCGGGGTGACCTGACGCTGGCGGAGTTGGCAGCGAAGCATGGCGTTCACCACACGATGATCGCAGCCTGGAAGCGGCAGGCGGTCGAAGGGATGGCCGGCACGTTCTGCGGGGCAGGCGATGCGGCCAAGGTGGCCAGCGAAGCCGAGGTCGAGAAGCTTCACGCCAAGATCGGCCAGTTGGTCGTGGAGCGGGATTTTTTAGCCAAAGCCTCCGGTCGATGAGCGTGGCACGGAGGCGGTCGATGATCGAAGCTGCTCATCAACAGCTGTCGATCGCGGCGCAATGCCGGCTGCTCTCGATCAGCCGGTCGTCCTACTACTATGCGCCGGTGCCGGAGACCGAGGATACGCTGGCACTGATGCGGGTAATCGACGCGGCGTTCCTCGACATGCCATGGTATGGCAGCCGTCAGATGGTCCGGCACCTGCGCCGCGAGGGCCACGATGTCGGCCGACGACGTATCCGGCGGCTGATGGGCAAGATGGGCCTGTCGCCGATCTACCAGCGGCCCCGCACAAGCGACCCGCATCCGCAGCATCGGATCTATCCGTATCTGCTCCGCAAGCTGATGATCGACAGGCCGAACCAGGTGTGGTGCGCCGACGTGACGTATATCCCGATGCGGCGGGGCTTCTTGTATCTGGTTGCGGTGATGGACTGGGCGACTCGCAAGGTCTTGGCTTGGCGGCTATCGAACACGATGGATGCCAGCTTCTGCGTGGCGGCTCTGGAGGAAGCGCTGGCGCGCTTCGGCCGTCCCGAGATCTTCAACACGGATCAGGGCAGTCAGTTCACTTCGCTCGCGTTCACCAGCGTGCTGCGGGATGCCGAGGTGCGGATCAGCATGGACGGTCGAGGCCGCTGGATGGACAACGTCTTCATCGAGCGCCTGTGGCGATCCTTGAAGTATGAATGCGTTTATCTCCACGCCTTCGAGACCGGCTCGGAGCTGCGAGCTGGCCTTCGACGATGGATCACCTATTACAACACGCAGCGACCGCACTCTGGTCTCGCCGGGCGAACGCCGGCAGAGGTCTACGGGCGGATCAGCGAACCAGATCATGGGGGGCATGCCCCCCATGATCTGATGACCAGACTGGCGGCATAATCACATCCGGGATTAGCTTAACTTCGCCGCCAACCTGTCCAAGAAGACGGGACCACCTCAAATGAACTTCCAAATCTGCTCCTTGAGCTTGGTCTGCTCCTGCGCTTGGTTTGCGATCAGCTCATTGTGCGCAGCTATCTTGGCGTTGGCCTGACCGATCAGTTCCAAAACCGCATCTGAGGTTTCTTTGATGGGCTTTAGCTGGATCGAGGCGCTAGGTTCGCTGATCTTCTTGGCCAAGAGAGCGAGGTTTTGCCCTAGCAGCTTATCGAGCCTTTCTACCCTACGGGCCAACTCCGGCTTATCGAGATGCTCATATTCGTTTTGCTGAATTGTAGCGAGAAGCTGCATGGTGAGCTTGGCGCTGTCATCGTATCCAGAATGGATGCCCCGCAGTTGCGAAACGTCATTGCTGTAGGATTCATCGAAGTACGAATTCAGGTCGTCTGCGAGTTCATGCGGCAAGCCCTGCTGGCAGAATGGGCATTTGCCATCGCTATGCGGGATATAGCTCAATCCATGGCGAACCCAGTCACTATTTCCGAGATGCCGGATCAATCCCGCAACCTCGATATCTTCTTTACCAACAATGTGCTTGGCAAGGATAGGATACTGCTCGGCTTGGAGGAGACCACCGAATTCTGGAGCCCTGATTTGGGGTATCGCCGAAATCTGGCGGAAGAGGCTCTTTGCCCTCGATGTGAGGTCATCGAGCGTGGCCAAGTCTGCGGCGTTGGATATAGCCTCCGACATGACCCGTTCTGCGAACTGTCGCTTCGAATTTCGAAGACCCGTGAAGGCGTTTTGGAAAGCCTCGTCGTGCTTGCCCTTTATGGTCCAGCAGAAGGCTTCAACCTCGGCACGATGCGCACCTAGCTCGCCTACTTTGCCATCAGAGTGTTCCTCTGACCCAAGAGTCCTTTTGAGCCCATCGATATCGTCGCGGAGTTCGCCCGACTTCTTGCGAAGCTCATCTACCTTGGCCAACAGGTCCTTGCTTTCGTTGCCAAGCGTAAAGATGCCCGGCATCTCAGAACCGTAGTTTCGCTGTGCGAAGTCAGAATTCAGCACCAACGATTTCAGAGTACGATTTGCAGTCCATGTCGCCTTGCATGATGGGTACGCATCTGGCGCGGCAATGACCCGTGACATGGTGGTTTTGCCGGAACCATTCGTGCCAAAAATGAAGTTCGCTTCCTTCAATGGCCCGAGATTTTGTTCACCCCCTGTGTAGGTGGCACAGTTCGAAATTCGTAGCTCTTTCAGCATATTGCCTCGCCCCCGACCATGCTCACTCGTGGAGCGTCAAAACCAGAATTTCGTAGTAGTCTATCGCATAATCGCTGCTCCGAAGCGGACGGGTAGCAAAATCGTATCCATCGCCTCGATTCTCGACAATTTGCTCCGCGATGCTCTGGAAGGCTTGCAGACCCGCTTCGCTACTCGACGCGGGCTCCACCACGACGCTGAGTCCTGACCGCTTGACGCGGTACTTGCTACCGCCCTCTAGAAGTTGTGAAATGAAAGGCGTCATAGAAACTCCCTTGTTTCCGGCAGTATGGCTCGAATGAACAAGGCCCGCCAGCCCACGACCGGGAATATCCACGCGTCTAAATAAATACGTGATGGCAAGTAAGAAGCTATCACCACCACCAACTCAGGATCAGGTAGACCGACACTGGAAGGCTCAGGACAAAGCCGTCAGTCAGCCCCTGCACACGCGCGATCCGGGCGTAACGATCGCTAACACTGAGGGCGACGTATCACGCATCATTGACGCGGCTAGGGATGGTGAGAAAGCCCCTGCCTACAAGCTGCGCAACACTATCGGGATCATTGATGACCCGTTGGCCCGCACCTCCGACCTGATCGTCAAGCACCACAAGGGCATGTCAGCCAAAGAGTTCACCAAGCTCATTGGCTCGCCTCTCGAACAGCAAGTCTACCTCGCTCTGTATGGCGACATGAAGGACTTCCAGCGCGCTCAGATTTGGCAGCGCATTAGCAAGCAAGCCTTCGACGAGCAGCAAGCCGCACTCGCTGAGGCTCATCGTCGTCACGCACTCGACCAGAAGCGAACCGATCAGATGCTCAAGGGCATCGCCATGCAGGAACGCATCGAGGCAGCGAAGGCCAAGCGCAACAAGCCAGATGGCAAGGTGCCAAGTGGCAAGTGAGCTTGATAGCTATCTGGACCTCATCGAGTTCGCCCGCGAGCAAACCCTCGATCTAGGCAAAGAAGGCTTCTGGGACTGGCTTGCGACAGAGGATGAAGAGTTCCGCGAGGCCATTATCTCGGTCATGCAGGACCCTGCATTCTCCCTAGAAGACCATCAGATGATGCCTAGGGAAGCGTGGCGTATCCTGTTTTTCCGAATGGGTCGCGGCGCTGGTAAGACCCACGCGGCAGCAACGAACACCAATCTGCTGGCCAAGTACGTCTACCCCGGCGGTTACGGTATTCTAGTCGGCCCGACAGTCCAGCACGTTCGCGAAACCATGATCGAAGGCGTCAGTGGCCTGATCGCTACAGCGCCAGCCGACTGCATCCCTGTCTATCGACCTCACTACAACCGCGTCGAATGGCCAAACGGCACTCGCGCGATGATTATGACTGCCGACAACAAGGAAGGCATTCGTGGTCCATCGTTGAATTTCGGATGGGGCGACGAGCTAACGAAGTGGCAGCACTCAGCCACGTTCGACAACATGTTCCGCGCCATTCGTGAGAAACACGAGAACGGCACGAAATTGATCCTAACCACTTCGCCGCTTCGCGCTCAGGAGTGGGTCAAAGCCATTGAGAGCCGTCCCAATACGATCACGAAGACCGCACCATCGACGGCCAACCCGCATCAGGATGAAGACCACCTGGCCGAACTCTCCGCAGAGGCTCTTCTGGGCACCACGAAAGCTCGCGAAGAAGTTCTAGGCGAATGGACGACCGGCGAAAGCCAGCTTTGGTCGCGTGAGGATATCGAGAATCTCGCCCTAGAAACGACACTCAGGCCGAAGGACTTTGCAGCCACTTGCAGCCGTCGCTTTCTGAGCGTTGACCCCTCGGGTGGTGTGAAGGACGAATGGGGCATTGAGTGGTTCGGAAAGAAGGGCAAGCAAGTTATCCTGCTCGACGACTTCTCAGATCATTGGGGCTTGGAATCTGGATATCGCAGGGTCATCGAACTCGCGAAGGAGTATCTCAAGCCCGGTGATTTCGTGCTTTTCGAGGACAACAACCAGAAGTCCGGCCCTGCCCTGCTGCGCAAGATGGCCAATGAGGCTGGCTTCTCACTCCGAGTGATCCCCGTATCGGCGGACAAGAGCAAGTATGCCCGCGCCGAGGAAGCCTTCATGCACTGTCAGATGGGCAAGGTCGCCCTGTTGAGGCGCTCTGACAAGTTGGAAAGCCAGCTGGTCGAGTGGGAGCCTGACATGAAGAACTCTCCTGACCGTGGCGACGCATTCACACAGGCAGTCAATCACCTGTTCAGTGAGACGGCGAAGAAGGGGCGCTTCTTAGTCCGAGGTCTCGGGAAATGCTGATCTAAATTCAGCTTGCCATATCTGCGATTCGATATGGTTTGCCATTTCTAGGATTTCGCTTGCTGTATGCGATACCAGCAAGTTGTTCACTTCCGCCAAGACCTGACCATCTTTGGTGCGGCCATTCCTGTGAATGCAATCATGACGCAATGACATCGCTTTATGGAGTTTTGTTGAGACAGCCTGAGACGGGAAGATATCAACGCCAACCAATGCATATATCGCTTTGGTCTTGGGCAGATTGTGAAACAATAGGTCTTTCACATAGCCGACCGCTTGAATCGTTACAGCATCTGGGTCCCTGAACACATCAGCCAAAGACAGCTTTGTCGCTTTCAACTCCTTATCGCCGTCCAGCAGCTTCAACATATTTTCGCGATTCGTTGTGATGCTGGCGAGCAAGGTGTCGCACAGATACGCTTCCATTGCAGCGATTGCCTGTGTGAACAGCATCCTGTTCATCATCGAGACACCCGGAGAACCGTGGAAGCTATTCATCCTCACGATCTCGACCAAAGCCTCGTTCAGTTCTTTGTAGGGGTTGGATGCAAAGTCTGACCACCAGATTGGGCGACCATCTTCGTAGTCCTCGTAGGGAGTTCCGGTCAACACCGCATCACCTGCGTTGACTTTAATCTGCGGGAACTCATCGAGTTGAACCATGATCGTGCCATCGTGGTTGTTTACCTCGAAATCGAACTCATTATTGCAGTTCTCGCACTCGACCACATCATGGTCCTGCACATGCCTTTCATCGGCGTTGTCGCCAGTCCAGTTGGTCTCTGGAACCACAATACTTTCCTGAACTAACTCGCCGCACTCAGGGCACATGAACTCGATGTAAGACTCGTAGTGGCTCATTGGCCCACCGATCCAGATGCCTGAAACTGCATAAATACCCTGTAGAACAACCAAATAACGGTGGCACAGTGGCGTCTTTTTGGCCTTTTGGCGAGCGAAAATCCCGCAATTATAGCAAGGACGAGAGGCCACAATCGCGACGTAGCCTTGGCGGCCTTTACAGCACTGGCTCCCTCCAAAGCTATTGGACGGATGAGCAGAACTTCGAACGCCGCGCAAAGGCCCTGCTTTACAAGTGTCCTGTCAGCCGTCGCTGCTTCGAAATCCGCAGCGAAAAACTGGCAAGCATCACACTCAAGGTCGAAGGCGCGAACAAGGTGGCCAAAAAGGTACTGGCTCAGCCTAATTTCCGCGACCGCACGATCAGCAATCTGCTGCGCAGCACGGAAGTTGACCTAGGCATCGGTGGCGATGTTTGGCTCTTCCTAAACCAAGACGTTACGGTTCGTCCTGTCCTCGAAAGCCTGCGCTCCGACTTCATGTTTCAGGAGCCCAGCACCAACCAGATTTTCTACGATCCTAAGAAGGCACTGACCGGCACGAGCAAGCCGGAACTCATCTTCACGATGGACCCAGACGACTTCGGGCGCACCCAGACGGTTGAGCGCCGCATCGGAGACACGAACCGATACGAGGTCATCGACGGTGCCCTACTGCAAATCTCGATCTACAACCCGTTGAGCAGCGTACAGGGATCAGGAGCCGGCGACGCTATATTGGCCGACGTTGCGACCTACAGCGCGGCTATGATGCTCATGCACGCTCGTTTCGCAAATGGCGGGCGCAGAGCCGGTTGGATCACGCTGCCTGACATGGGCGATGCCACGGACATGAGCGATGCCGATTGGGCAGAACTCAAGAGGAACCTCGAAAAGCTCCGCGATGATGACGAGCTAAAGGGCTTAGTGGCCGGTTCGACGTTCATCGAGAACCAAATGACCTTCACGGAACTCGATATCGTGGAAGTCATCAAGGCACTGGAACGCCGCATCGCAATGGCACTTGGTGTCCAGCCGGTCATGCTCGGCTTTGAAGGTGAAGCGTCACATGCGAACATGAGGACGGCAGACCGCACGTTCTACACTGGCTGGCTCAAGCCTCGTGCGGACTTCATTCTCGGACACTTGCAAGCATTCCTCGCAGAAGAACTCAACTGCCCTAACCTCTCCATCGCAATCGACGAAACCAAGCTGCCCTACTTGCAGGATGATAGGCTTGAACAGGTCGATAAGATGGCCGGTCGAGGCGCGATCACGTTCAACGAATACCGCGAAGCGATGGGCTGGGAAGCCGTCGAATGGGGCGACAAGCCTATCCCGGTAGCTGGCGCAGGCGAAGCAATGGCTTCCTCGTCAGACAAAGAACCTCAGCAGCAACCAGACAACGCGAAGCCACGTGAAGTGGGCCACGACGCTGACACCAGCCGTCGAGCAGACCAGCGCTCCTGACAGCTAAATACCCTGTAACGTAATTGATAGGAAGCAACCGCTTATGACCATGCAATTTCTGACAAAGAGCTTCAAGGCCGCTCCTATCAAGGAGAACGAGGTTGAAGGTCTAGCCAGCACCTACGGCAACATCGACCATGTAGGTGATATCGTTGAACGTGGTGCTTACGCGCGCACCATCGACGCTTTCAACCGCAGCAAGAAAGGTATGCCCTTTCTAGCCCATCACCGTCATGACCGCCCGATTGGTAGGATTACAGAACTCAGGGACACCGATGAAGGTCTTTGGTTCCGCGCTGAGTTTTCTAAGTCTCATGATGGTCAGAATGTCCGCGAGCAGTTCCTAGATGGAACCCTAGATAGCTTCTCGATTGGCTATCGTGTTCTTCAAAAGGCAGCTGACCGGGTAAACGGCCAGAAGGTGCTGCGCTTGAAGGAAATTAGCCTTCACGAGATTAGCGCAGTGACGTTCCCATGCAACGAACTTGCGACGCTATCGGCGGTCAAGGGCGACATTTCATCCAGCTTTCCTAACCTCAGCCTAGAAGATCAACAGCGTGTTGCAGACTTCGCGGCTCAGCTTGAGGCTAATCAGATCGGTTCTTTATCGAAGAACGCATCTAATGAGGAGGCACAAGAAGCTATTAAGGCTCTGGAACTTGAGCAGGACGAAGCAATGAACAGGGCTTTTGAAGATGCCTTCCTAGCTTACCGAATCAAGCAGACATTCAACCGATAAATAAAACGCCAGCAAAAGCTGACCGGCACTCCCAACGGGACTCGCCTTCTACAACAGTAGGACTCGCAGTTCGCACTCCTCTGAAACTCAAATCAGAGGTGTAATGTGAACGAAGAGAACATGCAGAAGCTGTTCGACGAACTCGCAAAGAAGGCGAATTCGGAAGACGCAGTAGACAAGGCAACTGTTGCCAATATCGAAACCGAAATCAAGTCCCTCAGGAATCAGATTTCTGAGCAGGAAGTCCAGCTTGAAGCACAGGCTGACGCACTTGCTCGCAAGTCCAGCACAAAGTCCCAGACCAACGACAGCGCAGACGATCTTCGTGCTGCTCAGTTTGCGTTCGTTAAGGGCCGTCACGCCGTCACTGATGGTGATATCAAGGCTGACGAGTTTTCGCGCACCGTAGACGTTGAAGGTGGTCACACCATCCCAACTCACTTCGACAGCGAAATCACTCGCGCTCTCAACAAGACTAGCTCGATCCGCGCTCTTTCGCGCGTCCTCGCTGTTTCGGGCAACCTAGAGCGCATCATCAAGTTCAAGACCGCTGGCGTTGCGAAGACCAAGGCTGAAAAGGCGGCTTACGAACTCAACACCGTCGATACCTTCGCAAAGCTGCGCTGGAACTTCACTGACGTTGTTGACCAGCAGCGCCACACCGCGTGGGTTTCCGACGAGCCAGAGAGCGTTCTGAATCTCGCTCAGGAACTACAGGACAGCATCGTTCTCAACATCGGTGAGAAGGAAAGCGACCTGCTTCTGAACGGCACAATCCTCAACTCGGTTGAAGACGTTGCTGGCGTGACCACTACCCCAATGGGCCTTCTGGCACACACACTTTCGACCGGCACCGTGAACAGGTTCACCGACAACTTCGGCACTCTCGCGAAGGTCGAAGTTGCAGCCGATGTGAAGCTAACCGACGCCGTGCTTGAACTCCGTGCGACCCTGCACTCGCAGTACCTCGCCAACGCTGTTCTCGTTGTCTCGTCGGACTTCGAAAAGCGCGCCCTGATGGAGAAGGACGAAAACGGTCGTCCGCTGCTCTCGCCTTCGACCGCTTCGGTTGCTGGTCTGCCCGGCGGTACAATCCGTGGCATTCCTTACGTGGTTGACGACCTGATGCCTAGCGTTGCTGAGGCTCAGGCAGCTGGCAAGCCAGTCGCTCTGCTCGCAGACTTCAAGCAGGCTTACACCATCGCTGACTACGGCACGATGAAGTGGGTTGTGGACCCTATCACTGAACCGCAGTTCGTGAAGTACACCGCGCGTCGTCGCGTAGGTGCTGCAATCACCAACTACAAGGCAATCCGCGCTCTGGTTATCACCGCAGTGTAATTGCTCAGAGTATGGCTCGGCCGAAAAGTCGGGCCATACCCATGATTATTTGATGCCTTCAAACCAATCTATATCAGGCCGAAAACCATAGTTCGCAGTCGGACAAGTGCAGGCCTTTGGCGGCAGGATAAGAGAGCGTGGATCATCGGTAGTTGTGCCAGCCATCTCATCGCAGACAGGACAGCCTGAGGTCAAAACGTCGATCTTGTACCGTCCTTTGAAGTAGGGTTTGAGGTCCTGCTTTTCGATAGCCTTGATTGTCCGATAACGACTCAACGTGTGGAGCGGCGTGCAAAATTGACCCCCTTAGCGGGGTGATCGGCGTCTAAAATTGACCCCCTTCATCTCATTGTGAGAAGCGCCGCCGTTTGGGTTCCGAACGGCGGGTACAGGGATGTTGGTTG
>NZ_JABWCU010000025.1 GCF_018491765.1 Novosphingobium profundi | reverse complement strand
CGGCCTGTATCCCCGCTCCGCCCGAGCTGTCCGAGCCGGCGATCGAGAGAATGCGTGCAGGTGTGGTCATGCCAGAGCGCTAGACGTCCGTCCTGCTCCGGGCAAGGTGCGCTTCGATCCGGCCTGCTCGAATTCGATTTCCAGCTTGTTGCCTTCCTGGCTGCGGACCGTCCCATAGCCGAACTTCTCGTGGAAGACGCGCGCGCCGATCGCGATGTCGGTGCGTGGCTTGGCGGCGAAGCTTGCCGCGCTGCGGGTGCTTTCCGCCACCCGGCGCGGCATGGTGTCGAACTCACGGCTCGCGGCGCGTTGCCAGCCGGGCCCGCGCGTCATCGTGCGCGAAGGCTGGGCGCGGGCGACATCGGCGAAGGGATCGGCGTGCTCGGACCACTGCGCGCGCCAAAGCGAGGCACCGCCGGTGAGGGTGGTTTCGCTGTCGACCTGGTCCTCGGGCAGTTCGGCGATGAAACGCGAGGGGATCGAGCTCGTCCACTGGCCGTAGATGCGCCGGTTGGCGGCGTGCAGGATCGTGCACTTGCGCCGTGCGCGGGTGATCGCGACGTAGGCGAGGCGGCGCTCCTCCTCGAGGCTGGCGAGCCCACCTTCGTCGAGCGAGCGCTGCGAGGGGAACACGCCGTCCTCCCAGCCGGGCAGGAACACGTTGTCGAATTCCAGGCCCTTGGCCGCGTGCATGGTCATGATGGTGACCTTTTCCTCGTCGTCGCGCGCGTCGTTGTCCATGACCAGGCTGACGTGCTCGAGGAAATCGCCGAGGCTTTCGTATTCCTCCATGGCGCGGGCGAGTTCGACGAGGTTCTCCAGCCGTCCTGCGGCTTCGGGCGTCTTCTCGGCCTGGAGCGCGTCGGTGTAGCCGCTCTCGTCGAGCAGGGTGCGCATGAGGTCGGCAGGGCCCTCGGTCTTGGCAAGATCGCGCCAGCGGGCAAAGTCGCGCATCAGCGCCAGCAGGGTGTTGCGCGCACGCGCGGGAAGCTCGTCGGTATCGACGATCTCGAGTGCGGCGGCGGCCAGCGGAACGCCGCGCTTGCGGGCGATGAAGTGGAGCTTTTCCAGTGCCTTGGCGCCCAGTCCGCGTTTGGGCGTGTTGTAGATGCGCTCGAAGGCAAGGTCGTCGGCGGGCTGTGCGATGACGCGCAGGTACGCGAGCGCATCACGTATCTCGGCGCGCTCGTAGAAGCGGAAGCCGCCGACGATGCGGTACTTCATGCCGATCGAGATGAAGCGGTCCTCGAACTCGCGCGTCTGGTACTGCGCGCGCACGAGGATGGCGATCTGGTCGAGCGGCGCGCCTTCGCGTTCGAGGCGTTCGATGTCGTCGCCCACCCGGCGCGCTTCCTCGGGCGCGTCCCACACGCCGATCACGCGCAGCTTGTCGCCGCCGTGGCGCTCGGTCCAGAGCGTCTTGCCGAGGCGCTGGGTGTTCTCGTCGATGAGGCCCGAGGCCGCGGCGAGGATCTGCGGGGTCGACCGGTAGTTCTGCTCGAGTCGGATCACCTTGGCGCCCGGAAAATCCTTCTCGAAGCGCAGGATATTGGCGACTTCGGCGCCGCGCCACGAATAGATCGACTGGTCGTCGTCGCCCACCACGCAGATGTTGCGGCGGTTCTGGGCAATCAGGCGCAGCCACAGGTACTGGACCTGGTTGGTGTCCTGGTACTCGTCGACCATGACGTACTTGAAGCGCTGCTGGTACTGCTCGAGCACGTCGCGGTGCTCGCGCAGGATGTTGAGCATGTGGAGCAGGAGATCGCCGAAGTCGCAGGCGTTCACCGCCTTCAGCCGCTCCTGGTATAGGTGATAGAAGTGCTGGCCCTTGCCATTGGCGTAAGCCTCGTTCTCGCGCGCATCGAGATCGCGCGGGTTGAGCCCGCGGTTCTTCCAGCGATCGATGCACCCGGCGAGCTGCTTGGGGGGGAAGCGCTTGTCGTCAACGCCTTCGGCCTGGATCAGCTGCTTGATGAGGCGCATCTGGTCGTCGGTGTCGATGATGGTGTAGTTCGACTGCAAGCCCACCAGTTCGGCGTGGCGGCGCAGCATCTTGGCGGCGATCGCGTGGAAAGTGCCAAGCCAGGGCATGCCCTCGACGGCCGGGCCCACGAGATGCCCGACCCTTTCGCGCATCTCGCGTGCGGCCTTGTTGGTGAAGGTGACGCACAGGATCTCGCTTGGCCAGGCAAGCCGCGACTGGACGAGGTAGGCGAGGCGCCGCGTCAGCGCGGACGTCTTGCCGGTTCCCGCGCCCGCCAACATCAGAACCGGCCCCTCGGTGGTGAGCACGGCTTCGCGCTGCGGTTCGTTCAAGCCGTCGAGAAGCGCCGCCGCAGCGGCGGGGGCGAGGGGGGGATTTACGTCGGTCACACGCGAACATCTAGGGAACGGATTAACCCCGCGCAAGCTCGCTTCGTCGAGTGCCGGGAACAAATCCACGTCTTCGCGCGTCGATTGGGTGCGACGATATGACGCTGTCTAAGGGACTTGCCGGATCGATGGTTCGGACCGGTCCCGGATGGGAACCGGTCTGGGCTGCGGTTGAACTACCGACCCGGACACGCGCTTGGCGGTAGGTTCCGGATGGTGTCTTTACATGAGAAATCGGGAGTAACCCTATGAAGAACCGTGTAATCGCCATTGCTCTTGCCGCCTCGGGCGCGGCGCTTGCCCCGCTTGCAGCGCAGGCCCAGGCCCCCGAGGTGGTGCACAAGGATGCGCGTGGGCATGCCGAGCAGGTTCGCGTCGGCGGTAAGGTCTACGATGTGTGCCGCGGCGAGATGCGTGACGGCTGCATCAATCCCCGTGCCGCGGGCTTGAATTGGGGCAACCGTCCGCTTGACCACTGGCCGGGCCAGCCCGCCAGCACTTTGCACGAGCACTGATCCGGTCGCCTGGCGACAACGAGTTTTCCGCTCCGGAAAAGGGAAAGGGCGCCCCAGCGATGGAGCGCCCTTTTTTCGTGTCCGGCACTTGGTGCAGGAGGTTCAGCTCTTGCGCAGGATATGCAGGCAGGCCTTGCCGACGTCGCGGGTGGCCTCGACCTCGAAGCCGCGCACCGAGACGCTTTCACCGCGTGCGGTCTCGATCGAGACCCAGGTCGCCTCGCCGATCCAGCCGAGGCGGGCAAGCTTGTCGACCGCGACCGCGCCCGCGCCGGTGTCATAAGGCGGGTCGAGCAGGACGAGGTCGAGCGGTTCGCGCGCGGTGCCCAGTGTCAGCGCCGAGGAGGCGCGCACGTCGCAGCGGTCCTGCGCCTGGAGATTGGCGATGTTGCGCCGGATCGCGCGGATGGCTCCGGCGTCCTGGTCGACGAAGAGGCAATGGGCTGCCCCGCGCGAAAGCGCCTCGAGGCCCAGAGCACCCGAGCCTGCGAAGAGATCGGCGACCTTGAGCCCTTCGAACGCGCCGAGCCGGCTCGCCAGCATCGAGAAAAGCGTCTCGCGCGTACGGTCGGCGGTGGGGCGGGTGGTGTCGCCCTCGGGCGTCGCCAGCTTGCGGCCGCGCCATTCGCCCGCGACGATACGCAGCCCCGTGCGCGTGGCGGCGCCCTTCACTTGGCGTCCCGTTCGATCTCGCGGCGGAAGCGCTCGAGGACCTTGGGTTCGATCTCGACCGCCGCGCCCTTGGGCAGTTCGTCGAGCGCGAAAGGTCCGTAGCCGACGCGGATGAGGCGGCTGACCTGGAGACCGAAGTGTTCGAGCACGCGGCGCACTTCGCGATTCTTGCCTTCGGTGAGCGTCATTTCGATCCAGCGGTTGAGGCCGGCACCGCGTTCGAGGTTCGCGTCGATCTTGCCGTAGCGCACGCCATCGATCTCGACGCCTTCGATGAGGCTCTCGAGCTGGTCCTGGGTGATCTCGCCAAAAGCGCGCGCACGATAGGTGCGCGGGATGCCGGTGGAGGGCAGCTCGAGCGCGCGCTTGAACTCGCCGTCGTTGGTGAGGAGCAGGAGGCCTTCGGTATTGAAGTCGAGGCGCCCCACCGGCATCACGCGGCCGGCGTCGGCGGGAAGCGCGTTGCGCAGCGCGTTGTAGATCGTCGGGCGACCGGCCGGGTCGCGCTCGGCGGTGATGAGGCCGGCGGGCTTGTGGAAGGCGAAAAGACGCGTGGCGTCGGCCTCCTTGACCGGATTGCCGTCGACGGTGATGCCCGCGAGCGAGGTCAGCACGGTGGCCGGTGTGGTGATCACGTCCTCGCCCAACTTGACGCGCCCTTCGGCGATCATGCGTTCGACTTCGCGGCGACTGGCGATGCCAGCGCGGGCCAGCAGCTTGGCGATGCGTTCGCCCTCGCGCTCGGGCAAGTTGGGGTCCTTGGGCGTAGGCCCTGCGGTTCCGGCCTTGCCGAAGCTGCGCGGACGCGATCCCGCGCCGCCACGGCGTTCGCTGAAGGCGCTCTGGCCGCGCGTGTCTTCGCTGCGGCGGCGCTCGTACGAACCGCGCTCGGGTCGCGCCCGGTCGAAGGAGCCACGCTCGGGTCGCGCCCGGTCGGAGGATCCGCGCTCGGGTCGCACTCGGTCGGAGGAGCCGCGCTCGGGTCGCGCCCGGTCGGAGGAGCCGCGCTCGGGCCGCGCCCGGTCGAAGGAGCCTCGCTCGGGTCGTGCACGCTCGGACGTGCCGCGTTCGGGGCGCGCGCGTTCAGACGTGCCGCGTTCCGGGCGGCTACGCCCGGAAGAACTGCGTTCGGGGCGGCCCCGTTCGGAAGTGCCACGGCCGGCGCCGTCGGGGCGGCGTGAACGCGAATCGGACCCGCGCGACGGTCCGCCGGATTTGCGAGGTGGTTTGGACATTCGCTGCGCCATACCTGTTGATCGCGGCTTCATCCAGCCTTCCCTTGATCCCGCCGCGTCTCTATCCCGGATTTTAAGCACTTATTTGCCGGAGAACCTGCGCATGTCCGAGCCCGCCGCGACCCAGTCGCAGCCCGATGGAGGCTGGCGCCGCACCCTGATGGCGCTCGGCAACCGCAAAACCGGCTTCATGGCGGTTTTCGGTTTTGCCAGTGGACTGCCCTTTGCGCTGTTTCTCGGCACGCTTTACGCCTGGCTCAGCGAAGCGGGCGTCGACCTCGAGACAATGGGCGTGTTCTCGCTGATCGGGCTTGCCTACGCCTTCCAGTTCCTGTGGTCACCGCTGCTCGACCGGGTCGATATTCCGGGCATGCGCGTGCTGGGCAAGCGCAAGCAGTGGATCGTGACGGCCCAGGTCCTGCTCGGCGTGATCCTGGTGACGCTGAGCGCGCTCGATCCGCGCACGCAGCTTGGCTGGTTCTCGCTGCTCGCCGCGATCGGCGCCTTCGCCTCGGCGACGCAGGACATCGTCATCAACGCCTGGCGCATCGACGTCGCCGACGAGGACGCGCCGATCGACCTGCTCTCGACGATCTATCAGATGGGCTACCGGCTCGCCTCGCTCGCGGGTGGCGCGCTGGGCCTGATCCTGGCCGCGCGCATCGGTTGGCCACAGACCTACCTCGCGATGGGCGTGATCCTGCTTGCCATCGGCATCGCCGGGCTCTTCGCGCCCGATGCCGAGGTCAGCGCGCCAACGGCCGAGCAGGAGGACGCCCTTCTTGCGCTACGCCAGAAGGGCGAGTTGACCCCGCAAGTGCGCCTCAAGGCCCTGCTGATGGTCGGCGCGCTATGGGGAGCGGCGCTCGCAACGGTCATCACCTTCATGGTGCTTTCGATGACCGCCGCGCCCGATGCACGGCCCGATCCCACCACCTTCACCGCGACCGCCGGGCCGCTCATCGTGATCGCGACGATCGTGCTGCCCGCGCTCATCGCCGGCTGGCTGGTCGCGCAGCAGCGCAAGGGCAACCACGTGCTGGCCGAGGATGTGCACCACGAGGCGGTGGGCTCCCCGGTGATCGACCAGCTCTACCGCGCACTCCTGCTGCCGCTGGTCGAGTTCGTGGGGCGGCTGGGCTGGTCGCTCGTGCTCATCATCGCGCTGGTCCTGACCTACCGCATCTGTGACGCGATCTGGGGGACGTTCGCCTATCCCTTCTACCTCGGCTACCTCAAGTACGCGAACGATGAAGTTGCCATCGCGTCCAAGTTCTTCGGGGTCGGCGCGACGGTGCTTGGCCTTGCTGTCGGCGGTGGGCTGCTCGGCACGATCGGGCGCATGCCGACGCTGTTGCTGGGCGCGGTGCTGGCAGCCGTCACGAACCTGCTTTACGCCGACCTTGCCAGTGGCGGCGCGGTCATGAGCGCGGTCTCGAACGCGCTCCACATCACGCAACTGGTCGAGAGCTTCGGCGGGGAAGGGCGCCTTGCGACGCTGATGGTGACGATCGGCGCGGAAAATCTTGCCACCGGCATAGCCGGGGCGGCCTATATCGCCTGGCTCTCCTCGATCGTCGCCAAGGGCTACAGCGCGGTGCAATACGCGCTGCTTTCTTCGCTGACGCTGCTGGTGGGCACGCTTGGGCGCGGGGCGCTCGGCAAGATGATCGAGAACCAGGGCTACCACGCCATGTTCATTTTCGTGACCTGGATCGGCACGATCGCCATCGTGCTGACCTGTCTCGAGTGGTGGCGCCAGTCGCGTCAGCAGGCGCGCCGGACCGAAGTGCCAGCGGAATTCTAGAACATTTTTTGAATCTTAGGGCGGTCGATCCGATGCAATCTGGTCGAAAACCGCTCTAGTCCGGCGCCTGGTCGTTCGCGGCGAGCACCGTTCCGGCAAGATAGAGCGAGCCGCCGATGAGGACGATCTCATCGCCGTTCGGCTTGAGGCGCGTCAGGGCTTGTGCGACATTCGCAGCGACGCCCGCTTCGGGACAGCCGGGCTGGCGGAAGGCCTCGGCGCCGTGCCATTCGTGGCCCGGGACGGGCACCGCCGTCACGCTCGCCAGTCGCTCGGCCAGCGGGCCGATGAGCGCGCCGGGATCCTTGTTCGCGAGCATGCCGATGACGAGGTGGATGAGCTGGCGGTTCTCTGCAAAGTGGCGCGCAAGCGCCTGCCCCGCATCGGGATTGTGTCCACCGTCCAGCCAGCACTCGGTTCCGGCGGGCAGCAAGTCCGTCAGCGGCCCCCGCTCGAGCCGCTGGAGCCTTGCAGGCCAGCGCGCCCAGTCCATTGCGGCGACGAGCGCCGCATCGGAGACGGCGATGGCGTCCTGATGGCGCAACATGGCGATGGCGAGGCCCGCGTTCTGGATCTGGTGAAGCCCTGGCAGGCGCGGGCGCGGCAGATGAAGCTCGCCCAAATGGTCGGCGTAAGTGAAGCCTTCGGGCGTGGGCGTCACACTCCAGTCCGAATTCGCGCGCACGATATAGGTTCCCGCGCGCTCGGCCTGCACTTCGACCGTCTCGTTCATGGCGGGCGTGTAGTCGAGCGTGATGAGCGGGGCGTTGGTCTTGGCGATCCCCGCCTTCTCGAAGGCGATGCGTGCAAAGGGGTCTGTGGGCACGTCGTCGCTGGGCGAGAGGAGAAACTGTTCGTGATCGATGCCGAGCGCGGCAATGCCGCAGGCGATCGGCGATGGAATCACGTTGGTGGCATCGAGCCGTCCGCCCAGGCCCACCTCGAAGATGCAGGCATCAGCCGGGGTGCGCGAAAAGGCAAGGAAGGCGGCGGCCGTCGAGACTTCGAAGAAGCTTGCCCCGACGTCGTGCCGCTCGGCGACGTCGAGCACTTCGGCCAGGAGCGCGGCGAGCGGCGCATCGCCGATCAGCATGCCGGCGACGCGGATACGCTCGTTGAAACGCACCAGGTGCGGGCTGGTGAAGACGTGGACGCTCTTGCCCGCGGCTTCGAGCGCGGCGCGCAGGAACGCGCAGGTGGAGCCCTTGCCATTGGTCCCGGCGACATGGAGCACCGGTGGGAGGGCGCGTTCCGGGTGGCCAAGGTGCGCGCACAAGTCGCGAATGACGTCGAGCCCGAGGCGGCCCTTGGGCACCGAAAGCTTGGCCAGCCGGTCAAGCTGGGACTGGACCTCGGGCGCGTCGGAGAGCGCGAAGTCGTTGGGACGCAGAGGATCGCGAAGCGGATCGCCCGGAAGCTGGTCGTCGGGAAGGGACATCGTCGCTAAGGCCCCGGATTGCGCTCAGCGCGCGGTGTGGATGGCCTCGGCAAGCGCCGAGGTGAGTTCGCGCAAGGGGGCCGCTGCGGCGTCGCCGTGCTGCTTGACGAGATCGACGAGCGCCGAGCCGACCACGACGCCATCGGCGACCTGGGCGATCGCGCGGGCTTGGTCGGGCGTGCGCACGCCGAAGCCGACCGCGACGGGAATATCCGAGGCGGCCTTGAGGCGGGTCACCGCGTCCTCGATCGAGGTCTGCGCGGCGCTCTGCGTACCGGTGATGCCCGCGACCGAGACGTAGTAGAGGAAACCGGAGGAGCCTTCGAGCACCGCGGGAAGCCGCGCAGCGTCGGTGGTGGGCGTGGCAAGGCGGATCAGCGAGATGCCCTCGGCCCGCAGCGCCGGGCCGAGTTCGGCGTCTTCCTCGGGCGGAATGTCGACGCAGATCACGCCGTCGACCCCGGCCTTGGCGCATTCGGCGGCGAACCATTCGGGGCCGCGCACGATCATCGGGTTGGCATAGCCCATCAGCACCAGCGGCACCTGCGGGTGGCGCGCGCGGAACGCGGCGGCGATGGCAAAGATGTCGGCGGTCTTCGTCCCCTTGGCGAGGGCGCGGATATTGGCTTCCTGGATCGCGTTGCCGTCGGCCATGGGGTCGGTGAAGGGCATGCCCAGTTCGATCACGTCGGCGCCGCCTTCGACGAGCGCGTCGAGGTTGGCAGCGGTGTCGCCGTCGCCCCCGGTGATGAAGGTGACGAGGGCCGGGCCCTTGGCGAAGGCGGTTTCGAAGCGGGTCATTCGCTGTCTTTTCTCTCGACGACCAGGATTCGGGCTGGTCCTTGGGGATAGGCGACGTGTTCGTCGCCGGGTTCTGCACGCGCGTCGTCTCTCGCCGAAAGACGGGTCATGGTCATCATCTTCAGGTGCGCGGCGCGCGTCACGTGAACAGGCTCTTGCGGGTGAGCCGCAGAAGGCCGGCCGTCAGGACGACGAATATGGCGATGTAGCCCAGGCTCATGCCGATGTTCAGCCAGCTGCCGCGAAACGCGAAGGCCCAGTAGTAGCGCGCGCCCGACAGATCGATCGAGCGGCGCGCAACCAGTTCGGCGAAGACGAAGATGGCCGGGAACACCCCCATCCACAGGATGGTGGCGTCGACCAGAGGCCGTTGCCAGCCTTTGGTCACAGCGAGACGCCCAGCGCCTCGGCCACCGTGAAGATGTCCTTGTCGCCCCGGCCCGAGACGTTGACGACGAGCAGCTTGTCTTCGTCGAGCTCGGCGGTGAGCTGGGGCAGGGCCGCGAGGGCATGCGCGCTCTCGAGCGCGGGGATGATCCCCTCGAGCGAACAGCAAAGCTGGAACGCCTCGAGCGCCTGGGCATCGGTGATCGGCACGTAGTTCACGCGGCCCGATTCGTGGAGCCAGGAATGCTCGGGGCCAAGGCCCGGATAGTCGAGCCCGGCCGAGATCGAGTGCGCCTCGGTGATCTGGCCGTCCTCGTCCTGCAGCAGGTAGGTCTTGTTGCCGTGGAGAATGCCCGGTTTGCCGCCCGTCAGCGAGGCGGCGTGCTTGTCGGTGTCGACGCCGTGGCCGCCCGCCTCGATGCCGGTCATGGCGACTTCGGGATCGTCAAGGAAGGGGTGGAACAGGCCGATCGCATTCGAACCACCGCCCACGGCCGCGACGAGATGGTCGGGCAGGCGCCCTTCCTTCTCGAGCATCTGTTCGCGCGTTTCCTTGCCGATGATCGACTGGAAATCACGCACGAGCTCGGGATAGGGGTGCGGTCCGGCGGCGGTGCCGATGATGTAGAAGGTGTCGTGCACGTTCGCCACCCAGTGGCGCAGTGCATCGTTCATCGCGTCCTTGAGCGTCATCGCGCCGCTGGTGACCGGCACCACTTCGGCGCCGAGCAGTTTCATGCGGAACACGTTGGGCTTCTGGCGTTCGACGTCGGTCGCGCCCATGAAGATCGTGCAGGGCAGGCCGAATCGCGCGGCGACCGTGGCCGTCGCGACACCATGCTGGCCCGCGCCCGTCTCGGCGATGATCTTGGTTTTCCCCATGCGCATCGCAAGCAGGATCTGGCCGATGCAGTTGTTGATCTTGTGCGCGCCGGTGTGGTTCAGCTCTTCGCGCTTGAAATAGATCTTCGGGCCCTTGCCGGCGGGCGCCTTGGCGCGCCAGTGCTCGGTCATGCGAGGGGCGAAGTAGAGCGGGCTTGGACGGCCTACGAAGTCCTTCATCAGCGCATCGAATTCGGCCCAGAATTCCGGGTCGTCCTGCGCCTTGCGGTACTCCTTCTCGAGATCGAGAATCAGCGGCATCAGCGTTTCGGCAACATAGCGCCCGCCGAATTGGCCGAAGTGGCCGGAGGCATCGGGAAGCGCGCGCAAGCTGTTTACAGGCAGGTGTTCGGTCATGGTGCGCGAGCGTTGGCAGAGCCGTGCGAGACTGTCCAGCGCGATCGCCCGCTTGGGACCTCATCGACAATTTACAATTGCATGGTTTGCACATGCCGGCGCGATCAATGCAATTTTGTTACCAAATAGCGCAGAATTCTGACAGTTTTGGGTCATTTAACAACAATTTGTTCATCCTGGTGAAAGGCCGGGGGGCGCAGCGGCAGGTCACCCCAGAGAGGGTCACTCCCCGAAAGAGGGTCGGGGGTAAGTTTTTGGAGTTTGAGAATATGCGTACTGCACTCGTTTCGCTTGCCGCTGCCGCCGTTGTCGCAGCTGCCACCCCCGCCATGGCCGATGAAGCTCGCATCGAAGCGCGCACCGGCATGGTCTGGAATGGTCAGGACTCGCAGGGCACCGCCGGTGTCGCGGCTGGCTACGACTATGACCTTGGCAAGTCGCCGTTCTTCGTCGGCGTGCAGGGTTCGGCCGACAAGTCGTTCGACGGTGACACGCGCGTGACCTGGGGCGCTGGCGGCCGGGCGGGCGTCAAGGTCACCCCGGACACCAAGCTTTACGCAACTGCCAACTGGCAGTCGAAGTTCTGCCGGACCTGCAACAGTGGTGTCGGCGTTGGTGGCGGTGTCGAGCAGTCGGTTGGCACGCGCTACTTCATCAACGCGCAGTACCAGCATGTGCTGATCGGCGACTACACGCCCGATGCAGACGTCGGCCTGGTCGGCGTTGGCGTGAAGTTCTGACAGGAACAAGCCCGCGGGTCGCAACCCGGGCACAGGAAGGGCGCCCTGCCACGGCAGGGCGCCCTTCTTGCGTATATGGGATCTTAGCAGCACGAAGATGGGCGAACGCAGGCGCTGCAATCCTTGCCCGAAGATGCGTGAAATTCTCCCCGATCTAAGGAAAAACCCGAGCACCTGATCACCACGAAGTCTTTAGCCTTCCTATGATGGAGTTATCTGTCCGTTCTGGTGAGGTTTGCCGTGCGCTCTTCGATCGCGTGTGTCGCGTTTGCCCTGTCGTGTGTTTCGGCTCCTGCTCTTGCGGACGAAGCCTATGTTGAAGCGGTGGGAGGCGTCAGCTTCGCCCATGAAGAGGATGCCGTGGTCGCGGGACTGGCCGCCGGTTACGATTTCGATCTCAACGAGGTGCTGTTCGCGGGTGTGGAAGGCACGCTTGAGAAGGAACTGGTCGAGGATCGCCATTTTGCGGCCGGCATCGGCGTGCGCGTCGGTGCGTCCGTTACCGAACGCGGCAAGGCCTTCGTCGGGCTCAACTGGCAGTCGAAGGACTGTCCCGAGTGCGACGAGGCCTGGGGCTTCACCACCGGTTTTGAGCAGGAACTCGGCGAACATCTCTACGCCAAGCTCGAATACAAGCACCTGATCCTGCCCGAGGAGCCGAACAAGAACATCGTGATCGGCGGTATCGGCTACATGTTCTGAGAGGTCTGCGCGCGCACGGTCTCGCAAAAAGCGGCGATGCGCGCATGGTCCTTGATGCCGGGGGCGCTCTCGACGCCCGAGGAGGTGTCGACCAAGGGCGCATCGGTGCGGCGGATGGCTTCGCCTACGTTGTCGGGGGTGAGCCCACCGGCGAGACCCCAGGCGATCGGCCCTTTCCAGTTCGCCACCAATGACCAGTCGAAGCTGAGCCCCATTCCGCCGGGCAAGGTGCCCGCGGGGGTCTTGGCGTCGAACAGCACCCGGTCGATCGCGCCGGCGTAGGCGCCCGCGCGTTCGACGTCGCGGGCCGTGGCGACCGAAAGCGCCTTCCACACCTCGACGCCATGGCGCGCGCGCAGCTGCGCCGCGCGCTCGGGTGTCTCCTGGCCGTGAAGCTGGAGCGCGTCGAGCCGCGCGGCGGCAAGCGCCTGCGCGATTGTCGCATCGTCGGCGTCCACGAAGAGCCCGACCCGAGTGATGCGCCCTTCGGCGCGCTGGGAAAGCTGGGCGGCCTGCGCGGGTGTCACATTGCGAGGACTTTTGGCGAAGAAGACGAAGCCCGCGTACTCGGCGCGCGCGCGGATCGCGGCGTCGAGCGCGTCGGGTGTCGAAATTCCACAAATCTTGATCGCCGCTGTTGGCATGGGCTGTCCGCTGACTAGAGTGCGCCGGCTCCGTGCCGATAAGGAACTTACCCGCAATGAATCGCCTGGCCCGCCTTCTAGTCCCATTTGCCGTCGCTGCAACGCTCGCCGGCTGCAACATCAAGCAGTCGTTCGAAAAGGCGGACGCGGCGATCGGGACCTTTCACGCCGACCTCGCGGCGGGCTCCTACGACCGCATCTGGATGACGGCCGATCCCGACTTGCGCCAGTCCAGTTCGAAGGCCGACTTCGAGAAGCTCCTCCAAGCCGTCCACGACAAGCTGGGGGCGGTCAAGGAAACCAAGCAGACCGGCTGGAACACCAACGCCACGACGGGGGGGACGTACCTGACCGCGGTCATGCAGACCACGTTCGAGAAAGGCACGGGCACCGAGCAGTTTACCTACCGCAAGGGCAAGGACGACACCGTGACGCTGGTGAACTACGCCATCGATTCGCGCGACATGATGCTCAACTGATCCTGCCGCGCGGATCGTGCATGGCGATCAGGGCGCGAGTTCGAACTGGACCGAAACGTCGGCGGTGATTTCCAGTTCACCGGCGGCCACGGGCGCCGGGGCGGCTTCGGCGGCCATCATCTTGCGCGGCGCCATGGCCATGGGAGGCGAATAGCCGCCGGTCTCGGCGATAGAGACGATCCGAACGACGCGCATCCCGGCGGCCTTGGCATAGAGATCCGCCCGCTGGCGCGCGGCCTGGATCGCGGCGGTGCGCGCCTCGTCCTGCGCCGCGTCGGGTTGCGAGAGTGTGAAGTTGGGGCCGTTGACCTCGTTGGCGCCGGCCGAAACGAGCGCGTCGATCACCTTGCCGAAGTCGTCGAGCTTGCGCTGGCGCACCGAGACGGTGTTGTTGACCTGGTAACCGGTGATCTTGCGCTCGCTGGCGTCGTAGCTGCCGTCGGGCTTGCGCGCGGGGTTCTGGTAGACCGGGCTCACGTTGAGATTGCTGGTCTGCACATCCTTGTCGGCGATCCCGGCGCGTTTGAGGGCGGCAAAGACCGCGTTCATCGCGCGCGAATTCTCGGCAAGCGCCGCGCTCGCACTGGCGCCTTGCGTGGTTACGCCCGCGCTGAAAGTCGCCATGTCGGGTTCGCGGTTCGAGGTGCCCTGGGCGGAGATCGTCAGGAGCGTGTGGCCGGGCGCGATCGCGGCGGGGGCGGCATCCTGTGCATGGGCGCCGGCGGGCAGGGCCAACGCGCCGGCGATGCAAGCCAGAGGGCTGGCCAAGGTCAGGGCAGCGCCGGCCAGCAGGGAATTCGGTTTCATCAGTCGCACTCCATCATCCTCTCGGGGGACAGTTTCAACGAACTGCCCGCAAGGATGTTTCGTGCGCCTGAATGAAACCGAAAAGGCGCTTCTATTAAAGTGTTTCCTCGATCGCGCGGGCGGCGGCCAGCGGATCCTCGGCGCCCCGGATCGGACGGCCGACGACCAGCAGGCTGGCGCCGTTGTCGCGCGCCTCGCGCGGGGAGACGATGCGCTTCTGGTCGGCCAGCTTGCTGTCGGGCAGGCGCAGGCCGGGCACGACGAAGTAGCCGTCCTTCCACTGCTTGTGGATCGCACCGACTTCGTGGCCCGAACAGACGATCCCGTCGAGACCGGCGGCTTGCGAGAGTTCGGCAAGACGCAGGGCCTGCTCCATCGGATCGGCCTTGATGCCGATCGCGGTGAGGTCGTCGTCGTCGAGGCTGGTCAGCACGGTGACGGCCACGACCTTGGTGTTCTCGCCCGCAGCGGCCTTGGCATCCTCCATCATCGCGCGCCCGCCCGCGGCGTGGATCGTCACGACGGCAGGGTTGAGCGTGTTGATCGCCTGCATCGCGGCGGCGACGGTGTTGGGGATGTCGTGGAGCTTGAGGTCGAGAAAGATCGGCAGGCCGATCTTCTGCAGTTCGCGCACGCCGTGGTGGCCATGGGCGCAGAAGAATTCGAGCCCGAGCTTGATCCCGCCGACGTGGTCCTTGACCTTGCGCGCCAGCGCTTCGGCGGCATCGAGGCGGGGAACGTCGAGGGCGAGGTAGACGGGGTTGTGGCTCATGGCGTGTCGGTATCCGGGCTCAGTTGGGCGGTTGTTGTTCTGTCATCGCTCGTCGCGGACGAGACGCTCGCAGCAGAGGCGATCGGCTCGCCCGTTTCATTGATCGAAGGCATGGAACTGGCGCGCAGCGTGTTTTCGAGGCTGGCGATGCGGCGGTTCAGCCGCCAGCGCACCGCTCGGAAATAGAGCCAGACCGGAAGCATGCCGAGCAGGAAGAAGAAGATCGCGACGAAGCCGACCGGCCAGTCGAAATGGATGTAGTTGCCATCGTCGAGTGGCCAGAAGTTTACCGGCACCTTGGTCCAGTTCATCGCGATGAAGGCGACCAGGATGGCCGTGGTCACGATCCATGAAATGCTGCGAACGGCTTTCATGCTTGCTCCTGCTTCCCGTTGCGTGATCGGCTTGCGGATCGCGTCAGGGCGACCCGTGCCTTCGTGCCAAACCACGATGCTAGGACCGAAACCGGGGCATGGAAAGCCCCGGCTCGATTCCGCGCTCGCCGTCGGCTGCGGCGCTCCGGCCTCAGGCGCCGAAGACGCGTTCGAAGATCGTGTCGACGTGCTTGAAGTGGTAGTCGAGGTTGAACTTCTCCTCGATCTGCGCAGGCGTCAGGGCCGCGGCCACTTCCTCGTCGGCCTTGAGCAGCTCCATGAGGCTGAGCTGGCCGTCCGATTCCCACACCTTCATCGCGTTGCGCTGGACGAGGCGGTAGGAGGTGTCGCGCGAGAGACCCGCCTGCGTCAGCGCAAGCAGGACGCGCTGCGAGTGGACGAGGCCGCCCATGCGGTCGAGGTTCTTCTGCATGCGCTCGGGGTAGACGAGCAGCTTGTCGATGACGCCGGTCAGGCGTGCGAGCGCGAAGTCGAGGGTGATCGTCGCGTCGGGTCCGATGAAGCGCTCGACCGAAGAGTGCGAGATGTCGCGCTCGTGCCACAGCGCCACGTTTTCCATGGCGGGCATCGCGTAGGAGCGGATGATGCGTGCCTGGCCGGTGAGGTTCTCGGTGAGGATGGGGTTGCGCTTGTGCGGCATGGCCGACGAGCCCTTCTGGCCCGGCGAGAAGTATTCCTCGGCCTCGAGCACTTCGGTGCGCTGGAGGTGGCGCACTTCGACGGCGAGGCGCTCGATCGAGCTGGCGATCACGCCCAGCGTCGCGAAGAACATCGCGTGGCGGTCGCGCGGGATGACCTGCGTCGAAACCGGCTCGACCTCGAGGCCCATCTTTTCGGCAACGTAGACTTCGACGGCGGGATCGACATTGGCGAATGTGCCCACGGCGCCCGAGATCGCGCAGGTCGCGACTTCCTCGCGCGCGGCGATGAGGCGCTTCTTCGCGCGGGTGAATTCGGCGTAGGCCTCGGCGAGCTTGAGGCCGAAGGTCACCGGCTCGGCATGGATGCCGTGGCTGCGGCCGATCGAGGGGGTGTACTTGTGCTCCATCGCGCGGCGCTTGATTGCGGCGAGGAGGTCGTCGAGGTCAGCGAGCAGGATGTCGGCGGCTCGCACGAGCTGGACGTTGAGCGTGGTGTCGAGCACGTCGGAGCTGGTCATGCCCTGGTGCATGAAGCGCGCCTCGGGGCCGACCTGTTCGGCAACCCAGTCGAGGAAGGCGATCACGTCGTGCTTGAGGATCGCTTCCTTGGCGTCGATCGCCTCGACGTCGACCTTGGGGTTGGTGTTCCACCAGTCCCACAGTGCCTTGCCGGCGGCTTCGGGCACGGTACCCATCTCGCCCATCTTCACGGCGGCGTGTGCCTCGATCTCGAACCAGATGCGGTAGCGCGCTTCGGGCTCCCAGATCGCGGTCATGGCGGGGCGGGCGTAACGGGGGACCATGCAAGAACTCCTTTGGCTGACGCGTGCAGCCGCTAGGGTTCCTTGCCGCGAAAGGCAAGGGGAAGGCGCGTGCGCAGCGCCGGCGTCATGGATTTTTCGGGGGTGTCCGGCGCGGCTCCGGCACTGAGGGTGCCGAAGCCGCGTGGAATCAGAAAGGCCAGATCAGCGGAATTGCGATCAGGGTCGTGATGGCGACCACCAGCGTCAGGGGGAAGCCGTACTTGTAGAAGTCGGTGAACTTGTAGCCGCCCGCGCTGTAGACGAGCGTGTTGGTCTGGTAGCCGATCGGAGTCAGGAAGCTGGCCGATGCGGCGAACATGACCGCCACGGCGAAGGGCCGGGGGTCGACGCCGAGCGAATGCGCGAGCTGTATCCCGATCGGCGTCACCACGACCGCGACCGCGTTGTTGGTCACCAGCTCGGTCAGGACCAGGCTGACGAGGTAGATCGCCGCGAGGCCGGCGATCGGGCCCGCCTTGCCGAGATAGGGACTGGCGAAGCTGACGAGCGTCTCGACGAGGCCGGATCGCTCGAGCGCCGTCCCGATCGAGAGCATCGCCACGATCAGCGCGATGATGCGCCAGTCGACCGCGCGGAAGGCTTCCTCGGGTTCGACGCAGCGCGCGCCGAGCACGACGGCGACGCCCATTACCGCAAGGCCCGCGAGCGGCATGACGTCGAACGCGGCGGCGATGACCACGCCAACCATCGTCGCGACCGCGATCCAGGCCTTGTTGCGGCGGAAACCGCGCGTCGTGGGTTCGGCGATGTTGACCAGTTGCTGGTCCTCGACCAGGCGTCGAAGGTCCTCGGGCGCGCCCTCGATGAGCAGCGTGTCGCCCACCTGAAGGGGCACGCGCTCGAAACGGTCCTCGAGATTGGTGCCCTTGCGGTGCAGCGCGATCGGGTAGACACCGTAGCGGCGGCGCAGGCGCAAGTCGAACAAGGTGTGCCCGATGATCTCGGCGCCGGGCGCGAGCAGCGTTTCGACCATGATCGAATTGCGCGTCGAGAGCTGGACGAGGTGCGGGTCGGTGGTGGACGCGGCGGCCATGCGCAGGCGTCCGTTTTCCTTGAGCGACATGAGATCGCTCGCCGAAGTGCGCAGGACGAGGATGTCGCCTTCTTCCAGCGTGTGCGCGGACAGGTTGCGGCGCAGCGAATCGTCGCCGCGCAGAACGTCGACGAGGCGGCGTTCGCTGCGCGAGAGCAGGTCGATCGTCTTGGGCGACTGGCCGATGTAGGGCGAGCCTTCCTCGATGAAGATGGAGACGACGAAGCGCTTGTTGTCGCTCACGCTGCCCAGGCTTGCGACGGTCTGGCGGTCGGGCAGCATCTTGTTCGAAACCGCCAGCCAGATCACGCCGACGACCGCGACGATGAGGCCGACGGGCGCGATCTCGAACAGCCCGAAGGGGGCAAGCCCGGCGCGGCGCGCGACGCCGTCGACAAGGATGTTGGTCGAGGTGCCGAGCAGCGTGACGGTGCCGCCGAGCACCGCCGCGAAGGAAATCGGCATCAGGATACGCGAGGCAGGGATACCCAGCTCGCGTGCGATCGAGATGCCGACCGGGATCATCATCATCACCAGCGGGGTGTTGTTGGTGAAGGCGGAGATGGTCGCGATCAGGCCCAGAAACACGCAGATCGAGAGGAACGGGCGCGTTTTGCCCATGCCGGTGATGCTGTTCGAAAAAAAGTCGAGCGCGCCCGTGCGCACGAGCGCGGAGGACATGATGAACATGCTCACGATGGTGAGCGGGGCAGGATTGCCCATCGCGTCGAGCACGTCGTCGGTGGCGATCACGCCCAGGACGAGGAGGATGGCGACAAGGCCCAGGGCAACGACTTCGGGGGCGGCCACTTCGAACGCGAAGGCCAGGAACAGTAATACAAGCAAGGGAGCCATGACCACTGGCGTGGCCAGATCGAAACCGAAATGCATCCGTACCCCTACGATTGGCGTCGGAGTTCGACGCGACGGGCAAGGGTCTAGCGGCAATTGTGCACTGCGCAAAGCCCTTGTTTACTACAAAAAAAGTTGAATTGATTGTCGGGGATTTAGAATTTCTTGGATTGCATGGCGGCGCATTTTTCGCCCGGTCTGGCGCAGCATTGTTTCCACCCTCGCGATGAAGGGACGTTGGCGGAAGACGGCCGGCAGTATTTGGTCAGATGAGGCCCTTTGCACGCAGCGAGACATGACCCTCGCGACCGATCACCACGTGGTCGTGGACGGCGACGCCGAGCAGGCGTCCGGCCTCGGCGATGCGGTTGGTGATCTCGATGTCGGCCCGGCTGGGTTCGGGCGAACCGGAGGGGTGATTGTGTACAAGGATCAGTGCCGAGGCGCCGATGTCGAGCGCGCGGCGGATTACCTCGCGTGGGTGGATCGCGGCTTCGTCGATCGAGCCTTCGCCGACGAGGTCGTCAAGAATCAGCATGTTCTTGGTGTTGAGGTAGAGCACGCGCACGCGCTCGAGCGTGAGGTGCGCCATGTCGATCGTGAGGTAGTCGATCAGCGCCTGCCACGAACCGATCACCGGCGCTTCGCGAACCTTCTGGCGGGCCAGACGGGTGGCGGCGACGGTGACGATGCGCAGCGCGGCGGCGGTCGCCTCGCCCATGCCGGGATGCGCTGCCAGCGTGCGCGGGTCGGCCTGGAGAACGCCGGCAAGAGTGCCGAAACGCTGGAGCAGGCTGCGCGCAAGCGGCTTCATGTCGCGGCGGGGAACCGCCTGCATCAGCAGCAGTTCAATGATCTCATGATCGCCAAGAGCATCTGGCCCACCCCCGATGAGGCGCTGACGCAGGCGCGCCCGGTGTCCCGAAGGATCGGTCCCGGACGAAGGTTCGGCGCGCCTCGCGTCGCGGGCGTTCGCCGCGTGACGTGCGGTCGGTTCAGGAAAGAGGGGGGTATCGTCAGGCATTGTCGTGCAGACAATTGCCTTTCTGCCGCGCTCAGCGCAAGTGATGGAGCGAATGGCGCTAGATAGTGAACAAAGTGAAAGCGGTGCGGCTTGGCAGGGCGCGGCTGCGCAGGAGTCTTCGCAGGCGCAGCGTCGGCGCCGGCGCTGGCGAATCGGTCTCGCGATTGGCCTGGTCGCGGCGGCCGGATTCGGCACCGCCTGGATCGAGCGCAAGGACATTGCCCATAATCTCGTCGAGCGCGAACTGACCGCATTGGGGCTCCCGGCCACTTATGAGATCGTGCGGATCGGCACGGACGAGCAGGTCGTGCGCAACGTCGTCATCGGCAACCCTTCGCGGCCCGATCTGACGATCGAGGAAATCCGCATCGACACCGATCTTGGTTTCGGGTGGCCGGGGATCGGTCGCGTCACGCTCGTGCGCCCGCGCCTTTACGGACGTGTTCACGGCGGGGAGGTGAGCTTCGGCTTTCTCGACCGGGTGCTGTTCGATCGCCGGGACTCTTCCACGCCCGCCGGCCTGCCCGACCTGGATGTCGCGATCGTCGATGGGCGTGCCTTGGTCGAAACCGACGCCGGTCGGGTGGGCGTGAGCCTGGCGGGGGCCGGCGGTCTGCGTGGCGGCTTCACGGGTGAACTGGGTGCCACGGCGCGCGGCCTCGACTACGGTGGGTGCCGCAGTGGCCCCGCGAGCGTCTATGGCAAGCTGAGCGTCTCGCATGGTCAGCCGCGGCTGGTCGGGCCTGTACGGCTCGAATCGCTGGGTTGCTCGGACAAGGACCTTTCGATCGCCAAGGCGGGGCTCAATCTTGACTTGACGCTCGACGAGACGCTCGACGGCGGCAAGGCCGATTTCGGGCTCGCGAGCAAGGCGCTGCGCATGGCGCAGGCGCGCTTCTCGGCCCTCGAGGGTACGGGGCAGGCGACCTATCGCAAGGGCGCGCTGAACGCGCGCTACGATCTCACCGCGCGCAATCCGGCGATTCCGGCGCTGCGACTTTCCTCGCTGGAACTGAGCGGAACTGCGCGCGCCAAGCGCCAGTTCAGCTCGCTCGTTCTCGAGGCGGACCTTTCCGGCCGCGACGTGACGCCGGGGGTGCAAGTGGTCGCCGCGCTTGGCAAGGGGCGTGACGCCGCGCAGGGAACTTTCGCGGCCTCGCTGGTCGATAAGCTGCGCGCCAACCTTGCCAGCCAGTTGAAGGGCAGTCGCTTTGCCGCCCGTATCGTTGCGCGCCATAACGGCGCCGATGCGGGCGCAGTGCGCCGGGGCGATGGCGAGGGTACGGACAAGGGCGAGGGGCAGAGCGGCACGAGCATCGTCGTGCCGCAGGCGAGCGTGCGCACGGCCGGCGGGGTGAGCCTGCTCGAAGTTTCGCGCGTCCAGGCCATGCTCTCCGCGGGCTTGCCGCGGATTTCGGGTAACTTCGTGACTTCCGGCCCCGGCCTTCCGGCGATGACCGGCCGCATGGAGATGGAAGGTGCGGGCGCGGCGGCGTTCCATGTGCAAATGGCCGATTATCGCCAGGGCGCCGACCATTTGCAGGTGCCCGATCTCGTCATTCGCCAGGACCGCAAGGGCGACCTGACGATGGTCGGCGAAGTGCGCCTCGGCGGTGCGCTGCCGGGAGGGTCGGTCGAAAATCTGGCGATGCCGCTCGCGGCGCACTGGGGGGCGAACGGCGATCTCGCGCTCTGGCCTTCGTGCACGACGATGACCTTCGACAGCCTGAAGGTCGCCAATCTGGCGCTCGACCGCGACCGCCTTTCGCTCTGCCCGGCGACCGGTTCGGCGATCGCGCATCTGGATAGCAAGGGGTTCCGGCTTGCGGCGGGCACGCCATCGCTGGCCTTGTCGGGCCATCTCGGCGAATCGCCCATCGCGCTCAAGAGCGGGGCGGTCGGGATCGCTTACCCGGGCACGCTCACCGCGCGCGACGTCAATGTGGCGCTTGGCCCGCAGGAGGCGCCCTCGCGCTTCACGATCGCCAACCTCGATGCGCTGCTGACCGGAGATGTGTCCGGCACCTTCGAGGACGCCGATGTGGCGCTTGCGGCGGTGCCGCTCGACCTCCACAAGGCGGCCGGGCACTGGCGCTTCGCCAAGGGCGTGCTCGCGCTCGAGGACGCGGGCTTCGAACTGGTCGATCGCGCCAAGACGAGCCGTTTCCATCCGCTTATTGCGCGAGGGGCCTCGCTGACCTTGTCGAACAACGTCATCGAGGCGGACGCGACCTTGCGTGAGCCGGTCTCGGACCGCGCCGTGGTGCGGGCCGACATCGTTCACGATCTGGGCACGATGCGCGGGCATGCCGACCTTCGTGTCGACGATCTCAAGTTTGGCAAGGCGCTGCAACCCGACCAGCTTGCCGACAGCGTCAAGGGTCTGGTTTCCTCGCTCAAGGGCGATGTGCACGGCACGGGCCGGATCGATTGGAACGGGGATCGCATCACCAGCCGCGGGCGGTTCGCCAGCGACGGCCTCGACTTCGCCGCGCCCTTCGGGCCGGTGCAGGGGCTCTCGGGCGAAGTCGTCTTCACCGATCTCCTGGGCATGGTTACCGCGCCCGACCAGAGGCTCAAGGTGGCTTCGATCAATCCCGGCATCGAGGTCAACGACGGGGTGATCTCCTTCGAGATGGAGCCCAACTATCGGCTCGTCGTCAATGGCGCGACCTGGCCCTTCATGCAGGGCACCTTGAAGCTGCAGCCGACCACGATGACGGTCGGCGCGGTCGAGACGCGGCGCTATACGCTGACGGTGACCGGGCTCGATGCCGCGAGCCTCGTGCGCCAGATGGAACTGGGCAACGTTTCGGCAAGCGGCGTTTTCGACGGGGAATTGCCGATCGTCTTCGACGAAAAGGGCGGGCGGATCGAGGGCGGAACGCTGGTGGCGCGCGATCCGGGTGGCAACGTGGCCTATGTCGGTGCACTGACTTACGAAGACCTCTCGGCCATGGGCAACTTTGCCTTCGATGCACTCAAATCGGTCGATTACAAGACGATGAAGGTCGTTCTTGACGGATCACTTTCGGGCGAGATCATCACCCGCATCCAATTCAGCGGCGTAAGCCAGGGGGCAGGGGCAAAGCGCAATTTCCTGACGCGGCAGGTGGCCAAGTTGCCGATCCGCTTCATCGTCAACATCAAGGCGCCGTTCTTCCAGCTCTTCGGGAACATGCGCTCGCTTTACGATTCGAATTATGTCGCCGATCCGCGCGCGCTCGGGCTCGTGGGCAAGGACGGCAAATCCCCCGCAAAAGACGGCGCGGTCGCTCCGTTCATCTCCATTCAGCCTCCAGTCAGCGAGGACACACCATGATCACGTGCAAATTGACCCCAACCTTCCGGCCTGCAAGAAGCGGCTCTCGAACAAGGAGCAAGACGCTGAGGCAGCTGGATCGAGAAGGGTCCGTGGTCCGGACTTTCGGACTGGCGGGATTGGTGCTGGGGGCGATCCCTGCGCTTGGAGGTTGCGTGAACGTGTCCGCGCCCGACAAGCCGATCGTGATCGAGCTCAACATCAATATCCGCCAGGAGGTCATCTACCGCCTTGCCGCCGATGCCGCGAACACGATTGAGGAAAACCCGGAGATCTTCTGATGCGTAGCTTTATGGTCAAACCTTTTGCCGCCACGGCGCTCGCCCTGACCGCGATGGGTGCGCTCGGCTTCGCGGCGAGCGCCGGCGCGCAGTCGCGCGACCCCGCCTATTCCGCCGCCCGCGCAGCGGGCAAGGTCGGCGAGCAGCGCGACGGTTATCTTGGTGTGGTGGGCGAGCAGGGCAACGACATCCGGGCCATGGTGCGCGACATCAACAACAAGCGCCGCGCGCTTTACACCTCGAAGGCCGCAAGCCTGTCGAGCACGATCGACGAATACGCCTTCACCACGGCGTGCCGACTTATCGCCGAGACGGTTCCGGGCGAAAAGTACCAGGCTCCCGACGGCAGTTGGAAGACGCGCGGCTCGGGCGCGCCCGAACGCGATCCGAAGTGTCCCTGAAGCGGTCGGTCCGCCGTCGCGAATCATTGTCTTCGACTTAGGTATTAGCAAGGGCCTCTTTCCAAATTCCGGAAAGGGGCCCGCGTCGTTAGGGGCATTTGACTTTCGGGTTGCCGCGGCGACGCTTTTCTCCCGATGGCACGAGGCGTTATCGCTAACTTCGAAATCGCCATCCGTGGTGCGCAAATGACCGCAGACATGGATGGATGGTTCGTCACGTGTCTGCCATGGTTGACTCGGGAATAGCCCCACCCTAAGGGGGCGGCGCCCACGACGGGCAACTGTCGAACGCGTCACCCGTTCCTGATTGAAAAAAGGAGCAATCTGGCATGAGCGACAAGGAACCCGTCCAAGGCCCTGTTGGCGAAGATGCCCGCATTCAGGCGCTCGACGAACGGTTGAAGGACCTTCGCGGGCGCGAGGAGGCGCGGAATCGTCCGAAGGCAGGCGTGGAGGCCGATGAGAACTATCGCATCGGAAACCGCGTCCTTTCGGAGCTGTTGGGGGGACTTGCTGGCGGTCTGTTCCTGGGGTGGCTCATCGACCACTTCGCGGGTACAAGCCCCTGGGGTCTGTTGGGGATGATGTTCTTCGGAATATTCATTGCCTTCAGGAACATTATACGGATTACGAACCGGCGCCCGGACTGAACCCATTATAGGGGGGATTTGGGACAGGCGCTGCCGTTCACAGGCGACAGGGATATTCGCGTGGCAGCCGAAGCGAAGGTCGATCCGATGCACCAGTTCACCATCGAGCCGCTTTTCGGCTCGGGTCACTGGTCCATCGCGGGGTATAATATCGCCTTTACGAACAGTGCGCTCTGGATGGCGATCGCCACCGTTGCGCTTTTCATCTTCGTGGCAGGGGGCTCGAAGCGCCAGCTCGTTCCCGGCCGCTGGCAGATGGCGGTGGAAACCTTCACCGGCTTCATTGATGGCATGCTGGCCGCCAACGTTGGCCCCAACGGCAAGAAGTATGTGCCCTACATCTTCTCGCTGTTCATGTTCATCCTGTTCGCCAACGTGCTCGGCCTTCTGCCGATCGGCGTGTTCGGCGTGCACGCCTTCACCTTCACCAGCCATTTCTCGGCGACCGGTGTTCTGGCGGTGATGTCCTTCGCGATCGTGCTGATCGTCGGCTTCGCCAAGCACAAGCTGCACTTCTTCTCGCTCTTCGTGCCGCATGGTACGCCCGCGATGATGGTGGTTCCGATCTTCTTCGTTGAACTCGTCTCGTTCCTGGTGCGTCCGTTCAGCCTTGGCCTTCGTCTCTTCGTCGCGATGATGGCCGGCCACGTCCTGCTCGAGGTGCTGTCCAGCTTCGTCATTGACTCGGGCAACGCCAACATCGGCCTGTTCGCGATCGCGGGCGTGCCCAGCTTCATCCTGATGGTCGGCATCTGCGCGCTCGAGCTGCTGGTTGCCGGTATCCAGGCCTACGTTTTCGCTCTTCTCACCTGCGTCTATCTCAACGACGCCGAGAATCTTCACTGATCTCACGTTTTACCGCTCAATCATTCGGGCATACCAAAGGGAGTTTTTGAAATGGACGCAGAAGCTGCAAAGCTGCTTGGTGCAGGTTTCGCCGCTATCGGTGCTGGCCTCGCCTCGATCGGCGTGGGCAACGTGTTCGCCAAGTTCCTCGAAGGCGCGCTGCGCAACCCCGGCGCTGCCGACGCGCAGCAGGGCCGTCTCTTCATCGGCTTCGCCGGTGCCGAGCTTCTGGGCCTGCTTTCGTTCGTTATCGCTGCTCTGCTGATCTTCGCTGCGTAATCGCGGCGGATCCAAAGCACATTGATCCGCGTCCGGCAGGCCTGGCCCTTTGGCAGGCGGGCCGGACGCGGAACGATATTTTCCCGGCCACCTCGACCACAGGGCTGACCCATGCCTCAGATCGAACAGCTTGCCGCAACCTATTCCAGCCAGATCTTCTGGATCCTGGTGTTCTTCGGCTTCACCTTCTTCGTCATCGGACGGGGTATGGTGCCGAAGGTCATGGATACGGTCGCGAAGCGCGACAACCAGATTGCCGACGACCTTCTTGCCGCCGAACGCGCGCGCAAGCAGGCGGATGCCGAAGAGGAATCCTGGCGCCAGCGTGAAAACGCCAACCGCGCCCAGGCCCACGCCCTGATCGCCGAGGCCCGCGCAACGGCCGCCACCGAGACCGAGCAGCGTCTTGCTGCCGCTCAGGCGACCATCGATGGCAAGATTGCCGATGCGGAAGCTGGCATCGCTGCCGCCCGCAAGGCCGCTGCCGCCGAAATCGAGACGGTAGCTGCCGAAGCGACCCGTGATATCATCGGCCGTGTCGCCGGTCTCTCGCTCGACGAGGGCCAGGTCCGCGCCGCTGTGAAGGAGAACCTGGTCCATGGCTGATCGCGCTGAAGTCCAGACGTCTCTGGATCAGAAGGGGGCGACTGTGGCGGGTGCTACCGACACGCACGCGAGCGTCGAGCACCACGCCGAGCCGATGCTGCTGGGCTTTGCCCCGCCGGCCTTCGTCGTCAGTTCTTCGATGATCGTGCTGCTGCTGATCGCGCTGTGGAAGGGCGTTCCCAAGGCCATCGGCCGGGGCCTCGATTCCCGCATCGCCGACATCAAGGCGCAGCTCGAGGAAGCGAAGACCCTGCGCGCCGAGGCGGAAGCCCTGCGCAAGGAATATGCGGACAAGATCGCCGGGGCCGAAAAGGACGCGGCAGCCATGCTTGACCACGCTCGCAAGGAATCGCTGGCGATCGTGGCCAAGGCCGAAGCCGACACGGCGGACGTGATCGCCCGCCGCGAGAAGATGGCGCAGGACAAGATCGGCGCGGCCGAACTCGCCGCCGTCTCCGAGCTGCGCGCCGTCGCGGCCGATGCCGCCACCGCGGCCGCACGCGAGCTGATCGCGGGGAACCACTCGGCCGATGCCGACAAGGTGCTGGTCAACCAGGCCATCTCCGGCATCTGACAAGCGCCGGGAACTGGGTTCTCGGACAACAAAAAAGGCCCCCGTCTTCCGACGGGGGCTTTTTTGTTGGCGGGCCTCGCCCGTCATCGCGGCTGCGATCAGCTCGCGCCCGGCCGCAGTTCTATTTCTTCTCCGATGAATCGAACGGCAATACCGCTGCGGGCCTGAGCAAGCGGGACCAATACGGTCGTGGCATCGCCCTCCGAGCTGATCCTCACGCAGGTGACGCCCAGGGAGGGGCGTCGTGAGGCCCGCGTCGGCAGCCTGAACATCGCTGGTGCGAAGTCGGGCGTGATGGACAAGGGCCGGATCGCGTTCAGCTACAAGGAAGTTCGCCCCGGCGTCTATCTCGTCGAAACCGAGCAGCCCCTTGAAGCGGGCGAATACGGGTTCCTCTATGCGCTGTCCGGTTCCGGCTCGGCCGGCGCGATGACCGCGCGAATCTTCGATTTCTCGGTCAACTGACACGCATTCGAGCAAGGGTGCCGGGGAGCCTGCACGCGGCGTGCAGGCTCCCCGGCCGGATTCAAGCGATCAGGCTTCGCCCCAGATCGTCTCGGCGACCTTGACGACGAGTTCGAGCTTGCGTCGCTGGTCGTCGACGGTGAGTGCGTTGCCGTGCTCGGTCGAGGAGAAGCCGCACTGGGGCGCGATGCCGAGCTGGTCGATGTCGACGAACTTGCTGGCGGCTTCGAACTGGCGCTGGATCGCGTCGATCGGTTCGAGCTCGGGCGTCTTGGTCGTGATGAAGCCGGCCATGATGCGCTTGTCGCCCTTGGGCAGCAGCGCGAGCGGCTCGAGGCCACCAGCCCGGTCGGTGTCGTATTCCATGAAGTAGATGTCGACGTCGGTGCCGTTGAAGATGGCATCGGCCGCCGCGTCGTAGCCGCCGCTGGCGGCCCAGGTGCTGCGGAAGTTGCCGCGGCACATGTGCATCCCGATCGCCATGTCGGCGGGACGGTCCTTGATCGCCTCGTTCAGCATCCAGGCGTAACGGCGGATCAGGTCGTCGGGATCCTGGCCCATCGCCTTGCGCTCCTCGCGCTGCTTGGGGTCGCCGAGGTAGGCGAAGAAGATGTCGTCCATCTGCAGGTAGCGGCAACCAGCGGCGTAGTAGGCCTCGACTGCGGCTTTGTAGGTCGCCGCGATATCGGCCATCAGCACGTCGGGATCGCGGTATTCGGCGGGCAGGACGTCTTGCGGGTCGGTGCGGAAATGGACGCAGGAGGGGCCCGGGATCGAAATCTTCGGGCAGACCTTGGTATGCTCCTTCACGAAGGTGAAGTGCTCGAGCATCGGGTGATCGGCAGGGAAGCCGAGCTTGCCGGTGATCACCGGGCGCACCGGCGGGATTTTGACGCCGTGGAACTGCACGCCTTCCTCGCGGGTGCGCATCTCCATGCCATCGAGCATGCCCATGAAGTCGAAGTGCCAGAAGGCGCGGCGCGCCTCGCCATCGGTGACGACCTTGAGGCCGACCTCTTCCTGCATGCGGATGAGATCGGGGATGGCGGCATCCTCGGCGGCGCGCAGGACGGCAGGCTCGGCACCTTCGGCGCGCGCGCGGGCGATACCCTCGGGGCGCAGGAGGCTGCCGACATGGTCGGCGCGGAAACGGGGCTTGGACATAGGCAAATGACCCTTGTTGTTGGTCCATGGCACGCGTGGCCCTTCGCCACGCGCGTGGCTGCTCCGGCCTCTCGGGGAGGCGGAGCGTGTCGAAGGCAGGTCTCCTGGCTTTGCGGGTCGCTACGTCCTGGCCGGGCCTTCCCGGTGCGATTGCACCCGTGGCGCGACAAGGGCCGGGACGCTCACCGCTTACAGTTGCGGGGGCAGCGCCGGATTCCGTTGCGCAAAGGCAACGCCACCGGCTTCCCGTCTTAGCCCCGCGCCTGGAAAAGGGGGCGGGGAACCTCGACGGATCCGGTTAGAGAGCAAGGTTCGGGAGAGGTCAAGAAGGACATAAAGAAATCTTTATATCCTTCTTGGTGCGCTAGCGGATGGGCGGCGAGGGGAGCGGCGGATCGATCGCTTCGTGCGCGGCCGCGATGGCCGAAAAGCGCAGGTAGTCGGGATCGAGCTGCGCCTTGGCAAGAGGCCCCAGTGTCATGCGCATCGGCCCGTGGCCACCGGTGACGCGGTAGGCGGGCCAGGTTGGCAGCGCCGCTTCATTGGGATCCCCGTTGGTGATGAAATTGACCCAATAGCGCGAGACGGTGCCCGAAACGCGGTGGTCGTCGGCAGCGATGGTCCAGCCCGTTTGCCGGTCGAGCGTGCCGAAGACGTAAGGGACTTCGGCGCCATGGTAGACGCCGAGCTTGGTGACGTCGACGCCAGGGCCCTTCGCACCGGCCCGAAGCTTGGGCGCCTGCTCGAATTGGTAGACATAGACCGGCGCTGTGCCGCTGCGTGCGGCGCTTTCGGCCCAGATCCAGGTCGGCCAGGCAAGCCCGTGGTGCCCGATCGCGGCGACGACCTGGGCGTCTTCCTTGCCCGGCTCGACCGGATAGAGCGGTGCGATCTGGCCGGCGAGGCGTCCGTAGAGCGTTTCGAGCTCCTTGGCCAATGGCGGCACGGTCGCCACGGCCGCAAAGAACGAGCCTTCGTCGTGATTCCAGCCCGCGAGTAGTGGCACGTCGTTGAAGTGACCCGAGCGAATGACGCGAAGCGGCGCGTCAGGGAGGATCTTGCCGTCGACCACGGGCAAGTGGAAGGCGTCCTTCATGGCGAGCGCGGCCTCGAGCACGGCTTGCGCGGGAAGGTGGCGCGCGGCCTCGGCATCGGGGACGCCGAGCGCGGCCATCAGGCGGGCGCCGTGCTCTTCCTCGGCGGCGAGTGAGGTCGCGCCCATGCTGCCGAATTCGGCACGGCGCAGCGCCGAGCCGCTTTCGCCGATTGCGCGCTGGAACAGGCCGTGTGCCTCGGGTGACGCCATGAGCACGCTCGTCGCAACCGATCCGGCCGATTCGCCGCCGACCGTCACTCGGGTAGGATCGCCGCCGAACCGGGCGATGTTGCGGCGCACCCAGCCCAGTGCGGCGATGTCGTCCATGAAGCCGTAATTGCCCGAAGCGCCATAGCCGCTCGCGGCGGAAAGATCGCGGGTCGAGAGGAAGCCGAAGGCGCCGAGGCGGTAGTTGATCGTCACCACGACGATGCCCCTGCGCGCGAGCGCGGCGCCGTCGAAGCTGGGCTGGGCGCCCGAACCGACGCGCGAGCCGCCGCCGTGGATCCAGACGAAGACCGGTTTGCGCGCGTCGAGCGGGCCCGAGGTCCAGACGTTGAGGAAGAGGCAGTCCTCGCTCTTGGGGCGCGAGGCGGGGCTGTCGTCGCCGACTGTCTGGAGGCAGTCGGGTCCGAACTGCGCGACCGGGCGCCGCCCCTTCCAGGCGATGACGGGGGCAGGTGGTCGCCAGCGCAGCGGGCCGATCGGCGGCGCGGCGTAGGGCAGTCCCTTGAAGGCGCGCACACCGTCGCGATCGGGTGCGGGAAGGGCCACGCGTCCACCCTCGATGGCGAGACTTGCCTCCGTCTCGGCACGGGCCGGTGCCGGCAGGGAGGCGAGGATCAGAAGGCCGGCCAGCATGCTGACGTAGGGGCGAAATGCCATTGCGGTGCTCTTTCCTGCGTGAAGGACGCGGGTAAGGCTATGGCTGTGGTTCGCGCCGTGGGGCCTGGTTGCGGGAGGTGACCGACCTGCGGAGAGGCCCGGCTGTCAGAAGGTGTCCTTGGCCGCGCGCAGAGCTGCGAAGGTGGCCACGGCATCGCCGCGATGGCCTTCGGGTGCCCAGCGCGCGCCGATAGTGGCATCGTCGGCGCGCAGGAAAGGGTTGGTGGCCAGTTCGCGCTGCAGCTTCATCGGCACGGTGGGCAGGCCCTGCGCGCGCCAGCGCCTGATGTCTTCGCCATAGGCGATGAGTTCGGCGTTGTCGGGATCGGCGTGGAGCGCGAAGCGCAAGTTCGCTTCGGTGTATTCGTGCGCGCAGTAGAGCATGGTGTCCTGGGGGAGGGCCTTGATACGCTCGAGGCTGCGCCAGAACTGGTCGGGCGTGCCTTCGAACATGCGCCCGCAGCCGAGCGCGAAGACGCTGTCGCCCACGAAGGCCATCCGCGCACCGGCGAGGAAATAGGCACAGTGCCCCAGGGTATGCCCGCCCACGTCGAGCACCTTGGCTTGGCGGTCGCCGATCGTGACGATATCGCCGTGCCTTACCATGCGGTCTACGCCCTCGATCCGTCCCGCATCGCCTTCGGGCGCGGTGATGGTGCAACCGGTAGCGGCCTTGATCGCAAGGTTCCCGCCGGCGTGGTCCTTGTGCCAGTGGGTGTTCCAGATCTGGGTGATCTGCCAGCCCTTGTGCGCGGCCTGGTGCAGGTACGCGTCGGCATCGGGCGTGTCGATGCATACGGTTTCGCCGTAGGCGCTGTCGTGCAGCAGGTAACCGTAGTTGTCCGAGAGGCAGGGGAATTGATGAACTTCGAGCATGGCGTCTCTCCTTGGCCTCCAGACTAACGGGCGAAGTGGGGGCGCGAAAGGGTTCGACTCAGTGCACCGGACGGCGCAGCGCCAGCAGGAAGACAAGTGCGAGCGCGAGCAGGATCGTGGGTACGATATGCGTCTGGAACCCGATGTAGTGCACGTAGCGGGCCATGAAGAACACGCAGATCAGCGCGCCGGAGATGACCGCGGTGATGTGGCCGAGCATGCCGATCGGACTGCGCCGGGCGCTGTCGAGGCGGCGGGCATGGGGCAGGGTGAGGAAGATGGCGCCCAGCTCGGCGACGCCGATCGCGCCGAACGCGGGGAGAGGCAGCCACGCGGCCGCGAACGCGGCGAGCACGAAGACGAGACCGAACATGTCGCGTCGGGTGTCGAGCGTGGCGGCGAGGCTGGTGGGCGAGGCGCGGTTCATGGCCACGGGCGTTAGGCCCAAGTGGCGGCAAAGGCAAACGCCCCCCGGACGAGCGCCTCAAAGCAAAAGCCCGCCCGGATCGCTCCGGACGGGCTCTTGGTGATTTCAGCTTCGGGAAAGCCGAAGGAACCGATTAACGGGCCTTCAGGGCTTCGCCGAGGATGTCGCCGAGCGAAGCGCCCGAGTCCGACGAACCGTACTGTTCCACCGCTTCCTTCTCTTCGGCCAGCTGACGGGCCTTGACCGAGAAGTTCGGCTTCTTGGAACGGTCGAAACCGGTGACCATGGCGTCGAGCTTCTGGCCGACCTGGAAGCGGTCGGGACGCTGCTCGTCGCGGTCGCGGCCGAGGTCCGAACGCTTGATGAAGCCGGTCGCGCCGTCTTCGCCAGCCTGGACTTCGAGACCACCGTCGCGCACTTCGAGAACGGTGACGGTGACGGTCTCGCCACGGCGCAGCGAGCTGCCGCCGGTGGTGACGCCGCCAGCGGCCGGAGCGCCACGCTCAAGCTGCTTCATGCCAAGGCTGATGCGTTCCTTCTCGACGTCGACGTCGAGAACGACAGCCTGGACCATCTCGCCCTTGCGGTGCAGGGCCAGAGCGTCTTCGCCCGAGATGCCCCACGCGATGTCCGACATGTGGACCATGCCGTCGACGTCGCCATCGAGGCCGATGAACAGACCGAATTCGGTCGCGTTCTTGACTTCACCCTCGACGGTCGAGCCGACCGGGTGACGCTCGGCGAAGCCTTCCCAGGGGTTCTGCTGGGCCTGCTTGAGGCCGAGGCTGATGCGACGCTTGTCGGAATCGACCTCGAGAACCATGACTTCGACTTCCTGCGAGGTCGAAACGATCTTGCCGGGGTGGACGTTCTTCTTGGTCCAGGACATTTCCGAAACGTGAACCAGGCCTTCGATGCCCGGCTCCAGCTCCACGAAGGCGCCGTATTCGGTGATGTTGGTGACGGTGCCCGAGAGCTTCGCGCCGACCGGGTACTTGACCGATGCGCCTTCCCAGGGATCGCTTTCCAGCTGCTTCATGCCGAGGCTGATGCGCTGGGTGTCCTGGTTGATGCGGATGATCTGGACGGTGACGGTGTCGCCGATGGCGATCACTTCGCTCGGGTGGTTGACACGCTTGTAGCTCATGTCGGTGACATGGAGCAGGCCGTCGATACCGCCCAGGTCAACGAACGCACCGTAGTCGGTGATGTTCTTGACGACGCCGTCGATGACCTGGCCTTCGCTCAGCTTGTCGATGAGCTCGCTGCGCTGCTCGGCGCGGGTCTCTTCGAGGACGGCGCGGCGCGACACGACGATGTTGCCACGGCGACGGTCCATCTTGAGGATCTGGAAGGGCTGCGGCACGTCCATCAGCGGGGTGACGTCGCGCACGGGGCGGATGTCGACCTGCGAGCCGGGAAGGAAGGCAACGGCGCCGTCGAGGTCGACGGTGAAGCCGCCCTTGACACGGCCGAAGATCACGCCTTCGACGCGCTTGCCTTCACCGAATTCGTTCTCGAGCTTGTCCCAGGCGGCTTCGCGGCGTGCGCGGTCGCGCGAGAGCATCGCTTCGCCGTCGGCGTTCTCGACGCGGTCGACGTAGACTTCGACTTCGTCGCCGACCTTCAGGCCATGGCCGTCTTCACCACGCGCGAATTCGCGCAGCGGCACGCGGCCTTCGCTCTTGAGGCCCACGTCGATGACGGCCTTGTCGTTTTCGATTGCGGTGATGGTGCCCTTGACGACGCGGCCTTCGAAGCCGTCGTCATCCACACCACCGAGCTGCTCGTTGAGCATCGCGGCGAAATCGTCGCGAGTCGGGTTGGCAGAAGTAGCCATTAAAGAGGGTATCCTCGGTTGTACGTGTTTCCGGCCAGGCGGTTGTTTCCGCCGGTCTTTCTCCGCCATCCGCACCATTGCATCGGCGGGCCAAAAGGGCCGTACCGCCGCCCAGGCCGAATACCTGCACGGCGTTCTCCGGATTGCCGGGGCAACCCTTCGAACCGGCGCGCCCTACGCGCGTGGGGGGGCGAATGCAAGGAAAATGCAGGCCCGGGGCGGGGCAGGGGGCTCAGGCGGCGGCGAGCGCGTCGACCGCGGCGATGGCGGCGGCGATGGCTTCCTCCCGGCGCAAGTCCGAAGTGTCGATGACAAGCGCGCCCTCGGCGACGACGAGCGGGGCGTCCTTGCGGTTGCGGTCGCGCTCATCGCGCGCGGCGAGATCGGCGGCGATCTCGGCAAGCGCGATGTCGCGGCCCTGTTCGTGCATCTCGAGGAAGCGGCGCTGCGCGCGCGCCTCGACGCTGGCGGTGACGAAGAGCTTGGCCTGGGCCTCGGGGGCGATCACGCTGGCGATGTCGCGCCCGTCGAGGACCGCGCCGCCCGGCTGCGTGGCGAAGGCGCGCTGGCGCTCGTAAAGTGCGGTGCGCACCGCAGGGTGGATCGAGACGCGGCTTGCCAGGCCTCCGGTCGCTTCCGCGCGCAGTTCGGGATCGCCGAGCCGATCGTCGGTGAAGTCGCAGGCGGCGAGCGCATCGGCAGGGTCATCGGGATTGCCGCCGGCAAGCGCGCACTGGCGTCCGACCGCGCGGTAGAGCAGTCCGGTGTCGAGATGCGGCAGGCCATAGTGCGCGGCGAGTGCGCGCGCGATGGTCCCCTTGCCCGAGGCCGTGGGGCCGTCGACCGCGATGATGAGGTCTTGCGCCATCAGGTCATGAGCCCTTCGAGCATCGACTCGAAGACCGGGAAGCTGGTTGCGATCGGGCGGGTGTCGTCGATCATGACGCCCTCGCGGCTCGCGAGGCCGGCGATCGCCATGGCCATGGCGATGCGGTGATCGAGATGGGTGGCGACCTCGAAGCCCGCGCGGGTGCCTGGCAGCGGAGCGCCCCCCGTGCCGGTGATGACGAGGCCGTCGGCCTGCTCCTCGATCACGGCGCCCGCCGCGCTCAGTGCCGTCGCCATGGCGGCGAGCCGGTCCGATTCCTTGACGCGCAGCTCGTCGAGGCCGCTGGTGGTGGTCACGCCCTCGGCGAGCGAGGCGGCGACGAAGAGGGCGGGGAACTCGTCGATCATGCTGGGGGCGATGGCCGGATCGACTTCGATGCCTTTCAGGGCCGAGTGGCGCACGTGAAGGTCGGCGACGGGTTCGCCGCCAACTTCGCGTGCGTTGAGCTTGTCAATCTGGCCGCCCATCGCGATCAGTACTTCGACGAGGCCGGCGCGGGTGGGGTTGAGGCCGACGTTCTCGATGACGACGTCGCTCCCCGGCGTGATCAGCGCGGCGACAAGGAAGAAGGCGGCGGACGAGGGGTCGCCGGGGACCTCGATGGTCTGCGGCTTGAGCTCGGCCTCGCCGGTAATGGTGATGACGCGCGTACCGTCGGCCTGCACCTCGACTTCGAGATCGGCGCCGAAGCCCTTGAGCATGCGCTCGGAGTGGTCGCGGGTGGGGACCGGCTCGATCACGGTCGTCTTGCCGGGCGTGTTGAGGCCGGCGAGCAGGATCGCGCTCTTCACCTGCGCCGAGGCGACGGGCAGGGTGTAGGTGATCGGCACCGAGGGGCTGGCACCGCGCACGATGAGCGGCAGGCGGCCGCCCTCGCTCGCGTCGAAACTTGCGCCCATCTGCGAAAGCGGAGTGATCACGCGGTTCATCGGGCGCTTGGAGAGCGAATCGTCCCCGGTGAAGCTGGCGTTGATCGGGTGGGTGGAGACAAGGCCCATCAGGAGCCGCGTCGAAGTGCCCGAATTGCCCATGTCGAGCGGCCCCTTGGGTTGGAGCAGCGCGCCGACCCCCACGCCGTTGATCGTCCAGGCGCCTTCGCCGGTGCGCTCGACATGCGCGCCCATCGCGCGCATCGCGGCGGCGGTGGCAAGCACGTCCTCGCCCTCGAGCAGGCCAGTGACCTTCGTCTCGCCTACTGCCAGCGCGCCGAGCATGATCGAGCGGTGGCTGATCGACTTGTCGCCCGGAACACGGATGCGGCCCTTGAGCGGGCCTTGCGCGGCAAAGCGACGCGGACGGGCGGAGGCGGGGTCGGCTGCGTGCGAGTTGGAGGTCACGACGGGGTGGTCTTTCTGGTCTTGGCGTGAGGCGTAAAATCGCGGCGGCTTTTGACAGCGCGAGCCGCCTATGGCAAGGCGCGCGCCCTGATGTGGCCCGAACGCTTGATTTTGCGCCTTTCCGCTTGATCTTGAAGCAGGGCCTTTCCATCAATAGACGGTATTTCCAGCGCCCGTGGCTTCGCGGGTCGCCCAAGACGAGGACATTCCATGGCCAAGCCTGAATGGGGCGCCAAGCACGGCTGCCCGAAATGCGGCACCCGTTTCTACGATCTGGGCAAGGACGACCCGGTCACCTGCATCGAATGCGGCTACGCCTGGCATCCCGAGCCGGTGCTCAAGTCCAAGCAGCCGATTCCCTACGAGGAAGCGGAAAAGAAGGAACAGGTCGAGCAGCAGGACAGCGATCTTGCCGATGACGATCTGGACATCGACGACGACGGCGATTCGCCCGATAACGACGTCGATCTCGGCGGTGACGACGATCTCGGCATCTCGGGCAGCGACGACGACGACGACCGCGACGAGTAAGTCTCAGCGGGTCAAGGCACCATCAAGGGGTGCTGGCAAAGAGACCTTCGAGGGGTCGATCCAAAAAAATTCGATCCCTCGAAAAAAGTTCTTGCCAGCTCGAAAGAACACCCCTAGATGGCGCTCCACCGGACGGGGCGCTGCCTCGAAACGGTAGCAAAACCAAGCTTCCCAGGTTGGTTTTTCGAAATGGCATGGGGCCTTAGCTCAGCTGGGAGAGCGCTACAATGGCATTGTAGAGGTCAGCGGTTCGATCCCGCTAGGCTCCACCATTTCCTTACAGATGCCGCTTCTCGCAAGAGGGCGGCTTCTGTCATTTGAGTTTCGCGCGATACGCGATACGCTGGTTGACGAGTTTTCGTCCACCGGCGTTTTTCGCATGTTATCCCGCACGCGTCGGTCGGCAAGGTTTTGCCCACCGGCGTTTTCGGCGTTCGACGGGCCCTCGGTTCGTCACAGATGGAGCTAGGTCATGTTCGACAGCCTTTCCGATCGTCTCGGCGGTGTGTTCGACAAGCTGCGTGGCCGCGGCGCGCTCAAGGAGCAGGACGTCCGCGACGCCATGCGCGAGGTGCGCATCGCGCTGCTCGAGGCCGATGTCGCGCTCCCCGTCGTGCGCCGCTTCGTCGACCAGGTCACCGAGAAGGCCATCGGCCACCAGGTGCTGCGCTCGGTCACGCCCGGCCAGCAGGTCGTCAAGATCGTCAACGACGCGCTGGTCGAGACCCTGGGCGGCGAACAGACCGCCGAACTCGATCTCAACGCGGCGCCGCCGGTCGTGATCATGATGGTCGGCCTCCAGGGCTCGGGCAAGACCACCAGCACCGCCAAGATTTCCAAGCTGCTCAAGGACAAGCAGGGCAAGAAGGTCATGATGGCCTCGCTGGACGTGAACCGTCCGGCCGCCCAGGAGCAGCTCAAGGTGCTCGGCGAGCAGGTCGGCGTCGCCACGCTGCCGATCATCGCCGGACAGCAGCCGACCGAGATTGCCACCCGCGCGATGCAGGCCGCGAGGCTTCAGGCCGTCGACGTGCTCATGCTCGACACCGCCGGTCGCCTCCACGTCGACCAGCAGCTGATGGACGAGATGAAGGCCGTCGCCGCGATCGCCACCCCGCGCGAGACGCTGCTGGTGGTCGACTCGCTGACCGGCCAGGACGCGGTCAACGTCGCGCAGAGCTTCGCTGGCGAAGTGGACCTCACCGGTGTCGTGCTCACCCGCATGGACGGTGATGCACGCGGCGGTGCAGCGCTCTCGATGCGTGCGGTCACCGGCAAGCCCATCAAGTTCGCCGGCACCGGCGAGAAGATGGACGCGATCGAGCTGTTCCACCCCAGCCGCGTCGCCAACCGCATCCTCGGCATGGGCGACATTGTCTCGATGGTCGAGAAGGCCGCCGAGGCGGTCAAGGTCGAGGAAGCCGAAGCGCTTGCCAAGCGCATGGAGCAGGGCAAGTTCGACCTCAACGACTTGCGCACCCAGCTCAAGCAGATGCAGAGCATGGGTGGCCTGGGCATGCTGGCGGGCATGATGCCCGGCATGAAGAAGGCCAAGGCCGCGATGCAGCAGTCCGGCATGGACGACAAGGTCCTGGTGCGCATGGAGGCGATCATCGGCTCGATGACCCCCAAGGAACGCGCCAATCCCGCGCTTCTCAACGCCAAGCGCAAGATCCGCGTCGCCAACGGCTCGGGCACGCAGGTCCAGGACGTCAACAAGGTGCTCAAGATGCACCTCGAGATGTCCAAGGCGATGAAGCAGATCAAGAAGATGGGCGGCCTCAAGGGGCTGGCCGCGATGTTCGGCAAGGGCGGTCTCGATGCCGCGATGCCGGGACTGGGCGGTCAGGGCCTGGGCGGCGCGGCCGGAAGCCTTCCGGGGCTCGGCGGAGCGGGTGGTCCCGATCTCAGCAAGTTTCTCAAGAAATAATTCCAAGCATTTGTAAGATTTAGAAGAAAGGTAAAATCATGGCAGTCTCGATCCGTCTGTCGCGCGGTGGCGCGAAGAAGCGTCCCTACTACAAGATCGTCGTCGCCAACGCGACCGCGCCGCGTGACGGCAAGTACCTCGAGCAGATCGGCACCTACAACCCGCTGCTCGCCAAAGATGACGAGAACCGCGTGAAGATCAACGGCGAGCGCGCTTCGTACTGGCTCGCCGTCGGCGCCCAGCCGACCGACCGCGTTGCCCGCATGCTCGACAAGGCCGGCATCAAGGAGCGCAAGCCCACCAACAACCCCAACAAGGGTCAGCCGGGCGACAAGGCCAAGGAACGCGCCGAGGAGAAGGCCGAGAAGGCTCGTGAAGCCGAGGAAGCTGCTGCCGCTGCCGCCGCTGCTCCGGCCGAAGAGGCTCCGGCCACCGAAGCCACCGAAGAGTCGACCGAGGCGTAAGCTTTCGGGATACGGCACATGGCACAAGACAAGTCCGTCACCCTGGCCGCCGTCGCCGGCGCGCACGGGGTGACGGGCGAAGTTCGCCTCAAGCTGTTCGGTGAAGGCGTGGCAGCGCTCAAGCGCTACCGCGCCTTCAACGATTCCAGCCTTACGCTCAAGAAGCTCAAGGACGACGGGAAGGGCGGTGCGATTGCCCGCTTCGAGGAAGTCACCGACCGCACCGCCGCCGAGAAGCTGCGCGGCACGGTGCTGACCGTCCCGCGCGAGGCCATGCCTGACCTCGCCGAAGGCGAATATTATCACGCCGACCTCATTGGCCTTGCCGCGGTTTCCGATGAAGGCGCGGTGCTTGGTACCGTGATCGCGGTCGAGAACTTCGGCGCGGGCGACGTACTCGAGATCGAGCGCGCCGAACCCGACGAGAAGGGCCGTGTCCAGCGCTTCATGGTGCCCATGACCGAGGCCGCGGTGCCTTCGTGGGACGCGGAGAAGCTGGTCGTCAACGCGGCTTTCGCCGAACAATGACCTTCGCCGCGACTGTCCTCACGCTCTATCCGGACATGTTCCCCGGGCCGCTCGGCATCAGCCTGGCGGGCCGCGCGCTCGAGCGCGGGGACTGGTCGATGGATGCGGTTCAGATCCGCGACTTCGCGACCGACAAGCATCGCACCGTCGACGACACGCCGGCGGGCGGGGGCGCGGGCATGGTGCTCAAGGCCGACGTGCTGGCAAGCGCCATCGACCATGCACGGGCAACCAATCCGGGGGCACCGGTGCTGGCGATGACGCCGCGCGGGAAGCCGATCTCGCAGGCCCGCATCCGCGAGCTTGCGGCGGGGCCGGGGGCGATCCTCCTGTGCGGCCGTTTCGAGGGTTTCGACGAGCGCATCTTCGAAGGGCGCGATGTCGAGGAAATCTCGGTCGGCGATATCGTTCTTTCGGGCGGCGAATGCGCCGCTTTGATGGTACTGGACGCTTGCATTCGCCTGCTTCCGGGCGTAATGGGCGCGGCTTCCAGCGGAACCGAGGAATCGTTCGAGGACGGCCTTCTCGAGTATCCGCACTATACCCGACCCGTCGAATGGGAAGGGCGCACGATCCCTGAAGTGCTGCGATCGGGGGATCATGCGAAGATCGCGGCCTGGCGGAAACAACAGGCCGAGGATCACACACGGTCACGCAGGCCGGACCTTTGGGAACGTCATGTCGGCGTTCGGGACCGTCTGCCTCTGTCGCGCGGCAAAAAGACGAAGGACTTAGGTTCATGAACCTGATTCAGCAGATCGAGGCCGAGGAAATTGCCAAGGCCGCCAAGGAAATCCCGACCTTCCGTGCCGGTGACACCGTGCGCGTCGGCGTGAAGGTCGTCGAAGGCCAGCGCACCCGCGTCCAGAACTTCGAAGGCGTGGTCATCGCGCGTTCGAACCGTGGCATGGGTTCGAACTTCACCGTTCGCAAGATCAGCTTCGGTGAAGGCGTGGAGCGCGTTTTCCCGCTCTACTCGCCCAACATCGACAGCATCACCGTCGTGCGCCGCGGTATCGTGCGTCGCGCCAAGCTGTACTACCTGCGTGGTCGTACCGGTAAGCGCGCCCGCATCGCCGAGCGTCGCGACGTTCGCACCGAAGGCTGATTCGGTTGCATTCGTCCCGGCTTCGGCCAGGGGCGGCAAGGAGGCGGTTCGCATGCGAGCCGCCTTTTTTGTATTCGCAGGCCCCGCGAGAGGGATGAGTCTGTCTATAACATGGGCGCGAGGCTTGGTCTTCGAGGCCGCCGATGTGCACAGGGGCTCGTCACTCGATCCGATCGGCGTGATTCGTGTTCACTGTGCATGTTGCAATGCACAATGGCTTCGCATGCTTAAAATGGCGGAAAAACACGATAAACTGCGAAATTTCGAGTGGTTTAGGCTTTGACAGCGTCCGCAAAAACCGCTCAATTCCGTGTCCTCTTACGAGGCGAATCCAGCTTCCCATCATATCCTGTTTTACTGAAAGGTAGGGGGTTCATATATGAACAAGAACGATCTCATCGGCGCCGTCGCTGAAACCAGTGGCCTGACCCGCAACGACGCCACCAAGGCTGTCGAAGGCGTGTTCGACGCCATCACCGGCGCCCTGAAGAAGGGCGACGAAGTGCGCCTCGTCGGCTTCGGCACCTTCTCGGTCGCCAAGCGCAAGGCGTCGACCGGTCGCAACCCGCGCACCGGCGAACCCATGGAAATCGCGGCTTCGTCGCAGCCCAAGTTCAAGGCCGGCAAGGGCCTCAAGGACGCCGTCAACTAAGACGTCCTGACGAGCCCGTAACGCCTCACGGGCTTCATGAACGAAAAACGCCGCTCCTGCTCAGTGCAGGAGCGGCGTTTTTGTTGTGCCATCGCCTGGCGCGCGCCGCATCAGGGCGCGAGCTGGAGGAGGGCAGTCGGAGCGGCCGGGGTGCGCGGATTGATCGCCCAGCTCAGGACTTGTCCGCCTTCGCCCGGCGACGGGCCTTCGTCGGTGTTGTTGGCCAGGATCCTGGCATCGGTGTGGATCGAGAACGTCCCGTCGGCATATTCGGACGGGCTGCCGTCGCTTCCCGATCCCAATGGCGACCCCGCCATCAGGCCAGAGGTGGGGACGTTCGTGCGGTCGGGTCCGAAAGTGGGCGCATTGATGCGCACGCTGCCGTCCTTGCGCGGGGTGATCTGGATGAAGGCGTTGGCCATCGGAAAGCCTTCGAAGATCGGGAACACGAAATCGTGGTCGAGGCGTCCCGATACTGCGTAGTCGACGTCGAAGACGCCGCCCCCGATGTACTCCACCTTGTTCCAGCCCTGGCGGCGGCGGAGCCGGTCGGCCAGTTCCTGGCCGGCCTTGGGGTCGGTTGGGTGCATGCCGTTGAGCAGGGCGCGGGCAACCTGCGCGCCCTGATCGGCGCTGCTGGCGCGGTTGGCCTTCTGCTCGGCGATTTCGGCCTCGCTGCAGGGGCGTTCCTCGTAACTCTCCTCATCGTGGCAGGCTTCCGGCTCGAACGGCTTGGCGGCCTTGTCTGCCTCTTCCTTGAGCGGGATCATGATCAATTCGCCGGTATAGCGAAATGCGAAGCTGTGGTCGGCGTGCACGTCGAGCCGGGCGGTAAAGCGTCCCGGCGCGAAGAAGCAGGCGGCGACGAGCAGCGAGAGGATGCCCGCGGTCAGACCCGCGAGCATCCGGCGATCGAATTGGGGATGGGCCATGGCGACGTCCTGGTGTCGATCGCGCCCGGTCAGCGGGTCGCAGCCGCGTAAAGCGCGATGGCGGCGGCGTTGCTGACGTTGAGGCTTTCCATGGCGGCGCTGATCGGCAGCTTGGCGATGGCGTCGCAGTGCTGGACGATGTTGTGGCGCATGCCGTCGCCTTCCGCGCCCAGGACGAGGCAGACAGGGCCGGCGGGCAGGGCTTCGCCCAGCGTGGACTGCGCCTCGCCGTCCAGACCGATCCGCCAGTAGCCCGCCTCGGCGATCTCCTCGAGCGCGCGCGCGAGGTTCACGACGCGGATCCAGGGCACGACTTCGAGCGCTCCCGAGGCGGATTTGGCGAGCGTGCCCGATTCGGGCGGGGCGTGGCGGTCCTGGGTGACGATGCAGCAGGCATCGAAGGCGGCCGCCGAACGCAGGATGGCGCCCACGTTGTGCGGGTCGGTGACCTGGTCGAGTACCACGACCGGGCGCGCCGGATCGCCTTCCAGCACGTCGGCGAGAAACAGGTCGTCCATCGGCTCGCATTCGAGCACGAGCCCCTGGTGGGGGGCATCGCGTGCGACGAGGCGTGCCAGATCGGGTGCTTCGGCCCATTCAACGGGAAAATCTTCGGGCAGTTCGCCGTCGAGTGATTCGATTCCCTCGCGTGTCGCCCAGAGTTTGCGATGCACGCGATTCGGATTCTTGAGAGCCGCCTCCACCGCGTGGCGCCCCCACAAGCGGACCATGCCACTGCTCGCGCGCCCCGAACCTCTGCCGTTTTTCATGCGTCCGGCCCGGCCGCGCAGGGCCTTGCCCCCACCGCGCTTGCTCATCTCGATAGATCCTTTTTCAAAAAAAATTCATTTTCTGTGCCGCTCCTGCCAGCGACCCCATTGACAGGCAAGGCTCACTTCGGCATTGGCGCGGTCCTCGGCAACGGGGGCCAACAAAAAGGCCTCCGACCAACGGGATGATCCCTCGGGAAAATCCCAGCCAGATGACTGGTGTGGACAGGTGGCCGAGTGGTTAAAGGCAGCAGACTGTAAATCTGCCCGCGCAAGCGTACGTTGGTTCGAATCCAGCCCTGTCCACCACCAGCCTCCCCCTTCACAGGCGCCTCAACACGGGCCGGACCGACAAGGGGGGAACCGAGCAAGCTTCCCGGCATTGCGGTCTTATCCCGCTCTCATTAGAGGGAAGCAATGTCCTCAGATATTCTCGATAATCAAGGTCGCGGCGAAGCTTCGTGGCAATGGCCTTCCATCCACCCCGAAGGTCGCAAGTTCGGCGCCATCGCCGGCGTCGTCGCGCTGGCGGTCTGGTTCTTCTTCGGCCCCTGGTTCGGATGGCCGCTCGCCGTCCTGACGCTGTGCGTGCTGGCGTTCTTCCGCGATCCGCTGCGCGTGACCCCGCGCGACGAGCGCGCGATCATCGCGCCGGCCGACGGCCTCGTCACGTTGATCCAGAAGGTGTCTCCCCCGCGTGAGCTGACCGTCGACGATGGCAGCGGCATGGCTCCGCTGTCGAGCGAGCCGGTGACGCGCATCTCGATCTTCATGAGTGTCTTCGACGTCCACATCAACCGCGCGCCGATCGGTGGCACGGTGCGCCGGGTGATCTACATTCCGGGCAAGTTCGTGAACGCGGATCTCGACAAGGCGAGTGAAGAGAACGAACGCCAGCACCTGCTCATCGAACGTGGCGACGGCCTGCAGGTGTGCTTCACCCAGATCGCGGGCCTGGTTGCCCGCCGCATCGTCCCATTCGTCAAGCCCGGCGACATCATTGCCGCTGGACAGCGCATCGGCCTTATCCGTTTCGGCAGCCGCGTCGACGTCTACCTTCCCGCCGGAACCGAGCCTCGGGTCCTCATGGGACAGCGAATCGTCGCGGGTGAAACCGTTCTGGGTGAAATCGGGGCTGCGCCGCTCATCGAGGGCGTCTGCCAGTGAGCGATCAGGATATCGGTATGGCCGAGCCGTCCGACGCGACGGTTGTCGCGGCAGGGCCTTCGCGCTCGCCGCGCATTCCCAAGGGGCTGACATTGCGGGCCCTGGTCCCCAATGCGATCACTGCGGCGGCCTTGTGCTCGGGGCTGACCGGTATCCGTTTCGCCATAGCCGGTGATTTCGAGAAAGCCGTTCAGGCGGTGATCCTGGCGGGCGTGCTCGACGGTATCGATGGCCGCGCGGCCCGCCTGCTCAAGGCCCAATCGCGCTTCGGCGCCGAACTCGATAGTCTGGCCGATGCGATCTCGTTTGGTGTGGCGCCGGCGCTCATTGTTTATCTCTGGACACTCCACGCGCTGCCGAGCCTGGGCTGGATCGCGGCGCTTGCCTTCGCGATTTGCTGCGTCCTGCGCCTCGCGCGGTTCAATGCGCGCCTCGATCTCGATGACCAGCCGCACAAGCAGGCCGGTTTCCTGACCGGGGTTCCGGCTCCGTTGGGTGCGATCCTCGGCTTTCTGCCGCTCGCGCTGTGGATTGCGACAACACGTCCCGAGTTCGCCAATCCGGTAGGCGTGGCCATCTGGATGGTGCTGATCGCGTTCCTGATGATTTCGAACCTGCCGACGCTGGGCTGGTCGCGCATGCGACCTGCGCCGCATCTGCGCCTCTTCGTCATTGCCCTTGTCGGGCTGGCGATGGCAGCGCTGCTGACCGAGCCCTGGCTGACGCTGGTGGTTCTTACCGTAGGCTATCTGGCGCTCCTGCCTTACGGCCTTCTCGTCTATCGCCGTGTCAGGCAGCAAGGCCCAGAGCTCGAGGCCGAACCGGAGCTTGACGAGCCGGACGCACCGCTCGGCCCATCGTGACGACCTGGTTTGCGTGACGCGCCTCCCCAAGGGCGGGGCGTTCGATCACGGACCAGGAAACGAGGTAGGTCTCGTTGCAGGTGCGCAGCTGCTGCGTGAGCGCGCGCGCCGAAGCGCCGAACCGGAGCACGGTCCCGACGACCACGAAGACCGAAGCAAGCGCGGAAAATGCGAAGAAGCTGGCGGCAAGGGCTGACATGACCGTTTCCTTTTTCGGGCCCTGCGGGCTGCGCCCGGGCTGTGGGTAACTTGTGGAAAACGCGAATCTGTTCTATCAATGTTCCGATATCCCGCTTGTTCCTCATTTGTTCCCATTGTGTCAAGCGCGAATTTGGCGTGGGGTGGATGCGGACGGGACGCGCGACGAAGCGCGCTGGGCTCTTGCGTGGCGCTGTCTGACTGAATAGGGTTCCTTATGGTTTCCGACGGTTTACCTCTTCGCCTGATCACTCTTGACGGTTTGTCGCAGTGGTGTGCGCTGAACGCATTCTCGATCGAGGAAATCGGGCCTGACGAGGTTTTCCTGACCGATCAGGGTACCGGCAGTTCCTGGTCGCTGTTCCGCGTCGAGGACTGGCTTCAGTTGAAGGGCCTCGTGATCGAGGACATCGAGCCGGGGCTTGCCTTGTGCCTAACCCTGGCGCGGCTGCACGACCGTCTCCTCGGGTGCCGCTTCTCGATCGACCAGCAGCATGGCCTCGTAGTGGTTGCCGATTTCCCGCGCGCCGCACAGGCAATGGAAATCATTGGCGAGACGCTGATGCAGATGCAGTCGATCATCGACCAGACGGTGATCCTGCTCGAGGACGTGATCGAGAGCGACGTGGCGGCCGACGAGTTCTCGATCGACCGCGCCTTCGGGATCACCGGTTCGCTCCGCGTCCACTGAGGCTGTCGGACTTGCAGCGTGGCGCTGCAGGCCATTCCATCATCTGGCTACTTGCATCGCAGGGCGAAGGCGGCTAAGGGGCGGCGCGCCTGATGGTATGGTTTCCCTGAATTCGCAGGATCCGACCAAGGGCGAATCCACATGGAAAGCGCACATACCGGTGCCGCAGCGGGTCCAAGACCCCACGGTTCCTGCTTTCCAGAGGTACAACCGGAAAGGAATTATCCTATGGCGGCTCCTACCGTCACCATGCAGCAGCTCATTGAAGCTGGCGCTCACTTCGGCCACCAGACCCACCGCTGGAATCCGCGCATGAAGCCGTACATCTTCGGCGCGCGCAACGGCATCCACATCATCGACCTGTCGCAGACCGTGCCCCTGATGGCTCGCGCTCTCGACTTCGTCTCGGCTACCGTCCAGGCCGGCGGCAAGGTGCTCTTCGTCGGCACCAAGCGCCAGGCCCAGGAGCCGATCGCGCAGGCTGCGCGTTCGTGCGGCCAGCACTTCGTCAACCACCGCTGGCTGGGCGGCATGCTCACCAACTGGAAGACGATTTCGCAGTCGATCAAGCGCTTCAAGGCGCTCGAAGAGCAGCTCGCCGGCGACACCCACGGCCTGACCAAGAAGGAAATCCTTCAGCTCACCCGTGAGCGCGACAAGCTCGAGCTCTCGCTCGGCGGTATCCGCGACATGGGCGGTATCCCGGACGTGATGTTCGTGATCGACGCCAACAAGGAAGAGCTGGCGATCAAGGAAGCCAACGTTCTTGGCATCCCCGTCGTCGCGGTGCTCGACACCAACGTCAACCCGCAGGGCATCTCGTTCCCGATCCCGGGCAACGACGACGCCAGCCGCGCCGTGCGCCTGTACTGCGAAGCCATGGCCCAGGCGGCCACCAAGGGCGGCCAGGACGCCATGTTCGACAGCGGTGTCGACATGGGCGCCATGGACGAGCCGGCTGCCGAAGCCGCCGTCGAGGCCTGATAGCCCGGCGATAGACGACAACTTCGTCACGGAATTGTCGCGCGCCGGGTCCATGGGGCTCGGCGCGCACCTGTATTCGGGACCGCGAGGACGCGGTCCACACCAAACAAGAGGATTTGAGCGATGGCTGCTTACACTGCCGCAGACGTGAAGACCCTGCGCGAGCGCTCGGGCGCCGGCATGATGGACTGCAAGAAGGCCCTCGACGAAACCAACGGCGACATCGAAGCCGCGGTTGACGCGCTGCGCGCCAAGGGTCTGGCGGCTGCCGCCAAGAAGTCGAGCCGCACCGCGGCTGAAGGTCTCGTCGGCGTTGCCGTCACCGGCACCCGCGGCGTGGCCGTCGAGGTGAACTCGGAAACCGACTTCGTTGCGAAGAACGAGCAGTTCCAGGACTTCGTGCGCAAGACCACCGAAGTGGCTCTGGGCGTGGACGGCGATGACGTCGAGGCTCTCAAGTCGGCGGCTTACCCCGACGGTGGCTCGGTTGCCGACAAGCTGACCAACAACGTCGCCACCATCGGCGAGAACCAGCAGGTTCGCCGCATGAAGACGGTCTCGGTCGCGCAGGGTCTGATCGTTCCCTACATGCACAACGCGGCCGCCACCGGCCTTGGCAAGATCGGCGTTCTCGTCGCTCTGGAATCGGACGCTTCGGCGGACGTCCTCGAAGGCCTCGGCAAGCAGATCGCGATGCACATCGCGGCCGCTTTCCCGCTGGCGCTGACCGCTGAAGACCTCGATGCCGACCTGATCGCGCGCGAGCGCAAGATCGCCGAGGAAAAGGCCGCCGAATCGGGCAAGCCCGAAGCGGTCCAGGCCAAGATGGTCGACGGCGCGATCGCGAAGTACGCCAAGGAGAACGCTCTCCTCTCGCAGGTCTTCGTGATGGACAACAAGACCCCGATCCTCGACGTCGTCAACGCGGCGGGCAAGGAAGCCGGCACCAAGATCGTCCTCAAGGACTTCGTGCGCTTCCAGCTCGGCGAAGGCATCGAGAAGGAAGTCTCGGACTTCGCGGCCGAAGTGGCAGCTGCCGCTGGCATCTGATCGTTCCGATCGGACCGAATTCGAAAAAGGCCGCAGGAGCACACGCTCCTGC
>NZ_JABWCU010000024.1 GCF_018491765.1 Novosphingobium profundi | reverse complement strand
CCGGATGCCCTGTGCATCCGGGGGTCTTTTTGCGTTCAGGTAAGGTCGGCGAGCGAGATCACCTGGCCGCTGGCCGCCGCGCGGTTGGCCTCGCGGCGCAGGCGCTCGATCTCGAGCCGTTCGGGCGGGGCTTCCTCGTCGGGTAGGGCGGCCAGCGAGGCCTCGTAGATTTCGCGGAAATCCTCGGCGTATTCGGGATGGGAAAAGATCAGGCCGCGGTTCTCCTCGATCCCGCGCAAGGTTTTCTCGCCCACTTCGAGCGGGTCCATGCCAAGCTCGAAGGCCTTGCCGAACGCGGTAAGCGCCTCTTTGTCGACCTCTTCGAACCCACTTTGCGCGAAAGCCTCGGGGCGGCGGAACGCGCTGTCCCAGGCGTTGGTCCGGGTGAGGCCGGGGCAGAGCAGCGAGACGCCGATGCCCTCGGGCGCGAGATTGGTGCGCAGGCTCTCGGTCAGCCCGCGCACCGCGAATTTGCTGGCGGTGTAGATACCCGCCTGCGGCCCCGAGAGATAGGCCGCCATCGAGGCGACATTGACCACGTGGCTGCCCCGGCCGGTGCGCTTGACGAGAGGCAGGAGGGCGACCAGACCATTTGCAACACCTCCGAAATTGACCCCCATGATCCAGTCGTAGTCGGCGTGGGTGGCGGTGTCGGTGGGCCCGAACACCGAGACCCCGGCGTTGTTGACCAGGACGTCGAGCCGACCGAACGCGACGTCGATCTCGCGGGCCACTTCGGCAAAGCGCGCGCGGTCGGTCACGTCGAGCCTGACGAAGACCGGAACCTCGCGGCCTTCCGCCCGAAACCAGGCTTCGGCTTGCGCACGGTAGTCTTCGTTGCGGTAGCTCAGGGCCAGCCGGAAGCCGGCGTTCGACAAGGCGCGGGCGATCCCGAAGCCCAGCCCCGAGACCCCGCCGGTGACGAAGGCCACGCGGCCTTCATGCGGCAATGACACGGCTTCAGCTTGCTCTCCCATGGCGCATTCTCTCCTCTCGCCTTGCTTTTGAATATTGTTAGTGTAGCAAACTATATCAAACAAGACGCAATCTGGGAGAGATTCGCATGACCGACGTGCTCGACACGGCCATCACCGCGCGACTGGACGCCCTCGATCACCGGGTGGGCGAGCTGGAGGACATCAACGCGATCCGCCGCCTACACTGGGCCTACGGCTACTACATCGATTTCAACTTGCCCGAGGAGGTCGCGCAGCTCTTCGCCGAGGATGGCGTGGTGGTGTTCCTCTCGGGCGAATACGTGGGCCATGCGGGCGTGAAGCGGCTCTACGGCGACTGGATCGCCGGGCGCTTCACCGGCGGACGTCCGGGGCCGGTCGACGGGCTCCTACTCGACCACTTCCAGATGCAGGACGTGATCACCGTGGCGCCCGATCGGCAGAGCGCCAAGGGGCGGTTCCGGGGAATGCTTTTCGGTGGCTGGCACGACGATTTCCAGGATACGCGCGAGGAAATGATGCCCCAGCAGTTCATGGAGGCGGGCATCTACGAGAACGACTACGTGCGCGAGAACGGCGTGTGGAAGATCAAGCGGCTCGACTACATGATGCAGTGGCAGTCGAACTACGAAGATGGCTGGGCGCACACCACCTCGCATCTGCAGCCGGCCGCGAAGACCTTTCCCGAGGATCCGCTGGGCCCCGATCGCCTTCTGCCCGAAAGCGAGCATCGCCCGACCTGGCCGTTCCGCCGCGATGTGCCGATGCACTTTGCCCATCCGCGCTTCGGGGCGGTGCTGGCCGGCCAGGCCAGGTCCTGAGCCGGCGCTGCATTTGCTTTACATCCCCGGCCCGGCCCGTATTGTATGTTGAAGAAACAATGAGGGGTCGGGGGCGGAGCGCGCATCATGCGGCCGATCCCGCCTGAACGAGGGAGAGAGAACGCCGTGAATCCGGTGGAGGCCAATCCGCGCGATCCGCGTGACATCATTGCCGATGCGCCCATGTCGCGTGCGCAAGTGGTTGCGGTCGCGATCATGGTCGGGCTCAACGCGCTCGACGGCTTCGATGTGCTCTCGATCAGCTTTGCCTCGCCCGGGATCGCCGCGCAGTGGGGGATCGACCGCGTCGCGCTGGGTGTGGTGCTCTCGATGGAACTGATCGGCATGGCGGTCGGCTCGGTGATCCTGGGCGGCGTCGCCGATCGCATCGGGCGGCGGCGCACGGTGCTGGGCTGCCTTGTCGTCATGGCCTTCGGCATGGCGATGGCGACGCAGGCGCAGAGCGTCGCCACACTGTCGATCTGGCGCGTGCTGACGGGTCTGGGCATCGGTGGCATGCTTGCCGCCATCAACGCCGTCACCGCCGAATTCGCGAACGCACGCCGGCGCACCGTGGCGATGAGCATCATGGTCATCGGCTATCCGCTTGGGGCGGTTATCGGCGGCATCGTTTCGGCGCAGCTGCTGACGCTGTTCGACTGGCGCGCGATCTTCTGGTTCGGGGCGATCCTCACCGCCTGCTTCGTCCCTCTCGTCTGGTTCCTCGTGCCCGAGACCGTGCACTATGAGCTCGTGCGAAGGCGCGGCCAGACGCTTGCGCGCGTCAACGCGGTGCTCGCCCGTTTCGGGCATGCGCCGGTCGATACCTTGCCTGCCGTGCGCGCCGAGGAGGAGAAGGCCTCGCTTGCCGACATCCTGCGCCCGGGCCTGATGGCGACCACGCTGCTGGTGACTTTCGCCTATTTCGCGCACATCGTCAGTTTCTACTTCATCCTCAAGTGGACTCCCAAGATTATCGTCGACCTCGGCTTTCCGCCGCCCGAAGCGGCCGGTGTGCTGGTCTGGGCAAATCTTGGCGGGGCGCTGGGAGGAGCCATCTTCGGCTTCGCCGTCCAGCGCCTGCCGCTGAAGGGGGCGACAGTGGCGATGCTGCTGGGCTCGGCGGTGATGGTGGCGCTGTTCGGAGCGGCCGGAGTGCGTAGCCTTGCGGGCCTCTCGGCGCTCGCCTTCGCCTCGGGCCTGTTCACCAACAGCGCGGTCTCGGGGCTCTACACGCTCTTCGCGCGGGTCTTCCCGACCCACGTGCGCGCGACTGGCACCGGTTTCGCCATCGGCATCGGGCGCGGCGGGGCGGCGCTCTCGCCGATCCTGGCGGGCGTCCTGTTCGAGGCCGGACTTTCGCTGGCGCTGGTGGCGACAGCGATCGCGCTCGGCTCGCTGCTGGCCGCGTTCGCCTTGCTGGCACTGCGCTTCACCCCGCGCGATTGAGCGCGTTTCGCGTTCGATTTTACTCGAATTTGCAATGAAACATAGCTATTTTCCGATCCGGTAGACGGATCGAGATAGCGGAGAGGTTCTCTTGGAATATCAGCAGCATTGCGACGCGCTTGCGCGGCATCTCGAGTGGGCGCCATTCCTCGACGATCTGGCCGCGAGCGGGGTCGAGGTGGACCAGGAGACCTGGCGGCAAATCCTCGACGAGGCGGCCAAGCTTGCCGAAGGCGTCATCGCGCCGCTCGACGGGGTGATGGACGCGGTCGGGGCAAAGGCCGTCGACGGGCGGGTGAAGACGGTTCCGGGCCACAAGGAGGCCTGGGAGGCCTTTGCGCAAGGCGGCTGGATCGGCCTTCCGCTGCCCGAGGATCTTGGCGGCATGGCGCTGCCGCTGGTGCTCCAGAACGCCTGCGAGGAAGTGTTCAACCGCGCCTCGCCCGCTTTCGCGATGCTGGGCACGCCGGGGCGCACCGCGGCCGAAATGCTGGTGGCGAGCGCGCCCGAGGCGATCGCGCGCGATTGGGTGCCGCGCCTCGTCAACGGCGAATGGGGCGCCACCATCTGCATTTCCGAGCCCGATGCCGGTTCCGACGTCGGGCGCATCCGCACCCGCGCGGTTGCCGGTGAGGACGGGGGATGGCGCATCAGTGGCGAGAAGTGCTGGATCTCGTTCGGCGACCACGACCTGACGCAGCGCATTGGCCATTTCATGCTGGCGCGTTCGAGCACCGAGCCGGGGGTGCGCGGGCTCAGCCTGTTCCTCGTTCCCGACACGGACGAGGACGGGACCCGCAACGGCGTCTTCGTGCGCCGGATCGAGGAAAAGCTCGGCCTCCACGGATCGCCCACTTGCGTAATGGGGTTCGAAGAGGCGCAGGGCACCCTGATTGGCCCCGAAGGGCGCGGCCTCCAGACCTTGTTTCACATGATGCTGCGCATGCGCCTGTCGTGCGGCCCGCAGGGAATCGGCGTCGCGGCAGGTGCCTTCGACCGCGCGCTGCGCTACGCGGGCGAACGGAAACAGGGCGGCGCACCGCAGTTGGCACCGGTGCTGATCCGCGAGCACGCGGACGTCCAGCGCATGCTGCTGGGCATGGCGGGGCGGATCGAGGCGGCGCGCGGCGTCTCGCTTGCCGCAGCCAACGTCTTGCAGTTGAGCGAGCGTGCGACCGAGCCCGCGGCGGCGGCGCGCTGGTCCTCGCTCGCGCAGTTCCTGTTGCCGATTGCCAAGGACCTGTCGGCGCGTCTCGCCTTCGACTGCGCAAGCGAGGCGCTGCAGGTCTTCGGCGGCGCAGGCTATACGCGTGAATGGCCGATCGAGCAGACCTTGCGCGATGCGCGCGTCTTCGCAGTCTTCGAAGGAACCAGCGGGATCCAGGCCACCGACATGCTGCATCGCCGCCTCTGGCGCGAGAAGGGCGAGGGGCTGAACCTGTTCCTCGCGATCGCCCGGGAGGAACTGGCCGAGGACGAGCCTTCGGGCGCGCTGGAAGGGGCGCTGGCCTCGCTCGAACAGGCGATGGAGGGGCTGGGCGCCATGGCGCAGGCACCGCGCGAAGGCGATGCCGGGGCGCTGGCCTTTCTAGACCTTTGCGGAGCCTGCGTCGGGGGCTGGATAGCCTTGCGGCTTGTTCACCGAGCGGGGGAGAGTCCGGCCTGTGCGCGCCTTTGCGCCGCCGGGCGCTTCTACCTTGCCGAATTGCCCGCGCGCGCGCAGGCGCTGTCGAGCCTGGCGACGCTGGGCAGCGCGCGGCTGGATGGTTTCGCGGCGTTCGTTGCGGAGTGAAACGAGCCCGGCTCGCACAAGGGCGGTGGGCCGGGCGTTCAGAACGCCTTGATCTCGACGTCGTGGATGCGCTTGAGCAGGGCGGCGAGCATGTGGAATTCGGCGTCGGAGAAGCGCTCCTTGAGCCAGGCGCCGAGTTCACTGCTGCGTTCGCGCGCGGTGGTGAGCATCGCGGTGCCATCCTCGGTGATCTCGAGCGTCTGGCGGCGCTTGTCGGTGGCCGATTGGCCGCGCTGGATAAGCCCGCGTCCCTCGAGACGGTTGATGATGCCCATGACGGTCGCCCGGTCCATCTGCAGCGTGCGGCCGATGTCGCTTTGCGAAGCGCCCGGGTTGTCCGAGATCAGGATCATCGTCGTCAGCTGCGTCTGGGTGATGCCGAGATCGTTGAAGATTTCGGAAAAGCGGCGCTGGACCGCGCCCTGCGCCAGGCGAAGATGTAGGTCGAGCACATGATCGATGCTCGTCGCAGCGGGAATTTCCGTGAAAGGGGCAGGGGCATTCATGGAACCTAGTTGCGATTCTTTGGTCTTCACGTCAAGCCGCGACTTGGAAATTTTAGTGAGTGAGGCATACAATATGGCGAAGGCGAATCCGTTTGAGAGACGCCGCCAAGGAGAGGACATGTCCCATTTTCCCGCAAGCCCGAGCTTCACCGGGTTCAACACGCCCTCGCGGATCGAGGCCGATATCGCCGACCTCGCGCACGAAGGGACGATCCCGGCCGGCCTCGATGGCGCGTTCTACCGCGTCCAGCCCGATCCGCAGTTCCCGCCGCGGCTGGGCGACGACATCGCCTTCAACGGCGATGGCATGATCACGCGCTTTCACATCCATGATGGCCAGTGCGACTTTCGCCAGCGCTGGGCCAAGACCGACAAGTGGCAGCTCGAGAACGAGGCGGGGCAGGCGCTGTTCGGCGCCTATCGCAATCCGCTGACCGACGATCCGGCGGTGGCGGGGCGTTATCGCTCCACCGCCAACACCAACGCCTGGATCTACGCGGGCAAGCTGTGGGCGATGAAGGAGGACAGCCCGGCGCTGCTGATGGACCCGGTGACCATGGAGACGCAAGGGTTCGAGACCTTCGGCGGGACGATGAAGGGACAGACCTTCACCGCGCATCCCAAGATCGATCCGATTACCGGAAACATGGTGGCGATCGGCTATGCCGCCTCGGGCCTGTGCAGCGACGACGTTGCCTACTACGAGGTGAGCCCCGAGGGCGAACTCGTGCGCGAGGTCTGGTTCAAGGTTCCCTACTACTGCATGATGCACGACTTTGCGATCACCGAGGATTACCTGGTGATCCACATCGTGCCCTCGATCGGCAGCTGGGAGCGGCTGGAAAAGGGACTGCCGCACTTCGGGTTCGACACCACGATGCCGGTGCACCTGGGCGTGCTGCCTCGCCGCGAGGGCGTGACCGGCGAGGAGATGCGCTGGTTCACGCGCGACAACTGCTTTGCCAGCCACGTGCTCAACGCCTGGCAGGACGGCTCGAAGATCCACTTCCTGACCTGCGAGGCGAAGAACAACATGTTCCCCTTCTTCCCCGACGTGCACGGCGAGCCGTTCAACGGGATGGAGGCGATGAGCTATCCCACCGACTGGACGGTCGACCTGGCGAGCAACGAGGACGACTTCGCCGCTGTCACGAAGCTAAGTGACACGGCCTGCGAATTTCCGCGCATCGATGATCGCTTTACCGGGCAGCAGACCCGCTACGGCTGGTTCCTCGAGATGGACATGAAGCGCCCGGTCGAACTGCGCGGGGGAAGCGCCGGGGGCCTCCTGATGAACTGCCTCTTCCTCAAGGATTTCGAGACCGGGGAAGAGCAGCACTGGTGGTGCGGTCCGGTCTCCAGTCTGCAGGAGCCGTGCTTCGTGCCGCGCTGCGCCGAGGCCGAGGAAGGCGATGGCTGGATCGTGCAGGTCTGCAACCGCTTGGAGGAGCACACCAGCGACCTCCTGATCTTCGACGCGCTCGACATTGCCAAGGGTCCCGTGGCAACGGTGCACATTCCGATCCGCCTGCGCTTTGGTCTTCATGGCAATTGGGTGGACGCCGCAGAGATTGGCCTCGCGGCCTGAAGGAGGACGTTCTGATACCCGAAGGTGCCATCAAGCCCGGTCTTGAATTCGTCTACGAGGCCTATTTCGACCTCGAACCACCCCGGCCGATCGGCACCACTTTCGACGGCACCCGGCGGATCATCCCGATCCGGCCGGGAGGCTCGGTCGTGGGGCCCAGGATCCGGGGGAGCCTGGTCGGCAGCGCGGCGGATTGGCAGCTCACCCGCCCCGACGGGGTGACGCTCGTCGATGCGACGTACGCGATCGCGACCGAGGACGGCGCGGTGATCCAGATCCGCAACCGGGGGCTGCGGCGGGGCCCCGCCGAAGTGATGGCCCGGCTTGCGGCGGGCGAGGCGGTCGATCCGGCCGAATACTATTTCCGCACGGTGCCCGAATTCATCGCGCCCGAGGGCCCATATGACTGGCTCAACACGTCGATCTTCGTGTGCGCCGGCGCGCGCTTTGCGCTCGGCATCAAGCTCTGGGTCTGGCGCGTGCTTTAAGGAATAAGAGATATTTCGAGGGGCCATCGCCCTTTGACCCCACGATCGTGGAGCTCACTGGCAGCGACCAAGGCTCGCGCGAGAAAGGTGAGCAAGCCCGTTTCAAGAGCCCGAGGGCGATGGCCCTCGGAAATCTCTTTCGCCTAAATCTCTTCCCCGGCTCCGCGACAGCGTGCGACAAGGCTGTCCTCGTCGCGCTTCACCCGCAGCATGGCGATAACCAGCAGGATCACGATCACCGGGGCGACGAGGTTGATCGCGAGGATCGCCGAGCCCAACTGCCCGCCGTTCGCGTCGCTGATCATGCCGACGGCATAAGGGCCGATGCCCAGGCCCGCGAGCGTGGAGATCATCACGAAGGCCGAGGAGGTGATCCCGCGCATGCGCGGCAGCACGAGGTCGTACATCATCGCGTAGAGCGGCGGCATCCACATTGTCAGCACCAGCGAATAGAGCGTGAAGCGCCCGTAGAAGCTGCCCGCCTCGGGCGCGGTGTAGACCCAGATCGCCAGCAGCGGCGAGAGGGTCAGCGCGGCGAGGGTCAGCCCGATCCGCCCGGCGCCGGGCAGGTAGCGGTTGGCGCGATCGGCCAATGGTCCGGCGATGAAGGGGCCGACCATCCCGAGCGCGGCGGACAGGAGCCCGAAGTGCAAGCCAGTCTCGCGCACCGAGAGGCCGTAGGTGCGCATCAGGAACGAAGGCGTGAAGCCCATGACACCGTAGTTGATCGCGGTCTGCAAGGCGCCTGCGCCCATCAGCAGCAGCAAGGTGGGCGTGCGCAGCGCGGTGTAGGCGGGCGCGTCGGAGAGCTTGAGCGACTGGAACAGGTTGAGGATCACGAAGGCCCCGAAGCCGACGACGCACCATTGCAGGACGTGGGGATCGATGGCGATTGGCCCGAAGGCGATGGGCGGGCGGGGCGAAATGCGATCGGAGAGCAGTACGAGAAGGCTCGCCGCGAGAACGATGAGGGCAAGCCCGCCGAGATTGACGGCCCAGGTGCGCGCCGAGGCGCCGCGACGGTGAAGCATGACCATGTTGGTGAGCGGGGCGACCGCCGCGAACAGCGCAAGACTGGCGCGAAACGGGGCCGGGTCGCGGCGCGAGACGATGCCGTCGCTCTGCCCGCGCCCCGGCTCGGGTTCGCGTAGCAGCAGCAGGACCAGGAGAAAGCCGGGCAGAGCGGCGACGACGAAGGCGAATTGCCAGCCTGTCAGGCCGAGCGGAGCCGGGCCGTCGAAGACGTGGTTCCACCAGTCGGCCGCAACGCCGCCCAGCATCATCGACAGCCCGAGGCCGAGCGCCACGGCGATGGCGAGGGCGGCCATCGCGAGGCCCCGGCGATTGCGCGGGAAGACGTCGAAGATCAGGCTGTTGCCGGTGGGCGAGGCGGCGGCCTCGCCGATCCCGACGCCCAGGCGCGAAAGCGCGAGCAGCGCGAAGCCCGAGGCGAAGGCGGCCATGAGCGTGGAAAGCGACCAGATCGCGATGCAGATGGCGAGCAGGCGGGTGCGGATCCAGCCATCGGCGAGGCGGCCCAGCGGCAATGAGAAGAGGGCGTAGAACAGCGCGAAGACGGTGCCGTAAAGCAGCCCCAGTTCGGCATCGCCGATGCCCAGGTCCCGGCGGATGTCGCCCGCGAGGATCGAGAGAATCTGCCGGTCGAGCAGGCTCATCGCCTGCGCGGCGCAAACCAGCGTGAGGATGCGCCAACCCGCCCGGCTGACCGCGTCGGAAGCCGGCTTCACGTCGGCCTTCACAGCTTGAACCAGTTTTCGGCGTTGGTCTGGAAGAACTGGCGTTTGACGTCGAAGGGCATGTCCATGTCGTCCATCGCGTGCACTTCCTTGGCGAGGACCTGGTAGGGATAGTCCATGGCGTACATTACGCGCTCGGGGCCCATCACCTCCTGCGCAAACTTGATCGCAGGTTCCCAGGGCATGCCCGAATTGGTGACGAGCACGTTGGAGCGGAAGTATTCGGCGATCGTCTTCTTCAGCGGCTTCATGCAGGCGTAGCGGTTCGAACGCACACCCGCCTGGTGCATGTAGTCGAGCCGGTAGAGCCAATAGGGCAGGGCCTCGCCCATGTGGCCGACCATGATCTGCAGCGAGGGATAGCGGTCGAAGATGCCGCTGGTGATCAGCCGCAAGAGGTGCATGCCGGTCTCGACCCCGAAGCCGAAGATCGCGCCGTCGAGACCGGCCTCGAGCATCGGATCGATCATGCTGTCGGGCGGCGTCGCGGGGTGGATGTAGAGCGGCTGGTCGACCTCGACGAGCGCGCGGAAGATCGGGTCGAACTTCGCGGCATCCAGATACTGGCCCTGGGTGTGGCTGTTGATCTGCACCCCCTTGAAGCCGAGTTCGCGGGCGCCGCGCACGATCTCGCGCGCGGACCATGCGGGGTCCTGCGGGGCGACGGCAGTCATGCCGATGAAGCGGTCGGGATGCGCCTGGCAACGCTCGGCGAGCATGTCGTTGGCCGAAAGGGCGATGCCCTTGGCCTCATCGAGGTCGGTCAGCGGCTGGACGCCGGGCGAGGTCAGCGCGAGGATCGCCTTGTCGATGCCGAGGCCGTCCATGTCGGCGATGCGCCGCTCGCCCAGGTCGAGCAGGCGCTCGATGATCGTCATGGCGCGCTCGCTTGGGCTCTGCGCGTAGAAGCCCCATAGCGAGACCATGCCCTTGTCCGCGCTGCCATCCTTTACCATGCGCAAGTAGATGTCGACCTGCTCGCGCGTCGCGAAGGCCTCTTCGGTGGCGATGCGCAAGTATCCCTTGCCACCGCCGGTCTTGAGCTCTCCCGTCATGTTCGTCTTATCCTTCGTGCAGGGCCTTGGTGACGAGGCAGGCCATGACCCCCTCGGGTCCGTCCTCGTGGCCGTGACCCGACCATTTGACCCCGCCGAAGGGGCTGTCCGAGCCGCCGATCATCGGCGTGTTGATGCCGACCATGCCCGCCTCGATCGCCGCGCCAAGGCGCTTCTGGCGCGCCGCGTCGGAGGTCCAGGCATAGGCCGCGAGGCCATAGGGGAGGCGATTGGCCTCGACGATCATCTCTTCCTCGCTCTCGAAGCGATTGATCAGCGCGACCGGGCCGAACGGTTCCTCGTTCATGATGCGGCTGGCCTGCGGCACGTCCGAGAGGACGGTTGGCAGATAGAAGAAGCCCCGGTTGCCGAACCGCTCGCCTCCGGTGTGGAGCCGCGCTCCGGCTGCGACGGCTTCGCGGATGAGCGCGTCGATGGCCTCGACGCGGCGCGGGTTGGCGAGCGGGCCGACCTGGCTTTGCGGATCGAGCCCGGGGCCGACGCGCAGCGCGGCCGCGCGCTCGGTGAAGCCTTCGCGAAAGGCGTCGTAGACGGGGGCCTCGACGATGAAGCGAGTGGGCGAGACGCAGACCTGGCCGCCGTTGCGGTACTTTTGCGGCACCACGGTGTCGAGCACGCGTTCGAGGTCGGCGTCGGCGAAGACCAGCACGGGTCCGTGCCCGCCCAGTTCCATCGTCGTGCGCTTGAAGTCCTCCAGCGCCAGTTTGGCAAGCTGGCGCCCGACCACGGTCGAACCGGTGAACGAGAGCTTGCGAATGACGGGGCTGGCGAGCAAGTGGCGCGAGACCTGGTCGGGCACGCCGAAGACCGCCTGCGCGACGTCCGTTGGCAGTCCCGCGTCGTAGAGGCATTGCAGCACCGCGAGCGCGCTTGCGGGTGTTTCCTCGGCGGCCTTCATGATCACCGAGCAGCCCGCCGCGATCGGGGCGCCGAGCTTGCGGCCCGGATTGCCGATGGGAAAGTTCCAGGGCGCGAAGGCGGCGACCGGGCCGACCGGTTCGTGCAGCACGGTCGAGCGCATGCCTTCGGGACGCACCAGTGTGCGGCCGTAGAGGCGGAACACCTCGCCTGCGTAAAATTCGAAAAGCCCCACGTTCATGCCCACCTCGATACGCGCCTCGGCAAGCGTCTTGCCCTGCTCGAGCACGGCGATGCGGGCGATTTCCTCGGTGCGTTCGCGCATCAGGCGCGCGGCGCCGTTCAACACGGCGGCGCGTTCGTGCGGACTGGACTTGCGCCAGCGTGCGAAGCCGGTGGCCGCGGTCGCCAGCGCGCGGTCGAGGTCTTCAGCGGTGGCGAGGGGAAGCTGGCCGATCGTCTCGCCGGTCGCGGGATTGAGCACGGCGTGGGTGGCGCGGCCGTGCGGGCCAAGCCGTTCGCCGGCGATCATCAGGTAGAGTTCGGGGTAGTCGGTCATGCCTCACCGCGCTGGAATTTCTTCGGAAAAAAGGGGGCGTTGCCGCGTGCGCGGCGTGCAGCGCGCGGATCTCGTCCGCGCGCTGCACGCCGTCAGGCCTGGAAACGGATCACTCGGCGGGTTCGGCGGCCTTCCGGGCCTGCTCGCGATCGATGTCGCCCTGCCAGCGCTCGGCCACCATCGGCTTGCCGGTGATGGGGTGCGCCATGTGGAAGGGCAGCAGCTTGTGCGTGGGCCACAGCCAGTGGTCGTCGATCAGTGCATCCGGGCCGCTCGGATCCTCGGGGTAGAGGACCTTGGGGAAGGGGACATATTCGGCTTCGGTGAAGGCCCAGCCCTTGTCGAAGTCGGCGTGCCAGTGGGGGAAGTAGTTGAGCACGTGGATCCGCCAGACGCCGTCCACCTTCTTGTAGGTGTTCTCGTAAATGCCGCCTTCCCACCACTGGCGCGGATTGGCCATCATCGGATTGTCGGGCGTGACATAGTCCTTGTGGCGTCCGGCCTGCATCATCGAGCGCGCGCGGGCATGCGCGGTGACGCCGTCGGGCTCGATGGTGACGATATCCTGAAGTTGGGGGTGATCGAGCAGGAAGCCGTCGATCGGGCCGTTGTTGCCGTGGGTGAAGCGCTTCTGGAAGCGTTCGACGTAGAGCCGGCGCACGCCTTCCTTGCCCTTCCACACGCCGCCGAAGAAGCGCACTTCGCCATCGTCGGTGAACAAGTCGATGACTTCCTCGTACATGCACTTGTCGATCAGGTAGCCGTAAAGGTGCTGAAGCTTGCGCACGTCGAGCTCGTCCTCGCGCACGGTCAGGCGTCGGGTGAGCTCGGCGACCTGGGCCTCGAGGGCATCGAGACGCGTGGTGTCGGTCATATCGTTTCTCCTCTCACAAATTGTACGTTCGCCCCCGCTTTTGCGGGTGTCGTCACAGGCCGAGCGCTTCGAGACGCTCGATTTCCTGGCGGTAGGGCTTGATCGCCCGGAAGATGCAGAAGCTGGCGAGCGGCAGCAGGGCGATCGCGGTGATTTCCAGCGCGAGCCACAGCTTGGCGGGGTCGACCACCACATATTGCGCGACGAGCCCGATCACGAAGCTGCCCATCGCCCCGAAAAAGGTGAACATGAACAGGTAGATCGCGGTCACCTGGCCGCGCATGGCGTTGGGCGCGACGCGCTGGATCGCGGCGTTCTGGGGCACCGCGCCGGCGATCCCGAACATCGCGCCGACCGAGGCGACCGCCATCGAGGCGTAGCCGTTGGGCATGATCGGCGAGAGGATCGAACACACCGTCACCGCACAGAAGCAGATGAACGCGGCGCGCACGTTGGCGTCCTTGTAGCGCTTGGCGAGCCATTCGACGAAAGTGCCGCCCAGCACGAGGCCGAGCAACGAGGCGACAAGGATCATGCCGCCGGTGACGGCGCCGATCTGCGCCTCGCTCCAGCCGTAAGTGCGAATCATGAAGGGCACCCGCCAGAAGCCGAGCCCGGTGCTTTCGAGCGCGCTCAGCGCCAGTCCGAAGAACAGCGGATAGTAGACCTTCCCATTGGCACGGATCGCCTTGGCCGCGTCGAGCCCGGTGAAGGTGAGGATGCGGCGTCCCAGCGAGGCGCCTTCAGGCACCATGCTCTGTGCGCCCGGCACGACCTGGCGACTTGGCTCGCGGATGGTGAGGAACAGCAGCGCGAACAGAAAGGCGGGAAGGCCGGTCCAGATCAGGATCCACTGCCAGGAGAAAATCCGCAAGGGGCCGATCACGGTGGGCCCCCAGTGCGAGGTCATCGCGATCAACTGCCCTCCGATCAGCGGCCCCAGCGTCGAGCCGCCGATGAAACCCAGCTGCAGGATCGCGAAGGCGCGGGTGATCTTCTTGGGCGGGAACATGTCGGCGATCAGCGAATAGGAGGCGGGCGCATGCGCCGAGCCGCCCGCGGCGAGGAACACGCGGCTGCCCACGAATTGCACGAAGGTCTGCGCCACGCCGCCCGCCATGGTGACGAGGCCGATCACGGTGACGCCGCCTGCGAGCACGAACTTGCGCGGCCAGATGTCGGCCAGGCGCGCAAGCGGGATGCCCACGAAAAGATAGCAGATGATGCTGGCGGGCCCGGCAAGGAAGCCGAGCTGCGAGTCGGTCAGCCCGAAGTCGGCCTTGATGCGTTCGGCCATCATGCCGAACACGACCTGGTCGAAGAAGGTCAGGAAGGTGGCCAGGACGATCACCGCCAGCGTCCAGTAGGCCGCTGCAGGGCGCGGCCACTGGCGGGTTTGTGCCGCGTCGGGCCCGGCGTTGTTGCCTGCCGACACGCCGGTCGGCTCGAACGGTTCGATGCCGGCACTCGCTATTGCCATCGCGTCTCTCTTCCCATCTCTCGGGGCATCTTGTGTGGACGCCCACTTTCGTTATTGTTAGCCTTGCATACAATCTCTTGTTCCGGAAAAAAAGACAGGAGATTCGGCTCGAGGCCGAAAAAAGATACGAATACGATGGAGAGGAGTGAGGTATTATGCAGGATCTACCGGGCAAGACGGCCTTTGTTACAGGCGGCGCCAGCGGGATCGGCCTGGGAATTGCCAAGGCGCTTCTCGGCGCGGGCATGAACGTTGTCATCGCTGACATTCGCCAGGACCATCTCGACGCCGCGCGCGACGAGCTCGACGGGGGCGAACGGGTCCTTGCGCTGCAGCTCGACGTGACCGATCGCGCCGCCTTCGCCGCCGCCGCCGATGCGACCGAGGCGAAATTCGGCAAGATCCACATCTTGTGCAACAACGCAGGTGTCGCCGTCGTCGGGCCAACCGATCTGGCCACTTTCGCCGACTGGGACTGGGTCATGGGCGTCAACGTGGGCGGCACCATCAACGGCATCGTCACCATGCTCCCGCGCATGCTCGCGCACGGTGAGGGCGGTCACATCGTCAACACCGCCTCGATGTCCGCGCTCGTACCCGCACCCGGCACGACGATCTATTCCTCGGGCAAGGCGGCGGTCACCTCGATGATGGAATGCATGCGTCCCGAACTGGAATCGCGCGGGATCATCTGCTCGGCGTTCTGTCCGGGTGCGGTGCAGTCGAACATCGCCGAGGCCGGGCGCACGCGCCCTGCCGAACTCGCCGAAACCGGCTACGCCGAGGCCGACAAGGGGCGTCAGGCCGGAGGCAGCCTGTTCCATCTCTATCAGACCAAGGAGGAAGTCGGCCAGCGCGTGCTGACCGGCATTCTCAACGACGAGCTCTACATCCTCACCCACGCCGAATTCCTCGTTGGCGTGAAGGAGCGCGGCGAGGCGACCACCGCCGCGGTGCAGGTCCAGCTTCCCGAGAACGAGGAGTACAAGCAGACGTTCGCGATCCTGTTCCGCAATCCGGCGATAACCCAGGAACTCGGCCGTCAGAACGCCCTGCGCGCGGCGCAGATGGCCGAGACGGGCGTGGCCTGAGGGGAGAAGAGATCATGACCGAACTAGCCGGACGCACCGCCTTCGTGACCGGGGGCGCCAATGGCGTGGGCCTGGGAATTGCCCGTGCGCTGCTTGCCGAAGGGTGCAAGGTGGCGATCGCCGACGTGCGCGAGGATTCGATCGAGGCCGCACTCAAGCTGCTCGAGAACCAGCACGTGATGGGCGTGAAGCTCGACGTCTCCTCGCGCGAGGCCTACGCCGAGGCGGCCGACCGGGTGGAAGCCGAACTCGGTCCCGTCAGCCTGCTGTTCAACAACGCAGGCGTGAACCTCTTTCAGACCATAGACGACAGTTCCTACGACGATTGGGACTGGCTGCTGGGAGTCAACCTGCACGGGGTGATCAACGGGGTGACCACGTTCGTGCCGCGCATGAAGGCGCACGGGCTGGGCGGGCACGTGTGCAACACTGCCTCGATGGCCGCGTTCCTGTGCAACGGCGCGCCGGGGATCTACAACACCACCAAGTTCGCGGTGCGCGGTCTCAGCGAATCCTTGCGCTATAGTCTTGCGCCCCACGGGATCGGGGTCTCGATGCTCTGCCCGGGGCTGGTGAAGACCTATATCTACGCCAGCGATGCGATCCGTCCCGATGCGCTCAAGGGCACGGCGAAAGACGTGAACACCGAGTTCGTGAGCAACCTGGAAAAGCTGCACGAGGCGGGGATGGAGCCGGAAGTGATCGCGGCGCGAACGCTCGAGGCGATCAGGCAGAACCGCTTCTACATTTTCTCGCATCCCGAATTCCGCGACGAACTGCGCGAGGTCTTCGACGAGGTCCTCGACGAGTTTCGCGACTATCCCGAGGATCCGGGACTCGCCGACCGCCTCAAGATCGAGGCCGGACGGCGGGCCAGCTACAAACAGGCCCGCGAGGTCGCCCGCGCGCTCGGATAGCGGCGGGCCTGCATCCTGGACTATGACGGGGCCGGTCCCGGCTGGGGCCGGCCCTTGTCGTGAAACTCTCGCGCGGCGCGCCTTCAGTCCACGTCGAAAATGGCATGATCCGGCGTCTATGGGACTCTAAAGGGCTTTCGTGATGCGAAATATGCCGTCAGATCGCGCGATGCATAGACGATTCCTCACCGTGAGCCTTGCCTGCCTGATATCGCTGGCGACAAGCGCCTGCCTCGACAAACAGGGACGCATCGAGCAGAAATTGCTCGAATTCGGCCTCCCCGCGGCCACCGCGCAGTGCATGGCGAGACCACTCGCCTCCGATCTCTCGGTCGGCCAGCTCAAGCAGCTCGGCGCGCTGGTGAGTGCGGTCGGCAAGCGCAACGGGCCGGGCGGAATGGATGTTCTGCTGCATCAGCTGGGGCGCATGGACGACCCCGAGATACCTCTCGTCGTGGGCCGCGCGGCGCTCAAGTGCACTTTCGCGCGCTGACCCATCACGGATCTGATGACCGCGCATGCGGAAAGATGCAAAGCTGTAGGGAGATGGAGGCCCGAGCCGGAATCGAACCGGCGTAAACGGATTTGCAGTCCGGTGCGTAACCACTCCGCCATCGGGCCTTCGGTGTGGAGGAAGCGCCAGTAACAACGGATCGCGGCTTGCGCAATGGGATTCGCGCGCAAAATGGCACCTGGGGCCGATTTAATCGACAGCTTCGAATTCGAGCCGCTGTTCGAGCGGGTAGGCGGCGCGCAGGCGAACGCGCACCGGATCTCCGGGCATTGCCCCGGGCAGCGCCAGGCGCGCGATGACCGGCAAGGTGTTGAGCTGGATCTGCGCTCGCTCGCCCTGTCGGTCGGTCACGGTCGCCGCGAAGGTGCAGCCGGCGAGGGGTTCGAGCATCGTCGCTTCGGCCAGGTCGATGACCGCGCGCTCTATCTGGGCGTCGCGGGCGCCCGCGCGGGCCATGACCGGGGGGAGTGTCTCAAAGGCATCGCGCACGAAGGCAGGTATCGGCTTTCCCTGCGCGAGCGCGTGGACGGTGCGCAGAACATAGCGATCGGCGAGCCGCCGCAACGGCGCTGTCGCATGCGCATAAGGCGCGCCGATCGCCGCGTGCCAGGGCAATTCGTCGGTGTGGTAGCCGCTGTAGCTTGCGCCGTGGCCGGCGCGGCGAATTGCCATCATCAAGGCCGCGTGCGACGCATCTCGTGGATCGAGCCGGCGCTCGAGCTGGGCGAGCGGCATGGTCTCGGGCCAGGGAACGCCAAAGGCCTGGGCCGTGGCGCGCAGTTCCTGCTCGGCCTTGGCGTCGGGCGCAGGCATCGTGCGGAACAATCCGGTCTGCGCTGCGAGCATGGCCTGGGCCACGGCGAGGTTCGCGGCCAGCGAAAGCGCGGCATTGCCCTCTTCGGCGGGGCCGGAAAGGCGATATCCGAGCCGGAAGGTCCCGCTCCCGTCCTTTTCGAGCTGCTGTTCGGGCGGGTCGATGCGCGAGGCGCCGCGCGCCTGCTCGGCCTGGGTCAGGCGCCGGACGATGGCGTCGAAGCCTGGGGGCAAGTCGTCCGGGCGCACGGTTTCGTAGCCGAGCTTGGCGCGGCTGCGGATCAGTGCGCGTTCGACGCCGTCGAGGCGGCAGCGGCCATCGGGTGCGATGCGGACGCTGAGGATCAGCGCGGGCCGATCTCCGTCGGGCAGAAGGCTGGCGCAACGCTCGCTGAGCAGGGGTGGATAGAGGTTCGCCTTGCCATCGGGCAGGTAGCAGGTCGTGCCGCGTTTCCACGCTTCCTGGTCGAGCGGATCGCCGTCGGTCACGAACCAGGCGACGTCGGCTATCGCGTAGTGAAGCAACCAGTCCGAGCCGGCCGCCTCGATCGCGAAGGCCTGGTCGAGATCGGTCGAGCTCGCCGGATCGAGCGTGACGAAGGGGCGCGCGGTGCGATCGATGTGTTCGCTCGGCGCGCGGCGGGCGGCCACTTCGGCGGCCGCGAGAACCGCCTTGGGGAAGCTGGTGGGAACCGCGTATCGCTCGCGGATGATCGAAAGGCCGTTGGCGAGCCATCCCGCCGGGTCGTGCAGCGCGCGCATCGCCGGTGTGTGCCTGCAAGGCTCTGGATCGACAAGCGCTTTTACGCGAGGGGCAGGTCTTGCAGGTGCACGGTCCGTCGGGCATCGTGTCCAGCAGGTTCAGAGGGTGAAACCTGAATGGAGGCCTGACGATGATACTCGGTGCGGTTCTGGCCGGAGGCCTCTCGCAGCGCTTCGGGCGCGACAAGGCGCTCGTCGAAGTGGAGGGTCAGACGCTGCTCGCCCGTTCGGTGGACCGACTTGCCGGCTGGTGCGAGCAGGTGGTGGTGGTGGGGCGCGCCGAAGCTCCTGCGCCCACCTTGCCCGATTGGCCGCGTGAGGGGATGGGGCCGCTCGGCGGGCTGGCGGCCGCCCTAAGGCATGCGGCGGACGCAGATTTCAGCCTGGTGTTGACGATTCCGGTCGACAGCCCAAGTCTCCCCGAGGATTTGCTCGCGCGGTTGTCACCGGCCCCGGCCTTCCTGCGCGATCAGCCCGTCATCGGTCTGTGGCCGGTTTCGGCCACGGCGGCCGTCGAGGAGATCCTGCGCGAGGATACGCGCCATGCCATGCGGACCCTGACCGACCGGATTGGCGCGCGCAGCGTGGAACTGGATGGGCCCCTGGCCAACATCAACACGCCCGAGGACTGGCAAGCCTTCGTCGGCCGGGCGGATTGAGTGATCGCCAGCCGGGCGCGGAGCCCGGGGAGTGTGCGCTCCCCAGGCTCCGGCCCCGCCCCCGAATGCCTCTCAGGTCATTGGCGTAGCGGTGTGAGCTACGCTTTTGACGGTCCGGATTACCCCAGCGGGTGTTTCGGTCCGGTGCCGCGAGCGTGGGTCGTTCTGCCGGGCGCTACGCGATTCCGGCGTGCGCAGCGCATAGCCGCCCGCGGGAATCGTTTCGATCAGGTCCTTGGCTCCGACCAGATCGAGCTTGCGGCGCAGACGCGACATGTGCACCGCGATGCTGTTCGTTTCCGGAATGAAGCCCATGCGCCAGACGTCCTGGATCAGCGTAGACTTGCTGACCGGGCGATTCAGCGTCTCCGAGAGGCGCCAGATGAGCGCGAACTCGCGCGGATTGAGGTTGAGTGACCGGCTCTCGACATAGGCTTCGCGTTCGAGCAGGTCGAGCGTGAGCTGGCCGATACGGCGTACACGCGGCAGGCTTTGCAGGCCATTCATGATTTGGCGTGCGCGGGCATCGAGCTCGTCGAGGAAGATGTCGGGTGCCACCGCATCGCCGATCCCCGCGCGCAGCAATTGCGCACGTGCCCGACTGCAGGATACGTCGATCACGATCAGGGCGCGGTCGCGTTCCGCGGGATCGCAGTCGAGCCCCTCGGCCCAATGGCCCTGTTCATAGCTGGCCCGGTCAATCAGGCCGATCAGCCGGTGTATCTCGGGCATGTCCTTGTCGAAGGCGACAAGTTCCCACCCCCTCTGTCGCAGATCCAGGCTGGCCGGCAACGCCTGCGAAGCCAGCCAGCAGAAAATCGGTGCGCTGCCCCCAGCGCTGATTGCTTCCCCCATTCCCATCCCCAAGTCGTTGCCTGAAAGTGCTCTCTCGACATCGACGCTGACCGGGAATGAGGGGCGTTACAACTCCAAAAATCTTACAGGCGTTTACTTAGTATTATCTGCAAAATATTGATATTCAGGAAGAATTTCCAGTATTCACGCCCTTTGAATTAAGGAATCGCTTGATGTTGCGCGCGGCCTGGCGCAGGCGCTGTTCGTTCTCGACCATGGCGATGCGCACGAATCCCTCGCCGTCCTCGCCGTAGCCCACGCCCGGTGCCACCGCGACTTGTGCCTCGGTGAGGAGCTGCTTGGAGAATTCGAGGCTGCCCATGTCCTTGAGCGCGGGCGGCAGCGGCGCCCAGGCGAACATCGAGGCCTTGGGGCTGGGGATTTCCCATCCCGCGCGCCCGAATGCCTCCACCATCACGTCACGGCGCTTCTGGTAGAGTTCGCGATTCTTCGCGACGATGTCCTGCGGGCCGTTGAGCGCGGCGCAGGCCGCGGCCTGGATCGGAGTGAAGGCGCCGTAGTCGAGATAGGACTTCACGCGCTTCAAGGCTGCGATCAACTTGGCGTTGCCCACCGCGAAGCCGACGCGCCAGCCTGCCATCGAGAACGTCTTCGACATCGAGGTGAACTCGACCGCGACGTCCTTGGCGCCGGGCACCTCGAGGATCGAGCGGGTCGGGTTGCCGTCGAAGTAGAGTTCGGAATACGCGAGGTCGGACAGGATCCAGACCTTGTTCTCCTTCGCCCAGGCAACGAGGCGCTCGTAGAAGGCGAGGTCCACCGTCTCGGCGGTCGGGTTCGAGGGGTAGTTGACGATGAGGATCGAGGGGCGCGGTACGGTGAAGGCCATCGCCCGATCAAGCGATTCCCAGTAGCGCTCGTCGGGCGTCGTCGGTACCGAGCGGATCGTCGCGCCCGCGATGATGAAGCCGAAGGTGTGGATCGGGTAGCTGGGGTTGGGCGCAAGCACGACGTCGCCGGGCGCGGTGATCGCCGTGGCGAGGCTGGCGAGGCCTTCCTTCGAACCCATCGTCATCACCACTTCGGTCTCGGGATCTAGATCAACGTTGAAGCGGCGGCCGTAGTAGTTGGCCTGGGCGCGGCGGATGCCGGGAATGCCAGAGGAGGCCGAATAGCCGTGCGCATCTTCCTTGCGCGCGACTTCACACAGCTTGTCGATGACGTGCTGGGGCGGGGGCAGGTCGGGGTTGCCCATGCCCAGGTCGATGATGTCCTGTCCCGCTCGCCGGGCCGCGTGACGCATCGCGTTGACTTCGGCGATGACGTAGGGCGGCAGGCGCTTGATGCGGTAGAACTCGTCTTCCATGACCTATCTTCTAAATTCCATGTCTGTGCGGGGCGGAAATGCCCTCGCGCTCCTCTAGTGGATAACGAAGCTCACGCAAATGGGTGTTCTGCGCAAATTTTCTTTCGTGCAGCGCCGATCGATGGCTTGGGCGCAAGGGTGCAAAGCCCCTCGACAGGGCTCGAGCATTGGGCCAGACAAGGCGGGTCGGAGCCTTCGCGTGCCCACGGCGCGGGCGTGCGGGCGAACGAGAGGGAAGGAGTGGGCCGCATGGCGCAGGACGCCGCAGAATATCTGACCGAGATCCTCCGAGGCCAGGCCCAGGGCATGAACGAGCTGTTCGGCCGGCTCACCCCCGAGGAGGGCAGTCCCGAGGCCGAGGTCGCAGTGCACTGGGCGGAAATCGCGGGGCGCATGCATTCGATCTGGACCGACTACCAGGTCGAGCAGCTCAGCCGTGGGTCCGAGGGCAAGCCGGCGCATTTCGCCGATCCGATCAAGTGGATCGGGACGTTGGAATCGGTGCTGCGCCTGCTCCCGCTCTCGCGCCCCGAGGTGCAGCAGCGGCTTTGGAGCGAAGGGCTCGAACTGGTCCAGACCGTTCTGGGCCAATACGGTGTCGGCGAGGCCGCGACCTTCGGCACCGACGACGGGGCGGCGCCGGACCCGGTTCTGCCATTGTCGGATTCGCGCTTCGCGGCGCAGGAATGGCGTTCGACCCCGTTCTTCGCGCTGCTCCACCAGCTCTACCTGTTGTTCCGCCGCGAGGTGGTCGAGCTTGCCGAGGGCACCGAGGGGATGGAGCCGGCGCGCAAGGCGCAGTTGCTCTTCGCCACGCGCGCGCTGACCGACGCGCTCAGCCCGGCCAACTTCCCGCTGACCAATCCGGTCGCGCTGACCGAGGCGAACCGGACCGGGGGCGAGAGCCTCGTACGCGGTTTCCAGAATTTCGTGCAGGACTTGCGCAAGGGGCAGGTCACCCACACCAGCCCCGGTGCCTTCCGTCTCGGCGAGAACATCGCGGTGACGCCGGGCAAGGTGGTCTTCGAGACCCCGCTGTTTCAGCTCATCCAGTACACGCCGACCACTGACAAGGTGCTCAAGACCCCGCTGGTCATCTTCCCGCCGTGGATCAACCGCTTCTACATCCTCGATCTCAACGCCCGGAAGAGCTTCGTGCGCTGGGCGGTCGAGCAGGGTGTGAGCGTATTCATGGTCTCGTGGAAGTCGGCCGACGCGACGATGGCCGAACTGGCCTGGGACGACTACGTGGCCGCGCAAATCGAGGCGATCGAGCACGTGCGCGCCCGCCTCAAGGTGCCTTCGGTCCACACCATCGGCTATTGCGTGGCGGGAACCACGCTGGCGGCCACTCTTGCGGTCCTCGCGCGCAAGGGGCTGGCCGAGGCGGTCGCGAGCGCGACCTTCTTCACCGCGCAAGTCGATTTCGAGGAGGCGGGCGACCTCAAGAATTTCGTCGACAGCCAGCAGATCGACAATCTCGCGTTGCTCGCGCCCGAGGGCTACATCGATGGACGCTACCTCGCGGCTTCGTTCAACCTGCTGCGCGGCAACGACCTGATCTGGAATTACGTCGAGAAGAACTACCTGAAGGGCGAGGAGCATCCCGCCTTCGACCTTCTCCACTGGAACGGGGACGTCACCAACCTGCCGGCGCGCTGGCATCGCGACTATTTGCGCGACCTCTATCGCGACAACCGGCTGGTGGTGCCGGATTCGCTCAAGGCGCTGGGCGTGCCGATCGACCTGCACCGTATCGCGACGCCCTGCTACATTCAGGCCGGACGCGAGGATCATATCGCGCCGCCGCAGAGCGTGTGGAAGTTGACCCGCTATCTCGCCGGCCCCTGGACCTACCTCCTGGCGGGATCGGGGCATATCGCGGGCGTCGTCAATCCGCCGTCCACCGGCAAGTACCAGTACTGGACCAACGACGGCGATCCGCAGGACCTTGCGGCCTTCGTCGAGGGTGCGAAGGAGACCAAGGGCAGCTGGTGGCCGCATTGGGCGGATTGGCTGCGCGCGATCGACGCAGAGACGGTTTCGGCGCGCGGCAAGCGGCGACCCGGGGGGCGCGGCGATGCCGTGATCGAGGATGCGCCCGGGCGTTATGTGATGATGCGCTGAGCGCGCGGGCGCGCGGGCGCCTTTCCGACACGCGCAACGGGGCGAAGCGTGCCTTGAGCACGGTGTGCGCATTAACTTTCTGTCACATTGCGTAAAGCGTGCTGCAATGCGACGCATTCCGTCGGGTTTCGATGCAGCTGACCTTGACTTTATGCGGCACAATCCATATTGTGCACTGCAACAAAGGTTCGCTCGAGCGCCTGGGTCGGGAGAGAATTCCGAAAGGTTTGAGCACCTTCCGTAAGTGAATGCTGCAACCAAGCTGGATTCGTGGAATGGCTGACGACGAAACTCCGAAAAGTTCTGTTACGCCCAAGCCCGCGTCGCGAAAGGCGACGCGCAAGCCTGCGCTGACCAAGGCTCCGGCCAAGAAACCGGGTCCGCGCAAGGCAGCGGTTACGAAGCCTGTGGCGGCTAAGGCCGCCGTGGCCAAGCCTGCCGTGGCCAAGGTGGCCGCTCCGATCAAGGCTCCCGAGCCTGCGCCTTCCGAACCTGCTGCCGAAGCGGTCGCGTCGGCCGAGCCGGTGGCGGCGCCCGAACCCGCAGTGGAAGGCGTGGCCACCGCGATGGAAACCCCGGCTGCGCCCAGCGCACCGACACCGATTGTTACCAGGGCTGAAGAGAAGCCGGCCAAGGCCGGGGCGAGCCCGAAGGTGGCGAAACCGAAGGCGGCGCCCAAGACCGCTTCCAAACCTACTGCTCCCGCGTTTGCCGGGCTACTCACCAACTTCATGCTCGAGGATACGACAATGGACATGAGCGCTAACTTCACCAGCTTCCAGGACGCGATTGCCGAGGCACAGACCAAGGCCAAGGAAGCTTTCGAAAAGGGTACGACCATGATGGGCGAAGCTTCGGATTTCACCAAGGGTAACGTCGAGGCCATGATGGAATCGGGCAAGATCTTCGCCGAAGGCATGCAGAGCTTCGGTTCGGAACTGGTGAGCGAAGGGCGCACCGCCTTCGAAGCCATGTCGGGTGACATCAAGGAACTGGCCGCGGCCAAGTCGCCGACCGATTTCTTCAAGCTGCAGGGCGACATGGTCCGCAAGAACTTCGACAGCGCGGTCGCGACCGGCTCGAAGAACAGCGAAGCCATGCTCAAGCTCATGAGCGATGCCTTCGCGCCGCTGTCGGGCCGCGTCAGCATGGCGATGGAAAAGGCGCGCAGCGCCAGCGCGTTCTGATCGCACGAAAAAAGCGGCTCGATCGATCCGGCGGGGTGGCGCGTTGAGCCGCTTCCCCGCTCGTTTCGCCGCTTAATTCGGGATACCTTGCAAGGGAGCGTCTTGTAGAAAGGGGCTCCCTTTGCGATATTCAGAAGCTATGGCTTACCCCTTCGACGATTCCTCTATGACCCTCGTTTCCCCGTTTTTGCCACTAGGGGCGGGCGATGGCGACTCCGGCGCAGGGGACGACGACCAGCTCGGCATTGCCACGAAGACCCGCGCCAAGCCGAAGAAACCGAGCCAGTTCAAGGTGCTGATGCTCAACGACGACTACACGCCGATGGAATTCGTGGTGATGGTCCTCAAGCGCTTCTTCCACATGGATCTCGAACAGGCGACGCGGGTCATGCTGCACGTCCACCAGAAGGGCGTCGGCGTCTGTGGCATCTTTCCCTACGAAATCGCGGAAACCAAGGTGAACCAGGTGATGGACTTCGCCCGGCAGAACCAGCATCCGCTCCAGTGCACGCTCGAAAAGGCCTGACGTTTCCAGGTCGCGGGCAAGGGCGCGGGTGATCGCGGATCGGCCAGCCAAGAGGGCACTGCACGTGCGCTTGGCGCGCGCGCGCGGCTTGCCCGGCGGGCAAGGCCATGTTCTCTCTCGGACCTCGTCGACGAATGATGGCGTGCCGCCGCCGGGCGGAGCGACAATTCGCTTTGCCATGGCGCGGCGAGCCGTTAAGGCCCGATGCGAACCCGGCTCTGTGATGACGACTACGTGAAATTTTTGAACGCCATAGACCGCTATATCCTGCGCCTCGTGCTGATGCCGATGCTGGGCATTTTCGTGCTCGCGGCCTCGTTGCTCGTGCTCGACAAGATGCTTCGGCTGTTCGACTTCGTTGCGACCGAGGGCGGTCCGGTTGGCGTCGTCTTCAAGCTGCTCGCCAACATGTTGCCCGAGTACGCCAGCCTCGCCATTCCGCTCGGGCTGATGCTGGGCATTCTGCTGGCCTTCCGCAAGCTGGCGACGACGAGCGAGCTCGACGTGATGCGCGCGGTGGGCCTCAGCTACACGCGCATGCTGCGCGTGCCCTACATCATCACCTTGATTCTGGTGGGCGTGAACTTCGCGATCGTGGGCTATCTTCAGCCGCTTTCGCGCTACTACTACGAGCAGCTCAACTACGAGCTGAAGTCGGGCGCGCTGGGTGCCTCGATCAAGGTGGGCGAGTTTACCACGCTCAAGGATCGCATCGCGCTGCGCATCGACGAGAGCCAGGACGAGGGCCGCCGCCTGATCGGCATCTTCGCGCGCGTCGCCAACACCAAGGGCCAGGTGCTTTCGATTTCCGCGCGGGAGGGACGTTTCCTCGCACTCAAGGGCTCGCCCGACACGATTATCCTGCGCCTTGAGCAGGGCCAGATCATCCAGGACATGCCAGGCGATGCGCCGCGCGTGCTTTCCTTCACGCGCCACGACCTGCCGATCGAATTGCCTGCGATCGAGAAGTTCCGCCAGCGCGGCGGCGAGAGCCGCGAGTATCTCCTGCCCGAACTCATGAAGCTGGGCTGGAACAAGGACACGCCCCAGACCGCGGAAGAGCGCGCCTCGAGCCAGGCCAACTTCAACTACCGCATGGTCGAAGTGGTGATGATGCTGCTCCTGCCCTTGCTGGCGGTGGCGCTGGCGATCCCGCCCAAGCGCTCGACGTCCTCGCTCGGCCTGTTCGTCTCGATCGTGATCATCGTCGCCTACCACAAGGTCAACCAGTACGCGAACGACGTCGCTGCGCTCGGCCGGATAGATCCGATTCTGGGCCTTTGGGGACCTTTCGTGGTGCTCGCTGCCCTGATCCTGTGGATGTACTACCGCGTGGCCTACGTGCCGGGCGGCCAGGCGATCGGCTGGCTCGAGAAGGGCTTTGAGAAGGTCTCCAAGCGCTTCAAGTCGCTCTTGCGGCGTCGGCGCCGCAGCCACGGCCCGGTCCTGCCCGAGCCGCAGGACCTCATCTGATATGATCTTCGAATTCTTTCCCTCGCGCACGCTCACCGGATACCTCGCGCGCCTGTTCGTCACCCGCATCGCGGCCATGCTGATCATGCTGGTGATGGTCCTCCAGGTGCTCGATCTCCTGGGTACGAGCGGCGACATCCTCGCTTACAAGGGCAATGGCGAAGCGCAGCTTCTCTATTACGTCTCGCTGCGCATCCCGCAGCTGGTTGCGCGTTTCCTGCCCTATTCGGTGCTGCTGGCGACGATCATCACGCTGGCCACGCTCAACCAGAACAGCGAAGTGATCTCGATGAAGGCCTCGGGCCTTTCGGCGCACCAGATCCTTGCCCCGTTGCTGCTGAGCGCGACCGTGATCGCGGGCCTCAGCTTCGCGTTCAACGAACGCGTGGTGACGCGCGCTTCGGCTGCGCTCGACGCCTGGGAGGCGGTGGACTACGGGCCCGTGCCCGCGGCCTCGAGCGTGCGCAGCAACATATACCTCGCCGACGGGGCCGATCTGATGACGGCGCGCACGATGACGGGCGAGGGCGCCGGGATCGTTCTCACCGGCGTCACCTTCTACGAGCGCGACGAACACGACATGATCACCCGCCAGATCCGTTCGGACAAGGCGACGTACGCCAATCCGGGCTGGAAGCTCGCCGGGGCCACCGTGTTCGACGTGGCGGGCACCACCACCTCGAAAATTCCTTCGCTGGTCATCGCGCGGGGTGTGACACCCGCCAAGCTCAGCCTTTCCAAGGTCGATGCCGACGGCGAGGACATCGTGACGCTGGCGCACTCGATCAATGCGCTGCGCATCGCCGGGCGGCGCACGAGCACTTACGAGGCCGCCTGGTGGCACAAGATCTCGGGGCCCATGGCCTCGATCCTGATGCCGCTTTTGGGAGCGGTGGCGGGTTTCGGCCTTGCCCGCTCGGGCCAGCTGCTGATCCGCTCGATCGCAGGCATGGCGCTGGGTTTCGCGTACTTCGTGCTCGACAATGCGGCGCTCGCGATGGGCAATTTCGGCGGCTACCCTCCGCTGGTGGCGGCCTGGGCGCCGTTCGTGCTCTTTGCACTGATCGGTGAGGCGGTGCTGATCCGGACCGAGGAATAGAGCCCGCAAGTTCGCACCCTTAAAAACAGAGGCCGGGGTGGCATTCGCCACCCCGGCCTCTGTTTTTTTTTATGTCGCGTTGGGGAAGGCGGGGCTCAGCGCGCCTTGAGCGTGCCGCGCACGAGTCGTCCCAGCAGCGGAACCAGGCCGGAATAGTTGGCCCGCTCGTAAGTCGAGTCCACGCCCAGATGCGCGGCGAGGCGGCGGTGGCACTCGTTGAGCGAATGGTAGGGCATCGAGGGCAACAGGTGGTGCAGCGCGTGGTAGCGCAGGCCGACCGGGGCCCAGAGCGGCGAAAGCAGCGCCGGGGGCGGCACGTTCACCGAATCGAGGTACTGCGCGGTCAGCGTCATTTCGGCGCCGTCGTTTTCCCACAAGTGCGCGACGAGCGTGCGAACCTGGTTGAGGAAGGCGGTGAGAGAGACGATCGCGAGCGCGATCAGCAGCGGGCGCCAGCCGTAGCTGTAGCTCGCGGCGAGGACCGCGATGGCCCAAACCGAGCAACCCAGCTCCTGCCAGAACACCATGCGCGCAAAGGCACCCCTGGGCTTCTCGCGGCGGTAGCGCGGGTTGATTGCGAGCGCCGAGGCGCGCTCCCACACCAGCGTGCGCAAGGGCGGGACGATCAGGCCGAGCGGCACCAGCAGCGCCGAGCGGATCAGCAGCGCGGGCGGCAGCAGGATCGCGGTGAGCGCGAAGACCGGCAGGCTCCACGGCTTCATCAGGGCAAGCGGCAGGTACTCGGGGTCCTCGATCGTGCCATAGCGCTTGCGCGAGTGGTGTTGCGCGTGGACGCCCTCGTACATGAAGGAAGGAATCAGCATCGGGATGCCGACCAGGAGGTTCCAGGCGAAGCGGAAGCCGGGCAGCGCGTCGCGGTGCATGTGGGTCAGCTCATGGATGAACAGCAGCGCGCGGTAGAGCGCGAGCGCGGCGAACAGGCCGAGCGCCACCGCCAGCACGGTGCTGTGGACCAGGATCGCGCCCGCCACCGCGCCGTAGCCGAGCGCGGCCGAGACGAGCATGTCGGGCCAGTAGATCTCGGGCCGCGCGCGGGCGATGTCGCGGGTGAGCTTGGCGGCAGCGCGCAGCATCTCGCGATCCTCGGGGATCTGGGCGTGCCACGAAGTCGTATCGACCGGGCGCAAGGGGGTCCTTGCGGGCGACGCGGGCTGGCCCTCCACGGGCGGGTTCAGTTCGACGGCTTCTCGAGCAATCATGCAATCAATTCCAGTTCAGACCCTTGGCAGGGCATGCGATCCACGTTGGCGCAAGCAGGCGTGGCGCCTTGTCCCTTGCACAGACATGCGTTTCTCGCCGCTTGACAAAGTGCCGCTTGCGGCCGCAGTTCGCCTTCGTTCATCCGTATTCCTACTTTCAAACAAAGGCAGCATCGTGGCCAACGCCGAACTAGTCATCACTCCGGTTTCCGGCAAGGCCGACCTCGCTGCCTTTGTCGATTGCAGTTATCGGCTCAATGCGTCAGATCAAAACTGGGTGGCGAATTATCGTTCGGAAGAGATCGCCAAGTTTTCGCCGGGCAAGAACCCCTTCTTCGACCATGCCCGCCACCAGTTCTTTCTCGCCCGCCGCGAGGGCCGTGTCGTGGGTCGCATATCGGCGCATGTCGATGAACTGGCGCTGAAACAGCCGCTTGCACAGGGGATGGGGCCCGGCACCGGAAACTGGGGCGCGATCGAGGCCGAGGACGCCGAAGTCGCCAGGGCGCTGATCGCGGCCGCCGAGGACTGGCTGCGCAAGGAAGGCATGCACCGCGTGCTTGCGCCGATGAACCTCTCGGTCTGGGAAGAGCCCGGGCTGCTGGTCAAGGGCCACGATCATGCGCCGATGGTGATGATGGGGCACCATAACGCGGCCTATCAGGGCTGGATCGAGGGCGAGGGCTACGCGCCCGCCAAGACGCTCTATACCTACGATCTCGATGTGACCAAGCCGTTCCCCCCGCTCATCCAGCGCATCGTCGCCTCGGGCGAGAAGAACGCGCGCATCACCATTCGCAACGCCGACCTCAAGCACTTCGACCGCGATGCCGCGATCCTGTGCGAGATCCTCAACGATGCCTGGTCGGACAACTGGGGCTTCGTCCCCTTCACCGACGAGGAGATCGAACATACCGGCAAGGCGCTCAAGCCGCTGGTCCACCCCGAATTGATCCGATTTGCCGAATACGATGGCGAGCCGGTCGCCTTCATGATGACGCTGCCCGACCTCAACGGCATCCAGAAGCGCGTCAACGGCGCCAAGGGCAAGCCCTCGCTGATCGGCCTCGCCAAGCTGCTGTTCTGGCTCAAGCGCCCCAAGCCGGCCGACATGCGCGTGCCGCTGATGGGGGTGCGCAAGAAGCTGCAGTCCTCGCGTCTCGCCAGCCAGTTGGCCTTCATGATGATCGAGTACATTCGCCGTTCGGCGATCGCCAAGTTTGATGCCCGGCGCGCCGAGATCGGCTGGATTCTCGAGGACAACCAGGGAATGGTCGCCATCGCGGACGCCATCGACAGCAAGGTGAACCGCGAATACGTGATCTACGAAAAGGCGCTCTGACGCCCATCGAGTTTCGCGCAGGCCTGCCAAGGGCCACGAGTCGCAGATTTTCTTAACGGCCCTCGCCTAGACTGGCCCTGGGCGGGCGCGTGGTTGCGCCTTCGCCTTGGGGAACAGGGACGGAGCGTCGATGCGATCGAGATCATGGCTGATCGTGCCGGGACACGAGGAGGAGCGGCTGGGGGCCGCGATCGGGACGGGGGCGGACATCGTCGTCGTCGACCTCGAGGATACCGTGCCCCTGAGCGAAAAGCCCCGCGCCCGCGCCTTTGCCGGGCAGTGGCTTGCAGCCCATCGCCATCATGTGCTCGAACAGGAGCGGCTCGGGCGCTGGGTGCGTTTGAACAGCCTTGAATCCGGCTACACGCGCGAGGATCTGGCGGCGGTCATGGCCCACGCGCCGGACGGGTTGATCCTGCCCAAGGCCTCGGGTCCCGAAGCGGTGCGCCAGCTGGCAAGCGAAGTCTACGAGTTCGAGGAAAGGTTCGGCCTTGCGGTCCATTCCACGCGGATCGTGCCGGTTGCCGGCGAAACGCCGCGCGCGGCCTTGCACATAGCCGATTTTGCCGAGGCCGCGCACCAGCGCCTGTATGGCCTGACCTGGAGCCGTGCGTGCCTGTGCGCCTCGCTTGGCGGCCCGCAGCCTCGCCCCGTCGAAGCCGGATTGCCTGATGCCGTGCGGTTCGTGCGCGCACAGGCCCTGCTCAGCGCCCATGCCGGGGAGGTCCTGGCGATCGACGCCGCGCCGGAGGATTTCGCCGACGAGGCCGCGATGAACCGCGCCGCGCAGGCCGCACGGCGCGACGGCTTCTCGGGCATGTTCGCGCTTCATCCCGCGCAGGTGCGCGCGATCAACCTGGCCTTCACGCCCAGCGCGGAGGAACTGACCGAGGCGCGTGGCCTGGTCGAGGCTTTCGAGAGCAGCGCCCACGCCGGGTCCCTGGCCTGGGGCGGGCGGATGGTCGATCGTTCGCATCTCGCGCTGGCGCGGCGCACCCTGGCGATGTCCGAACGCGAAGCCCGGGCCAGCGCGGACCCGCGCCGCCAGACTATCCTGCGTCCGGCGTAGCGCTGGGGCTCTCGGTTGGCGCAGGCGAGGCTTCCTCGCTCGCGGAAGGTGTCTCGCTCTGCGTCGCGGAGCGCGCGCGCGGCGATGCACCGGACGAAGGTTGCTGCTCGGGTTCCATCAGCGGCGCCTTCGAGCGCTTGGTGTCGTAGGCGGGCATCGCATCGTCGACCGAGCGGGGCAGCAGCTTGGCACCCTCGGCGGCATCGGCCTTGGGCGATCCGCTCTTGTCCTGGCAAGCGGCGAGGCCCGCGGCGAGTGCGGCGCAGAGCGCGAGAGAGGCGAGCGGACGCGACAGGCGGATCATTCAGTGGTCTCCCGCGGGCACTTGGTTTCGAGGGCGGCGAGGAAGCGGGGCGCACGTGCGAGCAGCGCTGTATCCCAGACCTCGAATTGCGCATCCTTGCCGAGACGTGCGAGGCTGGTAACGCCGAATTCCTCGATCCCGCAGGGCACGATGCCGGTGAAGTGGGCGAGGTCGGGGTGGATGTTGACCGCGAAGCCGTGCATCGTCACCCACTTGCGGATGCGTACCCCGATCGCACCGATCTTGGCCTCGCGCCCGTCGACGTCCTGGGTCCAGATGCCGATGCGGCCCTCGCTGCGGAAGCCCTCGACGCCGAAATCGGTGAGCGTGTCGATTACCCAGCCTTCCAGCGCGTGGACGAAACCGCGCGCATCGCGCGCGCGCTTCTTGAGGTCGAGCAGCACGTAGACCACGCGCTGGCCGGGGCCGTGGTACGTGTAGCGGCCGCCGCGACCGGCCTCGACTACGTCGAAGCGCGGATCGAGCAGGTCGGACGTCGCGGCGCTGGTGCCGGCGGTGTAGACGGGCGGATGCTCGAGGAACCAGATCAGTTCGCGCGCTTCGCCTGCGGCAATGGCGGTGTTGCGCTCGGTCATCTCGGCCAGCGCCTCGCGGTAGGGGACGGGGCTTGCGGAGATGCGCAGCTCGATGTCCCCGGGCAGTGTCTGGGCAGTGTTCATGTCCCGCTGCGTGGCCGCTATCGGGTCGCTTATCAAGTGGATTCGCGGGACAAGTGCTCCTAAGACCGCGTTTTCGAGACGACGCGCCGAGCTTGCGGCGCGAACAGGAGATGGCAATGCGATTCGACAGCAACCTGGCCTGGACCGAGGCCGTTGCGCGGGTGCGGAGCAACCGGGACGTGCTCATGGCGCTGGCGGGCGTGTTCTTCATGCTGCCGACGCTGCTCTCCACGGTCTTCCTCGCCGACATCCAGGAGAAGATGATCGCGCTCGCCCAGAACAGCGCCGCGCTCGAGGCGCTGGTGCGCGACAATCTGGGGCTGATCCTGGGCTTCGGCATCGGCGGCGCGCTGGTGCAGTTCGTGGGCTACCTCGCCTGCACCGTGATCCTGGGCGTGGGAGGCCGGCCGAGCGTGGGCGAGGCGCTTTCGATCGCGCTTCGTGCGTTGCCCACGCTTCTGGGCGCGACGCTGCTCTATATGCTGGGGCTGCTGCTGGCCTCGTTCGTGCTGGGGCTTCCCGTCGGGCTCGGCGCGGCGCTGGCGGGCTCGGCCGGAGCTTCGATCGGCGGGCTGGTGATGGTCGTCGCGCTCGTCATGCTGGTGGTGCACACCAGCGTTGCCTTTTCGCTGCTGATCCCGGTCATCGTGCGCGAAGGGATCGCCAGCCCGGTCGCGGCCTTGCAGCGTTCCTGGCGTCTCACGCGCGGGCACGGGCCGCGTCTTCTGGGCTTCTATGCCTTGCTGGTGGTCGTCTATTTTCTCATCAGCTTCCTGATCTCGCTGCTGCTGGTCACGCCGCTGACGCTGGTGGTCGGGACAGGCGATGCGGCGAGCTTCCTGGCCGGCGTGGTCGCAGGCCTGGTGGGGGCCGTGGCCAACGTGCTGCTGATCGCGGTGCTGACCCGCATCCACGCCCAGCTTTGCGACGCGCTGCCCGAGGGGCAGGCGAACATCTTCGAATAGGCACCGCGCGCCGCTCTCGGCCCTGAAACCAAAAAAGACCCGCCGGACCGGATGGTCGGGCGGGTCTTTTTTGGTGGGCGCTCCCGAAAGGGGAAAGGGCCGTGCCGCGAAGGCTCAGTCCTCGTCCTTCCAGCCCCAGTACATGAAGCAGGGGGGAACGTTGATCATTTCCATCTTGTGGTCGATGCGCAGGAAGTGGCGCGCCATGAAGTCGCGCGCACGCGGCGTGAACTGGTAGACCAGGAACGCGCCGCCCTTGCGGATCACCCGGTAGGTGGCCGAGGCGATCGCGGGGCCCACGCCGTCGGGCAAGGTGGAGAAGGGCAGGCCCGAAAGCACGTAGTCGGCCTTTTCATGGCCGTGGGCGCGCACGATGTCTTCGACGTCGGCGGCCGAGCCGAGCACCGCGATGAAGCGGCTGTCGGTGATCGTGCGGCGCAAGTAGTCGATGAAGTCGGGGTTGGTGTCGATCACGATCAGCGTGCCGTCACGGCGCAGGCGATCGAGAACCGGCTGGCAGAACGTGCCGACGCCCGGGCCGTATTCGACGAAGAGCTTGCAGTTGTCCCAGTCGACGGGGGCAAGCATCTTGCGGATCGTGAAGCGCGAGGAAGGAACGATCGAACCCACCATGACCGGGTGGCGGATGAAGCCTTCAAGGAAGACGCCCCAAGGACCTAGGGCGTTCTTGACTTTGCGCTTGATCCTTTGGGGCAGGGCCTCCCGGGCAAGCTCAGTGCTGGACATGCTGGCGCGTAACCTCGCGGTTCTTATTGTATCATGGAAGTGCCATGCGGTGGCAGATTAGCCGATCGTTTGCAAGGCGGCGGTGGATGAAGCGTGCCGATATCCGGCGCCCATTCAAAGGATTTCGTGAACTTTTTCCTGCGGGCGGCACAGCGCCACGCCCTTGTCGGTCTCGACCAGGGGGCGCTCGATCAGAATCGGCTCTGCGGCCATCGCGGCGAGAACTTCGGCAGCATCCGCATCGGGGAGCCCGCGTTCGATCGCGTCGGTGCCGCGCGTGCGCAGGCCCGCCTGCGGCGTGATCCCGGCGTCCTTGTAGAGCTGGGCGAGCTTCTCGACGCTCGGCGGCGTCTTGAGGTATTCGATCACTTCGACCTCGAGACCGGGCGTCTCCTCGAGGATGGCGAGGGTCTTGCGCGAGGTTCCGCACTTGGGGTTGTGCCAGATGGTGGCCTTCATGATCGGTGTCCTCAGTTCTTGGGGGGCGCAGAGCCGGCGCCGGACGGCGCGGGCGCGGAAGTCGGGGCGGGGGCGAGCGCGGGGACCTTGCGGGCGGCGGCGCTGGCGGGGATGCCGGGGGCGGGTGCGGCGCTGATCGTCTCTTCGCGCCGGGCGACGCGCGCGGCGCGGTCGATCGCGCGAACGAGCCGGGGATAGACCCCGCAGCGGCACAAGTTGGGAATGGCGACCTTGATCTCGGCCTCGCCGGGCGAGGGGTTGGCCTTGAGCAGGGCGGCGGCGGCGATGACGATGCCAGGCGTGCAGAACCCGCACTGGATTGCCTGTTCGGCGACCATGGCCTGCTGCACCGGGTGCGAGCGATCGCGCGAAAGCCCCTCGATCGTGGTCACGTAGCGCCCCTCGCATTCGGCAAGCGTGATCAGGCAGGCGCGCAGCGCAGCGCCGTCGACGAGCACCATGCAGGCGCCGCAATCGCCGTTGCCGCAGCCATATTTGGTGCCGGTCAGGTTGGCGCCATCGCGCAGCGCCCACAGCAACGGGGTCTGCGGGTCCATGTCGAATTCGACCGGGCGGTCGTTGACGGTGAGGCGAGCCATGCCCGCGTTATTAGGGATGCCGGCGCGCTCTTGCCAGTGGTGCGTGTCCGCTCTGCTGCGAATTCGCGGGCAAAACTTCGCGCGCCGTGGGTTGCCGTGCCGGAGCAGTCGCGTAGAGTCGGCCTGGTGATCGAAGGCCATTATCTTTCGGGGCGCCTGCTGCTGGCGATGCCCGGCATGTTCGATGAACGCTTCGCGCGTTCGGTCAATGTGATGTGCGTGCACGACGAGAACGGCGCGCTCGCCATAAATGTCGGTGAAGTGCGCGAGGGTGTGCGTTTCCACGCGATTCTCGAGGACCTGGGCATCGACCCGGGCGACACGCCCGACTGCGCGATCCTGAACGGCGGCCCGGTCGAGCAGGGGCGCGGCTTCGTGCTTCATTCGCTCGACTGGGGCGGGGGCGATTCGATCGAGGTCCAGGCGCAGGACGGACCGCTTTGCGCGCTTTCCGCCTCGCTCGACGTGCTGCGCGCGATCGCGGCGGGCAAGGGACCCAAGCACTGGGTCATGGCGCTGGGCTACGCCGGCTGGGCGCCGGGCCAGCTCGAGGAAGAGATGCGCCACCACGGCTGGTACGCCGCGCAAGGTCGGCCCCAGGTGCTGTTCGACACCCCTCCGGCCGAGCGCTGGAAGGCCGCGTGGAAAGCCGAAGGCATCGATCCGGCGCTGCTTGCGAGCCAGACCGGGCGCGCCTGAACTAGTTCAGCCGGGGCTGGGCGATCGCGGCGAGATCGGCGGGAACGTCGACATCGAGGAGCACGGCGGGATCGTCGGTTTCGACGTGCGCGATGTCGGTCCGGTCGCGCAGCAGACCTCCCGCGCCGGCATCGCCGCGCAAATCGGCGATCATCGAAAAGGCACGGGCGGAAAGCAGCACCGGATGGCCGCTGCGTCCGGCGTGGCGGGGCAGGGCAGCGAAGTTGTCTGCGAGCGCGTGGGCAAGCTCGCCCGCGATCGTGTGGGGCACGCGCGGCATGTCGCCGAGGAACACGAAGGCGCCGCGGGCACCTCCCGCCGCCGCGATCCCGGCGCGCAGCGAGGTGGAAAGGGCATCGCTGGAAAGGCGCAGCGTCTCGACCTCGGGCGCGCCTTCGCGGGTCTCCCAGATGCCGGTGGCGAGATCCGGATGGGCGACAACGAACACGCGCGCGACCGGCGCGGCGCGCGCGGCGCGGATCGCGTGGAACACCAGCGGCTCTGCGTCGAGCGGTGCGCTCAGCTTGTCGCTTCCGAAACGGCGCGCCGACCCGGCGGCGAGGACGAGGGCGACGAAGTGGGGGCTGGGCGCCGTCATCGCGCTCAGGCGCGTTCGGCGGCGGGGTTGAGCGCTTGCATGATCTCGGCGAGAATGCCGGTCGCCACTTCCCAGGGCGACTTGCCGAGGCCGGTGATGCCCGGCGAGAGGCGCAGGCGCTCGAGTTGTTCGGGGGTGGCTCCCGCGGCGCGCAGCGCGGCGAGGCGGGCGGGGGCGCGCGACTTCGCCCCGATCATCGCGACGTAGCCGGCCTCGGCGCGCAGCGCGGCGAGGCAGCCGGGCAAATCAAGATGGTCTTCGTGCGTCGCGCCGAGAAACGCGGTCCAGCGGTCGGCCCCGAGCCGCTCGATGGTGGTGGCGGGATCCTCGCGGCGGTACTGCGAAACGGGGATGGGGGCTGCGCCGTGCGGGCCGTCGGGGCGCACCAGCACCGTCTCGAAGCGCGAGAGCGCGGCAAGCTGCGCGGCGGCGAGAGCGCCCGGGTCGCCGCCCGAGACGATCAGCCGACGCGGCGGGTCGTAGCGGCGCGCAAGGCGGAAGGGCTCGGGCGTGCAATCCAGCAGCGGCCCGTATCCGGCCTCTACGCGCCGGGTCTGCCCATCGCTGATCCAGCGGCAAACGGTGCGCGTGCGGGCGTTCTCGAGCAGCGCGGCGCTGGCCGGGCAATCGGGCGCGACGCGCTCGAGCAGGATATGGAGCGCGCCGCCGCAGCGCAGGCGAATGTCGATCCACGGGCTTCCCGCGCCGTAGTGCAAGTGGCGCGGATGTCCTTCGGCGAGGACGTGCGCGGCGTGGCGGGCGACGTCACCCTCGATGCAGTCGCCCGAGAAATAGCCTTCGGCCGCAAGCGTGCCCTCGGGGCCCGGCACGAAGAGCATCTGCGATCCCGGGCCGCGCGGAGCGCTCCCTTCCACCGCGTAGAGCGTGGCGAGGACGCAGGGCGTGTTCGCGTCGCGGGCGCGGGCAAGGCCGGCGCGTACATCGTCGATCCAGCCGAACAGCGGCCAATCGGCCTGGGCGATGTCGAAGGGCGCCATTTCCGGCGGTGGCGCCGTCTCGTCTTGTGGTTGGGCCGCGATCTCGGCAGGTGTCATCTGGTCAGTGCGCCCATAGCCATGCGGCCGCCCTGGATCAGGAAAGCTGCACGTCGATTGTCTCTTGCGTGAGCGGGGCGATTACCATGCGATGGAGGATCGTGGCAACCTGGCCGAGCGAGACGTCACCGTGGTGGCGCAGCCACCAGGTCAGCACGTCGAGCGTGGAACTGACACCATGGACGAGCGCGAGTTCGGCGGGCAGCCAATCGTTGCCGGTGTCGAGGTCGTGCGACAGGTTTCGGGCCCTCTGGATGAATTCGGCGCGGATGATGGATGCCGCGCCTCCGGTGAGCAGCGCTGACCACAAGGCCAGCTCCTCCTCGATGAGACGGCACAGCTGAAGCGGGCTGAGCGCGTCGCGGCGGCCCTCGAACAGCGGAACGATCTGCGCGGCGAGACGCTCGATCGGTTCGCTCACGAGATCGGAGAGCAGGGCCTCCTTGGTTGCGAAATGGCGGAAGAAGGTGGCGTAGCCGGTGCCAGCTCGGGCGGAGATTTCGCGAATGGTCAATTCGTCGAAAGCCCGCTCGCCAAGCAGGGCGAGAAGGGCCGAATTCAGCGCATTGCGCGAGCGTACCTGGCGCGCGTCCGTGGGCCTGTCCTGCTTGAGAGCCGTGAGATTCTTGTCCATGGACGGGGGGCGTAACATCGCCGCATCCACCTGTCCAAGAAAGGAAGGTGTTATATTTCGAAATGGCCGCTAAGCGGTTTTCAAATGTTTGCAGGGCGCGCTTTGAGAGCTAATTTGCTTGCTGAAAAGGTTGCGCAGCCGCCGTTCAGCCGTCGCCGATACGGTCGGCGTAGAGGAGGCGCCCGCCCGAGAGGTGCCACAGCGCCTGCTTGAAGTTGTCATCGCTCATTGCAAAGCAGCCTTCGCTGCGCCCGAGCTTTCCGTATTTGTCGAGCATCGCCTCGCCCACATACCAGGCCGGATGGATCACGATGAGACGCTCCAGCGCGAGCGAATTGTCGGGGTCGAGACCGACGAGGCGGATCGACGTGCCGTACTTGCCCTTGTACCACTCGCAGGTGAGAAACGCCCCACGCGACGTGGCGTAGGAGCCGGGCAGGTTCGAGAACGACTGCAACCAGCCGCTATGCTCGGGATCCGAACCGCGGCCGTGCGCCAGGAGGAACGAGCGGACGGTCCCGTCGTGCAGGTTGGCGAAGTGCATGCGCGGCTTCCACGAGGGCAGCGCGAAGTCGGCGATGCCCACGATGTCCTTGCGCCACACTGCATTGCCCACGCGCTGCGCCTGAAGCGCGGCGGATTCGAGGATACGGCGTTCGTAAGGCGTGGCGGCGGCGGGAACGGCGGGCGTCGTCAGCAGGCCGAAGGTGGTGGTGACCTCGGCGGCGAACGCGCGTGCGGGCAGCGTGAGCGCCAGCCCGGCACCCAGGCTGCCATGAAGAAAGTGTCGTCGGCCCAGCTTTGAATTCATGGCAGTATTTATATCACGATCGGCGCGCCTGCGCCAAGGGGGCGCGCACGCCGATCGGCTGATTTGACAGCCGCTCCGTCGCCGGAAGATGGCCCGGCGATGATGCGTGCGATGTCAGGTCCCGGTGTCAGGCTTGGGCGTTGCGGGCACCGTTTTCGACCCCGGGGTGCTGGCGGATCCAGTCCTCGAGCACCGGGGCGATGCGCATGCGCCACTTCGAACCGTTGAAGATGCCGTAGTGGCCGACGCGTTCGGCGAGGTAGTACTTCTTGTGCGTTTCGGGGAGGTCGTGGGCAAGGTGCAGCGCGGCACGTGTCTGGCCGATGCCCGAGATGTCGTCCTTCTCGCCCTCGACCGCCAGCAGCGCGGTGTCGCGGATGCCGCCAAGGTCGATCACTTCGCCGCGATGGACGAATTCGCCCTTGGGCAGCGAATGGCGCTGGAACACGTGCTCGACCGTCTGGAGGTAAAAGTCGGCGGTCATGTCGCAGACCGCGCGGTATTCGTCGTAGAAGGCCTTGGTCGCGCCCGCGCTCTCGCCGTCGCCTTCGACGAGGTGCTTGAACATGCCATAGTGGCTCATCATGTGATTGCCCAGGTTCATCGCCATGAAGCCCGCAAGCTGCAGGAAGCCGGGATAGACCTCGCGCCCGGCGCCGGGGTAGGTCATCGGCACCGTGGCGACCACATTGTGCTTGAACCATGAGAGCGGCTGATTCATCGCCACGTCGTTGACGCTGGTGGGCGCCTCGCGGGTGTCGATCGGTCCGCCCATCATGGTCAGCGTGGCGGGACGGCAGGGGTGCTGGTGCTTGCCCATGACCGCCGCCGCCGCGAAGGCCGGGACCGAGGGCTGGCACACCGCCAGCATATGGGTGTTGGGGCCGATGAATTCGAGGAAGCCGATCAGGTAGTCGATGTAGTCGTCGAGGTCGAAACGGCCTTCCGAAGCGGGGACCATCTTCGCGTCGGCCCAGTCGGTGATGTAGACCACGTTGGTCTCGAGCATGCGCGCCACGGTGCCGCGCAGGAGCGTGGCGTAGTGGCCGCTCATCGGCGCCGCGATCAGCAGGCGCGGGGCGTCCTCGGGCAGGCCGGGATGCTCGAAACGCAGGAGATTGCCGAAGGGGCGGTGGAGCACGATCGATTCGGTGACCGGATATTCCTCGCCCTGCGCCACCACGGTCTCGATCCCGAATTCGGGTTTTCCGCGCGGAGCGGCGGCGTGCGCGAAGACGTCGAGCGCCGAGGCCATGACCGGGCCGAAGCCCATGTAACCCATGGGAAGGGCGGGATTTGTCAGCAGCTCGGCGCTGACCGAAGCCCAGGCGGCGGCACCGCTCATCATGGTGCGCTGCAGTTCGTAAGCGTTGTAGAGCAAGGGATATCTCCTGGCCGCGCCGGGCGACCGCAATCGTTCATTAGGCGCTATCTGGTCGCTAAAGCGTGGCCGCGCAATGCGTCATTGCCGAATAGTACGAGGTGAAAGGGCGATAAGCATGATCGGAAAAGCTGCCCGGTGGGCGGGTTTTGGCCTGTTTGCATCGCCTTGCCCTTCCTTTGGTCCGGCCAAGATTGTAAGGGGCCCTCATGGAAGCCCCCGACCGCCTGGATGAAACCAGTGAGCCCCATGCCCCGGGCATGGCCCCGCCGCCTGCCGACAAGGCCGGTCAGGCCGAGGGGGAGGGCAGCGGCAAGTCGCCCCGCCGTTCACTGAAGCCGCTGGCGATGGTCTGGCGCGAACTGTTCAACTACCCCGGCCGTGTGGCGCTGGCAGGAACCGCGCTGGTGACCGCGGCGCTCGCCACGCTCGCCATTCCCTACGGCTTTCGCAGCGTGATCGACCAGGGCTTTGCGCAAGGCGCCGACCATGGGGCGATCCGCAACTGGTTCCTCATGCTGCTGGGCGTGGTGGTCGTGCTCGCGCTGTCTTCGGCCTTGCGCTTCTACAGTGTCTCGTGGCTGGGCGAGCGCGTGGTCGCCGACATTCGCCTGCGTGTGCAGCGCCACCTGCTGGCGCTTGCGCCGGGCTTCTTCGAGGAAAACAGCCCCAAGGAGATCGCCTCGCGCATGACTGCGGACACCGCGATCATCGAGCAGGTGGTGGGCACCACCGTTTCGGTGGCGCTGCGCAACCTGATCATGGCGACCGGCGGGGTGATCTTCCTGTTCATGCTGGCGCCCGGCCTGACCGCAGGACTGCTGGTCGCGATCCCGTTGGTGATCCTGCCGATCACCATCTTCGGACGACGCCTGCGCGCCGTTGCGCGCACCAGCCAGGACCGGGTCGCGGATATCGGCGCGATGACCGCCGAGGTGCTCGGCGCCTTGCGCGTGGTCCAGGCGTTCAACCAGCAGGAACGCGAGGCTGCACGGTTCAGCGGCGCGGTGGAGCGGACCTTCGAGACCGCCAAGCTGCGCATCCGCATCCGTTCGATCATGACCGGTGTGCTCATGTTCCTGATCTTCGGCGCGATCACCATCATCATGTGGCGCGGCGCGATCGGTGTCGCCGAAGGTACGATCACCGGGGGGACGATCGCGGCCTTCGTGGTGACCGCGGGTATCGTCGCGGGTGCCTTCGGCTCGCTGACCGAAGTCTACGGGGATCTCGTGCGCGGGGCGGGGGCCGCAAGCCGCCTTGCCGAACTGCTGTCCGAGGAACCGGCGATTGCCGCCCCGCCGCGCCCGCAAGCCTTGCCGGTGCCCCCGCGTGGCAAGATCGCCTTCGAGAAGGTGTCCTTCCGCTATCCCACGCGCCCCGACAGCGCGGCGCTCATCGACTTCAACCTGACCGTCGAGCCGGGCGAGACGGTGGCGATCGTCGGGCCCTCGGGTGCGGGCAAGTCGACGCTGTTCCAGCTTGCCGAACGCTTTTACGACCCGCATGGCGGCGTCATCAAGATCGACGGCGTACCACTGTCCTCGGCCGATCCATCGGACGTGCGCGCGCGCATCGCGCTGGTCCCGCAGGAGGGCGTGCTTTTCGCCGCCTCGGCGCGCGACAACTTGCGTTACGGCCGACCCGATGCCGACGACGCGGCCATCTGGGAGGCGGCGCGCGCGGCCAACGCCGAGGGTTTTCTGCGCGAGCTGCCCGAGGGTCTCGACACGTTCCTGGGCGAAGACGGCGCGCGGCTTTCGGGCGGGCAGCGCCAGCGCATCGCGATCGCGCGCGCGCTGCTGCGCGACACCCCGATCCTGCTGCTCGACGAGGCGACGAGCGCGCTCGATGCCGAAAGCGAGCGGCTCGTGCAGGACGCGCTCGAGACGCTCATGCAGAGCCGTACCACGCTTGTCATCGCGCACCGCCTCGCCACCGTGCGCGAGGCCGATCGCATCGTTGTCATGGATGGCGGGCGAATCGTCGAGGAGGGCACGCACGCCCGCCTCGCGCAGGCCGGCGGCCTTTATGCACGTCTCGCCTCGTTGCAGTTCGACGAACGGGCAACCTCGTTCGGCTAACGACATTTGGGCGCTGGCATTGCGCGCGTTTGCAATTATCGTTCACGGCAATGGTCGATCCTGCGGGGTCGACGCAACCGGGTCGAACCCAACCGAAGGGTATTGCATGCGCACGTCCAAGGGGCGCGCCCTCGCTTTTGCAGCGAGCGCGGCCGCCATTTTCTTTGCCACCACAACCTCCATCTCCGCACAGACGGCCGACGCACCGGCCGCATCGGACAAGGCGTCAGCCGCCACTGCGGCACCCGCGCTCACCCCGTCCACCGACTGGGGTTCGTTCGGCATCCAGACCCAGTGGATGGACACCTCGACCAAGCCGGGCGACGATTTCGATCGCTACGTCAATGGCAAGTGGAACGACAGCGTCGAGCTGCCCGCCGACCGCACCCGCTGGGGCTCGTTCCTCGAGCTGAACGAACTTTCGCAGCAGCGCATGCACGCGATCATGGACGACATGCTCACGTCCGACGCGCCGGCGGGCAGCGACGCGGCGCGCGTCGCGGCGGCCTACCGCGCGTTCATGGACGTCGATGCGATCAACGCGGCGGGTCTTGCGCCGATCAAGCCCTATATCGCGCAGATCTTCGCCGCGAAGACACCGCAGGATCTCGCGGTGCTCTTCGCCAAGCCCGGCTTCGCCTCGCCGATCGGGGTCTATGTCGGCGCCGACGCCAAACAGAGCGACATCTACGCGCTGCAGAGCTACGTCGCCGGGCTCGGCCTGCCCGACCGCAACTACTACCTCAAGACCGACGAGCGCTCGCAGAAGATCCGCGCGGCCTATCTCGACTACCTGACCTTCCTGCTCGGCAAGGTCGGCTACCAGGATCCGGGTGCGGCGGCCAAGGCGGTGCTCGCGCTCGAGACGCGCATTGCGCAGGCCGACTGGGACCGCGTCGCCGCGCGCAACGACGATCTCACCTACAACAAGCTCTCGCGCAGCGAATTCGACGCGCTGGGCGCGCCGGGCGTGATCGACACCTTCCTCAAGACCCTGGGCGCCGACAAGGCGCAGTACGTGATCGCGAGCGAGATCCCCGCGACGGCGGATGAACTGAAGGCTGCGCATATCGACGCCGCGCAGGCCGGGGCGCTGATGGGTGGTGGTCTGCCCGAAGTCGCCAGGCTGATCAGCGACGTGCCGGTTTCCACCTGGCAGGCCTGGCTCGCCGCGCGCTTCGTCAGCGGCCATGCCGCAATCCTGCCCAGTGACATCGACGAGGCCTCCTTCGCCTTCTACGGCACGCTGCTCTCGGGACAGCCCGAGCAGCGCCCGCGCTGGAAGCGCGGCGTCAGCGCGCTCGAGGGCATGGCCGGCGAACTCGTCGGCAAGATCTACGCCGAGCGCTACTATCCGCCCGAGCAGAAGGCCAAGATGGCCGCGCTGGTCGCCAACTTGCGCAAGGCGATGGCCGCCAACCTGCAGGACCTCGACTGGATGGGCCCGCAGACGCGCAAGGAGGCCGAGGCCAAGCTCGACGCCTTTACCCCCAAGATCGGTGCGCCCGACACGTTCAAGACTTACCAGGGTCTGGAATTCGCGGCGAATGATCCGCTCGGCAATTCTCTGGCGGCCAACGCCTGGGCCAATGGCTTCGAGATGAACCGCATCGGCCAGCCGGTCGATCGCGGGGAGTGGGGCATGCTGCCCGAGACGGTCAACGCCTACTACAATTCGACGATGAACGAGATCGTCTTTCCGGCCGCGATCCTTCAGCCCCCGTTCTTCAACCTCACCGCCGACCCGGCCGTCAACTATGGCGCGATCGGTGCGGTGATCGGTCACGAGATGGGCCACGGCTTCGACGACCAGGGCGCGAAGTCGGATGGCACGGGCAACATGCGCGACTGGTGGACCCCGGCCGACAAGGCCAACTTCCAGAAGCTGCAGGACAAGCTCGAGGCGCAGTACAACAGCTTCTGCCCGTTCGACGAGGGCAAGACCTGCGTCAACGGCAAGCTGACGATGGGCGAGAACATCGGTGACCTGGGTGGCCTGAGCGTCGCGTACCGTGCCTACAAGATGTCGCTGAACGGCAAGGAGGCCCCGGTCATCGACGGCTTCACCGGCGACCAGCGCTTCTTCATGGGCTGGGCGCAGGTCTGGCGCAGCAAGACCCGCGAGGCGCAGGCGCGCCAGCAGCTCATGACCGATCCGCACTCGCCGCCGCACTACCGGATCGACGGGATCGTGCGCAACTTCGACGAGTGGTACAAGGCCTTCGACGTGAAGCCGGGCGATGCGCTCTACCTCCCGCCCGACAAGCGCGTGCGCATCTGGTAAGAGTTCCAGGGCTTTTCATCGTTTTTCATTGCAGTGCAGCACGCAGCGGGTTGACTTGACCGGTGCGTGCTGCATGACCTTGTGTCCACGATGACCCTCACAATCACAGCCATTCTCCTCGGTATCGTCGAGGGCCTCACCGAGTTCCTCCCCGTCTCCTCGACGGGGCATCTCATCCTTGCAACCCAGCTCTTCGGCTACGATTCCGAGCTTTGGGCCACGTTCAACGTGGTCATCCAGCTCGGCGCGATCCTGGCCGTGATCGCCCACTTCTGGCGCACTTTCTGGGCGGTCGGAATGGGCCTCCTGAAGCTCAATCCCACCTCGATCCGCTTCGTGCGCAACGTGCTCGTCGCGTTCCTGCCCTCGGCGGTCCTGGGCCTGCTGCTCAACGACTGGATCGAGGAGCTGCTCGGCGATCCGGGCGTCGTGGCCTGGGCCCTGATCATCGGCGGCATCGCGATCCTGGGCATCGAGAAGGTTGCCAAGCCGGGCCCGCTGACCGGTGTCGCCGAACTGCCGATCTCCAAGTGCGTGGGCGTCGGCTTTGCCCAGTGCCTCGCCATGATCCCGGGCACGAGCCGCTCGGGCGCGACCATCATGGGCGCGCTCGCCATGGGTATCGAGCGGCGCACCGCCGCCGAGTTCAGCTTCTTCCTTGCCGTTCCCACCATGGTGGGCGCCACCGCGCTCTCGCTGGTCAAGCACCGCGAGGAACTGATGGCGGGCACGGGCCCCGTGGGCTGGGGCGAGATCGGGATCGGCTTCGCGGTCTCGTTCGTCGTCGCGCTGGTGGTGATCAAGGCGTTCATGGCCTTCGTCAGCCGCTCGGGCTTCTCGCCTTTCGCCTGGTACCGCATCGCGGCCGGCCTGCTCGCTCTCTACCTCCTCGCCGGAGCCTGATGCAGGTGGCCGAGGGGCTGAAGAAGAAGGAATACGAAGCGGCGCTCGAGCCGCTGCAGGAAGAACTGGTCGGAATGGCCCGCTGGGCCAAGGCGACGGGCGCGCGGATCGTGGTCCTGTTCGAAGGGCGCGACACCGCAGGCAAGGGCGGCGCGATCCGCGCGGTCTCCTCCTATCTCAATCCACGTCAGTGCCGCACCGTCGCGCTTGGCCCTCCGAGCGCGCGCGAGCAGGGCGAGTGGTACTTCCAGCGCTACGTCCAGCACCTGCCGAGCACGGGCGAGATCGTCCTGTTCGATCGTTCCTGGTACAACCGGGCCGGGGTCGAGAAGGTCATGGGCTATGCGAGCCCGGCGCAAGTCGAGCAGTTCCTCGCGCAAGTCCCGGCCTTCGAGCGGCTGCTCGTCAACGACGGCATCCTGCTCTTCAAGTACTGGCTCACCTGCGACCAGGAGCGACAGGAGGAGCGCCTGCGCGAGCGGCTGGAAGATCCGCTCAAGCGCTGGAAGCTGTCTCCCGTCGATCTGGCCGCGCGCGAGCAGTACGAGGCCTATACTCACGCGCGCAGGGCCATGCTCGAGGCTTCGCACACCAACCATGCGCCCTGGACGCTGGTTGACTTCAACGACCAGAAGCTCGGCCGTCTGACACTGATTCGCAATCTGCTCGACCGGCTCCCCGACACCCGAGTCGATCCGCCCGAAATCGCGATCACGCCGCTCAAGCACGCGCCCGCAGTGGAAGAATTCACGCTTCTTGCGCCGATTCCGCCCTACCCGCTGCCCTGAGGGGCTTGCCCGCCTTGACTTTTGGCCCCTCATGACGCAAGGGGCGCAACCTTGAAGGGCGGTACGCGATTACCACCCATCGCATTTTCAACGCAGATGCCGGCCTGCCAGGGCGGCTGAAACGAGAGATTACAGGAAACCGCCATGGCGAAGCCCGCAACCGTCAAGATCCGTCTGGTCTCGACCGCTGACACCGGATTTTTCTACGTCACCAAGAAGAATCCCCGGAACACGACCGAGAAGATGAACTTCCGTAAGTACGATCCCGTCGTGCGCAAGCACGTCGAGTTCAAGGAAGCCAAGATCAAGTAAGGTTCACAGTCGGTTCAAGGCTGTGGGCCCAAGGACCCAGCCATGACGAAACTGACGACGATCCTTCACGCGATTACCAGAGCGGCTGCCCCCATTGCCATGGGAGCGGCCGCTCTTGGTGTCTGCGCCACGCTGCCCGCGCTTTCGGCGAGTGCCGCGACGGGTACCAGCGATGCCGCCAAGCTTGACCAGGCGGTCAAGGCCTTGCGCGCGATCAGCACGCTCAAGGCCGACTTCGTGCAGCGCGACCGCAATGGCAGCGAGGTCACCGGCGAACTGACCCTCAAGCGCCCGGGCAAGATCCGCTTCCAGTACGCCAAGAACGTGCCCATGCTCATCGTGGGTGACGGCAAGGCGCTGACCATGATCGACTACGAGGTCAACCAGGTCCAGCGCTGGCCGATCAAGAACAGCCCGCTTGGTGCGCTGCTCGATCCCAATCGCGACGTGGCCAGGTACGGCACCGTGCGTGAGACGGGCAATCCGAACGTGATCTCGATCGAGGTGCGCGACACCAGCCATCCCGAATACGGGATCATCACGCTGATCTTCACGCGCAAGGCTTCGGCGCCCGGCGGGCTCGAACTGAGCTACTGGGTCGCGCTCGACGCGCAGAACACGCGCACCACCATCCAGCTCAGCAACCAGCGCTACGGCGTCGCGGTGGCCGACAGCGCCTTCACCTGGAAGGACCCGCGCCGCAGCGTGCGGCGCCATTGAGCGGGCTGCATGGGCGCTGAAGAATCGTGGGGGTTCGGCTGTCGCCGGGCCCCTTTTTCGATCCAGCGAGTCGCTTGGTGTCCGGCGAGTCGGTCATTCGCCAAGCCGGAATGTCATTCGTCGATGGATATGGGGTGTTTGTCGCCGAAACCCCGAAAACTGCGACAAAGCGCGACAGTTTTCGGACTCTCGTTCACTTAACAGACAGCCTCCGCGTCCTACATAGGACTAGTCAGAACGATCCGAGGCGGGTTTCCCCCCTGTTGCCCAAGCCTCAATAAAGATCGACTGACAAGCGTGACGAACGCTGACAGGACCCTCGAGCCCTTGCCCCCGGCTCGAGGGTTTTGTCGCGTCTGGGGCAGGCGCGGCGGGTGGGCGCTTGCGGATGCGCGGCCTCTGGCCTTTCGCGCGCAGGGTGCCTAAAGCGGGCGCCATGAAGATTGCCACCTGGAACATCAATTCCGTCCGCCTGCGCATCGACCAGGTCGAGCGCTTCCTGACCGAGAACGCGCCCGATGTCCTGTGCCTGCAGGAAATCAAGGTCGCCGAGCATCTTTTCCCGCACGAGATGTTCGAGCGCCTGGGCTACACGCACCGCGCGATCCACGGCCAGAAGGGCTACCACGGCGTCGCCACCGTCTCGAAGGTGCCCTTCGTCGAATTCAGCCGGCACGACTGGCAGGACAACGGCGAGGCGCGCCACGTCGGGGTGGAACTGCAGGGCGAGGGGAAGGGGATGATCCTCGAGAACGTCTATATCCCCGCGGGTGGTGACGTCGCCGATCGCGAGGTCAATCCCAAGTTCGGGCAGAAACTCGACTTCCTCGAGCGCATGACGCGCTGGGCCGACGGGATCGATCGCCCGACGCTGATCGTGGGTGATTTCAACATCGCCCCGCTCGACTGCGACGTCTACGACCACAAGGCGCTGCTCAAGGTCGTCAGCCACACGCCGATCGAGGTCGAGACGCTCAAGCGCTTCCAGGACGCACACGGTTTCGTGGACCTCGGCCGCACGTTCATCCCTGCGCCCGAGCGCAACTACTCCTGGTGGTCCTACCGCAGCTACTGGCGCCAGAAGGACCAGGGCCGACGCCTCGACCACATGTGGGCTTCGCCCGATCTCGCCGCGCAGGCGACCGGGCACCATTTCGTCGAGGAAACGCGCCGCTGGGAGCAGCCGAGCGACCACATCCCGCTCGTCACGGAGTTCGCGCTCTGAGCACTTCGCCCGATTCTCCGGGCGGCTTTTCCGCCGAGGCGCGTCGCGTGGCGCTGGCGCTTGATGCGCTGCGCCACGGCTGGCCGGTCCGCATCGGGCAAGGTCCGGCGCTGCTTCCGGCCGAAACCGGCTTTGCGCCGGGCGAGGATGGCCCCCGGACGGGCCACATGCTGATCTCTTCGGCGCGCGCGGTCACGCTCAAGCTGGCCAACCAGCGCGAGGCCGCCGTGCCCGAAGCGCCGGTGCGGATCCGCGCGGCCGAGCCCTTCACGCTCGACCTCGCGCGTGCGATCGCCGATCCCGCACTCGATCTCGAGTACCCGATGAAGGGGCCCTTTGCCGCACAGCCGCTGGAGGATCCCGAGGCGGCGCGCACGGCCATGGAACTGGCGCGCCTTGCCGGGATCCTGCCCGCCTTCCTCGTCGGCCTGGACCTCGACGAAGGCGCGGTGCAGCGCGTCGAAGTTGCTGATCTGGCGGTCTGGAAGGATACCCGGCGGCTTGCCGTGGCCTCACGCGCGCGGCTGCCGGTGGAAGTCTGCGAGAACGCCGAGATCGTCGCCTTCCGCTCGCTCGACGACATGCGCGAGCACGTCGCGCTCGTGGTCGGCACGCAAAGCGGCGAGCGCGTTCCGCTGGTACGCCTGCATTCCGAATGCCTGACGGGCGATATCCTGGGCTCGCTCAAGTGCGATTGCGGCCCGCAATTGCAGGCGGCCCTCGCCGAGATGGCCCGCGAGGCGCGCGAGGGCGGGTGGGGCGTTCTGCTCTACATGCGCCAGGAAGGGCGCGGGATCGGCCTCATCAACAAGCTGCGCGCCTATCGCCTGCAGGACCAGGGGCTCGACACGGTCGATGCCAACAACCGTCTCGGGCTGCCGACCGAGGCGCGCGACTTTCCGGTCGCCGCGCGCATGCTCGAACTGCTGGGTGTTCCCGCGATCCGGCTGATGACGAACAACCCCTCGAAGGTCGCCGCGCTGCAAGGTGTGGGCGTGGATGTCCGCGAACGGGTGCCGCACCAGCTGCCGGCCAACCCGCACAACGCGCGCTATCTCGAGACCAAGCGCGACCGCACCGGTCATATCCTCTGACGCGTCGCCTGCATCGTTCGGGCGGAAGTTGGAAAGAGTGTGAAGCCGGGGCGCGCGCGGGATGCTGGGGGGCAGGGACGCGCCCCGGCTTCGTCCGTCATGGGGCCAGGAGGGACAGGGCACCCACGACGGTTGTAACCAGTGCCAGGACGAGCACCGTGCGCACAAGACGCGGCGGTCCCGAGCGGTGAACCCTGGCAGCCCGGAACGCCTCGTAGCGTTCGGCAAGCGCGGGATCGGCGATCAAGGCGCGCACGTCGGCCGGGCTGGCGATGCGGTCGAACCAGTTGGCGACGTCGGCCTCCTCGTGCGGCGAGAGGCGCTCGGGATAGCGGCGGAGGAGATGGGCGACGTAGGCGCGCTCTTCGGCGGCGACGACACCCGCATTCTGGGTCTGCATGGCAATAGCGTCCTGAAACGGAAAGAACGGCGGACGCGCGAAGGCGCGCGCCCGGTCGGAGGCGTTTCAGGCGCGTGGGGGTGCGGTTGCGTCGGGTGGCCGCGCCGGGTGCGCGTGCGGGGGCGGGGCCTGCGCGCGCGGGAGGGCATGCGGCTCGCGGGCGAGGGCGAAGACGGCCTCGACGGGGGCGAGCGGGGATGTGCGGACAAGCCGCGGCTGGGGCAGCGGGCTGGCCTCGGAGGAGGCATCCTCGCTGCGCCGGTTGCTCAGCAGCGCGAGGTCCTTGGTGGCCGAACTCCAGGCCGAACCTTCGCTGCGTTCGAGCGGCGCACGAATGGGTTCCGCCGCCTGCAAGCCGATCGCGGCGAGCAGGAGCAGGGCCCATATGCGCATGCGCAAGAGGAGCGTCAGGCCGCCTGTCATAAAAGGGTGCTTACACAATGTTACACCGTAACGCAACGAAGCTGCGGCGAGCGGTGCGGCCCTGGCGGCCCCGGCGTGGCTGTTTCAGCGCTTCTCGAAGCGCACCAGCCCTGCGCCCAGCGTGTTGCCCTCGATCCGGATCGGTGCTCCTGACCAGTCGGCGACGAACGCGCTGCGGCGATCGAGGCCAGGTGCGAAGCGGGCGTTGTTGCCGGTGACGGAGAGGCCCGCCGAGGAATGTATGCGGTGTTCGGCGGCGACCGCGATGAAGGCCGAGTAGTTTTCCTTGTCGCGTCCCTGCACGAACCAGTTGCCCGAAATCTCGCCACTGGCGCCGTCGGGCAGGTCGATCATGTAATTGGTGGCGCGCCCGGAGGTGTCGTCGAAACTGTCGTTCAGCACCGCGATGCGCGATGCGCGGGCCTTGAGGTAATGCCCGCCGGTACCGGCTTCGAAGCGGCTACGGGTCACGGTGAGCGAACCGTAGTTGCCGATATAGAGCGAATGCGCGCAGCCCGGCCCCTCGCAGCTTCCCAGCCGCGTGAAGGTGGACTTGTCGATGGCGATGCTGCCGGCCGGATCGTCGCCCGAGAGGATGCCCTGTTCGCTGTCGCGAAACCAGCTTTGCGATACCGTGAGGTTGCCCTGTTCGAGCCTTATTCCGGCGCCGTTCTTCTCGGGAACGTGCATGTTGGCGAAGACCATCCCCTCGATGTGCGCCGCGCGTCCGCGCAGGACGAGCGCGGCCTTGCCCTCGCAGGTGACGCCGTCGAGGATCGCCTGGCCCGGAATCTCGGCCTGGTAGGTCACTTCGCCGCGGGCCTGCACGCCGCAATCGGAATAGCGCAAGGGCGCGAAGCGGATCGTGCCTTGGCCATCGCCTATCGCATCGATCGCATCCTGCAGGCGCGTGAAGCTGCGCCCGCTCTCGACTACGGTGTAGGGGGCCTCGCCGGCCTCGGCGGAACGGGCCTGGGGCAGCGCGAGGGCGGCCAGCGCCAGCGCGGAAGCGAGGACGGCGGTCGCGGGGACCTTGGCGGCGTTGGCGAGTCGGATCGGGCGCATGATGCCCCGTCTTAGGCCGTGCGCACGACCAAGGGGTAAACGCGAAACACCCCGTCCCGCTTCGGGACGCTGCGTGATCAGTTCTCGTCGTCTTCGGGCGCGGATAGGGCCGCCGGTCGGCCGCGCCGCGCGGGCTTGCTGACTTCCACCTTGATGCCGCGCCCCGCGAGGGCCTCGCGCAGGAGCACCTCGATTTCGGCGTTCACCGAGCGGAAATCGCTTGCCGCGAGACGCTCCAGCGCGGCGTGGAGCGCCGGATCGAGGCGGAGGGGAAAGGCCTTCTTGGCGGGACTCGGCATCAGTTCAGCGCGCCATCGCGCCGCTCACGTGTAGAGCGAGCCGGCGTTGACCACCGGCTGGGTGTCGCGCTCGCCGCACAGCACGACCATGAGGTTCGAGACCATCGCCGCGCGGCGCTCGTCGTCGAGTTCGACGACCTGCTTGGTCGAGAGTTCGTCGAGCGCCATCTCGACCATCGACACCGCGCCCTCGACGAGCTTGCGCCGCGCGGCGATCACCGCTTCGGCCTGCTGGCGGCGCAGCATGGCCCCGGCGATTTCGGGCGCGTAGGCAAGGTGGGTGAGGCCGCATTCGTCGACGGTGATCCCCGCGACCTTGAGTCGGTCGATCAGTTCGCGGCGCAGCTCGGTGTTCACCTCTTCGTGGCTGCCGCGCAGGGTCATGTCCTCGTCCTCGCCGTCGTAGGGGTAGCGCGAGCCGATGGTGCGCACGGCCGCCTCGACCTGCACGTCGACGAAGGCGCGGTAGTCGTCGACGTCGTAAAGCGCCTGGGCGGTGTCGGAAATGCGCCAGACGACGTTCGCGGCGATCTCGATCGGATTGCCGCGCAAGTCGTTCACCTTGAGCTTTTCCGAGACGATGTTGTTTGTGCGCACCGAAACCTTGGCCTTGCCCATCCAGGGCCAGATCCAGCGCAGCCCGGTGGCGCGGTCGGTCCCCCGGTAGCTGCCGAAGAGCGTGATCGCGCTGCCCTGGTTGGGCTGGATCATGTAGAAGCCGGACAGGATCAGCACTTCGATCACGATCGCGGGCAGCACGAAGGCGAGCGTGGCCGCCACTTCGCCGCCGCTAGGATCCGAACCGGCAAGGCTGGCGATCGCGGCGATCACGCCGAGCAGGACAACGAACCAGATCCCGAGCATGAGATAGCCGCTGGTGCTCGTGGCGGAAAATTCCTGGCTGGAATTCATGGACTGTCTTGCATCGACCATTTCGGTTTGCCCCTTAAAGTGATATCATATTAATATTGGTCAGGGCGGCTCCGTCAAGCGAAACCGGCACGGGCGCCCCGCAACGCGAGGTTGTAACAAGATCGATTCGGTCTTATATCAGATGTGCGGGCCGGGCCCCTCTGGCGCGAGTGACTGACTTCCTGTTGATTTTGCAGGGTTCACAGTTGCCGCGTGATGTCGGACCGCATCGGGTGAAGCCGATGCAGGATCCGGACTTACGTCTCAAATTCGGGTCCGACCTGTGGTTCGCGTGTAATGTTTCATTGCTCGCGAAACCGGGTGTCGTTTCGTCCGATCGAACTTCCACACGCGTTCGACAGGGAATGACCGAATGACCGAAAAGATGTTCCGCACGCTCGAGAAACTCCAGCGGATCGATTCGCGGCTGCGCCGCGCTCAGCGCGGGCGCCGCAGCGATCGAGGTGAAATCGCCCGCCTCATGGGCATCAAGAACGGGATCCGGGAGAGGCTGTCGCGGCTGTCAATCCCCCTGACGCCGGCCTGATATCGGCTTCTCCCCGCGCCGGCGCGTAGTCCCCCCTTGACGCGCCGGCGCCTCCCGTTTCCTCGAACCATGAGGCACACCCCATGGAATTCCTGAATTACAGCTGGCTGGGCACGAGTGTCTGGTTCTGGCTCTCGTTCGTGGGCATCGTCATTGCCCTCACCGCGTTCGACCTGGGCTTCCTCCACAAGGAGGACAAGGCGATGGGCATTCGCGAGTCACTCAAGCTCTCGGTGTTCTACATCGCCATTGCGCTGCTCTTCGGCGGCTGGATCTGGCTCCAGAAGGGGGCCGATGCGGGCATGGAGTACTATACCGGCTACTTCATCGAAAAGGCGCTCTCGATCGACAACGTCTTCGTGATCTCGATGATCTTCGGCTTCTTCGCGGTGGCGCCCAAGTACCAGTACCGCGCGCTCCTGTGGGGCATCCTGGCGGTGATCGTGTTGCGCGGGTTGATGATTGCGGGCGGCGCGGCGATGATCGAGCGGGCCTACTGGGTGATGTACCTGTTCGCCGCCTTCCTCGTCTTTACCGGCGTGAAGATGCTGTTTACCGGCGAAAGCGAGCCCGACATCGGCAACAACCGGGTGGTGCGCTGGATTTCGCGGCACATGCGCGTCACCAAGGAGCACCACGGCGAGCATTTCTTCGTCAAGGTTCCGGCGCAAGCCGGAGCCACGACGGGCGCCGCGAAAATGGTCTGGGCGGCAACCCCGCTGTTCCTCGCGCTGGTGGTGATCAACCTGGCCGATCTCGTCTTCGCGGTCGATTCGGTGCCCGCGATCTTCACGATCACGCGCGACACCTTCATCGTCTACACCTCGAACATCATGGCAATCCTGGGCCTGCGCGCGCTCTATTTCGCGCTGGCCGCGATGGTGCACCGCTTCCACTACCTGCAATATGCGCTGGCGCTCGTGCTGGTGTTCATCGGGGGCAAGATCTTCGTCTCCGACTTCCTGATGGACGGTGCCAAGTTCCCGCCGCTGCTCAGCCTGGGGGTGACGCTGTCGCTGATCGCGGGCGGGGTGGTCTGGTCGCTGGTCCGCACGCGCGGGGAGGAGCCGCCGCCGCATCCCGCGCCCTGATCGCGCGGGGTCAGGCGCGCAGGACGCGGTGGCGTTCGCGCACGCTCGCAAGATCGGGGCCGCACAGGTGTTCTTTGGCCTGAGCGAGGAGCTGGTCCATCTCTTCGTGCAAGGCGCGCCGGCGTGGCCCCTCGCTTACCTGCCGGGCGGCGGTGTCGAGCGCGTCGAGCGCGACGATCGCGGCGAGCCGGTTGGTGGCGAGCGCGCTGCGCATGGCGACAAAGCCGCGATCGAGGAAATGCGCAAAATCGCTGTGCAGGCGGGCAAGCGGGCAGCTGGGATCGCCCCGGTTCCACTTCTCGTGCGCGAGGTCGCGCTGGCCGAAGGCAGCGGTTGCCGCGCCCACCCAGTGGACCGCGGTGATCGCGGTGAAGGGATCGTTGATCGCGGGCGAAAGCGCGCGCAGGGCGATCTCCACCAGTTCGTCGATCGAGAACTCGATGTCCTGTTCGGCGGTGCGCGAGGCGCCGAGCGCCAGGCAGTCGCGCAGCGCGCAGGCGAGATCCTCGTCGAGCTGGCGTGCGTCGGTCTCGGCCAGCACCACGCCCGGATAGACGAAATCGCCCGTGCGCACGGCGAGGGTGACGAGCAGGCCTTCGCGCTCTGCCAGCTCGCACAGCGCGGCAAGCTCGATCACGCGCACGTAGCCGGTGGCGCAGGCGCGCACGGGGGCCCCATGCAATGTGGGCCGCGCGGCCGGATCGCGCGCGCCCTGGTGGGGATAGCGCTCGTCGATCTGGTCGAGCAGGCGGCGCCCGATGCTCTCGAGCACGGTGTTGATGCGGATGCTGGCGGGAATGTGGTGGAGGAAATAGACCAGAACGCCGGTGGTGATCACCAGCAGGAGGAAGGCAACCAGCAGCGAGACCTGCGGGACGAAGGCGGGCGCCGTGCCGCTGCCCGAACGCATCGCGCGCATGACGGTGAGGCCATAGACGAACGTACCGATGAAAGTCGCAAGGCTGAGCTGGTTGCCCTTGTCTTCCATGAAGTTGGTGAGCAGACGCGGGCCGTAGTTGCCGCTGGCGTAGGCGACTGCGGCAATGGTGATCGAGAACACGGTGCCCGCCACCCCCAGCATCGACCCGGTCGCCACGCTCAGCAGGCTGCTGGCGCCATCGATGCGCACCGGTTCCAGCCAGTCCGAGCGCAGCACCCAGCGCACCGCGTCGGAGTGGTCGAGCTCGACCATCGCCACCCCCAGCAGCGCGGCGAGCACCGCGAAAAGCGCAGGGTAGAACCAGTAGCTGGCGCGCAGGGAATACCAGGTCGAATGCAGGCGGGCGATCATTGACGTTTTCCTTCCAAGCGGGGAAAGTGCACGAGAGCACACGCTTGTTCCCCCTTTTTCCTTCCCGCCCGGAGATATCCCCCCGCGATGGCGCGCCTGATCCTGTTCAACAAACCCTTCGACGTGCTCTCGCAGTTCACCGATGCCGGCTCTCCTACCCCGCGCGCGACGCTCTCGGACTACATCGACGTTCCCGGCGTCTATCCCGCGGGCCGCCTCGACCGCGACAGCGAGGGGCTGATGCTCCTGACCGACGACGGCCGGCTCCAGGCGCGTATCGCGGACCCGAAGTTCAAGATGGGCAAGACCTACCTTGCGCAAGTGGAAGGCGATGTCGACGAAGCGGCGATCACGGCGCTCGCGAAAGGGGTCATGCTCAAGGACGGGATGACGCGTCCCGCGCTCGCCCGGCGCATCGATCCGCCCGAACTGTGGGACCGCGTGCCGCCGGTGCGCTACCGCAAGTCGGTGCCCGACAGCTGGATCGAACTGACCATCCACGAGGGCCGCAACCGACAGGTGCGGCGCATGACCGCTGCGGTCGGTTTTCCGACCTTGCGTCTCGTGCGCTGGCGCATCGGCGACTGGAGCCTCGAGGGCATTGCGCCGGGGACATGGAGCGAAGGATGAGCGTGATGCACAAGGGCTTGGCCGCACTGGGCCTGGTGATGCTGGCTACCCCGGCATTGGCGGCGGACGATCCGCTGACCGCGCCCGTCGCGGCGAAGTACGCGGGGGCCTTTGGCGAGCCAGCACCGCCGCGGCTTCTTTACGGCAACACCTGGGCGCTGGGCTCGCCCACGCTCAGCGTGACCGTGGTCGACAGCGGGGAGGGGCTCGTCCTCATCGACGCAGGGCTCGCCCAATGGGCGCCGGTGCTCGAGGCGCACCTTGCCCAGATCGGCCATTCGATCCGCGAGGTGAAGCTGATCGTCAGCACCGAGCCGCACTACGACCACGCGAGCGGTATCGCGGCCCTTGCACGCGACAGCGGGGCACGCGTGGTGGCAAGCGAAGCGGGGGCACAGGTCCTGCGCGCCGGCCACAGCGGTCGCAGCGACCCGCAATTCACCGAGCTTTTCGCCTATCCCCCGGTGCCGGTGGTCGAGGTGGTGCGCGACGGCGAGACACTTCGGGTGGGTTCGCTCGAGCTGACCGCGCACGCGACACCGGGCCATACGCCGGGCAGCATGAGCTGGTCGTGGAAAAGCTGCGCGCACACCGGTGGCTGCCAGGCCTTCGTCGCCACCGCCAGCCTGAGCGCGCTGACGGATGAGGTCTACCGCTATTCGGATCCCGCGAACGCGCAGGCGCTGGCTGCGTTTCGGGGCAGTTTCACGCGCTTGCGCGCGCTGCCGTGCGAGCGCGTGATCGCGTCGCACCCCCAGCATGCGCAGGCGGCCGGCGCGACGGGCGCTGCCGTCGAGGCGCCCTGCCGCGCGCTTGCGGATCATTTCGAGGGCGAGCTCGCCAAGGTACTGGCGCGCGAAGCCGCCGGCTGACCTCCCCCGCCTCGGGGGCGGGAGAGGGGGCATCGCCGACGATCAGGGCCTGGGCGTCACACCCATGAGCTCGCGCTGGAGATAGGCGTGGAGCAGGGCGGCGCGCACCGCGTCCTCGGCCGGGTCGGCGCCGACCGAGTGGCCGCCCTCGCGGTATTCGTGGAAGTAGAAGCGGTCGCCCAGGGCTTCCAGTTTTCCGGCAAACTTGCGCGCGTGGCCGGGATGGACGCGGTCGTCCTCGGTTGAAAGGTAAAGGAACGGTGCGGGGTATTTCACCCCCTTCGTCAGCGCCTGGTAGGGCGAATATTTCGAAATGAAGGCCCAGTCGGCCGGCACGTCGGGATTGCCGTATTCGGCCATCCACGAGGCGCCCGCCGACAGGTGCGAGTAGCGCTTCATGTCAAGCAGCGGCGAGCCGATGATCGCCGCACCGAAGAGGTCGGGGCGCTGGGTCATGGCGACGCCCGCCATCAGGCCGCCGTTCGAGCGGCCCGAGACCGCGATCCTGCCCTTGGCGCTGATCCCGCGCGCGACGAGGTCCTCGGCGATGGCGTAGAGATCGTCATAGGCGTTCTGGCGCTTTTCGCGCAGCGCCGCGTCGTGCCAACGCGGGCCGTATTCGCCGCCGCCGCGGATGTTGGCGAGGACATAGGCATTGCCTTCCTCGGCCCAGAACATCGCGAGCGGGCCCGCGCGGTAGGGTTCGGTGGCGAGGTAGGTCGGCGTCTGGGGCAGGCGGAAGCCGCCATAGGCGTGGATCAACGCGGGGACCGGCCCCTTCACGCCCTTGCGGATGGCGAGGAAGTAGGGAACGCGCGTGCCGTCCTTCGAGGTGGCGAAGTGCTGTTCGACGGTGAACTGCGCGGCGTCGAACTTGGCCGGAAGCGACTGGATCGCGCTGCTCGTGCCCTTGGCATCGATGGCGTAGAGCGTGGGCGGCGTCAGGAACGACTGGACGGTGGCGAAGGCCATGTCCTGGCTGTCCGCACCCGCCTCGAGGCTGACGGTGGCCTTGTCGGGCAGGCTGGCGAGGGTCTGCGACCACGAGCCGTCCGCTTCGGGCGCAAGGGCGAGGAGCTTGCCCGAGACGTCGTCGAGCAGCTTGATCCAGAGGCGATGGTCGGTGGTGGCCACGCTCTCGATCGCCTGGCTTGCGCTGGGCGCGAAGACCAGCGAGGGCTGGGGCGTCTTTCCGGCGAGAACCTGGTCAAGCGGCCAGCTGATCAGCGAGCCGGCGGCGTAGGCCCCCATCGGTTTTTGCAGGAGCGCGATCAGGCGGCCTGCGAGAACGCCCTCGATGTCGGCGCTTTCGGGCACGGGCAGCTTGACCAGCGCGCGATCCTTGCCCAGCATCCAGCTGTCATGCGTGTAGAAGCTGGTGTTGAGCGTCACCACCACGTGGCGCGTGGGCCCGTCGGTCAGCGCCTGCGAGCCGATCGCCATGTCGGTGACCTTGCCCTCCTTGAGCGTGGTCGCGCTCGACAGCGGGGTGCCGCGCGACCACAGCTTCACTACGCGGGCATAGCCGCTGGTCGTCAGCGAACCTTCGCCGAAGTCGGTGTTGACGAGCAGGGTGTCGGCATCGACCCAGGTCGCCCCGCTCTTGGCCTCGGGCAGCGTGAAGCCGCCCTTCACGAACTGGCGGGTGGTGCGGTCCCACTCGCGCACGACATCGGCATCGCTGCCGCCCGGGCTGAGCGAAACGAGGCAGCGGGTATAGGTGGGCGCGAGGCAGTCGGCGCCATGCCAGACCCAGGACTTGCCTTCTTGCTTGCCGAGTGCATCGACGTCGATCAGCGTCTGCCAGGCGGGCTTGCCCGCGAGGTAGGAGGCAAGGCTCGCCTGGCGCCACAGGCCGCGCGGGTGGTCCTTGTCGCGCCACAGGTTGGTGACGACGTCGCCCAGTACGTGCGCGGGCTCGGCGATCTTGCTGTCGTCCTCGAGGATGGCGAGGGCGCGGGCGTGGTCGCTCTCGTAGGAGGGCATGGCCTCGAGTGCCTTTTCGGTCGCCGCGTTCCAGCTCTCGACTTGCGCGAGTGCGCGCGCGCCGTGGATGTCCTCGAGCCAGAGAAGGGGGTCGGTGGCCGCGGCGGCGGTGGCGGCGATCAGCAGCGGCGTCGCGGCGATGCCGGCGAGACGCGCAATTTTCGAAATGGAGGGCATGATGAAGCGACCTTTGCGCCGAAGTTTTATTCTGCGCACAGTGCTAACCGGGCGGGCAGGCAAAGGAAAGGGCCTCAGCCAATTCCCTTGGCCGGTGCGCGCAGGATACCGCGCGCGAGGAGGTCGCGGATCTCGGCGCGCTGGTGGGCCGCGTGATCCGGGAAAGGGCCGGTATCGGCTCCGGCATGCGCGTCGAAGCGGGCCTTGGCATAACCGGGCGCGTGGAGGCTGGTCTGGAGCTGGAGCAGCGTGTTCGCCGGTCCCGGGGTGCAGCGCGCGGTGCGCAGGGCCTCGATGTCGAGCGTGGCGGTGATCGTCTCGACGCCGCCGCCCGTGGACGCGGCCAGCACGTTGCCGTGGAAGTCGACGATCTCGCTCGGCTGCATGATGCCCGGCGCGGGAGCCGGGCCGGAGGGCCCCAGGTTCGCGGTCAGCGTATAGGCGATGTTCTCGTAGGCGCGTACCCGCCGCGCCATGACGGCGATGGCCGGATCGCCCACATCGGGGGCATCGGGCGCGCGCCGTCCGGGTGAACTGGGAGCGACATTGGGCGAGCCCAGGCAGGTCGCGATCACTTCGGCGCCGTTGAAGACGAGACTGCGCACCATCTCGGGCCAGACCGGGTCGGCGCCCACGGTCAGCGCGATCCGGCCGAGCGGGGTGTCGGCGACGGGGAAGAGTGAATCGGTTCCGAAGCGGTCGATCCAGGTAGGCAGCACGTCACTCGGGCGGGTCTTGTCGGTCAGGTCGTAGAGCTTGCGGTAGGCCAGCTCGACCTTTCCGGCGGGCGAGATCAGCAGGCCGGTGAGGAAATAGCGGCCGGGAAAGTCGGCGAGGGCCTCGATCGGGTTGACCACCACCCAAGTGCCGGAGCGGCGCGCGGCCTCGCCGATGCGCGCAATCTCGGGGCCGTCGATGGCGATGGCACCGGCCGCCCATTGCGCGGTGGTGAGCCGCGAGACGGGCAGTTGCAGGCAGAATTCGGAAAAGACCAGCAGCCGGGCCCCGGTTTCGCCGCCGGTGCGCACGATCGCGTTGCAAACGGTATCGACATTGGTCGCGAGCGCCTCGGGCAAGGGCGTGCCGCTTGCCGACCAGGTCGGTCGCACGAAGGTCTGGAGGCAGGCGGCCCGATAGGGCGCGATCGGTACCGCGGGCCTGGCGTGCGGATCGGGCGCACCGGATGGCGCGGCCGAAGCACGGTGCGCCGCGAGGCCTGTCGTAAGGGCTACCCCTGCGTGCAGGACGTCGCGGCGCGTGGTCATTGTCAGCGGTTGCCGAGGTCGCCCTTGCCGACCGAGCCCGAGGCCATCTCGAGCATGGCATCGAGGCTTTTCTTGGCGCCGAGGCGCAAGGTTTCGTCGATCTCGATGCGCGGCTCCAGGTCGCGCAGCGCGAGGTAGAGCTTCTCCATGGTGTTGAGCGCCATGTAGGGGCAGATGTTGCAGTTGCAGTTGCCGTCCGCGCCCGGCGCGCCGATGAAGGTCTTGCTGGGCAGCGCGCGCTCCATCTGGTGGATGATGTGCGGCTCGGTGGCGACGATCAGCGTATCGCCTTCCATCGCCTTGGCGTAATTGAGAATGCCGCTCGTCGAGCCGACGTAGTCGGCGTGGTCGACGATCGTGGGCGGGCACTCGGGGTGCGCGGCGATCGGGGCGCCGGGGTGCTGCGCCTTGAGTTTCAGGAGTTCGGTCTCGCTGAAGGCCTCGTGGACGATGCACACGCCGGGCCAGAGCAGCATGTCGCGGTTGAACTTGCGGCTGAGGTAGCCGCCCAGGTGCCGGTCGGGGCCGAAGATGATCTTCTGGTCGGCCGGAATCTGCTGAAGGATCGTCTCCGCGCTCGAGCTGGTGACGATCACGTCGGAGAGCGCCTTCACCTCGGTCGAGCAGTTGATGTAGGTGAGCGCGATGTGGTCGGGATGCGCCTCACGGAACGCCTTGAATTTCTCGGGCGGGCAGGAATCTTCGAGGCTGCAGCCCGCTTCCATGTCGGGCAGGATCACGATCTTTTCGGGAGAAAGGATCTTGGCGACTTCGGCCATGAACTTCACCCCGCAAAAGGCGATCACGTCGGCGTCGGTCTCGGCTGCCTTGCGGCTGAGCTCGAGGCTGTCGCCCACGAAGTCGGCGAGGTCCTGGAGTTCGGGCTTCTGGTAGTAGTGCGCGAGGATGACGGCGTTGCGCTCCTTGCGCAGCCGCTCGATCTCGGCGCGCAGATCCAGCCCCTTCAGATCGGCAGGCATGGCGGTCATGGTCGGATTTCCCTTCGGTCCTGTGCATGGGCTTGCCGGTCTTGGCCGCGTCTGGCCGGTCCTCGCCGGAGCAATGCCCTTTGGCCGCCTACTTAGGGGCGGCCCTGTCAGGACCCAAGGGAAAAATGCCGCTTGCGCGCCGGGCCTGCCCGGCGCGCGCAAGGGGATCGGTCAGCCGAGCGCGATTGCTTCGGCCAGGCGTTGCGCGGCGGGCAGGTGCCCGGTCATCTCGATCAGCGAATGCGAGAAGGCGACGACGCCCATCCCGGCCAGAGTGGCGCGGTGGATGCGCCCCAGCGAGACGAGGTCGTGGCGCGCCATCACCGCCAGCACGCCCAGCTGGATGACCATGACGCTGAATTCGCCCCAGGGCTGGATCAGCGGGAAAGGCAACAGCCGTCCGAGCGCGGGCTCGAGGATGAGCACGTTGGCCGCTACGATCAGGCGCGGATGCGAACTGGGGTCATGGCGCGAGGCATGGATCGCCGCGACCACCAGGCCGGCGAACGCGACGAGGTTGATCAAGGTGAGCATGAGGAAGTAGGGCGCGGCGAAGAAACCGGGCACATGGTGCGTGCGCAAGGTCATGACCGCCGAATAGCCGCCCAGGATAACCACCGCTGCGGCCAAGGCGACCGCGAGCAGGCCGACCTGGCGGTGGCGCACGACATCGCCCTTGCGGATAAGCGTGGGCTGGACGACGAAGAGCGCCAGCCAGCCGATCATGACCAGGGCGTGCAGATGGATCCAGGGTGGGACACTCGTCAGGTTCACGAATCCGCGTGCGGTGAACTGCACGAAGGCAAAAAGATCGAACAGGGCAATGCCCAGTGTCATTTTTTGCCAGAAAGTCAGAGATTTGCTTTGAGCCGGTGCTAGGCTTGCCATCAATCTTCCCCCAATCTTCTCGATTTTTATGGGGGCAGCCTAAGTCAAAAGATGCAAAAAGCGAAACGATAGTTCACATTTTGGCAATTCGCGCGAAAAGGGGATGCGCTCAGCTCGCCGCGACGAGACGCCACTCCTCGCCCGCGCGAAGAACCAGCGCGCGCCGTTCGAGGTCGATCAGGTGGGCGAGGACCGAGCGGCCAGCCGCCGGCCACAGCCGCTCGTCGACGCCCTTGTACATGGCCGGAACCATGGTTTCGACGCGGGTATTGCCCGCTTCGATCTGGCGCTGGATCTGCCGCTCGCGGCTGCGGCGGTGACCGAGCATGCCGCGCACCAGCTGGTGGGGGTTCTCGACCGCCGGGCCGTGGGCGGGGAAATAGATCGTATCCTGCTTGCGCTCGTAAAGTCGGATGAGGCTTTCGAGATAGGCGCTCATGTCGCCGTCCGGAGGCGAGACGACGCTCGTCGACCAGCCCATCACGTGGTCGCCGGTGAACAGCGCGCCGGTCTCCTCGAGCGCAAAGCAGAGGTGGTTCGAGGTGTGGCCGGGGGTGGCGAGCGCGGTGAGCGTCCAGCCATCACCCCTGAGGCTTTCGCCGTCGGCCAACACGCGGTCGGGGCGGTAGTCGGGATCGAACGCGGCGTCGGCGCGCGGGCCGTCGTCTTCGAGCGTGAGCGGCGCGCAGCCGATGACGGGCGCGCCCGTGCGCGCGGCGAGCGGCGCAGCGGCGGGCGAATGGTCGCGGTGGGTGTGCGTGCAGCAGATCGCGGCGAGGCGCGCCGCGCCGAGCGCTGCAACAATGGCCTCCAGATGCTCGGCCTCCGCGGGGCCGGGGTCGATCACGGCCACGTCGCGCCCGTCGCCCACGAGGTAGGTCTGCGTGCCAGTATACGTGAAAGGCGAAGGATTGCGGGCCAGTACCCGGCGTACTTTGGGTGCGATCGCTTCGGCCACTGCATAAGGCCGCTCGGACGGTGCCATGGTCTCCATGGGCGCGCTATGCGCCCTGGGACGGCGCGTGTCGAGCGTGCGGACGCAAGCCGCGGCCTGTGCGCTGCGCGCAATCAACTGGCGATGCGGCTCTCGATGCGCTTGCGCAGACGCTGGATCGCGCTGGGCGAGGGGTGATCCGACTGCGAGAGATTCCAGCGCTCGTCAAGCCGCAGCAGGCGGTCGTAGAAAGCCTCTGTTCGCTCGACGAGGTCGCGCGTCGGCTCGCACAGTTCGGCCTCTGCCGCATCGGGCGTGTCGAGCAGGTCGAGCGCGAGGTGTCCGTGGCGGCGCAACTGCGTCGCGCTGATCTCGCTCATGAAGAAGGCGCGGTGGTTCAGCAGCCAGGCGATCGCGTGCATCATGCGCGTGGTGGTGCGAAGCCCGGTGCGCGAATAGGCGATGCGCACGCGCTCGTGGGCGGCGTTCTCGCCGGTACGCGCGCCACTTTGCGGACGCGCTTCGAGCTGTCCGGAGAGCGAAAAGCGCGCGCGCACGTCCTCCGACAGCGCCAGGGCCTCGCGGTAGAGGCCTTCCACGATATGCGGACTGATGGCGAGCGTCTTGGACATCGACGCAAGCTATTTCGCAACGACGAATCAGGGGCAATGGGGGAAGGCGCGAATTCGGCGGGCCAATTTTCATCCGTCCCTGAATGGAACAGATATTAGTTGATGCGGCTTAACTTTTACGCGGCATTTTCCCCCAGGGTCGGGGCTTTCGACATGGTTTGGTGTCATTTTCCGCGGGTGCAGGATGTCGCCGAATCGGAGGGGAAGCGGGCCTCGTCAGGCGATGATGTCGGGGATCAGGTAATCCTCGATGTGGCTGATCTGGTCCTTGAGGCCCAGCTTGCGCTTCTTGAGGCGTGCGATCTGCATCTGGTCGCCCGCATTCGCGGCCATCAGCGCGTCGATTGCGGCGTCGAGATCGCGGTGCTCGATGCGCAGCATTTCCAGCCGTTTACGCATTTCCTCTTCGGTCACGGCGGGTTCCTCGATTGGCCAGAGTGGGGACTGTGTGCAAGCGAAATGGTGAATCCGGCCTGACGCAGGTTTCACGCAGCTCACCGATATGTAGCAATCCCGGACTTCGCAAGATGGCGCGAATGTGGTTCCATCCTCTCGCGCCGGTTCCGAGCAACCGAGTCGCCAATCCGGGTGTACCGGAAACGGGACCCGCGCATCCACGAAAGAGGAGACACCATTCATGGAAAGTTCTCACGTCAGCGCCTTGCAGCTCAAGCACGCCGGCATCGATCGCCAGCTTCACGATGAATTGAGCCGCCCGATGCCTGATGCCGTGGTGATCCAGGCCCTGAAGAAGCGAAAGCTCAGGCTGAAGGAGGAAATCAGCCGAAACTGAGCGCCGCGCCGCGCGTTCGCGGCAGGGTTCCGGCAGGCCTCTTTGCGAAAATGACGCCATATGCCGAAAATTGGGTCGATTAGAGCGCTCCACCGCGTTTCCAAACGCAGACGTTTCGGGTACTCCGAAACGCATGAGCAATGGAGCCACCGACGCCGCACGGAATATCCTCACGGGCCTTCACGAGGTGATGGCTTCGCGCCAGCACGCGCAAGCCAAGCTCAATACGGTCGTCGAGGTAATCGGGGAAAGCCTTCATAGCGAGGTCTGCTCGATCTACCTCCTGCGTGAGGGAATGCTGGAACTCTTCGCGACGCGCGGCCTCGCCCAGGAGGCTGTCCACGTCACCCGCCTTGCCATCGGCGAGGGTCTGGTCGGTACGATCGCCGAGCGCATCGAGACCTTGAACCTCGCCGAGGCGGCGGCGCATCCCGACTTTTCCTATCGACCCGAAACGGGTGAGGAAAAATTCCATTCCTTCGCGGGCGTGCCGATCGTGCGCCGCGAGCGGGCCGTGGGCGTGCTGTGCGTGCAGCACGTCGAGCGGCGCCGGTACGAGGAAGTGGAAATCGAGGCGCTGCAGACGGTGGCGATGGTCCTTTCCGAACTCATCACCAACGCGGATCTCATCGACGACGAGGATACCCGCTTCCTCGATCCTACGCAGAACGCGCCCGAGCAACTGCACGGGCTCGCGCTGGTCAAGGGGCTGGCGCTGGGTACCGCGGTTTACCATCAGCCGCGCGTGAACATCGAGCACGTCGTGGCCGAGGACACCGAGGCCGAGCGCGAGCGCGTGATCCTCGCCTTCGACAAGATGCGCGAGCAGATCGACCGCATGGCGGGCCAGGCCGAATTCGGCGTCGGCGGCGAGCACGAGGAAGTCCTCGAGACCTACCGCATGTTCGCCTACGATGAAGGCTGGACGCGCCGCATCAATGAAGCGATCGATTCCGGGCTTACCGCCGAGGCGGCGATCGAGCGCGTGCAGCAGCGCACGCGCATGCGCATGCGCCAGATCGACGACGCGCTGCTTGCCGATCGCATGCACGACCTCGAGGATCTTGCGAACCGCCTCCTGCGCATCGTCTCGGGCCAGATCGGCACCGCGGCCTCGCTGGGGCTTCGCAACGACGCGATCCTGATCGCGCGCAATCTCGGACCGGCCGAACTCCTGGAATACGACAAGCGGCGCCTCAAGGGCGTGGTGCTCGAGGAAGGCTCGCTCACCAGCCACGTGGTGATCGTGGCGCGCGCGATGGGCATTCCGGTGCTGGGTCGGGTGCGGGGGCTGCGCGGCACCGTGCGCGAAGGCGACATGCTGCTGCTCGACGCCGAGCAGGGTGTGGTCGCGGTGCGCCCCTCGCCGGGCGCTCTGGAAGCCTTCGAGGCGCGTTTCGCCAAGAACCGGGAAAAGCAGGCGGTCTATGCCGCGATGCGCGACGTCACGCCGGTTTCGCGCGATGGTACGCGCATCCAGGTGCGCATCAACGCGGGCCTGCGCGACGACATCGCCAACCTGAGCCTAACGGGCGCCGACGGCATCGGCCTGTTCCGCACCGAATTCCAGTTCCTGGTTTCGGCCACCTTGCCCGCGCGCGAGCGCCAGACCCGGCTCTATCGCGACGTTCTCGACGCTGCGGGCAGCAAGCCGGTGGTGTTTCGCACCGTTGATATCGGCGGGGACAAGACCTTGCCCTACTTGCGCCACGACGACGGCGAGGGCGAGGAGAACCCGGCGATGGGCTGGCGCGCCTTGCGCGTCGCGCTCGAACGCGAGGGGCTGCTCAAGGTCCAGGCGCGCGCGCTGCTGGAGGCGGCGGCGGGGCGCGAACTCAACGTGATGTTCCCGCTCGTCGCCGAGCCTTGGGAGTTCGACGAGGCCAAGGCCGTGTTCGAGGGCCAGCTCGCCTATCTGCGCAAGACCAAGCGCCTGCTTCCCGAAGCGATCCGCTACGGCGTCATGCTCGAGGTTCCCGCGCTTGCCGAGCAGCTCGACCTGCTCGCCCCCAAGATCTCGTTTCTCTCGATCGGCACCAACGATCTGACCCAGTTCCTGTTCGCGGCGGACCGTTCCAACCCCAAGCTGGCCGAGCGCTACGACTGGCTGAGTCCGGCGATCCTGCGCTTCCTGCGCCGTGTGGTGCGTTCACTCGAAGGCAGCAGCGTCGACATCGGCGTGTGCGGCGAGATGGGCGGGCGGAGGCTCGAGGCGCTCGCCTTGCTGGGGCTGGGCATCCACCGGCTTTCGATCACCCCGGCTTCGGTCGGGCGGATCAAGGACCTCGTGGGCAAGACCGATCTGCGCGAGATCGAGGCGGCGATGCAGGGCTGGCTCGACAATCCGCCGGCCGACATGCGCCAGGCGATGCACGCCTGGGCTTCCGAACGCGGCCTGCTGACCGACTGAAATCGCTTGCGCGTCAGGGTGGCAGCCCCGGCGCGCCGACGTCGTGTTCCCTGCCCGGTCATGGTGCAGGCGCACAAATTGCACGGCCTGGCGTAGGGCGCGCGATTTATTCCAAAACTTTTTCGGGACAACGCGGCAGATCGATTGACTTTGAAGCTTCGTGATTGTTGGTTAGCGAGCGGTTTCAGTCAGCCCCCCTGATCACCGCAAATGCCCCTCGGAGCTCAATGGAAAACGTGGAAACACCCGAAACGCCCTCGCAGCCGCGTACTGCGGGCCAGATCTTGCTAAAGGCCCGCCAGGATGCGGGCCTCAGCCGCGCCGACATTGCGGCGCGTACGAAGGTCGCCGAACGCCACATCCTCTCGATCGAAGAAGATCGCTTCGAGGACCTGGCGGCGCGGACCTATGCGGTCGGGTTTTCGCGCGCCTATGCCCGTGCTTTGGGCCTCGACGAAAAATACATTGCCGACATCGTGCGCGGCCAGCTTGACGCCAACGTTCCCTATACGCCCACCGTCCAGCCCAGCTTCGAACCGGGTGACCCGGCGCGCCTGCCCTCGAGCGGCCTCGTCTGGATCGCGGCGGGTGCGGTGGTGCTGGTGATCGGCCTCGTCTTCTATTTCTGGAGCAGCGTCTTCTCGCCGGAGGCCGAGATGCCCTCGCTGCTGAGCGACGATACGCCGAGCGAAGCTGCGCCTTCGCAGGCGGTCGCCACCGCCGCGCCAAGCGCGGCGGGCGGCGCCTCGGGCCCCGGGGTGCTGACCTC
>NZ_JABWCU010000023.1 GCF_018491765.1 Novosphingobium profundi | reverse complement strand
TCGCAGACTTGGCGCTGCGAGTCGGTGACAGGTAGAAATCAATCGTGTCGCCCCGCTTGTCGACCGCCCGATACAGGTAGGTCCATTTGCCCCGCACCTTGACGTAAGTCTCATCGAGGCGCCAGCTCAGATCAAAACCACGCCGCCAGAACCAGCGGAGTCGTTTCTCCATCTCCGGCGCGTAGCGCTGCACCCAACGATAGATAGTCGTATGATCGACATCGATCCCACGCTCAGCCAGCATTTCCGCGAGATCACGATAGCTGATGCCGTATCGACAATACCAGCGCACCGCCCATAGGATGACCTCTCCGGTGAAGTGCCGCCCCTTGAAATCGTTCATCGCAACCGATCCTGCCAATCCAGCAGCCCAATCTTGGCCACTGCGCCAGAGTTTGCAACAGAGCCATCAAGGTGAGCTGCTGCGGCACTATACCCTCAGCGATGAGGATCTCGGGCATATCCGCCAGCGCCGGCGCGCCCACAATCGTTTTGGCTTCGCGCTGCAACTGTGCGTCCTGCGCTACCCGGGCCGGGTGCTCGCTCCTGGCGAGTTGATCCCGGCGCAGGTATCGGATTTCGTCGCGGCCCAGCTCGGTCTGACCAGCGACGATCTACTCCTCTATGCCGCGCGCGAGGAGACCCGGCACGAGCATCTGGCGGACCTTCGCCGAATCTACGGCTATCGCTCCTTTTCGGGGCGGGGCGCACGGGATTTGCGCGAATGGATCGCTCGGGAAGCCGAGGCGGCGACATCGAATGAGGATCTTGCCCGTCGCTTCGTTGCGGAGTGTCGCCGCACCCGCACGATCCTTCCCGGCTCCTCGACGATCGAGCGCCTTTGCGCCGATGCGCTGGTTGAGGCCGAGCGCCGGATCGAGGATCTTATCGCCCATCGCATCACGCCAACCCTGAGCGAGAATTTGGCTCACCTGTTGGAGGATACGGTGGATGGTCGCGTCACGCGCTTCGTATGGCTGCGACAGTTCGAGGTTGGCGCAAATTCAGCAGCCGCTAACCGGCTGATGGATCGACTGGAATATCTTCAAAGGTTCGATCTTCCGGCGGATTTGCTGGACGGCGTGCCGGCGCATCGTGTGACCCGGCTTCGCCGGCAGGGCGAGCGCTATTACGCCGACGGCATGCGTGATCTGCCCGAAGACAGGCGGCTTGCGATCCTCGCTGTCTGCACCCTGGAATGGCGGTCATCGCTGGCCGATGTCATCGTGGAGACCCACGATCGCATCGTAGGCCGTCTCTATCGGGCCTCCGAACGCCTTTGCAACACCAGGATCGCCGACGAAAAGGCGGCCGTTCGGGACACGCTGAAGTCCTTTGCCGAAATCGGTGGTGCTTTGCTTGGAGCGCAGGACGATGGCACGGCCCTGGACGGGATAATCGCCACCGGGCCTGGCTGGGAACGGTTCAGAACCCTTGTCGCCACGGCCTCCGCGCTGACCAACGTGCTCGCGGCCGACCCGCTCAGCCGTGTGCTGGACGGCTATCACCGTTTCCGCCTCTACGCGCCCAGGATGCTGCGCCTGCTCGACATGCAGGCGGCGCCGATCGCCACGCCTCTTCTGGCGGCCGTTGCGATGCTGCGTAACGGGATCAAGGTCGATCCGCCGGTGGATTTTCTACGTCCCAACTCGAAATGGCATCGTCATCTTCGCGCTGAGCCCAGCGGCGACCACCGGCTTTGGGAAATCGCGGTGCTGTTCCACATCCGCGACGCCTTCCGGTCCGGTGACATATGGTTGGCGGGATCGCGCCGCTATGGCGACCTCAAGCAGCTTCTGGTCCCGCCACAGGCGATAGAGCAGACCGCGCGGCTCGCCGTGCCGCTGCGACCCGGCGAATGGCTGGCCGAGCGCAGGGCTCGACTGGATACACGGCTGAAGGAGTTTGGCCGCGCGGCGCGAACCGGCACGATCCCAGGCGGCATCATCGAGAACGGCAAGCTGCACATCGACAAGCTGAGGGCCGACACGCCCGAAGGGGCCGAGGATCTCGTGCTCGATCTCTATCAACAGCTCCCGCCCGCGAGGATCACCGATCTGTTGCTGGAAGTCGATGAGCGAACCGGATTTTCCGAGGCGTTCACGCATCTGCGCACCGGCGCGCCCTGCAGCGACCGGATCGGCCTGATGAACGTGTTGCTGGCGGAAGGCGTCAATCTCGGTTTGCGCAAGATGGCGGCGGCGACCAACACGCACAGCTTCTGGGAATTGCTGCGGATCGCGCGCTGGCATGTCGAAGGCAGCGCCTATGATCGGGCGCTCGCCATGATCGTGGAGGCCCACGCCGCCCTGCCCATGGCCGCCTTCTGAGGACAAGGGCAATCGGCATCCAGCGACGGGCAGTTCTTCCTTGCTACCGAGCAGGGCGAGGCGATGAATCTGATCAACGCGAAATATGGCAACGTCCCGGGCCTCAAGGGATACAGCCATGTGTCCGATCAATATGCGCCGTTCGCAACCCAGGTGATCCCGGCAACGGTCAGCGAGGCTCCCTATATCCTGGACGGGCTGCTCATGAATGACGCGGGCCGCCGCGTTCGCCAGCATTTTGCCGACACGGGCGGCTTCACCGATCATGTGTTCGCCGCCTGCGCCTTGCTCGGCTACAGGTTCGCCCCCCGTATCCGCGATCTCCCTCAGAAAAGACTCTATGCCTTCACGCCCAACGCGACGCCGGCCAATGTGCGAGCGCTGGTCGGAGGTAAGATCAATGAACCGCTCATCGAGCGCAACTGGCCCGACATCCTGCGCATCATGGCGACGATCGCAGCGGGGATCGTCGCCCCCAGCCAGATTCTTCGCAAGCTCGCCTCTTACCCGCGCCAGAATGAGCTGGCCCTCGCATTGCGAGAGGTGGGCCGCATCGAGCGAACCCTGTTCATGATCGACTGGATTCTTGATGCCGGCCTCCAGCGCCAGGCTCAGATCGGCCTCAACAAGGGTGAGGCCCACCACGCCCTAAAGCGCGCCATCAGCTTCCACCGCCGAGGTGAAATCCGGGATCGATCCGGCGAAGGCCAGCACTATCGCATCGCCGGAATGAACCTGCTCGCCGCCATCATCATATTCTGGAACACCATGAAGCTCGGCGAGGTCGTCAATACCCGGGCCGCCAGCGGTACCCATATCGCGCCTGATCTACTCGCCCACGTCTCGCCGTTGGGATGGGAACACATCAATCTAACCGGGGAATATCGCTGGCCCAAATCCTTAGCGTAGGATTCCGCCCCCTCCCGCAAACGCCCCCTACGATTGAGAAGCGCGGCGGAATCTCTTAGATTGATCGCTGGAGGCTTTGTTCGCGGAGACGCGCACATTGCCTTCTTTTCGTTTTAGGAAGCGCTGCCCTAAGCGACAGAAGCCAGAGCTTTGACAATGCGGCATTCCGCGATGGAGCCGACCATGTATCTTGATCCTATCGGTGCAGACACGCGATGATGGCGGTCACGACGGCGGTGGTTTCCGCGACGTCGCGCACCCTCACTGTGTCGAGGCCGATTTCAGCAGCGGGATAGTCATTCCCACCGGGGAATATCGCATCCCCAATGAACAGCATCCCGTCGAGCGGGACACCGCTCTCGGCACTCAGGCGCTTCAGGCCATAGCCCTTGTCGATCCCTGCTCTGGTCACGTCGATCGATGTCGTGCCACCGAGATTGATCGAGAGCTCCGGCAGCTTCGCGCGCAACGTGGCCTGCAACGCGGTCCTCTTCTTTCGGTCAGGATCCCACGCTTCCTTTTCCTTCAGCGGCGCTGCCTGCCCCAGGCCCGAAAAGGTGATCTGGCTGCCCCGGTCCTCGATCCGTTCGCCCCAGATACGTTCGTCGGCGAGACCGGCATCGGTCAGCGCCTGATCGAAGGCCGTGCGGATCTTCGCCTTCTCCGCGTCGTCGAACAGTTCGGCATAGACCGCGCGCCAAGCGCCATTGATGAACCGATAGAGTTTCGTGCCTGTGGTCGGCATCAACCAGAGACGGTCGAGCGCGACGCCGGCAGGAAGGCGCGAGGCGATCTGCTTTTCGAACTGCGGCCAGTCCCCGCCCGAGATCACCGCCACATCCGTGATGGCGAGCAATCGGGCGAGGATTGCGGCCATATCCTCCGATAACGGCCGCTTGCTCTCGGCAAGCGTGCCGTCGAGGTCGAAGGCGATCAGCCACTTCATGCCGCCTTCCCTGCCGGATCGCGGTAGGCGAGCAGCCTGAGCGCATTGATGACGACGAGCAGCGTCGATCCCTCATGAACCGCCACCGCTGGCCCAATGCCGAGGCCGAGGATGGTAGCAGGCACCAGGAAGGCGACGACACCCAGGCTGACGAAGACGTTCTGCCGGATGATTCCACGGGTATGGCGGCTAAGACCGACTGCGAATGGCAGGTGCGCCAGATCGTCGGCCATCAGCGCCACGTCGGCTGTCTCCAGCGCAACGTCCGACCCCGCCGCGCCCATCGCGATGCCGACCGTGGCGCTTGCCATCGCCGGCGCATCGTTCACGCCGTCGCCCACCATCGCGACCTTGTCTTCGCCGGCGAGCTTCTTGATCGCGGCAACCTTGTCTTCGGGCATGAGGTCGCCCCACGCTTCGTCGATCCCGACTTCGTCGGCGATCGCTTCGGCGACTTTCTGGTGATCGCCGGAGATCATTATCATCCGCGACACGCCCATCTCGTGCAGCCGACGCAACGCGGTCTTGGCAGCTTCGCGAGGCGTGTCCATCAGGCCGATCGCGCCCAGGTCGCGGTCCCCCTTGCGGACCACCATTGTCGTGCGGCCGTTCTCGCGCAGCTTCGCGATTGCGTCCTGCGCGCCCTGCCCCAGCGCCGGAATGCCCTCACTTCCGAACATCTCGGCCTTGCCGATCCACACCGTCTCGCCATCCACGCTCGCGGTGACGCCCCGACCGGTCAGGCTCTTGAGGTCGCCGGCAGTCGGCACGGCACGATCGTTCAGACGTTCGCGGCCGTCCTTGACGATCGCTTGGGCCAGGGGATGGTCGCTCAACGCTTCGACGGCGACAGCCAGCGCCAGCAACTCGCCTTCATCGGCGCCATCGACGGGCACGACATCAGTGATGCGCGGACGACCTTCGGTCAGCGTGCCCGTCTTGTCGAAAGCGATCGCTTTGAGCGACCCGAGGTTTTCGAGCGGTGCACCGCCCTTCACGAGCACGCCGCCCCGCGCTGCACGGGCAACGCCCGACAGGACCGCGCTCGGCGTTGCGATCGCGAGCGCGCACGGGCTTGCCGCCACCAGCACCGCCATCGCGCGATAGAAGCTGTCGCGGAACGGCTCGTCGACGACCACCCATGCGAACAGCAGGAGCACTGACAGGACCAGGACGGCGGGCACGAAGATCCGTTCGAACCGGTCGGTGAAGCGCTGCGTCGGCGACTTCTGCGTCTCCGCTTCGCTCACCATCTTCACGACCTTGGCAAGCGCGCTTTCATTGGAACGGCGTGTCACCTCGATCTCGATCGCGCCGCCGCCGTTGATCGTACCAGCAAAAACCCGGCTTTCCGCGTCGACTGCATCGGGCTTGGCGCGTGCCGCTGCGGCATCTGCGACCGGCACCTTGTCGACCGGGATGCTTTCACCCGTGACCGGGGCCTGGTTGATCGCGCTGGTGCCCTTGATGACGAAGCCGTCGGCAGGCAGGCGCTCGTTCGGGCGGACGATGGCAATGTCCCCGACGACCATCTGCTCGACCGGGATTTCGCTGGTCTGCCCGCCGCGTCGCACGGTCGCGGTTTCGGGCGCGAGCTTCGCCAGCGCCTCGATCGCCTTCTTGGCGCGGCCCATTGCATAATGCTCAAGCGCATGGCCGAGGCTGAACAGGAACAGCAGCAGCGCACCTTCGGCCCATGCGCCCAGCGCAGCGGCGCCGGCCGCAGCGACCAACATCAGCGTGTCGATCTCGAACTTCTTCATCCGGAGGTTGTCGATCGCCTCGCGCAGCGTGAAGAATCCGCCGAAGAAATAGGCTGCGATATAGCAGGCGGTCGGCAGCCATTCGGGCGCGCCAGCGACCAGCCTCTCGATCGCGTAGCCGATCCCCAGCAGCGCGCCACAGGCGAGCGCGAAGATCAGCTCGGTATTGGGGCCGAGAAATTCGGCGTGGCTATGGTCGTGGCCATCGCCGGGGCCGTGCTTCTCTTCGCCCGCGCCGTGGCCCCCGGGGCCGTGGTCGTGGCCGGCATGTTCATCGGCAGCGACCCGCTTGCCCACCCTCACCTTCAGCTTGCGAAGCGCAGCGCGCACCTCCTCTTCGGTGGTTTCGCGGCGATCATATTCGACCCGGACAGACCCGCTGGTGCTGGCGCTTGCCTGGACCACGCCGGGCAAGGCGCACAGCGCATCGCTGACCGTGCGCGCCCGACGTTCGTGGTTGATCCCCGTCACCTGCCAGATCGCATGGCCGTAGCGCTCGGTGATTTCGGCACCTGCGGCGCGCACCATTTCGCGCAACCGTGGCAGCGGCAGCTTGGCGGCATCGAAATGGATGCACAGCGCCGCTGGCGTGTTGCCGTCGAGACAGATCACATGCGCCCGCTCGACACCTTCGCGCTTTGACAGGGTTGATACGAGACGGTCCAGGCAGGCATCGGCCGCGTCAGGAAGGTCCGGCAACAACACTGGAATGTCGAGTTCGAGCTTGTCGTTCATGACGACCTCCTTTCGCTTTTCTTGGTTTCGGCGCGCGCGTCGCGCAGGATTTCGACACCGCCCTTGATGGCGATGATGGCGGTGGCGAAGCCGACCAGCAGGTCCGGCCAATTGGTACCCAACCACAGCACCAGCACGCCGGCGATCAGGATGCCGCCGTTGGAAATGAAGTCGTTGAAGCTGAAGGTGGTTGCGGCCCGGAGATTGACGTCCGGATCCTTGAGGCGCTGGAGCAGCCGCAGGCAGAGGTAATTCACGACGCCGGCGATCGCGGACATGACCATCATGGTAGGTCCGATGGGCTCGCTGCCCTGCACGTAGCGCCGTCCGACATCGATCAAGATGCCGCCCGCGAAGATCAGCAGCATGACGCCCGAAGCGACCGCGGCGCGTGTCTTCCATGTCTGGCCCCGGGTGAGCGCCACAAGGCTCAGCGCATACACAGCCGTATCGGACAGGTTGTCGACGCCGTTGGCGATCAGCGCGCTCGAGTCCGCGAAGAAGCCGGAAACGAAGAAGCCCGCAGCGATCGCCGCGTTCAGCAGCAGGACGATCCACAGTGTGCGGCGCTCCTGCCCGCCATTGTTGTCGTTGCCCGGGATCATCCCATCATCTCCTCAAGTGTCAGCAGGGCCAGGAAGCCGACGAAAAACATCGAGCTGATGAGCGGGGTGTCGGGTTTCTCGTGCGCCTCGACCAGCAACTCCTCCGTGACGAGGTAGAGCAGCGCCATCAGCCCGAAGCTGAGGAAGCCGGCGATCATCACCGGCGACAGCGCGGCGACCGGCACGGCAGCGAGCGCGCCGATCGGCAGCAGCAGGGCCAATGCCGAGACGATCACGATGATGCGCAAGCGCGAGCGATAGGTTTCCGCCAGCTCGTCGGTCAGCGTCAGTCCCAGAAATAACACTTCCAGAGTGAGCGCGATCGTCAGCAGGAGACCTGCCTTCTCGCCCGCCACGAAAGCGAGGCCGAGCACCAGGCCGTCGACCAGAATGTCGATGCCGATCGCGGCGAGTAGCGCCATCGGCCCCTTGAAGCGGGCCTCAAGAGCCTTGAGCCCCAGCATGGTCGCGACGCCCGCCGCCCCGCCGATCAACGTCGCGCTGGGCGATGCCTCATGCTTGACCTGCGGCAGGATTTCGGTCGCTGCCGCCGCGAACACGACGCCGGCAGCGAGATGCTGTAGGCCCGCCACGAGGCCAGGTTTCAACTTGGTGCGGCTCGCGACAATCGCGCCGAGCACGACCGCCAGCACAGGCGCAAGCGTATAGAGCAGTGCCTGCATTTCCTAGGACTCCTCCGGGGTTCGGTGGCAGACGCGGATCTTCCCGCGTCGCGTGAACGCGATCGATCCGCCCGCCACGACAGCCCGCGAATGGTCGCCGCGAAACTCGTCACCGGTTCGCTGTGCGCGCAGGATCTCGGTCCTGCCCTTCGGCAGCCAGGTGACGGCCATTTTCAAGCCGTCATCGATGAAGTCGACATCGGCGCGTGTGCCGTCGTCGCAGTACATGATGCGCTGCGCGATTAGTTTCGACGTCAGATGCTTTTCATGCGCCGGCTCGGTAGGCTGGGTCGGCGCTGGATTACACGCCCCTATAACCGCCCCGGAGACGAGAACGACGCCGAGGCGCGCGATCGCCAGACCGGCCCGATTCAGGCCGCACAAGGTTGTCACATTTGAAATCGACGTGTCAGACATCGGTCTCTTCCGACGAAGCGCCCTGTGGCGTTCGAAGGCAGGGCAGTTCATCGCGTGCCTTCCCGCTCGCAGATCCGGGTACGGCCATCGCCTTCCACGATGGTGAGCTGCGACCCCTTGAAGGTCGCGGTGGCTGTTTCGCCGACATATTGCAGGCCCTGCGCTGGCGCGGTCAGCATCATCGGCGGTCCCCCGTTGGAGCGCCGCAAATCGATCTGCAGGCCGTTGTCCTTGTAATCGACGAACAGCGGTTCCCCGTCGGAACAGCGATATCTATGCCGCCCCATTTCCCCGGTCGCCACGGCGCTGTCGGACGAATGGAACTGCTGCTCCGTTGGCGGGGCTGGCGGCTTTCTTTCCGAGCACGCCGCGAGTCCGACAACGAGGATGACGGCGGGCAGCACCCGCTTACAGTGCATCATCATCCCGCCTTCCTCCTGTAGCGGAAGGGGACGCGCTGACGATTGATAGCCCGGGCAGGCTGACCTACCCGCCAGCGGAGATAGGTTGCGAGGCGATCGTCAGATTCGACCATCAGGGATCGCAGGCGGCGCAACATCATCGCCGCGAACGGCAGGGAGAGCGCCCCGCGCAGCGTGCAGCTATGCGTTAGCCTGGTGCCGCCATCGTCCCCCGCCAGCTCGTACCGCTCTTCGAGCGTGAACAGATAGGGGATGCCGCAGGACCAAGCGAAGGCGTGCGGTTTATCGAATCGATCAATCCGTGCTGGCGTCCGAATTGGCCGGGTGATGCCCTGGATCGCAAAGGTGCATTCTGTGTCGCCGAGCCGGGACGGATCATCGAGAAATACGAGCGGACTCCACGCCCGGCGATGATCCGGATCGGTGAGTGCCGACCAGATGCGCAGTGGCCCGCCGTGAAGCATCGAGCTGGTTATGGTGCGAGGCATATCCCCATCTCCCAGAGATGGGCGGGGCGATCGCGGATCGCCCCGCCCATCCATCAGGCCAAGTTGTTCACGAAGGTCTGACCGTGGTCGTCCCCTTCATGCTCCTCATTGTAGTGCTCGGGTTTCTCGATCACTTTCTGCCCGAACCGGGCATAGAGTGTCGGCAGCACGAACAGCGTAAGAAGCGTCGCCGAGATCAGACCGCCGATGACGACCGTCGCCAAAGGCTTTTGAACCTCTGCGCCGGCGCCTTCGCCCAGCGCCATCGGCACGAAGCCGAGGCTGGCGACTAGCGCGGTCATGATGACGGGTCGCAGACGCTGCATCGCGCCAACATGCGCGGCTTCCTCGCGGCTCATCCCTGATCGGATCAGATCTTGGATCGAGCTGACCATGACGAGGCCGTTGAGGACCGCGATGCCCGAGAGGGCGATGAAGCCCACTGCCGCCGAGATCGAGAAGTCCATGCCCCGCAGGAACAGCAACAGGACGCCGCCCACCAGCGCGAAAGGCACGCCGGTGAACACGATCGCGGCGTCGCGGACCGATCCCAACGCCCCGTAGAGGAGCAGCAGGATCAAGATGAAGCAAGCCGGAATGACCAGCTTCAGCCGTTCGCTTGCCGATTGGAGGTTCTCGAACTGGCCGCCCCATTCGAGATAGGTGCCGGCAGGCAGCCGGAGTTGGCTGCCGATCGCCGCCTGCGCATCCGCCACGACGGATCCGACGTCGCGGCCACGCACGTTGGCTTGCACCACCACGCGCCGCTTGCCGTTCTCGCGGCTGATCTGGTTCGGACCATCGACCACCTTGATCTCGGCGACGCTGGACAGCGGTACATAGCCGCCGCCTGCCACCGGCACCTGCACCTGTTGGAGCAGGCCGATGTCGGCACGCTGCGCCTCCGACAGGCGGATCACCACGGGGAAGCGACGGTCGCCCTCGAAGATCTGGCCCGATGTTCGCCCGCCGATCGTCGCAGTCACGGTGTCCTGCACATCCTGAGCCGTAACGCCCAACCGCGCCATCGCGTCGCGGTTGACGCGAATGTCGAGCATGGGAAGACCGGTCGTCTGCTCCACCTTCACGTCCGCTGCGCCTTGCGTTCTGCGCAGCACCGCCGCGATTTGCTCGGCCGTCCGGTTCATCTGGTTGAAGTCGTCCCCGAACACCTTCACCGCGATGTCGCCGCGCACGCCGGCGATCAGCTCGTTGAAGCGCATCTGGATGGGCTGGGTGATCTCGTAGGCATTTCCCGGAATCTTCGCGAGATTACCCTCGATCCGGCTGACCAGCTCCTCCTTGGGAAGCTCAGGATCCGGCCAATCCTTGCGCGGCTTCAGGATGACGAACATGTCGGTCGCGTTCGGCGGCATCGGGTCGGCCGCCAGCTCGGCGGTGCCCGTCTTGGAATAGACGAATTGCACCTCCGGCTGCTTCGACATCATCCGCTCGATCGGCACCTGCATCGCCTGGCTCTGCTGGACCGACGTTGCCGGAATGCGGAGCGACTGGATCAGCAAATCGCCTTCGTCGAGCTGCGGCAGGAACACCGAGCCGAGCGTAGTGAAAGCAAGCGCCGCCACCACAAGGCTTCCCACGCCCGCACCGATCGTCAGCGCCGGGCGCTTCATGGCCCGGTCGAGACCGGGTTCGTAGCGCTTCTTCAGCCACGTGATGATGCGGCCGTCCTTCTCCTCGACCTTCTTCGACAGCCAGATCGCAATCATCGCCGGCACGAAGGTGAGAGAGAGGATGAAGGCGAAGGCGAGCGCGATGATGACGGTCAGCGCCATCGGTCCGAACGTTTTACCCTCCACGCCGGTCAGCGTGAGCAGCGGTACGTAGACGAGGATGATGATTGCCTGCCCGTACACAGAGGGACGGATCATCTCACGCGCAGCGGCTGCCACGGTCGCGAGCCGTTCCTTGACGCTGAGCAATCGGCCTTCATGATGCTGTTGCTCGGCAAGCCGGCGCAGCGCGTTTTCGACAATGATGACGGCGCCGTCGACGATCAGACCGAAGTCCAAAGCCCCAAGGCTCATCAGATTGGCCGAGACCCCAGCGCGCAGCATACCAAAGCCTGTCAGCATCATGGTGATCGGGATGACCAACGCCGCGATCAGGGCCGCACGGAAGTTGCCGAGCAGCAGGAAGAGCACGACGATGACCAGCACCGCGCCTTCGGACAGGTTTTTCGCGACCGTCTTGATCGTCGAATTGACCAGCTCGGTGCGGTTCAGCACCGGCTGAATTACGACGTCAGGAGGCAGCGAAGCGTTGATCGTCTTCAGTTTCTCAGCGACCGCGGTCGACACGATGCGGCTGTTCTCGCCGATCCGCATGATCGCCGTGCCGACGACGACTTCGGTACCGTTCTCCGATGCCGAACCCATGCGGATCGCCTGACCCGTCTTCACAGTCGCAACTTGTTCGACCGTGATCGGCACGCCGTTACGTGTCGCGATCACGGTCCTGGCCAACTCGCTGGCATTGCGAACGAGCGCATCCGAGCGAACAGCCAGACCTTCGCCATTGCGATTGACGAAGCCACCGCCGACGCTGGTGTTATTGCGCTCCAGCGCATTTCCCAGGTCCGTCAGCGTGATGCCGAGCGAGGCCAGCTTCTGCACGTCGGGCACGACGAGGAACTGCTTGGCGTAACCGCCAATCGAGTCGACACCGGCGAGGCCCGGTGTGGTCTTCAGAAGCGGCGTCACGATCCAGTCCTGCGCGGTGCGCAGGTAGGTCGCCTTGTCCTCTTCGGTCGTCAGTCGCTCGCCCTCTGGCGTGATGTAGCTGCCATCGGGCTGTTGGCCCGGTTCACCGGGCTTGTGCTTGTCGTCCTCGCGATGATCGAGACGAACGGTGTACATGTACACCTCGCCCAGGCCTGTCGCGATCGGACCCATTTCAGGGTTCACGCCGTCGGGCAGATTCTCTTGCACGCCCCGCAGACGCTCGCCCACCTGCTGGCGGGCGAAATAGATGTCCGTCGCGTCCGAAAAGACCGCCGTGATCTGCGCGAAGCCGTTGCGGCTCAACGAGCGCGTATATTCCAGGCCGGGGGTGCCGGCGAGCGCGGTTTCGATTGGAAACGACACCTGCTTCTCGACCAGCTCGGGCGAGAGGGCAGGCGCGCGGACGTTGATCTGGACCTGATTGTTGGTGATGTCCGGCACCGCGTCGATCGGTAGCCGGTAGAGGGAAAAGGCGCCGATGGCGGCGACGATGACGGTGAGGAGCAGGACTAGCCAGCGCTTCTCGACCGCCCAGGTTACGATACGGGCGATCATGGCTTAATCCTCGTGGCTCGCTTCGCCCTTGCCGATCTCGGCCTTGAGCGTGAAACTTCCGGTGGTGGCGATCTGTTCGTTGCCGGTCAGGCCCGACCGGACGATCACCGTGTCGCCCGACGCATCGCCGAGCTGGACCGGGGTCGCCTTGAAGCCGGTGGGCGTGCGCACGAACACGACCGACTTGCCCTCGAAACTCTGGACCGCCGTCGTCGGCACGCGGACCGCCCCGCTCCCGCCGCTGCCCGTGAGCTGCACGGCTGCCGTCACAGGCTCGCCGACCCGCCATTCGCCACCGCGATTGTCGAGGGTGGCGAGCGCAGGCACGAGCCGCGTCTGCGGATCAAGCGCCGGCGACACGAAGGTCACGCGGGCGGTCGCCTGACGGCCTGCCGCCTTCACCAGCACCGTATTGCCGGGACGCACCCGGCCCGCATCCTCGGGCTTGAGATTAAGCGCGATCGACACCTGGCTCAGGTTGGCGATGCGATAGAGTTCGGCATCCGCCGCGACCGTTTGTCCCAGCGTCACGGGGCGCGCAATGATCTGGCCCGAGATCGGCGCGGCAATGCCGAGCCGGTTGAGCCCGCCGCCGCCGACACCCGCCGCCGAAACCATGCTCTGCGCCTGCGTCAGGGCGATCCGCGCCTCCGTCGCCGCTGTGCGGGCGGCGATCAGATCCTGTTCAGGGGAGACTCTCTGCGCGAACAGCCGCTGTTCGCGCGCGAGGTTCGAATTAGCGAGCTGAAGCCGCGCCCGCGCCGCCTCGACCTCGCCCTTGATCTGCGCCGCCTCGCGGCTTTCGATGACCGCAATGGTCTGGCCGCGTTCGACCGATTGGCCGAGGTTACGGGTGAGCGCGACCACGCGTCCCGCAATTGCGGCCGAGACGACCTGCGTTCCCTGTGGGTCGCCCTCGATGATCGCGGGCAGCTCGATCGTCCCGGCCCCGCCGATGATCGGCCGTCCGACCTGGACGCCCGCTGTGGCGATCTGGTCGGCACCCAATGTGACGACGCCTTCACCGGCATGACCGCCTTCAGCACCGCCCTTTTCCGTGCCCGCTGCCGTCTCATTGGCAGCTGCGCCTTCGGCAGTTGCCTCGTTTCCGCCATCCTTGCCGCCGCAGGCAGCCAAGAGCAGGGCGAGCGACGCCGCGCCCGCGAGATAAAAGCTCTTCATCACTGATTCCCCCCATTGGGCGCACGAGCGGTCAGTCGCTCCACTTGCGCGCGGGCATTCTGGTAATTGGCAAGCGCGTCGATCGCGGCGACCCGCGTTTCGGCGAGCGTGCGTTCAGCATCGAGCAATTCGAGCTGGCCGAACTTGCCCTCGCGATAGCCGATCCGCGCGATGCGGGCGGCCTCCTGTGCAGCCGCCAGCGCCGGCCCCGACGCCGCACGAGCCGTCGTTGCGGCATTGGCCGCCTGCGCCTGCGCGTCCGTGATCGCCTGTTCGATGTCGAGCGCGGTCACGCGGCGCTGCGCATCCGCCTGGGTCCGCTGCGCGGTCGCCTGCGCAATCGCGGCGCGACCATTGTTGAACACCGGGATCGGGATCGACACGCTGAACACCGCCGCCATGTCGTTGGTCGCTTCCAGGCGGCGGATCGACGGCCCGACGTTCAGGTCAGGCACGCGATTGGCGCGCGCGAGCCGCACGCCGGCTTCGGCAATGGAGAAATCCGCGTTGGCTGCCGCCAGCGCGAGTGTGCCGGTCGTGTTGACCGGTGCCAACGGCCCATAGACGTTCACACCGGGAAGGCGATCGAGCAGCGTGTCATCGAGCAGGCCGTCGATCGGCCGTCCGATCCGACGCGCCAGATTGGCGCGGGCCGCCTCGGCCAAGCGAAGCTGCCGCTCCACATTGGCGTCGGCATTGATACGCGCGACATCCGCGCGCTGTTGCTCGAGTGGCGATGCCCGCCCTGCCTGCACGCGAACGCTCGCGGCCCGCAGCGCATCGCTGGCGATCCGGGCCTGATCGCGGGCTGTCATTACCCGGCGATCGGCCGCGACCGCTTCGACATAGAGCTGCGTTACCTGAAGCCGGACATCCGCCGCGATGATCGCGGCCTGGATCTCGGCCCGGGACAATTGCGCATTGGCGACCGCGACGCGGGCGCCGCGCTTGCCGCCTAGCTCGATCGGGATCGCAAAGCCGACCGTGGTTTCCGCGCTGCGGACCCCCCGATACGGCCCGGAGCCGATGACATTCTCGACTTGGCCTTGAACCACCGGATTGGGCCGCAAGCCGGCGACTGTGCGACCTGCACGGGCCGCGTCGATTCCAGCTGTCGCCGCTTCCGCAGCAGGGGCCGAACCGCCCGCTGCACTGACCGCTTGGTCAAGCGTGTAGACCGGCGCATCCTGCGCAACAGGCGCGGACGGTCCGACCTGCGCCTGCGCCATCGTGGCGCAAGACGCTGCGGCCAGCATGGCCGCGAGGATACGATTCATGAAAATAGGACTCCTGACGATGATCGACAGGGGCGCGCCAACGCACGCCCAAATCGGACGTCAGGCTTGGGGGGGCCTCAAATGGACCATGCCGGTGCGGCCGTCGAGCGACGCAGAGGCGGAGATTGTCGGCTTGGGCACTGTGAGGACGGGGGTATATTCCATCGTCGTGCGCGCAGGCGCGTCGACGTCGTGTCCGTGACAATAATTGTGATGATGCGGGACATTCTTGTCCGAGTCCGATGGCACCTGATCGATGTCACCGGCGGTATGGACCGTGAACTCAACGCCCGCGATGCTTCCCCCCGCCAGATCGGCGGCATGGGCCATGCCGGAGAAGCTGGTCAGGACCAGCATCAGGCATGTCAGGAAAGGCAAAAAGGCTCGCACTAGCTTGCCTCTATCACGGAAGGGTTTTCATGTCATTGCACTAATTCGAACCAAGGGTCACTGAGCCGGAACCCGAGCGGGATCGGTCGCGCCCGTTCCAGGCGAACCCGACCGCAATGGCGACCGCCATCAGGAGTTGCGCCAGCACCGATTGCCAAGTGGGAAACACGCCGAGCATCGACAGCCGTGGCACGTCCGCGAGCGGTGCGATGTTGATAAGGCCGGCTTCCTGGAGCGCGGCGACGCCTTTACCCGCCAGCACGACGGTCAGGACCGCCATGAGCCAGGAGCTATAGCGGAAGAACTGCGCGATCGGCAGCTTGCGACTGTAGCGAAGCATGGCCCAAGCGATCAGGCTGAGCAGTCCAATCGCCGACCCGGCCCCCGCGAGAAGCATCCCGTTGTCACCTTGCGCCGAAAGCGCGGCATAGAACAGGATCGTCTCGAAGACCTCGCGATAAACTACGACGAACGCCAGCCCGAACAGGAACCAGCCCGACCCGCCCGAGAGCGCCCGCGACATCTTCTCGCGAATATAGCGCTGCCACTGATCGGCCTGCGCCTTGCCGTGCATCCAAATCCCGACCGAGAGCAGCACGACCGCGGCGAACAGCGAGCCAAACCCTTCCGTCAGCTCCCGGCTCGCACCGCTGATCCCGATCGCATAGGTGGCGACCGCCCAGGTGATCCCGCCCGCGATGATCGCGCTGACCCAGCCGCCATGCACGTACCGCAGCGCCTCGCCGCGCTCGGCTTTACGCAGGAACGCGATCATGGCGACAACGATGAGCAGGGCTTCGAGCCCTTCACGCAGCAGGATCGTGAACGCGCCCAGGAACGTGGACGCTTCGGTGGCGGCATCAGGCGCGAGCGCCGCTTCCGCATCGTCGAAAAGGCCGCCCAGTACTGCGACCTTCTCCGCGAGATCATCGGGCGACGCGCCCCGGTCGATCGAGGCGCGGAACTCCCCCATCGCGCCCTCGATTCGACCCATCAGCGTCGCGTCGCGCGCGGTGAGTGTTGGCTCGATCGGCTCGAACCCATCGAGATAGGCCGACAGCGCCAGCTCTTTCGCCATGCGCGCATCGCCGCGCCGCGCAGCCGCCACGCTTTCGGCGAGTTTGGCGCGGGCGACCGCGAGCGAGCCGGGAGCCTGTTGTATCACCTGTTCGGGATGACGACGCAGGAACGCGAGCACTGGGTCAGCCTTGGCGTCGCCGATCGCCGCGCCGAGCGCGGCCGGGGTGAGCGCGACCAGGGTTTTCAGGTCCGGAATTCGCCGGCGAAGGGTCGGGTCGGATTTCCAAAGCCGCTCGCCTTCGCGCGCCTGCGCATCCGTGAAGGCGAAGCTCCCGGCTCGGAATGCTAACGCCCAGCGCTGATCGTTGGGCAGATCGGCGAAGCTCTGCATCGCGGTCCCGTCGATGCCTTGCGTCACCACCTGATAGAGCGCGAACACGCTGCGCTGGCGCGCGCGCTCGGCATCGGTGAAAGCAATCGGGGGCGTAGCGAGCTTGGCGGCGTCAGGGCCACGGCCGTTGCCCGTCATCCCGTGGCAGGACGCGCAGGATTGTCGGAACAGTGCATCGCTGGAGACGAGGTTCGGAGCCTTATCGGGCGCGAGCGGCACCGGGTAGGCGCGCAACAGATCGGCCGCGAGCCCGTGCGCCAATGTTGCCACCTGTTCAGTCGGTCCCTTTTCCGCGATCACCGCCTGGAGGTTGGCAGCCCGCTGGATGAGGGCTTGACGCTCCGGCTTCGCTGGCAGGCCCTGAAGCCGTGTCGAGACCGACGCGGCGAACTCCGTCATCTCGGCATATTCCGACGTGCTCTTGATCCGACCGTTGGCGACCGCGCCGCCATAATCGACGGCCATATAGTCGAGCAGCCGCCATGCGGTTTGCACGTCGCCGGGTTCGGCGATTGCCGCAGCAGGGATCAGCAGCGCCGCGAGCGCGGAGAGCAGCCGCAACGAGAGCATTGCCCGGATCAACGCGAGCAGACGCACTACCGCTCTCCCAATTCGCGCCGAGCGCCAGTGACGATTTCATAAGCGGAGTGGAGGAACAGGAGGGCGATGAGGCCGGCGACGGCGAGGTCCGGCCAGGCGCTTCCTGTCCACGCCACCAGACCGGCCGCGGCGATCACCGCCACGTTGGCGAGCGCGTCGTTGCGGCTGAACAGCCAGATCGCGCGAACATTGGCGTCCCCTTCCCGGAAACGCGCAAGCACCAAGGCGGACACGACATTGATCGCGAGCGCGACAACGCCGATTGTGCCCATCAGTTCGGCATCGGGCGCGGTTGCGTTCAGGGCGCGCCAAATCGCGAAACCGATTACGCCCACGCCAAGCGCACCGAGAAACAACCCCTGCGTCAGCGCGACCTTTGCCCTCGCCCGTGCGGACCAGGCAAGCGCGAGAAGACCGATAAGGCTGATCGACCCGTCCCCGAGAAAATCGAGGGAATCCGCTTTCAGCGCTTGGCTATCGGCGATGAACCCGCCGAACAGCTCGGCGACTCCGAAGCCGAGGTTGAGCACCACGACGGTCAGCAGCGCACGGCGATAGGCCGGATCGGTTTGCGCGCGCGCGGGCTCCCCGTGGCACCCGCAGCTTTCGGTAGAAGCATTCATGCGGCCTTCCTTACCACCTCCAGTCGCTGTAGAAGCAAGCGAAATGTGCGACACGTTCGCATAAACAAGGATGGCATGATGAAGCCGGTGATGATTGGGCAGCTCGCCAGCGAGACCTCGACGAAGGTGACGACGATCCGCTTTTATGAGTCGATCGGGTTGCTCCGATCCGCCCCTCGCACGGCGTCGGGTCGCAGAACCTACGATGCCAGTGACATTGAGCGTTTGCACTTCATCCGCAACGGTCGCCGGCTTGGCTTCTCCGTCGACGAGATCCGTTCGTTGATGGGGCTGGCGCAGAACCCGGACCAGGATTGTGGTGCCGCCTCAGCTATCGCTGCTCAGCACCTCAAGGATGTGGAGGAGAGACTGGCGCAACTCGCGGTGTTGCGGGATGAGTTGGCAATGCTCAGCCAGAGCTGCACCAAGGCGCGCATGGCCGATTGTCGGATCATGAAGGCGATCGGCAAAGGCCACCCTCAAGCCGATCAATAATAATCGGCCAGCCTGAGCTCGCGCACATCACCCGAGGCCATCGTCAGCTTTACGAGGGTGCCAGCAGGCCGGGAGCGCACTTGCCAGAGCTCCCCACGCGTATAGTTCGCATCGATCGAATGGCCGTTCACCGCCACGATCCGGTCGCCGACCGCCCAGCCAGCCTTTTCCGCGGGACTGTTCGCCGCCACATGAACAACGGTGAGCGCCGTTGGTGAGGCTGCGAGGCCAAGGCCGCTACGGTCCTTCAGCATCGGCAGGCGACGACGAGGACCGAGTGGCCGGAGCCACACGAATCCGGCGGTCACGTCGAACACCACGTCGAATTGAGCGATCAGCGGTAGGCCGACATTGCCAACCGTGCTGGTGGAGAGCCAAGCTCTCATCCCGAGTGTGGGGACGTTCGAGACGCCAAGCCCTTCGATGTTGATGTTCTGGATCGTGAAAGCATCGTTGATACGCACACCATCGACGCCGCCGATCGCCGCGGTCGAGACGAGCTTCCCGTTCAACAGCCCTTGATCGCGGGCATAGGCCGACGAGAGCATCAGCGCGGCCGAGCTGCCAAGATCGATCATCAAGGGCACGGGAGGCAAACCCGAGACGGAAGCTCGAATGAACAGCTCCTGCTTGGCACCGCGCCCGAGCGCGACAGCGCGCCAGTCGGGACCGGCGAGAAACGTGCCTGACTTGACGACCGCCATACGCCTTTTCGCGAAATCGAGCGCGATGCAGCTACCCGTGAACATATCGGCACCGAGGAGGATATCGATCGGTCGTCCGAAGGCCGCCGACACTGAACTCAGATCACCAACGACGGCAAAGGGTAAGCGACGGGTTTCGCGGGCGAGCTGTACGTCGATGTCGCGGACCAGCAGCACCGGGGCCTTGGCGCTCAGCCCGCTAATCATGCGCCGCTCACCATCGTTCAAGCCGAGCTTCGCCGCGAGCGCCGTGCTCATGATCGACGCGCCGCTGCCACTGTCGAGCACCGCCCGCACCGGCACTCCGCGCACTTGTGCCGAAACAAGGAGGGTATCACCCGTGCCGACTTCCAGCGGCTCCCATTCGAGGTGAGCCGCACCGAAGTTCCACGAGCCCGCAGACCGGGAAGTCTGTCGCGCGAGCGTTGGAGAACCGAGCACCAAGCCGGTTCCACAGGCCACCAGCCGCGCCACTAATGAGCGTCGAGACATACCGATTGCTTCAACACGGGCCGTCAAAAAGCCACCTCCAGCCCCCCGTCCGCAGGAGAGCAAATTGCGGTTACATGCTCCAGCCACTGGAGGAGCAAGTGCTTTTGGTGCGCCCGAAAATCCTCAGAAGCGCTTGGAGAACTTTAGATGAAGGATGGTGCAGACCGCTTAGATGCCTTCCCGATAACGAACGGTTCCGGGGGACGCTGGGCCGATCGGGACCGCGAACGGTGTAAACGCTCGCGCTAAGTGGCGGCATTCTGATCGCGCTATTTGTCGGCGAGCGTCGCTACGCGGCTACCGGCTTGGTCTCGGCCGATCGCACATAGGCGTAGAGTTTTGGCTTGGAGATGCCGAGCATCGAGCAAATCTTGGCGATCGGCATCGTGTTCTCGTGGTAGAGCCTGACGGGCAGGTCGCGCTTTTCCTTGCCGAGTGCGGCCGGCCGGCCACCCTTCTTGCCGCGAGCGCGGGCTGCGGTGAGACCGGCCTGGGTCCGCTCGCGGATCAGGTTGCGCTCGAACTCCGCCAATGCCCCGAACAGGTGGAAGGTAAGCTTGCCCGACGTGGTGGTCGTGTCGATCGCCTCGTGCAGGCTCAGCAGCCCGACCTTTTCCTCGTCGAGGTAGGTCATCCATCCGATCAGATCACGGAGCGAGCGGCCGAGCCTGTCGAGGCGCCAGACCACCAGTGTGTCGCCGGCGCGAAGCAGCTCCTTCACCTTTTCCAATCCAGGGCGAGCGGCAGTCGCCCCGGAGGCCTTGTCGGTGATGACCTTCTCGCAGCCGGCAGCCTTCAGCGCATCACGCTGGAGGTCCAGGTTCTGCTCGGCGGTCGATACGCGGGCGTAACCGATTTTCATGCGTAGGGCCGGTGGCGCCCCGATCGGGCGCGGTTTGGGAAGAAAGTCGTCATCGGCAGGTCTATGTTGCCCTAGTTTTCTTTACCGGGTAGATTTACGTCGAACAGGCCGGTTTGGCAACGCGAGCGGACTCGCATGGCGATGGGCAGGCAAATCTCCGTTTTCCTTACCTGCGACACGGACCGTCGGCGGTGACGCATCCGGCGCTTGTCCCGCCGCTGGCGATCGAGCGCTACCGCGTCCTTGAACCGCACCTCGCCGATGGCATCCCGCTCGCGGACCTCGCCCGCACCGGCACGCTGAGCGAGCGGACGTTGCAGCGCTGGCTCGGGCGCTACCGTGCCGAAGGACTTGCCGGTCTCGCGCGTCTGCCGCGCAACGATCGGGGCAGGCTGCACCTGCCGGAACATCTGGTCGAACTGACCCGCACTCTCGCCACCAAGCGCCCGCGACCCCCGGTCGCCGCCATTCACCGAAAGGTGCAGGAACTCGCCATCGCGCATGGACACCGAACCCCCAGCTATGCGGCCGTCGCGCGTGTCGTCAGGGCGATACCGGCAAGCCAGATCGCCGCAGCCTCCGATCCGGCCGTCTACCGCGACCAGCACGAGCTAGTGCATCGGCGCGAAGCCGCGACCTCGAACGAGATGTGGCAGGCCGATCATACCGTTCTCGACATTCTCGTGCTCGATGATGCCGGAACCCCGGTGCGTCCTTGGCTGACCGTCATCGTTGACGATCACAGCCGAGCCATCGCCGGTTACTTCCTCAGCCTCGATGCCCCCAGTGCCCTCAACACGGCGCTCGCCTTGCGGCAGGCGATCTGGCGCAAGCCCAATCCCGAATGGATCGTCAGCGGCATTCCCGAACAGCTTTACGTCGACAACGGCTCGGATTTCATCTCCGAGCATATCGAGCAGGCGTGCATCGCCCTCAAAATCCGCCTCATCCATTCGCTGCCGGGGCGTCCTCGCGGGCGCGGCAAGATCGAGCGGCTGTTCCGCACCATCAACGACATGTTCCTGCCCGACCTGCCCGGCCACCTGATCGCGGGCAAGCCGCTGTCGGCGCCAGTGCTCACGCTCGACGAGCTGCGCGCCCGCTTCGAGGCGTTCGTGTGCGGCGTCTATCATCGTCGCCCGCATGGCAGCACCGGCGAACCGCCGATCACGCGCTGGCAGAAGGGCGGGTTCCTGCCCGCAATGCCCGACAGCCTTGAACAGCTCGACATGCTGCTCGTGCACGTGCCCAAGCCCCGTAAAGTGCTGCGCGACGGCATCCGTCTGATGGGCAGGCGCTATGTCGAACCCACGCTCGCGGCCTTCGTCGGCGAGCAGGTCGAGGCGGTCTATGACCCCCGCGACCTGACCGAGATCCACGTCTACCACCAGGGCCGGTTCGTCTGCCGTGCGCTCAGCTCCGAGCACGCTGGGCACCCGTCGTTGCGCGCGATCCAGCGCGCCCGGCGCGGCGCGAAGGAGCGCGACAAGCAGGTGCCTGCCCCCACGGAGACCTTCGATGGCGACCAAGAGGATACGGCTTTCCGGCCCACCACCTACCGAGGGCTCCGGCTCTACGCCGCTGACGATTGAGTTCCTGGTCGAGCAGCCGTTCCTGGCGACCCGCGAACATGCCCGGTTCGTCGAGTTTGCCGAAGCCTGCGCGCACTACCGCTATATCGGCGTGTGTCATGGCCGGCCGGGCGTCGGAAAGACGCGATCGGCGCGCGAGTTTTCCAGCTTCCCCGACCTGGGGGAATATGCCGCGCTCCGTCCCATTGCCGCGCTCCTTGGCGAAAAGGTCGCTCGCTGCCGCGCCGTCTTCTACACCGTGTCGGTCAGCAACACGCCCAAGACGATCGACGCGGTGTTGGGCCTCAACCTCATTAAGCTGGGCTATGCCCGGCTGACGGTCGCGGGCGGCTCGCAGGACGAAATCACCCATGACGCCGCCCGCATCGCCTGCCCCCTCGTCATCGTCGACGAGGCCGACCGCCTGACCATAAAGTCGCTCGAACATCTCCGCGACATGGCCGATCGCCACGGCTTCGGGCTGATCCTGATGGGTATGCCGGGCTTGGAGAAGCGCCTCGCCCGCTATGCCCAGCTCTACTCGCGGATCGGCTTCGTCCACGAGTTCAAACCGCTTACCGAGACCGAAATGCGGCTGCTGCTCGCGACCCACGCCGGCGATTTCGGGATCAGCTTCGACCCGGCCCAACTCGACGCGATCGAAGCGCAGGCAGCCGTGATCCGCATCACGCGCGGCAACTTCCGGCTCATGGAGCGCCTGTTCGCGCAGATGCGGCGGATCATGACCCTCAACCGCGTCGAGGAGGTCACCGCTGACATCGTTCAGGCCGCGCGCGATTGCCTCGTCATCGGACCCGGCAACTGACAAATAGCGCGATCAGAACGCCGCCATTTAGCGCGAGCGTTTACACAGGATAAGATCCATACCGTTTCCGGAACCACTTTCTTGTTTCCTCTTCGAAATTGGACTGTGCTGATGAGTTTGAGCGATGGTGGCTTCGCTCATACACTACGCGCTACCAGGCCCCTGCCCGTTTCTTAGGCTTAACGTTGTAGCTCAAGACCCCGGGGGCTCAGCCTCCCTTCTCCGGTTCTTGCCGCTGCGCAAATCCCTCGATCTACCTGCCGCCGTCGTGTGGTCGCACGGCATCATCCAAAGACCTATTTAGGCCGTCATGACTAGCCAATCTTCGCCATAAGGCGCCCCGCCGCCCCCTGCTCTGCCGCGAGATTGCGATTATAAGCGAGCGGCATCCGCGGCGACTTCCACCGCAGCGCGTCCATGATGCCGGCCAAATCCTCCCCGCTGGCGAACAGGTCCTGATTGAGCCCGATCCGCGTCGAGTGCGCACTGATCCCCTTCAGCAACCGCGCCAGATCGTCCGCCGTCAAATCGGGCAGCGCGCCGCGATCGAACGCACGCTGAATGATTGCCCGCCAGATCGGGCCGATCGATCCCGGATGGAGCGCCGCGGCGCCGATGTCATACTCGACCCGCGCCTTCACAGCGGGCTTGGACAGCGTCTTGCGCAGATCCCAAGTCTCACGGCCCGAGATGCTGTCGATCGAACGACCCTTCACAGCCGCCCGCGCTTTGTAGCGCCGTACCTGCACCCGCCGGAACAACGGCCCCGCGTCGATCCCAGCGGCCTCTCTCCACGCCGCGACAGCCCGCACAGAGCGGGGCGACAAATAGGCTGTGGCTCCCTCGCCCTCCTGATCGCCTTTGCTTCGCGCGATGGCGAGGAGGCGCGCTTCGGGATCAAGCGCCTCGAGAATGTCATTGATGCTGATTGCGACGAGCTCCGATGCACGGAGCCCCGTGTCATAGGCCACCGACAACAGGGCTCGGTCCCGCAGGCCTGGCAGATCGCCCGCGCACGCCTCCAGCAAAGCTCGCACATTCAGTCCGCGAGGACTGTCGCGCTCCACGTCTCGCACTGGCCCCTTGAAGCGCAAGGGACGCGCCTGAGCCTGCGCGGTGCCCTTCTCGCGCCGGATCGCGCGTAGCCGCAGCTTCACGAGATCAGCCTGGGTGGGATCCTTGAGATCAAGCAGCTGATGGATCTTGGCGATCGACGCCTTGTAGCGGCCAAGCGAGGCGGGCTTGGCCCCCTGCCCTGCCCGCGCGTCGAGATAGTCGGCGACGATCTCGGGCGTGGCCGGCAGTGCAATCCGGTTGTTGCGCCTACACCACGCATCGAACGCCTCGACGTCGGACTTGAGCGCACGGATGCTATGGGGCGATGAAGCGGCCTGATAGGCGGCGATCAGGCCCTCGTTGACGGTGATGCGCTCGCCGGCGCGCATCTGCACGATCGTCCGCGCAAGGTCGGCCGGCGCCCTGACCGCCGGCAGGACAGCCTCAGGCGGCGCTACGGGGATTTCTGGCCCTTCCCGGGCGGTTTCGGTGCTCACGACGCGCCTCGCTCCTCAGCCGCGCTTGTAGCCCACCTTATAAAGAACGGTCAAATCTGCTTATGTGATAACTGCAATTATCACATGTTCGCTTAACAACCCTTCAAGCCGTTGTGCAGTTATCGGAACTTAACTACACCTTTCGCCATGGAGCCCTTCGATCCCTGGTCCTCCGAGGACACTGTCGACCCGCGTGAGCTAGCGCGCGCCGAGACGTTAGCCGCTTATGCGCTGGGCAGGCTCGATGGACGGCTATCCAGCCTTGGCGAGACCGAAGAACGGCTGTTCTGCGCCGATCTGGTGCGCCGCACGCTGCTCGGCGCGCTTACCCAAGCGGGCTATCTTGATGCCCCGGAGCGATTTGAGGCCTGGTTTGCAGGCCTCGCGCGTGGGCCCGAGCGCGTCGCCGAGGCGCCTTCCTCAGCGCTCGCGATCGTGCGCGCCCTCCTCTCCGAAATGGCGCTCCACCCTTGGGAGCCGCTTGCCGAGACAGCGCGGACGCTCGCGCGCTGCGCGCGCTTTGTCGGCGACGAGGTGCCGCTTTCCCTCGAAGATCAGGCCCGTGAGACCGACGCAACCATCGGCGCGCTCGAACGCGCGTGCGCGCTGGTCGAAGGCATGCCCGATGACGTAAACGGCCCGCTCCCTTTCGATACCCTGGCGGCGCTGTGCACTTCCGCTACGCACGCCCCGGCCTTTGCCCCGATGGAAGCGGGCGTTCGCACGTTCGACACAGGCGAGACCTGGGTCGCGCTCGCGGGGCGGCGCCCGATCACGCCGCTCTGGGCGCTCGATGTCGCCGTGAGCGCCCACCTTGCGCGGCGCAAGTCGCTGGCGCGTGCGCTGCCGATGCCCGGTCTATTCACCACCGAGCGCCTGTTAATGGCCCATGCGGCGGATCGACAGAAGCTCCAACTTGCCCATACTCTCAATGTCGTCGCCACCGCGCATCTGGCGGCGCTCGATACGGCGCACGCGCGCGCCGCGCTCCTCACGCAGCGCCTCGCCGGGCTTCGTCGGAACTCGCGCGCGGGCGCGGCCTGGATTTTGCTGGCTGGGTTTGCGCCGCTTGGGCTCGACCAGTTGATGGACGCGGTCGGGGTCAGACGACGGGGGACTTATGCGCTACGCGACGCGTTGCGCGAGGTCGGATTGGCCGAGGCTCGGCAAAGCCACGGCAGAGTGCTGCTGGTGGCGAGCGAGGATGCGAGGCCGTCCAATATCCGTGCTCCGGCCGCCTCGAACGCCCTCGGCCCGGCGGTCGATGCGCTTGACCAAGCCATGGCCGACATCGATCGCCTGCTCGCGCGCACTGAAGATCAGGAGGCGACAGGCACGTAAGCGACACCGATCCGGCGCGGCGCGCGCATCCGCCGTTGCAACAACGCGCGCACCGCCTTGCGGGCCTCGGATCGCGCGGCGAAGGAAAGCTGCTTGCCCTGCCCGGCCGTCCCGATCCGCCCCCAGTTCCAGCTCAGCGTGGTCCATCCAAACAGGTCCTGGCCCACCTCGACCTGCCAGCGCCGTGCGAGCCCGCGTGCCGGGTCGCAGGCTTCCAGCGCGAGGTGTCCGCCTTCGGGTGCCAGCAGCTGGTTGAGTGTCGTCTCGATGTCCATGGGACACGTTTTACGCGCGCGCAAAGGCCGCGATCCAACGCGAATTTTGAATCACAGGCCGCTTGCTGATTCACGCAGGCGATTACAGGATCGGCCTGCGGATGTGGACAACCGCCAGGCCTCAAAACACCGCCAGTTCTGGATGACACCTGCCGTTGCAAACGGTAAGCGGCGTGCATGAGATCCCTGCTTTGTTTCCTGGGCTGGCACGAGCCTTCGCGGCAATCCATCGCGCGCGACAAGCAAGGGCAGGACGTTGCCTTGTGCACCCATTGCGCCGTTCCCTTGATCCGTGCTTCTGCGCGTCGCTGGCGCCCCGCTGGCCCTCGATGTTTGTAGATCCGGACAAGGGTACGACGCCCGAGGGAACCGATTCTCGTTGCGTTTATTTCGAATATATGCTACTGAATTGCTCTACCACGGAGAGTTCCCATGACATTGCCGGCGCATTCAGAGCCGTTCGGCGGCCATATGCCGTCGGCTGATGACCGTCAGATCGCGAACCAGCTTCGTCGCATGCTGGCGGCCCAAAAGTCGGGTGAAGCGACATTGCGTGTCCAGGAGCCGGAATCAAAAAAGCCGGTCGAAATTACTCTCACGCCCGCCATGTCTGATCTGTTTTTGGAATTGCTGCGCCATATCGGCAGCGGCAGCGCGGTCACACTCGTGCCGATCCAGGAAATGCTGACGACGCAGCAAGCCGCCGATCTCCTCAATGTGTCACGTCCCTACCTGATCAAGCTGCTTGAGCAGGAGGCGATGCCCCACACTCTGGTCGGACGTCATCGCCGCATCCGGGCCGATGACGTGTTTCGCTACAAGGCGCAGCGCGATGATGAACGTTCGCGGGCCCTCGACGAACTCATCAGCGGCGATGCCGACCTGGTCTGACCCGTGTTCGCAAACCGCTACACTGCCCTCATTGATGCCTGTACGCTCGTCAGTGTCTGGCGGCGCAACTTGCTCCTGTCGCTTGCGGAAGCCGAATTTTTCCGCATCCGCTGGTCAGAGCCCATTCTGACCGAGACCAAAGCAGCCCTGATCAAAATGGCGCGAGAGCGCGGTCTCGATGATCCTGAGGCGCGAGGAGTGCGAGCGGTACAGGCTATGCAGACAGCCTTCCCGGAGGCCATGGTCGAAGACTTCACGCTGATTGGCAGCGCCCAGTTTGGCTTGCCCGACCCTGGCGACGAACACGTCATCGCCGCTGCCGTCAAAACGCAAGCCCAGGCCCTCGTCACCGAGAATCTGAAAGATTTTCCGGCTGACATCCTCGGCCAACTCAACATCGAGGCACGAAGCGCCGACGACTTCATTGCCGACACCATTGCCCTTGAAGAGGGGCGGGCGATCGCCGCCATCCGGAAAATGCGCGAGCGCCTGAAGCGACCTGAAATGTCCCCTGAAGACTTTTTACGGGCCTTGGAAGCCAACGGCCTGCTCGAAACAGCTTCGATCGTCACGCCCCACCTCGGCTCGATCTGAAGGCTGGCTTCTAGAGCGGTTTTCGATCAGATTGCATCAGATCTACCGCTCTAGACTTTTGTTTTAACGCATTTTCTGAACCGTCAGGTGATTCCACCTGACTGGAAAATGCTCTAACATCTACAACCTTTCTTTGCCGCTCAGCTGAGGAATTTCCATTCTCAGGCAAGGTCGTCCGCTAACCCATTGGGAACGCGCAAGGGGCCGGTTGCGGAATGGCCGGATTGGAGTTTTGTCGCGGGGATAGCTGACTCTATGCGGCGTCTGCAGCCGACCCTTTATTGCCGCTCAGGCGCCAATTTCCGCTTCTCAGGAGCGGACTCGCAGTTTCCCAATCCCGAGTGAGCCAAGGTTGACCGCCGCTGAAGATGTCGCTGCTAGGAACAGATCTTCCTGATCGACGTTCCGCCGCCCATCCTGTCAATTCGGTCTATGCGAGTTGTTGCTGCAGGATATTGGCCGCATTGTAGCAATGAAAGGCAGTCACCTTGCCTTCTTTCATATGGAACACGTCGCAGCACGGCACGTCGATACGTTTGCCGGTAGCCGGCACGGCGCCGGCGGGCGTCATCAAGGTGCCTCGATGCTCTCCACGAATGGCCAGTTCGACGACGACGAGGTCGTCGGTTGCTTCGACATGCAGGATCTCCCGGTGCACGTCCGGAAACGCTTCAGCCATTGCGCTGGCGACAAGGGCGATGTCTTCACCGCGAAAGTCGATCCCGGCAGGGACATTACGGGCATAGCCGTTCGGCGCAAAGCAGGACAGGAAACCTGGAAGGTCAAGGCTAGCGCCTTCAGCTGCGGCATAAAGCTTTTCGATGGTCTGAATATTGCGTGTCATTCCGAGTGTCCTTCCTTGAGAGAGGCAGGCGTCGGCCCAGCCTGGGCCACGCTCGGCACACCAGATAGACATGAGGTTACAATCATGGCAGTACCTACCTAAAGGTAAGTATGGAATTGCACATGGACATGATGGATAGCCCCTGCGGACTCGACGTCTCGTTGAAGGTGATTGGAGGCAAGTGGAAGCCCTTGATCCTCTACCACCTTCAGGGTGGCCCGGCCCGATTTTCCCAGGTGAAGCAGCGTGTCGTAGGCATCAGCGAGAAAGTCCTTATCCAGCAATTGCGAGAGTTGGTCGCGATGAACGTGCTCATCCGGCGGGATCACCAACGTGTGCCACCGATGGTCGATTACGCGCTGACGCCCTTTGGCGAGACTTTGGTCGAGACGCTGCGTCCCCTGTGCGAATGGGGGACGCAAAATCGGGCGCGCGTGGCAGCAACGCTGGCTTCAGCCTCGTCCCAGCCCTAAGGCTGAATTTGCTCGCGGCAGAGAGCTATATGGACGCTTACTGGTCAGGAGGAACCGCGATTTCGGTCACCGACCCTTTGTCGCCGCTCAGTCGCCGACTTTCGCTTCCCAATTCCGGTCGGACCGGTGTCCGCTTTGTTTAGGACTTCCCCCACCTCGTAAGAGGCGACATCATCACCGCTTCGAAGCCAGCTTTTCCCTCAGGAACTCGATGAAACGCTGGGTCTTGGCTGGAAGCAGGCGGGTCTCGGTCAAAGCGTAGACGGGCATGGGTTTGCCCTGCCAATCCGGCAGGATGCGTTGCAGTTGGCTCGAGGCAAGTTCGTCCGCCACGATTTCCTCAGGAACGAGGATGACGCCGAGCCCCAGGGTGCTCAACCGCTTGATCATACCGACATTGTTCAGGTGAAAGCGTCCACCCACGGGGACCTCGCATTGGCTATCGCCGCGAGTGAGCATCCAATGACCCTCGCGGATCATGCCCATGCAATCGTGTCGGCCGAGGTCCTGCGGGCTGATCGGTTCGCCCCGCAGCGCGAGATAGGACGGCGCGGCGTAGAGGTGGGGAACCAGACGGGCCAGCGGCCGGGCGATGAGGTGCGAATCCTCGGGTTCGCCCATGCGGATGGCGATGTCGAAACGCTCGCTGACCAGGTCAATGCGCCGCGGCGTGAGGTCGATCTCGAAGCTTATGCCGGGATAGAGCCGCGCAAATTCGGCAACGAGCGGCGCAAGATAGGTCACGGCGAAGTCCACCGGCAGCGATGCGCGCAGCACCCCCGTCGGCTGCGCCAGCATGTCGCCCAGTTCGAGATGCGCAAGACGCGCTTCCTCGACGATGCGCTTGCTCCGCTCGTAGTAGACCTGGCCCGCCTCGGTAAGCTCGATCCGCCGCGTCGTGCGGTGGAGAAGCCTGAGGCCGAGCGCCTTTTCCAGCATGCTGATGCGGCGCGAGACCGTGGAGTTGGGCATGCCGAGCGCTTCTGCAGCGCCGCGAAAGCTCTTCGCCTTCACCACTTCGACGAAGAGCGCCATGTCGTCGAGATGCATCATGCCGATTGTTCCATCATTGGATCAATGTTCTCCAGATCGATGGCTTTATCCCGATCAATCGAATGACGATAGTGGGGCCCAGACATTCCCCGAACGGAGACATACCGTGAGCACCCCCTTCGATCCCGTCCGCCTCGGTCGCTACGACCTGCCCAATCGCCTCGTCATGGCGCCGATGACACGCAGTCGTGCGAACCTCGACGGCACCCCCGGTGCGCTGGCCGCCGACTATTACGCGCAGCGCGCCAGCATCGGCCTCATCGTGACCGAAGGCACCCAGCCTTCCGAAGACGGGCAAGGCTACATGACGACGCCCGGCATCTACACCAGCGAGCACGTCGCGGCCTGGCGCGCGACCACCGAGGCCGTCCACGCCAAGGGTGGGCACATCTTCATCCAGCTGATGCACGCCGGCCGCATGTCGCACCCCGACAACACGCCGCACCACCGCCAGGGCGTCGCCCCGTCCGCGATCGCGCCGGGCGCGCAGATGTTCACGCCGACGGGCCTTCAGGACGCACCGACCCCGCGTGCGCTTTCGACCGAGGAAGTGGCCGCGACGGTCGCCGACTTCGCGCACGCCGCCCGCTCGGCGATCGAAGCCGGCGCGGACGGTGTCGAGATCCACGGCGCCAATGCCTACCTGATCCAGCAGTTCCTTGCCCCCAGCGCGAACCAGCGCACCGACCGCTACGGCGGCTCGATCGAGAACCGCGCCCGTTTCGCCATCGAGGTGGCGCAAGCGACGTCGCAGGCCATCGGTGCCGACCGCACAGGCATTCGCCTTTCGCCCGGCACGCCTCTCTGGGGTATCGTCGAGGGGCTTTGTTGCGCAAATCGGCCCCAAGGCAGCAGTTGGCCCTTGAAGGCATTGGGTTACGCGACACGCTGCGTTTGAGGCCTTCCGAGCGCGGTGAAGCGGTTGAGTATGGCCGCGCGGATTTGCATTTCGGCGACCTGGCGATCGAAGTCTCGCGCCATGATCCGTTCGCCCAGCAGCTTGAAGCAATGCATTTTCGTCTCGACCAGACTGCGCTGGTGATAGCCGCTCCATCGCTTCCAGATCGTCCTGCCAAACCGCCGGCTTGAGCGAACAATTTCGTTACGGGCCGCAACGCCCGGCGTACTCTCCGGCCAGGCTTGCGCATTGCTGCGAGCAGGGATGATGGCATAGGCATCGCGCGCGGCGATCGCTTCGTGACAGGCTCTGGTGTCAAAGGCGCCGTCGGCGCTGACGCTTGCAATGGCTTGATCGGGTGGGATCTGCTCCAGCAGTTCGGGCAGCATGGGGGCGTCGCCAACCCGGCTTCCGGTCACTTCGATGGCGTGGATTTCCAAGGATCCGAGGTCCACACCCAGGTGGACCTTCCGCCACTGCCGTCGCTTGGACGGGCCATGCTTGCGCCTGCACCATTCCCCATCACCAACCGCCTTGATACCCGTGCTGTCTATCAGCAGGTGCAACGGCCCGGAACTGGGCTGACAGGGTATCTCGACAAGCAAGGTCTTCTGCCTCCGGCTCAGCGTGCTGAAATCCGGCACCGGCCAATCGAGCCCGGCCATCTCGAGAAGGCTGGCGACCATGCCGGTGGTCTGACGCAAGGGAAGCTTGAACACCCCCTTCAGCGTCAGGCAGGCCTGGATCGCGGCGTCCGAGAAGACAGGTTGGCGCCCGCGCTTGCCGGTGGGCGGGGCAAGCCACTGCATCCCCGGGTCAAACCAGACCTGAAGCGAACCTCTTTGCGCTAGTGCCGCGTTGTAGGACTTCCAGTTCGTCGTGCGGTAGCGGGCGTGGGGCGGTTTGCTCATCACCGCCACCTAACCAACTGGATTCACCAACGGAATCCCTTCGGCTTTTGTGCAACAAAGCCGTGCAGGTAGTATCGTCTATCACGAGTACCTAAGAGGCAATACCGCGATTGTCGGGCCTGAAACGTGGCATGAAGATGATCGGTTGAAATGCTGCACGTTTAGCGTCGAAGGCACCGACGACCAGCTTCATAACAACCCGCGCTTTGAAACCCTCTTGCGCGCGGTGTCTGATGAGAAGCCATCAACCGAAGTGCTGTCACTCCAAATCGGAGACGCAACGATCTCGGTCTATTACGCAATGTCGAGCAACAGGATTTTCAATCGCGCACCGGAGCTAAGGCCGCGCTTTGCAATCGAGTTTGCAGCGGGCCGGACCCTGTGGGATACAAAGTACCTCATTTCTTCAATCGTGGAGTTCCTATCTGCATCGCAGAGCCGTGAATTGATTGCGGACGATATCAAGATATACCGATCCACGTTGACGGAGCTGAAAAATAAGCTGCAGGAATTCGGCGATTTTCCGTATCATTACTCCGTTCACACTTTCAAACACGAGCCTGCCACGAAGCTGGAATACCAGTTCTTCGCCAAGTCCTTTGCCTACCTCCGCGAAGACCCTGACATGGAACTGTTCAAAGCCTGTTTGAAACAGTGGCTCTCTCGGGGTGAGGATTGGCGCGAAGCAAGCGCGCTCATGGTCGCCAGTTTCAAATTGGCTAGGGAAATGTCAGGTGCAAGGCTGTTGGCTGCAACTCGCTGGGTCGAATGCATCCCGGGCAACGCGGCGGCGGGCAACATGCTGGATGAGCACTTTGCAGAGATCGTGCGCGTGGCAGCAGCTAGGGCCGAGGAGTTCGGACACAAGGGACTAGAAGGCCGGATTAAGGGAAGCCTGAGAAGCCTCAAGAGCGAAACGAACCGACAGCGCTTAGAGCGCCTAGTCGCGCGGGGAATGACAGTGTTAGACCCGCTTACATTCGAGGCGGGGCCACTGGTGACGGCTTGCATGTTCGCCCGAGACTTCCGGGGCAAAGCTGCGCACGGTCGCGTCATCGTGAAGTCGGAACAGGAAGAGACGGAATTTGAACTGGCGGTCCTTGGGACCGAATGCCTTGCCTACTTGCTGATGCTGGCTGATTTGCCGCTAGACGAAGAGGCCAGGCGAAGGGTCAATGACGCAAACCCGATAAGCCATTTCAGGATGACATGGCGCAGTAGCGGCATCGCTAGGCGATAGGGTGGCTCGGCCACGTTTATCGCCATCATAGGAGAAAATTCATCACTCGCTACGGAGATCCCGACAGTTGGCTAGTGGTTAGATTCAATCGGATGGTTCCGCCCGAATTGCTAGAAATCGGCCATTTCCTGGCCTTCAAAAGGGACTCATCCGTTGCGATCTGACCACTAGGTCCGAGGTCGCAGTCATAATTTGAATGTCTGATTGTTGGTGGTGGCAGATCTCTGCCCCATCGCCGCAAAGGGCGCCTGGCGGCCACTCCCGCCGCCAGTGCATAGAGGCCCCTTCTGCGACCGACCCATGCACGAACCCGCTCGCGCGGGAGGGGCGCGTGGGGGGATGTAGCGTGGTATATGTAGGCCTTTAGCGGGGCGAGGCTGGCAGTTCCTTTAACGGAGAGGAACTTGCCATGACTGTCTCGATCACTACCGGCCCGATCAGCCCGCTGCGCCAGCGGATGCAGCACGACATGATGATGCGGGGGCTCGGTCCACATACCCAGAAGGACTACGTGCGCCATGTGAAGCGCCTGGCGGCCTTCCTCGGGCGCCCTCCTGATACGGCAACGGAAGAGGATCTGCGCCGCTTCCAACTCATGCAGCACGAGAGCGGGGTCAGGCCGACGACCATCAACTCCGCTGTGTCGGCGCTGCGCTTCCTGTTCAACGTCACGCTCAGGCGCCGCGATCTGGCACGAGCCCTGGTCGTCACCCGCGTCGTGCCCCGGCTGCCCGAAGTGCTGAGCGTCGAGGAGGCCGCGCGGTTGCTCCAGTCGGCGCCGGGGATGAAGTACAAGGCGGCGCTGGGCGTGGCCTATGGCGCGGGCCTGCGCGTGTCGGAAGTCGCCCACCTCAAGGTCGACGATATCGACAGCACACGCATGTTGATCCGCGTCGAACAAGGCAAGGGCGGCAAGGATCGCAATGCCATGCTCTCGCCCCAGTTGCTCGAACTGCTGCGGATGTGGTGGCGTGAGGGCAGGAAGCGCGGGGTGCTGATTGCGCATGGCTGGCTGTTCCCCGGCCAGAACGTCACCGATCCGATCTCGACCCGGCAGTTGCACCGCGCGGTTCAGGAGGCGGCCGAGGTGGCCGGTATCCGCAAGCGCGTCAGCCCGCACACCCTGCGCCATTCCTTCGCCACGCACCTGCTCGAGCAGGATGTCGATATCCGCGTGATCCAGGTCCTGCTGGGCCACAGCAAGCTGGAGACCACCGCGCTCTACACCAAGGTCTCCACCCGCACGATCCACGCCGTGTCGAGCCCTCTCGACCAGTTGATGGCGCTGATGGAGGGCAAGGCGGCCACAGGACCAGACGACGCCGGATGAGCCGGTGCGCTCCGACCTCGAGGTCGCAGACATCTTCCGCTCGGCCGGGCCGGCCTACCGGGCGGCCCATGCCGGGCATCTGAGTCTCGCCCAGCTCAAGGTGATGTCCGCGATCGAGGCCTGCCGGACCGCAGCCCTGGGCGGGCACGTCGAGGCCTGTCAGGACTGCGGGCATTGGCGGGTCGCCTATAACTCCTGCCGCAACCGGCATTGCCCAAAATGCCAGGGCGCCGCCGCGCGCACCTGGCTGGCCGAACGGGAGGCCGACCTGCTTCCCGTCGGCTACTTCCACGTCGTCTTCACGCTGCCCGCCGAGGTTGCCGACATCGCGTGGCAGAACAAGGCGCTGGTCTACGACCTGTTGTTCAAGGCGGCCGCGCAGACGATGCTGACCATCGCCGCCGATCCCCGCCATCTGGGCGCCCGGATCGGGATCACCGCCGTCCTCCACACCTGGGGATCGGCAATGACCCACCATCCGCATGTCCACATGATCGTGCCGGGCGGTGGCATCGCCCCCGATGCAAGTCGCTGGATCTCCTCGCGTCCGGCCTTTCTCCTGCCTGTGCGCGTCCTGGGTGCGCTGTTCCGGCGGCTGTTCCTCACCCGGCTGAACGCGCTGCACGATGCCGGCAAGCTCGCCTTCCTCGGCTCCCTGACCGGTCTGACAGAGCGGCGGGCCTTCCAGCGTCACCTTGCCCCGGCGCGCAAGAAACGCTGGGTGGTCTATGCCAAGCCGCCCTTTGCCGGGCCGCAGGCGGTGCTCGCTTACCTGTCGCACTATACCCATCGCGTCGCCATCTCGAACCGGCGCCTCGTCGCCTTCGACGCGAACGGCGTGACCTTGCGCTACAAGGATTACCGCCGCGATGGCCCCGAACGCCAGCGGGTCATGACGCTGACCGCGTACGAGTTCATCCGCCGCTTCCTGCTCCACGTCCTGCCGCGCGGGTTCCATCGCATCCGCCATTACGGCCTGCTCGCCAGCGCCGCACGCCACGACAATCTCGCGCTCGCCCGCCGCCTGCTTGCGGTCACCCCGGAGACGCAGGTGCCAGAGCCCGAAGCCGAGCCCGACATCTGTGCGCCATGCCCGTGCTGCGGCGGGCGCATGATCGTCATCGAAGCCTTTCCGCGCTGGAGCCAACCCCGCGCGCCGCCCAGGCCCAGCCCGCCAATCCGGGAGCGCGCCGCATGACCCGGCATGATCCGCCTGTCACCATGGCCCCGCAGAGCGCGCGGTGGTCAGAGGGCCGACTTGCTCCCAATGCGCGACGCGCCAGCGTCTGCTCCTGGCATCAACCTCGACAGCGCGGTCAACGCACCTTCAGCGCATCCAGACACCCGCTACTGCGCTGCTGTCGTGCCTCCATCAAAGCGCGCACTGCACCCCGCCAGACCACACCAAAGCGCAAATCCCCATAGCCCGGCCTATCGGGCCCGCGGGTTCCTGCATGGGAGGCTTTCGTACGCAAGCGCCCGAAACCCTTCACCATTTCAGACTCTCATCAGGCAGTTTTTGCTTCTCAGATCCGGGCTGTCTGCTTTTCTGACGGGTCACGCTGAGAGTCGTCGTTTGATGGGAAAACTGGAAGCGGTGACAACGTCCCAGACTCCGTCGAAATCTGAATGACCGCTTCCCGGCGCGGGAAGGCCGCAGTCAAGTGTCTTGGATGGGCGTACGCCCGCCGAGGCTCGAATGGGGTCTGCAGGCATTGTAGGAGCCCAGTGACGTGACCCCCAGCCACGGGAATTCGCCCAAACTGATTGGGCCTCACGATTGGAAGTTGGGCAGGAGATAGGGCTAGATATTGCGTCCTGGCGCTGGCTTGGAGGTGCTGGGGCGGCGATAGATCGCTTTGATCGCCATCTTCTTCGTTAGGCTAGCGACATGTAGCAGCGGCCGATCTCAATGCACTCCTGGCGCAAGAAATCCAATTATCTCCGTGTGCAGATTCTCCAGACCACCTCTCGTGTCTCCCCCAGGAAGAGGCACTCGAACTGGCGGATCGTGTGGTGGTGATGGAGGGCGGATGGATCAAGCAGGTCGGCTCACCAGAGGAGATCTAAATGGCGCCCGCCAGCCCCTTCGTCACCTGCTTCGTGGGCGAAAGCACGCGTCTGCCTGGTGGGCACCTCGTGCGACCGCACAACATCGAGGTCGATACGTCGGGCGACACGGTCCATATACGCCCGCGCCGCTTTCACATCATTCACGGACTGGACGGGGGCGCGTCATGACGGCTCCGTCGCATACCAATGCCGCCGGGACGGGTGACCACGCGCTTGAAGCCAGCCTGGCGAGCGTGCGCGAAGCTCTGAGCGGGCTAAAGTTCGGCAGCGTCTCGCTGACCGTTCACGAAGGCCGCCTGGTCCAGATCGACGTGACCGAGAAGCGGCGTCTGATGCCCGTACGCTAGGTGAGACCGACCACAACAGGACAACCGCGCACTTTCAGTGTTTGAAGGTGACAAGGCGGTAGATGTAATAGCCCAGCAGGCCGAGGAGGATCGCGGTGGTTGCGGGGTTGAGATAATCCTGCACCTTGCGGTACTCCTCGCCAAGCGCATAACCCGCATAGGCAAGCCCGCCCTCCCAGAAGAGCGTGCCCGCCAGCGTCAGAGGCACGAAGCGCACAAGCGGCATGGCGAAGATCCCCGCAGGAATGGCAACGAGCGTACGAACTGTGGGCACAAGGCGCCCGCCAAAGACCAGCGGCGTGCCGAACTTACGAAAGAGGCGCTCGGCCCATTCGATGTCCTGGACCGACAGCGTCGTCCATCGCCCATGTTTTGCAGACCAGGCCTTCAGCCGCTTCCCACCCAGCCAGCGGGCCAAGGCGTACCACAGCAGCGCACCGGCCAGGGATCCGATGCTGCCCGCCACGACCACGCCGATGATGGCAAGCTTTCCGTTCGCCGCCTCCGCTCCCGCCAGCGGCATAATGATCTCGGAAGGAATGGGCGGGAAGACGTTCTCCAGGAACATAAGGAGCGCGATGGCAGGATAGCCTCCTTCCGCCACAAAATCGCGTATCCAATCAGCCATCTGCACATCCTCTTCCTGCGAGCGATGAGAATGGCCGAACGCGCAGCGGGGTTGCCTGGTCATGGCCCAGACATACTTTGAAATGCTTTTGCGGCGCGGGAAGGTCGAACAAATGCGCGTGCGGAACGTTGCGCCCAGTTCATAGCAAGGGGCTTTCTGTGCGCTACGCGATCCTGCTGGCCTGCCTGCTGGCCGCGGCCTGCAATACCCACCAGTCTGCACTGGCCCCTTTCGGTGTGGAGGCCGGGGAGACACGCACGCTCACGCTGGTCATGGCCTTGGCGGCGCTCGGCCTCGCCGCGATCACTTTTGCGCTCTATTTTCGGGCGGTACGGGCACCCGAAGGCAGCCTCAGCCACAAAGGCGGCATGAAGCTGGTACTTTGGATGGGCGCGATCGTGCCGACCGTGCTGCTGGCAGGTCTCCTCCTTTACGCTCTCCCCGCCATGCGGCCGATGGACAGTGCGCCGGGCGATCTGGAGATCCGGGTCGAGGGCGAACAGTTCTGGTGGCGCGTCATCTACAATCCGCAAGACACGCAAGGACGCCTTGTCGATGCCAACGAGATCCGCATCCCGACCGGGCGCACCGTGGTTTTCACGCTGGCCGCACACGATGTCGTGCACAGCTTCTGGATACCGGGTCTTGCGGGCAAGATGGACATGATCCCCGGGCGCGAGAACCGCCTTGTCGTCAAGGCCACCAAGCCAGGCCGATACCGCGGGGTCTGCGCGGAACTGTGCGGGCTTGCCCATGCACTCATGGCTTTCGAGGTCGTCGCAATGGAGCCTGTCGCCTTCGACTCCTGGCTGGCCGAGCAACGGACGGGCACAGCCGCTCCCCCCAAGGACAGCCGAGGAGCACGCCTCTTTGCGCGCGAGGGCTGCGGCGCCTGCCACGCCATCCGGGGGACCGAACATACAGGCCAGATCGGTCCTGATCTTACCCGCTATGCCCACCGCAGGAGTCTTGGCGCGGGCACGCTGGAGCCGACGCTGACCAACACTGCGGCCTTCATCCGTGCGCCGCAGGACCTCAAGCCTGGCGCGCGGATGCCGACCTACACCGATCTCTCGCGCGAAGAGGCCTTGGCCATCGCCCGCTACCTGAAAGGCCGCGAATGAGCCTCCACGACCAGGACGATCCGGCCCTGCGCTGTGCCCAGGAGGAGCGCCTTCGTGCCGTCTGGGCCGCGCCCAAGGGCATCTTCCTCAAGTGGACGGACTGCAACAACGATGCTGTGGGCGCGTGGTATGTGCTGACCGGCTTCGTCTTCATGCTTTTTGCCGGGGTGCTAGGCCTCCTCATGCGCGCACAGCTGGCCGTGCCCGAGAACGACCTGATCGGCCCGGCCACCTTCAACCAGCTTTTCACGCTGCACGGCTCGATGATGATGTTTCTCTTCGCCGTGCCGATGTTCGAGGCGGTCTCGATCATTCTCCTGCCCCAACTCCTGGGCGCGCGGGACCTGCCTTTCCCGCGCCTCTCCGCCTTTGGCTACTGGTCGTTCCTCCTGGGCGGGGTCTTCGTGGGTGGCTCGATCCTGTTCAACGCCGCGCCCGACGGGGGCTGGTTCATGTACCCCCCGCTTACCACCCGCACCGACCTCTCCGGGATCGGCGCGGATATCTGGATGCTGGGCCTCTCCTTCATCGAGGTCTCCTCAATCGCGGCGGCCGTGGAGCTGATCGTCGGCGTTCTCAAATGCCGCCCGCCGGGCATGCGCCTCAATCTCATGCCGCTCTACGCCTGGTACATCCTCGTGGTGGCGGTGATGATCCTGTTCGCCTTCCCGCCGCTCATTGCGGGCGATGTCCTGTTCGAGATGGAGCGCCTGCTCAACTGGCCCTTTTTCGATGCAACGCGCGGGGGCGATCCGCTCTTGTGGCAGCACCTGTTCTGGATCTTCGGCCACCCGGAAGTCTATATCGTCTTCCTCCCCTCGATCGCGCTGTTTGCGATGCTCGTACCCACCTTTGCGCGGCGGCACCTGCTGGGCTACCCCTGGATCGTACTCGCGGCGGTGGGCACGGCGTTCCTCTCGTTCGGGCTGTGGGTCCACCACATGTTCACGACGGGCCTGCCCAAGATCAGCCTCGGTTTCTTCTCGGCCGCGTCCGAAGCGGTCACCATTCCCACTGCGGTCCAGATCTTCGTGTTCATCGCCACCTTGTGGGCGGGCCGGGTCAACTGGTCGACGCCCCTCCTCTACGCCACGGGAAGCCTGGGCGTCTTCGTCATCGGTGGACTGACCGGGGTGATGGTCGCCGTGGCCCCCTTCGACTGGCAGGCGCACGACACCTATTTCGTCGTCGCCCACCTGCACTACGTGTTGATCGGGGGGACGCTGCTGCCGCTGTTTGCCGGGCTCTACTATTACTGGCCCCTGATCACCGGCAAGAAACTCTCCGACAGGCTGGGGCGCCTGGCTTTCTGGATCCTGTTCGCGGGCGTGAACCTGTGCTTCTTCCCGATGCACCTCTCCGGCCTCATGGGGATGCCGCGCCGCGTCTTTACCTACCCCGAAGAACTGGGCCTGGGCGATCTCAACATGGCCTCGACGGCCGGGGCGTTCCTGTTCGCTGCGGGTGTCGCGGTGATCTGCCTCGACATGTGCCTGAGCCCGCGCCGCCCGCTCGCCAACCGCAACCCCTGGAACGCGGGTACGTTGGAATGGCTCGCCCACCCACAGGACGAGCACTGGGGCATCCGCTCCATCCCCCTTATCGAAAGCCGCTACCCGATCTGGGACCAGCCTGACTTCATGCGTAAGGTGGATGAGGGGCGCTACTTTCTCCCCGACGCCGAGGAAGGCCGACGCGAGACCATCGTCACCAGCGTGATTGACGCGCGCCCGCTTGCCGTGATCCGCCTGGGCACCCCGGCCTGGGTGCCGATGCTGACGGCCTTCGCGCTTGGCTCGGTGTTCATCCTGACGACATACCATCTCTATGGTCTCGCCTTGATCGGCTCTGTGCTGACGCTGGCCTGCGTGGTCTGGTGGCTTTGGACCGGCACGGCCGAGATCCCCGAGAAACCTTTCAAGCCCATCGGTCACGGCCTGGAGCTACCGCTCTACATCTCGGGGCGCAGCGCGCCGGGATGGTGGGCCATGTTCATCACCATGATGGCCGACGCGACGGCGTTCTCGGGCCTTGTCTTCGGCTACTACTTCTTCTGGACCCGCCACGAGACCTTCCCCCCCATGGCGCTGGCCGACGGACCGGGCTGGTTCTGGCCGATGGTCGCGCTGCTCGCAGGCGGGGTCAGCTGGCTCCTTACCCTGGCGGCGCGCAGCGCCAACAGCCGGGGGGCAACGGGGGCCATGGCGCTGCTGCTGACAGGGGCGATGCTCGCCGCGCTGGGAAGCGGCGCGGCCGGTCTCGCCGGGCCGTGGCTGTCGGGTCTGAACCCCGAGGCCCACTCCTACCCCGCCATAGTCTGGACGCTGACCCTCTGGACGGTCGCCCACGCCGGGCTCGCGGTGATCATGCAGGCCTATGTCCTGGCGCGCGGTCTGGCCGGGCGCATGACCGCCCGGCACGATGCCGATATCCGCAATGTCACCCTGTTCATGCATTTCTTCGTGCTGAGCGTCGTCGTGACTTATGCGACCATCGGCCTGTTTCCGGAGGTATCGTGATGTCCGACCCCGCGCCTCGAAAATGGGAGCATCGCCTTCGCATCACATTGTGGGTGCTGATCGTGCCTCCCACGTCCTGGGCGGCGCATTTCCTGTTTTCGTATCTGTGGGCGGCGATTTCCTGCGCCAAGACAGGTCACTTCGCGACAATGCCGTGGCTCTTTATCGGCGGAACGGTTTTAGCCCTTGCGGTGATTGCGCTTGCGGGCTGGGTCGCCTGGCACCAGTCCCGCACACCGGGCGATCCCCCTCCGCACCAGGAAAGCACCCGGATCGACCGTCTGCGCTTTCTGGCCACGGCCACTCTGCTCCTGGCTGCGCTCAGCACGGTAGGTGTGATCTTCACCGCGCTCCCGGTTGTTTTCCTGCGGGAATGCACATGAGGCGCGCGCCCGTTCTCCTCGGTCTCGCATTGGTCCCACTGGGAGCTCTGACGTCCCGGTGGGGCATGACGGGACATATGGCTGGCCACATGCTGGCGGTCGCAGTGGCCGCGCCGCTTCTTGCCTGGGGGCTGACGGGAAGCGGGCTCGATCCTGCCCGCAGATACCCCGGTATCGTCGCCCCGTTGCCGATGATGTTGCTCGAATTGATGACGGTCTGGGGCTGGCACCTGCCGCTGCTGCGCGCCCTGGCGGACAGCTCGCTGGTGGCGGCCATACTGGAGCAGGCGAGTTTTCTGGCAGCCGGTACGCTTTTGTGGTGTGCGGCACTGAACGTGCAGGCGCGCGCCGCCGGGATCGGCGCTCTCCTGCTGACCTCCATGCACATGACGCTACTGGGCGTACTCATTGGCCTCGCCCCGCGCCCGCTTTACATCTGCGGATCGGGGCCCTTCGGCCTCGATGCCTTGAGTGACCAGCAACTGGGCGGTGTGGTGATGCTGCTGGTCGGCGGTGCCAGCTACCTGATCGGGGGGCTCGCCCTCCTTGCAACGCTTCTGCGCACCAGCCCGAAGGAAACCGCATGACCCTGCGCCTTACCTGGAAACGCGTCCTTGCGAGCCTTGCAGCGCTTGCCGCGGCCGCCTTGCTCTTCGCCTGGTCGGGTCTTTTTCCGCTCGCGGCAACGACGGGCCATTGGGCAGTGACCGAATGGTTCCTGCACTGGACGATGCAGAATTCGGCACGTACCTATTCGGCGTTTCAGACCCCCGAGTACGTGCGCGACGATCATGCGCTCATCAGCGCTGCAGGGCATTTCCGGCAGGCCTGTCAGGTCTGTCACGGAGCCCCCGGTGAGGCCCCCTCCCCCGCCATGCAGAGCGCCACGCCTCATGCCCCCGATCTGGCACGGACAGTTACCCATTATTCCGACCGCGAACTGTTCTGGATCGTCACACACGGGGTGAAATACACCGGCATGCCGGCTTGGCCGACACAGGATCGCCCCGACGAGGTGCGCCGTATGGTCGGCTTCCTGCGCCAGCTGCCAACGATGGACGCGGGCCGCTACGCCGAGCTGAGCCTCGCCACTTCCAACGTCGCAAAATCTCCCCCCCTCGTCCGCCAATGCGCCGGCTGCCACGGGAGCGATGGCCTTGGCCACGGCCAGCCCGACATCCCCATCCTCGCGGGCCAGAAGCGTGCCCATCTCTACACTGCGCTGCGCCGCTACGCATCGGGAGCGCGCCACAGCGGTCCGATGCAGGTCGCCGCGGCCACGCTCACCGACAGCGAGATGCAAGCGCTGGCAAGGCACTATGCCCAGCTACCCGGACTGCACGATGCGCCGCTCGACTCCGCGCATCCCCTCGTAAATGGAGGGGATCGCGCCCGGCAGCTGCCCGCCTGCGCGCGCTGCCACGCGCCGGGCAAGACCGCGCCGATCCTGGCCGGACAGCGGGCCGGCTACCTCGCCGATCGCCTGCGGGCCTGGCAAGGGGACGAGACCGTCATCGATCTCCACAAGCCTCAGCTTCCCATGCCGGTCATCGCAAAGCGCATCCCCGAGGATCAGATCGAGCCTCTCGCTCGCGCGATCTCGCGAGGGAATCGTCAAACGCCGCCCTGACGGGTGCCGTTACTTCGCGTCCTGGATTTGCCGCGATAGATGGCCTTCCTGCCCTCGCTCCATTACTGACGATTAAATGCTCAGGCCCACATCTTGACTGCGGGACGTCCGTTACCGCTACACTCTAGCACTACTTTGGCAGAAGTTTGATTTTCGGGATTCCCATGGCACTGAATGCGTGATTCATGGGGAGCCAGCTTTGATGGAGGCTGGCGATGGAAGAGGCGTGGCAGGCGGATCTTGAACGGTGGCTTGCGCCATATCTGGAAGCCTTGGGGAACAAGACTCGACGTAGAATGTGCCCGGCCTATATCGCTGGTCTGATCGGGCCCGGCGATCGCAAGAGCATCCAACCAATGGCAGCCCGTTCGGATGCGTTACCCTACGACCGGCTTCATCATTTCATCGGGGCTGGCTTATGGGACAGCGCCCCACTGGAAGCGACCTTGTGGAACCAGGCGGATGAATTGGTTGGTGGTGAGGGAGCCTGGTTGATCATCGACGACACCGCCCTGCCCAAGAAGGGCAAGGCTTCGGTTGGTGTCGCGCCCCAATACGCCACGGCGCTGGGCAAGAATGCCAACTGCCAGACGATGGTATCGGTGACACTGGCCTCGGGCGAAGTTCCCCTCATGTTGAGCTTGCGGCTGTTCCTGCCGGAAAGCTGGACGAGCGATGCTGCGCGCATGGACAAGGTTGGCATCCCCCGGCATCAGAAGGTCTATCCGGCCGATGTGCAACTGATCTTCCCAATCGCAGGACGCGGTCGCCCACGGGTGCGACATGTGCCGGACGTCAAATCCATGGCCGCGCACGCAATGCTCGAAGGCGCGAAGTGGCGACAGGTCAGTTGGTGCAAGGAGGTCAGTTGGTGCAAGGGCGCCAAGGGACGGCTGACGGCCCGCTTTGCCGCCATGCGCGTGCGCATTGCCGATGGTGCGCCTCAACGGATCGGCTCTGCCGGGGCCCAGCACATGCCGGGCGAGGAAGCCTGGCTGGTTGGTGAGCATCGCTCGAATGGCGAGCGCAAATACTATCTCTCCAATCTGCCCGGCGACACCCCGATCAAGGCTCTCGCCGGTGCGATCAAGGCGCGCTGGGTTTGCGACCAAGCGCATCAGCAACTCAAGGAGGAACTCGGCCTCGATCACTTCGAAGGACGATCCTGGACCGGGCTTCACCGCCACGCCTTGATGTCGATGATGGCCTACGCCTTCCTGCAATCTCAAAGGCTCGCTCAGGCGGGGCGAAAAAAAAAGAATCCTCGGTCCGCCTCCCCAACCCACCTTGCCAGCAGTGCGCCAGGCCATCCTTGACCGCCTGTCTCGCTCACCGCCGGGGCATTGCCCTCACTGCGGATGTTGCCTCATCAGACGTCCCAGTAAACTTCTGCCAAAGTAGTGCTAGGGGCTACTCAGGGCAAGCCGCTGATCTGGGCTCGCACCACCGCGAAGGGAGCGTCGGCTTTCTTGGGGTGCTCGCCGCTAAGCCGACTGTCGCCATAGTCCCAGGATCAGAAATGTTCCTATAGGGAGATGCTGATTTACCAGCTGACCGGCGTATCTGTTATTGCAGCTGGCAGCGGCACACTTCCACAAATCATTCGAAGGATTTGTTACAATGAGCGTCGCTGCAGGTCTTCTATTCATGTGTACCCCTATTGCTGTCTACGATGGGGACGGGCCGTTGATCTGCAAGGAGGGGGAGAAAATTCGAATCGAAGGCATAGCCGCCAGGGAAATGGATGGATCGTGCAAACCCGGGCAACCTTGCCCTGCGGCCAGCGCTATTCAAGCGCGCAATGCGTTAGTCGACCTGCTCGGTGGACCGAAAGGGCGATGGAAAACGGGCCACATTGTCGTTCGGTATCCTGCGATGCAGTGCAGAAGCGCAGGGGCCAGTTACGCCAGAACTGTCGCGAGCTGCAAACTTCAGGATGGGAGAGACCTGTCTTCCGCCATGCTCACTACTGGCACCGTTTTGCCATGGCATCCTAGAAGTTCGGGTCGCAGATAGCGGCCGTTTCGATGGATTCTAACCTCTCTCTCTGCACGAACAATTGCCTTGCCGTCGCACTCAAGACCTATGGATGGTGCGCTTCACCGCTGCCCCTCCCCTCCCTATTCCGCACTCTAACAGCACCCGGCGCCGTTTAGGCGGCGCCGGTTCAGCACTATTGGTCCTGGGTGGTGCCATTGACCGTGTGGGCCACTGTTTGGTCGATCATAGGCCCCTGAGTGGATTCGGCTCGAGCGGCTTCCTGTCGCAGCTTCGCAGTCGTAGCAATTTTGCGATAGGCATCGAGCATCGCAAGCGACGTGACTTTACCGATATCGGTCGAAGTGTAGGCGCCGCCAAGTGCTCCGATTCCGAGATCGAGTAGCAGCCCTCCCCCGATAATTTTTGTGTCCTTTTTGCGGGCGGCGCCGGTCGCGACGGCTTCTTGAACGCCGGTTTTGACGTTGATGAGTGAGAGCATGATCTGGCTCTCGAGAGTTTTGGTCTTGAGGCCGACTGCGGAACCGAAAGCTCCGCCGATCCCTGCGCTGGCCCCGCGACTGTTCGCGTCCGAATAGAGCACTTGTGCAGAAAGGAGATAGTCGGCTGCTTGCAGGACCGGCTGCGCGGTTCCTGGTGCATTGCCCATGGCAAGTGCTCGTTCACGCTGAAGGGCATCGTAGGCGTTTCCGCGCTCGACAACCTGAAAGCAGTTGGATTGTGCGGTGAGAAGCTTGAGCAGTGGCAGTGGGTCCACTCGCGCTGCGCTGCCTCCGTTTTGGCTCTCGGCCATTCGCACAAGGGCCCGCATTCCAGGTGGTAGTTCATCGTCCATGCTGGGGGCTTTGCTCTCGACGAGGGCGATGGTTCCGATTGGCGCTGAGCATTTGGGGAGCTCGGTTGTTTCATCAATGCCGGTGCCGCCAGCGCCAATTTTTTGGGCGTGCGCGGTGACCGGCAGGATCGCGATGGTGAGGGCAACGGCTGCTTGGTGACGGATACGCATCAGAGAATTCCTTGGATGTAAGGGGTGAGATTTTGATCGGCCGATTGGCGTGGCCGACCGGTTTGGTGATCCAGGCCGGTGTGGAAGTTGTGCTATTTTCCGGCCAGCGAGAGTCACGATGCCCTCGTGCTGCGTTTGGCTACTCCAGGTCCTTCGCCGAGAATGTCGCTGAGTTTTGGATGCTGCTGGGCGGCCGCGCGGATATGCATGTAGATGGACTGGCGAGAGGGGACCTCTCCTGCCGGCAGCCGGATCGTGATGTAACCGGCCGACTTCGTGAGTGTATCGCGCCATCTGTCGTTTCGAGCGTTATGCGTGCTGTCGTCGAGCTCGATGAGCATGATGATTTCGCCGGTGGTCGGGTGTTCAACGACAAAGTCGATCCGTTTACTCGAGAAGCGGTTGCGGATCGTTGTGGCTTGGGACCGGGAGAGTTTGCCTCGCGGCTTCAGGATTGCTCCCATTGAGACCTGTGCGTGCACGCGCGCCCAAGGGATGACCATTTCGATGCAGGTTATGGTGCGGCGCTCCATGCGCGTCATGAGCGGCCGGGGGGCGACTTTGGGTGGGGATGAGGCTCGTAGCAGCTTCATCAGTGATGGCAGGATGGCGAAGACCAGCGCACCCGCAATGATGTAGGGAAGCCATTCACGCATCGTGCTTTGCTCCGCTTTGGAAGAGGGTGGGGGATATTCGGGTGTACCTGGGCCGAAGACGGCGTTGCATTGCGCGGCCGAGCATGACGATGAACGTGCTGGCGATGTGTCCGACGATGACTGCCGAAAAGAGACCGAACCCGAATGCGATTAGGTGTGCGGTTTGCGTTTCGCGTCCGATTGCTATCGCGAGTGCCTGGCATTCAGTGGAGGAATGGGTTTGAGCCGCGCAATCATGGATGCGGGCTTGCAGGCGCGCAGATAGGGCTGTGCCGGGTGGTTGGATTGTCCATGGCTCCTGGTCCTCGCCAACGGGTTCTGTGGGCATCACCGCGTCCTTTCGATGTTGCGTTCGGGAAGATCGATCCGGGGTTCCAATGGTGGGATCTCGAAGGTGGCGTTTGACGCTGAGCCTTTTTGCGATCCTTCGCGGTTGGCTTCGCCGGGGATCGAAGGATTGAATTCGCCCGCGTTGCGCGATCGGGACTTCTCTGGTGCGTCGATCGTATTTTCGCCGATGGTCTCGAGCGCGCTGAGATTGTCGCCAGGATTGCGTTCGATTGCCTTGAGCAGGCTGTCCTTGTCGTTGGTGAAGATCTCGATGCTTTCACGGACACGGGTCACCATGACGTGCGCAAGCCGTTGGGTGACGAGATTGCGCTCAGATGAGTGCATGACCCCGATGCCGTGGGTGCTGGTCATGCCTTGGGCCTGGTGCATGTTGATCGCATAGGCGAGGCCCAGGCGTTCGAGCATCTTGTCGCCGTGGCCGAGCTCGAGGACTTCGCCTTTGGCGTTTTCGACTGTGATCGTGTTCTCGTCGACTCGCAGCACTTGAGCCTTGCCGGAGTTGTAGATTTCCCGGTTTTTATCGGTGTCGGTCCATACGATCTTGTCGCCCTCGTAGAGTGTGGTTTCCATCTTCTCGTAGAGTTTGATGCTGTCGGTTTTGTCGGACGGGTCGATCCTGGTCGGATCGAAGGTGAAGACCTTTCCGCGCTCGTTGCGCAGTTGCACATCCCCCCGTTCGTTGGTTCCCAGGACCTCGTAGCGGCCGCGGGTTAAGCCGCTGGAGCCGCGATGGCGCACGACGTCCATTACCAGCCCGGCTTCGTAGGTGTGCGGGTATCTGAGCTCCTCGCGGGTCGAGTGAGCCGGGAGCAGCGTGGTCAGTGTTCGGCCCGGACCGCGGATAGTGCCTTCGCTGTGCAAGCCTTTCTGCACGAGATCGTTCAATTCGGCTCGCGAACGTCTGCCTGATGCGTAAAGGGCCGTTTGGTCGCGCTGCTCTTTTGGGAGCTCGAGCCAGCGCTCGGCCGCCTTGTCGAGGTATGCGTTCTTCTCGGAGTGAACCTGGTCCTTGATGACCTCGAATGCAGCCTTGAATTGCTTCTCGCGCGTGAGAGTTGCGACCTGCACCATTTCCGGTGTCGTTTGACGGAGGCTGGTCGGCATGTGTGCCATGGCCGGGTCGTGGCTTTGAATGAGGGCAAAGGCTTTGCCGTGATCGATGGACTCGAGTTGTTGCCTGTCGCCAATCATGATGAGACGGTCGACTTTGTAGGCGTTGGCGATCGTGACCAGGTTGTTCATGGCTTCGTTCGCGACCAGCGAGGACTCGTCGAGCACGAAGATTTTTCCAGCGAGTTCCGCCTTCGATTTTTCGAAGTTGGGCCCCTGTCCAGCGAGAGCGCCCTTGATATGTGCGTTGACGAAACTCGAGACCGTTGAAGCCTCGATATTGGCGTCACCTTTGAGTTTTTGGACCATCTCGTTGGCGAACGCCAAGCCTTCGGTTTTTCGCCCTTCCTGGCCGGCAACCGCCTCTATGCTTTGAACGAGTGTGGTCTTTCCGGCGCCGGCGACGCCTTGGATCACGACGATGCGGTCGCTTGTCGAAAGTGCGAGGGTTGCGGCGGCTAGTTGCTCGTTGTTCAAGGGGTGTTCGGTAGGGACGCTCGCCAAGCGTTCCTGGATCTGCGAGGCCTCAACAATTGGGCTTGAAGCTTTGCGCCCGGCGTCGATGCCAGCGAGCAGCTTGCGTTCTTCGGCTATGTGCTGGGGGGTGGTCACCAGTTCGGCAACCCCATCGAGACGAGTTGTCGTCCCCATGACCAGTTTTTGCTGATCGACGAGGGTTTGGATTCGGTCTTCGACTTTTGTGATTGTGACCCCTTTGAGCCCGAGATCGAGGGCGGTTTTGGAGACGTCGCTTCGTTGGAATGCGGCCTGTCTTTGTCCATGAATTCGGATCGCGGAAGCGACGGCCATTTCGGTTCGCAGCTTGGACGGAGTTAGGGTCAAGCGCGCCAGACCGCTGGTTGTGAGAGCGTCGCTCGTTCGGACGTAGTCATCAATCAGTCGTTCGGTGTTTTGGATGATGAGATTGAGTTTTGAGGCGAGGCCGATTGGTTGTTCAGATGGACCGCCTGAGCGTGACATGGCTTTCTGGAGGATTTCCTTGCCATTGAATTTTACGCGCTCAGCTCGTTCCGCCCATTCGGCTCGCAGTTTGCCGCGGTCTTCGACGTCGAGTTTTGCATCGCGCGTGTTGACGACGATGCGGTCTTGGCCCTTGGGTGTTGAAATGCCGACTTCGGCGGCTTTATCGAGGATCTCTTGACGGCGTTGCGAGAATTCCTGGATGACCTCCTTGCTCACGCCTGCGATCTCGAATTGACCGTGTTTGCCGGTCAGGCGTGTCTCGTATCCGAGCTCGCTGAGCTGTTCGCGAAAGGCAGCGTGGTAAGCGGAACCGATAGTGGAATTCTTCGACCAGATCTCACTGTTCCGCAGCGCCCGCCAGGCGCCTTGAGCGTTGCGAGTCAGGGATGCGACGACGACATGAATGTGGCCTTGTGGATCGAGTTTGCGGCTCGTGTCGTGCTGGAATAGGGCGTAGACGAGGTTGCCTGTTCGAACTGGCTCTCCATTGCGGTTGCGGCTGTAGTCGCGTGTCTCGGCCATCGTGCGTTCAACCCAGGCCATGGTTGATTTCACGGCCGCCATGTGGGCGGTGAGGATGCGGGTATCGCCCGCGACGTAGGCCATGATGCTCGCTGATTTCGGCATCGAGAACGTGAGATCGATCCCGGCGCGGCGGTTCGCGGATTGATTGACCTCGGTTCCATCGGGCAATTTCCCGTTGAGGAGCTTCTCGAATGCCTGTTTGGAGATCTCGCCGGACAGTCCGAGAGCTTCGGCGCCCTTGCCGCCCCACTCGGTTGCCTCTGATGAGTGTTCGCCCGTGTAGTAGTCGTCCTTGGCGAAGTAGTTTGCCGCACCTGCGGCCGATCGAACGGATGCGACAGAGTGCATGGTTCACATCTCCTGTTCGAAATCGTCGCCAGCGTCGTGTTCTCGTTCGGCGTGTTCCGTGCCGATGCCTTCACGTTCCTCGCGGGTGATGAGGCTTTCTTGATTGTCGCGTTGGCTCTCGCGGGCGGCACGGGCGTCGGGAGTTTTGGTCGTGTGCGCAGCGGCTTTTTCATCGGGTTGGGTTTGGCCGCGCTCATCGAGCTCCTCGTCGCGCGAGCTGTCTTCTTCACCGGGTTTCTTGTTCATGTATTCGAAGCTGGCTTGGGGCTTCGCAGAAGGTGCGGACTCAGTGTCGCGAGGCTGAGTGTCAGGTTTTTGGGCGTTGCCCTTGTCATCCCAGGTTTGGGCCATTTTCGCAGCCTCAATTTCCGCTTCGGATAGCGGTGCCGCTTCGCTGTTTTCTTGCTGTCGTTCCTTGTCGGCCAGGTCAGCGATCGCAATGGGTGCGTTATCGCGTCCATCCGTTTCCCGCCCGCCTTCTTCAAGCTCATCGTCGTCAGGTTGGCTGGGTTTGTAGGTTGAGGCTCGCATGACAGTCACACGCTCAAATCCAGCGGCGATCTCGGGATAGCTTTTGTAGGTCAGTTGAATTTTTGCCGCCGGAAAGCCGTCTGGGAATTTGACGAAGCCATGGAGCGAAGGAAGCTCCTTGATGTCGTCTGGCATGACGAGGTGTTGGACCTCCTTGCGTGGCGTGATCGTGGAGGCGTCGCGTGTGTTGTTTGCGCCATAGCTGTAGGCTTCGTCCATCTGGCGCACTTCACGGCTTCCGATGAAGTCGGCGCAGCGCTTCGCGGTTTCGAGATCCGATGTCGTGAGGACCAGTTTGGTTCGCGCAAGCGACGCCAAATTAATCGCGCCTTTTTCACCGTAGGTTTCGGCGAGTTTGTCGAACGAGTGGATGCCGAGTACGAAAGCTCCGCCGAAGGCACGCGCGGTTTGGAGGCCATGGTCGATTGCTGGCAGTTTGTGGAGCGAGTGCACTTCGTCGAGCAGGAACCATGTCCGCAGATCTCGAGTGCGGGGCAGCCGGAACAGCGCGTTGACGGCAAGGTCCATCCACAAGGTCAACAGGGGGCGATTGAGAACCAAATCGTTGTGGTTTGACGTGATGAACAGGATCGAGCCTTCTTCTTCGTCCTGGATCATCCATTTGTTGATCGAGAAGGGTTCTTCGCCATGTACGGGATCAGGTAGGAAGCGCAGCGCATTGGCGTGGGTGTTGAAGGTAGCGCGAATGGATTCAGCCATCTTTGCTGCTTGCGTCGCGACGAGCGGGGCAGCGACCGTGTTCTCCAGTTCGCGGCTGATTTTTTTGAGGTCGGCTTGCATGAGGTGGTAGGCAAGGGCACCGTTCGAGGTGGCGCCCTTTGCGATCAGTTTCATGCACATTTCCACGAACAAGGTTCGGGCCGCTTTTTGCCAGAAGTCATCCTCGGCGTTGTGTCCGCTTGGGATGAGTGCGTTGGACGCTGAGAGGAACTCGGAATAGTTGTCGCAATCGCTGAAAATGGTCCAGGCTTGGCAACGCCGGTCCATCGTGTTCAGGAGGACGTCGGTCTCGGGGTTGTAGAAGTTCTCGACAAAGCTTCCGGTCAGGTCGAAGATCACGCAGCGGTGCCCGCGGGCGCGGGCCTGTGTCACGATTTTCTTGAGCTCTGTGGTCTTGCCTGCACCGGTCGTGCCGATGAACATGGCGTGGCTCTGCTCGAGACGCCACGGGTACGGAATACCTGCAAGACGATAGGGAGCGTGAAACCCTTCCGCTACGCGTTCGCGCATTGATTTGCGCAGGACGTCCGATGGGGAGACTGGCGGGTCCTTGGATGCACATTCCTTGCCGAACTCGGCCTGGTTATGAGCGATGATCTCGTTCTCCAGTTCGGTCTTGGTGATAAGCAGCGCGCCGCGTTCATGACGCTCCCGAAGGATGTCCTTTCCACGCTTGCGCGAATACTCGACGAACCAGATAGTCATGGGGATACAGATGAACACTGAGCCAAGCGCGGCGGCAAAAAGGATCCGCAAGGCGGCATTCCAGGCGGCAACGACAGCTGGATGGTAGGGGACCCAGAGGACTTTTCCGTGTTTCACCGATCCATCAGGTAGCGTGAGGTTGACCGCTTTGTCGGGATCGAGGCCGATCCAGCCCCAGAGATCGGCGTAGATTTTCATGCAAACGAGCTGGAATTGGTGTTCGTGGAAATGGAATGAGGCGATGGCAAACAGGAGCACCACCGAGAGGATGAGCCAGGTCATCAAGGGGACTTTGATGCCCGCCCAGGTCATCATCATTTCGTGCGAGAAGAGCTGGGAACCGCGCGTGAAGTTAGTCGAGTTCCGGATCACCTTTCCGCGGGCGGAATGATGTTCGAGCGTGGCCGCTTTTCGGCTGAAGCGAATGTCGCCGTCACGCATGGTACTTAGTCACGGACTGAGAGGATGCGTTCAAGAGTCTTTGTACAGACTCGGCTCCTTCATGCTCCTCGATTTGCCACAAGGTTTGGGTGACGAGGATCTCGATTGCCATTAGGATTCGGTCAACGTTGATCCCGCGCTGAGCGAGAGCAAATGGAAGGCCGATACGGATGGCATAGCGAAGGGCTTCCGAACGTGATGTTTCCATCTGTTCGGCAAGCTGGTCGATAAGCTTCAGTTCGCCAGGACTTAAACGGACTGAGCGAGCCTGCGTGCTCTGATTTTGTTCCAACTCAAGCTCTCCTGAGAGAACCTGATCTGGCTATCGCGAAGACGTTATACTCTACCTATTCCGCACATGTCTAGCATCTAGGCGAGCACTATAGTGCACGCCTAAGATATTGTTATATGACCTTTAATTGCATATAGTTGGCAGTGTGCACGATGGTGTACGCGTACACGATAGTCTACACGTTGATTTGGAAAGGAAAAACCATACGGCTTGCCGTGTAGGGTGTGCAAAAAATCAGGGACTGAGGGCCCTCGACTTGGCGAGGGAGGTAATGTCGGGTTCCCGAGATTTCCATGGGGCGTCCAGTGTGGGTCCGTGGCCGTAAGGCCGAGATATCTGACCCTGCGGCCTGGTCGTCAGACCAAGCCGACAGGGTCCATCTAAAGGGGGACTGTGGTCGAGGGGAGAGCATAGTCACTTGCTTTCGTCTTGGTGGATGGAATAGTTTCGCTCACAGAAGGTCCTAGGTGTTGCTTGAATGCGGCCACTGTCGAGCGTGCTTTCAGGGTTCTTCCAATTGCATATGGAGGAAGCTGTGAATCCCAAAATTGAACGTGAGCGGCAGGCTATTGAAGCCGAAGAAGCGGCTCTTGCAGAGCGTAAAAAGCGCCTCGCTGATAAGGAGCGCATGGAGCAGGATCGACAGATCCAAAAGCTCGTAAAAAAGCTTCCCTTCGAGGCTGCTCGGGGGATCCTTGAAGCCACTGTGCAGTTGGGTGCAGATAAGGCGCTAGCGCTTCTGCAGGGCTCGGTATCCGTGCCTACGCAGCGCAGCACGGCAAATGCTGCGGCCCCGACTTCCGAGGCCAGTTCTCTGGCGGCTTGAGGCTTGAGAGTTTGAAGCAAAAAAGGGGACCGTCCGGCGTGCCGGTCGGTCCCCTTTTCTGTGCTGTGGTGGCGGTAATCAAGACCACGTCATTGTTGGTGTCTGGTCGCCATATTCGAGGCCGGCAATGCGCGTGAGGTACGCGTAGTACGCTTCGAGGTTCTTTGTTTCGAAGCGATCGTAAACGACGGGGTATTCAAGAGCCCTGCGCAGCTGGTCCAAGGTGATTGTTTGGGTTCGCCGTTCGGTAATGCCAAGACATCGAATGATGCGCGAAGCTGCAATTTCGGTGACCGCCATATCCGGCGTCATGGCAATGTGATCGCTCACGGACAGAGTTGCCCCCGATCCGTCTTCAGCTTCGTCGATACGGATCATCCGAGCGAGGAACTGGGCTTCTTCGACGATACTAAGCAGATCGTCACGGCCGGGAAATCGTGTGTCGAACGCCGCTAAAGCAATGCCGTTGGCATTGATCTCGAAGCTCTTCGCAGAGTGTTCGTGTTGACCGTCGTCAGGATCCGCGATGACGCCATTGGCGTGTAGCAATCCTTTAAGGTGACCGAGATCGCGCATCGTGGCGTGAACTGGCTTTGATGACAGTGGGGTCGCCTTGTCGATGAGCCGGAAAAATACGAGCATCTTATCCTCCCTTTTGGTGGTGCTCATCGCTTCCCCCCTCCTCTTTTCTTCATGGTCCCGAAGGGTGTCCCGGAGGCGGGCCGAACGACGTGCCCCGGCGCGGCTGCGGCGGGGTCACTAGGATCGGCAATGCCGACGTTCCGGCGCACGCAAACCGAGGGCGCGCGGCCCCCGGCCGCCATGCCCGATGGGATTGCGGCGCTCGGCGCGAAACGCGGGCCACTGGCGCCCTGCCCTCGCCGCCAGGCGCAACCCGGAGGCGAGCCGAACGACGTGCCCCGGCGCGCCTGCGGCGGGGTCACAAGGCTCGGCAATGCCGGCGTTCCGGCACACTGCGTTTCCAGTTTGCGGAGGGTACAACCCGTCAGGGTTCGTCCCGATCGCGGCGAAGGGGTTCGATGCCCCGGAGCCGCGTCTTGCGCACGGAAAAAGAAATGGGAGGCCCCGGCCGTAGCCGGGACCTCCCATGTGGCGCTCAGGCCTGCTTGATGCGCTCGGGCGAGATTTGGTCGGCGATGCGGCGGATGTGCATCGGTACGCCAGCGGCACGAAGGCGCTGCGCGAGGTTGCTCTGGATGCCGGATCCTTCACAGACGATCGCTTCGACCGGACGAAGCTTTACGATCGTCTCGTTGCGCATGAACGGCGCGCGGTTGCCGTGCTGGCGATTGGGGAGGAAGTGAACGGCGTGGACCTTGCGTGATTGTGCCCAGCCTGTTGCGATGGCATCGACGCCCTTGCGCATTCCGGTCGTGGCAAGGACCATCTCGGGGATGCGCGCCTTGATGTCGTCGAGGATCTCCCACAGCATCGCGTGGTCGTGCCAGACCTGACCGCCCGATACGACAACGACGGGCCCGGTCGGAGCGAGCTGTTCGTCGCGTTGACGCCGGCGGGCTGCGAGGAAGTCACGAGCTTGGACCTGTGAGGCCGTGGCGGTGTTCTTCGAGACTTGCGAACCGCGTGCGGCGGTGAATGGGCGCCCGGTTTCGACCCGGTACATGTCCGATGCGTGGTCGCGCATGGCTTCCAGCGCTTCGCGGCATCCTTGCATGGTCTGGCAGAGGATCTGTGTCTCTTCGACTTCGACGGTGTGGATTTCGCTCGTGTCGTTGATGCGGACCAGTTCGCCCAGCTTCTTGGCGGCATCGTCCTCACGCCCCTCGGCGAGCCGTGCGGTCATGTGGAAGGAGTTGACGAAGCCCCATGCAAGACGCTGCGCGTGTTCTTCCATGATCGTGTCGCGGAAAACGTCGAAGAGCGTGCCTACGATTAGTTCGACGGCTGCGCGGGCCTGATCGGGATCCGGCATCTGGTTGGAGACCGGTTCGTCCATGTAGGTGAGCTTGGCCAGCTCGTTGTGCTCGATGAAGGCACCCGCGTAAGTCTCGGCGGCATGTTCATCGGTTGCAGCCTTGGCGATACGGTCGTTGACGAGGAGTTCAGCGAGGTCGGCGAAGTTGTTGAAAGTGGTCATGAAAGCCTCCGATTTTTGAAGCGTTCCCACCGTGGGAACCCCCAAAATTCATCGGCGCAGAGGGGAGAAGTCAGGGACGACGCGCCTGGGCGCGTCGCCGTGAAACGGGCGTGGGGGAGCCGATTTTCTCGGCGGCCAGCTTGCTGGTTGTCGTGAAAATTGGGGGCACCGCGATCCTTGACGGAGCCCCGAACGTCGATAGGTTTTGGCAGGTGTTCCTAGTGTGATAGGAAAGACGTCCCCGCCGCCGTCGCGGAACGCACGGCGAACAGCGGGGACACCTCCAGTTTCGAGCCCCCTCCCTGCCGCCAGCCACCCCCATGGGTGGCGGCTTTGCCGCAGGCAATTGGAGGGGGAGAGACGCAAAGCGAGTGCGCGCAAAAGCCGGCTGCCGGGCCGCTTTAGCGGACCGGTCAGACCGGCGCCGCGTGCGCGTCTTTGCAAGGCACTCGGCAACGCCGGTGCCGTGCGTCAGGGATCGTGACCCGGGGGGCCAAGACGGCCGCAGGCTGGCTTGGTGGAGATGGCCCGCCTGCAAGCCTGGCGGTACGCCAGGGTGAAGCCGGGACAGCGTAATAGAGCCCGTCCCCGCTCAGCGGGGGACGCCCGGAGCGATGCGTAACGCTGTAATTCAGGAAATCTTGTCGAGGATCTGGAAACCCTCGGGTTGAATATTCTCAGGGCATTTCGCGATGGCTTGCTCGAGAAATTCCAGCGGTGTTTTCAGTCGGTTCTGGATCCACCATTCCGCAGCGGATTCGTGGGAATGCACGTAGCTGACGATCCAATCCAGCTGGGTGATGTCCTCGCTTGAGAGCACGCCGGTAGTGCGCTGAAAGAAGTTGGACAGGTCGAGATCGAGGCTTTTTCGGATAGCTTTGGCCCATTGGATTTGCCGATCCGATCCGCGCAGGCGTCGCAATTGGTGTTTCGATCGACAGTGCGGGCAAAGGTTACCACTTTTGCGATCGGGAGCGTGGTACTCGGTGGCTAGGCTATCTTCGGATTGGAATTTGCGGCCGCGCGAATGGCCGCAAGCGTAGATCACTGCAGACATGGACGTCGTCCTGTGCCGTTGAATGAACATGCCGCTGAAGAGAGATAGTACCTTGCTCCATGGGCGCCGGGCAAGGTTTCGGGGAGGATGAGACTATCAGCGCGTCATGGATCGTGACCCGGAGGGCCAAGACGGCCGCAGGCTGGCTTGGTGGAGCTGGCCCGCCTGCAAGCCTGGCGGTACGCCAGGGTGAAGCCGGGCCGAGCTCCATAGAGCCCGGCCCCGCTGTGCGGGGGACGCCCGCACCCAGATCAAATGGAGACTGTCAGATCGTTTTTTTTCAAGACCCGGTAGTTTTCGAAGATGGCCTGTTCGACTTTGGCGATGCGCGCCTTGCTTGCTTCATCAGAGCGGCACGCCGCGGCAACCATTCGTGTGCCAAGCAGGCTGAGTTGGCCGAGCGGTATGAACTCGAGTTGTGAATCGATCGCGTCCATCATGTTGTTGAATGCGGTGAACCAGATCTTGCTGCGACGGTCCCGGTCGGTGTGGAAATATCCGTGAAAGAGGATCTTGACGAGTATCAGGTCGAGATCGTCGGTCGGTAGATGCTTACCTCTTGCAGCGAGTAACGGCATGAGTGTGGTTGTGAGCTTCGTGATTTGCTCAATGAGAACCTCGTCGTCGATTTCGACCGTGATCTTATCGTTAGCATCCATGATTGGTGCTCCTGTAGAAGCTGAAGGTGCGTGGACAGGCGAAAGGGCGGCGCCAGGCGCCGCCCTTGGGGTTCAGATGAACTCGACGTTGTCGGCCCGGATTTCGCAGCCGTAGCGCTTGATGTTGTCGCTGTCGGTCCACTGCGAGTAGTGGATGCTGCCGGTAACCGCGAGCTTGTCGCCCTTTTCCTTGTGGTCGCGGACGCCCTTGCCCATGCCGTTGAAGATGACGATCTTGTGGAACTCGCTGTCCATCAGGGTGTAGCCGGTCTGCGGGTCCTTTTCGGTCTTGCCGTCGCGGATCCGCGGGCGTTCGGTGACGAGGATCACTTCGGTGACGGTGGTGTTGCCGAAGCTGCGGGTGGTGGGGTCCTTGGCGATGCGGCCGACCAGGTTGACTACGTTCATTTTACAAGCCTCCATTTGAGCCGGCGGCCCGTCCGCCGGTGCCCCTGATGAGCCCCGGGGCGGAGCCCGGCCCACCGGAGTGAAACGGAGGGGAACCCCTAAGAACCGGGGTGGTGCGGGCAGCCCGCTTTAGCGGGCAACACGGCCCGGTTTGCCGGGGTTGGGCAGGGTTGCGAACAGGGGCAAGGGGCACTGGCGAGGCGGTCGGCGCCGCCGGCTCTTTGGTGGTGGCTGACTGCGAAGAACGTTAGGTGGTCGGGAGCAGGTAAGGAGCCCTATTCGCATTCTGGCTGGCACGGATACGAGGGCTTCGGGGTGCATTCCCGCTTGTTTGTGATGGCGAGGCTAAGGGACTTGAGCCGGTTCGTAGTGGGTGCGGTTCCAAGGCCGTATAGCTTGGTGTGGAGGACCATCCGGATCACATGGTAGGTGTTGCAATGGATACCGGCATACCAGCGCATAGTGGTGCTGCGTCTGTATCCGCGGGGTCTGCTATTGGCGGATTGTTGTGTCGATGCTCATGGGTCGACGTGGCGCTGCCCGATGAGATCAGCAACCAGTAATAGGCGTATCGGGTAGACCGATGATGAGGAAACTGGCCCCGACGTCCGGGAAAAGCTTGGCAAGATCGGAATTTTCGAGCGGTCGTTTGGCTTCAATGTGCACGACTTTCGAGCGATCGCATCCGTATTTGGTGATGCCAGCCAACAGTTTGTTACGCTGCGAACGGGAGATGGTTTCGTTTTGCCATGTCGGATTTGCGATAATGGCCGAATCGAGAGCTCCCGTGGCGAACAAGAGGGCGCAATAAGCCGCCAGCGTGGTCGAGCTGGCGGTGATCAATTTTGTAGCCGTCCCCCCCTTGGCATCACAGTTTCTGAATGACTTTTCATTCCCCAAACGAGAAGCATTAGGGTGAAGAATACGCAGTAAAGGCCCGGGAGCAGACACAGTGTGAATGCCGAAACAAGGTCGTGCTCCAGCGCGAAATTTGCGATGTGATCGGCATAAAACATTGCTCGGTCCTTTCATGACCTTTTTGTCCCAATGTGAATCTCTAGGTCAAGGGTTGGTCTGACCGATTGCCTCCCCCTCTTCTTTCGGTTTTTTGGTGACTTGCGTTTGCATAGCAAAAAAAGGCCCGCCAGCCCCGAAGGGCGGCGGGCCAAAGTTTGACCGGCGTGGAGGCTGCTACGCCGATCCGGGGATGGTTCAGACGGTTTCGGGCTGCTTCGCCTTGGCGCCGCGGCCCTTGGGCGCGCTCGCCGTGCTCTCGCCCAGGCCGTCGCCGGTGGTCTGCGGATCGTAGGAGCCGCCCATCTCGCCGCTGGCGGGCGGCAGATCGGGCAGTTCGTTGTCCGAGTTCTCGGTCGGGGCGGGCATCGTCGCGCGGCGCTGGGGCCGGCGCCAGGACACCGCGAAGCTGCCGTCCTCCTGCTTGAAGACGGCAATGTCGATCGGCGCGGGCATCGAAACGTCGTCGATGCGGCCCGAGTAGAAGACTTCGCCGGTCGAGTTCGAGGTGAATTCCCACAGGGCGCCGATTTCGACCCACGAGCGGCGATCGCTCGAAAGCGCCATGATATCGAACGCCGGCGCGCGCTCGTTGCTCGAGTGAACTTCGCGCAGCGCGATCTTCGCGCTGAAGGTCAGGGTCTTGATGTCGCCCGCGATCGGGCCGTTGTTGACGCGGGCGAGAGTGCCGATGTTGCGTGCCATGTCGTATTCTCCTGATGCGCCCGAACACCCTGTCCGAGCTCATCATTCTCCCTCCCCCTCCTCCTCCGGGCCCCTCGAGGGCCCGGCGGCGCGCGTCACGCGCGCCTGTCCGCCCCGCTGAAAGCGAGGGCGTGGCTGGCCTGTTTGCGAAAGGGTGGGACTGTGGACGTGCGGTGGCGTCGTGATGGGTTGTCGTGCCCGTTAGGGCACCATCAAAGGAAAAGGCCCGTTGCTTGCGTGGAGCAACGGGCCTTTATTGAGCGCGGCATTGAGTGAGCAGCCTTTGTGGGCGGGCATCATTTTCCTATGTTTCGGGCAAGGCGCTTTCGATCAGGTTAGCCATGCGTCGAAATTCGTTCGCCAGATTGACGGCGCTGGCAACGAGGCCGGGATCGCGCATGTTGTCTCGATCTTGCTCCATTGTGCCGCGCACGAGATCCTCGAGTCCGATGTACCATGCGGGCCATTCGCCTGAGGGATCATCGGGCAAGGGAATCTTGACGAACAGGCGGACTGCATCGTGCCAGTAGTCGAGTTCGAATTGCGGTGGATCCTCTGCGAAGGTCTGCTTTAGGGCCGCGCTGACAAGTCTTTCGATAAGCTTGGTGGTGGCCGTTTCGAGATTCAGGATGTCGAGGCCCATACTCGGGTTGTCGTCAAAGGCTTTCATATCGGGCATCATTCAACTCCGACGATATCTGAGGTCTGTGGCATCCAGTGGCCGCCTGCATATTCGCGATAGCCATGATGGGCGAGATAACGAGCAACTTCGCGTTCGCCTATGTTGTACGCTCGCTCGCGATCCTCTCGGCAATCTGTGATGAAGCGCGATCGTGCTGCGATTGCCAGGTCGATCTCCGTGAAATCTGGCGTCAGGCGGCCGCGTCGGTTGCCTTCGGCCGAGATCATGACGACATCTTCGCGCGTGTAGGCATGGCAGTTTGAGAGGTCGCCACATGCGCGGGCGTAGGCTGCTGTTGAGCTGAGTGCGGATCCGCGTCCAATGAATTTCGTAGCAGCGGCCGCCTTGCGGGCATCCTTGCCAAAATAGGCGGTTTTCCGGCGGGATTTGGTCAGATCGAGCATTTCGTCCTCCGTATGTTGAGAAACTCGCTGGATCTTTCCCCCTTTCCTTCCGGGCCTCTGGCCCGCCATCATGGTTTTTGGCCGTCACTCTGCGGCAGCTATTGTGTCGACATTCTTCGCGTCAGGAATGGTCACCCGAGGCATCGAGACGGGTGTAGGGCGGCTTGGTGCAGCTGGCCCGCCTTCAGCCGGGGGCAGCTTAATAGACCCCGGTTGAGCTTAGCGGGGGATGCTATGCGGTGGATCAGCGTAGCAGCGGCATTAGAGCTGGCGAGAGAGTCCAGAGCATACAGGCTAGACCGGTGGTCGCTGAGAGGGTGTGCGCTATTATGTTTGCGGTGTGCCATCGTTTGAGGGAATTCGGTCCGCCAAGGGCGGGCCAGACTTGCAGGGCAAGTCTTAAATATCCCAGACTTGGGAGGCAAAAAAAGTAGGCGCTCAAAGCGATGATTGCGAAGCGTATCCAGGCCAGTGCAGCAATGGTTGGAAAGGCTGAGACGACGAGGCTCGTGACCATCATGATGATGATGAATTTGAAAACTGCAGTTGCCACAAGCGGAATGGATCTGCGGCAATGCTCACAGTAGAGGCTCTGCAGCGCTTGAGCATTGGGTCGAGTTGACACGTTCTGTGATCCTAACCGTGTGTGAGCGGGTCGACGGGCACAGCGGAATAAATCGAGCAGCCGACGAAGCCGAGCCAGAGCGCAATCGTGCATGTGTCGGTCGCGATCGACTGTATGCGCGATGATCTTGTGGAAGGTTGGCACAAGGGCTCACGAAGCGTTGCCCAGTCTCTGCGCACTCGAGGCTTCACCCGGGATAAAATGATTAGCGCTCCGCTAACGAAGATCGCAATTGCGGCATGGTCAGCAATGGATGACGTCCAATTGCTGGCTGTACGGTGGACACAGAAAAGCAGAATGTTGGCGTCAAATGCGAAGAGGACATAAAATACAATCAGCAATTGCCGCATCTCGAGGCGCACGAGATACGAGGACTGGCAAGCATCGTCACTTGCGTGTCGCGGCATAGTGATTTTGCGCGGCGGCAATGCAGGCTCTCCAGTTGTCTATGTGTGTCTGGGTAACATTGTTTTACGGCTGTCCCAATGCTTTAGATTTCGGCTCATCGTGTTCTGCGCTCAGGACGTGAGAGTAGAGGTGAAAAAAAGACCCGCCGTTCGGTGGTCCGAACGGCGGGTCTTCCACCTGCGCGCCAGGGGGGATTGGCAGTTGCGCAGGTGTTGGGAGCGCTTGGTGTGTCGAGCCGAACCCGCGCTCATGGGGCTAGTCGCAGCTCTCAATCCTCGCTTATGCCCGAGGACATTGGCAAGCCAATCGAACCCCGATTAGCGACGGGCCGACACGCTTTCGCGGTGCGGTAAGCGTGCCGGCTCGCTAATGCGAGCCGGCAGGGTTGGGTTATGCCGTTTCGGGCTCCTTCGCCTTGGCGCCGCGGCCCTTGGGCGCGCTCGCCGTGCTCTCGCCCAGGCCGTCGCCGGTGGTCTGCGGATCGTAGGAGCCGCCCATCTCGCCGCTGGCTGGCGGCAGATCGGGCAGTTCGTTGTCCGAGTTCTCGGTCGGGGCGGGCATCGTCGCGCGGCGCTGCGGCCGGCGCCAGGATACCGCGAAGTGTCCGTTGACAGCCAAGTTGGCCTGACAAATCGGGAACATCTGGGGTTTTGTCAAAAGACTTTGACAGGGTTCTTGCCCGATGCGCCCGTTTTTTGACAACCGGTATGTCCGCGCTTGGGGGCGCGGCTTCAGCTTGTCCGACGGGGATGTCCTGCCAGAGGCAAAGAGTGGGGCGTATCGCGCAAGGTCATTGGGCAGGATTGACCCGGCCTTTGCCGAGTCTTTGGAACTCGTGCGACATGGCCATACCGATCTACTTCCGCAGGTCGGCTATGCCCAATTCTTCCCACATCCAGGCAAAGCTGTAGCCGGCCATCTGCTCGTTGCCGGATTTGGCGGTCCCGTTCTCCAGGTACTTCAGCCATTCCACCACCTGTGCGCGCCCGGCCTTGGTCCTGACAGCCTGCCGCGGCGTCTTGTCCCCCAGAGCGGGGACCGGCTCGTCGAGGACCTGTCGGTATTGTCGGTCCATCATGTCGCGAACGATGCGCTGCATCTCCGCGGCAGGGATCTCCGGCTGGGCGGTTTCGTCGCGCACCTGCCGTTGTTCAGCCATCATCTGGGCAACGGTTCGGATCTCGGTCAAAGGTGCCTGCACCAGATCGCCCAGCAAGGGGATGAAGAGGTCCCGGGCACGCTGCGCGCGTTCGGCGCTGTTGACCTCGATCGTCAGGAAACGTCCCGCCAGCTCGGCATTTCCAAGGATCGTCGAGCCATCGTCCATGGTCGATGCCAGCATTTGCGCGCCGGGCTGCTTGGGTCGCCGGGATTTGACGCGCTTGTCTTCCAGCCAATTCCAGAATTTGGCGGAAGCGGGCGACAAGGTGGGCAGGGTCTGGAATCGGGCTGCGATCTGCTTTTGTGTCACGCCTTTGGGCAACGGGAAAACCAGGCGATGGAAAAGAATGTCATCGCCGTCGCTGTTGACCAGATCGGGCATCGGGGGGCCCAGCACGCCGGCAGCGTCCAGCAGCCAGGTCGAGGTGATCACGGGCGCGCTGTGGTGCAGCAGTACCGCGCGGTCGGTTACGTCGAAATCAAAGTCCGGGTCGGGCTGGGCGCCGATCTTCGTAAAGCCATCGATCAACTGCTCGCTGCCATCCGGACTAAATGCCAGCAAGGCTCCAGAAATGACGGCGCCGCCTCGGCCGACGATCAGGCGCGTGGCAATCCGGTCCCAGTTGTGCAAGCTACTGCTCGCGCTGCGCTCCTCAACGGTGACAGGCTCGCCGTCCTGAAGCAGGTCGCGCAAACGCATCGACTTGCCTGGCACAATGTCGCTCACTTCGTAGAGTGACATCGGTGTCTGACGCAGGGCCTTGATATAGGCTTTGACGGAGGCCTTTTCGTTCCAGCCACGCCGCTTCAGGTAATCGTCGGCGAGATTTTCGCCATCGAACTCGCGCCCGATCAGGTCTTCGAACGCGCAGCCCCACAAGGGACCTTCCCAGTGCGGGCCAACAATGTCGAGCAGTTCGTCGAAATCGACGTCGAGCTCGTCGGCCGCCGGCCCGAAATGTTCTTCCAGACACTCCTCAAGCCGTGTCTTCCAGGGTTCGCGCCCAGCATATTTGATCAGGCCGGACAGGTCATGGATCGCGCGCAAGGGGAAAGCTCCTTGAGATGGTTCAATGGCACGAGCTTGCCGAGCCATTGGGTTCTATACGGTAAGTGAATTCGCAGCGACAGGTTACGCACGCTAGGCGAGCAAAATGCGGGCGGAGGAGTGATTGCTAGGTATTCTAGCAGGTCGCTCAAGGGGCGATTTGGCGCACTTGGCGGCGAGCCGTCCGCTTTCCCTTGCCGACCGGCTCGGTCAGTAGCCCGAATGGGTGGCTAGTTGCCGTTCACCCCGCGCGGGCCGAAGAAGATGATGGCCGTACCCACCAAACAAACGACAGCCCCGAGTAAGTCCCAGCGATCTGGCTTCGCCCCTTCCGCGAGCCACAGCCAAAGCACGGCCATAGCAACATAGACGCCACCATATGCCGCATACGAGCGGCCAGCCTGATCAGCAGATGGCAAAGTCAACAAATAGGCAAATAGGCAAAGAGACGCGACGCCCGGGATAATCCAAAGAGGTGACTTTCCCAGGCGTAGCCACGCCCAAAACGCGAAGCAGCCAGCAATTTCAGCCAAGGCAGCACCGATAAAAGCGAAGGCGGTCATGCCCCTCCTATCGCAACACCAACTTATGTTCGCAACGGGGCATGTTCTGAAATTCCGTCATGCGCCCATTCAAGTCGTTCAAGTGGAAAAATGACAGGCCCATTAGCGGTTAGTCCGCTTATCACCGGGCTCAGACAAAACTGCCGGTCACGTGGCAGGATGCGACAGACCGCGCCTTTCGCCGGGCGGAGTAAGAACGCCTGCAGCAACGCCCCAGCTAACCTCGCCAGCCTGACCGCCGTCCAACCGCCTTGCAGGTTTTCAGTGCCATCCGCGTGGGAGGATGATAGTCACCCCGCATGAGTTCAAAAGTGACGGAAATCCCAGGCAATTCAACGGCCGAGGTCTGGTCTGAAGCTGATCGTGTGGCTTCACTAGGGAGCTATGGAATTCTCGATACCCCGCAGGAAGCCGACTTCGACGATATCGTCAGGCTAGCGGCGGAGACCTTCACAGCGCCGATCTCCGTCGTCAATTTGGTGGCGAGTGATCGCCAGTGGTTCAAGGCAGAAGTTGGCATAGGCGTACGCGAGCTGCCTCTCGATGTATCGATCTGCGCTCACGCCATCTTGCAAAATGATTTTCTTGTCGTGTCTGACACCCGTGAGGATGCTCGTTTCGCCTGCAATCCGTTGGTAACGGCGGAGGGTGGCCTGCGCTTTTATGCGGGCGCAATCCTGCGGGACAAGGCCGGGTTGCCGATCGGCACGATCTGCGTGCTGGACCGTGCGCCGCGCCCTGACGGTATCACTTCCTATCAACGCCACGTGCTTGAGGTGCTGGCGCGGCAGGTCATGGCCCAGCTGGAACTTCGTAAGGCCCTTCAGGCCCAAGCCTCACGCGCTGAGGAATTGCGGGTAGAGGTGGAACCGCGTGCGAGAGTTGAAAAGGCGCTGAGAGCCATTCGGGAACGTTACCGCCTGGTGAGCCGGGCGACAAATGATGCCATCTGGGATTGGGATTTTACCACCGATCACGTCACATGGAACCAGGCTTTGGAAGCGGCGCATGGCCATAGGCTCGCCGATATAGAGCTGACGGGAGAGTGGTGGATCGCACATATCCATCCTGACGACCGCGATCGTGTCCATCACAGCATTCATGGCGCCATCGATGGTGATGCGGAAAGCTGGTCGGATGAGTATCGTTTCTGCCGCTTCGATGGCAGCTACGCAGCTATTCTCGACCGTGGACACATTATCCGCGACCAGGAAGGCAAAGCTGTCCGGATGATCGGCGCCATGCTCGATCTGACAGAACAGCAGCGCACCCGCGCCGAGCTGATGTTAAACGAGGAGCGGCTGCGGCTCGCCACGCAGGCCGCTGAGGTAGGTTTCTGGGACGTGGATGTCGTGCATGACATTCTCATCTGGCCGCCAATCGTCAAAGTCATGTTCGGCATTTCGCCCGACGTGCCGGTCTCCATGGCAGACTATTATAGCGGCCTTCATCCCGATGATCGGGAAGCCACTTTCGAAGCTTACGCCGCAGCTGCCGATCCTGCCAGACGTGCTATCTATGATGTTGAATATCGCACTATCGGGAAGGAAGACCAGATAGAGCGCTGGGTAGCCGCGAAAGGGCGCGGCGTTTTCGACGAAAGCGGCCAATGTCTGCGCGTCATCGGCACCGCCATCGATGTTACGGAGCGCAAGCGCGCGGAGGTGCGGGTTCTGGAGCTGAACGAACATCTGGAACGACGCGTGGCTCAGGCGATTTCCGAGCGGGAACAGGTCGAGGAAGCGCTGCGGCAATCTCAAAAGATGGAGGCGGTCGGCCAACTGACCGGCGGGATCGCGCACGACTTCAATAACATGCTGGCCGTCATCGTTGGGTCACTGGATCTCCTGAATCGCCGTCTTGGTGATGAGGATGCGCGCGCAAAGCGCTACGTCGACGCAGCACTGGAAGGCGCAGGACGTGCCGCCACCCTGACCCAGCGGCTCTTGGCTTTCTCACGCCAGCAGCCTCTCAATCCGGAGGTTTTGGACGCGAACAAGCTTGTACCTGGTATGTCCGAACTGCTCATCCATTCTCTGGGAACTGACGTGCGGTTGGAGACGGTGCGCGCCGCAGGGCTGTGGCGCACACACGCCGATCGCAACCAACTGGAAAATGTCGTTCTCAATCTCGCCGTGGACGCGCGAGATGCGATGCCGGAGGGTGGACGACTGACGATCGAAACCCAAAACGTCCACTTCGACGACCGCTATGCTGCCGCGCATCTTGGCGTTCCGCCAGGGCATTATGTCCTTATTGCCATTTCCGATACCGGCTGCGGGATGCCGCCTGAGATCATTGCCAAAGCCTTCGACCCGTTCTTCACGACCAAACAGGTTGGTAAGGGCACAGGGCTCGGACTCAGTCAAGTTTATGGGTTCGTTAAGCAGTCGGGTGGCCACGTCAAAATCTATTCGGAGTTGGGACAAGGAACGACCGTCAAGATCTATCTCCCCCGCTTTATCGGCGACGAGATCGAGGCCGAACAGCTTTCAAACGGCGACTTGCCATTGGGTGAGGAACAGGAGATCATCCTGGTAGTCGAGGACGAACCGGCGGTGCGCCAATTCAGCGTCGATGCGTTGACCGATCTTGGCTATCAGGTGCTCGAAGCGGACGGCGCTGTGGCAGCACTACAGCTAATCGACGCCCATCCGGAAATCGCGCTGCTCTTTACAGACATTGTGATGCCGGACATCAACGGCCGTAAATTGGCGGACGAAGCCCAACGCCGGCGACCCGAACTCAAGGTTCTTTACACGTCTGGCTACACGCGCAACGCGGTCGTGCATAATGGCGTTATCGACCCGGGTCTGGAACTGATCGGCAAGCCTTTTACCATCGAACAACTCGCCCCGAAGGTGAGGAACGTTCTGGAATCCTGATTGCGGTGACATCTGCGCGGGTGCCGCCGCCCAGACCCGGTATTCGTAAGTGGGAGCGGCCCGCTGTAACGGCGGGCTAGCGCAATAAGATGCCTCGCTCGGCGAGGTCGTTGCGGATCGTAACGGCGGCGACCCCGGCTTCGCCCATCGCATGGCTGATCTGATCGAGACCTCTGGCAACATCTCCCGCCGCGTAAAGGCCGGGAAGGGAAGTGCGCTGATGGTCGTCCACGATGAGACACCCATCGTCAGTGCCTTCCGCGCCAATCGCCGTCGCCAGTTCGGACCGGATAACAGAACCGAGCGCCGGGTAGACGCTATCGAATTTGAGCTCGCCGCGCGGCGTCGGCACGACAATCTGCGCATCTTCCAACCGCAGTGGCGCGCAGGGGCCATCGATTAGGACGGCACCAGCCACAGCGAGCCGACGCTTTTCGTCATCTGAAAGGTCGTGCTCTCCATCGGTAGCGATGAGTGTCACATCGCGCGTATACATCCGCAGGAAGATTGCTTCCTTGAAGCCGTGGGAGCGGGTACCCAAAACACCGATTCGCTTGTCAGTGACCTCGTACCCGTCACATATGGGGCAGTACCGAAGTAGTCCGCGGCGCAACGCCGCATCGTGGATGTCCGGTGCGATCTGAGGCCGATTGTTGATTACGCCGGTGCAGAGCAGGACAGTGCGCGCAGACCATTCACGGCCCTGTGCACGAGCAACAAAACCCTCTTCGGTCCTCTCCAGTCCCTCAATCAAACCTTCCGTCACGACTGCCCCAAAGTCGGCAGCCTGCGCCCGCATCAACCCGAGAAGTTCGGTGCCAGCTATCCCACCCGGGAAACCGGCATGATTATGCGTGCGTGGGATCAGCGCCGCCCTGCTATGCCCCGCATCGACAACCGCGATCGAGAAGTGAAATCGTGCAAGATAGATGGCGGCCGTCAGACCTGCGGGCCCTGCGCCGATGACAAGGCAGTCGAGCGGCTGTTTCATTGGATGGGCAAACGACGATGCGGCATGCCGGTTCCATGCTCGTCAAGACAACCTCGCTGGAACTCACGGCTTTGGCACGGGTTGCAAATTCAGACAGCTGCGAAAGAGGAAATGCATCATGGCAGATGATAAATCACAGCGCGGCGGCGCTGATCGCCGCACGGTCGCTGGCGGCGAGGGCTATGAGGTCGACTATTTTGCTCGAAAGCACGGTCTTACTGTCGAGCAGGCGCAGGATCTCATCGACCGATTTGGCAATGATCGCGCGGCGCTGGACGCTCAGGCACAAAAGCTCACCAAGGAGTGAGCGAAATGGGGTCGTCCAGCGCCGACCCCGAATTCATGGCAGGTTTCTATGGATTCTCAGGACAAGCAGCCCGCAGCCACTTCGCCGAGATCTGGTGATGGCCCGGCCTTGCTGATCCTGGATATGGTCAACTGCTTTGATTTTGAGGGGGCCGAGGCTCTGGAGCCCCGGGCTCTCGAAGCGGCACGGCGAATAGATCGCCTACGCCAGGAGTTTCGCGCGCACGGTTGGCCAGTCGTGTACGTGAACGATAATTTTGGCGAATGGCATTCAGAAGCTTCCAAGCTCGTAAGGCGCGCGCTCGAAAAGGATAATCCGGTCACAGAGATGGTGAGGCCGGAGCACGACGACTTCTTCGTCATCAAGCCGCAATTTTCCGGTTTCTACGCCACGAACCTGCCGGTGCTGCTACCGCAGCTGGGCGTCAGCAAACTGGTGCTGAGCGGAATCGCTACCGATATCTGCGTGCTGTTCACCGCAGCGGATGCCCATATGCGCGAATACGACCTATGGGTGCCTGAAGATGCCGTGGCTGCCGAGGGCGATGAACGAGGCCGATGGGCCCTGGAGATCATGGCACAGAGCATGGGAGCCGAGACGGCGGCCACGTCGCAGAAATCCCTCGGGGAATGGCTAGCTGCTTGCACGCAATAGCTGAAATGCTTTCGAACCCAAATGTTTCCCGCGCGTTTCCATCCAAAGCAAATCGGCGAGAGGCATCGGCATGCGACTGCTTAAAAATAATGGGCTTACGATTGCCCTTCTGGCACTTTTTGTCGTTTGCATTGCCGGGCAATATATCTCGGGATGGTATGTCGAATTGGAAGATGCCCGGCGCCATGCCGAGCCCGGTCTGACGCTCCTGGCCTATGCCGTAAGCCCGCAATTCCTATCCTCGGTGTTCGAGAATTGGGAAAGCGAGTTCCTGCAAATGGCGGCTTACGTCGTGCTTACCGCTTTCCTGATCCAGCGCGGATCGGCAGAATCGAAGGACCCGGATGCGCCTCCCCGCGACAATGATCTGGACCAGAAAGCCCAAGAACACGGCTCACCATCGATCTTGCGCAAAGGTCCGCTTTGGCGCGAGATATACGCTCGCTCTCTTGGCCTGGCATTGATCCTGCTGTTTGTCGCGTCGTTCACGATGCATTGGATCAACAGCGCGCATGCTTCGGCGCAAGAAGCCCTAGAACATGGGGAAACACCCAAGACCGTGCTTGCCTATCTTGGCGATCCGCAGCTGTGGTTTGAATCGTTCCAGAACTGGCAGAGCGAATTCCTTTCGACGGCCGTACTGGTAGTCCTTTCCATATTCCTGCGCCAGCGCGAGTCTCCCGAATCAAAGCCGGTAGCAGCGCCCAACTCGCAGACTGGAGATTGAAAGAACTGAAATGACGTCGGGGGCAACCGATGACAGCAGATACGAAGAGAACGGAGCCCCATGATGGATAGAATTTTCACCGGCATTGCAACAAAGTGTGCGCAGTTGATGGGTCAGCCTTTGGCCTTCATCATTTCCGCTTTGTTCATTGTCGTGTGGGCAGTGAGCGGCCCTTCATGCACTACTCCGATACCTGGCAGCTGATCGTCAACACCGCGACCACGGTCCTGACATTCCTTGCGGTCTTCCTGATTCAGAACAGCCAGAATCGTGACGGCGCGGCCATGCAGGCAAAGCTCGACGAGATTATCAGGGCGCTGGACAAGGCACGCGTGGAGTTCGTCGGCATCGAGCATCTGACGGATGCCCAAATCGCGCGTATTCGCGAAGCGCTCGAAGCCGACATCAAGGATGAAGACAACAAGCAGAAGACTGCAGCGCCCAGCGTGGAACGGCTGCTCGCTCGATATTGATGTGAGTTTCCCGGGCAACGACGCTTCCGATACGTGCAGGAAGGGAACGCGGCGCCATTTTCGGGATTTGAGAAGGTTCTCGATCGGAGCGCATATGGCACGGGCGACAAAGGCGAAAGCAACTTCGGCAGAAGAACGGCTCGCGAAATATCGCGAGAAGCGGGATTTCGCGCGTACTGCCGAACCCTCCGGTGCCTCCGAGCCGACGCCGGGTAATGGCTTCGTTGTCCAGAAGCATGCCGCGACCCGCCTGCATTATGACTTCCGCCTCGAGCTCGACGGCACGCTGGTCAGCTGGGCGGTGACCCGAGGGCCAAGCGCCAACCCCGAAGACAAACGCCTGGCAGTCCGCACCGAAGACCACCCCCTCGACTATGCCCGTTTCGAGGGGACTATCCCGAAGGGGGAGTATGGCGGCGGCACCGTGATGCTTTGGGACAATGGCACCTGGGAGCCGGTCCCGGGCAAGGATCCCACCCAAACCCTTGCCGAAGGGCATCTGCATTTCACCCTCCATGGCCGACGCAGGAAGGGCGAGTGGATCATGTTCCGCCTCAAGCCCCGGGGAAAAGAGAAGGGCGAAAACTGGATCCTGCGGAAAGTCGACGACGAGTTTGCCGGTGGCTCGGATGACCTTATCGGCATCCATCTCACGAGTGTCGACAGCGGACGGACGATGGAAGAAATCGCCGCAGGCAAGCCGGTCCGGAAACAGAGCGGCGAGGCCACAGGCCCGGCCGCGAAGCGCAAATCATCGCCCCCCACGGCCGGTCGGGGCAAGAACAAAGGCAAACTCCCGCCATTCCAGCCTGTCCAGCTTGCTGCTCTGGTCGATCACGTGCCACCCGGCGATCGCTGGCTGCATGAGTTGAAGTATGACGGCTATCGAACGCTCATTACCGTTGGCGGCGGTGAAGGGCGGGCCTATACCCGGTCAGGTCTGGACTGGTCGGATCGTTTCGCAGGCCTTATCACAGAGGCTGCTCAGCTTGACGTTGAAAGCGCGCTGATCGACGGCGAGGCGGTGGTGACGCTGCCCGATGGCCGGACCAGCTTTCAGGCTCTGCAAGCCGCGCTGAAGGACAACCGTGAGGCCATCGATTATTTCGCGTTCGACCTGCTGGAAATGAACGGTGAGGATCTCACCAGCTTACCGCTGATTGAGCGTAAGGAGAGGCTGGCGAGCATTCTTGAGGGCCAAAAAGGTCGGCTGCGCTATTCAGATCATATCGTCGGCAACGGTGAAAAGCTGCTGACCAGTTTTTGCGAGGCAGGGCTGGAAGGCGTCATATCGAAACGCGTCGACGCTCGATATAGCGGCTCGCGGAGCGGAAGCTGGGTCAAGACCAAGTGCATACGCCGCCAGGAGTTCGTTATCGTAGGCTGGACGCCTTCTGACAAGCAGCGCGGGTTCCGCTCGCTTCTCTTGGGCGTAAACGAGGATGGGAAGCTGCGATACGCCGGCAAGGTCGGCGCGGGATTTACGGGCGACGAGATAGAGCGCCTTCTGGAAATCATGGCGCCCCTCGTGCGCAAGGAGGCAACGGTTCAGGCTCCGCGGTCTGCTGTGCGCGGCGCCCACTGGATCGAGGCGAAGCTGGTTGCCGAGATTGCGTACCTCGAGTTCACCGATGAGGGGGTGCTGCGCCATCCCAGCTACCTTGGGCTTCGAGAAGATAAGAAGCCCGAAGCGGTGGTGATCGAGAAGGAGGCCCCGGTGACGGCTGCCACGGCTTCGCCCGCGAGCACGGTGAAAGTGAGCAACCGGGACAGAGTGATCTTCCCGGAGGGCAAGCTCACCAAGGGCCAGCTGGCAGACTATTACGAATTGGTTGCACCCATCATGCTCCCCTGGGCAGGAAGCCGGCCCGTCAGTCTCGTTCGCTGTCCGCAAGGCCGGGCGAAGAAGTGCTTCTTTCAGAAGCATGATGCAGGCAGCTTCGGCGATGACGTCAAACACATCGGCATTCGCGAAAAGGACGGGCATGAAGAGGCCTATCTCTTCGTCGACACTCCGGCAGGTCTGCTGACCTGTGTGCAGATGGGCACGATCGAGTTCCATGGCTGGGGCGCGCGGATCGAGGACGTCGAAAAGGCCGACAGGCTGGTTTTTGATCTCGACCCCGATGAAGGACTTGGGTTCAAGGATGTCGTCTCGGCCGCTTTCCATGTGCGCGATCTCCTCGCCCAGATGGGGCTTACCACTTTTCCGATGGTCACCGGCGGAAAGGGGGTCCATGTGATCGCCCCGCTCACCCCATCGGCCGAATGGCCGCAGGTGAAGGATTTTGCTCATCGGTTCGCTCAAGCCCTGGAGCAGGCAGAACCCGATCGCTATACCGCCGCGTTGTCCAAGGCCCGGCGGACAGGGCGCATATTCGTCGACTACCTGCGCAACCAGCGCGGTGCGACCGCTGTGATGCCCTACAGCGCCCGCAATCGCGAGTTTGCGCCCATCGCCGTTCCTCTGACGTGGGATGAACTGCACGATCTTGACGCGCCTTCGCACTGGCATATCGGTGACGGCGCCGAAATGCTGAAGCGCGCTTCGTCGAAGAACCTCGCCCACTGGGGACGTGCCGACCAGTTGTTGCCCGATCTGTAGCAAGCGCCAAAGCTCAAGCTCAATCCAAAAGAAAAAGGCCGGCAGAGCCGGCCTTGGAGTCTGGGAGAGGATGCCTGAAAGGCAAAGCCATACTGCATGCGCGAACAAATTTGTGCAATTGCGAAATCGACGTTTGGGGTATTGATCGCTCTGCACACTCAAAATCTCTCCAACGAACGATGACGCGACCCATCAGTCGAACGGGGAAGCTTCTGCCAGCGATGTGACGGCAAAAAAGTCCTGCGCCCATCCTGACGGTGGCTTTATGGGCTGCTATCAGCACCCATGGCCTCATGGCCACTTCGTGCTGATGAGGTTATTCGTGACGCAGACCCTTCCCCGCTTTTCAACCGGGATCCCTGGCCTAGACACCGTTTTTGGCGGCGGCTTCGTCGAAGGGGCCTCCTACATCGTGCAGGGCCAGCCCGGCGCCGGCAAGACGATCCTGGGCAATCAGATTGCGTTCGCGACGGCAGCTGCCGGCAAGAAAGTGCTCTATGTCACGCTCCTTGCCGAAACGCACGATCGGCTGTTCCAGTCGCTTTCGACGCTGAGCTTCTTCGAAAAAGACCGGCTCGGTAGCAACATCGTCTATGTCAGCGTCTTCCAGACCCTCGCCAAAGAGGGTCTTGGCGCTGTCGTCGATTTGCTGCGCAAGGAAACCAAGCGGCAAGGCGCTTCTCTGATCGTTTTCGATGGCCTGCTCAACGCCCGTGACCGCGCCGAGACCGATCTCGACGTGAAGACGTTCGTGGCAGAAGTCCAGAGCCAGGCGGCATTCGTGGGTTGTACGGTCCTCTTTTTGACAAGCGCCGGAGTTCACGACGACAGCCCGGAACACACCATGGTGGACGGCGTCCTGGAATTGCATGACGAACTGGTCGGTGTCCGCACCGTGCGGCGTCTGCGGGCCCGTAAGTCTCGAGGAAGCGCCGCCCTAGGCGGGTATCATCAGTACGAAATTTCCAATGAAGGCATTTCCGTTTTTCCACGTATCGAGGCCGCGCTTCACACTCCGTCCGCCATCGACAAACCAGACCCCAAGCCTTTGCGCTCAGGGATCGAAGGTTTCGATGAAATTACCGGCGGCGGACTTCCGCAAGGCTCTATCACATTGCTCATCGGACCCTCGGGATGCGGTAAAACCTCCTTTGGCTTGAACTTTCTATCGGCCTCCTCGCGTGAGGAACCCGGCCTGCATTTCGGCTTTTACGAATCACCCGAGCGCCTGTTGCTCAAAGCGAGCGCGCTCGGCCTCGACCTCAAGGGGAATGTGGAAAGCGAAGAGGTCGAAATCTTGTGGCAGCCGTTGACGGAAAATCTCATCGACAAGATGGCTTACCGCCTTCTGGATGCTGTTTCGGCACGTGGTGTGAAGCGGCTGTTCATTGATTCTCTGGGCGGGTTCGAGCGCGCAGCCGTTCATCCTCCTCGGCTTGTGGAATTCTTTGCGGCTCTGACGAACGAATTGCGCGCCATGGGCGTTACCGCTGTTGGCACGTGGGAATTGCGTGACCTCTTCGCCTCCGGAGTTGCAGCGCCAGGGCCCGAGATTTCCAGTCTGCTAGATAACCTGATAATGATGCGCCAAGTGGAAATCCGGTCCGAATATAAGCGTGTGCTGTCCGTCTTGAAGATCCGCGACCAATCGTTCCAGGCGGCTCCGCAGGAAGTCTACATTGACGGACACGGCCTTGCGATCCGCGGACAGTTCGAACAAGCCACCGGAATTTCTACCGGTTTGGCAAAGCCCCTCGAAGCGTGACGCTCGTCATGGACAAAAACCCCGGTCGGAGTTCTCCATGAAGATAGTCGTTGCCGAAGACGAGTTCCTGATCGCCGATTTGTTGGTGGTCAGTCTGGAAGATGCCGGCCACGAGGTGCACGACGCGGCACATGGTGTAGACGCGCTGAAGCTTATACGCAGCCTGGCGCCGGATCTGGTCATCACGGACTTCATGATGCCGTTGATGACTGGGCTCGAACTGGCTGAGACCATGAAGGCTGACAGCGTCCTTCAGGGCATCCCCATCATCTTGGTGAGCGGGGCCCAGGGCGCCATAGCGAGGTCTCGTACCGATCTCTTTGACCTGGTGTTCGACAAGCCATATGCAATGGATCGCTTGCTCACTGCTGTTGCAGATTTGGGCGGGAAAAGGGGACAGCCTTAATGGCTGCGGAAGTCGCTACGGGTATGGACGGGGAAGAAGGATCTGAACAGCGACGCGCATTGAGCGCTGCCGATCGGCTTGCAGCCATCATTGAATTTTCCGATGACGCTATCATCGGCAAGACGCTTGATGGCATTATCACGGATTGGAACGCCGGTGCCGAGCGGATATTCGGCTATTCCCCAAGCGAGATTATAGGCGCTTCGATACTCACACTGATCCCCGAGGATCGCAGGTCTGAAGAAGACGAGATCATCGCGCGCCTCAAAACAGGGGAACGGGTCGAGCATTTCGAAACCCTGCGCCGGCGCAAGGACGGGTCGCTGATCCATATTTCCCTCACCGTATCCCCGATCAAAGCGGCTGATGGTCAGGTAATCGGTGCCTCCAAAATCGCTCGTGACATCACCGCGCGCAAACAGACCGAGACATTGCTCACTCAGCAATCCGAGCGTCTGCAGACCCTCTATCGCGTCGCCAGCGAAATCTCCCGCGATCTTGATCTTGATCGGATTGTGCAGGCAGTGACCGACATTGGCACGGAGCTGAGCGGTGCGAAATTCGGTGCTTTCTTCTATAACGTCACCAACGCTGCTGGAGAATCCTACCAGCTTTATACGCTTTCCGGCGCAGCGCGGGAGGCGTTCAATTTTGGAATGCCTCGAAACACGGCGGTCTTTGCGCCGACCTTTGCAGGCGAAGGTGTAATCCGCTCCGACGATATCCGGAAAGATCCGCGCTACGGGCGCAGTGCCCCGCACTATGGGATGCCGGCGGGGCACCTCCCTGTCGTCAGCTATCTCGCGGTGCCTGTGACTTCAGTGTCGGGCGAAGTGCTCGGGGGGCTGTTTTTTGCCCATGATGAGCCCGGAAAGTTCACGGTTGATACCGAAAACCTTGTCTCCGCGATTGCAGCCCAGACCGCTGTCGCGATGGATAATGCGCGGCTGCACAAGGCTGCCCAGCAGGAAATCGAGCAGCGAAAGCGTGCGGAGGAAGCGAATGAGCTGCTTCTCCACGAACTGAAACACCGGGTCAAAAATACGCTGGCGACGATCCAGGCGGTGGCCATGCAAACGTTTCGCCAGGCCCCGGGTGCGGAGAAGGAGGCATTCAACGCGCGCCTCTTCGCCCTCTCCGAAGCGCATGATCTGCTCACGCAGCGCGATTGGGAGGCGGTCAACGTCACCCATATCGTAGAACGGGCCGTATCCCCTTTCGCTGCTGAGGCCGATAGGCGGTTCGAAATCACCGGGCCAGACGTGGAAATCTCGGGTGAGCGCGCGCTGCAGCTTGCCATGGTTCTTCATGAACTGGCCACGAACGCAGCGAAATATGGGGCTCTTTCCAACCTGACCGGAACGGTGAAGATTGCTTGGGAGCTTTACGTTAAGGGTAATATCGAATTCCTGAAAATCAGATGGCTCGAGACTGGCGGGCCGAAGGTGGCTTCCCCTGACCGAAAAGGTTTCGGCTCGCGTATGATCTCACGCGCCCTTCGCGGCGAGGGTTGCGGGGCCGAATTCGATTTTCGCCCCGAAGGCTTATACGTCCGACTTAGATTTACTCTTAGCTAACGTGAGCTGGTTGCCACGTGGATGAAAAGGGCGCGTCGCATCGCAACGCACCCTTTTTAGAGAACCGCAGGCCTTACCGGAATGATCTTGTAATCGAAGGCCTACATTCTGGGCACATGGACCCGGTCTTCTCGGTTCGAAGGCGTGGCCTTTCGGTCGCCGATTTTAGGCGACAGGCGCGCCAAGTTCGACTTCCACCGGGCTGAGAGTCCGCGTGGTCGGCGTTGGCAGACCGTCGGCTTCGAACTGGGCTTGTAGTTCGGCCTTTCGCTCGGCCATTTGAGCGCCGAGCGCATCCAAATCCACGTCCGCCGCGCGCGCCTGCGCGAACATACCCTCCTTGGGCATTTCTTCTTCATGGACGTGATGTTTGATCTCCTCGGACAGAACGGTCACCTTGGCTTCCCAGAAATCTTGGCCAGGCTCTCCGGCCACGATCTGGCTAATCAGCAGCTTGGCACCATCATGCTCGACATGCGCCTCGTCGTACATGTCGTCCTCGATCTTACCCTTGAGGGCAGGATAGAATATTTCTTCCTCGATGATTGTATGAATAATCAACTCGGTGCAAATCTGCTTCGCAAGCGTCGCCTGCTTCGTCGGAGCCTTGGCACTCTCAAATTTCTCGAACAGTTCCTCAACAGTACGGTGGTCAGCCTTGAGCAAAGCGATCGCATCCTGCGCTTTCTTGGTCATGGTTTTTCCTTCGCTGTTATCTTTCGGCAGGTAGCCTGCCTCCCGCGATAACCGGCGATCCAGACTTTCGCTCCTGTTGCGGATCACTCTCAAATGGCTTGGCGGATGACCTACTCCGTACTCGCGGAAGGGCAGGCACTCCCAAACGATGAAAAGCGTTCAGCGACGGTCGCGCGGGGCTATCTCCGCCGGTGCCGCGGGCCAGTCTCCGTCAGTAAGAGGCGGCAGGCTTTCGAACCAATCGCGTGAGCGCCGCAGCTTTAGCTCGTCGCAAGCGAAGTCGATCTGCGTTCGGTCAACGGCACGAAGTTCCTCGCCGATACCGCCGACACCGTTGGCGGCCACCACGACGTAACTAACGCTGCCGTCCTCACAGGTAACGAGCGCTTCGACCGCCTTGCCGATCGGCTCGCCATCGCTGGTCGTCACAGGCATGCCGGCCATGCCTGTCGCGGTGAACAGTGTGGGATAGGCGGAGCGCCGACTTGCTTCGGTGGCTGACCTACCGCCATCCTCGTATGCCCGCTGCTTGCCCAGCCAGCGCCAGATACCGATCAGGTTGACAAGGGTCAGAAAGCCATTGGTAGCCAGTAAATTGGTCTGCTCCGTCGTCAGGCCGACGACCGACCATGCGATTGAGCCTATAGTGAAGACGACGAAGCCCCAGCCTGTGACCCGCGTACCGAGATTGGCTCCGGTCATCATGGCGGCGATCATCGTGGCAGCGGGCGCAATCCAACTGGCGACGTTTTCCAAGCGGCAACTCCTTAGTCGGATAGAACCGAGGAACGCGAAGCGCTGCTCCTGGTGCCTAAGGGAGAAGAGATTTCATCGCGGAGTATGCTGCGATGCGAGGTACGATGTAACCGCAAATTCCCTCGCTTTAGTCGAAGGCGCGGCCTCATGGAGTGGTTCTCGGTAAAGCGTGAAGGCCGGCGGCCGACTGGCCTTTTCACGCCGTCAGCGCCTTGCGGAATGCCCGCTCCAGCTCGTCGTGGGCAAAGGACCTGCGGAGCACCGCACCGGCCGGGTCGCAGGGCATGGCCGCGTCCGGCGTGGCGGTGACGAAGACCGGTATGTCGCTGAGTTCATCGTGGATGCGCGCGGCCGCGGGGCCGGTGCGTTCGTTCAACTTCACGTCGGAGGTGATGAACGCGGGTTGGTCGTACCGGGCGGAAATTACCGCATCGGTTTCATGTTCGACGATATGAAGCTCGTCGTGCCCGCGTCCTCCAGAGCATTCTGTATCAACATGGCGATCAGCGGGCCGTCTCGATAATCAGTACGTGCATGGCATCACCTTTTCATTGCCCTTTCCCAAGCAGCGAACACCACAGGGTCTTCGATCCCGCGACGAGGAGTGGACACCTTTCCGGCCGTCGTTCGTTTACATCCGCAATGGAGAGAAATGCATGATGGCGGACCCCTCGCTCCGGAACCTGGAGGAAGAATTCACAGCGTTCGTTCGCGACCCAGCGTTCCCTTGCGTTGGGGCGAAGTCGGCGCTGGCCAAGGGTTCGCTCAAGGTCGTCGCGGCGCGCGACCTGACCAGCGCCTGGAACGACGTCGTGATCCACCGGGAGCTGCTGCAGTGGAGCCAGGACTATCAGGGCGACCCGGAAGGACTGCGCAGCCTGGCCGTCGTCTTCGAAGGCCCCGACGACCTCACCGAGCGCGCGTTCGAACACGCGATGTGGGAGCGCATTCAGTCCTTCGCGGACAAGGACGCCTGGCTCGGCCAGCCCTACGACGATGCGGTAAGTCCTGATCCGGAGGACCCGCACTTCTCGCTCAGCTTCGGTGGCAGCGCGTTCTTCGTCGTCGGCCTGCACCCCAATGCCTCGCGGCCCGCGCGACGTTTCACGCGCCCGGTGCTGGTGTTCAACCTGCACGAACAGTTCGAGAGATTACGCACCGAAGGCCGCTACGAGCGCATGCGCGAGCGCATCCTCGACCGTGACCTCGCCATCGCGGGCTCGCTCAATCCGATGCTAGCGCGCCACGGCGAGGCGAGCGAGGCGCGCCAGTACAGCGGCCGCGCGGTCGAGCCGGACTGGGGCTGCCCGTTCAGGGACCCGCGCGTATGAGCGATGCGAAAGTGATTGAGCCCAAAGTGATCGGCCCGCGCAGCGGTGCCGCCTTCCTCCTCGGCGCGGGCGAGATACTCACCGTGACCGACCCGCAGGGCTGCCAGGTCGCCGACCTGCTGGCCTTCGCGGCGCACGACGTGCGCGAAGTCATCTCGAACGGGCGCACGTTCGACTATGAGGAGACCATCAGTCTCACCACCGGCAACCGACTCTGGTCCAACCGCTCGCGGGTGCTGCTGGAGATCGTCGAGGACACCGTCGGCCGACACGACTTCCTGCTGACGCCCTGCAGCGAGGCGACATTCCGGCACTTCTATCCCGACAAGCCGGTCCATCGCGGATGTTTCGGCAACCTCGCCGCAGCGCTCTCGCCCTACGGGATCGAGGAGGACGCAATCCCCACCGCGTTCAACCTTTTCATGAACGTGCCGGTGGAGCAGGATACGGGGCGCATCTCGGTGATCCCGCCCACCAGCGTCGCGGGCGACCTGATCCGCCTGCGCGCGGCCGAGGACTGCGTGATCGGGCTGACCGCCTGCTCGGCCTATGCATCGAACGGCGGGTCGTTCAAGCCGATCCATTACGCCATACAACCGGCGCCGGCCCCGGTTTAGACCGGCAGGCCGGGGCCGGTTTCGCCCTGGCTCATCGAGATCAGGAACAGCGCGTTGCCGATGCGTGGGTAGATGTCCTCGCCCAGGTGACAGCGAAGGAATCAGCGAGTTCGATTACGGCGTGCCGCGGGAACTATGTCAGTGCCCTTGCGCTCTCAATACCTGTAATGGAGTAGATGCATGTCCACCACCATCAAGGCACTGTTTCCTGGCCGCCGGGAAGTCGAGCTTGCAGTCGAGCACCTTGTTCAGGAATATGGCATAGAACGGACCGACATCTTCATCGAGCCCGCGGGGAGCAAAAACAGCGCTGGCGATCAGCCTGCCGGGGCGGACGTCGCGAGCGGACAAAACCGGGAAACGCCCGAGGGCTCCGGCGCGGCATACGAAGGTCAGCTTGTCGTCTCGGTGGATATGAACGAGGATGAAGGCGATGCGGTCATCCAGGCTTTTCGCGACGCTGGTGCGGTTGAAGTCGCCGGCGGCTAATCTGTCAGCGGGTGTCCTAGACGCTGCATCGTAGGTCCGGCGACCCATTTAGCGCGTCCAGAGCTGCGATTGGGCGTTATTCGATGATCATGCAACAATTTGAGGGACGGTCCGATGCGAACCAGGGAGAAGCTAGCAGACGTAGTCGCGGGTCAGCCGGGGCGGCTGCAGCGTAAGCAGTTCGTTCGGTCGCTGAAGGAAACTGCGGTTCGCGCGGTAGTGACGGCCTCTGTCACCTTCGCCGTAGGCTGGGTTCTCAAGCGGATGTTCGAAAATTCGGTTGCCGATGCGGCGAAGGAGGGTGCGGCTGAGGGCGCTCAGCAAGACGTCGCGGAAGGAAATACCGGCGATCCCAAGCAGGGCCCCTCGCCAGCAGCTGCCGGGACTGAGGAGGCGACAACGTAACAATGCACGCCCGGAGTTTCATAGGTAGGCCGGACATTTGCGCCTCGGCACCACTCGCACCCTGATTGCGAGACCTCTTTCAGGCTTTTGCAATCCGAACGGAGTGTTTGAAAAGTGCAAGAAAGTTCAGCGCGGGAAATTTGTTCCAGAAATTTAGATGGCACCTCAAGCTGCCGACCGCGTATTTACAACGGTTCGGCGCTTAATTGCAAAAGTGCCCCAACAAAAGTCGCCAACGCCTATTTAATCGCAAGCGGACATAGCCATTATCGGAGGCATGGCTGATCTGACTTTCAGAACCGACCGGCGCGCCATGATTATTTCAAGCGCGGGCATTGCTCTTGCGGCCCTTGCCGGGCCGGCCGCCAAGCCACTTTTAGAATCGTCACCGCCGCACCGGCCAACCGCTATTCCAGCTACCCCCCGTAATTCTTCGGGCATGCCGCAGACGACTTTAGATGCCGCTCGCTTTTCGGTGGACCCGGCGCTGCTGCGCCGGGCTCTATCTGCGCTGGAGCAGCACTCAGGTTCGGTCAAGGCGCGAGACCGGATGGCCATTGTAGATTTTACTGCGCCATCTTCCGATCCCCGGCTGCACTTCCTCGATGTAGTGAGCGGCAAGGCTTCGCGGTTACTGGTCGCGCATGGTTCGGGCTCCGACCCGGGGCATACCGGGTTCCTCGAGCGGTTCTCCAACGCCTTCGGCTCCAATGCCTCGAGTGAGGGTGCCTTCCTCACGGCCGATTACTATACATGAAAGCACGGTCGGTCGCAGCGTCTGGTGGGGCTCGACCCGACGAACAACAACGCGCTCAGCCGTGCGATCGTGATCCACAGCGCTTGGTATGCAAACGACGACATGATCCCCTCCCATGGCAAGCTCGGCCGCAGTCAGGGATGCTTTGCGGTCGGCGAGAACAAGCTCAGCGACGTGTTCAGCTTCCTGGGCGAAGGACGGATGGTCTTTGCAGCCCGCGCTTAGGGCAAGCGTGAAACCTACGTGATTTCCATAAGTTGTCGTACGGGTCTTACCAGGAGATCCGTGTGCATAGAACTGTGATCGCTTGCTCGTTGCTGGCCCTAACGGTCGCGCTTCCCGCGTGCCATTCGAAGCCTGACAATACGTCCCAGACAACCGAAGCGCCGCCGATCAACATTGACCAGGTGCGCTGGAATGATGGGGCTGTCCGGCAGTTGCGCGATGCAATCGGCCGCCGTGCTGCGCATGGCCTCGACCGGGTGCGGTTCGCTGTGGATGGCCAGCCCGGCAATGCCGAAGGCGATCGCGCCCTGACGCAAAGCGCGTTGCGTTACGCCTCGGCGCTAGCCCGCGGGGCGTCAGATCCTGCCAAGCTCTATGACGTCTATACCGTCACCCGGCCCAATCCGAACCTGCTGAATGGTCTGGGTGCAGCTCTCAAGGAAGGTCATCTTGACAAATGGCTCGATGGGCTGGCTCCGCAGGACGACGGCTACCGCGCGCTGTCCAGGTCCTATCTCGCGCTGCGCAAGCAAGGCAGCGCGCCCGCCTCCACGATCCCCGACAAGGGCGAGCCGCTGAAGCCTGGCGCCACTGACGCGCGGGTTCCCGCGATCACGCGCCAGCTTGTCGCCTCCGACTACCTCGATCGCTCTGCTGTGCAGGGAAACACCTACAACCCCACTATGGTCCGCGCGGTGCAGCGCATGCAGGCTGACTACGGAATCAAGCCGGATGGCGTCATCGGCGCTGACGCTCTCGAAATCCTCAACCTGTCGGACGCGGATCGGGCCCGGACGATGGCGGTGGCGATGGAGCGGTTGCGCTGGCTCGACCGCAGTCCTGCCCCTACGCGCATCGACGTGAACGTTGCCGCGGGACGCCTTCTCTACTGGCGCGACGGTAAGGTCGCCGACAGCCGCAAAGTGGTCGTCGGTGAGCCTGAGAACGAGACACCCCAGTTGGGATCGCCGATCTATCGCCTCGTCGCCAACCCAACGTGGACAGTGCCGCGCTCGATCCAGAACAAGGAGATCGCCGGCAAGGGGAGCGCCTACCTTGAGCGCAATAACATGGCATGGAAGGATGGCTGGGTTGTCCAGCAGCCTGGACCGAAAAATTCACTCGGCCTCGTGAAGTTCGACATGAAGAACGATCACCAGATCTACCTGCACGACACGCCCGCCAAGCAGCTCTTCCAGGAGGTCCAGCGTCAGCGCAGTCACGGCTGCGTGCGCGTAGAAGATGCTCTAGGGTTCGCCGAGATGCTTGCGAAGGACGAAGGCGTACTCGACGAATGGCACAAAGCTCGTGCGACCGGCGAGGAGACGTTCGTCAAGCTGCCGCGCGAGATTCCCGTGAGGTTGCTCTACCAGACTGTGGTGCTCGGTGAGGATGGTGAGCCCGTTATCCGCTCTGACCCCTATGGCTGGAATGACCCCGTGGCCGCTGCCCTGGGCTTTTCGTCGCGTCAAGGTTATCGCCTGCGCACCTCTGAGAGCGACGTAGGGCCTTAAGCTACTTTCGAAAACGGGTCGCCCGCATGCGGATGTTGGCGATCTACCCTACTGGGCGATTGTGCGTTTCTCGTCGTCTGGAGCTTCATTCTCTCCCGGCATGAACGACTCAGAAACCGCCAACAAGCCTTCGTCCAGATGTATAAAGGCCGCCCATAACGGGGCGGCCTTAATCTTGTCATGCAATGCTGTGCTTCAACGCGCTCATTTTATCGTGACCTTCTTTGACGGATACGAACGCCTTTTCTAGGACGGAGCGCGAAGACGGTTCCAGCTCACTGTCGCGCAGCGCCTCTTCGAACTTGGCTTTGATGTGGTCTTCACCACGCTCGACTTCCTGGATGATCGCTTTGTCGTCTTTGCCAGTAATAGCCTGCTTCAGGTCCATAAACGTGCGGTGAGCGGCGGCGAGGAAGCTGCTGTCGTCCTCAGGGGTTCCGCCCAATCGGCGAACTTCGGCCTGAAGGTCGCTGGCCGCCGCGCTGCGGTCCCGTGCGAACTCAGCGAACATCGTAGCGAACTGGGTGCTCTCAGCATCCTTGGCAGCGTCCTCATAGCCCTTCATGCTATCGAGGGTCGTTTTGATCAGGCCGTTGAGCGTTGAGATCGTGGTTTGCGTGGTCATGATGTTATCCTTCTTGAGAGTTGCTTCAACCATCAGCCGGCAAACTTGATCCCTTCGAAGCGAAACATCCTATAGCCTGGCTCTGATGCGACGGTCGGCGACACCTTGATCGGACAGTTGCTACTGTTGAACGGGACCCACCTGCAGCCTTAATGGATGACTCCGTTAATCCAGAGTTGCCGTATCAAATTACCCCGCATCGATAAGTGACAAGGTGTGGTGGGCCAATTCGGAACTGTCAGCCTCGTGACAGGGCCAGCAGCACGCCGTTCATGAACAACGGGTATTCTTGTCGGGCAGCGTCTGCCGAGGAACGCCCTGGCGCATCTTTGGCGCCGGACTGGATGAGATATGGAACCAGGCACATCGCGGCTGTTTTGGTTCTTGCCCGCCCGCTTCCGAGAGCGGGCCCATCCAAATGACAGGAGCGTTCATGACCGACCGCCTCGCACTGCAAGATCCTCGCACACAGTATCCGCAGCCCCCGTTTCCAGAACAGCCGCAGACGGCGCCCGGCGTTGCCGCGGAAATGGACCCCAAGCCTGATCATGGCGAGGACAGCTATGTCGGGGCCGGCAAGCTCAAAGGACGAAAGGCTCTCATCACAGGGGGCGATTCCGGTATCGGGCGTGCTGCTGCAATCGCTTACGCGCGCGAAGGTGCAGATGTCGCCATTGCCTACCTGCCTGACGAGGAAAAGGACGCGAAGGAAGTCCTTGCCCTCATCGAAGCTGAAGGCCGCAAAGCCGTGGCTTTGCCCGGCGATATTACCGACGAGGCCTGGAGCAAGCAGCTGGTCGAGGATGCAGTGAGCGGACTTGGCGGCCTGGATATCCTGGTCATCAATGCCGGTCGCCAGCAATTTCGCGAGAGCGTTGCCGAGGTCAGTTCGCAGGATTTCGACAAGACCCTCAAGACAAATCTCTACGCATTGCACTGGATTGCCCAGGCTGCCGTTCCTCACCTTCCCGCGGGCGCATCAGTCATAACGACGGCGTCGGTTCAGGCCTATGAGCCGTCCGATATTCTGCTGGACTATGCCACGACCAAGGCGGGCATCGTCGCCTATACAAAGGCACTTGCAAAACAATTGATCGAAAAAGGCATTCGGGCCAACGTCGTGGCCCCTGGTCCGTTCTGGACTGTGCTCCAGCCTAGTGGTGGTCAACCTCAGGAAAAGGTCGCCAAGTTTGGCGAGCAGAGCCAGTTCGGTCGTCCCGGGCAGCCGGTCGAAATTGCGCCCGTTTACGTGCTCCTCGCTTCGCAGGAGGCCAGTTACATCACGGGAGAAGTCTATGGCGTGACCGGCGGCGCCGGCATCGCTTAAGATATCCTGGCGGCCCGGCCCTTCGCCGGGTCGCCAGTTCGGAACTTGTGACTGATACCGAATACGAGACGCACGTCGGGTGTCGCGGAATCGAGCCTGGTCACACATTGCACATCGAGTTGAGTCATCTCTTCGATCCGCCACGAAAGCGACAAGGCGGCGCTGGCCATCGTCGCCGCACCATGCCGGGTATCGGGAACTTGCCGATCGGGCGCAAGCCATTCTTCCCGACGTCACGATGATCTACATCACGGGATACACCCGCAACGCTGCGGTTCATAACAGTCAGCTCGATCCCGGCACCGAATTCCTCGCAAAGCCATTTGGCATTGACCGGTTGGCCGCCAAGGTACGGGCTGTGCCGGACCAGACCTAAAACGCAGTGGGCCAGAAACCCGCTCGAATGTCAGCTATCCTTATGGTTCGGCGGCGAACCGGACATTCGTCTTTCGGCCCGATCAGGCCATCCAGGTCACCTGGCGACGGAGGCGCAAGAGTAGGCTGCACACAACTGCGCGGGCAGGCTCTGCCTGGCTGCAGTCGCGTTCAATTGAATGTGGCTTTGTTGCGCAAATGCCCAAGGGATTCCGTTCGTGAATCCAGTGGGTTAATGATAGGCGATGAGCAAACCGCCCCGCGCACGCTACCGCACGACGAACTGGAAGTCCTACAACGCAGCGCTGGC
>NZ_JABWCU010000022.1 GCF_018491765.1 Novosphingobium profundi | reverse complement strand
GGACCGAGAGGTGGCCGACTTCGGTGGTGCGCACGCGGCGCGCCTCGAGGTTCTCGATGAGCGCGACGTCGGTCGAAGTGCCGCCCACGTCCAGCGTCAGGATGTTCTTGATGCCGGCGTTCTTGCCGACCCACAGCGCGCCGGTGACACCGCCCGCCGGGCCCGACATGAGCAGCGAGACGGGATGCTCCTCGGACTTCTCCGAGGACATGAGGCCGCCGTCCGAACGCAGCAGCGAGAGCGAACCGGCCATGCCGCCCTTGCGCAGGTTGTCGCGCAAGTTGCGCACGTAGTTGCCCACGACCGGGCGCACCGCAGCGTTGGCGACGGTGGTGAGGGTACGCTCGTATTCCTGCATCTCGGGCAGGACCTCGTGGGAGAGCGAGACGGGCAGCTCGGGGCAGATCTCGGCGGCCAGCTCGCCGATACGCGTCTCGTGCGCGCCGTTGAGGTAGCCGTTCATCAGCGAAACGGTGAGCGCCTGGACGCCCGAGGCCTTGAGCGCCGCGAGCACCTTACGGACTTCGGCCTCGTCGAGTTCGCGGATCTCTTCGCCTTGCGCGTTCATGCGCCCGGCGACCTCGAAGGTATCCTCAAGCGCGGCGAGCGGCACCGGCTTGGGCCACACGATCCAGCCCGCAAGGCCGCCCGGCACGAACGAACGCGCGATCTGCATGACCTGGCGGTAGCCCTGCGAGGTAATCAGGCCAACGCGCGCACCCTTGCCCTCGAGCACCGCGTTGGTCGCCACGGTCGTGCCGTGCAGGAAGAACTCGATGTCCGCCGGCGTGATCTGTGCCTTCTCGCAGATCGCACCCAACCCGTTCAGAATGCCTTCCGACGAATCGTGCGGCGTCGACGGCGTCTTGTGCCGGAAGAACGAGCCGTCCTCCTGATTGAACAAAAGCAGGTCGGTGAAGGTGCCGCCAACGTCGACACCCAAGCGGTAGGTCATGAGTTTCACCTTGTTCGAGGACAATACCGCCCGCTTAGGCCGCAAGTCCGGGGATTGTGGAAAGGATTGGCGCATAAACATCCGTCAGGCGGAACCGAATTCCGACAGGTGGATATTGATGCGCAGCGAACATGATCAGGCCGGCATGGTTTCGGCGGGCTTGGGGAAGGCAGGGGCTCGCGCCACCATCGAGGGGAGCGTGCGGTCCATCACGCCCGAAAGCCAGGCATTCGCATCGATCAGCTTGGCAAGGTCCATGCCCGTCCCGACGCCCGCGCGGTGCAGCATGTAGACGACATCCTCGCTCGACACGTTGCCCGCCGCGCCGGGCGCGAAGGGGCATCCGCCGAGACCACCGAGGGCTGCATCGACGATCGTCGCGCCTGCCTGAACCGCGGCCCAGACATTGGCGATGCCGGTGCCGCGGGTGTTGTGGAAATGGACGCGCACCGGGATCGGGGCGATTACCTCGACCACGCTCGAGACGAGCCGTCCGACATGGGCCGGGTCGGCCACGCCGATCGTGTCGGCGAGCGCGATCTCGACGGGATCAGCTTCGGCGAGGGCTTGCGCCATCGCGATCACGTGATCCTCGGCGATCTCACCCTCGAAAGGACAGCCGAAGCTGGCGCCAATCGTGGCTTGTCCGCGCAGCCCCGCATCCTTGGCCATGGCGATCAGCGTCTTGGCGGCCTCGACCGATTCCAGGCTGGTCTGTCCCTGGTTGGCGATGGCGAAGCGATCGGAGGCAACGCAAACGGCGCCCAGTTCGTGGATCCGTCCGGTCTCGATCGCACGCTCACCACCCTTCGCATTGAGCACGAGGCCGGTGTAGAGGACGCCTTGGGCATCGGGCAGGCCCGCGCAGACTTCGGCGGCATCGGCCATCTGGGGGACGCGACGCGGATTGACGAAGCTGGTGACTTCGATGCGCCGCGCTCCGGCCTCGATGGCGCGCCCGATCAATTCGAGCTTGTCCTGCGTCGAGATGATGGTCTTTTCGTTCTGGAGGCCATCGCGCGGCCCCACTTCCATGAATTCGATCGACTTTGCCGTCACGAGAGACTGGCCTTTCCTTGAAACGTGCGTGAGTGCGGGATCATCACGGGATCGAAGGGGTGGTCAGCGATGCTCGGATCGCGCGCCGTCTTGACGATTCCCGTGCGGGCATGTGCATCTCCACTCGTGCAGTTGCGGCGCCGCTGACTTCGTTGGCGCGAAGCTCCTTCTCGGCCCTTACGTCAAAACTGTACACGAAATTTAACATCCGTCCAGACACCCCGCCAAAATTACCCCCATTTCGGGCATCGATGGTGCCCGTTGAAGCAAAATTACCAACCAGCTTCAGAGGCGATGAAATTTTTCGTGTACAAACATGAAATCATAGGTCACGATTGTCTAATGATGTCCGGGAACAGGGACTGGGCATCGTGGCAATTGCTGCATGGCACAATGCACATGCGCTCAAGGGGGGAAACGAAATGTCTGGATCAAAAGCATTTCTTATGGTCGGCGCGGCAATTGGCGCATTGGTTGCCGTTCCGTCGCAAGCGCAAGTTTCGTCATCCGAACCACTTGTGTCGAATAACGAGATAACAGTTACGGCGCGTCGCCAGAACGAAAGCCTGAGCGAAGTTCCCGCTTCGGTTGCGGTACTCACCAGTCAGGATCTTCAGCTCAAGGGCATCGTTACAACCGAACAGGCAATCGCCGCCATCCCGGGTGTGACGATCGTTTCGAATTCGGCACAAGTGGGTGATGCCCAGATCAATATTCGCGGCGTCAACGGGGCCCGCGATGCCGAGAACAACGTCGCTCTCGTCGTCGACGGCATCCTGAAGACCAACACCGCAGCGGTGAACCAATACCAGGGCGCCTTGCAGCAATTCGAGGTCCTCAAGGGCCCGCAGGGCGCCTATTACGGGCGTGGCGCTACGGCGGGCGTGATCGTGATGACGACGAAGAAGCCTTCAGACCAGCTCGAGGTGGAAGGGCGGACGTCCTATGCGACGCAGGACAGTCAGCTGTTCGAGGGTTCGGTGTCCGGCCCGATCACCGCGAATACCGGAGCCGTGCTGTTCGGCCAGTATCGCCATACCGACGGTTTCTATCGCAATACCGGAACCGATCCGCGCACGCAGGGCAAGACGATCGACCAGTATGAAGGCTGGGGCGTGGGTGGGCGTCTCTATTCGGAGCCAACCGATCGTCTCACGCTCGACGCCAAGTTCCGCTACGGCAAGATCAAGGCGGCCGCGCTCAACTATAACGCGGCATTCGAATTGCCCGATTTCGCCAGTCTTCTGGGCATCCCGGAATACCACGAGAACGTGAACGACCACACCAACTTCGTCTACAAGCGCAACGTGCCCTCGATCGACAACCAGCGCACGATCGAAGCCTCGTTCAAGGCCGACTATGATCTGGGCGGTGCGAAGCTGAGTGGATGGGTCTCGTTCTCGGACATCGACGAGACGTTCTACGCCGACACCACGGCGGCCTCGCTCGGGCGCTTCAACAACCAGCAGGCCTGCATCGATTCGGTCGCCGCGCTTTATGCCGCAGGCGTCACGCTGCCGGCGCCGCTCTACCTCGGGGCGACACCGGGCGCCTCGACGCTCGGCGCCTATAGCCCGACGGCCTGCGACGGCATCCAGGTGACCTTGCGCGACCAGCGCGACGTCAGCGCCGAATTGCGCCTGGTGTCCGACAACGACAGCCCCTTGCAGTGGTCACTCGGGACCTACTACCTGCACATCAACCGGCACTATGCGACCGCGCTCAACGAGGATGATGGCGGAGCGGTGAATTCCAACCTCTACAACGCCCCGGGAACGCAGAACCAGACCTCCCAGCTCTTCGACGACCGGCTCAAGACCAATGTCTACGCCGCCTTCGCATCGTTGCAGTACGAGGCCGGCGATCATCTGACGCTCTCGGGCGCGCTGCGCTTCGACCGCGAGGAGCGTTCGGTGACACCACTGGTGCCCGATGTGATCGATCCGATCACGGGTGGCTCGATCAACCCGGGCTTCGACTATGGCACGCTCGAGTACAAGAAGAAGTCCTACCAGCAGGCCCAGCCCAAGCTGACCGCGCGCTACGAATTCACGCCCGATTTCAACGTCTATCTGGACTATGGCGTGGGCTTCAAGGCGGGCGGCTTCAACAGCCAGGGCTCGAAGGCGCTGATCGATACCTATTACAACGAACTTCTGGATTCGAACATCGGGGTGGAGGACGACTACAAGAAGGAAGTCAGCTACGCGCTCGAGGCGGGCTTCAAGGCTGAGCTGTTCGGTGGCGCGGTGCAGCTGAGCGGTGCGGCTTATCGCAACATCGTCAAGAACATGCAGTTCTTCGAGTTCTATACCGGCACCTTCGGCATCCTGCGCGTCGTCTCGAACATCGACAAGGTGCGCCTGATGGGGGCGGAACTGGGTGCGGTGTGGAAGGTTGCGCCGGGCTTCACGCTCGATGCGGGCGGGAACGTGCTCGACAGCAAGATCATCCGCAATTCGGTCCGCCCCGATACGGTGGGCAACAAGTCGCCCTATTCGGCCGAGTACACCCTCAATCTCGGCGCGACGCTTGTGCAGCCGATTAGCGATCGTGTCGATTTTACCTTCCGCGCCGACTACCGGCTGACCGGGCCGACCTGGTTCCACGTCGTGCAGGATCAGGAACGCCGGACGATCTTCGACCTGTTCTATCCGGGTCTGGGAACGGCCGACTATGCTGGTACCCGGCGTGACGCCTATGGCCTGCTCAATTTGCGGGCAGGGCTGAAGGGTGAGGGCTGGCGCCTGACCGGGTTCGTGAACAATTTCTTCAAGAAGCACTATCTGGAGGAAGTCATTCCGGCACCCGAATTCGGGGGGGCCTTCATTTCGCCCGGAGGCCTTCGCCAGATCGGCCTCGAGGCGGGTTTCGACTTCTGAGCAGCGCAGTGTCCCGGAGCGGAGCGGGTCCTTGCCGCTCCGCTCCGGGTCCATTTCGCTCGGCCGCGTTGCGTCTCGGGCCATATTGCGGCTAGGCAGAACCGGGCGTTTCATTCCTTGCCGGTCACGAGACCGAGAGAGCACATGGTCAAGACTTCAGAGCAGGTTTACCGGCAGATCCGCGCCGGAATTCTATCCGGTGATTTCGAACCCGGCATGTTCGTGCCCGAAGACGAGTTTGCTCACTATTGTGGCACTTCGCGGACCCCGGTGCGCGAGGCGATCGCGCGCCTGGTCTCGGAGACCCTGCTGCAACGCTCGGGGACGCGGCGCGTCTTCGTGCCGCTCTGGTCCGATGCCGACGTCGAGGAACTCTTCACCTTGCGCGCCCAGCTCGAGAGCCATTGCGCCGAACGTGCCGCGCGCTTCATCGAGCCCGAGCAGATCGCCCAGTTGCGCGCGCACGCGGACTTCATCGACCAGGCGCTGGCCTCGCGGCCCGAGGCCGACGTGCCCGGCTTCGTCGAGGGCAATCGGCGCTTCCACGCAACCTTGCTGGCGGCCGCGCGCTCCGAACCGCTCAACCAGATGATGCGCATCATCGTCAGCCAGGTCATCATCCACCGCACGGCGGAGCGCTACACGCTCTCGGACATGGAGCAGAGCCAGCGCGACCACCGCGACCTGATCGAGGCCTTCGCGGCCCATGACAGCGCCTGGGCAGGGGCGATCGCGCGCAACCATATCCGCCGGGCCGCCTATGCCTATCGCCTGCGCGCCAACGAGGCCGCTTCGCGCACGAGCGAGCAGGCCGACTAGGCCGGGCCGTGCTCGTCCGCCGCTAGGCGCAGCGCGGCGAGGGCCGCGACGAGCAGGGTCACCGCCGCGAAGGCCATCGTCCAGATCGGCTCGCCGGGGAAGAAGGCCTTCATGATCGAGCCCATCACCGTTGCCACCAGCAACTGCGGCAGGACCACGAAGACGTTGAACAGCCCCATGTACACCCCGAGCTTGTGCTGGGGCAGGTTGCTGGCGAGGATCGCGTAGGGCATAGCCAGGATCGAGGCCCAGGCGATCCCGATGCCGACCTCGCTGGCGATGAGCAGAACCGGATCGCGGATGACCAGAAATCCGCCGAAACCGGCCGCCCCAAGCGTGAGGCACAGGGCGTGCGTTCGCACTTTGCCGAGGCGTTTCGACAAGACTGGCAGCAGGACAAGTGCAGCCAGGGCGGCGACGCCGTTGTAGACCGAGAACAGGACCCCCACCCAGTTGCCCGCTTGCTGGTAGGCGGGGGAGGTGGGCGAACTCGCGCCGAACTGGTAAAGCGCCACGACCGGCGTCGTGTGGATCCACATGATGAAGAGCGCCGACCAGCTGAAGAACTGGACGAGGGCAAGCCGCTTCATGAGCGGGGGCATTCCCGCGAAGTCGCCGACGATCCCGGCCAGCAACGATGCCGAGCGCCCCTTGCGGGCGAGCGCGATCGCCCCGATCACGGCAAGACCATAGGCGGCCTTGAGCGCGGCCAACAGGTACAGCTCCTTTTCAAGCTGCCAATGGTGTACGCCCAGCGCGATAACCGCCCCCGCAGCGATCCACAGCAACCCCGTGAGGGGGCTGCGATCCGCTAGCCGGGTGGCGGGTGGGAAGGGCGGAGGGGCGTCGTCCGGATCCTCCAGCGCGAATCGGCGCTGCTCCTCGGGAGAGTATTCGCGTGTCGAGACGACCGTCCAGAGCACCGCTCCCAGCAGCAGCGCTGCTCCCACCTGGAAGCTGATACGCACAGTATCGGGTAGCGCGCCGGGCGGAGCCACGTTGGATACGCCCAGATGATCGAGCAGATAGGGAAAGAGCGAGCCGATCACTGCGCCCGCGCCGATGAAGGCGGTCTGCACGCCATAGCCGATCGTGTGCTGGTCACGGCGCAGCATGTCGCCGACGAAGGCACGAAACGGCTCCATCGCCACGTTGAGGCTGGCATCGAGCGTCCAGAGCAGGAGGGCAGCCATGAGAAGGCCGGTGCTCGTCGGCATGGCCACGAGCGAGGCGGCGGCAAGCAACGCTCCGGCGAGGAAATAGGGCCGTCGTCGTCCGAGGCGTCCCAGCCAGGTTCGATCGGAAATATGGCCGATGATCGGCTGCACAAGAAGGCCGGTGAGGGGCGCTGCGATCCACAGCGCGGCGAGGTCGTCGATCGAGGAGCCGAGCGACTGGAAGACGCGGCTCATGTTGGCGTTCTGCAGAGCGAAGCCGATCTGGATGCCGAAGAAGCCGAAGCTCACATTGCACAGGCCGGCCCACCCCTGGCGGGGTTTTCCGTTCACGCTGACCACGCCGTTTGCCAGGACCTCATCCTTTCCCGATCATGCGGGGTGGCTCGTGTAGGCCCGCCCTCGCTTCCGGCCCTGCCGTTGCACGCCGCAGGGTCAGGGGCAATCATGCATACGAATACCTTCGGCTATCTTTCACGAACCTGCGCAGATTTCGCCGGGTTCGGATTGGCGCCGTCCGGGCCCCGTGCTTTCGCGCAGGATCAGGCGCGTGGCGATCAGCGGCGAGGGCGGTTCGCGCTCCTCGATCCGCGCGAGCAGCGCGTCGACGAGTCGCTCGCCCGCGCTCGTGATGTCCTGCGCGATCGTCGTCAGCGGGGGGGAAGTCATGGCGGCGGCGGGCAGGTCGTCGAAACCGATCACCGAAACGTCTTCGGGCACGCGCCGGCCTGCGGCGCGCAAGGCGCTCATTGCCCCCAGCGCGATGAGGTCGCTGGCCGCGAAGACGGCGTCGAAGGCCGTTTCACTCGAGAGAATGCTCTCCATGGCCGCGCGCCCCAGGTCTTCGTGGCTGATGGTATTGCGGCGCAGTGCGGGGTCCGGTGTGATCCCGGCCGCGTCGAGCGCTTCGCACAGGCCCCCGTAGCGATCCGCGAATTCGGGGTAGTGCTCGTCGGCCTGGCCCAGAAACGCGATCTGGCGTCGCCCCAGCGACAAGAGGTGTTCGCCGGCAAGTCGTCCGGCGCTGACATTGTCCGAACCGATCGCTTCTCCGAATGCCGGATCGTCCACAGCGCCCCAGCGCACGAAATGGGTGCCGTGCTCGACCAGTTGACGCAGTCGACTGCGGTAGAGGGCATAGTCGCCGTAGCCGAGCAGGATCAGGCCGTCGGCGCGATGGCTTTCGAGATAGCGCACGTGCCAGTCGTCCTCCATGCGCTGGAATGAGATCAGCAGGTCGAGCCCGCGATTGGCGCAGTGGCGCGTGATCGAGCTGAGCATGGCAAGGAAGAACGGGTTGATCTTCGAATCATCGGGCGTGTCTTCCTCGAAGAACAGCAGCGCGATGGTGTTCGATCGCTTGGAGCGCAGCGAGGAAGCGTTCTTGTCGACCGAATAGTTCAGTTCGCGTGCGATTTCCTCGATGCGCTTGCGGGTCGCCTCGCTGATCGATTTGCTGCCGCGCAGCGCCCGGCTGACGGTGGGCTGCGAGACGCCCGCCCGATAGGCGATGTCGAAGCTCGTCGGCCGGTCCGAGGGCTTTCTGCCCATGGGTATCCTCTCCTCCATTTTGCACGCCATGCTGCAGCCTTGCGCGCAGCATGCGCCTGACGATCCGCGCCTTGGGTCGTCGGATTTCGCGCAAATTGCGCAGAATTCCTGATGTTACCAAAGAAGCACGAACACCCGCCAAGTTCGGTTACGTATACGTATGCCATATTATGCGTAACCAAATCTGCGTCTAGTGGGAATGCAAGACACGAGTCGCGACGGAAACGTACGGGCTCGCTTTGCAAGGAGGACACCGTGGCGGCACGCAAGAGCGTCGCACGGTTCAAAGGGGAGGTTTGGATGTCGCTTCGTAGGGATATTTCGAAGGCTCGTACGATTTCGTTCGGTGCGTTGGTGGTGGGTCTTGCCATGGGTATGCCGGGCACGGCCCTGGCGCAGGACACGGCGGACGAACCGCTGGGCGAGCAGGGTGCGATCATCGTTACCGGCTACCGGGCGAGCCTGGAAAGCGCGGTCAACGAGAAGCGCGAGGCGCAGCAGATCGTCGAGTCGATCTCGGCCGAGGACATCGGCAAGCTGCCCGACGCCTCGATCGCGGAATCGATCGCGCGCCTGCCGGGCCTCACCTCGCAGCGCGTCAACGGCCGCTCGAACGCGATCTCGATCCGCGGCTTCGCGCCCGACTTCTCGACAACTCTGCTCAACGGCCGCGAACAGACCTCGACCGGGGACAACCGGGCCGTGGAGTACGACCAGTACCCCTCGGAAATCGTCAACGCGGTCAATGTCTACAAGACGCCGATGGCCAGCCTCGTCGGCCAGGGGCTTTCGGGCACGGTCGACATGCGCACGATCCGTCCGCTCGACACCGGAAAGCGCGTTGTCAGCGTGGGCGCTCGCGGCACTTATACCGACCAGGGCAAGTTGAACGCGGGATCGAACGACAAGGGCTACCGGGTCAACGCACTCTATGTCGACCAGTTTGCGAACGACACCCTGGGCGTGGCGCTTGGCGCAAGCTATCTCGACGAGCCCTACCAGGTCGAGGAATTCAACGCCTGGGGCTATGCCGACGGTCCCGATGGCAACAAGGTGATCGGCGGTTCGAAGTCCTACGTGACCTCGACCAATCTCAAGCGCCTGGGTCTCAACGGCACCGTGCAATGGCGCCCTTCCTCCAATTTCACCTCGACGCTCGACGCTTTCTATTCGAATTTCAAGGACGACCAGTTCAAGCGCGGCATCGAGCTGCCGCTCTACTGGTCGGGCGCCTCGCTCGACGATGGTTACACGGCAAGCGACGGGCTGATCACGCAAGGCTCGTTCAGCGACGTCAAGGGTGTGCTGCGCAACGACGCCTTCCAGCGCCATGCCAAGCTCTATTCCTTCGGATGGAACAATCAGTGGCAGACCGACAATGGCTGGAAGGCCATGGCCGACATCAGCTACTCGCGCACCGACCGTAACGAACTGGTCGTGGAGACGTATTCGGGCACCGGCCGTGCCGACGAAGGAGCCACTGACACGATCGGCTTCGTCTCGGGTTCGGGGGGCTCCACTTTCACCCACCAGCTCGACTACAGCGACTACGATCTCATCATGCTGACGAGCCCGCAAGGCTGGGGCGGCACGCAGATTGGCACCGACGGCACGACGATCACCGGCGGCCAGGATGGCTATTACAACAACCGCAAGATCAAGGACGAACTCTGGCAGTTCCGCGTCGAGGTTGCCAAGGAAATTTCCGGCGGTCCGGTGAGCTCGGTGCAGATGGGCTGGAACTACACCACCCGCTCCAAGTCGCTGGTACCCGAGGAATATTTCCTGGGCCTTGTCGCCAACACTGACGGCACGGTCTCGGTGCCGATTCCCGAGGACGCGCGTATGGGGTCGACGGACCTCAGCTATCTGGGGCTTGGCTCGATGGTCAGCTACGATCCGATCCAGCTGGTCAACGACGGGCTCTACAACCTGGTCACCAACCCCTACGGCGACGTCGTGGTCAAATCCTATGCGATCCGCGAGAAGATCATGACCGCCTACGCCCAGGCGAACATCGATGCGGACATCGGCTCGGCCGTTCTGACCGGCAATTTCGGTCTCCAGGCCAACTGGACCGACCAGAACTCGCGTGGCGCGACGGCGGTGTACCTTGGAACGAACGCCAACGGATCGCCCAATATCGGCGCGTCGCAGCGCAACGAGAGCACCGACTATCTCGACGTGCTGCCCAGCCTCAACCTTTCGCTCCGCTTCCCGAGCGAATTCGTGATCCGCTTTGCCGCGGCCCGCGAGATTATCCGGCCGCGCCTCGACGACATGCGCGCTTCGCTCAGCTGGGGCTATACGATCACCGGCGATGTGGCGCAGGTGACCGGCTCCTCGGGCAACCCGGACCTGCGTCCCTGGCGCGCGAACGCGCTCGACCTGACCTTCGAGAAGTACTTCAGCACCAAGGGCTACATCGCCGCGCAGTTCTACTGGAAGGACTTGAAGAGCTATATCTACAATCTCGACGTGACGTTGCCGACGGACTCGCTGGCCTTGCCGAGCCCGGGGGACGACATCACGATCGCGCCGACCGCGCAGCTCAACGTTCCGATCAATGGCACGGGTGGCAAGCTCTACGGCGTCGAACTGGCGACCACGCTGCCCTTCGAGACCTTCACTTCCGCGCTCGAGGGCTTCGGCGTCACCGGATCGGTGGCCTATACGAAGACGAAGATCTCGCCGGTTCCGGGCGGCGCTTCGGAGGATCTGCCGGGCTATTCGAAGTGGGTCGCCAACGGTACGGCCTATTTCGAAAAGGCAGGCTTCAGCGTGCGCGGTTCGGTCCGCTACCGTTCGACGTTCGTGGGCGAGGTCTCGGGCTTCGGTGCCAGCCGCGTGCGGCGCCGGGCGGCGGAGGAAATGATCGTCGATGGCCAGATCGGTTACGAGTTCCAGCCTGGCAGCGCGCTGGAAGGGCTGACCCTCACTGTCCAGGGCCAGAACCTCACCGACGAACCGTTCATCACGGCCAATCCCGGCGATGCCCGTCAGGTCATCGACTACCAGAGCTATGGCCGTCGTTTCCTGGCCGGGTTCACCTACAAGTTCTGACCGGGAGAACAATCGAAGTTGCAGGCCTGGCAATTTGTGGCCTGATACTCTCTCCCGGGCGGTTGGTGCGGCTCCTCCCCCACCAGCCGTTCGGGCCACGCCAGCAGCGGGGCGAGGGTCCTTGCGGAGTTCCGCCGGTACCTTCCCCCGCTGCTGCATCGCAGAAATTTCCCGCAAACCGGCGCCGAGGAGTAGAAGATGAAACGGGCACCGATCGCACTGCTGGCTGGCGCAGCGCTGGCGCTGTTGTCCAGCGCTGGTCAAACGGCGGATGCACCGCTGGCAAGGAGCGAGGCTCTGGCCGACCTTCGTGCTCGTGGTCCCGAGCGCGAGGTCATCTACTTCGTCTTGCCGGACCGGTTCGCGAATGGCGACCCCTCGAATGATCGCGGCGGCTATGGCGGCGATCGTCTGTCGAGCGGTTTTGATCCCGCCGACAAGGGCTTCTATCATGGTGGAGACCTCAAGGGCCTGACGCAGAAGCTCGACTACATCCAGGGTCTCGGCGTCACGGCGATCTGGGTCGGACCAATTTTCCGCAATAAGCCGGTACAGGGACCGACCGGGCAGGAATCGGCGGGATACCACGGCTACTGGATTACCGATTTCACCCATGTCGACCCGCATTTCGGGTCCGATGTGGACTTTGGCCGCTTCGTGGCCGCCGCGCATGCCCGCGGGATGAAGGTCTACATGGACATCATCGTCAACCACACCGCCGACGTGATCCATTACGCCGACGCAGCGGGCAAGGCGCCCGCCTATCGTTCACTGGCCGACTATCCCTATTCGACGCGGGGCGACGTTGGCGGATCGGCCATCAACGCAGGCTTCGCCGGAGATCGCGACCAAACACTTGCGAACTGGAGCAAGCTAACAGATCCCGCGTTCGCCTACCGTCCCGTCGTGCCCGAGGGCGAGGCGCATGAGAAAGTGCCCGCCTGGCTCAACGATCCGATCTACTACCACAATCGGGGCGACACCGATTGGCTGGGCGAAAGCGCGCAATACGGGGATTTCGTCGGCCTCGACGACCTGGCCACCGAGCACCCGCGCGTGGTGGAGGGCATGATCGACATCTACGGCGCCTGGATCGATCGCTTCGCCATCGACGGGTTTCGCATTGATACCGCACGGCACGTCAATCCGGCGTTCTGGCGCCAGTTCATCCCCGCCATGCAGGCGCGCGCTCACGCCAGGGGTATCCCGAATTTCCACATTTTCGGCGAAGTGGCGACGGGCGCATACGATCCTGCCTTGTTGGCCTCATGGACGCGCGATGCGGGCTTTCCCGCCGTGCTCGATTTCGGTCTGATGTACGCGGTGGTGAACGCTCTGTCGGCCGGGCACGGCGAGGCGGAGCTCGCCCGCATGCCGCTCGACGACACGCTCTACGCGGGAGGCGCCCAGGCCGCCAACCAGTTGCCGACGTTCCTGGGCAATCATGATGCGGGCCGTATTGGGATGCTGCTGGAAAAGGCCAATCCCGGAATTTCGCGCGAGGAACTGCTGCTCCGTGTGCGCCTTGCGCACGCCATGTTGTTGACGCTGCGCGGAGTTCCCACGATCTATTCGGGCGACGAGCAGGGCTTCGTCGGAACCGGCGGCGACAAGGATTCGCGCCAGGACATGTTCCCGTCGCGCGTCGCCGAGTTCAACGCGCAAGCATCGCTGGGCACCGACCGCACCACTGCGGATGCCAATTTCGACACGGCGCATCCGCTCTATCGTCTGATCGGCGAGCTTGCGCGGATACGTCGTGGCACGCCGGCGCTGCAATCGGGACCGACGCTGGTCCGCGGCGCGGAGCAGGAGCATCCCGGTCTCCTTGCGCTTTCGCGTTTCGATCCCGGCGATGGCCACGAGGTCGTCCTTGCCTTCAATACGTCGACGAAACCGATCGAGGGCCGGATAGCGGTGGAGCCGAAATCAATGCAGTTCCGGCAGCTTGCCGGGCAGGGCTGTGCTACCCGATCGATTGCAGCAGGGTCGCTGGACGTGCGTCTTGCGGGCCTCGGCTTCGCGATCTGCGAGGCGACACCGTGAGGCCTGTGTTGGACAATTTCGGGAAATGACGATGAACGTGGACACGACCAACGCCGGCGCGAGCCGCGAAGCGGGTACGGCATGGTGGCGCGGCGCGACGATCTACCAGATCTATCCGCGCAGCTTCATGGACAGCAACGGCGATGGCATCGGCGATCTCAAGGGCATCGCCCAGCGGCTCGATCATATCGCTGCATTGGGTGTGGATGCGATCTGGATTTCGCCCTTCTACACTTCGCCGATGGCCGATTTCGGCTATGACATCGCCGATTATTGCGACGTTGACCCGATCTTCGGCAACTTGCACGATTTCGACGAACTCGTCGCCCGGGCACGCGAACTTGGCCTGCGGGTCATCGTCGACCAGGTCTATGCGCATACCTCCGAGCTCCACCCCTGGTTTGTGGACAGCCGGAGCGCGCGCGACAGTGCCTATTCCGACTGGTATGTCTGGGCCGACCCCAAGCCTGATGGCTCGCCGCCTACCAACTGGCAGTCGGTCTTTGGTGGCCCGGCCTGGTGCTGGGATGCGCGCCGTGGCCAGTACTATCTCCATAACTTCCTCAAGCAGCAGCCGCAGCTCAACGTCCACAACCCGCACGTGCAGGACGCGCTTCTGGCAGTCGCCCGATTCTGGCTCGAGCGCGGGGTGTCGGGCTTTCGCATCGATGCCCTGAACTTCACGATGCACGACCCGCTTTTGCGCGATAACCCGCCCGCGCCGGACATGGGAGAGGTTCGAACGCGTCCGTTCGATTTCCAGCTCCAGAGCTACAACCAGTCGCACCCCGACATTCCCCGTTTCATCGAGCGCTTGCAGGCGCTGATCGCCAGCTATCCCGATACGTTTTCGCTGGCCGAAGTCGGCGGGCGAAACGCGCTCGCCGAAATGCAGGCTTTCACCGATGGGCCCGCCCGGCTCGATAGCGCTTACGGGTTCGATTTTCTCTATGCGCCCCGGCTCACGCCGGCCCTCGTCGCTCGCGCCTTGGCCGCCTGGAATGGCCCTGAGGTTTCTGGCTGGCCGAGTTGGGCCTTCGAGAACCACGATGCCCCACGCGCACTCTCGCGCTGGTGCGCGCAAGAGGGCGATCGTGACGCCTTTGCGCGGTTGAAGGCAATGCTGTTCTTCGCGCTGCGTGGTAATCTCATCCTCTTCCAGGGCGAGGAACTGGGGTTGCTTCAGGACGAGGTTCCCTTCGAGCTCCTGCAGGACCCCGAGGCCATCGCCAACTGGCCGCTCACCCTTTCGCGCGACGGGGTGCGCACGCCGCTGCCCTGGCGGGCCCAGGACGAGCACGGGGGCTTCACCAAGGGCGCGCCCTGGCTTCCGCTCGGTCCGCAGAACCTCGCGCGTTCGGTCGACCGGCAGGAAGCCGATCCGAATTCGCAACTGCGCTTTACCGCCGAACTGCTGACCATCCGCAAGCGTTCGCCGGCCCTGGTTCACGGCGCGTGCGAGGTGCTCCTCGCCGACGAGGCGCGCCTTGTCCTGCGCCGGACGTGGGGCGGTGAAGTGGTGACCGCCTTGTACAATTTCACTGGCGAGGTGCAGCCATGGCCCAAAGGCGTGAGCGCCGCGGGAATCTGGCTGGCCAGAGCAAACATCGCGCCGCGCGAGGGCACGCCTGAAGGCCTGCCCCCATATGCCGCAATCTGGATACAAACGGGAGAGACCTGATGAAACCGCTGAGCCTCCTGGCCGCAGCAAGCCTGATCGCATCCGCCTTCGGGGCCGTACCGCTTCACGCGCAAAGTCCTGCCGCCTTAACCGCTACCTCACCCGATGGCAGCCTGGTACTGAGCGTCACGACCGACAACGACAAGCGCCCGACCTGGTCGCTTTCACGCAAGGGTAAGCTCCTGATCGCGCCCAGTCGCCTGGGCTTCCTGCTCGCCGACGGTATCAACATGACCCGCGGCTTCGCCATCGCGGGCAGCGAGACGGCGAAGGGCGAGGAGACCTGGGAGCAGCCCTGGGGTGAGCGGCGCTTCGTGCATGACAAGCACAATGAGGTCCTGGTGCGTTTCGTCCAGGCCGAGGAAGATGGCGCGCGGCGTATGAACTTGCGCTTCCGCCTGTTCGACGATGGCATCGGCTTTCGCTACGAATTGCCCGAACAGCCTGCACTCAAGACCATGCGCATCACCGACGAAGTGACCGGTTTCACGATTGCGCCCAAGGGCGAGGCGTGGTGGATCCCCGGCGGCGAGTGGAACCGCTATGAGCAGGTCTATCAGCACACCGCGATCGACGCCGTCTCCACGGCGCACACGCCGATCACGATGAAGCTGGAGGACGGCACGCACCTCGCGTTCCACGAGGCGGCGCTGGTCGACTATGCCGGGTACTGGTTCAAGCGCGCCGATGGGCAGAGCTTCCGCACCACACTGGCGCCGTCCTCGCAGGGCCCGGCGGTCGTGCGCGATCTTCCATTTGCAACGCCTTGGCGCACCGTCCGCATCGCCGACGAGGCAGCCGGCCTTGTCGAGAACGACCTCGAACTCAATCTCAACGAGCCGAACAAGCTGGGCGATGTCAGCTGGTTCCAGCCCGGACGCTACATCGGCATCTGGTGGGGCATGATCCGGGGCGATTGGACCTGGGCCGAAGGCCCCCGGCACGGGGCGACCACGCAGCGCACCAGGCAGTACATCGACTATGCCGCGGCGCACGGCTTTCGCGGCGTGCTCGTCGAGGGTTGGGACAAGGGCTGGAACGGCAACTGGTTCGGCCACGGGCAGGACTTCAGTTATACCCAGGCGACGCCTGATTTCGATCTCGACGGGCTGGCCGACTATGCCCGTTCCAAGGGCGTCCACCTGATCGGTCACCACGAGACCGGCGGCAACATCGCCAATTACGAAAGCCAGCTCGACGATGCCATGGCGCTCTATGAGAAGCTCGGGGTCGACGTGGTCAAGACCGGCTACGTCACTGACGCGGGCGGCATCGTGGCCGACACCGACCGCTATGGCCTGAAGCCTGGGGCGACGCGCATGGCCTGGCACGATGGGCAGCGCACGGTGAACCATTATCTCGACGTCGTCGAAGTTGCGGCGAAGCATCATGTGGCGGTCAACACCCATGAGCCGGTGAAGGACACGGGCTTGCGGCGCACCTGGCCCAACTGGGTCTCGCGCGAGGGCGCGCGCGGCATGGAATACAACGCCTGGGGGGCCTACGCCAACGGCCCCGATCACGAGCCGACCCTCGTCTACACCCGCATGCTGTCGGGCCCGATGGATTTCACGCCCGGCATCCTCAGCCTTGAAGGCGCCGAAGGGGTGCCGCTGGCTTCCACGCTGGCCAAGCAGCTCGGGCTTTACGTCACGCTCTATTCGCCGATCCAGATGGCGGCCGACTTCGTCGAGGAACTCGACAAGCACCCGCGCGAGATGGACTTCATCACCAGTGTGCCGACTGATTGGGCCGAAAGCCACCTGATTGCGGGCGAAGTGGGTGACTATGCGGTGTTCGCGCGCAAGGATCGGGCGAGTGCGCGCTGGTTCGTGGGCGGTGTGAACGACGCGACGCCGCGCACGGTGAAGGTGGATTTCCGCTTCCTCGATCCCGGCAAGGCCTACGAAGTCAGGATCTGGAAGGACGGGGAAGGGGCCAGCTACCTGACCGAAAAGCGCCACGCGATCGCCTATGATACGCGCACGGTGCAAAAGGGCGATACGCTCGATGTCTGGCTTGCGCCCGGTGGCGGCATGGCGATGCGGATCGTGCCCAAGCCCTGAACGGAGCGGGAAGGGGCGCATTCGGCGCCTCTTCGACGCGTATCACCCTCCCGAAAGCCGGGATTTCCGGGAGAGAGGGCGGTGCAAAACGGTACACTGATCGAAAATTTCGTCGAAATGCAAAATTCGAACGCGCAATGTTGCACGTTTTCGTATAAGGGGGCCGCGACTGATTGCCCGATGTGCGGGTTCAGCTTCCCGAACCCCCTGACCGAGAGGCCGCTTTCTGGCGGCGTGAACCGTTGATGTCATCGAACTTTGAACACCTTCCCCAGCCTCTTGCAGCCGCGCTCGCCGGCCAAGGCTACGAAAAGCTGACCGCCGTGCAGGAGGCTGTCTGCGAAAGGGAAGCCGAAGGGCGCGACCTTCTCGTCTCGGCACAGACGGGCTCGGGCAAGACCGTAGCCTTCGGTCTCGCGATGGCTGAGCAGCTGCTCGCCGTCGAGGACCTGGCTTATGCCCGCACGACGCAGGCGCTGGTGATCGCGCCGACGCGCGAACTGGCGATGCAGGTCAGCCGCGAGCTGAGCTGGCTCTATGCACCCACCAATGCGCGCATCGTGACGTGCGTGGGTGGCATGGATCCGGTCGCCGAGCGCAAGAAGCTGGAGAAGGGCGCCGCAATTGTCGTAGGCACCCCCGGCCGTCTTCGCGATCATCTCGAGCGCGGCAAGCTTGACCTCTCCGAACTGCGCGCGGTCGTGCTCGACGAGGCCGACGAAATGCTCGACATGGGCTTTCGCGAGGACCTCGAGGAACTTCTCGATGCAACGCCTGCCGAGCGCCGCACGCTGCTGTTCTCCGCGACGATGCCGCGCGGCATCGAGCAGTTGGCCCGACAGTACCAGAACGATGCCCTGCGCATCTCGACCGTCGGCGAAAGCCGTGGCCATGGCGACATTGCCTATCAGGCCGTGACGGTGACCCCTTCTGATCTCGAGAACGCGGCGATCAATATCCTGCGCTTCCACGAGGCCGAGACCGCGATCTTGTTCTGCGCCACGCGCGACAAGGTCAAGCATCTTCACGCCAAGCTGATCGAACGTGGTTTCTCGGCCGTCGCGCTTTCGGGCGAGCATTCGCAGAACGAGCGCAACAACGCGCTCCAGGCGCTGCGCGACAAGCGCGCGCGGGTTTGCGTTGCCACCGACGTCGCCGCGCGCGGCATCGACCTTCCCACGCTTACGCTGGTGATCCACGTCGAGATCCCGCGCGACGCCGAGACGCTCCAGCACCGCTCGGGCCGCACCGGGCGCGCGGGCAAGAAGGGCACCGCGGTACTGCTCGTGCCCCATGCGCGCCGCCGCCGGGTGGAATACATGCTGCGTGATGCGCGCATCCCGGCCGAGTGGACCGATGTTCCGGGCCCCGAGGAAATCCGTGCCAAGGACCGCGCGCGCATTGTCGAGGCGCTCACCGCGCCGCGCGAAATCACCGAGGACGACCGCGAGATCGCTCGCACGCTGATGGAAACGGTGCCGGCCGAGGACCTCGCTGCCGCGCTCGTTGCCGCCCAGCGCGAGACGATGCCCCAGCCCGAGGAACTGCTTGGCCGGGTTGAGAAGCCGGGTCGCGGCAAGCGCGGCGAGGGTTTCGAGGATTCGGTGTGGTTCCGCATGAACATCGGTCGCAAGGATCAGGCCGAGCCGCGCTGGGTCCTTCCGGTCGTCTGCCGTCGCGGGCATGTCTCGAGTGACGTGATCGGCCAGATCCGCATCCTGGTCCACGAGACCTTCATCGAAATTCCCAATGCGCTCGCCGAGCGTTTCGAGCAGACGGTCAACAAGACCGCCGGCTCGGCCGACGACGACTTCGAGAAGGCGATCCGCTTCGAGCGCTCGGACGCTCCGCCGCCCGCGCGCCATGGCGGTGGTGGCAATTTCCGATCGGGTGGCAATGGTCCGCGTGAAGGTTTCGACCGTGGTCCGCGCAAGGCCCGTCCCTTCAATGGTGGCGGCAAGCCCCCTCGTCGCGACGGACCGCGTCGTGGTCCGGCGGGCGGCGCTTCGGGTCATGGACCGAGCGCCGGTCCGGGCGGTGGCTACAAGAGCAAGGGTCGTCGCGGCTGATCGTTCTTCGAGACTTTGACGAAATAAAAAGGGGCGAGACCGCACAGGTCCCGCCCCTTTTTCATGTCCATCGCTGGACACCTTGATGTCCAGCGCCGGTCATCAGGCGTTGCCCATGATCGCGTCGAGCGCTTCGCTCGCTTCGAGCCAGGCCATTTCCGCCTCTTCGAGTGCGGCGCTCACCTGGGTGTGTCGCGCGCCCAGGGCGCCGATGGCGAGGCCCTTGAGGTCGCCCTTGGCTGAGGAAGGGTCGACCAGCGCGGCGTCGAGCGCGGTGAGCTGGACCTGCAGCTTCTTCATCGCGGTTTCCGCCTCGGTCACCGCGCGGCGCTGCGCCTTCAGTTCCTCGCGTGCGACCGCACCCGATTTGCGCGCGGGCCGGGCCTCTCCCTTCGCAGCGGCGGCGTCGCTCTTGGGCTGGTTGCGGCCCAGCACGAAGTCGATGTAGTCGTCCATCGATCCATCGTAGGCGCGTGCCTCGCCCTGATCGACGAGGACCAGGCGGTCGGCGGCGAGTTCGACCATGTGACGATCGTGGCTGACGAGGATCACCGCGCCTTCGTAGGCGTTGAGTGCCTGGACCAGCGCTTCGCGCGCGTCGACGTCGAGGTGGTTGGTCGGTTCGTCGAGGATGAGCATGTGGGGCGCGTCGCGGGTGACGAGCGCGAGGGCGAGGCGGGCGCGTTCGCCGCCCGACATCGTGCGTGTCTCCGCCGTGGCGCGGTCGCCCGAGAAGCCGAAGCGGCCGAGTTGGTTGCGCACGGCGAGCGGCGGCTTGTCGGGCATCGCGCGCGTCATCAATTCGAGCGGGGTCGAGCCTTCGGGCAGTTCCTCGACCTGGTATTGGGTGAAGTAGCCGACGCGGATCTTGGGCGAAAAGCTGGTCTCGCCGTCCATCGGTTCCAATTGCCGAGCGATCAGGCGGGCCAGTGTCGTCTTGCCGTTGCCGTTGCGGCCGAGCAGCGCGATGCGATCGTCGGGATCGATGCGCAAGTTGAGCCGACGCAGGATCGGCTTGCCTTCCTCGTACCCTACCGCGGCCTGGTCGAGCGTCACCAGCGGCGGACGCAGTTCGTCGGGGCTCGGAAAGTCGAAGCGCATCGAGGGATCGTCGATCAGCGTCGCGATCGGTTGCATCTTGGCGAGCATCTTGGCACGCGACTGCGCCTGCTTGGCGGTAGATGCGCGGGCCGAATTGCGCGCGACATAGTCGGCCAGCTTCTTGCGCTGCGCTTCCTGGCTCGCGCGCGCGGCCTCGGCTTGGGCCGCGCGTTCGGCGCGAAGGCGTTCGAAGCTGTCGTAAGTGCCGGGATAGAGTGTCAGCTTGCCGTTCTGCAGATGCAGGATGTGGTCGACGACGCTGTTGAGCAGGCTGCGCTCGTGGCTGATCACGATCAGCGTACCGGGATAGCTGGACAGGAAACTCTCGAGCCACAGCGTCGCCTCGATGTCGAGGTGGTTCGAAGGTTCGTCGAGCAGCAACACGTCAGGCTGCGAGAACAGCAGCGAGGCAAGCGCGACGCGCATCTTCCAGCCACCCGAGAAGCTGTCGAGCGGCCGCGCCTGCATCTCTTCGTCGAACCCGAGGCCGACGAGGATGCGCGCGGCGCGGGCGGGGGCGGAATAGGCGTCGATCGCGATGAGCCGCTCGTGCACGTCGCCAAGGCGATGCGGGTCGGTGCAGGTTTCCGCCTCGGCGAGGAGCGCGGTGCGTTCGGCGTCGCCGTCGAGCACGGCCTCGAACGGCGTCTTGGTGCCGGTTGGAGCCTCCTGCGCGATATAGCCCAGCCTTGCCCGGCGCGGCAGGTCGAGCGATCCGCCGTCGGGTTCGAGCTCGCCGATCACGGCTTTCACCAGCGTCGATTTGCCCGCGCCGTTGCGGCCGATGAGGCCGACTTTGCCGCCGTTGGGTATGGTCGCACTGGCCTGGTCGAGGATGGTGCGGCCACCCAGGCGCACGGTGATATCGCGGATCGTCAACATGGCGCTGCGCCTAGCAGGGCCGGTGCAATTTCCCAAGCGCGCAAGTGGTAGTGCAAACCTTGCGGAATGGACACGCGTCCAAAAAGCCTTTCTCGCGGTTTCCTTCACGCAACGGAAATGGCAGGCTTTCACAAGGACTACGCAGCACGCACGAGTCGAGGGGGCCCGCAGCGCAATGAATAAATCGCGTATTGCCGCAGCGCTTGTGATTGTCTTCGGCGCGATCGCCTTGGCGGTCTGGCTGGGGTCCCGGAGTGCCGATGATGACGGGCATCTCACTCTCCACGGCAACGTCGACGTGCGCCAGGTCAGCCTGGCCTTCGAGGAAAGCGGCCGTGTGTCCGAGCTGGCGGTCGAGGAAGGCGACCAGGTCAAGGCGGGCGACGTCGTTGCGCGGCTCGACACGACAAGCCTTGCGCTCCAGGTCCGTCAGGCGCAAGCGCAAGTCGCCGCGCAAGACGAGAACTTGCGCCAACTGCGCAATGGATCGCGGCCCGAGGAGATCGCGCAGGCGCAGGAAGCCCTGCGTGCCGCGCAGGCCGACGCCGCGCGCAGTGCGCAGGATCTCGCCCGGCTGCGCGAAGTGAGCGTAACTACGTCCGGACGCGCGGTCAGCGCGCACGATCTCGATGCGGCCAGCAGTGCGGCAAAGGCGGGCAAGGCCCGGGCCGAAGAAGCCGCGCAGTCGCTGGCGCTCGCCCGCAAGGGCCCACGTGAAGAACAAGTGGCGGCCAGTGGAGCTCAGGTCGAGGCGGCCAGGGCGCAGCTCGCGCTGCTCAGGCACCGGGTCGACATGGGCACCTTGCGCGCACCAGCCGATGGCGAAGTGCGCTCGCGCCTGCTGGAGATAGGCGACATGGCCTCGCCGCAGCAGCCCGTCTTCGACATCGCGCTGCTCAGCCCCAAGTGGGTGCGCGTCTACGTCAGCGAGACCGATCTCGGGCGCATCCGTCCCGGAATGGCCGCCAGCGTGCTGAGCGACAGCGCGCCCGATCGCGCGGTCGCCGGCCGGATCGGCTACATTTCCTCGGTCGCCGAGTTCACACCCAAGTCGGTCGAGACCGAGGACTTGCGCACTGCGCTGGTCTACGAGGTGCGGGTGCTTGTCGAGGACAAGGCCAACCGCCTGCGGCTCGGCCAGCCGGTGACAGTGCGTCTGGACACCGGAACGCGCCGGTGAGTGTCGCCGCGCCCGGGGAGCTCTTGCCGAGGAAACGTCCGGTCGTTGTGGCTCGCGATCTGCGCAAGGTGTTCACCGGACCAGACGCCGTTCCCTTCGACGCGCTGCGCGATGTCCACTTCGAGGTCGCTCCGGGCACCTTGACGGCACTTGTCGGTCCCGATGGTGCGGGCAAGACCACGCTCATGCGCATGATCGCGGGCTTGCTGCATCCCGATGGCGGTACGCTCGAAGTGCTGGGGCTCGACGTGCGGCACGAGGCGCAGGCGGTGCAGAACCGCATCAGCTACATGCCCCAGCGTTTCGGCCTTTACGAGGATCTCAGTATTCAGGAGAACCTCGATCTCTATGCGGACCTGCATGGCGTCTCGAAAGAGACGCGTGCGGAACGCTTCCCCCGTCTCCTTGCGATGACCGATCTGGCACGCTTCACCGCACGGCCGGCGGGACAGCTCTCGGGGGGTATGAAGCAGAAGCTGGGGCTCGCCTGCACGCTGGTGCGCGTGCCCGACCTGCTGCTTCTGGACGAGCCGAGCGTGGGGGTGGACCCGCTCTCGCGCCGCGACTTGTGGACGATCATCGAACAGATGATCGCCGAGGAAGGGCTCAGTGTCCTCGTCAGCACGGCCTATATGGACGAGGCCGAGCGGTGCGAGCGCGTGCACGTGTTCAACAAGGGCGAGCAACTGGCGCAAGGCACGCCCCAAGAGTTGCGCACGCGCGTCGCAGGACTGACCTGGGTCGCATCTCCTCGCTCCGAGGAGCCGGCGCGCGACCTGCAGGCGCGTCTGATCGATGCGTCCGAGCGGATCGTCGATGCCGTGCCAAGCGGAGGCGAGGTGCGCTACATCCGCCGGCCCGAGGTGACCGACGAGCAACTCGACGATCTTGTCGGGGACCGCGTAGCGCGCCCACGCGAAGAGGAACTCGAAGACGCGTTCATGCTGCTTTTGCGCGAACACGAAAGCGACCGCAACCAAGTGCCCGGCCCCTCGGCGGACGTGGCGGGCGATGAGGTTCGGTCCGGGTCGTCCACTTCGGCGGCGAAGGACGAAGCCCCGATCATCGAAGTGCGCGACCTGGTGCGCCGTTTCGGCGATTTTACCGCGGTGGCCAGCACCAGTTTCGACGTTCGGCGCGGTGAAATATTCGGGCTCCTGGGCCCCAACGGGGCGGGCAAGACGACAACCTTCCGCATGCTCTGCGGTCTCCTTCCCGCGACGAGCGGGCATCTCGAAGTGGCGGGCGTCAACTTGCGCACCGCGCGCGCGACGGCGCGCCGCAGGATCGGATACGTGGCGCAGAAATTCGCGCTTTACGCCAACCTCTCGGTTCGTGAGAACCTGGAGTTCTTCGGGGGTGCCTATGGCCTGCGTGGACGCGCATTGCGCGATCGCATCCGGGTGATCGAGGCGCAGTTCGAACTCGACCCCCATGCCCAGAGCGGGATCCTGCCGCACGGCTACAAGCAACGCCTGGCGATGGCAGCGGGACTGATCCATGAGCCACGCATCCTGTTCCTTGACGAGCCGACCAGTGGGATCGATCCGCTCGCGCGCCGGGCGTTCTGGCGCACCATCACCCAGCTCTCGCAATCGGGCGTGACGATCATCGTGACCACGCACTTCATGGAAGAGGCCGAATACTGCGACCGGATCGCCATTCAGGATGCGGGGCGGCTTCTGGCACTCGGTACCCCGCGCAAGGTGCGTGAGCAGGCTGGCGAGCGTGGGCGTGACATGAACAGCGCTTTCATCGCGATCGTCGAGCAGGGTCGTGAGGCGTCAATGTCACGCGAGCCCGAAACCGAGGCCGTATCGTGAGCGCGTCCACTTCTGGCTTCGCCACTCGCCTGCGTGCGCTCGTACGCAAGGAAATGCGCCAGATGCTGCGGGACCGCTCGAACCTTCTGGTCGGCTTCCTCCTGCCGATCGCGCTGATCTTGCTGTTCGGTTACGGGCTTTCGTTCGACGTGAAGAACGCGCCCGTCGCCATCGTCATCGACGAGCCGTCGCTGGCGGCGCGCGAGCTTGTCGCAGGGGTCGAGGGTTCAAGCTACCTTGCGTCCCGCCGGGTCGGGACGCTGGCCGAAGCCGAGCGCCTGCTGGGTGACGGCAAGGTCGATGCCATCGTCCACGTTCCCGTCGACTTTCTTCGCCAGCGCGGCAGGGGGGCGGCGCAAGTTCAACTCGTGCTCAATGGCATCGATTCGGTGACCGCGACGACGCTCGAGGCCTATATCGCCGGAGCGCTCGGCAAGGCGATGGAGCACCGGTTCGACCGCGGGCAGGGCACTGCGCACGGCGCCGGACAGATCGTGCTCGTCCAGCGCATCTGGTTCAACGAAACCTCGAACAGCACCTGGTACCTGGTGCCGGGCCTCGTCGTGTTGATCATGACGCTGGTCGGAGCCTTCCTGACCTCGCTGCTCGTTGCGCGCGAGTGGGAACGCGGCACGCTGGAGTCGCTGTTCGTGACCCCGGTGCGCCCGATCGAGATTGTCATTGCCAAGCTGGCGCCTTACGTGCTTGTCGGGCTGGTCGATCTCGCCATGTGCCTCCTGGCCGCACGGCTCTTGTTCGACGTGCCGATCCGCGGGTCGCTGGTGGCGGTGCTGCTGTCCTCGACGATGTACCTGGTCGTGTCCCTGCTCCTGGGCCTTTTCATCTCGGGCACGACCCGCAATCAGTTTGCGGCGAGCCAGGTGGCGCTGCTGACCAGCTTCATGCCCGCGATGATGCTTTCGGGCTTCGTGTTTGACTTGCGCAACGTGCCGCTGGGCGTCCAGGTCGCCGCCCAGGTCGTGCCCGCGACGCACTTCATGGCCTTGATCAAGACGCTGTTCCTTGCCGGGACCGACTGGCCGATGGTGGCGCGCAGCTGCCTGATCCTGGGCGGCTATGCGCTCGTCCTGCTGTTCGCGACCCGGCGCACGCTGCGCAAGCGGCTAGACTGAGGAGGAGCGCAGATGAACGAGTTCGCCGCGCTGGTCTTTCCGATCCTCACGCTCATCCGCAAGGAGCTTCTCGCGATCTTCAAGGATCCCGCGAACCGGATCGTGCTGTTCGCTCCGGCCTTCGTGCAGACCCTGTTGTTCGGCTACGGCGCATCGTTCGATCTCACCAATGTGCCGTACGCCGTGCTCGATCAGAGCCACTCGGCGGCTTCGAGCGCATTCCTCGCCCACCTCGACGGGACAGGTGTGTTCCGCCGCCAGGCGACGTTGAGCACGCCCGGCCAGATCGCGCAGGTCATCGACCAGGGCCGCGTGATCATGGCCATCAGCCTTCCCTCGGACTTCGCCGATACCCTCGCGGCAGGGGGCGATGCTCCGGTGCAGCTCATTCTCGATGGGCGCAATTCGACGACCGCGGGTGCGGCTTCGGGCTATATCGCGGCGGTTGCGACGGCATTCAACGCGCGGCGTTCGGGAGGCGGCGGGATTACCCTCGTGCGCCGGGCCTGGTTCAATCCGAACCTGGAATCGCGCTGGCAGATCGTGCCGGCGATGATCGCCACGCTTTCGATGCTGCAGACGCTGCTGCTCGCCGCGCTCTCGGTCGCGCGGGAGCGCGAGCAGGGCACGTTCGACCAGCTCCTCGTCACGCCACTCACGCCGCTGCAGATCCTCGTCGGCAAGGCGATCCCCTCGATCATGATCGGCATGCTGCAATCCTCGATCGTCCTGATGATCGCGCTGTTCTGGTTCCAGATCCCGATGAGCGGCTCGATTGCGTTGCTTTACCTCGGCCTGCTCGGCTTTACCGGAGCCGCCGTCGGCATCGGCATGTCGCTGTCGGCGCTCGCGCTCAACATGCAGCAGGCCATGCTCTACACGTTCCTCGTGATCATGCCGCTGACCTTGCTGTCGGGCCTCATCACCCCGGTGCGCAACATGCCGCAGGTGCTCCAGATCGCGACGTACGTGAACCCACTGCGCTTCGGCGTGGATCTGGTGCGCCGCGTCTACCTGGAGGGCGCCGGGCTCGGGGACATCTATCCCGATTTCATTCCCATGTTCGCGGTGGCGGCGGTGACGCTGCCGCTTGCGGCATGGCTCTTTCGCCATCGACTTGCCTGAGGCTGGAACTGCGATGCCGCTTGCGCTCCCAACTCTCCCCGTTCCCCGGCGTAGCCGAAGTCTCGCCCTGCTTGGCAGCGGCGCGATGCTTTGCACCCTGGCGGGATGCACGGTCGGCCCGGACTATGTCGCACCCGCGATCGAGGCACCCGCGGACTGGTCCAGCTGGCGCTCGGGTGCACCCGCGCTGCACCCGGCGCAGGCCGGCAATGGCGCACTCGCGCCGACGTTCTGGAGCGTGTGGCACGATCCGGTGCTCGACGAGTTGGAAGCCCGCGCGCTGAGCGCCAATCCCAACATTGCCGACGCGGCACTGCGCTTTGCCGCAGCGCGCGTCCAGCGCGAGGGGGCAGGGGCCGCCGGACTGCCGCAGGTCAATCTCAAAGGGTCGGTGACCCGCGAGCGCCTCAGCGAATATGGTGCTTCGACCCGCCTGTTCGACGTGATCGGCACCAGTGCCGAGCGCGACCAGATGGCGCAGTTTCTCGCCAATCCCTTCACTTTGTTCCAGGGTGGCTTCGATGCCGCGTGGGAGCCCGACTTGTGGGGCAAGGTACGCCGTAGCCTCGAGGCGGCGGACGCGGCTGTCCAGGGGCAGGCCGCGCTCGTCCAGCTGGCCCGCCTCAGCATCACGAGCGAAGTCGCGCGGGCCTATTTCCAGCTGCGCACCGTGCAGCGCCAGATCGATCTTGCCGAGCGCGATCTGGCGCTTGTCGACGAACGCGCGCGTCTGGTGACAGCACGTGTGAAGGGCGGGCTTGACGACCATACCGCGCTCGAAACCGAACGTTCCTCGCAAGCGGCGCTGACGGCAGGCCTGCCGTCCCTGCGCGCGAACGAGGCGAGCCTGCTCAATGCGCTGGCGATCCTGACCGGGGACCATCCCGGCTCGCTCCAGGCCTTGCTTGAAAGGCGCGATGGCTCGGCGCCGCGCGGCGAACCCGATCTTGCGCTCGGTCTGCCGTCCGAAGTGGCGCTGCGCCGTCCCGACGTCCAGGCCGCCGAGGCCGAGTTGCACGCCGCCACCGCGAAGATCGGCGTGGCCGAGGCGGACCTCTATCCGAGCATTCGCCTGGGCGGCGGGTTCAATCTGGAATCCTACAAGAGCGAGAACCTGTTCGACTGGGGAAGCCGGACCTGGTCGATCGGCCCCAGCCTCAACCTGCCGCTCTTCGATGGCGGGCAGCGGCGCAGCGTGGTTGCCCTGCGCAAGCTCGAGGAGCGCCAGGCCGCGGTCAATTTCCAGAAGACGGTGCTGACCGCCTGGCAGGAGATCGACGATGCCCTCAATGGCTACACCGCACAGCGCCTGCGTCACGGTGGGCTCGAGGCCCGGCTAGCCAGTGCCCGGCGCACGCGCGATCTGGTGCAGGCGCAGTACGCGGCCGGAAACCTGACGTACCTGCCCGTGCTCGACGCCGAGCGCGGTGTGCTGCAGGCCGAGCGCGACCTTGCCGACAGCGAAGGGACGCTTCGGGCCGACTACATTGCCATCAACAAGGCCGCGGGCAACGTGCCGCCATTGCCGCCATCGACGGCTGAGGCGGTCACTTCCCGGTAAAGCCCATCTTGCGATAGATTTCGGTGCCGCGGCGATAGACCACCAGCTTCTCGAGCGTCACAGGGTGGTAGAAGGCCTCGAGCACCTGCCCGGCGTTGTTGCGCGCATAGACTTCGTAGCAATCGCCCTCGACTTGCATCTTGAGCGTGGTCCAGCCTTCCTGCCAGACCTTCTTCTTGAGCCCCGCGATCGGCTTCCAGGTGTTCTGAGGGCCTGCGTTGCAGACGATGTCGCCATCGGCGAGCGCGGGCGTGGCGAGGCTCGCGAGCGCGAGCCCTGTGGCGAGGGCAATGGGTTTCAGTCGGAGTGTCACGGGCTTTGGGCTTCCTTGCGGATGTGTTTGCGTTTCCAGCTGCGGGCGATCCAGGCCACCAGCAGCGGTGCGGCGTGAAGGAGGGCGGGCAGGACCGCCCAGTCGAGGATGAGCCAATGCGCAATGGCAAGGACGAAGACGGGATAGACCACCGCTTGCAGGCGTTTCCAGATGCGCCCCAGGAGCCGAACCGCACGATCGGAACTGAGCGCGGCCGGGATCGCAAGCAGCATGAGGGCAAGCCATCCCGTCCAGATGCCAGGCAGGCCCAGTTCGTTGACGATGCCCTCCGGCGTCATGTCGACGAGGTAGAACGCCAGGTGCAGCGCGCCGTAGCCGAAGGCGGCAACGCCGAGGTCGCGACGGATCGAGAGCCAGCCGCGCAGGACCCGGTTGGTGCCGAAGATCTCGACCAGCGGCCCGGGCAGGAGCGCGACTACGAGCAGACGGACCGAAAGCTCGCCCGAGGGGCGCAGGAGGTCCATCGGCCAGGCTTGGGTGAAGAGGGCGTCCCACACCATGAGCAGGGCGGGCACGGCCAGGCCGAGATCGACGATCCGCTTGACGGGGACGCGCTTCACCGGCTCAGACCTGTGCCCAGCGGCGTACGAGATTGTGGTAGACGTGGATCAGCCGGTCCACGTCGGGATCGGTGGCATCGCGCGCGGCGGCCAGGTTCTGGATCGACTGGTCAAGATCGTAAAGCAAAGTGCGCTCGGCGGTGTCGGGAACCGCGCTCTGCAGCCATAGGATCGCGCAAAGTCGCTGGCCGGAGGTCACCGGGGTCACCTGGTGCAGGCTGCTCGAGGGGTAGAGCACCATGTCGCCCGCGGCGAGCTTGACCGCCTGGGCGCCGAACTCCTGCTCGATCACCAGTTCACCACCTTCGTAGCTTGCGGGATCGCTGAGGAAGATGGTGGCCGAGAGGTCGCTGCGCAACGTGAACCCGCGTACGTTGTCGCGCATCAGTGCGGAATCGACATGGGTGCCGTAGTGTCCGCCGTCCTGGTAGCAGTTGAACACCGGCGGCCAGATCTTCTCGGCGAGCGAGGCCGAAACGAACTGCGGACACGCGCCGAGCTTGCGCAGGATCGTGTCCGACAGAGCACGGCCCTTGGGGCAATCCCTGTCGACCTGCCGGTTCTGCTTCACCGCGACCGAGCGTGTGCCCGCGCTCTGAGCGCCGTCGACCCATTGCGCGGTCTCGAGTTCGCGGCGCAGCGAAGCGACTTCGCCCGCGTCCAGAAGGTGTTCGATGACTGTCAGCATGTCCGTTGCCGTTGAGAGTGGGGGAAGACGTCCGGACGGGGCACCCGCAGGGATGCGCTCCGCCCGGACGAGGCCTATCAGAAACGGCCGGTGAGCGTAATCGTCCCGCGCCGTTCGTCGCCCTTGTAGAGGAACGCGCCCGAACGGTAGGCGGCGGTGTAGTAGTTCACATCGCCGATGTTCTGGACGTTGATCCGCGCCGAGAAGTTGGTGGTGAACTTCACTTCGGCAAAGGCATCGAACACCGTCGAGGCGGGCACGCGATAGCTGTAGCGACCGGCTTGGGTGTTGTAGCTGGCGGCGGTGTCGGGCTGGCCGGCGTACATCGCGCTCTTGTAGGTGCCGGTAACTCCCAGCGCGATTGCATCGGTCGCCTGGTAGCGCAATTGGCCCGTCGCCTGCTTGTCGGCGAAGTTCGAGAGCGTGTGGCCCACGTTGGTGGGATCGTAGCTCTCGAGCACCTTCGCATCCATGATCGTCCCGCCAAGCTGCGCCGAGAGGCGGTCGGTGATGTTGCCGACGAGGCTGATCTCGATGCCGCGCACGCGGTTCTTGCCGGTGTTGATGCTACCGGCCTGCGAGTAGCCCGAGTTGCCGCTGGCGATCTCGAAGACGTCGTGCTTGGTGTTCTGGAACGCGGCCAGAGTGACCAGCAGGCGGTCGTCGAACAGGTCCCACTTGAGGCCTGCTTCCCAGCTGATCGAGGTTTCGGGATCGGCCTGGGTGTAGTCGACCGTGCTCGAGACGCACAGGCCGCCATAGCCGCAGTTTGCGCCAAGGTCGGATTCGCCGCCGTTGATGTTCTTGGCCGTCGACCAGGTTGCGTAGAGCATCAGCTCCTCGACCGGCTTGACGCTGACGCCCAGATGGCCGTTCCACAGCGTCTCGTTCTGGATGTACTGCGTGCTGCCGCTCGCGCCGATGGTAACCAGACTGAAGTCGATCGCGTCGAGGCGGACGCCGCCGTTGATCGAGAGCCACGGGGTCACATCGACGGTGTCCATCGCGTAGAACGAGAGCGTGCGTACGTGCCAGTCGCTGTCGGCGTCGCCCTTGGTAATCTCGCGGCCCATCAGCGTCGAGATGTCCGCGCGATCGACGATCGCCGTCCCGCTCTCATCGGTCAGGCAATAGGCGGCTTGGCCGCGCGAATTGGTGCAGTTGGTCGCGCCATTGTTGGTGACCGCGTAGACGCCGTTGATGACGTGGTGGTCCGAATATTCGCTGCCCACGATGAGATTGTGGACCAGCGAGCCGCTGTGGAAGGTACCCAGGACGTTGAGCTGGTTCACGAAGTAGGTGACGTCCTGCCAGCCCTGGTGCGTGCTTAGCGCCACCGAGGCCCCCGTGCTGTCACCGCGCGCGCCGGTGGCGACGTAGCCATTGTGGCTTTCGCCATAGCGGGTCGAGTTGATGATCTTGAGACCATTCGCTGGCTCGATGAAGATGCGCCCGGTCACGGTGTCGACGTCGGACTTCAGGAAGTCCTGCTTCTGCGCGAAAGTCGGCAGGTCGTGGAACGGCTCTCCATACCCTTCGGCAGTGCTGGCGGGCACATACGTGCCCAGGTCCGGGCGATCCTTGGCGGTAAGGTGGTAGTAGTCGAGCGCGAAGCGGACGGCTTCGCTCAGCGCGTACGTGGCCGAGACTGCCGCGCCCCAACGCTCGCGGTAGGCCGGGTCGCGGTCGGGCACGTCCTGCTTGGCATAGAGCAGGTTCGCGCGGATCGCGGCGTTTTCGGTCAGCGCCCAGTTGGTGTCGAGCGTACCGCGCCAGAAATTGTCGGTACCCGCGCCGAGGTCGACCTTGTGGAACGAATACTCGGTGCTGGCCTGCTTGGTGATCGCGTTGACCGCACCGCCCACCGCGCCGCGCCCGGCAAAGGTGGCACTCGGGCCCTTGGTGATTTCGACCTGGTCGACCGCGAAGCTTTCGCGGGTGGTCATCCCGGGGTCGCGCAGGCCATCGACGAAGACGTCGCTGCGCGCTTCCTCACCACGGATGATGTAGCGATCCCCGAAGGCGTTGCCGTTCTCGCCGGTGCCGATGGTGACACCGGGTTGCAGACGCAGGACTTCCTTGAGGTCGGTGGTGCCGGCCTCTTCCATCTGTGTCTCGGTGACGACGGTGATCGTCGCGGGCGTCTCGGCGAGGGGCTTCACGCGGCGCGGATCAGCCGAGACGCGCGCCTTGTAGGGCGCGCCCGGCGAGGTGTAGGGATTGATGTCGGCCGCGCTGTCCTCGATCTGGAGCGTGTCGAGCTGCACTTCTTCGTCGGCGTCGCCCGCCTGTTGTGCGGCCGCCGGTACGGCGAAAGTCGCTGCCGTCATGCCCAGCGCCACGGCCGCGCCCGACTGGCGCAGGCTCGTCGGACGCAGGATTCCCCCCTTGTGCTTTTTCACGAATTTTCCCTCATCATGGTGTTCTGGTTCGGTTGTGGTGCTGGCGCAGCGATCACTCGGTGCGCAGCGAATATTCGATCGGCAGCGACAGCGTGACGCTGTCCTTCTCCATCGACGCCGGCATGCGTGGCAGCGGGGCGACGCGTTGCATCAGATCCAGCGTGGCCCCGTCGAGCAGTTCGTGCCCGCTCGAACGCTTGATCGAGACTGCGCTGACCGAACCATCGCGCGCGACGGTGAAGCGGACGGTGACGATGCCTTGCTGCCGGGCCTTGCGGGCCTCGGGCGGGTAGGTCTTGCGGCGCTGCAGATGTGCCGCGATCATGGCGTAGTAGTCCTGCTGCGCCTTGCGCGCGGCCGGACTGGTGCCGGGGCCATCGCCGGTACTTGCACTGCCGGCCGACACAGTGCGCGCTGGCGCGGAAGGGCCGCTCGCCGCAACCGGCGGAGCGGGACGTGGCGGCGTCGGAGCCGGTGCGGCCACAACAGGCTGTATGGGGGCAGCCTGGACGGCGGGACGCACCATCGGCAGCGGATCAGGTTGTACGCGTGCGCTTGGCTGCTCGACGGGCTCGGACGTCATCCGGGACGTGCTCGCTGTCTGTGCCTGGGCAGGCGAGGGCGCGTCCGCAGCGGATGGCGAGGGGGCCGCAGCGGCGCCTTCGGGCAATTCGACGAGGACGACGGGCTCGGACTCGGGCGCCGGGGCCTTTCGGCTCCACAGCAAGACAGCGCCGAGGAGGAGCGCATGGCCGCCGAGCGCGAGCGCAGCCGCGCCCGCCCAGCGTTGCCGGACGCCAGGGTCGTCGCGTTCGGGCGCGCGCATTACCGTGATCCGGCCTGCTCGGCCCCGACAAGGGCTACATGGCGGTATCCCGAGTCGCGCAGCGCGTTCATCGCCTTCATGATCGCTTCGTAGGTGACGGTCTTGTCCGCGCGCAGGAATACGCGCTGCTCGCGATCGCCCGAAGTGGCGGAGATGATCGCCTGGCCGAGGGCGTCCTGGGTGACCGCGCGCTCTCCCACCCGCATCTCGCCGCTTTGCTGCAAGGTCAGGTAGACGGGCTTGTCGGGCTTTGCCGCGGGCGCGGCCGTCGAGGACGGCAGGTCGACCTTGACGTCGACCGTTGCGAGCGGGGCTGCGACCATGAAGATGATCAGCAGCACCAGCATGACGTCGATGAAGGGCGTTACGTTGATGTCGTGGTTGACGGGGAGCTCGTCGCCCCCCTCGGAGAGCTGGATCGCCATGGCGTCTTAGCCTTCCTTGACGAGCGGGAGCGCCTGGCCGCGGCTGAGATCGCGCGAGACGAGCCGCAGGATGGCCGCTGCGCTGTCCGAGACCAGCGCCTTGTGTGCCGCGATCTGGCGCGCGAAGTGGTTGTAGATAACCACGGCCGGGATCGCCGCGACGAGGCCGATCGCGGTGGCGAGCAGGGCCTCGGCGATGCCCGGTGCCACCACGGCGAGGTTCGTGGTCTGCTTCTCGGCGATGCCGATGAAACTGTTCATGATGCCCCACACCGTGCCGAAGAGGCCGACGAAGGGGGCGGTTGCGCCGATCGTGGCGAGAACGTTGACGCCGCGCGTCATGCGCCGGGTTACGGCCGCCTCGTGGCGCTGGAAGCGCGAGACGACACGTTCCTTGATGCCCTCGGGGTCGGCAAGCGCGTCACTCGACAGGCGCAGTTCGGAAAGCGCCTCGCGCACGAGCGGGGTAAAGGCAAGGTTTCCGTCAAGCGCGGCATCGCGCAGCGAACGCAGCGATACGAGTTGGTCGTGGACCAGCTTCTCGCTCGCGTTGGCCTTGCGCAATTCGAGCAGCTTGGCGACGAAGATCGTCCAGGTGGCGACCGAGGCGAGAGCGAGTCCGATCATCACGACTTTGACCAGCCAGTCGGCCTGAACGAACATCGCGCCGACGGATAGCTCGCTGGGTAAAATACCCGCTGCCGCAGCGTAGGCCGCCTGTGGTGCGGTCGCGAAAGTCAGGCTGATGCTGCCAACGGCCAGGAAATTGTATCTTGTCATGTATTCCCCCCAAGGTATCCGCCAGGCCCTGTTCCCGGCGTTCCCCGTCCTTGTTGCGACCAATTCGCATATCCTGCAATTCATTGCAATAGATTCGCATTAGCGTGGGATTTCCGGCCAAGGAACCTTTGGTTGACTTGCGGTTTCCATCGTTTGCACGGGGTTGGCGTCTGGCCCGGAACTGCGGGAATTGGCTCGTGAACGGATTGGTAAGGACGTTTTGCGAAACTTATCGACACAATTCGTTTCGGGCATCCGATGGACCGAGGCTTGCAGACCTGTCGCAAGTGCAGCGAATCGCCTAGAATTAAGGCTTGCAAGGACGAATCAGTTGTGATTCTATCGACACCATGAGGACCATGCGGGGCGAAACTACCATTGTGCGCAAGCGACTGGTGCAGGGGCTGCCTTTGGCGGCCTTGATGCTCATGGCTGGCTTCGCGGTGGCAGGGCCGAGTGGTCTTCTGGCCTGGGGCGAAAACCAGCGCGCGCTCGATCAGCGTCGCATCAGCCTTGTCGACTTGCAGGAAAAGCGGGATCGGTTGCGCAATCGGGTCGATCTGCTCGCGCCTGACCACGTCGATCCCGATCTGGCGGGCGAATTGCTGCGCAGCAATCTGAATGTCGCCCGTCCCGACGAAAAGGTCCTGCTCTTGCCTTGACGGCAGTACCACGGACCGTCGCAGAAATCGGTGTCGGTTCAGTTTCTTGCAACCACAGTTGCGTGGAATGGTACAAAAAGTGCTTTGAATCGCCCTCAATTCCGGGTTGGAACGCTTTCCGTGACCGAGCGATTTGCCTATATCGCTCGAACGAAGCCATCCTTACCCCAGGGGGAGCAGCATTGCCCAAAACAAAGACTGACGCCGCGTCCGGCACGACCGACACGCCGGTAACGCCAGCCGCCGAAGACAACTTCGCGCTCGACACGCTCCAGACCACGCTCGAATCCGACAAGCGCTACAAGGCGGACAAGGATGAGCTGTTCAAGCTTTACGAGCAGATGCTGCTCATCCGACGCTTCGAAGAAAAGGCCGGCCAGCTTTACGGCCTGGGCCTTATCGGCGGTTTCTGCCACCTCTACATCGGCCAGGAAGCCGTTGCCGTCGGCCTGCAGTCGGCGCTCGATGGCGACAAGGATTCGGTGATCACCGGCTATCGTGACCACGGCCACATGCTTGCCTACGGCATCGATCCCAAAGTGATCATGGCCGAGCTTACGGGGCGTGCTGCCGGCATCTCCAAGGGCAAGGGCGGCTCGATGCACATGTTCAGCGTCGAGCACAAGTTCTACGGCGGCCACGGCATCGTCGGTGCGCAGGTGCCGCTCGGTGCGGGCCTTGCCTTCGCGCACAAGTACAACGAGGACGGCGGCGTCGCGATGGCCTACTTCGGCGATGGTGCGTCGAACCAGGGCCAGGTCTACGAAGCCTTCAACATGGCCGCGCTGTGGAAGTTGCCGATCATCTTCGTGATCGAGAACAACCAGTACGCCATGGGCACCGCAGTCAAGCGCTCCTCGGCCGAAACCCACTTCCACCGTCGTGGCAGCGCGTTCCGCATTCCGGGCATGCAGGTCGATGGCATGGACGTGCTCGAAGTCCGCAAGGCGGCCGAGATCGCACTTGAATACGTGCGCGGCGGCAATGGTCCGGTGCTCATGGAGCTCAACACCTACCGCTACCGTGGCCACTCGATGTCCGACCCGGCGAAGTATCGCAGCCGCGAGGAAGTCCAGGGTGTTCGCGACAACCGCGACCCGATCGAGCACGCCAAGGCCGAACTGATCGCCATGGGCATGACCGAAGAGGCGCTCAAGGACCTCGACAAGCAGGTGCGCAAGCAGATCACCGAGGCTGCCGACTTCGCGGAAAGCTCGCCCGAGCCTGAAATGTCCGAACTCTATACTGACGTCCTGGTGGAGCGCTACTGATGGCGATCGAACTGAAAATGCCCGCGCTCTCGCCCACGATGGAAGAGGGCAAGCTCGCAAAGTGGCTGGTCAAGGAAGGCGACGAGGTTTCCTCGGGCGACATCCTGGCCGAAATCGAAACCGACAAGGCGACGATGGAATTCGAATCCATCGATGAAGGCACCGTCGGCAAGATCCTCATTCCCGAAGGCACCGAGGGCGTGAAGGTCGGCACCGTGATCGCGATGCTCGCGGGTGAGGGCGAAGACGCTTCGGCGGTTTCGGCTCCCGCTGCGGCTCCCAAGGTCGAAGCGCAGGCCGTCAAGTCGGACGTGATCCAGGACGTGAGCGCCGCGTCGGGTACCGCCAAGCTGCAGACCGAGGCCAAGCCCAAGGTCGCCGATCCCGAGATTCCGCACGGCACCAACATGAAGACCTCGACCGTGCGCGACGCGCTGCGCGACGCGATGGCCGAGGAGATGCGCCGTGACGAACGCGTCTTCGTGATGGGCGAGGAAGTCGCCGAGTACCAGGGCGCCTACAAGGTGACGCAAGGGCTGCTCGAGGAGTTCGGCCCCAAGCGCGTCATCGATACGCCGATCACCGAGTACGGCTTCGCCGGTATCGGTACGGGCGCTGCGATGGGTGGCCTGCGCCCGATCGTCGAGTTCATGACATTCAACTTCGCCATGCAGGCGATCGACCACATCATCAACTCGGCTGCCAAGACCAACTACATGTCGGGTGGCCAGATGCGCTGTCCGATCGTGTTCCGCGGCCCCAACGGCGCGGCCTCGCGCGTGGGTGCACAGCACTCGCAGAACTACGGCCCGTGGTACGCCAACGTTCCCGGCCTCGTGGTTATCGCGCCTTACGATGCGTCGGACGCCAAGGGCCTGATGAAGGCGGCGATCCGCAGCGAGGACCCGGTGGTCTTCCTCGAGAACGAACTCGTCTACGGCCGTTCGTTCGAATTGCCCGAGCTCGACGATCACGTCCTGCCGATCGGCAAGGCGCGCATCATGCGCGAAGGTTCGGACGTGACGATCGTGTCGTATTCGATCGGCGTCGGCGTGGCTCTGGAAGCGGCCGAGAAGCTGGCTGAAGAAGGCATCGACGCCGAAGTGCTCGACCTTCGCACGCTGCGTCCGCTCGACAAGGAAGCGGTGCTGGCAAGCCTCGCCAAGACCAACCGCATCGTGGTGGCCGAAGAGGGCTTCCCGGTCTGTTCGATCGCTTCGGAAATCGCCGCGATCTGCATGGAGGAAGGCTTCGACAACCTCGACGCACCGGTCCTTCGCGTTTGCAACGAGGACGTTCCGCTGCCTTACGCCGCAAACCTCGAGCACGCCGCGCTGATCGACACCGATCGCGTGATCGCAGCCGTCAAGAAGGTCTGCTACCGCTGATAGCGAGCCTGGGTTCGCGCCGGATCGGTTCCGGCACGAGCCAAAGGTACTGAAAAAAGGCCCCCCGGATTTGGTCCGGGGGGCCTTTTTCGTGACCGGCCATATCCGCTCAGGACGTGGTGGCGGTGAATTTGTCGCAAGCCGCGATCGGGTCGGGCGCCGAACTGTCGGCCTGATAGATCTGCGAGAGATCGCGGCTCGAGCGTACGGTGAAGGACGAGACCGTGGAGATGGTCGGATCGCCGATCAGGGCCTGCGAGATGAGCGGCTGATAGACGTAGCGGATCTCGACGAAGATGACCGCGCCACCCTCCATTGCCATGACCTCGCGTCCCTTGGGGCCCATGCCCGGGTCGAGCACGTCGCCGGGCTTGCCGTAGCTGGACGTGGCATTCAACGTCCCCAGGCAGCGCTGCCAATGGATGTACTGGTCCTTGTCCGAGTTCATCTCGAGGCTGCTGACGATGACGCGGCCGTGGTGGTACAGATCCATTCCCGTTCCGCCCTGGACGGCTGCGCCGAGAAACAGGTCATTGATGTCGGATTCGTAGATCTTGCGATTTTCGAGCGTCGAGATGTCGCCGATGCGCGAGGCGTTGTCGGCGATCTGGACGGCGAGCTGTCCCACCTTCATCGTGGTGAGCGAAAAATTGGCAAGCTCGATGCCGCACAGTCCAGCCCCCAGGAAGAATGGCAGCACGAGCGCGGTTTCGGTGACGGCGACACCGGCTCTCGCTGCCGGCAAGCCGCGCAAGACACGCGCGATCCGACGCAAGGCCCGAAGGGTGCGGGAGGTCATGCGCAGTATCCGATACTGGGCGTGGTTTCGCTGTTTTCGTAAGGCTGGTTGCGCAACACCGTGCGTGAGATCAGCGTGAAGCTGTCCTTCATCCCGAAGATTGCGGTGACCGGAAAGGGCCGGGGATACGTGACCTGGACCTGGTAGAGAACGGCGTCACGTGCACCGCCAACGCCGCTCTTGCCCTGGTTGCGGTCCCAGGCTCCGTTGCCATTGGCGTCCTCGTAGGGTTCGCCGGCATCGCACATCCCGTTGCCGTTGACGTCGGTGAAGTCCTCGGGCTGGTTGATGTCGGAGAAGGAGGTGTAGGCGGTTCGCGAGAAGTCGAGAGTTGCGGCCGGAGCGATGGCATGCACTACTTCGGCGACGTGCGCGTCGAGCCCGCTGGTCTTCGCGGCCGCGCCTTCGATCGTGGAATCGCGGGCCGCCTTCTGGATCGCACCTTCCAGAAGCTCGGCGGTGTAGACGTTGTAGCCAAGGTCGAAGAGTCCGAAGATGGTGATGAGCACCACCGGGGCGAGCAGGGCGAATTCCACCGCGCTCACGCCGCGTCGGTCGCGCAAGAGGCGCCTGAAACGCTGGTCGAAAGGCCTCACTTCACGATCCTCAGGTCACCCATCGCCTTGGCGATCGCGTTGAACGCCTCGTTGAGCTGCGTGGCGTTGTCGGCCTGGAACCAGTGGCCGTTGCCCGCGCAGGTCTTGAGCATGTCGGTCATCTGCGTGCCGAATCCGATCACCCAGACCGTGATGTTGCGCTTCTTCACCTCGTCGCACGCAAACGAGAAGCGCTTCTCCACCGTTTGGGTGAGCGTGTAGGAGGAACTTGGCGACCAGCGCCTCTCGCTTAGCGGTTCGATGCCGTAAGTGCCGTAACTGAACTCGGAGGGTGCGGTCTCGCCATCGGTGAGAAAGATCAGGTGCCGCGTCGTCGGGCGTCCACTGACGTCCGCGTTCTCGGTCGCGAAAAGGCCGGTCGGCGAGAGCAGGCGCCCGCCCCAGATCATGCCGATGTCGTGGTAGGTGCTGCCTGCGGGGCTGAGTGCATCGACGTAGTTCGCCACTTCGCTTGCGGTCATCTCGGCCAGCTTGTGGGCCGGGGCCGGGCAGGCGGTGAGGCCGTAATTGCTCGCCTGGAGGTAATCGTCGGTCGTCATCACCGGGGTCTTGGAGAAGGCCCCGCCAGTCGGCTTCCACGCGCGTTCGAACGAGATTTCAGGCAGCACTGGCCGCCACTGCGTCTTGGACTTCTTGGGGTCGGGAATGCTGTCTATGTCGAGGTCGAGTGCGCGCGAGAGATCGACGTTGTTGTAGTCGGAAATCTGGTAGGTATCGCGCTCCTCGATGCAGCCCTTGAAGGTTGCGGACATGTAGTCCGGGGCCGGTGAGGGGTTACCGAACATGCGCACCCACACCGAACCGCCCTTGTAGAGCGCATCGCCGTTGGCGCCCTTGAGCGAACTCACGTCGACGTCGACCGAGTTGTACTGCCACTTGTAGACTTCCTTGCTTTCGGTGCCATTGGCCTGCTTGAGCGTGCGGTAGACGTAGTTGGCATAGCTCGTTCCGCTGACGTTGTAGCCGCCGTCGCCTTGCGTGCAGGTGTAGACATTGCCGTTGATGCGCGTGTCCCAGACTTCGTAGCCCGATCCCGACCCGTAGGCGATCATGGTCCACGTCGCGGTGTTGCCGGGGCAGGAGCTGGAGAAGGTGCTTGCGATGGCGGCCTGCGATCCGCTCAGCGTCGAATAGGTGTACTTGTACTTGGTGACGGTCTCGACCTTGCCCGTGTCCTTGGCGTTGCGCCCTTCATAGCTGCCGGTATCGACCATCCAGTCGGACTTGAGTAGGTAGCCGACATTGACGTTGGTCGAATACGGGACGAATCCGTAGCGAATGCGAACGCCCGGCGTCTTGCTGCCTTCCAGCTGGGTGTGAAAGTTCTTCACGACGCGGCGCAGGATGGAGATCTTGGATTCGGTGTCGCTCGGGTTGGTATCGGCCATCGACCCGGTGGTATCGAGCACCATCATCACGTCGGTGTTGGAATAGTTGAGCTTCGCCTCGCACTTCACGGCCACGGAAATTTGCGTCTGCCCGAAGACTCGCATGATCGTCGTCGGGACCAGCACGGTGGCTTGTCCCGAAATCGAAAAGTCGCTCTCGAGCGCCATCGTGAAGGTGCGGCTCTGGGAGCCATAGGCACCATCGGCAAAATTGAGGTTGAAGAAGCGGTTGCCGATCATCGAAACGTCCGAGGGAACGTTTCCGGTGGCGACCACCTGCGAACCAAGCGCTTTGCGTGCAGAGAGGACGCCCGCGTCACACGCCTGCTGAAGACGCGTTTCGGACAGGTAGGTACGGCCCATGTCGATTCCCCCGCCAACGAGTGCGAGAAGGGGGGTGACTGCCGCTGCGAAGATGAGGAAGGTGTTTCCCCGGCAATCGCGAAGACACGCGAGCAGCCGAGCGATGGCCCGGGCCAGAAGGTTCAATCGACCGGTTGGGGGGGGCGACCTCGATCATTCCTTGGTAAATTTCCGCAGTGCCATTGTGCGACCAATATCCTCTAAAATTATGAGAATTGGCGTAATGTGCATGGTTAATGAAAATTCGATCGGGCGCTGCGAAGGGGAAATGAGAACGATTGCACATCACGTCACGCAAACCGGCGAAAATGCGTGCCTTGGTGGCCGATCTCGCGAGGGAAATCGGTTGCCGAACCCTTGCAACACGGGCCGCGAAGGTTAAGAGCCTGTCATCGTGACCGAAGAAAAGCCCGCAAGTCAGCCCGAAGCGCTGACCCCGTCCCAGATCGAGGAAAGCCTCGTCGGCGCTCTTTCGCCGCTCGCGCGACTGGCGCTCGCCTATGCGCCGCGTTCTTCGCGCCTTGCAACCTTGGCGCTCTTCGCGCTCGACGCAAGGCTTGCCAACCTCTTGCGCCATTCCAAGGAGCCGATGCTGGCGCAGTTGCGCCTCTCCTGGTGGCGTGAGACACTCGGACAGGACGCTGTGAACTGGCCCAGGGGCGAACCACTCCTGGCTGCGCTTCGCAGCTGGAATGGCGCCCATGGCGAAGCGGTCGCGCTCGTTGACGGGTGGGAAGCGCTGACGGCCCCGGCGCCGCTCCCGTCCGATGCGTTGCAGGCGATGGCGCACGCACGCGGTCTCGCCTTCGCCGCCTTCGCGCGCCAGGTCGGTCAAGCCGATCAGGCCGACAAGGCACACGCGATCGGCGAGGCCTGGGGGCTGACCGATCTCGCCGTGCGCCTGCGCAATGCCGAGGAGCGCAAAGCGGTCGAAACGCTGCTGGCCGAAAGGCCTTTGCGTACGCGCGGTTCGGTCGCGCGTGCGTTGCGCCCGCTCAAGGTGCTCGAAGTTCTCTCCGCACGCCGTTACGCCCATGGATCGGAAGAAGCGGCGCGGTCTCCCAGCGCTCTGGTTCGCGCGCTTGGCGTCGGCCTGTTGGGTCGTTGACCGGCGCCGGACATCGCGCCCATGTGAACATTTCGTAATTGGTCATGGCTTGCGGTCATCGGCACTCTTGCGCGCGGGCGATGAGGGTGGACGATGAACCGAATTCTACTGGGGGCTTTCGGGGCACTTCTGCTCGTCAGCCTTGGCCTGTTCTGGTGGCAGGGGCGCGCGATGGTCGAACGCGCGGCACCGCCGCCCGAGCCTGCGCCCTCGATTTCGCCGGAGGATGGACTTCCCTCGGTTGCGCCGGAGGACCTCGAGGGTGTGATCGGTCCGGCGCCGCCCGAGGCGAGCGAACTGACGCGGGAGCAGCGTCGCTTCGGCCGCTACGACAGGGACAGCGACGGGCGCATTACCCGTAACGAGATGCTTTCCACGCGCACCAACGATTTTCGCAAGCTCGACAAGGATGGCAACAACCTCCTCACGTTCGAGGAGTGGGCGCACACGACTGTCGAGAAGTTCGAAAACGCTGACACCAACCGCGACGACTGGCTAACGCTGCGCGAGTTTCGTCGAACCGCGCCGCCACCTGCGCCGGGCAAGCCGAAATCGAAATGCCTGTGCAAATGATTGGTGTCCGGCGTAGGACAGGATCGCTCAGCCCGCCGGTACGAGGCCCTCGATCCAGGGCACGATCTCGTCCTTGGCGCGCGCGGTATAGGCTTCCTTGCGCTGCTTTTTCTTGACGTCGTGAAGGGGGGGGAACAGTCCAAAGTTGACGTTCATGGGCTGGAAGCTCTCGGCGTCGGCGTCGCCGGTGATGTGCGAGAGCAGGGCGCCCATGGCGGTCGTCGCGGGCGGGGCCTGCCATTCGCGCCCGGCAAGCTGCGCGGCCGTCATCAGGCCCGCCATGAGGCCGACGGCGGAACTCTCGACATAGCCCTCGCAGCCCGTGATCTGCCCGGCAAAGCGCACGTGCGGCGCGCTCTTCAGGCGCAGCTGGCGGTCGAGCAGGACCGGCGAATTGATGAAGGTGTTGCGGTGCAGGCCGCCCAGACGGGCGAACTCGGCGTTCTCAAGCCCCGGGATGGTGCGGAACAGGCGGACCTGCTCGGCGTGCTTGAGCTTGGTCTGGAAGCCGACCATGTTGAAAAGCGTGCCCAGCTTGTTGTCCTGGCGCAGCTGGACGACCGCGTAAGGCCAGCGCCCGTTGGGGTGCTCGGGCGTCGCCCAGTGCGGATTGTCGAGCCCGACCGGCTTCATCGGACCGAAGCGCAGCGTCTCGACGCCGCGCTCGGCCATGACCTCGATCGGCATGCAGCCGTCGAAATAGGGAGTGTCGGCCTCCCAGTCCTTGAACACGGTCTTTTCGCCGTCGATCAGGGCCTGGTGGAAGGCGAGGTACTGCTCCTTGTTCATCGGGCAGTTGATGTAGTCCTTGGTGCCGCCGCCGACTTTGGAGGGCTTGTCCCAGCGCGAGGCCATCCAACACACGTCCATGTCCACCGAATCGCGGTAGACGATCGGCGCGATGGCGTCGAAGAAGGCGAGGCTGTCCGAACCCGTCGCCGCGCCGATGCTGCCCGCAAGCGCTTCTGCGGTAAGGGGACCGGTGGCGACGATGGTCATGCCCTCGCTCGGCAGGACGTCGATGCGCTCGCGCACGATCTCGACGTTCTCGAGCGAGGAGAGACGCTTCTCGACTTCGGCGGAGAACACCTCGCGATCGACCGCGAGCGCCGATCCGGCGGGCACTGCGGCGACCTTGGCCGCGCCCATGATCAGCGAATCGCAGGCGCGCATCTCGTAGTGGAGCAGTCCGACCGCGTTCTTTTCATCGTCGTCGGAACGGAACGAGTTCGAGCAGACGAGTTCGGCAAGGCCGTCGCCCTGGTGCGCGGGCGTGCGTTCTCCGGTGCCCCGCATTTCGGAGATCCGTACGCGAAAACCACGCCGTGCGAGCTGCCAAGCCGCCTCGCTGCCGGCCAGGCCGCCGCCGATGATGTGAACCGTCTGTGTCATGGGGCTTGCGCCTAGCGCTTCTGGCGCAAAGCGGAAAGGGGGGGATTTCCGGCGAGACTGCGAATTTGAGGGGATGACTTGTTGCGGCGGACAGGACAAGGAAGGGGCTTGCCTGTGGTCGGTACGGGATCGCGGCATTCGGATCCAGCAGGAGGTCGCAAGACAGACATGCCCCGCCGCGCACTCGTGGAACGCCGTCCCTGGCTGCTGTTGAGCCTGGCTACGGCTCTGGCGCATGCCTGGTTCCTGGTCTCGCGAACACCAGTCCCCGGCGTCTACTTCATGGCGCTCGAGGCGCTGCCGTTGTGGCTGCTCTCGGCCTACGCGGTGTTGCGCCACAAGGGGCGCGACACGCAGTTACTGGCGCTGATGCTCGGGCTTGAAGGTCTCGCGGGTGCGCTTTCGATGATCTACCCCGGTCTCGCGCGCACGATCATGATGCTGGGCTGGTTCGCCGGCCTTTCGCTGTTTCTGAGCCATCGAACGCAGGCTCCCGACGTGAACCGTCGGATCGGAACGGCCGGGCTGTTCCTGCTGACGCCGCTGCTGTGCTACTTCGCGGCAAGCCGCATCGGAGCGGCGGTGCCGCTTTTCTATGGATTGGCGCTCGGCGGCCTCGCGGCTTCGGCGTGGATGAGCACTTTCGCGCAAAGCCGGGTCGGCGTGGGCGGCGTGCTCATCGTCTTTGGCGGCGTGCTCCAGATAACCGTTCCGGATTACCTTGCCGGAGAGGCGCCGCAGGCCGTGCTGGCCTGGGCTGCGCTCTACATCGGCAACCTCGTGCTGGCGACAGGCGTCACCGGCGAACTGCGCATGCGTGCGGAAGTCCAACGGGTCGACTGGGACGATTTCGGCTAGGTCCGGGCATGACCAGAGGGACGTGGATTACTCCGACGTCGATCCAGGCAGGAGCAGCTCGCCCTCGGCATCGCGCTTGACCAGGCCATGGGCCATCACGGCCGTCAGCGGCAATTCGCCATAGAGGTGCGGGAACAGCGCCCCCCCGCGCGAGACTTCCCAACGGATCGCACCCTCGAGCGCGTCCAGACCGACCGCCACGATGTGGAGATCGGTCTGGCCATCGAAGTGCTTCACGAGGGTCTCGTTCACCTGTCCGGCGTCGGACATGTGGATGTACCCGTCCTCGAGGTCGATCGGCGCGCCGGCGAAGGTTCCTTCGTGCAGCAGCGTTTCCATCTGCGGCGCGGTCAGGATCTTGTAGGCGACACCGGTCGTCGAGGGGCCGTTCATTCGCCTTCGTTCCCTTCCTCAGGGGAGGTTTCGCCGGCGCCGGTTTCATTCGTGCCAGCTGCCTCGCCCGCAATGGCGGTGCCATCCTCGATCACGGCCTCGTCCTGCGTTTCGTCCTCGCTCTCCTCGTCGAGGCGAACGGCGCTGACGACGTGCTCGTCCTTGGCGACGTTGAAAAGGCGCACGCCGGCCGAACCGCGACCGATCACGCGCATCGTCTCGAGCGGCAGGCGGATCATCTTGGCCTGGTCGGTGACCAGCATGAGCTGCTGCTCGCGTGTCGCCGGGAAGCTGGCGACGACATCGCCATTGCGGGCGATATTGTCGATATTGGTGATGCCCTGACCACCGCGGCCGGTGCGGCGGTACTCGTAAGCCGAGGACATCTTGCCATAGCCGTTGGCGCAAACGGTGAGGATGAACTGCTCACGCTCGGCCAGTTCGGCGAACCGTTCGTCCGAAAGCGTGCAAGTGCCTTCGCGCTCGCCCTTCCAGGGGGCAAACTTGAGGTACTCGTCGCGCTCCTCGGAATCGGTACCGACGCGGTGGAGGATCGAGAGCGAGATGACGCGGTCATCGTCCTTGAGGCTCATGCCGCGCACACCCGTCGAGGTGCGGCTCGTGAATTCACGCACCTGGTCGCCGGCGAAGCGGATCGCCTTGCCCTTCTTGGTGGCGAGCAGGACGTCGTCGTTGGGGTCGAGCAGCGCGACGCCAATCAGATAATCGTCATTCGGCGTGCCGTCGGCGTTGAGGTCGAACTTCATCGCGTACTTGCCGTTCGAAGGAATGTTCGCGAAGGAATCCATCGAGTTGCGGCGCACGTTACCCATCGAGGTGGCGAACACCACCGAGAGCTTGCCCCATTCCCGCTCGTCCTCGGGGAGAGCGAGCACGGTCTGGATCGCCTCGTCCTTGTCGAGCGCGGGCAGCATGTTGACGATCGGGCGGCCACGCGTGGCCGGGCCGCCTTCGGGCAGGCGGTAGACCTTGAGGCGGTAGACCTTGCCGGCGGTCGAGAAGAACAGCACCGGGTTGTGCGTGGAGGTGACGAACATCGTCGTCACGGCATCCTCGTCCTTGGTCGCCATGCCGGCGCGGCCCTTGCCGCCACGCGCCTGGGCGCGGAAGGTCGAGAGGGGGGTGCGCTTGATGTAGCCGTCCATGGTGACGGTCACCACCATGTCCTCGCGCTCGATCAGGTCCTCGTCGTCGATCCCGTCGAAGGCGGCGGTGATCTCGGAGAGGCGCGGCGTCGCATAGGCGTCGCGCACGGCCTTCAATTCGTCGCGCATGACCCCGTAGAGCTTCACGCGGTCGGCGAGGATCGAGAGGTATTCCTCGATCGCGGCGGCCAATTGCTTGAGCTCGTCGCCGATCTCGTCGCGGCCAAGCGCGGTCAGGCGGTGCAGGCGCAGATCGAGGATCGCGCGGACCTGGATTTCCGACAGCTTGTAGACGCCGCCCGATTCCTCGGCGTTGGGCTCGATCGCCTCGACGAGGCGAATGTAGGGCGCGATGTCGCCGATCGGCCACTCGCGCGCCAGCAGCTTGGCGCGGGCGTCGGCCGGGTTGGAGGCACCGCGGATGATGCGCACCACTTCGTCGAGGTTCGACACCGCAACGACGAGGCCGAGCAAGATGTGCGCGCGGTCGCGCGCCTTGTTCAGTTCGAACTTGGTGCGCCGCGTGATGACTTCTTCGCGGAACTGGATGAAGGCCTGCAGGATGTCGCGCAGGCTCATCGTCTCGGGGCGGCCGCCGCGGATCGCGAGCATGTTGGCCGCAAAGTTCGACTGCGCCGGCGTGTTGCGCCAGACCTGATTGAGCACGACTTCGGGCGAGGCGTCGCGCTTGAGGTCGATCACCACGCGCACGCCTTCGCGGTTGGATTCGTCACGGATGTCCGAGACGCCCTCGATGCGCTTGTCCTTGGCAGCCTCGGCGATCTTCTCGACGAGGTTGTTCTTGCCGACCTGGTAAGGGATCGAGGTGAGCACGATCGAGCGGCGATCGCCCCGGCCTTCCTCGATCTCGTGGCGGCAGCGCATCATGATCGAGCCACGGCCCGTGGTGTAGGCGTTGCGCGCGCCGCTCTTGCCCAGGATCAGCGGGGCGGTCGGGAAGTCGGGCCCGGGGATGATCTCGCACAGCTGTTCGTTGGTGGTGGACGGATCGTCCATCAGCGCGAAGCAGCCGTCGATCACCTCACCCAGGTTGTGCGGCGGGATGTTGGTCGCCATGCCGACCGCGATGCCGCCCGCGCCATTGACCAGAAGGTTGGGGAAGCGGGCGGGAAGGACCGTGGGTTCGCTTTCCGAACCGTCGTAGTTGTCCGCGAAATCGACGGTGTTCTTGTCGATGTCGGACAGGAGTTCGTTGGCGCTCTTGTCGAGGCGTGCCTCGGTATAACGCATGGCAGCCGGCGGATCGGGGTCCATCGAGCCGAAGTTGCCCTGGCCATCGACGAGCGGCAGGCGCATCGACCAGGGCTGCGTCAGGCGGGCGAGGGCGTCGTAGATCGCGCTGTCGCCATGGGGGTGGTATTTACCCATGACGTCACCGACGATGCGGCTCGACTTGCGGTAGGGCTTGCCGGCGACGTAACCGGCTTCCTGGCAGGCATAGAGAATGCGGCGATGGACGGGCTTGAGGCCGTCGCGCACGTCGGGGAGAGCTCGGCTCACGATCACGCTCATCGCGTAATCGAGGTAGCTCGACTTCATCTCATCGACGATATCGATGCGGGTGTATTCCCCGTCGGGGCCGGTCGGTTCGATGTTTTGGGTGTCTTCGCTCACGCGCTATCGTCGTCTTCTGCTAAGCTTCCAGGAACGGATAGTGAGCCCTAGGGCATGGTTTTGACGAATGCCACCGCTACCTCGTCGAAGCGAATGTTTCCTGCGCTCTTTTCCACAAATTCAAGGACTGGGCCGGATTTCATCGGCGCAAATGGTGCCGATCACATGAAATGTCGTCGCCGCGCGGCGTGAAGGAGGGGAACATGGTGCGCCGAATTGCATTCAATCCGGGTTAAGCCGTAAGTTTCTATTGCCCGGCCAAGGTTGCCAAGCATGGATTTCGCCGTCATCACGCGGCGCAGTTTCGAATTCATCACGGGAGACTCGCGAAGACACGCGTGCTCCTGCCGTACCAGAGGAGTTAGCCTGTCTATGGCTCGCAAGTTTCTGATTTCCCGCGTTGCGCTTGCCGTTGCACTGTCGAGTGGCCTTGCCGTCACGGTTGCACCCAACGCCGCCTTCGCGGCCAAGAAGAACGAGAAGGAAGGCGCCGGCAACTATTCGAAGGAATTCGTCGCCGCGTTCCTGCCGATCCAGGAGGCCGACAAGGCCGCTCGTGCGGCGCTGGGCACCACGCCCAACGACCAGACCATGACCGCTGCCGTAGCGGCGGAGAACGCAGCCCTCGGCGGTGACGCCAAGGCCGCCTTTGCCAAGGCCGAAGCGGTCGCCACGACCCCCGACGACAAGAACGTCCTGGGCGATTTCATGCGCTTCTTCGCGATCATCTCGAAGGACAACGCGCTCAAGATTCACGCGCTCAAGCTGCGTCTCGACAGCGGCAAGGTGGAACAGGCGCAGATCGGCGCGGTCAACTACGACCTCGGCGTGACCTACTATCAGGAGCAGGACTTCGCTTCGGCCGCGACCTACATCAAGGCGGCCAAGGATGCTGGCTATCAGGATCCGAACAACCAGCTCGACCTGATCCTGGCCGACAGCTACAAGCGTTCGGGTAACGGCGAAGCCGCTCTGGCGATGGTCAAGGCCGACATCGAAGCCGCGAAAGCCTCGGGCCAGGCGCCGTCAGAAACGGCGCTGCGTTCGGCTCTTCAGGCCGCTTACGACGCCAAAGACCTCGCTTCTTCGACGGAATACGCCTCGATGCTCGCGGCCAACTATCCCTCGCCCGAAGTGTGGTACATTTCGGCCTCGATCGTTCGCCAGCTTGCCGCGCTGCCGACTGCCGAGAACCTCGATCTCATGCGTTTGATGTTCGAGACCAAGGCGCTCAAGGACAAGCGTGACTACCTCGAGTACCTCGAGAACGCCGATCCGCGCGCCTATCCGGGCGAAGCGCTCAAGGTCATGAACGAGGGTATCGCCAAGGGCGCACTGACGTCGGCCGATCTCGGCACCGAAAAGGCGGACACCGAGGCGCGCGTGAAGTCCGACAAGGCTTCGCTGCCCTCGCAGGAAGCCGACGCGAGCAAGTCCGGCGCAACCGTCAAGACGGTGATGGCAGCGGGCGACGTGTTCCTCAGCTACGACGAGAACGCGAAGGCCGAAACCTTCTACAGCAAGGCGCTCGGAATGCCGGGTGTCGATGCCAACGCCGCGGCGCTGCGCCTGGGCATCGCGCAAGTGCGCCAGAACAAGAATGCGGAAGCCAAGGCGAGCTTCGCCAAGGTCACCGGTTCGCGCAAGCCCGTCGCCGAGCTCTGGGCCGCCTACGCCGACAGCAAGTCCTGATCGCCAGGTACGGGGCCGGTTCGCCGGTCCCTGTACCGGCAAGGTAGCAAAAAGGGCGCCGGACACGAAGTCCGGCGCCCTTTTCCGTCGGGTTGGTGACCAGCGCCGAACATTTGGCTGTCCTGCGCTGGCCAAAAAAGTCGCAGCCTCCCGATCAGGCGACGGGAGCGAAGGCGCCCGTCTCGGGATCGAGCAGGTGCAGGATCCCGTCCGAGATCGCGAAGAACGAACCGCGCAAGGTGAGTTCGCCGCTCTCGACCTTGTCCTTGACCCAGGGGAAGGTCATCAGGTTGGCGAGGCTGACGCGCACGCCGGCGTGTTCCATTTCGATTTCGGCAGGGCGGCCACTCGAACCGTGCTCCGCGACGACCACTTCGCGCGCCTCGTCGAGAAGCGAGATCCAGTCGGCGACGAAACCGCCGGCACCCGGCTCGTTGCCGTGCAGGCTCTGGCTGAGCGCGGCCTTGCAGCCACCGCACATGCCGTGGCCCATGACCACGATTTCCTTGACCTTCAGAACCTGCACCGCGAATTCGAGCGCGGCCGAGACACCGTGATGGCCGGGCGTGGTCTCATAGGGCGGTACGAGCGCGGCAACGTTGCGCACGACGAAGATCTCGCCGGGATCGACGTCGAAGATCTGGCTGGGATCGACACGGCTGTCCGAGCAGGAAATGACCATGACCTGGGGCTCCTGGCCGTCCTTCAGCTGCGCCCAGCGCTCACGGTGCGGGGTCCAGCCGGTCGACCGGAAGCGGCGATACCCGTTCAGCAGGTCATCGAGGACGGGGGACTTGGCTTCGCTCATCGAGAGGGGCTCCTTTGAATTATCTGGCAAACCGCTGCAATCGATAGACTCGCGATTGTTTCTGGACGTTTCGCCATTGCGATAAAGCGCATGCTCGTGATCCTTAGCCTGAAGATTGGGGGTGGCAAGCCTGCGTCGGACGGACTATCTGGGGCGCATGAACGATCTGTCCTCCGCACCCAAGCCTGAACGCAAGCGCAAGCCCGACTGGATTCGCGTCAAAGCCCCGACCAGCAAGGGTTATGGCGAGACTCGCCAGCTTATGCGCGACCTCAGCCTGAACACCGTTTGCGAGGAAGCGGCCTGCCCCAACATCGGCGAGTGCTGGACCAAGAAGCACGCCACGGTGATGATCCTGGGCGATACCTGCACGCGTGCGTGCGCTTTTTGCAATGTGAAGACCGGCATGCCCGGACGCGTCGATCCGGCCGAGCCCGAGCATGTCGCCGAGCTCGCGCTCAAAACCGGACTTGAGCACATCGTGATCACGTCGGTCGACCGCGACGACCTCCCTGACGGCGGCGCCAGCCAGTTCGTGAAGGTGATCCAGGCCCTGCGTGCGGCGACGCCCAAGACCACGATCGAAATTCTGACGCCCGACTTCCGGGGCAAGATGCGCGCCGCGATCGAGGCCATCGTCGCGGCCCGCCCCGACGTGTTCAACCACAACCTCGAGACTGTCCCGCGTCTCTATCCCACGATCCGCCCTGGCGCGCGCTATTACGCTTCGCTGCGGCTGCTCGAAGAGGTCAAGGTGCACGACCCCTCGATCTTCACCAAGTCGGGCATCATGCTGGGGCTGGGCGAAGAGCGCCTCGAAGTTCACCAGGTGATGGACGACATGCGCTGCGCGGACATCGATTTCCTGACCATGGGACAGTACCTCCAGCCTACGCCCAAGCACGCGGAGGTGGCCGAATTCGTTACCCCGCAGGCCTTCAATTCCTACGGCGCGATTGCGCGCGCAAAGGGTTTCCTGCAGGTTGCCTCCTCGCCGCTGACGCGTTCGAGCTACCACGCCGGCGACGATTTCGCGCAGATGCGCGCGAAGCGCGAAGAGCGCCTGGCCAAAGAAAAGCGCTGATGTCCAGCGTACGACCGCGCGGCCCCCGCCGTGGGTTCGCGCGCGTCGACCTGGACCAGCCGAAAGCCCGATAGAAGAAGATGCCCGGAATTCACGAAACCTACCGGCTCCCCTATAGCGCGGAGCAGATGTTCGATCTTGTTGCCGACGTTGGCCGTTACCAGGAGTTCCTGCCCTGGGTCGTGGCTACCCGCGTGCGATCGGACAGTGGGACCGAGATGGTCGCCGACATGCTGGTCGGCTTCAAGGCCCTGCGTGAGAAGTTCACCTCCCGGGTCGAGAAGACGCGTCCCGAGGAAATCCGCGTGCACTACGTCGATGGCCCGATGAAGGACCTCGACAATGTCTGGCGCTTCCACCCGGTCGATGCCAGCAGCTGCGACGTCGAGTTCGACGTGCGCTTCTCGTTCCGCAACGCATTGTTCGAAAAGCTGGCGGGGCAGTATTTCGACAAGGCGTTCCGCAAGATGGTGGCAGCCTTCGAGACGCGGGCCAACGAGCTTTACGGCGCGCCCGAAACCGATTGATCTCGGTGCCGGTTACGAAGCGTAACCGGCATGGGGTGCCCCTCGATTTTGCTAACCTAATGTAACCGGGATGCCGGGCACCAAGGTAACCTTTGGTGACCGCTGGTGTGCAAGCCGTTGTTTTGTGGCGCTTTAGGGAAGTAGTAGTTCAAGGGCGGTCAGCGCTGCCTTGTGCCGGATCGTTGCGCGATCGTGGCCTTCGATGAGCTGCTGCTCGGCATTGACCTCCTCGTCACCGCGAAAAGCGCGGGCAAAGACGACCGTTCCGACGGGTTTGAGCTCGGTTCCACCATCGGGGCCGGCGATCCCGCTGATCGCCACCGCGACATTGGCGCGGCTCTGCTTGAGCGCGCCCTGGGCCATGGCCCAGGCGGTGGCTGGCGAAACCGCTCCGAAGGCCTCGATAAGATCGGCCTGAACGCCAAGCATCTCCTGCTTCGATTCGTTCGAATACGTGACGAAGCCGCGCTCGAGCACCGCCGAGGAGCCGGGTACTTCGGTGAGCGCGGCGCAAACGAGGCCACCGGTGCAGCTTTCGGCAACCGCGATCATTCGGCCGAGCGCCTTGTTCTCGGTGATCACGCGTTCGGCGAGTTCATAGAGATCGCTCGGGAAAAGAAGCTGTTTGGGCATGTCAGTCCTTGCAAATGCTCAGGCCACGGAGAGTGGAAGGCTGCTGGCCCCCGCGTCCCGAAGCCAGGTCGGAGTGGGCGGCGACTTCGATGAAGAGCGCGATGAGGCCTGCGGTGTTCTGCGGCGGAAGGGGGGCGAGCAGATTGATCGCAAGATCGATTTCCTCGCAGGATTCCAGATGGATCGATTGCGCGACAAGCCCCGAGACGGTGGCGTCGACGAGGGGCTTGAGTGTCTCGTCGGGCAATTGCGCGGCAATCGCGCCCATGTTCTGGTCGCGGCTGTTGCTGAGCTTGAGAAAGGCCGAACGGGCCTGTGGCCAGTAGGTTTCGCGCTGTCCTGAGTAGCGTTGGACAATTTCCTGTCCATGGGTGGTCAGGTAGGCGTTTGCAGGCAGCGCCTGACGGCAGCGCTTGGCGGTGCCGTCGATCACCTGGGGCAGCGAGTAGGTGAGCACCGAGCGCGCCTCGGCTCGCGACAGGCAGGCGGGCGCAGCCGCACTGGCCAGCGCCGGACAAAGAGCCAGGGCCAGCGCGCAAGTGCGTGCAGCCGAGCGAAGCGAGGTGGGCAGGCGGGAAGGCATCAGCGAATTACTCCTCAGGTTCCCGGACCGTCTAACCGCATCAGGCTGACTGCCGCCTGAGTGGCGATGCCCTCGCGCCGCCCGGTAAAGCCAAGCTTCTCGCTCGTTGTTGCCTTGACGCTGACGAGGTCGACATCGACGCCGAGAATCTCGGCCAGGCGCAGGCGCATGGCCTCGCGGTGCGGACCGATCTTGGGCGCCTCGCAGATGATCGTGAGATCGGCGTTGCCCAAGGCATAACCTGCCTGCGCGACGAGCGAGGCGGCGTGGGCAAGGAAGCGGTCTGACGATGCTCCCTTCCAGCGCATGTCGCTGGGCGGGAAATGCTGGCCGATGTCGCCAGCTCCGATCGCGCCGAGAAGCGCGTCGACGAGAGCATGGATTGCGACATCGGCGTCGCTATGCCCGGCAAGGCCGTGGGTGTGCTCGATCCGTACGCCGCAGAGCCACAGCTCCTCGCCTTCGGCCAGCTGATGCACGTCGTAGCCGGTCCCGACCCGGAAGGGTGGGCGGGCAGAATCGAAATCATGGCTGAAGGTCAGCTTGTGCAAGGCTTCGTCTCCATCGACGAGGGCGATCTCGTGGCCGGAGCTCTGCGCCACTTGCGCGTCGTCTCCGGCGGTGAAGGGGCCGTCCCATTCGCGGTGCGCCGCGAGAATCGCGGCGAAGTGGAAAGCCTGGGGCGTTTGGACGCGCCGCAAGTCCTCGCGCCGGGCGCTGGAGCCCATCACCTCGCGATCGCCGCTGCGCTCGCTATGTGCGAGGCTGTCGACGACTGGCAGGACCGGTATTGCACCGGGCGAAGCTTCAAGCGCGGCGTTCAGGCGCTCGATCACACCGAGAGGCAGGCCAGGGCGCGCCGCGTCATGGATCAGCACGCGATCCGGCTCAGCACCCGCGAGGACCTCGAGGCCCAGTCGGACCGATTCCTGGCGCGTATTGCCGCCGATGGTGAAGAACAGATCGTCGATCCCGGCGAGGGCTTCGCGCGCGACAGCCTCCGCGTTGGCGGGAATGACGACGGCGATCGGAGCGATTCCCGCAGCCGCCAGCGCCTCGACGCTGTGACGCAGGACGGGCTTGCCACGCCATTTCGCGAACTGCTTGGGAACCGGCTGTCCGGCGCGCAATCCCTTGCCGGCGGCAACGACGACGGCGGCGGTCTTCGGAGCGCGGGGGGGCGTCTTGGATGGGGAGGTGGAACCGGATGACATTGCCCTTGCGCGTAATCGCTTGCTGCGACGAGGGCAATCCACTATGCGGCTGCCTGTTTTTTAGGCAGTAGTGCACACCATAATGACTCGTGACATATCCTCGCTCCCGGCCCGACCGGAATTGAAGCCGATCCAGGTCGGTCCGGTGCGGATCGACTGCCCCGTCGTGCTCGCGCCGATGACGGGGGTCTCGGACCTGCCGTTCCGCAAGATGGTGCGCGGCTTCGGCTCCGGACTCAACGTGACCGAGATGATCGCCAGCCCCGCCGCGATCCGCGAGACCCGCGTGTCGGTGCAGAAGGCGATGTGGGACCCGTGCGAGGACCCGGTCTCGATGCAGCTCGTGGGCTGCGAGCCCGAGCAGATGGGCGAGGCCGCCAAGCTGGTCGAAGACCGTGGTGCCGCGATCATCGACATCAACATGGGCTGCCCGGTGCGCAAGGTCGTCAATGGCGATGCGGGATCGGCGCTGATGCGTGACCTGCCGCTCGCCACGCGGTTGATCGAGGCCACCGTCAAGGCGGTCAAGGTTCCGGTCACCGTCAAGATGCGCATGGGCTGGTGCCATGACAGCCTGAACGCGCCTGAACTGGCGCGCATCGCGCAGGATCTCGGCGCGCAGATGATCACCGTCCATGGGCGGACGCGTAACCAGATGTACAAGGGCGAAGCCGACTGGGGGTTCGTGCGCAAGGTCAAGGACGCGGTCTCGATCCCGGTCATCGTCAATGGCGACATCTGCGGGATCGGGGACGCTGCGCAGGCGCTCGAGCAGTCGGGCGCGGATGGCCTGATGGTTGGGCGCGGCGCTTACGGCAAGCCCTGGGTGCTCTCGCAGATCATGCAGTGGTGGCGCGGCGACGAGGTGGCGGCCGATCCCGATTTCGGTGCGCAATACGAAATCATTCGTGAGCACTACGAGGCGATGCTCTCGCACTATGGCGACGATACCGGCGTGAAGATGGCGCGCAAGCACCTGGGCTGGTACGTGAAGGGCATCAAGGGCTCGGCCGAGTTCCGCAACCGCGCCAACTTCATCGACGATCCCAAGGAAGTGCTGAGCGCGCTGGCCGAATTCTATGCGCCGTTTCGCATCACCCAGGCGGCATGAACCCCTTCGCGAAGCTGGCCTCTCCCGACGCCATCCGGGTGCTGGCGAGCCTTCCGCAGGCCGTGGTCCTGCTCGAACCGGGCCAGCGCATCGCCTCGGTCAATCCTGCGGCTGAGCAGTTCTTCGGACAGTCCCTGCGGCGTCTCACGGGCGTCGATCTCACCTCGGTCCTCGACGTGATCAGTCCCCATGTGCTCGAGCGCTTCGGCGACCACGAGACACCGGTTTCGGTGCGCGAACTGGCCGTGAACGTGAAGGGTATGGGCGCGCGCAGGGTCGATCTCAACGTGGCGCCGGTCGCGGATACGCCGGGCTGGCAGATCCTGACGATCCATGACCACACGACGACTGATGCCCTCGGCGACGATTCGGGAGGTGTTGATGCGGCGGCCTTGCGTGGGCCGGAAATCATGGCGCACGAGATAAAGAACCCGCTTGCGGGCATTCGCGGCGCGGCGCAACTGCTCGCGCGCAAGGTCGACGACAAGGACCGGGCGCTGACCGACCTGATCACGGGCGAAGTCGACCGTGTGGCCGCGCTGATCGGCCGGATGCAGGACCTCAGCCGCCGAACGGCACCTGCGCTGGTGCCCTGCAACTTGCACGAAGCCGCACGCCGGGCGATCGACGTCCTTCTGGCGGCCAAGGCGAACTGTCAGGGGGCTTTCACGATCCGCGAGGAATTCGACCCCTCGCTCCCGCCCGTTTTGGGCAGTCCCGATGCGCTCGTGCAGGTCATCATCAATCTGCTGTCCAACGCGATGGAGGCGAGCAGTGTCCAGGCCAGCCCGCGCGTGATGGTGCGCACGCGCTTTGCCAGCGGCCTGCAATTGTTCACCACCGAGGACGGCGCGCCCTTGCGGCTTCCGGTTGAGCTGCGCGTCACCGACAACGGGGAGGGCGTCGCTCCCAACTTGCGCGAGCACATCTTCGAGCCCTTCGTCACCAGCAAGAAGACGGGGCAGGGGCTCGGCCTGCCACTGGTGCGCAAGCTGGTGCGCGAGATGAACGGGCGCGTGACGCACGAGCGCGACGAAGACCAAGGATTGACGCATTTCCGCGTCCATCTTCCGCTCGCGTCCGACACCCAGAAGATGGCGCGGGGAGAGAAGCCAAGGTGATCGAAGTACTGTTGGTCGAGGACGATGCATCGATCGCCATCGTCATCAACGCCGCGCTCGAGGCGGAAGGCGCGCGCGTCACGCACGTCCATTCGCTGACGGAGCGCGACCGCCTCCTGGGCAACCAGACCTTCGACGCGCTCGTTACCGACGTGATGCTTCCGGATGGCGACGGGATCGAGACGCTCGAGCAAGTGCGCGCGCGTTATCCGGCCATGCCCATCGTTATTCTGTCGGCCCAGAACACGCTCGATACGGCGGTGCGCGCGACGGAAACGGGCGCCTTCGAGTATTTTCCCAAGCCCTTCGACATCGACGAACTGGCGCGCACGGTGTGCAAGGCGGCCGGAGGCAAGGGCTCGGGCCTGAATGCGAACGAGGAGGAAGAGGTCGTTGGCGACGGTCTTCCGCTCGTGGGACGCAGCCTGGCCATGCAGTCGGTTTTCCGGATGATCACCCGGGTTTTGCGCAATGACCTGACCGTGCTGATCCTGGGTGAATCCGGGACCGGCAAGGAGCTGGTCGCCGAGGCCATCCACCAGCTCGGCAACCGTCGCGGCGGTCCGTTCATCGCGGTCAACACGGCCGCCATTCCGGCCGAGCTCATCGAGAGCGAGCTGTTCGGTCACGAGAAGGGCGCGTTCACCGGGGCCGTTGCCCGCCATGTCGGCAAGTTCGAACAGGCGGCCGGAGGGACACTCTTCCTCGACGAGATCGGTGACATGCCCATGCAGGCGCAGACGCGCCTGTTGCGCGCGCTTCAATTGGGCACGATCCGGCGCGTGGGCGGGCAGGAGGAAGTGCGTCTCGACGTGCGGATCGTGGCGGCAACCAACAAGGCGCTTGAACCCGAGATCGCCGCCGGCCGCTTCCGCGAAGACCTCTACTACCGCCTCAACGTCGTGCCTATCCACATGCCGCCCTTGCGGGAGCGCTGCGATGACGTTGAAGTGTTGGCCCGGCACTTCCTCCAGCAGGCCACGAGCGAGGGACTACCGCGACGCCAGCTGACCGAGCAGGCCTCGCAGTTGCTGGCGCGCCAGGCGTGGCCCGGCAATGTGCGCGAACTCAAGAATTTCATGTACCGCCTCGCGCTCCTGGCCCGCGAGGACATGATCGACGTCCAGACCATCCTCCCCATGCTCAAGCCGGAAGGTCCGGCTCCGGCGGAAGGTTCGGCCGGGGGCGGAGATATCGAATCGGCCGTGGCGGACTGGTTGGCGCGCGAGCAGCCGGCTACGGGCACGATCTACGCGTCGGCGCTGGCTGCGCTCGAACGTCCGCTTTTCGCGACGATCCTTCGCGAGACCGCCGGTAACCAGTTGCGTGCGGCCCAGGCACTTGGCATCAATCGCAATACCTTGCGCAAACGTTTGAGCGAACTGGCCCTGGATCCGGAGGAGTTCGCGCGGCGTTAAAGATCGGTGGTAGGAACATCCGCCATACTGCAAGCGTCCCAGCGTTAGACGCTTAACCTTGCAATTCGGCCTTGCGCCGAAGCAACAGTAGTGTTGTATAGGTGCAACGATGACTGCGACACCTGCGAAGAGAAACACTTGGCCCCGATGGTGGCGGCGATTCCAGATCGCCGCCCGTCGTGCCAACATCTTCGCTGTGATTGCCGCACTTTGCGTGCTGGCCTTCGTGGTGATGAGCTCGATCACCTGGATCAGTGTCAATTCGGGCGGTGACACCCGGATGCCCTTGCCCGCCAACCTGACCGCCACGCTGCTGGTTGGCATGCTGGTTCCGGCGATGGCTCTCATAGTCCTGCTCGGGCGCTACATCGCCTTGCAGAAGGCGGCGGAAAGCATCGGTGGCACCGGGCAGATGCATGTGCGCCTCGTGTTCATCTTCTCGCTCATTTCGGCCATCCCCACGCTGCTGGTGGTGATCTTCGCGTCCTGGCTGTTCCAATCGGGTGTCGAATTCTGGTTCTCGGACAACTCGCGCGGCCTTCTTGAGAACGCCAACAAGCTCGCACGCGGCTACTACGAACAGACCGTGCGCGACGTGGGCTACGAATCGGTGGCCATGGCGCAGGATTCGCGCACCACGCTCGAGCAGTATCCGGTCGTCAGCCCAACGTTCCAGAAATTCCTTGCGGCCCAGGTCCTGCGCCGGAACCTGCACGTTGCGGCCATCATCCAGATCGACTCGAGCGGCGAGCAGCGCACCCCGATCATCGTCGATCCAGACAACAAGTCTGAGAACAACCGGCTCAGCTCCGACATGCTCGAACGGCTCGACAAGGGCGAACCCTATGTCGCCGAATCCAAGGACAACCGGATCGTTGCGGCGGCACCGATCGAGCGCAAGGCCGGCATCTACCTTTTGGTGGCCCGTACCTCCGACCTCGTTTCGCTGAGCCAGGGCCAGCGTGCCGAGAATATCGTGCGCGCCTACGAGATGCTGACAAGCCGTGCGCGTGTCATGCAGCTGCGCTTCAACGTCGCGCTGTTCGTGGTGGCCCTGGTCCTCGTGGGCCTCTCGGTCTGGTTCGGCCTTCGTTTCGCCGACAGGCAGGTGCAGCCGCTCTACGAACTCGTCGAGGCGGCGCGCCGGGTGGGGGCGGGCAATTATGCTCTCCAGCTCGAAGGACGGACCGGTGCCGACGAGATCGGTCTGCTCAACCGTGCCTTCAACCGGATGACGGCGCAGATCGACAAGCAGACGCAGGCCTTGCTCGGCGCGAACCGCCAGCTCCACGAGCGCCGCCTGTTCATAGAGACGGTCCTTGAATCGGTCACCTCGGGCATCATCTCGCTCGACGAGCGCGGTTGCATCCTGCTGATGAACAGTTCCGCGCTCAAGCTCACCAATCAGGTCGAAGTTCCCGAGGGCATGCCGATCGGCGAACTCGCGCCGGCGATTGCCGATCTGATCGAGAGCGATGAACGCAGCGGCATCGTCCAGTTCAGTCGTGCCGGCGAACTGCTCACGCTTGCGGTCAAGACCTCGCGCGATGCAACCGGGCACGTCATCACCTTCGAGGACATTACCCGCCAGCTCGTCGACCAGCGCACGGCGGCCTGGTCGGACGTCGCGCGGCGCATCGCGCACGAGATCAAGAACCCCCTGACGCCGATCCAGCTTGCCACTGAGCGCCTGAGCCGGCGGTACCGCAAGCAGATCATCGACAATCCCGAACTGTTCGAGGATCTGACCGCCACGATCATCCGCCAGGTCGGCGACCTGCGTCGTATGGTCGATGAATTTTCCTCTTTTGCCCGCCTGCCCAAGCCCGTTTTCCGGGTCGAGGATCCCGTCGCACTTACGCGCCAGGCGCTGTTCCTCCAGGAAGTCGCCCGGCCCGACGTGGCCTTTGCGTTCTCGGCCGAAGACGAAATCGGCACCATCGATTGCGATCGCCACCAGTTCGGCCAGGCCATGACCAATGTTCTCAAGAACGCGGTGGAAGCGATCGAGACCAAGGCCCGTGATGCCGACGAAAGTTACAAGGGGCGTATCTCGGTGGAAGTCCGTTCGCTCGAGGATTCGGTTCAGGTGCGCATCAGCGATAATGGCATAGGCCTTTCGCAGACGCGTGAGCGGATCATCGAGCCTTACGTGACGACGCGCGAGAAGGGGACTGGGCTCGGGCTCGCCATCGTCAACAAGATCGTCGAGGAACACGGCGGCGACATGACCTTTTCTCCAGCGGAAGGTGGCGGGACGAGTGTGACGATGCGTTTCGCGACCGATCCGCTGCTGCGGCAACGCAAGTCGGAGGCGGCCGAATGATGGCCCGCCCTCCCGACCGCAACGTTGCCGTAAACCCGCCCCGTGAATTTCAAGACAAGAACAAGAAGAAGACAAGGCCATGGCACTCGAAATCCTGATCGTCGATGATGAGCGCGATATCCGCGAGCTCGTCGCCGGGGTCCTGAGCGACGAAGGCTACGAATGCCGCACGGCGGGCGACAGCACCGCCGCGCTCGAGGAAATCGACAAGCGCCGTCCCTCGCTGGTGCTGCTCGACGTCTGGCTGCACGGCAGCCGTCTCGACGGGCTCGAGGTGCTCGATGCGATCAAGGCGCGCGAACCCGAGCTTCCGGTCATCATCTTTTCGGGCCACGGCAACATCGATACCGCGGTGGCGGCGATCGGGCGCGGCGCGGTCGACTTCATCGAGAAGCCCTTCGAGGCCGAGCGTCTGATCCATCTCGTCGGCAAGGCGACCGAGACCGAGCGGCTGCGCCGCGAGAACGCGCAATTGCGCCAGGACTTCTCGACCGGGGAGGAGTTCACCGGCTCGAGCGGCTCGATCAACCAGGTGCGCGCGACACTCAAGCGCGTCGCCAACACCGGCAGCCGCCTGCTGATCACGGGGCCTGCCGGCTCGGGCAAGGAAGTCGCCGCAAGACTGCTCCACGCCTGGAGCCCGCGCGCCGACAAGGCTTTCGTCAGCGTCAATTCGGCACGTATCACACCCGAGCGCTTCGAGCAGGAGCTGTTCGGCGAGGAAGCGGAAGGCGCGCTGGTGCGCCCGGGCCTTCTCGAATCGGCCGATGGTGGCACGCTCTACCTTGACGAAGTGGCCGACATGCCGCTCTCGACCCAGGCCCGCATCCTTCGCGTCCTGACCGACCAGGCGTTCGTGCGCGTGGGTGGCACGCGCCAGATTCGCGTCGATGTCCGTGTGGTGTCGTCGACCTCGCGCGATCTCGAAAAGGAAATCGCCGAGCGCCGCTTCCGGGAGGACTTGTTCTACCGCCTCAACGTGGTGCCGGTCGCAATCCCGGCCTTGCGCGAGCGGCGCGACGACATTCCCGCGCTGGTCGATCATTTCTTCGCCCGCTACGCCAACGAGCAGGGTGTCGCACCGCCCCAGGTCGCCAGCGAAGCGATGACCGCGCTCCAGGCGTACGAATGGCCCGGCAACGTGCGCCAGTTGCGCAACGTGGTTGAGCGCACCGTGATCATGGCTCCGCGCGAAAAGCTCGGCCGGATCGAGCCGGACATGTTGCCCCCGGAAATCTTCAATAGCCGTGCGGGCGCTGAAGGCGGCGTCGCCGTGATGATGAGCGCGCCTTTGCGCGAAGCCCGTGAGAGCTTCGAGCGCGAGTATCTGCGGGTCCAGATACGGCGGTTTTCCGGCAATATTTCCAAGACCGCCTCGTTCATCGGCATGGAGCGTTCGGCGCTCCACCGCAAGCTCAAGCTGCTCGGCATGTCCGAGCGCAAGGAGGACGATGGCACCGGCGAAGGCGATACGTAACCGGCCTGACACAACTTTCGGATTTACTGCATTGCAGCAAGCGGGTAATTTCGATTCGCTTACGGCATGATCCGGGGATCGGCATGCCAGATCGCGGACCGCATCAGCGGCCGCCAAAAAGAAGGAGAATACAATGGCAGGTCGAACGCTCACTGCGCGACCCAAGGCGAGTGCTCCTGCGGAGCCCGCAGAATCCAAGCCCGCAGCGGCACCGGCGCAAGCCGTGGCAGCGGCCGGTAAGGGGCAAAATCTTCAGGACCAGTTCCTCAACCTGTTGCGCAAGAACAAGACCCCGGTGACCATGTTCCTGGTCAAGGGCGTCAAGCTGCAGGGCATCGTGACCTGGTTCGACAACTTCTCGATTCTGTTGCGCCGCGACGGCCAGTCGCAGCTGGTCTACAAGCACGCGATCTCCACGATCATGCCTTCGACCCCGGTCGATGCCGCGCAGTTCAACAGCGGTGAGGGCTCGAAGAAGACCCGCGCCCTGCAGGACGTTTTCCTTTCCAGCATCCGCAGCGCCGGTGTGCAGGTGACGATGTTCCTGATCAACGGCGTCATGCTCCAGGGCCGCGTTGCCGCCTACGACCTGTTCTGCATGCTGCTCGAGCGCGAAGGCTACGTGCAGCTTGCCTACAAGCACGCGGTTTCGACGATCCAGCCGGTGACCCCGGTTGATCTGCAGAGCCACGAAGAAGCAGAAGACTGATTCCAGCTTGGACGACGATCTGAAGGGAGAGGTCACGCGCGGCGCGCGTGCCCTCGTCGTTTATCCGCACATGCGCGGTAACCGGGGCAGCGCCGAGCTGGACCCGGAAGCCCGTCTCGAAGAAGCCAAGGGCCTCGCACTCGCGATCGGGCTCGAGATCGTCGATGGCCTGATCATTCCGGTCCGAGAGCCACGCGCGGCTACCTTGCTGGGCGAAGGGCAGATCGAGAACATCTCGGTCGCCTGTACGCTCAACGAGGCCGAACTCGTGGTCGTGGACGGATCGCTCACCGCGATCCAGCAGCGCAACCTCGAGGAAAAGCTCAAGCGCAAGGTCATCGACCGCACGGGCCTGATCCTCGAAATCTTCGGCGAGCGCGCGGCGACCGCCGAAGGGCGCCTGCAGGTCGAACTGGCCCACCTCGATTACCAGGCCGGCCGGCTCGTGCGCAGCTGGACCCACCTCGAGCGCCAGCGCGGCGGCTTCGGCTTCCTTGGTGGTCCGGGCGAGACCCAGATCGAGGCCGACCGGCGCATGATCCGCGACCGGATGAGCCGCATCCGCCGCGAGCTCGAACAGGTTCGCCGCACACGCGGCCTTCACCGCGATCGCCGCGAAAAGGCGCCCTGGCCGGTCATCGCGCTGGTGGGCTACACCAACGCGGGCAAGTCGACCCTGTTCAACCGCTTGACCGGTGCCGACGTGATGGCCGAGGACCTGCTCTTCGCCACGCTCGACCCGACGATGCGCGCGGTGCGCCTGCCCGGCGTCGAGAAGGCGATCCTGTCCGACACCGTGGGCTTCATCTCGGACCTCCCGACCCAGCTTGTCGCGGCCTTCCGCGCCACGCTGGAAGAAGTCAACGCGGCCGACGTGATCCTTCACGTGCGCGACATCGCCAATCCCGACACCGAGACGCAAAAGAAGCAGGTGCTGGCCGTTCTTGCCGATCTTGGCGTGATCCCGCGCGATGACGATGCGGGCGAGGAACCGCCCGAGGAGGCCCCGATCCCGATCATCGAGGTCTGGAACAAGTGGGACCTGCTATCGCCGCGCCAGGTCGAGGACTTGCGCGAAGTCATTGCGCACCGCTCCGACGAGACGATCATCCCGCTTTCGGCCATCACCGGGGAAGGGTGTGACGAACTGCTCGAAATCGTTGGCCACGGCCTTAACGCCGATGCCAAGGTCTACAGTTTCGTGATCCCGGCCGCCGACGGACAGCGCCTTGCTTTCCTGCACGCGCGCGGCGAAGTCCTGAAGGAGGAGGACGCGGGCGAAGGCGAACAGGGCCCGATGATCCGGATCGAGGTCCGGCTTGCCGAGCGCGAACTAGGCCGTTTTCGCGCGCTCTGAGACTTTGACCGCCTGCCAGAGCGCTTCCTGCGCATCGAGATCGAGCGTGGCGAAAACGTCGCCGCGCTCGGTTGCGAGCGCTTCCATGCCGCGAAAACGCCGCTCGAACTTGGCATTGGCCGCGCGCAGGGCGTCCTCGGGGGCAATGCCGTTGAGGCGCACGAGGTTGACCGTGGCGAAGAGCAGGTCGCCCGCTTCCTCGAGTTTGTGCTGCGTCGTTTCGGCTTCGTCGAGCTCGGCGAGTTCCTCACGCACCTTGGCTTCGGCTCCGCGCGGGTCGGCCCAGTCGAAGCCGACGCGCGAGGCGCGCTTCTGGAGCTTTTCGGCGCGCATAAGCGCGGGCAGGGCGGCGGCGACGCCATCGACGGCGCTCGTTTCGCCCTTGGCCGCACGTTCCTTGGCCTTGAGCTTCTCCCAGCGCTCGGTCTGCCCGCTTTCCCCGTCGCCTTCGCCGAAGATATGCGGATGGCGCGCCTCCAGCTTGTCACTGATCGCCGCGGCCACGTCGGCAAAGGCGAAGGCGCCCTGCTCCTGCGCCATGCGGGCGTGGAAGACGACTTGCAGCAGCAGGTCGCCCAGTTCCTCGCGCAGGGCCTTGAGGTCCTCGCGTTCGATCGCGTCGGCGACTTCGTAGGCCTCCTCGATCGTGTAGGGCGCGATCGAGGCGAAGTCCTGAGCGCGATCCCATTCGCACCCGTTCACCGGATCGCGCAAGGTGGCCATGATCGCGAGCAGGCGGTCGAGCTGGGAATGCGGGGCGGGAGCGTGCATGGCTGTCCTTCGCTAGACAGGAATTTGGGGGAGCGGTGTCGCTCCCCCTTTAGCCGTCAGAACAGTTCGGCGTCCATCGCCATGATGGTCTGGGGCCCGGCCTCGACTTGCGCGGCAAGGGCGTGGACCTGGGGCAACATGCGCGCGAAGAAGAACCTGGCCACGGCGTGCTTGCGGATGGCGAGCGGGCTTTCTTCGCCTTGTGTCGCGAGCACCATGCGCAGCCACATCCAGCCCAGCGCGACGAGAGCCAGCATACGCAGCGTGTCGGTGGCGGCAGCGCCGAGCGCCTCGACATCGTTCTTGCGTGCGAGCAGGTCGGTCGCGATCCGGCGCAGTGGAACGAGCGCGTCGGCGAGCTGGGCCGCCAACGGACTGGCCGCGCCTTTGGCGATATCGGCCTCGACGAGCGCGAGGAAGCGGTCCAGCAGTGCGCCGCCTTCCATCGGCAACTTGCGTGCAACGAGGTCCATCGCCTGGACACCGTTGGTTCCCTCGTAGATCTGGGTGATGCGCGCATCGCGCACGAACTGTTCCATGCCCCATTCGTGGATGTAGCCGTGACCGCCGAAGACCTGCTGTGAAAGCACGGCGGTCTCGAAGCCCATGTCGGTGAAGGCCGCCTTGATGACGGGTGTCATCAGCAGGACCATGCCGTTCGCCTCGGCCTGCGCGGCGGGATCGGGGTGGCGCGCGGCGATGTCCATCTGCATCGCGGTCCAGACCGCCAGCGCACGCGCAGCGTCGATGAAGGCGCGGCCCTGGAGCAACATCTTGCGCACGTCGGCATGCTCGATGATCGGTACGGGGGCACGGGTGTTGTCGGCCGAGCGGCCCTGCAAGCGCTCGCGCGCGTACGTCGCGGCCTTCTGGTGCGCGGCCTCGGCGATGCCCAGGCCCTGGATGCCGACGAAGAGGCGTTCGTTGTTCATCATCGTGAACATCGCGTTGAGCCCGCGGCCGGGCTCGCCCACTAGCCAGCCGATGGCCTCGTCGTAGTTCATCACGCAAGTCGGCTGTGCGTGGATGCCCATCTTGTGCTCGAGCGCGCCGACCGACATCGTGTTGCGCGCGCCGAGGCCCCCGTCCTCGCCCGGCAGGAACTTGGGGACGAGGAACATCGAGATCCCCTTCACGCCGGCCGGTGCGTCGGGAAGGCGCGCCAGGACGAGGTGGACGATGTTGTTGCCGAAGTCCTGGTCGCCCGAGGAAATGAAGATCTTGGTGCCGCTGACCTTGAACGAGCCGTCTCCGACCGGTTCGGCGCGCGCACGCAGCAGGCCAAGGTCGGTGCCCGCGTTCGATTCGGTGAGCGCCATCGCGCCGCAGCTCTCGCCGGTGATGAGACCGGGCAGCCACCTGGCCTTGAGTTCCTCGCTCCCGTGGTGCTCGAGCGCTTCGGCCGCGCCGCTGGTGAGGCCAGGAAACAGCCCGAAGGAGACGTTGGCCGCGCAGACCATCTCGTCGAGCAGGATCTGCAGCGTGCGCGGCAGGCCCTGGCCGCCGAAATCGGGATTGCCCGAAAGGCCGACCCATCCCGCTTCGACGAAGTCCTTGTAGGCCTGCGGGAAACCTTCGGGCGTGGTGACCTTTCCATCGGCGAGGCTCGCGCCCTGCTCGTCGCCGGAGAGGTTGAGCGGGGCGAGCTTGTCGGCGGCGAAGCGGCCGGCTTCGGTGAGCACTTCGCCCGCGAATTCGGCGGTCACGTCCTCGCAGCCCGGAAGCGTGGCGATGTGGGCGTCGAAATCAAGGACCTGCGTCAGCAGGAAGCGCATGTCGTCGACTGGGGGGGTGAACGAAGTCATCAGGCAAGATCCTTTTCCCGGGGAAGGCCTCAACCTCCCGTCATTGCGGGTTCTATGTATCAAACAGTTGTTACAATCAAGGTTCGCATGTTCGAAATCGAGGCGCAAGGCCACTTGCGCTTCATCACCTGAAGCAAATTGCGTCCCGTTATGATCGCTGGTCGGATAACCCATCGCGGCCTGATGTCTTTCGCCGCAGGCCCAACGGATCACACCAGGCATAGCAAGGGGAGTAATATGCATGCAATTTGATCGAAGGTCCGCAATTTTTGCTGGGATTGGTGCGTCTACTGCGGCATTTTTGCATGCAAATTCGCAGGTCCGGGCTGCGGATCGGGCAGGTGGGCTCGATCTGGCATCGCCCGAAGGCAGGTTGCGCGCATTCATGATGCTACGCGCCGCGCTCGACGACAAGCTCACGATGAGCTGGGTTTCAGCGCGCTATTACGGTGTCGTCGAAGCGCGCATGGATCCACTCTTCGCAGTGGTTTCGGCCGTGTTCTCGCGCTGCCGTCGGCTCGCGGACGGGACATACGAGGTGGTCAACGCCGAAGTCGCCTGGTTCACCGATCCGGTGACCGGCAAGGCCCTCGAGACCTATCGCAATCCCTATACCGGTGAGGATGTCACAGTGCCGATCGGCGGCTACGCACCGTCGAAACTGCGCTTCGGGTCGGACATGGAACTGCACCTGGCCAAGCCCGTGCCCGGACTGAGGATGGAACACGAAGTGCTTCCCTTCGACGTGCGCGGTGATGACCTGTGGATCACCGAGCGCACGCGGACAGAGGCCACGATCCCGGGGGTGGACAAGCCGTTCCGCTATTCGGAAAGCAATACCTTCCACGCCAGTCGCAAAGCCATGGAAGCGCGCGGGGCGACGCGCGTACCCGTCCAGGTCAGCTTTACCAACGTGTGTTCGTGGCGGCCCTGGATGAAGATGGGCGATCGACCGGGGCACCTCACCGCGACGGGCGTGGGTGGCCACAACGCGAGCTGGGACGAGATGCCGCCGGCCTGGATCGAGGCGACCCGCGAGCGGCGCCCGGAAATCCTCAAGCACCCCGAGGCGCTGATCGCGCCCTTGTGGAACGCCTGATCTTAGACAGGATCGGATGAACGAAAGGGGCGCGCGCAGGATCTTGCGGGCGCCCCTTTCGTCATGGTTAGGGTCTCAACCGGACAGCGAGCGCAAGTACTCGGGAATGTCCATGCGCGGCTTGGTCCAGCCCTCGCGATCGAAGATCTGGGGCGTCAGCTTCTCGAGCGAGGCCCGCGCGGGAGCCGGGATCTCGTCGAACGACGCAAGCTTGGCGCCGATGGCCCGCCCGACGGTGCGCCCGGGATGGCTCCCCATGCCCAGCCAGGGGTGCCAGGCGGCCATGTTCTGGAACTGGGTTACCGCGGGGGCCTGGCTCAAACTGTCGTCGAAGGCGTCGGCGGTGGTGCACATCACGCTCGACATCGTGTCCCAGTACGACATCGGCCCGGCCCAGAGCTTGGGGTACTTGTCCTTAGGGATCGGGTTGGGGATCGCCATGTCGGCCGAGGCGTTCAGGAAGAACGTGTCGCCCACCGCCTCCATGACGGCCGGCTTGGGCGTAAGCTCGGCGCCGCTCGCCTTGATCCCGTCGGGGCCGGTGGTCACCGTGAACGGGCCGCCGAGGAATTGCCAGACCTTGCGCTGTTCACCGGTGACGGGATTGGTCCAGACCTCGAGCGGTTCGTCGGTGCCGAACTTGCAATAGGCACCGCATTCGAAAGTACGGGCCTCGTACTCGTTGTTCGCCAGTGGGCGCCATTCGTTCACGCTGAGATGGTTCATCGTGAAGAAGGGCACGAGATTGCCGTCTCCCAGGAAGCCGTAGATGTGCAGGCGATAGAACACCGGCACGGTCTCGGCTGCGCACGAGCCACGCACGCGCGCCTGTACCCGCGCGCGAATGGCGGGATCGCGCAGGCGTTCGGCGACTTCCTCGGGCGAGAGGACCGTGCGGGGCCGGGGTGCCGGTGCGGCAAAGGCCGGAGCCGATGCCAGGAGCGAGGCGGCGAGCGGGGCTGCCGCGATCAGTTTGCGGCGCGAGATATCGAGATCCATCTTGTCATCCTCCCGTATGGAGCCTGGCGGGGGAGCCCCGTACTCCCTCAGTCCACGGCCTTTCCCTGACGTCACTTGCCGCTCGGCACCGGCTTGCCCGCAGCGGCGAGGCCTCGGATCAGCGTGTTGACTAGGTAGCTGTTGTCCCACTCCTGCGGGCTCTCGGCCGTGGGGCGGGGGGGATTTTCGCCCATGCGCAGCACGATGAGGTCGTTGGCGGGCGAGATGTCGACGATCTGGTCGGAATTTCCGTCGAACAGGTAGAGGTCGGGATCGAGGTAGGGTTCGCTGTGGAGGACCTGGGGACCGGGCGCCCCCGGTGCTCCAAACCCGCGGCGCTTCTGGTAGGGTGAGCCGACCCAGACGCCGAGGCCGAAGTGCGGGTTCTGCGGCGTTCCCGTGTGCATCTGCGTGACATAGCCTTCGGGAAGAAGGCGCTTGCCGTGCCACGCGCCATCGTGTAGGAGCAGCACGCCCAGGCGCAGGAAGGTCTCGGCAGGCAGCGTCATGCAACATCCCGAATGCGCAAGGCCGCCCTCACGGCCGTCCCAGAAGGCACCACCAAGGGCACCGATCGGCTTGAACACCTCGTCCGAAACGAACTGCGCATAGCGCCTTCCGGTGGCACGTTCGATCACTTCGGCTACGAGGTCGGCCGGGGCATTGGCGTAGGCGTAGACGCTGCCCGGTTCGGCGACCATCGGATAGTCGGCGATGATATGGTGCCCGAAATCGGGCGAGAGGAAGCCCAGGTTCAGCGGGCTATCCGCCTCGGTCGTGAAGGTCTGCTGCTGCATGCCCGAACGCATGTCGAGCAAGTGGCGGACATGGATCCGTCCCTTCTGCGTTCCCTTGAGCTCGGGAATGAAGTCCGAGATCGGCTGATCCAGCGACGCGATCTTGCCGAGCGCGATCGCACGCCCGACCGCGATGGCGGAAAGCGGCTTGGAGAGTGATTTGGAAACCAGTTCGCTGGTCCGCCCGGTTCCGTCACCATACCACTCGAGCGCGATCTTCCCCTTGTGCCAGACGATCAGCGCCGAACTGTTCATTCGGCGGGCATAGTCTTGAACGGCCTGGAGGCTGGATGGCGAGAACGCGGGTTTCGCCGTTGCGGCCAGAGGTCGCCAATCCGCAGCTCCGGCGACGCGTTCCATCGGGTCATAGACGAACTTGCTGTAGTCGCTGGCGTAGACGGAGAGACGCTCGCGATAGACGGGGTCGTCGGTGCCGGTTACTGTCGGTGTAGTTTGTGCGCGGACCGCGCCGGGCAGGGCCAGCAAGGCCATGACCATGGCGATCCTGGCGACGACTTCGGATTTCACGATCTTCATCGCGGATTCCCCCTCGCAATGTGTAATGTTCCAAGCTGGAAGCTGGAATTGCATACAATTTCTGCCATGCCTTGCGGTAAATGCTGCGACGTGCATTTTTTCATGATCGACAGTCGGATAGCTGGATGCGGATCATCCCGCGCTTGTACTGCAGGCTAGTACCTGTCCAGCGTTGGATCAAAATTCAACGACGGCTGAAATCGGTCTGTTTAAGCCATCTTTGCCGAGGGTTGTCCGACAGGCGGGCAGGGTACGGCACAGGCTCGCGCAAGTGCGGCATTATTGTCGATCTTGCATGCAATCGAGAGCCGAGTAGAGTGGCTCCAAGAAATATATCAAGGGGTGATGAAAATGCGGCGACTTTTCCGAACGACGTCCTTGCGCATCTTGGCGGCCACACCGATCCTGGCCTCGCTGGGAGGCGTTCTCGCACATCCGGCAGCCGCGCAAATGCAGGCCCCCAAGCTCGACCCTTCGACGTGCGTGACGCCGCCGTTCTATTCCGGTCCCGCACCGTTCAAGTCGGTCGAAACGTTGCCCGACCAACGCGTGACCTTCCGGGTATGTGCGCCCGACGCGCACGAGGTTCTGCTCACGAGCAGCGACATCATGACGGTCATTCCCATGGGCTTCCCGCCCGGCACGCCCCGAGGCCTGAAAATGACCAAGGATGCGACCGGTCTCTGGTCGGTCACGACGCCCAAGCCGGTGGCTGCGGACGTCTATCGCTTCGCATTCCAGGTCGACGGAGTGAAGACCCCCGATCCCCTCGGCAAGACCTTCTCCGAGGAACTGAAGGGCACCAATTCGACCTTCGAGGTCAAGGGCCGCGAAGGCGCGTTCCAGAGCTGGAGCAAGGATGTGCCGCATGGCACGGTGGCAACGCTGGACTATTGGTCCTCTTCGCTCGGGATCCAGCGCCGCGCGCACGTCTACACGCCGCCTGGCTACATGAAGGATGGCAGGACTTATCCGGTGCTCTATCTCGTGCACGGTGCTGGCGACAGCGACGACAGCTGGACCAGCGTCGGACACGCGCAGAATATTCTCGACAACCTGATTGCGGCGGGCAAGGCCGTGCCGATGATCGTGGTCATGCCCGACGGTCATACCCCGATGCGCGACGGGGTGATGACGCTCGACAATCCGGATTTCGGCAACGATCTCATCAAGGACCTGATCCCTTACATCGATGGCCATTACCGCACCGTGGCGAAGCCCGATATGCGCGCGATGGCAGGTCTTTCGATGGGCGGTTCGCACACTTTGCGCAATGGCCTGACGCATCCCGACCTGTTCCACTGGATCGGCGTCTTCTCGATGGGCCTGTCGGCCGGGAGTGATTTCAACGGCGTCGAGACCTATGCCGCGAAGTACGACGCGCCGCTGCGCCAGGATGCGCAGGCGCTCAAGCTGCTCTACTTTGCCATCGGAAAGGACGATTTCCTCTATCCGACTTCGGCGCCGACGCGGGGCCTCTTCGACAAGTATGGCATAAAGTACGTTTACAACGAGTCCACCGGTGGACACGAATGGATCAACTGGCGGCGTTATCTGGAAGATTTCGCCCCGCGCCTGTTCCAGTCTAAGTAAGGCGAGGAGGCGACATCTCATGCGAAAGCTAATCGCACTCTTGGCGCTCGGCTGCCTCGTGTCGGGTCCCGTGCCCAGTGCCCTTGGGAAGACGGCACCTTCCATGCTGGGTCTCGACCCGGTCGGCACCACGGCATCGGGTGTGCGCGTACTTGCGCCCGAAGCGGTGTGGCCCGCAGGTGCACCGCTGGACAGGAATTGGCCCGGGCTGATCGACCAACCGGTCCACGAGGAACTGCGCGACAACGGTGAAAGCCTCTGGAACGTGACCGAGCCCGCCTACCAGGCCTTCTTGCCTGCGGCGGGGAAGGCGACAGGGGCGGCGGTCATCGTGGCCCCGGGCGGGGGATTCCGGCTGCTGGCGATCCACCATGAAGGTACGCAGGTGGCGCAGTGGCTGGCCGAACATGGGATTGCCGCCTTCGTGCTCAAGTACCGCCTGATCCAGACGCCTTCGGGCGAGAGCAACGAGGCTATGCGTCAGCGGGCGAATTCCACGCTGAAACCCGGTGTCGGCGGCGAACCGGGTGTGACCGACGGACTGGAAGCGCTGCGGCGGATTCGTGAGCACGCCAGGGACTACGCGATCGATCCCGCGCGGATCGGGGTCGTCGGCTTTTCAGCCGGGGGCCACGTCGCGGGCATGATGGCCCTGGCGGACAAGGCAGCTCGTCCCGACTTCGCAGGGCTGATCTACGGCTTTCCGTTCGGCCAGCCCATGCCCGCGCTTCCACCTGCCAATCTTCCCTATCCCGAGGGGACGCCCAAAGAGCCCTGGCTTCGCCCCGCGCCGACGCCCGCGCCGGGACGATTGCCCCCACTGTTCCTCGCCATGGCCCAGGACGATCTGCTTGTCGGTTCGGGCTTCCATGGATTCCAGCAGGCCTTGAGCGAGGCTGGCTACGCGCCCGAAACGCATCTCTACGAGCGGGGCAAGCATGGTTTCGGGATGAAGAAGAGTGGTGGGACGGCCGACCACTGGATCGAGGAATTCGCCTGGTGGATCGAGGCCGAGGGCTTCACCAAGCCGCGCTGACGCGCGCGATGAGACGAGCTGGGGGACGACGCAGGGATGCTGTTTGAAACGATGACGGGCGCGGTTTCGCGCCGTGCCGCGCTCGGCGGGCTTGCCGGGATCGGGGCGGGCCTTGCGGCTGCACCCGGGTTCGCCGCGGCTTCGCCGACTCCGCGTGCCTCAATGCGCCCGCTGGACGTGACGGACGCGCGCGACAACCTTTACGGTTTCGCCAAGATGTGGGGCACGATCGGGGACAAGGCGGTGATCTCCGCCTACCACGGCACCCAGTACGCCATCGTCGGCAAGACGCGCGCGCAGCCGCTGTTCAACTTCTGCGGTTTCGGCAACATCCGCAATGTGATCCAGCCCGACGGCTCGGTGAAGGTCATGGGCAAGGAGTGCAGCGTCTTCACCGACCTGCACACCGGCGAGGTGCTCGACACCTGGGATAACCCCTGGATCGGTGAGCGCGTGAAGGTCTATCCCTTCTACAACGATGCCTTCCGGGGTAGCCTGGGCCTTACCCGCAAGGTCTACGAAGTGAATGGCAGCAAGACGGTGAACAATGCCACCGGAGACGGAGCCGCCAGCACCGGGGCAGAGCCGTTTCGCCTGCCGTGGCAGAAGTTCGGCGACCAGTATCTGCTGAGCTGGGACTATGCGCACGAATACGAGAACCCGGTGACCAAGGCTGGATGGCCCAAGGCGAGCACGGGGCGTTGGGTCAACCCGTCCGAGCACTTCACGATCTACACCCCGATAGCCGAGATCGACGACCGTTCGGTTGCTTCGGCGCGTTACCACGCCGGTTTCATGCGCCAGGGCCCCTGGTGGCCGTGGATGATGATGGGTGAAAGCGGGGTCGACGGCGTACTCATGGGGCGCATGCACAGCTACAAGATCACCGGTACCGTCGAGGACATTCTTCCAGCGGTGCGCGAGCGGGTCGAGCGTGATCGCCCCGATCTCTTCGAAGAGCCGACCGACGGGCCCGATCTGGGCGTGGTCGATACCTGGGGGCGCTACGCCAAGGACGTACCTCCCGAAGTTGCGGGATATGTGCGCCAGGCCTGATGGGCTGGGCCGAATTGCGAAGGAACGCAGGATGAAGACTTGGCTGATCACGGGCGCCAACCGGGGCATCGGGCTCGAATATGTGCGCCAGTTGGCGGGCAGGGAGCAAGTGCGCGTTATTGCCACCACGCGCGATCCCGCGAGTTCTGCGGCGCTGCAGGAGCTTGCCGCGCGCCATCCGGGCTGCGTCGACGTCAAGGCACTCGACGTGGCCGATCCCGCGTCGATCGACCACCTTGTCGACGACCTCGAAGGTGAAACCCTCGATGTTCTCGTCAACAACGCGGGCCTCTTTGGCGGGAGCTGGGCAAGCGATGCCGGGCGCCAGTCGCTCGAGGCGATGGACTATGCCTTGTGGGAAGATATCCTGCGGGTGAACACGATCGCGCCGTTCCGCCTGACCGTGGCCCTGCGCGCGAACCTGCTGCGCGCCGCGCATCCCCTCGTCGTCATGATGGGGTCGGACCTGGGTTCGATCGCGGCCAATGCTATTGGCCAGAGTTACGCCTATCGGTCCAGCAAGGCCGCCCTCAACATGGTTATGAAGGGATTGTCGGTTGAACTGGGGGCCCAGGGCATCACCGTGGTCTCGATGGCGCCGGGCTGGACGCAGACGGACCTGGGAGGAAGCGCGGCGACCTGGCCGGTCGAGAGCAGCGTGGAAAACCAGCTCAAGGTGATTGCGGGGCTGGGCTCGAAGGACAACGGTCGCTTCGTTAATCTGCTGGGTGAAGACGTTGCCTGGTAGGAGAATCTTCCGACAGTCGGATAACGCCTCCGTTTGACGGTGCGCGCGACGATCGAAAGACGATGACCAACACAGATAGACCCTTCTTGTCTGCGATCCTTGATCGAGCGCAAACGGGAACAGACGCCTTCCTGCGGAGCATTCCACGATAATGACCGACCTGTCCCTGGCCGAAAACCCGGCCGCTTTCCCGGCCGATGCGCCGCTTTCGGTTTCATCCGGCGGCGCGATGGGTGGCAAGATCGGCACTTCGGTGCTGCTGCGTTACGGGACCGGACAACTCGGCGCGCAGATCTTCCGCGACACGCCCGCGGTTCTGCTGCCCTTGTTCATGACCACGATGCTCGGCGTCCCGGCCTGGCTGGCCGGGCTCGTCGTGCTGATTCCCAAGCTCTGGCTGATCGCTTGCGACCCGCTGGTCGGGGCCTGGTCCGACCGGGTGCGCAAGGTTCATGGCCGCACGCCATTCTTGGCTGGCGGTGCGGTTCTGACGAGCCTGGGCTTCGTGGCGCTCTTCACGATGACCGAAAGCTCCAGCCCGACGCTGTCGGCCGCGCTCACCTGCTTCCTCTTCTTCCTTGCCTCGACCGCCTTCTCGATGTTCTCGGTGCCCTATCTGGCAATCGCCGCCGCGCTGTCGCCCGACCCGCACGAGCGCACGCGGATCATGATTTTCCGCATGATCTTCGCGACGTTCGGCGTTCTGGTCGGCGTGGGCGTCGCGCAGCCGATGATCTACTGGCTGGGCGGCGGTGAGCATGGCTGGACGGTCATGGCCTTCACGCTGGGCGCGGTTTGCCTTGTCACGATGCTGGTGACGGCCATCGGCCTGGCGCGTGTCCCGATGATCGAGGACAACGCCGAGCATGGCAGTCTGTTCAGCCAGCTCAAGGTCATCGCGGGCAACAAGCCCTATCTCATTCTTGTCCTGACCTGCCTCATCCAGAACATCGGTCAGGCCTCTGGCTACACCGTGATCGGATTCGTGTTCCTCTACGCGCTAGAGGCGGTCTGGATCATCCCGGTGTTCATCCTCGTGATGTCGATTACGGGCATCGCCGCGCAGCCGCTGTGGTTCGCGCTCTCGCGCCGGTGGGGCAAGGAAAAGACTTATGTCTTCGCTTCCGCGCTATGGGCGCTGGTAACAGTCTCGTGGTTCTGGATGCGTCCGGCGAGCGAGGTCCTGGTGACCCTTCCGGGCGTGGGCGCGCTGGGCATCCAGCATCTGCTGGTCCTCCTGCGCGGGGCGATCATCGGCGTCACCAACGCCGCGTTCGTGATGCTCGCGCTCTCGATGCTGACCGACACCATCGATTACCAGCGCCGCCGCATGGGCAGCGCCAACGAGGGCGTGTTCGCGGGGCTCTTTTCCGCGGTCGAGAAGCTCTCCTTCGCGCTGGGACCGGTCATCGCCGGCCTCGTCATGAGCGCCTTCGGGTTCGTTTCGTCCAAGGGCGGCGCGGTGGCGCAAACGCCCCACGCGATCACCGGCATCCTGCTGCTCTACAGTCTCATCCCGGCCGCGTTGCAGGTGGTGAGCCTCGTCGTCTTCTCGCGCTACCGCGTCGCGAAGGACTGAGGTGGATCATGGTGGCACGGATCCGGCGTGACTACGTCCCGTGCCGCTATGGCCAGCTCCATCTGCGCATCTCCCGGCCCGAAGGTCAGGTGCGCGGCCGACCACTGCTTTGCCTGCACCAGACACCCAGCAACGGGGCCGATTGGACAAGGCTGAGCGGACTGATGGGAACCGACCGGGTGGTCCTGGCTCCCGACACACCCGGATATGGACAGAGTGACGGGCCTGAGATGCCCGCGACGATCCCCGAACTGGCCGCGGCGATCCGCGAGGGTATCGAGCACTTCGCGGCCAAGGAGGCCATCGACCTCGAGGCCTACGATGTGATCGGACATCACACCGGCTCGGTCCTGGCCACCGAACTTGCCCTGCACGACAAGCGCGTGAACCGGCTTGTCCTGTGCAGTCTGCCGGTCTTCGATCTACCTACGCGGCAAGGCCTGCTGGACGGCGTGGACTCCATGTTCGCGCCCATTGACGGCAGCCTGGCGCGCGCCGAACAACTTCTTGCCTTCCAGTCGCGCTTCGCCGACCCGCGCCTCGACGGTGAACAGCGCCAGATTGCGATGGCCGAATGCCTGCGCCTGGGCGCGCGCATGGACTGGGCTTATCGCGGCGTTTTTGCTTACGACTTCGCCGCCAGTTTGCTGGCACTCGGCCAACATGCACTCGTACTCAACTGCGATGACGACCTTGCCGAACCGACCCGCCAGGGCGTGGAATTGCTTGGGAATGCCGGGTATCGCGAATTGGCGGGTTGGGGCCATGGATATCTCGCTCTCGTCGACGCGGCTTTCGTACAGGACATCCGCACCTTCCTCGATGCATCCGCCACCTGAGCGCGCGGCCTGCTTATCCGCTGAGCGAAGACTGCGCGGCGATCTGTCGCGCCGCCGCAGCCTTCGCGTGAACATTGCCGAGATCCGCAGGGCAAGTGAGGTGGCATCGTGATTACCCGTCGCACGCTGATGGCAACCGGGACACTCGGCGCGGCCGCGCTGGGACTGCCCCGCATGGCGTTTGCCGCTGAACAGGCCGACGTCGTGATCATCGGCGCCGGGCTTTCCGGGCTTCACTCTGCCCAGCTCCTGAGCGGGCTGGGCATGCGGGTGGTGGTGCTCGAGGCGGGTGGCCGGGTTGGCGGGCGTGTCCACACCGTCGAGACGGCAGAGGGGCCGATCGACGTGGGCGCCAGCCAGATCGGCCGCAGCTATGCCCGGGTCCTCGACGCGGTACGCCGCCACGATCTGAGGCTCGTGCCCGAGGATCGGGACCTCCTGCCATTCGCCGCGCACTTCCAGGATACCTGGTTCGATCCGGCCGACTGGGCGAACAATCCGCTCAACAAGACGGTGGGCGAGGAGCGGACCATCAACCCGATCCTCCTGGGCCAGGTCGTCAGTGCCCGGCACAATCCGCTCAAGGAAGTGGACGACTGGCTCGACCCGCGCTTCGCGCGCGACGACATCTCGCTCCGGCAATTGATGGAGCGCGAAGGCTACAGCCCGGCTGCCATCGAGCTGGCGAAGATCTCGGTTCCCGGTATCGGGATCGATGAGACCTCGATGCTGCGCATGTGGCAGGAGGCGACCCGGGGCGGCATCGACCACCGCACGGAGCAGGCGCCGACAGCGGCCAAGCGCAACCAGCCTTTTGGCGAGACCAACGACCGCAATCTCGTCGACGGCCTTGCCTCGATCAACAATATCGCCGGTGGTTGCCAGCAATTGCCGCTGGCCATGGCGGCCCGGCTTGGCGATGCGGTTCGCCTCAACCAGCAAGTGGTGCGCATCGCAATGTCGGACACGGGAGCGACCGTCTCGTGCCGTGATGGTTCGAGCTACACGGCGCGGTTCGTCATCTCGGCGGTGCCGTTCTCGGTGCTGCGCGGCATCGCGATCGAGGCGACCCGCGACAACCCCATCCAGCGCCAGGCCATCACGTCGATGCCTTACGCCAATACCGCGCGGCTCTACCTCCATGTCGAGCGTCCATTCTGGAAGGAGGACGGGCTGCCCGCCTCGTTCTCCACCGACGGGCCCATCGGCATGTTCTGGGGGATAGACAACCACAGCGGCGAAGGCGTCCACCGGGCAATGGTGGTGATGGTGGGCAAGGTGGCAGAGGCCATCTCGCGCATGGATCACGAGGATGCCGAGGCTTTCGTCCAACGCGAACTCGTGCGCCTGCGCCCGGCTGCCAAGGGTTTGTTGCGCTACCAGACCTACAAGGACTGGGCGCGTGACCCGCTCCAGCTCGGCTGCGGCTTCAGTCTCGCGCCGGGGCAGGTCAACGCATTCGGGCGGACCATGACGGACCCCTGGCAGGTCCTGCATTTTGCCGGCGAGCACACCCGCCGTCTCGACTTCGGGATGGAGGCGGCGATGGAAAGCGGCGAACGCGTGGCGGTCGAGATCGGCGAGCGTGCGTGACGGGCAGCGACAAGGTTCAAGGAAGGACGTATAGACTATGAGGAATGGACTGGTCCGCTCGCTGCGGGCAGCGGTCGTCGCGGCAGGGGCAAGCGCGATGGCGCTGGGTCTGACGGCCGGCGCAGCGCAAGCCGATGATACCGGAGCGCGCGAGGTCGCAGCCCAGGCGGTGACGCCGCCTGACTACGCCGATCCGGCGAACTGGGCCGCTGGGCCCGATGGTCCGGGCCTTGCCGGAGCTCTGCCCGAGGGCGCTACCCCCGCCGCGGCGCATCCCAAGGTCTTCGTGTTCTACGTCCATCCCACGACATTTCGCTCCAGCAAGGATGAATGGACGCAAGATCCGGCCGACCCGGCGGCCAACAAGTGGACCGACGAAAGCGTCGTACAGCGCCAGGCGAGTGCCTTCAGCGCCTGCTGCGAGATCTGGTCGCCGCGCTACCGGGCCGCAAGCTCCAACGCACTGATGTCCGGCGCCCACCGCGATCCGGCCTATGCGCTTGCCTATACCGACATCGCGCGCGCCTTCGACTGGTTCCTCGCCAACGTCAGCAAGGGCCGCCCCTTCATCATTGCCGGGCACAGCCAGGGCGCCAAACATATCGGCGATCTGCTCGAGAAGAAGATCGCGGGCACCGCACTGCAAAAGCAGATGGTGGCCGCCTACATCATCGGCATCAACATCGCGCAGGGCGAAGTGCCGCTGCGTTTCAAGGACGTTCCCGTATGCGACCGTCCGGCACAGACCGGATGCCTGGCGCAGTGGAACTCGATCCTGGGCGGTACAGATCTCGACCCGATCGTGGCCCGCTACGAGCAGAGCTTCACCGAGGTCTATGGCGACAAGCCCGGCAAGCAGATGGTCTGCATCAATCCCGTGACGTTCGACGAGCGCAAGCCCGATAGCCTTTCATCCCAAGCCAAGGGCGCGGTTCCGGGGGCGCCCGGTTTCGGGCCGATGGAGCCCTTGCGGCCCGGTGCGGTCGCCGCGCGCTGCGTGCGCGGCATGCTCGTGGTCTATCCCGCGCTTGGCCTCGGGCTGGAGCCACTGCCGGGGACAGGCGTGATGCATTACCACGATATCGGCCTTTTCTGGGCGGACCTTCGCGCCAACGCGGCGCTGCGCGCGGCGACCTGGGTCAAGGCGCATCCGGCCCAACGCTGACCACAGCACGGATAAAATCGCGAAAGCTGTCCAGGTGGCCCGGGTTTCTCGGCATCGCTTTTGCACAATTGCGCAAAACAAGCGACTTAGGTCCTTGGTGCAGGTTTCAGACAGGATTTTTTTGCTATGCCTTGCTGGCTGCTCACCGCATTGCGCAAAATCAAGGACACAGGAAATTCATGAGGAAGACTTTCGCACTTTCGACGCTTTCGATGGCCGCTGCTGCGGCTGTCGCAATGACCCCTTCGGTTGCTTCGGCTGACGCCGCGCGCGGCAAGACATTGTTCATGCGCTGCATGGCCTGCCACACCGTCAACAAGGGCGGGGCCAACAAGGTCGGTCCGAACCTCGCCGGCGTCGTCGGCCGCAAGTCGGCATCGGTCAAGGGCTTCAACTACTCGGCAGCGATGAAGAAGGCCAACCTGACCTGGGACCAGGCGACTCTCGACAAGTGGCTGACCCGTCCCGCCACGCTCGTGCCCGGCACCTCGATGGTCTTCGCAGGCCTCACCAATCCCGACGATCGCAAGTCGCTGATCGAATACCTCAAGACCGCAGGCAAATAAGCACATGACGATTGGTTCCGCGCATTCGCGTCGTACGATTCTCGGCGGATCGCTTGCGCTGGCTGCCGCCATTACGGCGACGCCGGCCTTGTCCCTCGCGGCCGCGTCGCGCACGAGCCTGACCCTGACCGCCCCGGGCAACCGGGCGGTTTCGGTCAGCGAGTGGAAGCCGCAAGGCAAGGTGCGCGGAACCATTCTCTTTTCGCACGGCGCGCTTTCCGCGCCTTGGCACTACGACGCCATCATGGCGCCCTGGATCGCCGCCGGATACCGCGTGCTCGCGCCGCTCCACGTCGATTCCAAGGAGCACCCGAACACCAAGGACTACCCCGGACTTGCCAGCTGGAAGTGCCGTATCGAGGACATGCGCGTCCTCATCGCGCACATCGGGGATGCGCCCTTCGTTGCGGCCGGTCATTCCTATGGCGGCCTCGTCGCGCTGACGCTTGGCGGTTCGCAAGGTGTCATGCCCGAGGGGATGAGTGGTCCGTTCTACCCGCGCCTTGCCAAGGCGGTGCTGTCGTTTTCGCCGCCCGCACCGGTTCCGGTGCTGGTAACCGCCGAGGGCTATGGCAAGCTGTCGGTGCCAGCCCTGATCGAGACCGGCACGATCGACAATCCGCCCGGCACCACCGACCCCGATGGCTGGAAAGGCCACCTTGCGGCTTTCGACGCCGCCCCCGGCAACGACGATCTCTACAGTCTCGTTCTCCAAGGCGCGAACCACTACTTCGGCGGGGTCATCTGCGACGCCTCGCAGCCCGGGCCGCCGCAATTGGCGCAGATCGACCTGGCGAACCGCTATGCCGGCCTCTTCCTGCAGGCTTACGGAGAGGGCGATGCCCCAGCGCTTGCCGCGCTCGAGGCGCGCGTAACCGACGATTTGCCCGCGCGCCTCATGCGCAAATAAGCCTGCTACCCTTCCCACGCGAAAGGCCCGGGTCCGCTGGATCCGGGCCTTTCGCGTGGGAATGGTCGGAATCTTTTCCGACAGCCGGACATCCTGAGGGCAATTTCGATATTCTCGTCGGGACTGCGGCAGTATCCTGGATACAAGGCCCGGTGGAGGCCTTGAACCTGAGGGATTTGAGGACGTGCGCGAGCAGACAATCATCAAACTTGAGATCGAGGCGGCGACGGCTGAGAATACCGCCGCCTTCGGCGACATCATCGGTCGCGATGCACCCGTCGAGCCGGTGTCGGTGGACTTCTACAAGGGTGCGGTGCGGATGAGCTATCCCACCCGCTTCACGTCCGAGCATCCCGTCGAAATGACGCTGGCGCAGATGACGCGTCGGCCGGGCGAAGTGCGCTATCTCGAGCGCCATTTCCAGCATACCCAGGCCTTCCTGCCGCTGGGTGGCAAGCCCTTCGTCGCGGTCATGGCTCCACCGAGCGAGGGGGAATTGCCCGACCTCGAGCAAGTGCGCGCCTTCCGCTTCGACGGTAGCGCCGGCTTCGCGCTGCACCTGGGCACCTGGCACGAATTCCCCTTTGCGATCGAGGACGACACCGATATCGTCGTCGTTCTGTCGAGCCAGACCGGCTACGATCTCAAGGGCAAGGACCCCACGACCGAGGAGGCCCACGGCCCCGATCTCGACAAGAAGGACATCGTCGCGCGTACGGGCCATGTCTTTCGTTTCGAACTGACGGAGTGAGAGCGATGACGGTGGAACGCAAGAACCGCGAACGCACGGCGCGCTCGAAGGGCAGTCAGCCGGTCGTCTTCGAAAACGAGACCCTCGATGCGCTGGCCAGCATGGTGCTTTCGCTGATGGGCGAAGTGGTCGTCCTCAAGGATCGTCTCGATGCCAACGAGCGGCTGCTTGCCGCCGCCGGGCTGCACGGGCCGGCCGATGTCGATGCCTTCGCACCCGATGCCGAGGCAAAGGCGCGGCGCTCGGCCAATCGCGAGGGCATCTATGACCGGGTGCTGGGCGCGGGGCGCGACAAGCTGATGCCGCAGGCGCTGGCGGACCAGAAGGATTACGAAGGCGTGCTCGACGCGGTCACGCGCGACTGAGCCGGCGGACAGACACCAGAACATCGGCGGGAGAACGGCCATGGAACAGTACCGACAGGAACACTTCGGCCACGCGGTGATGCCGCAGGCCAACCACGACGAACAGGCGCTGGAGGATCACTTCCTTGCGATGCGTGCCTGGACCAACCGCAACCTCGATCCTCTCGACCGGCGCCTCCTCGACGAGGTGATCGTGCCCGAAATCGAGCGAGAGACGGGCGCCAGGCCGACGAGCAGCCGCCAGGTACGCCAGAAGCTGGAAGAGCATCCGCTTCACCAGTACTGGCTGACCCTCTCGCTCCATTACCAGGATCGCATCTGGTATGGCCTCGATGCCGCGATCGACCGCCAGTTCGATGAGCTCTCGGAGAAAGTCGCGGCGCAAGTCGCCAGCCCCAAAGGGACGCTGCGCCTCGACCCGGCATTGGAAATTCCCCGTTACATCGCGGCCTTCGACCATCATCGCATGCCCGGAAGCTACGTCGTCGATACGGCCGAGTTCGATTTCCGCGCCGGTGCGCTCTACGACCGGTTCGCTTCGACCTACTTGCGCAATCTCAACGGGGGCTGGAAGAACGACGGGCGCGGACACACGCTGGCCAGCCACGTGCAGGACTTCCACCCCGAGCTCAAGCCGCTGCGCATCCTCGATCTGGGCTGCTCGGTCGGACACTCGACGATCGCCATCGCGCAAGCGTTCCCGGATGCCGAGGTCTTCGCGCTCGACGTCGGGGCGCCTATGCTGCGCTACGCCCACGCGCGCGCCGAGGCGATGGGCGTGCCGATCCATTTCAGCCAGCAGGACGCCGAGCACACCGATTTCGAGGAAGGCAGCTTCGATCTCGTCTGCTCTTCCGCCGTGCTTCACGAAACCTCGGCCAAGGGCATGCGCGGTGTTTTCCGCGAATGCCATCGCCTGCTGCGCCCGGGCGGCGTGATGTGCCATGTCGACGTGCCGCCGCGCCATGAGCATCTCTCGCTCTGGGACCAGATGCGCTGCGATTTCGAGAGCCACTACAACAATGAGCCGTTCATGACCTCGCTCGCGCGCACCGACTGGGTGAAAGTGGCGAGCGAGGCCGGTTTTGCGACGGAGCAGGTCCATGTCGGCTATCGCAAGGGGACGACCGCGCTCAAGCCCGACCGCGACGACTTCTTCACCGAGGGACACCCCGAGGGCCGTGCCATGATCGGCAGCTGGTACGCCTGTTCGGCCACCCGTTGAGACGAGCCGCGGGGAGGGCGCTCAGCCCTCGATCCGATAGACCGAACGGGCCGTCCTGGCGAACAGGGCGGCCCGTTCGTCGTTCGAGGAGCTGAGTGTCACCAGCTTGAAGGCGTTCCAGATCTGACCATAGCTCGATACGCCGCGATTGGCGGGCCAGTTGCTCTCGAACATGCACCGTTCGCATCCGAAGAGCTCGATGGCCGTCTCGATCCAGGGCTTCCATTCACTGGCCAGTCGTCCCGAAGTCACCGGGATGTCCTTGGGGGCCGGTTCCCAGAAGGGGCCTAGGCCGCCGATCTTGGCATGGACGTTCGGGCACTTCGCCAGCTCGGCGAGTGCGCGGCGCCACTCGCTAAAGACGCGGCCCATATCTCCCGCATAGTCACCCAGCCCGAGCGGGCAGCCGAGATGCTCGAGGACAATGCTCGTGTCGGGACAGGCCCGGGCAAGCGCGGTGAGTTCGCCTATCTGGGGATGGAACAACCAGGATTCGAAGGCGAGGCCCTTGCGACCAAGCAGGCGCACGCCCTCGCGCAAAGCGGGATCTCGCAGCAGGGCCGGATCGTTGCTCAGACCGGCGAAGGGGCCACTTGCGGCATGGGCGATCGAATTGCGCACGCCGCGAAGGCGACCTTGTGCGGCTTGCGCATGTTTCTCGAGCAAGTCCTCGCTTCGCGAACCCAAAGTGAGATCGACGCGGGCAACGATACCCGAGGCGGCCTCTCGCGCGAGCGCTCCAACATAGGCCGTTTCGCCGAGCGACCGTTCGTCGGCGGGGGCCTTTGCATCGTACATGATGCCGCATTCGACGAAGACGCTCGCGACCACACGGTGGCCGCTGCGGGCGATTTCGGATTGGAAATCGGCTGCACGATAGCGCTCGCCCGGAGCCTCCGGCGCGCGCTGATCGCGCAGATGAAAGTGGGGGTCGACGATGGCGAATTCGGGCTGGAGCGCGGGTTCTTCAGCCATTCCGCGTTCCGCGCCAGCCGCCGCATCCGCGGTGTTTCCGAGGGCCGGAGCCATGACCATACCGGCCATGGCTCCGAGTGCGGATCGCCGGTCCCACGCCATTCTAGCGCGCGCTGATCCTCTTGAGGAACGGCAACACGCGTTCGAGCGAACGGGCCGGACAGTCCAGCGGCATCATGTGCCCGCAATCGGGCACCACGGTCAGCGTCTTGTCCTTCGTGGCGAGCAGGTTGAACGCCTTCACCCCATGCGTTTCAAACGAAGTTTCGTGGTCCTGATCCGACCAAAGCAGCAGCGTTGGCGCGGTGATCTTCGCGAGATCGTCGGGCGTGCGGCTGAAGTCGGAGGCGGCAGCGGCCTTCGTGCCGATGTCGGGGTCACGCAAGGCGCGCTGGTTGAGATCGGTCCAACGGGTCACCAGTGCAGGGGTCACCACCGTCTTGTCGACGACGTTGGCAAGCATGATCTGTTTCCAGAACTCCTCGCTGTGCCACGAGGGATGCTTGGCATCGTCGGCCACCGCGTCGCGCAGGGCCTGCGGCATGGTCGATAGATCGAAGGAAATCTTGCCCGCCGCGATGTTGGCGAGGATCACGGCCTTGGTCCGCTGCGGACGCGCGGCGGCGTAGGCGGCGGCGGGAAGTCCCGCGCTCGACGTGCCGACGATGACGAAGCGATCGATGCCGAGCTTGTCCATCAGCGCGTCGATCTCCGCGATCTGGTGCGCGACGGTGTAGTCGCCCGTGGGGCTCGGACCTGAGAGACCCGCCGGGGACTTGTCGAAGCGGATCACACGATAGGACTTGCGCAGTTCCTTCGCCCAATCGTCCCACTGGCGCAGGCTCGCATAGGAGCCGTGCAGCAGCAGGATTGCAGGTCCCGTGCCCTCATCGGAATAGTGGACGGTTTCGCCACCGATCGTAACGAAGTGCGAAGTGGGTAGCGCATAACGGGCGCGAAGCTGCGCATCGCTGGGAAACGCCGGCGGGTCCTGCGGATCGGCGATGAGGGCCGATCCGGCAAGGCTCGCGCCCAGGGCCAACCCGGAGAGCAGCAGGGCATGAAAGGCTCGCTTCATCACGGCTCAGCCTTTCGTCGGTGCGGGCGTGGTTGCAGCAGGCGCCGCGGTCTTGTCGAGCCAGTGGCGCAGGTCGTCGCCGGTCTTCTCGGGCAGCTCCAACATCGGGTAATGGCTGACGTCGGGGTAGTGGATCACGTCGACGTGCGTGCTGGAGAATTCCTTGACCGCATCGGCCGCGAGGTACTTGGGCAGGACCGGGTCGGCATCGCCCCACTGGAGCAGGATCGGAGCGGTGATCTGCGCGGCCTCGTCGCCCGCTCCCTTGGCCCAGACCGCCTTCTTGTTGGCTTCGTAATAGGCGCGCACGTTGGCGAAGCCACCGGGGATGTTGTTGGTCTGGTAGTACCAGTCGATTGTCTCGTCCTTGAGGCGCTCGGGACGGCCGTAGAGCTCGGAGAGCGAGACCTTGTAGTAGAACCGGGGGTAGTAGTTGGGCACCAGGTTCTCGTGGAGCCAGACCATCGACATCAGCAGCGGACTGAAGTCGGAGGGCGGCGGGGCCTTGAGCGGAAGGGTGGAAAGCGCGAGCGCCGACACCTGCTCGGGATGCTTGGCCGCGAAAAGCGTGCAGATCGTCGAACCGCTGGAAGTGCCCACGAGCGTGAAGCGGCTGAGCTTCTTCGCCTTCACGATGGTCTCGAGCAGAGTGACGATGCCGGGCATGCCGATCGAGGGTTGGGCATCCTTCGAAAGACCATAGGGCGGCCAGTCGAAGCGGATGACGCGGTACTTGTCCTTGAGCTTGTCGGTCCACACGTCCCATTCGCGCAAGTTCGTCATCGAACTGTGCAGCATGATCACGACCGGGCCATCGCGTGGTCCCTCGTCACGGATATGGATGGTGGCGCTGCCGTAAGTCTCGAAGGTAGAGGGTCCGGTGGCCTGCGCCGTCTTGACCGCCTCGTAGGAGGGATTCCACCAGCCAAGTCGCATCGTCAGTAAGGCAAGGGCGAAGAGGACGAACACGGCCACGACGGCAGCCCCCGCCCACTTGAGAAAACCGATCATCAGCGCAAATTCCCCCGGATGAAGTTGGTGTCTGGGCCGGAAGGAGCGAGGCTCTCTCGGCCCGCTCCTCCAGCTTGTTCATTCGATTTCGTTGTCGAGCAAGGTGGCGCATTCGCTGGTGCCTGAAGCGCGCGCACGGCGCATCGCGCGCCAGGCAAGGGCGTAGAGGCTCGCCGCTACCAGCAGGAAGGGCAGGCAGACCCAGGCGATGGACCAGCCCACCATGGTCTCGTCGTGCAGCACGCGCTGGGTGAACATCGCGACCAGAAGGGGGCCGAGCGAGGCGCCCAGGATCGTATTGAGCACGAGCGTGAGCGAGATCGAGCTACCCCGCATGCGCGGCGGCACGACCGACTGGAGCGTCGCGAACATGACTGTGCCGATCACCGAGAAGACCGCATTCGACGAGGCGACGAGGACCGAGGCCAGGTGCAGGTCGTGCGAGAGCACCGCGAAGATCGAGGGTAGCGCGAAGAGCGGCGCGATCGAGAGGATGGCGAAGCGGGCCATCGTCTTGCCCGAACGCATCGAGCGGTCGAGCAGCGTGCCTCCGATCAGCGGGCCGATCGCGGAAAAGGCCATCGAGACCGGCCCCAGGAAGCTGGCGAGGAACCCCGGTTCGGCGCCGTAGCTGCGGATCAGCATCGTGGGTGCCCACGACATAGAGCCGTAACCGACGGTGAAGACGAGCGCGAAGGCAAGGTAGAGCGGAACGAGGATCGCCCGGTTACGCCAGAGATAGGCCGCTTCGGCGGCGCCTGGTGCCCGTGCGCGGCCACCCGTGGAGGCGTCCTGCCGGGCAGGCTCGCGGGTCAGCAGAAGAAGCGCTGCGGCCGCGACGAGGCCGAGCGAGCCGAAGATGACGAAGACCGAACGCCAAGGCGCGAGCTGTGCGATCAGCGGCAGGTGCGCGAAGGCTCCCGTGCCCGCCGCCGCAATGAGGATGCCGGTCACCGAGATGGCGATGCCGTTGGCGAGCCCCTGTCCCATCATGTAGACCGAGATCGGGCGGCCGCGCCGCTCGGGCGCGAAGAGGTCGGCGATGAGCGAGATCGCCGCAGGTCCCAGCGCCGCCTCGCCAAGCCCGACCAGCAGGCGGGCGGCGAATAGCCAGCCGAAACTCTGGGCAAGGCCGCTGCCGATCGTCGCGAGGCTCCACAGGGCGATGCCACCCGCGATCAGGTTGCGCCGCGAGATACGGTCGGCAAGCAGGCCCATCGGAAGGCCCATGAAGGCGTAGAAGAGCCCGAAGGCCAGCCCCTGGAGAAGGCCGATCTGTTCGTCGCTGATGCCAAGGTCTGCGCGCACCGGGTCGACCAGGATGTTGAGCGCGGCGCGGTCGATCACCGACAGGATGCCAGCCAGGAACAGCATGCCGACCATGACCCACCCACGGGCGGGCGAAGGGCGGGCGCCGGGCGGGGTGATGCCCGGTGCCGCATCAGCGGCACCGGGGTTGGAAGCAAGGGGGGGCGTGGCCACGATCAGAGCAGTCCGCAGGCGCGGGCGCGCGGCTTGATGTAGTCGCCCAGCCAGTCGAGGTTGCGGAAGCGCAGCGTACCGCGTCCGACCGACTTGGAGCTGTCGGCCATCCCGGCGACAAGGCGCAGGCACTTGGCCATCAGGAACAGTTCCTTGTTGTCCTTCTCCGCCTGGGTGAAGGGACGCACGCTCTCGTAGCCTTCCTCGAAGGCCTCGCCGATGCGGGGATCGAAGCCGTAGAAGAGGTTGCCCCACACGAAGTTCTGCACGTCCTGCATGAGGAAGTCCTCACCCGCCGCGTCGAAGTCGAGGAGGGTGATCTTGCCGTCCTCGTCGACGTGGACGTTGCTCGGGTGGAAATCGCGGTGGCACACGCCGAGCGGAACGTCGCCCTGTGCCGCGAGTTCGTCGAAGCGCTTGTCGAGGTTGGCCGCGATGATCGGATAGTCGTGCAGGTCCTCGGGTCGGTCGTAGACGAAGTCGATCAGCGCGGGCATGCAGATGTTGTAGTCCTTGGCGGTCTCGGTCGAGAACACGTGGTCCTTGCCGGCCCATGCATCGCCATGCAGGTGCATCTGCGCCATCGCCGCGCCGATGCGGAACGCGGTTTCCTCGGACAGGCGATCGCCGAACTTCACGCCCGGGGCCCAGTCGTAGAGCGCGAGCGCGCGCTCGCCTTCGGGCGAGTTCACCTTGAAGTAGAGAGCGCCGTCATGCTGGGGCACCGCGACCGAGGCCGGGAAACCCGCTTCGCGCAAATAGTCGAGGAAGTTCAGTTCGTAGGCAACGTCGTCGACGTCGCGGTAGGTCTTGCGCCAGACGCGCAGGGCGTACTTCGTGGAGGCATCCTGCACGAGGTAGACGTCGTTCATGCCGCGATAGAGCAGGAAGCAGCTAACCTCGCCATCAACGGCGTAGCGGCGCGCGACTTCGCGGGCGATGAATTCGGGATGGAGTACCGAGTGCGAGACTTCAGCGGTCGGCAGGTCCGAGTTGATCGAAGTAGATACGGAGTTCATTGGCTATTCGTTCCGGTGCTATGTCGAAAATGTCCCGGTCGAGATCGGGCATTTCCTTCACGGTGCAGCGCTGCATGCGTTTGGCGGCGTCCAGGGATACCGCCTGGATCTGTTCGGCAGGCTGCAGGAGAAAGGCGGGCTGGTCCACCATTTCGAGCCGGGCGTAATCGTAGGACCACACGCCCTTGTACGCCCAGGTGAAACGGTCGAGGACCTTCGCCTTGTCGGCAAAATTGAATACGGCTTTTTCGAGCGGCAGCCTCGGATCCCGGCTTCCCACGACGTAGTTCCAGAGGTTGGAGAGCAGGTCGATCACGACCTTGCCTTCCGCATCCGGCGTCGGGAAGTTCTCCGCATAAGCCAGCTTTTCAGCCAGCGTGTCCGCATCGAACATCGGAATTCCCGTCAGCGCCAGCGAGCGTACCCGGTCGGGCCGGGCCATCGCGAGTTCGCAGGCGAGCAGGGTTCCGGTGTGGAATCCGTAGAGGTCGACCGACCCGGTCAGTTCGCCGGTCTTTTCCAGGGCATCGAGCCCGTCGGAAAAGGCCTGCGCGTACCCTGCCATTCCCGGCGGCGCCGGAGGTGCATCCGACATCCCGTAACCGGGTGTGTCGAAGGCGTAGACAAGGCGGTCCTCGCCCAGGGCCTCGATCAGCGCCTCGTATTCGTACGAGGAGGACGGGTTCTGGTGGAGGAGTACGACCGGGGCGCGGCCGGGCTGCGGCGCACCGCAGGCACGGTAATGGAGATGCCCGAAACGACAGGAGGTGTATCCACGACGTACTCTGGAGGACTTGTGCATGGACGCACTCTGCGCGATTGCGCGTGCGCGTTGCCAGTCGCGCGCGATATGTCCGACCAGCGGTGAGACGCGTTCGCACCGAGCTTCAAAAAGAAGGGGTGCGAACCGCTGTCCACACCCCTTCCATGCTGTCGCAAGGTCAATTCGCGAAGGTCCTACACCAGCGTTGCGCCCACGCCTTCGGGCGTCGCGAGCCGCGCGGTGGCCAGCTTGTCCTCGTCGAGGTCGTAGGCCCACAGGAACAGTCCGTTGATTGCGAACATCACCGCGGGGATTACCGCGAAGCCGAGCTTGAGTGCCAGCACGGCGCTCGCGGGCTGCTCGACGATCTGTCCGCCGGTGGTGGGGATGTAGTGCAAGGCCTCGAGGAAGATGCCCAGGACCGCAACGCCCAGTGCATAGCTCACCTTCTCGATCACCGCGATGGCGCTGGCCAGCAGGCCTTCGCGCGCCTCGCCGGTGATCACGCGGTCGTAGGACTGGGTGTCCCCCAGCATCGAGATCGCCATCAGGATGATCGCGCCCGAACCGGCCCCGCCCACGATGCCGCGCACGATAATGCCCAGGTTCGTGATCGAATGGTCGGCGAAGAGCCAGCTTAGCGTTGTCGCGCAGAAGATGACCACGCCGATGAGGTAAGTCTGGCGCTTGCCGTATGTCTTGCCGGTCCAGACCCACAGTGGCATCACCAGTGCGGTGATGACGTTCTGCGTCACCGCGAAGACGATCAGTCCATTGTAGCCCACGCCGAGCACGTTGAGCATGTAGAGCGCCATGGTCGAGGCGACCGAAGCGAACGAGAGGAACTGGAAGACCTTCGCGCCGATCAGCATCATGAACGGACGGTTGCGCGCGATCGCGCGGATCTGCGCCCAGCCCGGCAGGTGTGTGCCGCCCGAGGGCGCCAGCTCACGCTGCGAGGGGACCGAGAGCGCGGTCGCGGTCATCGCGCCGCCGATGATGAGCGCCATGACGAGCCCCATCGTGGCGAAGCCCGAGCGACCGCCGCCGCCGTGTTCGATCAGCCATCCGGTCCCGGCAAGCGCGAGCAGCTGGCCGATCGAAACAAACACCGTGCGAAAACCAATCAGGCGCGTGCGCTCGTGGAAGCCCTGGGTAAGCTCGGCGGGAAGCGCCATGTAGGGCACGTTGAACAGCGAGTAGGCGAGCGAGTAGATCAGCAGCCCTGCGCTCATCCAGATCACCAGCCAGGTCTGCGTCATCACAGGCGGCGCGAACAGCATCAGGAAGGCGGCGAGCGAAAGCAAGGCGCCGGCCATCATGAACGGCTTGCGGCGGCCCCAGCGGGTGCGTGCGCGATCCGAAAGCGAACCCACGCCGACGTCGATCACCGCGTCGGCGAGCTTCGAGATCATGAGCAGATAGCCCGCGATCTGCGGGGACTGGCCCAGCACCGTCGACATCATCAGGGGAAAATAGGTCGAGACGGCGTTGAGCATGATCGAGACGCCAACCGTGCCGACGCTGAAGCCGAGGCACAATTTGACGGTCAGACGCTGGTGGCCGGTCTCGCCCTGCTGTGCAGGTGCTGAGGCTGTCATGTATCCGCTTCTCCAAGGAACTGGCCGATGACCTCGGCCTTTGCGGCGGCTGATCCCGCCGTCGATGCCTCACGGGCATTGTCGAGCAGCTCGAGCGCGCGGGCGACCGATTCGTTCAGGAGAGCGAGTTCGGTCTCGGGCTTGAGCAAGAGGGTAGGGGCCGTGATCCGGCCCATGCGTTCGAAGGTCTTGTACCGGAACGCGGCGATATAGGGCTTGGGGTAGGTGTCGAGCGTCTTGAGGACGTCGAGCGTGATGCGATGCAGGATCTGCGGCGGCGGCATGCCGACTGCGAGGCGCCGCTCGGGCGACTTCATGAAGTGCGGGAAGAACAGCGCCTGGTCGCGGCAGAAATTGAAGGCCCAGATCAGGTGGCGGCCATACTCGTCGGGCTCGACCACCGGGGCATAGTTGGCGATCACCGCATCGCGCAGTTCCTCGTCGTATTCGGTTATGCCATCGAGGACGAGCTTGCGCACGCGATGCGGAAAGCCGGCCGCCAGTTCGCAGGCGATGCGCGCGCCGGTATGGGTGCCGTAGGCATCGACCCGGTCGTAGCCGAGCGCGGCGCAGAGGCGATCCATCGATCCGGCGAAATAGGCGATGTCGGGTTCTTCGGGCGTGGGCGGCACCGAATCGCCGTTGCCCAGCGTGTCAGGCGCGATGATTTCGCCCAGGCATCCGGCCGCCCGCAGCGCGAACATCAGGTCCTGCATGAACCAGGAAGACGCCGGCGAGGCGTGCAGCAGGAGCACCGGCACTTCGCCCTCGCGCGCGGCGGGCAGGCGGCGCAAGTGCAACTGACCTTCCTCGAGGCGGACGAAGGCGCGCTCGATCTCGTCGTGCGGGGCCGGGGCGGAAGCATGGGCGGGGGCAGGGGGCATCCGTGTCATGACGCGAGCCTACCGTGGGTGGTTCGCACCCAACCCATGCGAGCGGGTGAATGACCGTCAGGTGGACAAGATTGTCCGAACGGGACACATTCCAGGGGCACTGGCGTCATGACTGGACCCATGGTGCTACCTCAATACAGTGATGGCGAGCTGTTCGCGTGGCTTGAAAGGAGCGGTCCGATGGACCTGGCTCGGGCGATCGAGATCATGGAGCGTCATGATCTCGAAGGCCTGGTGCTCGGCGAGCCGGTGAACGTGTTCCATGCCCTCGGGCATTGGCCGCAGATCGGCCGTACGCGCATGGCGCAGCCGCCTGGCACCTTTGCGCTGATCGCGCGGGAACGGCCGGGGCAGTGGGGGCTCGTCACCAGTCGGTTCCTGCACCACTACACCTGGGCCGACGGACGCGCGCGCGACGATGTGGCGTGCTGGCTCTACACCGCGCTGGGCGACGAGGGAGACGAGAGCGTTTCGCCGGTGGCCGACGCCCCTGTGCTCCCCTTGCGCGATCCCGAACTCCAGACGCCTGTTGAAGCACATCGTGCAGCCACGTCCGCGCGGCAGGCCGGTGCCTCGGTCGCGACCGGGGATGCGGGTGCGGCAATCGTCGCAGCGATGCGTTCCATGGGCCTCTGGAAAGGCCGGGTCGGCTTCGACCACGGCGTTGTCGCCGAAGTCGCCGCGCGCCATGATCACCCCGGAACGCTGGTCCAGGCGGACAACATCCTGCGTGAGATCCGCATCATCAAGTCTCCGCTCGAGCAGGCGCTGATGGCGCGCGCCGCGCGCGCGAACGTCGATGCACTCAACGCCGTGGGCCATGCGGTCCGTGCCGGCGCGGTGCACCACGAACTCATGGCGCTGTTCCAGATCGAAACCGCCAAGCGCGGGAACGGCGCGGTCTTCCTCAACGTCGATCGCGTCTCGTCCGATCTTTCGAGCGCACGCATCGTCGATGGCCAGACGCTGATGATCGACGGGGTCAGCCAGTTCCGCGGCTACCACGGAGATTTCGCACGCACCGTGTTCGTTGGCGAGCCGACACGCGAGGCCGAGCAGGCGGCCAAGGCGGCCGCCTTCGGGTGGCAGGCGGTACGCGAGACGCTGAGGCCCGGAATGCGCTTTTCCGAGATTGTCGCGACCGGCGAAAAGGCCGTGCGCGCTGCCGGGTTCTCCGCGCTCATCGGCTTTGGCCCGCACAGCGTGGGCCTCGCCCATACCGACGAGCCGGGTGAAGTCCACGGCGGCTTCTGGCGCAAGCCCGACATCGTTCTGCAGCCCGGCATGATCCTGTCGGTCGACTGCCCCACTCTCGACACCGGCATCGGTGGATCGGCGCATTGCGAAGACCTCGTGCTGATTACCGCTGACGGTTGCGAACCCATCCATCCTCTTCACGAACCGGTGATTGTCGTATGACCAGACCCTTTATCCTCTCCGCCGCGATTGCGGATCCGCAACTGGCGGTGCCCGCAACCGCCGCCGCCTGGCTCGATGCGGCCGAAGCGGCGGGGCTTGACCTGCTCCACTTCGGCGAGGCCGGTGCGCGTCCGTTCGATGCGCAAGTTCTCGTCGCCTGGGCCGCACCGTTGACGAAGCGCGTCGGCCTGGTCGCCTGCGTGCCGGCCTCGAACGCACACCCCTTCCACGTCGCCCGCGCACTTTCCGCGGTCGATTTCCTCTGCTCCGGGCGCACCGCCTGGTCTGTCGTGCCCGAAGGGGCCAGCGAGGGGATGGCCGAAGACATGATCGGTGCCGCCCGCGCGCTGTGGGACGGCTGGGGCAGCGACACGCTGATCCTCGACAAGACTGGTGGCCGCTATCTCGATGCCGCCAAGGTCAAGGCGTCGAACTACGAAGGACCTTTCTTCAAGGTGGCAGGGCCCGTCAACGCGATGCGCCCGCTCGTCGGGCAGCCGCTGCTGGTGACCTACGAAGCCGCGCCGCTGGCGATCACGGATGCCGACATCGCGCTGGTGGCGAGCCCCCAAAAGGCCGCCGGTGCCACCAAGACCCTGCTCAAGATCACGTTCGAGACGCCGCTCGAGGAAATCGCGCAGCACTTCGCGGAAGGTGTGATCGACGGCGTTCACCTCAGCCTCACCGATCCTCTGGCCGAGCTTCCCGCGCTTGCGCAGCGCTTTGCAGCGCTCGTCGCCGCGAACCCCGGCGGCGCGGGGAACCTGCGCGAGCGTCTCGGCCTGCCCTTGCCCGCGACGGCTTCCAACCAGCCCGACGGCGCGAAGATTCCGGAGATCGCATGATGACCAAGCAAATCCACCTCTGGGCCTTCCTGCAGGGCATCGGCTTCTACCCCACCGGATGGAAGCATCCGCGTGCGCGCCCCGAAGGCGTGTTTTCGATGGATTATTACCGCTCGGTCGCCAAGCTGGTCGAGAAGGGTCGTTTCGACGCCATCGTCTTTGGTGACCAGCTCCAGTCGCGTGGTGCCGGGGGACGCACCCCCGAGCGCATGGCGATGCCCACGCTCGACCCGGTCTCGCTGCTCACCGCGATGTCGGCTGTGACCGAGCATGTCGGCCTCGTCGCGACGATCTCGACGACCTACAACACGCCCGAGATGCTGGCCGAGCGCTTTGCGGCGATGGAGCGCATCACCGGCGGACGTTCGGGTTGGAACATCGTTACCTCGGCGCATCCCGATACCGCGCCCAACTTCGGCGAGGCTGAACTTCCGCCCAAGGACACCCGGTACAGCCACGCCGCCGAAGTGGTGGACAAGGCCTGTGAACTGTGGGCGGCGATGGATCGGGCTGGCCCCCGGCTGCCGCAGGGTCGCCCCGTGCTGGTCCAGGCCGGACAGTCGCCTGCGGGCCGCGACTTCGCCGCGCGCACGGCCGAGGCGATCTTCTGCCCGGCGGCCTCGATCGAGGCGGGCATCGACTTCCGCAACGACCTGCGCAGCCGGATCGCGGGCCTTGGGCGCAATCCCGACGGCACGCGCATCATGCCCGGCCTGTCCTGTGTGCTGGGCGGCAGCGAGGAAGAGGCCAAGGCCAACCACAAGGCCATCATGGACCTCGCGGACGTGGCTCTCGCGATCGAGTACCTTTCCGAATCCCTGTGCTGCGATCTGACCCCGTTCGATCCCGAGGCACCGCTGCCGGTTGCCGCGATCATCGCCAATACGCTTCTTCCCAAGTCCGACGTCGAACGCATGGTGGCCTCCGCCGCTGAAAAGGGCACGAGCCTGCGCGACTACGCGATGAACTTCATGCTGCACCCGCGCGGGCACAACGTCTTCATCGGGACGCCCGAACAGATGGCCGACATGATGATTTCCTGGCGCGATGCGGGGGCCTGCGACGGCTTCACCCTGCAGCCGAGCTACATGCCCGGAGGGCTTGAGGACTTCGTAGGAGAAGTGGTTCCGATCCTTCAGAAGAAGGGGCGATACCGCACCGAATACCCCGGTAATTCCTTGCGCGAGACGCTGGGCCTGCCCGCGTTCGCAAGGGCTGATGCATGAAGCTGGGCCGCGTGATCCTGGGCACCGTTGGTGTCCTCGCTCTGGCTTGCGCCGGCGGCGTCGTGGCGCTGCGCCTGGGCGCCGGTGCCACCGACCGGGCCGAGCTGGAGAAAAAGTGGGCCGATGGCCCCTCGCACTTCGTCGAGGTTGACGGCGTTCGCATGCACGTGCGCGAGGAGGGTCCCAAGGGGGCGCCCGCCATCGTTCTGCTCCACGGCTCGATCGTCAACTTGCACGAATGGGACGATGTCGTCCCGCTGCTGACCGACAAGTACCGCGTCGTTCGCTTCGACTGGTCGCCCTATGGCCTGACCGGGCCGGACCCGAGCGGGGTCTATTCGACCCCGCGTTCGGCCGAGCTCATGGACAAGCTTCTTACCAAGCTCGGCTATGACAAGTTCGCGGTCGTCGCAACGTCGAACGGCGCCAACGTCGCGCTGGAATACAACCGGGCCTATCCCGGCCACGCGACGGCAATGGCCTTCTCGATGCTTCCGCTCGAGCGACCGAGCCAGACACGAAAGGTCGACTGGCGCCTCAAGTGGCTGCTGAACTTCCACAACGCGGTGCTTCCCAACTGGCGTTCGCACACCTTCTGGCGCCTGATGCTGGAAGACACGACGCCGCCAGGTTTCGATCCGACCGAGCGGATGGTCGACCAGATCTACGACATGGACAACTTGCCAGGCGCTCTCGACCGCCAGGCCCAGTACATCCAGGCCAACGTCAAGCTCTTCAAGACCAGCGACGTAGGATCGGTGGCGGAGAGCGTGAAGGTGCCGGTGCTCTTGCAGTGGTGCAACTACGACGACGTGATCTCGCAAGGCGCGCAGGCCTCGGTCAAGCGCTTCACCAACACCCGCGTGAAGCTGATCATGTATCCCGACCTCGGACACTTCCCGATGTGGGAGAAGCCGCAGAAATTCACGCGCGATCTGAAGGCCTGGCTGCAAACGGTTGAACCTGCTGCCGCCGGGGAGCCGCAGACCCCCTGAAGCGCCGGTGCGCGGCAATGACCGAGCACCGGATACACCGCGCACTGGTCCAGTATGGCGCGCAATAGCGCCATAGGTACGCTGCCAAGATTACCTGGAGATTTCACGAAAAATGTCTGCTGTTGAGCGTTGCGAAGTCGCCATCGCGGGTGCCGGCCCTGTCGGCACCGTCATGGCGACCCTTCTGGCCAAGGCCGGCGTTTCCGTCGTCCTGATCGAGGCCGGATCCGACTGCGCGCAGGACTTGCGCGCTTCCACCTTCCATCCCCCGACGCTCGAGATGCTCGACGAAATCGGCATCACCCCAATGCTGCTCGAACGCGGCCTCAAAGCGCCGCTGTTCCACTGGCGTGACCGCGCCTCGGGTGAACCGATCGAGTTCGACCTCGCGGAAATCTCGGACGTCACGCGCTATCCCTTCCGCATCCAGTGCGAGCAGTATCACCTCTCGCGCGCCCTGGCTGATGGGCTCGACGCCTACACGAACGCCGACGTGCGCTTCAACAGCCGCATCCTGCATGTCGGCCAGGACGACACCGGCGTCGATATCTCGGTCGAGACGCTGACCGGCATCGATCGCATCCGGGCCGATTACCTGATCGGAGCCGATGGCGCCAATTCGGTAGTGCGCAAGTGGCTGGGCATCGAATTCGACGGCTTCACCTATCCCGAGCGCTTCTTCACGCTCTCGACCAAGGTGGAACTGGCCGACTACCTGCCCAACCTTGCTTACGTGAACTACGTTAGCGATCCGAAGGAATGGCTGGTCCTGCTGCGCGTGCCTTCGGTGTGGCGCGTGCTGGTCCCCGTCAACGGCCTCGTCGACGAGGAGCAGTTGCGTTCCGATGAGAACAAGAACGCGATCTTCGAGCGCCTGATCGGCCGCGGCGCCGACGTCGAAACCGAGCACCGCACGCTCTACCGCGTCCACCAGCGCGTGGCGAAGTCGTTCCGCGAGGGCCGCGTCATGCTGATCGGTGATGCCGCGCACCTCAACAATCCGCTCGGCGGCTTCGGGATGAACTCGGGTATCCACGACGCCTTCAACTTGTTCGAAAAGCTCGAACCGGTCCTGAAGGGTAAGGCGGCGGCCGATGTGAACCTCTCGCTCTTCGATCGCCAGCGCCGCGAGGTGACCCACACCTTCACGCAGACGCAGACCAAGGCGAACATGTCTCTGATCAACGGTGCCAAGGAGGACGGCCACGAGGAACGTCGCCGCAACCTCCAGGAAATCCGCGATAACGACGAGAAACGCCGGGCCTACATGCTGCGCCAGGCAATGTTCCAGAGCCTTCAGCAGGCCGCACAGATCGTCTGATCTGCACCCCGATTCCGGCCCCGGAAATTCGTGCGGGCCAGCGTTGCCGAGGTGGCTTCGCTGGCCCGTTTCGTGTTTGGGCCGGATCGGGGGCGTCTCCAACAGGTCACGATCCCTCATTTCGTGATCGCCCTGCGGACAGTCGCGCCTTCAACGGCCGTTCGATCCGTGACCACTGCACATTCCGCTCGAACCCGCATTTGCAAGACGGGCGAGGAGAAGCTTGTGACAAGTGAAACGCAGATGAGCGCGGACGAGGTCCTGCCGCTAGGGCAGGGCACGGCGGCGCGCTCCGGGGTTCCGGGCCAGGTCCCGGCCGGAGCCACCTGGAAGATCCGGTTCGGTTCGGCGATGATCCCGTTGGCGCATGCCGCCGGGCAGAACGTCGTGACGGTGCTTGGCCTGCGTTTCATGACCGACAGCCTCGCCATATCGGCGGGTGCGGCGGGACTCATGTTCGCGATCATGAAGATCTACGACGGATTCGCCGACCCGGCGGTGGGCGCCTGGAGCGACCGGGCACAGAGCCGTTGGGGGCGGCGCCTGCCGTTTCTTTTCGCCGGCGGTCTGGCGATGCCGCTCGGCCTCATGCTCCTGTTCGGCGCGCCCGACCTGCATTCGGTGCTGCTGGCGCAGGCCTTCGTGCTCGTCGCCCTGATGATCCACGCGACCGGCTACACGCTGCTCACCATCCCGGGCTTTGCGATGCTGGTCGAAAGTTCGACCGACCCCAAGGAGCGCACGCGCCTCATGGCCTGGCGCACGTATGGCAACGCCGTGGGAACCTTGCTCGGCTCTACCGTTCCAGCCTGGATCCTGGGCGCGCTTGGCCCCTCGCGCCAGGGCCACCTCGTCGTCGCGCTCGCGGTCAGCGTCGTCGTCTTCGGGGCGACCCTCGTGGCGGTCTGGCTGCTGCGCGATGCGCCGCGTACGAAGCCGCGGGCGAGCGACCTTGCCGAGCGCGCTCATCCGTTGCGCAGTCTCGGGCGCCAGATCGTTCTCGCCTGGCGCAACGTGCCGTTTCGGATCCTTGCGATCGCGCATGTCTTCCTGCTGTTCGGGACCGCGATCGGTTCGGCGGCGCTGGCCTATTTCACGCGCACGGTCCTGCAACTTCCCGACAGCGCGCTGGGGACCTATTTCGCGATGGCGACGGCCGCCATGCTGGTGGGCATGACGCCCTGGGTCTGGCTGTCCAACCGTATCGGCAAGCGCGAGAGCTACATGTCCGCGCTCGCACTTTTTGCGATTATCCAGCTGTCATGGCTCCTGGCCGGAACCGGCGAAAGCATGACCCTGGTCAGCGCGCGCGGGTTGCTTAGCGGCTTTGCCGGTGGCGGCATGATTCTGTGCGCCTATTCGCTGCTGTCCGATGCGGTGCGCTACGACTTCATCACCAGTGGCGAGCGCCGCGAGGGTTCCTTTGCCGGCTTCACCACGCTGTTCGACAAGCTTTCCTCGGCGGCTGCGCTTGCCGCTATGGGCGGTTTCCTGAGTGTGATGGGCTATGTCTCGTCGTCGAGCGGGCAAGCGGCGGTGCAGAGCGACAGCGCGCGCCTGGCGATCATGCTGTGCGAATCCGCGATCCCCGCCATCTCGATGCTGGCCGCCATCGTCGCCATGTTTTTCTACAAGTTGGACCCGGCGGTACTCGAGCGTCTCGAGGCCGACCGGCAAGATGGAGAGAGTTGAACGTGTCCAAACATGAGATCGAACTTGTCGGGCTGGTTGCTCCGTATCGCGGTTCGGAAGCAAGCGTGGAGCCCGCACACTACGAGCCCGGCTTCCTCGCCGAGGCCGCAAGGGCCTATGAAGCCGCCGGCTACGACCGGGTGCTGATCGGGCAGAACGCCCGTTCGGCCGACAGTCTTGTCACCGCGACCTGGGTGGCCGCTGCGACTACCCGCTTGAAACTGATGGTCGCGCATCGTCCCGGCTTCATCGCACCGACCATGGCCGCGCGCGCCTTCGCGACGCTCGACCAGGTCTCGGGCGGGCGCGCGGGCGTGCACATCATCACCGCGTTCTCCGACATCGAAACGCGCTGCGACGGCGACTACCTGACCAAGGACGAGCGCTACCACCGCTCGAACGAATACGTGCGAATCTTGCGCCGGATCTGGGCGGGAGAATCTCCCTGCAACCATTCGGGTGACTGGTACCGCTTCGACGAGGCGGGGAGCGAGGTGCACCCGGTCAACGGCAGCGTCCCGGTGTTCTGGGCGGGCAACTCCGACCTCGCCGTGAAGTACGGCAGCGAGCTGGCCGACGTCTACGCGTTTGGGCCTGGAAGTGTCGCGCACGTAGGCGCGAACGTCGCCCGCGTCCGCGCCGAGGCCGCGAAGCACGGACGCAACCCGCGCTGCTCGATGTCGATGCGCGTGATCGTCGCGGACACCGACGAGGCAGCCTGGGCGCGCGCCAACACCATTCTCGAAGGCGTCGAGGCGCGCCAGGCCGCGCATGGCATGCTTGGCCGCGACCTTGGCAAGGCCGCCGAACAGTTGACGCGCGAGGCCGCGCAGGCCGATGCCGCCTCGGACGATCCCTGCCTGTGGACCGGCCTCACCCAGGCCACGCAGGGTCGGCTTCAGGTCATGTGCCTCGTGGGTTCGCCCGAAACGCTGGTCGAGGCGTTGCTGCGCTACCGCGCGGCGGGGATCGACAACTTCCTGCTTACCGGCTTCGACTGGCTGGGCGACGCGCAGCGGATCGGCACCGAGATCGGGCCCGAATTGAGGCGGCGCGGCAACGCATTGTAAGCTCTTCGATCGCAGATACGAAAAACCCCGGCGGAGGATCTCCGCCGGGGTT
>NZ_JABWCU010000021.1 GCF_018491765.1 Novosphingobium profundi | reverse complement strand
TGGCCTGCTCGATCTTCGCGCGCGTCGCCGCGTTGACCTTGGGGGACTTGTTGAGGACCCGCGACACGGTGCGGATCGAAACGCCCGCGGCCTGCGCGACATCGCCGATCCTCGTCTCACTCCCCATCCGGGGATCACCTTGGTCCTTCATGCCGATGGCTTAGCCGCTGCACCGGGGCGATCAAGCCAAATCCCGCTCAGCTCCCGGCCGAAAGCGCGTGGATCGGCAGAAGCGCGGCGCCCAGCGTGACCGGCGAGCCGCGCAGCGCCGAGACCCGCACCGGCGGCCCGCGCCCTTCGACGGTGGTCACCAGCGCCGCGCCGCGCAGGCGGCTCGCCAGCCCTTCGAGCACCTCGCCCGGCACCGTCCCTGCCAGCACCACCGCGCCGGGGTCGAGCCAGGCGAAGGCGGTGTTGGCGACGACCTCGAGCTGGCCGGCCGCCCGGTCCATCCACGGCGCGATCGCCGCGCGCTGCGCCGGGCAGGCCATGTCGATCGCGCCGAGCGAGGACACCGCGCAGCCGCTCGCGCGCAAGGTCGCGAGCAGGTCGAGCGGGCTCGGGCGCGGCCGGTCGCCGGGAAAGAGGCAGCCGATCTCGCCCGCGACGCCGAACTGCCCGCGCACGAGCCGCCCGTCGACGATCACCCCCGCGCCGATCCCGTAGCCGAGCAGCACCACCACCACGGTCGCGAATTCGCGCAAGAGGCCGCCCATGTAGAACTCGGCGAGCGCGGCCGCATTGGCGTCGTTCTCGAGCCACAAGGGCCAGCCCAGTTCGGCGGAAAGGATCGAGCGCAAGGACGCGCCCCGCCAGCCCGGCATGTCTTCCACCACGCTCCAGCGCTCGCCTTCGGGCGAGAGCGCCGGACCGGGGACCGCGACGCCCAGCCCCAGCATGCGCTGGCCAAGCAATCCGTGGCGCTCGACGAGATCGTGGGTGAGGCGCCGCACCCGCCGCGCGAAGCCGAGCGGATCGATCGGATCGCTTTTCTCGCGGTGCGAGGCGACGACTTCGCCCGCAAAATCGACAAGGGCGATATCGAGCAACCCCTTGTGCGCGCTCGCCCCCACCGCATAGCCCCCGCCGGGCGCCAGTCGCAGCGGGATCGCCGGGCGCCCGCGCCCTTGCGCCGCGCCTTCCCCGACCTCCTCGACGACGCCCTGCGCCAGCAGTTCACGCGAAATGCGGGTCAGCGCGGTGGGGCTGATCTCGAGCCGCTCGGCCAGCGCCGAGCGCGACAGCGCGCCCGCCTTGCGCAGCTCCTGGACGATGCGGCGCTGGTCCTTGTCGAAAGCGGGAATGGCCATGGCCCCTGCGGGTAGGGCCTTTTATTTATTTTCACAACAATAATTAAAAACGTCACAGTGAACCGGCACTGGCCCCCCGTCGCCTCTCTCCCGGCGACGCCGACATTCATGAGGGGCATTCATGTTCAGGACCATTCTCGCCACGAGCGCCGCGATCACCGCGCTTGCGACCGCCATCACTCCGGCCCTTGCCGACGAGGCCGCACCTGCCGCCGACGCGCCGCAGGGCGAGGACATCATCGTCACCGGCTCGACCCGCGCCGAGCGCCGCTTCGATGTTTCCTACGCGGTCAACACGATCTCGCAGGAGGACGTCGAGAAGATCGCGCCGGTCAACTTCGCCGACCTCATCGGCCAGCTCCCCGGCTTCCAGACCGAGATCACCGGCGGCGAGGTCCAGAACATCTACCGCATCCGCGGCCTGCCCAACGACGGCGGCTTCGTCAGCTTCCAGCAGGACGGGCTGCCGCTGTTCCACGAGAACGACGGTGTGTTCTTCCGCGGCGACGCGATCCTCAAGCAGGACCTGATGACCGACCACGTCGAAGTCGTGCGCGGCGGTCCGGCCCCGGTCTACGCCAGCTATTCGGGCGCGATCATCAACGCGATCACCGTGACCGGCGACGAGACCCCGCGCGGCAAGGCGCAAGTCACGCTGGGCGACACCGGCCTCTACCGCCTCGACGCCTACCAGGCGGGCAAGCTGGCCAAGGACACCTACTATGCGGTCGGCGGCTTCCTGCGCTACCACGACGGCTACCGCGACAACGGTTTCCCCAACGACAAGGGCGGCCAGATCCGCGCCAACATCAAGCATGTGACGGACAACGGGTTCATCAAGCTGAACCTCAACTACGTCAACGATCACAATGTGTTCTACCTGCCGATCCCGACCAGCAACCCGCTGACCGGGGAATCGCTGGACAAGTACATCGACTACTTCGAGGGCACGATGAACTCGCCCTCGCTGCGCAACGTCAACCTCAAGTACCGCGACGGCAACGGCCAGGTGCAGAGCCGCAATTCCGACCTCTCGGACGGACGTCACATGCAGATGGTGAACTTCGGGGCGCACTACGAAGGCGACTTCGACGGCTGGCTGGTCACCGCCGCGGCGGGCTACACCCAGGGCAAGCTCGACTTCACCGCGTTCTATTCGACCACCAACCCGGCCGATGCCGACACTTACGCCTCGGGCTTCCTCGCCCGCGCCACGAGCGCGTTCGGGGCCGTGGATCACTTCGGCTACACCCTCGCGGGCACCGACACGGTCTATGATCCCTACGCGGCCTCGGGCCTCGTCATGCAGGGCCAGTACCGCGACATCCACTCGAAGTTCTATTCGGGCCAGGCCAACCTCTCGGTCGCCAGGAAATTCGAGACCGGGATCGGCAGCCACGACGTCAAGCTCGGCCTCTACGGCAGCCTCTATGGCGAGAGCAGCCGCACGCTTTACCAGAACTACCTGATCGAGGTGGCGGGCCAGCCGCGCACGCTCGACCTGGTCGCCTACGACGCGGCGGGCAACGAGCTGGGCCGCGTCACCGACAACGGCGTGGTCAACTACACCGCCACGCTCAACCGGGGCGATGCGGACGCTAAGATGTTCGCGCTCTACGCCAACGACACCTGGGAGATCGTGCCGGGCCTGCGCATCGATGCGGGCATCCGCCACGAGCGCTACAGCTACAAGGGCTGGGCCGCGCTGACCGAACAGGCGGACCTTGGCGATGGCACCACGCTTGCCGACGACACCACCCGCGCCTTCACCGGGGTGATCGTCAACCAGAAGCTCAAGCCGAACGTCACCAACTGGACGATCGGCGCGAACTACGACTTCACCGGCAATTTCGGCGTCTACGGCCGCGCCTCGCATCTCGAGACGCCGCCCAACGTGCAGACGGTGATGAGCATCAATCCCACCATCATCACCACCAAGGCCGACCAGTTCGAGGCGGGCCTCAAGCTGGCGATGGGCCGCTCGTACCTCTACGTCACCGGCTTCTACACCAATTTTGACCCGCTCAACGCCTCGTTCCTGGCCTACGATCCGACCACCGGGCGCAACGACGTCAACGTGCCCTTCATCGGCGAGGCGCAAGTCAAGGGCGTCGAGTTCGACGGGGCCTGGAGCGTGACCCCCTGGTTCACCCTCAACGGCGCGCTCACCGTCAGCGATCCCAAGTACAAGAACTTCCAGAGCGCGACCGGGGCCGATCCCGAACAGGCCGAAGGCAACCAGATCGTGCGCCAGCCCAAGGTCTACGGCAATATCCGCCCGAGCTTCGACTTCACCACCGGCGAAACCGACGTCTCGATCTACGGACGCTACACCTACATGGGCAAGCGCTTCGTCGACCTCTACAACAACACCGCTCTGCCCGCCTACGGCACCGTCGGCGCGGGCGTGACGCTCCGGCACGGTACCTGGCAGCTCCAGGTGGTGGGCGACAACCTGTTCAACGCCCATGGCCTGACCGAAGGCAATACCCGCACCGACTCGCTGGCCGGACAGGGCAGCGCCGAGGCGATCTACGGGCGACCGATCTTCGGGCGCAACTTCCGCCTCGTGGTCGGCAAGTCCTGGTAATGCGCAAGAGCCCCCGACGGCCGGTGGCGGCGCTCCCCGCCGCGCTGGCCGCCGCGCTCTGCCTCGCATCGGTCTGCGCCCAGGCGCAGACCGTCCGCGATGCCACGACCGAGCGCCTCTCCGCCCGGCTGTTTCCCCGGCTCGACGCACTCGGGCGCGATCCGGGCGCGGTGACCGCGCTGAAGGCGCAGCCCGCCATCACAGCGCTGCTGCGCGCCCGCTCCGAGCGGCGTGAGGTTTGCGGCACGGACCTCACCTGCCTCGCCCAGGCGATGGAGTGGAGCGAGGACGAGATCACGCGCCTCGCCGCCGCCGTGCCGACCCCGGACGCCGATGGACAAGTTACCCGCGAACTGGAGGGGATCGACACCATCGTGCGCACCTACGGCCTCGGCGAGCTGCCACGCTATCCCGCGATCGACGGGTCCGGTGCGCTCGACGCGCAAGAGCGCCACGCCCGCCTCCAGGCCGCCACCTGGTTGGCACAGGCCCCGCGCGCACATTCGCTCCAGCCGCTCGACCCCAGCCTCGACTTCGCGCTGGCGCTGCTCGACGGCGCCGGGCGCACCGACGCGATCGCCTTCGCGCCCGACGACGAGGGCCTCAACGCCCCCGCCTTCGCCCGCGCCAGGACGATCGACTGGACACGCTACCGCTACAGCGCGCTCGTCGTCACCGGCGTGGGCCCCGAAGTCGAGGGCCAGGCGCTCAGCCCTTACGGCATGTACCACGTGCGGCTTGCCGCGCAGCGCTTTGCGCGCGGCGAGGCGCCCTTCCTGATCCTTACCGGCGGCCACGCCCACCCGCGCGCAACGCCCTTTGCCGAAGCGGTGGAAATGCGCCGCGCGCTGATCGAACGCTACGGCGTGCCTGCCGAGGCCATCGTGATCGAACCTTACGCGCGCCACACCACGACCAACTTGCGCAACGCCGCGCGCCTGTTGATGGCGCTGGGCGCCCCGCTCGCCAGGGACGCTCTCCTGGTCTGCAACCCCGAGCAGAGCGCCTATGTCGAAAGCGCGGCGTTCACCGCGCGCAATGCGGCCGAGCTCGGCTACCAGCCAGGCACCATTGGCAAGCGGCTTGCCTCCACCGAACTCGAATTCCGCCCGTCCGCCCTTTCCGCCAGGGTCGACCCGCGCGACCCACTCGACCCCTGAACCGGAGCCGTCCTCGATGCGCACTCTCCTTCTCGCCGCCCTTGCCGGTGTCACCCTCGTTCCCGCCCCAGCGTTCGCCTGGGGCGGGCGCGCCCACGCCGTGATCGACCGCGCCGCGATCGAGGCCATTCCCGAGGACGGCCCGACGTTCCTGCGCGCCTACGAGGACTACATCGGTGCCTCCGCCTCGCTCCCCGACAGCTGGCGCGGCAACGACCAGAACTTCTCCAAGATCGAGGAAGACCCCAATCACGGCTGGTTTCGCGAGCAGTTCACCTGGCTGCGCCCGATCCCGCGCTCGCGCTACGAATTCGTGATCGCGCTCTACAAGCATTACGAAGCGATCAAGGACACCGATCCCGCTACCGCCGCGCGCACCAACGTGCGCTGGACCGGAACGCTGCCCTACGCCGCGATCGAGGCCTACCAGCGCATTGTCGTGTGCATGCGCCAGGTCCGCGCCGCCAAGACGCAGGGCGAAGACGCCTCGGTGGCCGAGCGCAACTGCACCTTCGACGTCATTCGCCTTGGCCACTACATCGGCGACGGCGCCAACCCGATGCACGATTCGGTCAGCAGCGACGGCTGGCGCGGCCCCAACCCCCACGGCTATACCACCGATCGCAGCGTCCACGGCCGCTTCGAGAGCCGCTTCGTCGACGGCATCGACCTGACAGTGGCCGACATCGCCCCGCGCATTCCCGCGCCCGCGCGCACCTCGGGCGACATGTTCGACGCGGTGCTCGCCTATCTCGATACCTCGGGCGACAAAGTGGGCGAGGTCTTCGCGCTCGAGCAGCGCGACGCCTTTGCAAACTTCGCGGACAAGGACGTGCGCGCAATGGTCTACGAGCGCACCGCGGCGGGCGCGGCGATGCTGCGCGACATGCTCTGCCGCGCCTGGGCCGAGAGCGCGGCGCCGCCCGCCAAGGTCGAGCCCTCGCCGATCGACTTCGCCAATCCGCGCTTCAACCCCGAGACCGGCTCGGCGCCCGGCTGAGCGCGACGCTCGAGCGCGGTGCGCACGCGCGCGTGCCGCGCGTGGCCGAGCGCGAAGCGCGGCAACAGCGCAAAGGCGGCCAGCGAACCGGTGAGCGGCAGGCCGAGGCCAAGGCCGAGCATCGCGGCCAGGACCTGCGGCGTCTGCCCGGCTCCCGGCACGTAGCCGAGCGCGCCCAGCAAATAGCCGACAAGCGCAGTGGCTGCCGCCCCGCTTGCCTTGACCGCGACGAGGTAGGCGGCGAAGAGCCCGGTCTCCAGCCGCCTCCCATGGCGCAGCGCCAGGAAATCGACCGCGTTGGCGAGCAGCCCCCAGGGCAGCATGAACACCGCCGCAAGCCCGAAGCCGATCACCGCCGCGCAGGGCACCAGCGCCGGTGGATGGCCAAGGCACAGGCCGAACAGGAGCAGCCCGAAGGCGCTCACGCCATGCCCCAGAACCAGCACGCGGGCCTGGTCGAGCCGCGCGGTGAGCGCGGTCCAGACGAGCACGCCCGCGAACTGCCCCCCGGTCATCGCCAGGAGCAGCGTGGGCACGAGGTCACCGCGAGCGACCACGTAGGTCCCGATGTAAAGCACCATGCGCCCGAACGTCGGCATCGCGAAACCGGTGATGAGCGCGAGGAGGCCAAGCCCCACGACCAGCGGATCGCGCAAGGGCACGCGGATCGTGTCCTCACCGGCCGCGCGCGCCGAACTGGAGGCCGTGCGTCCGCTCGCCAGCACGCACAGCGCCATGGTCAGAGCGAACAGCGCGCCCGCGCCCGCGCCGGTCAGGGCCAGCGCCGCGAAGGCGCGGCTGCGCGCAGCCTGCTGGACGAGCGGGGCCAGCACCAGGGCAAGGCACAAGGAACTCGCCGTGCTGAACCCCAGTCGATAGCCCGAGACGCGGCCCCGCGCGCGGCTGTCGTGGGTCATCTGCGCCATGAGCGCGTTGTGCGGCACGTCGATCACCGCGTAGGCGCCGCGAAACACCAGCATCGCCAGCGCCAGCAGTCCGCCCTGCCGAAGGCCGCTCGCGGGCATCGCATAAAGCATCGCGAAGGCGAGCGCGCAGGGCACCGCGCCCGCCATGACCATCCAGCGATAGCCGCGCCCCTGGCGCCTGAGACGGATCACCAGCGCCGCGGCGACCAGATCGAAGACGAGATCGCCGGCCAGCGCGACGAGCATCAGCGCGCCGGCCTCCCCCGCTCCCAGCCCGAGCAGGTCGGTCAGCAGGAACAGGATCGTCATGTCCGCGCCCGAAAAGACGAGCGCCTTCCCGAAATTGCCCGAGGAATAAGCAAGAAGCCGCGCCTCGCGCGCCAGCGCGCTGGCCGGACGGCCCGGGCGGTGGGCGGGATGGGTCATGGGAATTCTCGTGTCGCAGGCAAACCGGGGCCTTGCCTAAGCGGCGAAGATGACGCCCGCGCGACAGTGCGCGGTCACGATCCCGGCCGGCTGCGCGAAGCCATCGGCCCGCCCTGGCAGCGCATCGGCCCTGCCCCGCTTCCACCCGCCTGCAAAAATTAAACATGGCGCGCGCAATCGTCTAAGGGTGGAGGCATGACCGTCACCAACATCGCGCAGCGCACCTACGACCACAACTTCCGGCTCGACCCGATCGTGCGCAGCCTGCTCGACACCGACTTCTACAAGCTGCTCATGCTGCAGATGATCCAGCACATTCACCCGCACGTGCAGGCGACCTTCTCGCTCATCAATCGCACCCATACGGTGCGCCTCGCCGAAATCATCGACGAGGGCGAGCTTCGCGCGCAGCTCGATTTCGCACGCGGCCTGCGCTTCACCAAGAAGGAGCTGATCTGGTTGGCGGGCAACAGCTTCTACGGCAAGCAGCAGATGTTCAGCCCCGACTTCATCGCCTGGCTCGGCGAGTTCCGCCTGCCCCCCTACGAGCTCGGCGTTCGCGACGGGCAGTACGAGCTCAGCTTCGAGGGGCCCTGGACCCACACCACGATGTGGGAAATCCCCGCGCTGGCGATCGTCAACGAGCTGAAATCGCGCGCAGCGATGCAGGGCCGGGGCAAGTTCGCGCTCGACGTGCTCTACGCGCGCGCCAAGGCCAAGCTGTGGGAGAAGGTCGAGCGGCTGCGGCTTCTGCCCGATGTCGTCATCTCCGATTTCGGCACCCGGCGGCGCCACGGCTTCCTGTGGCAGCGCTGGTGCGTCGAAGCGCTGAAGGAGGGGCTGGGCGACCGCTTCATCGGCACTTCCAACGTGCTCCTGGCCATGGACGCCGACCTTGAGGCGATCGGCACCAACGCGCACGAATTGCCGATGGTCGCCGCCGCGCTGGCCAAGGACGACGCCGCGCTCGCCCGCGCGCCCTACCAGGTGCTGGACGAGTGGCAGCGCCACTACAACGGCAATCTCCTGATCGCGCTGCCCGATGCCTTCGGAACCGCCGCCTTCCTGGAGAACGCGCCCGCCTGGCTGGCGAACTGGACCGGCTTCAGGCCCGACAGCGCGCCCCCGATCGAAGGCGGCGAGGAGATCATCCGCTGGTGGGAGCAGCACGGCGTCGACCCGCGCGAGAAGCTGCTGATCTTCTCCGACGGCATGGACATCGACACGATCGAGGCCACCTACCGCCACTTTCATGGCCGCGTGCGGATGAGCTTTGGTTGGGGTACCAACCTCACCAACGACTTTCGCGGCTGCGCTCCCGACGGCGAGACCGGGCTCGAACCGATCTCGCTCGTCTGCAAGGTGACCGAGGCCGGGGGACGCCCGGCGGTCAAGCTTTCGGACAACCCCGCCAAGACCACCGGGGACCCGCACGAAGTGGCGCGCTACCTCAAGGTCTTCGGCGAGGCCGGACGCGCGCGAAGCGCGGTCACGGTCTGAACAAGCGCGGGGCGAAATCGGCAAGATAGTCACGCCAGTTGTCCCAGGTGTGGCCGCCATCGCTCTCGTGGTAGGTGGTCGCGATGTGGTAGCGCTCGAGCAGGTCGCGCGTCGGACCGATGTGGGGGTAGATGAAGTCCTCGCGCCCGATCGCGTAGTAGACGAGATGCATGTCGCTGGCCGCCTGCGCAAGGTGCGCGGCATTGTCCTTCTCGTAGCGCGCGAGCTGCGCGGTATCGACCTCGGGCGTCATCCCGATGCCCAGCCCCATGGAGAACACGCCGATCCAGTGGAACGTGTCCGGCCGCACCAGCCCTTCGTTGAGGGTGAGGAAACCACCCATCGAAAGCCCCGCCATCGCGCGCGCGTCCGCCTTGGCAAGCGTGCGGAACTGGCCGTCGACAAGCGGGATCAGGACCTGCGTCAAATCCTCGCCGAAGCTGTGGTCGCGCCACAGGTCCTTGCCCGGATAATCGGGGGTGTGCCCGGCGGGCATGACCACCAGCATCGGCTTGACCTTGCCCGCCGCGATCAGGTTGTCGAGGATCCGATCGACGCGGCCCTCGCTGGTCCAGCTGTCGTCGCTGTCGCCCGCGCCGTGGACGAGGTAGAGCACCGGGTAGCGCCCGCTTCCGGCCATGTAGCCGGGCGGCGTGTAGACATGCGCGCGGCGCAGGCTGTTCGTGGCCTTGGACCAGTAGTTCAGCGTCGTCACCATGCCATGGGCAATGCCCGGCTGCCATTGCTCGAGCGGTGCACCGGGGACTTCGACCACCGCCTCGATGCCCAGCACCGGCTGCGACCAGTCGCGCGCGCGCGGATCGGCGGTGCGCACACCGTCGACGAGGAAGGAATAGCGGTAGCTTCCCGGCGCAAGCGGCTGCGCGGTGGTGACCGACCACAAGCCGCCCGCATCGCGCGTCATGGCGAGGCCCGAGGGCGCGGACGGATCAAAGCTCTGCGGGATCGCCGCGCCCGCATCGCCGCTCGTCACGCGCACCGCCTTGGCGTTGGGCGCGCAGAAGCGGAAGGTGACCCGGCCATCGCCCGCAACCTCGCTCGAGGCATAGGGCGAAGGCATGCCCGGGAACCATGGCGCATCACAGGCCTTCGCCGCTGAGGCAGGTGCCGGGTTCGCCGGTTGCGCCGCAGCCGGAACGGACGCGAAAAGAGCAGCGGCGCAAAGGGCCTTGCGGATCATGCAGGTCATCAAAATCTCCACCAAGGCGCCCGGCGCGGTCCAAAGGCCACGCGCGGGCGCCGGGTAATCCGGATCAGGTAAAGGATGAACAAGGGGCGCCCGCGCGCAGGCGAGGAGAGGTCAGGCTCTTACCCCGCGCGAACGCCCCCTGCCCGCTCAGAACTTCTTGCCGATCTGCATCCCGAACGTACGCAGTTCGGGCAGGCCGGCATGAAGCGCCGAATAGGCGGCGTAGTGGCTGCTCGCCGGATCGATCGTCCAGTTGTCGTAAAGGCCGGTGAAGGTCTTGTCGTTGAGCACGTTGTTCAGGAAGAACTGGACCGAGACGCTGCCGGCATCGATCCCCACGCGGGTGTTGAAGACGTGGCGGTCGGCCGTGCGCGCCAGGTTCGCCGCGCTCGACCACACGCCCGACTTGAAGTTCCAGTCGGTGCGCCAGAACCAGGTCGTCGTCTCGTCGAGGTCGCCATGGAAGGTGACCCCCACATTGGCCGACCACTTCGAGGCGAGCGGCATCTCATTGCCGGTGAAGTCGTCGGTGCCGGTCAGCGTGGTCAGCGTGGGATTGACGTAGGACTTGATCGAGCTGTCGTTGAGCGCGCCCGCCGCCTCGATGGTGATGAAGTCGGCCGGGTTGGTGATCGTCTGGATCTCGAGGCCCCACAAGTCCACCGAACCGGTGTTGGCGGTGCCACCCACGAAGTCGTAGCTGTTCGACTCGTCGTTGTAGACCGCCTGGTAGATGGTGTTCATCTGGTTGCGCCACTGGTCGTAGTAGGCCGCCACCTGGTAGACCATCGCGCCGCCGAAGAGACGGCCCTTGGCCCCCAGTTCGTAGTTGGTGACCTTCTCGGGATCGACCGCCAGCTTGAGCCCGGCATCGGCGAGCTGCTGCTGGACCGATTCCGAGTACCCGAGCAGCGCACTGTTGAACGCACCCGGGTTCACGCCCTTGGCCCAGGAGGCATAGACCATGTGGTCCGGCGTGTACTGGAAGTTGACGATCGCGCGCGGCAGGAAGTTGCGGTAGCTCTGGGTGAGCAGTTCGGATCCGTCGGTGTTGTAGGCGGTGATCGTGTCGATCTGGTAGCGCCCCTCGACACTGGCCGAGAGCGTCTCGGTCATGTCCCAGGTCGCCCCGAAGAAGCCGCCGAACGTGCGCGCGCGGTTCTCGCCTCCGGTGAAGAACAGCGGATCGCCAGCCGAACCGTAGCTGAAGTAGCCGCCGCCAGTCTGCTGGCGCGCATCGAGCCAGCTGGCGCCGACCACCCCGTGCAGCGCGCCGAAGTCGTAGTTCAGGCGCCCTTCGAGCGAATAGTCCTTCTGGATCGCGTCGATGTAGTAGGGGTAGCTGTAATAGTCGGGATCGAGCGAATTGGTGCTGTAGGCTGCGGCGCTGTTGGCAACGCCGGTCATGTCGAGCAGCGAGAGCTCGGTCAGCTGGCTCCACTCCTCGTGGTTGTAGCCGCCCAGCAGGCTGAGCGAGAGCTGCGAGTTGAGCTCGTAGTCCATCGTCGCGTGGAAGTGCTGGGTGTGGCGCAGCAGGCCGTAGCCTTCGACCGCGTTGTCAGGCCCGACAAGGCGATCCGCGCTCTTGGTGGCGAGCAGGTCCTTGATCCAGGCGCTGTTGAAGGTCATCGCCGCGACCGGGTTCACCAGGCCCTTGATCGTGCCGCAGAAGGTCGGATTGCCGTTCACCGTGCAGTTCGACTGGCTGACGAAGGTCTGGTCGCCGCCGTCGACGTCATAGGCGAGCAGGCGGGTCTGCGCGCCCGGGCCGTCGTCGTCGGTGTCGAGCATGCCAAACAGCTTGATGGTCAGGCTGTCGGTGGGCTTGGCGACGATGAGCAGCGTGCCGTTGGTGCTCGACTGGCGGCCCAGCTTCTCGCCGGTCGCCGCATTGGTCCACGTGCCGCCCTTCTCCCAATGGTTGCCGGTCACGCGGAAGGTCAGCGCATCGCCCACGATCGAGCCCTCGAGCGCGCCCTTGATCTGGAAATTCTTGCGGGTGCCGTACATCAGCGTGGCATCGCCGCCCCATTCACCGGTCGGCTCCTTGGTCACCACGTTGACCGCGCCGGCAAAGGTGTTGCGCCCGAAATAGGCACTCTGCGGGCCCTTGAGCACTTCGATGCGCGCGGGGTCGGCGATCGCGGTGATCGCGGTCGGCGAGGACACCGGCACGCCGTCGATGAACATCGACGTCGTCACCGCCAGCGCCGATGTGGGCGTGAAGCCGCGCAAGTTGATCTGCTGGAACGAGCGGTCGGCGTGGCCGCCGCCCGCGCTGGCGTCGGCAACGTTGACGCCGGGCGCGGCCTGAAGCGCGTCCGAGATGCTCTTGACGCCGCGCTGCTCGAGCTGCTCGGCGGTGAGCGCGCTGATCGTGACGGGCACCTCGAGGATGTCCTCCTCGCGCTTGCGCGCGGTGACCACGATGTCGCCCGAGATTTCCTTGGCCTGCGCCTTTTCTTTTTCCGCGGCGGTATCGCCGGCCTGCGCGGCCCAGGCCGGCTGCGACAGGGCAATGAGGACGAAGCTGGTCGCCAGCGCCGATGCGGAGGCAAGGTGCCGGGTCGAACGAATGGGACTGGTCGTATTTCGCATGAGTATGTTTCCCCCCTTGAGTGGCTCGGCCAGACGGCATCGTTCGGAGCGTATGGGCCCGGTCGCTCCGCAGCGAACATCCGCCTGACCTTGCTACGAGAGCGCATATTGCATGCAATATTGGCTTCATCTCCGCTATTTTTGTTCGCTCTTCGGATAAACGTCCGCGGTGCAGAAAATCGTTCAATTGGTAAAATAAATTGCATTCTGCATCTGATATTTCGCTAAAATGCAATAAAATGCGCCTGCAAACGAACGCAAATCACACAAATTTTGCATTATTCCGGTCGCCGCATCAAAATACTCTTTCGCGTTGTGATGTGCCTTCGCGAACGGCTCCGGGGTATTGGAAATTGCATGCATTTATGAGGGCGCCATTTCGTTCCCGTGTTCGCGCACCGTCGCCTCGCGCGATTCCCCCGCGAAAGTCGTCGCAAAACCGGCGCTGCCCTTCCCGGTGGCATTGACAAACCCGGCAGGCGGCTACAGGTCTCGCATTCGATCGCGACACCCCAGCCGCAGACCCGCGACGCCCCCGGAGCGCCATGAACATCGACTTCAAAGCGCTATGCTCGCTGTCCCCCAATCCGTACATGCTGCTCGATCGCGATCTCACGATCGTGTGGACCAACGCGGCGTACCTGCGCGCGACGATGCACAGCGCCGAGACCCTGTTCGGCCGCCATCTGCTCGACGCCTTTCCCAGCGAGCCGGGCAGCGAAAGCTACGAATTGCTGTTCGCCTCGTTCGAGCGCGTGCTGGAAAGCCGCGAGGTCGACGAGATCGCGCTCATCCGCTACGACATCCCGCGCCCCGACGGCACGATGGAAACCCGCTACTGGAGCGCGACGCACACGCCGATGCGCGACGCCGCGGGCGAGGTCGAGTTCATCCTCCAGCACACCGTCGACGTCACCGAGCTGCACAATCTGCGCACGATGCGCGACGAGATCGACATGGTCCGCCGCGCGCAGGCCGTGCAGGATCGCAACCTCGACCTGCAAGGGCAGATCGAGCGGCTCACCCGCCTGTTCGAGCAGGCCCCCGGCTTCGTCTGCGTACTGACCGGCGAAAGCCATGTCTTCGAGATGGCCAATTCGGCCTATTGCGACCTTGTCGGGCGCACCGACCTTATCGGCAAGCCGGTTGTGCAGGCCCTGCCCGAGATCGAGGAACAGGGCTTCGTCGCAATCCTCGACGAGGTGCGCCGCACCCGCCAGCCCTATGTCGGCAAGGCCCGCAAGGTCTATTTCGACGCCGACCCCGGCGCCCTGCCGGTGCACCGCTGCGTCGATTTCGTGTTCCAGCCCGTGATCCTCGACGGCGCGGTCTCGGCCATTTTCGTGCAGGGTCAGGACGTGACCGAAGCGGTGGAGGCGGCGCGCCACCAGGACCTGCTCATCAACGAGCTGAACCACCGCGTGAAGAACACGCTCGCCATCGTCCAGAGCCTCGCCAGCCAGTCGTTCCGCAAGGTCGAAGCCGCCGCCGAGGCACGCCTTGCCTTCGACGAGCGGCTGCACGCGCTGGCGGGCGCGCACAACCTGCTCACCGATGCCAACTGGGGAACGACTTCGCTCGGTGAAGTGGTGCGCGCCGCAACGGCCGCTGCGGGCGATCCCCAGCGCCTGCGGGCCAGCGGGCCGGTGATCGCCCTGCCCCCGCGGCTGACCGTCGCGCTCTCGATGACGCTGCACGAGCTGACCACCAACGCGATCAAGTACGGCGCGCTTTCGAACGAGACCGGCACGGTCGCGGTGACCTGGTCGCGCCAGACCGGGCAACCCGACCGTCTCGTGCTCGAATGGCAGGAATTTGGCGGTCCGCGCGTCGAGACACCCACGCGCAAGGGCTTTGGCACCGCGCTCATCGAGCGCGGGCTCGCGGCCGAAGACGGCGGACAGGCCCGGATCGCCTATCTGCCCGAGGGCCTGACGTGTTCGATAACGCTCTACCTGCCCCCGAGCGAGGACCAGCCGGCCAACTGAGGCGCGCGGCTCAGCCCAGCGCGCGGCTGAGCGCGGCGCGCAGCATCGAGGGCGAACTGGGCTTGGGGCAGACTTGCGCGGCGGGATAGCGCGCGCGCAAGTTCGCCTCGTCGGCATGGCCCGAATGGAAGATCAGCGGCACGCCTGCGGCGCTCAACACGTCGGCGGCGGGATAGACTTCGCCATCGAGCAGGCGCACGTCGAGCACCGCGCAGGCGGGCATCAGACGTTCGATCGCGGCAAGCGTGCTCGCCACGCTCTCGCAGGTGCAGGCGACACGGTAGCCCGCCTCCTCGACGATGCTCTCGACGTCGATGGCGACGATCAGCTCGTCCTCGGCGATCAGGACAAGCGCGCTCACGCCGCGACCACCGTGGCAGGAAGGCGCATGGCCAGGTGGAAGCAATCGCCCTCTACCTCGCGCGAGAGTTCAGCGCGCAATTGCCGGGCCGAGGTCGTCACCAGCAGCGTGCCGAAGCCCGAGGCCTCGTGCGTTCCCGAAAGATCGGCGCCGCGCTCGATCCAGTCGAGCTGGAGCGCATCGCCGTCATGGTGCCAGCGGATCGCGAGAGACCCCTGCCCTTCGCGCAGCGCGCCGTACTTGGCCGCGTTGGTGGTCCACTCGTGGAGGATCAGCGCCAGCGAGGACAGGCTCGCGCGCGCGATCGCGACCGGCGGCCCCTCGATCGCGATCGCGCCCAATCCGCGATAGGCATCGACCGTGGTCTCGACGAGGTCGGCCAGCGAGATCGCGGGCTGGTCGCCGCTCGGCGCGGCCAGCGAATGCGCGCGGCCAAGCGCGGAAATGCGCTCGCGCAAGTCCTCGCTGTAGCTGCGCACGTCGTGATGCGTGCGCCCGGCCGCCGAGACCATGCCGCTCACCACCGCGAAGAGGTTCTTCACCCGGTGGTTCATCTCGCGCAGCATCAGCGCACGGGTTTCGGCCAGAGTGTATTCGGGGGTGATGTCGATCACCGTGCCGACGATGCGGGTACGCCCCTTGGCCGAGGTCACCCGCCCGAAGCTCTTGACGTGGCGAATGCCCTCGTCGGCCAACATCACCCGGAACGCCGCCTCGAAATCCTCGCCTTGTACCGAGGCCCGGCGCAGGCCCGCCTCGACCTCGACCCGGTCTTCGGGGTGGACCCTGGCGAGCACCCGGTCGATTGACAGATCCCCCTCGGCAGGCAGTTCGAGCAGGACGCGGTTGGTGGCGTCGGCCAGCACCTTTCCGCTGTCGACCAGGTATTCCCACACGCCGATGCCCCCGGCCTTGATCGCCAGATCGAGCCGCTCGCGCTCGGTCGCCAGGTCGTCTTCCATCGAAAGCGCGTCGGTGATGTCGGTCAGGACCAGCGTCGCGCCCGCGACGCTGCCGTGCTGCGTGCGGTAGGGCAGCACGCGCATCGAAAGCGTGCGCTTGCCGTCGCGCGTGCGCACGCGGCGCATCAGCGGCTCGCCGCTCTCGCCCACCTGGCGCGCGTCCTCCAGGTAGCCCGCGTCCTCGAGCCGCGAGGTAACGTCGGCCAGGCTGCGCCCGCGATCGCCGGGCTGGAGCGGGAAGATCCCGGTCGCCGCCTCGGTGAAGCTGCGGATGCGCAAGTCCGCATCGAGCACGATCACCGCAAGTTCGGTCGATTCGAAGAAGTTGCGCAAGTCCGAATTGGCGACGGTAAGCTGGTCGACCTTGCTCTTGAGCTCGTCGTTGACGGTCGAGAGCTCCTCGTTGGTCGACTGAAGCTCCTCGTTCATCGACATCATCTCTTCGTTCGAGCTCTTGAGTTCCTCGTTCGCGGTTTCGAGCTCCTCGACTGCGGTGCGCAGCTTGTGGCGCGTGAGGCGCAGCTCCTCCTCGAGCGCCTCCATGTGATCATCGCCGCTCTCGATCTCGGTAAGGTCGTCCTCGGCAAAGGGGCGGAACGGGCCGCGATCGCGGAAGATCAGCAGCAAGGTGCCCTCGCCGAGCGGCTCGCCGATCACCTCGATCGGCTGTTCGCCGTAGTCGGACGAGACCGAAACCTCGCGCGCGACCACGCGCTTGCCGGTATCGCGCGCCTGGCGCACCAACGGCCCCAGCACATCGCGCAGGCCCGGCTTGGCGAGCGAGATCGCGTTGGAGCCGCCCGTGCGCGTCACCGGAAAATCGAAGTAGCGGCTGAGCTTGCCGTAAGCCGAAAGCACCGCCCCGTCCTGGTTGACGACCATCGCGGGGGGCGAATAGCCCTCGGCCAAACGCTGGATAGCGACATCGGCACGCACCGCGCGGGGACTGCCCGGTCGCGCGCGCGCGCTGTTCGCCGGGCTCGGCGCCGGATCGCGCCGGTCGTTGGCGGGAAGATCGATCGGGTAGCTCGGGTTGCCGGGTGCGCGCGCGAAGATGTGGGCGTGGTTGTCGAGCGCGGGGAACAGATGCTCGAAACGGCCGATGCTCTCGGACGGACCGAGGAACAGATAGCCCCCCTCGCGCAGCGCGTAGTGGAGGATCGGCATGACCGACTTCTGCAGGGCATCGTCGAAGTAGATCAGCAGGTTACGGCACGAAACCAGGTCGATGCGCGAGAACGGCGGATCCTTGACCACCGAATGGTTCGAGAAGCGGATCAGGTCGCGGATCGGCGCGGTGATCGTGAAGCGCTCGCCATGGGGCACCGTCCAGCGCTCGCGCAAAGGCGAGGGAATGTCGGCGAGCGCGGCGGCGGGATAGCTGCCCTCGCGCGCGATCTGGAGCATCTGCTCGTCGATGTCGGTGGCGAAGATCTGCACCGGATTGGCGATGCCGCGCGCGCGCGCCGCCTCGGCAAAGAGCATCGCGATGCTGTAGGCCTCCTCGCCGCTCGAGCAGCCCGGCACCCAGACGCGCACGTCCTCGCCCGCCGCGCGCTCGTCGAGCAGCGGTTCGATGACCTTGACGCGCAGCGCCTCGAACATCTCGGGATCGCGCAAAAAGCGGGTGACGTTGATCAGCAGGTCGCGGAACAGCGCCTCGCACTCCTCGCCGTCGCTGCGGATGCGCTGGAGGTAGGTGCCCGGGCTGTCGATCCCCAGCACGTGCATGCGCCGCTCGATCCGGCGTACGAGGGTGGAGCGCTTGTAACCGGCAAAATCGTGTCCGATCGCGCCGCGCAAGGTGGCGCACATGTCGTCGATGTGGTCGGCGACGAGCTGCGCCGCCTCGCGTTGCGGCTCGCCCGTGCGGCGCGCGAAGAAACCGTGGAGGCAGCCCAGGATCTCGCCCGGCGGCTTGACGTAGTCGACCAGCCCGGTCCCCACCGCGGCGAGCGGCATGCCGTCGTAGCGCGCGGTCCCCGGTTCCTGGGCGACGCAGACGCCGCCGTGCTCCTTGATCGCGCGCAGCCCCGTCGATCCGTCGGCGCCGGTGCCCGAAAGGATCACGCAGGCCGCATTGGCCTGCTGGTCGGCGGCGAGCGAGATGAAGAAGTCGTCGATCGGGCGGCGCAACCCGCGCGGCTGCGCGAAATCGGTGAGCTGGAGGCGCCCTTCGCGCAGCGCGAGGCCGCGCCCGGGCGGGATGATGTAGACGCGGTCGGGCTTCAGCTCCTCGCCGCCCTCGCATTGCAGCACGTCGAGCGGACTGGCCCGGTCGAGCAGCTGGGCGAGCATGCTCTCGTGGTTGGGATCGAGATGCTGGACGATGACGAAGGCGCAGCCGGTGGGCAGCTGCGCAACCGAGAGCATCTCGCGCAGTGCCTCGAGCCCGCCCGCCGACGCGCCGATCCCGATCACCGGCACCGCGTCCGCCCGGTTTTCGCGCAACGTCTCCACGCCTGCCCCGCCCTCGTCCTCGCGCCTCACAGGATGGCCCCGTCGTCGAGGTCGGCAAGCGTCAGGCGGGCCTGCGCCACGGTCTGGGCCGAGTTGGCGATGGTGGCGAGCGTGCCCTCGACGATCATCCCGCTTTCGGCTGCGGCCGGGCTGAGCCGGGTGAGGGTCTGGCCAAGGTCGCGGTCGTAGGCCTGGAGCAGCTCGGGCCGGGCGCGGCTGACGTCGAACTGCGAGGCGAAGATATAGCGCGTCGCCCCGCCCAGCGCGCGCAGGCGCGACATGTAGAGGAGGTTCACGAAAGGCGTGCCGTCCTTGCGGAAATTGACGATCGGCGTGCGCACGTTGGCAGCCGTCTCGTCCTCGAGGAAGGCGCGCAGCTGGCCGCGCGCCTCCTGGTCGTCGGCCGGACCCTGCAGCACGCGGCAATTGCGCCCGACGAGTTCGTCCTGCGCGTAGCCGGTCAGGTCGGAAAAACGGGGATTGACCAGGATCAGCGGGTGGTCGCCCGAAACCGCGGCAAGCGCCAGCGCGACAGGGGAATTCGTGAAGAAGGCCCTCAGCTGGTCCAGAACCGCGTCATCGTGCACTTAGGCAAACTCCATTGCACCCTTTCACCGAAAGGGCCTGTCCCCGAAAAGGCATTCGTCGCGCGCGCTACCTTCGTGCCGCACGTCGTGACCGACCAACCCAAAGCTTGCCCCGCCTCTCGCGCGTTCATGGCGCAATCCGAACGCGGCGTCACGGAATTCATGGAACTTTTCGCGGGGATGGAAGTTCCCATCCGCCCGCTCCCGATCACGCGTTTATTTTCGCGATGGCCACGGCCCTGTCCGGCACCGCGCGCCCGGCAATCGCGCCCTCCCCTTTCGGCAGCCCCGACGCCCGCACGGTCGCAACGCGCGCCCGTGCGTCTCATTCCTGTACAACACGATGGACTGAAGCATATATAAAGGTTACATCATCGCGAACGTTCAATTGAGCAACCCGGGGTACAAATGCATTCAGAAGTCGAGCGTCTGGCCGAAATGGCCCAGGCCGGGGAACGCATGATCGAGCGCCTGCGCAAGCAGGCCTTCCTGCCCGACAGTCGCAAGGGGCTCAACATCCGTTTCGGCATTGCCGAGGCGGCGCAGCTTCTGGGCTGCTCGACCAACCGCATCCGCATGGCCGAGGACGACGGCCGCCTGCCCCCTCCCCCACCGACCGAGAACGGGCGCCGGCCCGGCTATTCGATCGAGGCCCTGCTCAACATGCGCGCCGTGCTGGGCGCCTCGCCCGCGCGCGCACCGCTCGATCGCCCGGCGATGATCGCGGTGCAGAACTTCAAGGGCGGCGTGGGCAAGTCCACCGTCACCACCCACCTCGCGCACTATTTCGCGATCCAGGGCTACCGCGTGCTGGTGGTCGACTGCGACAGCCAGGCGACGACGACCACGCTGTTCGGCTTCAACCCGCACTTCAACATCACCCGCGAACAAACGCTCTACCCCTATCTCTCGATCGATCCGACGCAGACCGACCTGCTCTACGCGGTCCAGAAGACCCCCTGGCCCAACGTCGACCTGATCCCCTCGAACCTCGAACTCTTCGACGTCGAGTACGAACTGGCGGCCAGCGGCGCGGACGGCGGCTCGGTGCTTGCCTCACGCTTCCGCAAGCTCAAGGCGGGGCTCGAGGATCTTGCGCGCGGCTACGACGTGGTGATCCTCGATCCCCCGCCGGCGCTCGGCACCATCAGCCTGGCCGTCATGCAGGCCGCCAACGCGCTGATCGTGCCGCTGGCCGCGACCACCCCCGACTTCTGCTCGACCGTGCAGTTCCTCTCGATGATGGACCAGGTGACAAGCCAGCTCGCGCAGGCCGGGCTCACCGTCGACTACGACTTCGTGCGCCTGCTGTGCTCCAAGTTCGACGGCAACGACCCCAGCCACGCAATGGTGCGCCAGATCATGGAGCAGACCTTCGGCCCCGCCCTGCTTCCGGTCTCGATCCTCGAGAGCGCCGAGATCAGCCACGCCGCGCTGCGCATGATGACGGTCTACGAACTCGAACGCCCGATCGGTTCGGCGCGCACCCACAAGCGCTCGCGCGCCAACCTCGACGAGGCGATGGCCCAGGTCGAGGCGCTGGTGCGCCGGGGCTGGGGCCTTGCCACCCCGGCCAGCGAAGAAGCCGTGGTCAATGGCTGAACAACTTTTCACCCGCAAGACGTTGAAAAGCGTTTCCTACACGGCATTTGTTCTTCATATGTTCCGTGCGTTCCCGATGCCGTCCAGGAGGTAAGCCCATGGCCCGCAAGCAATCCGATTACCTTGCCAACCTGCTCTCGGGTGAGGACGAAGACACCACGGCCGCACCCGCGGCGGCAAGCCCTGCCCCGGCTTCCTCCGCGCAGACGGCGTCCGAGGCCCCTGCGCTCGCCGGCCCACGCGCCACCTCGCGTGCGGGCCTGTCGCTGCTCGGGCGCGAGAACGCGCTCGCCCGCGTCGCCTCGGGCGAAGTGCGCCAGGTCACCCAGCTTTTGCTCGACCCCGCGCGCGTGCGCGTGTGGGAAGGCAATGCCCGCAACCAGGCGCGCCTTTCCGAAGAGAGCTGCCGCGACCTCATCGATTCGATCCTCGCCGAGGGCGGGCAGAAAGTGCCTGCGGTCGTGCGCCACCTCGCGGGCGATCCCGACCACGACTACGAACTGATCGCGGGCACCCGGCGTCACTTCGCGATCTCGTGGCTGCGCGGGCATTCCTATCCCGAGATGAAGCTGCTCGCGCAAGTGGCCGAACTCGACGACGAAGCGGCCTTCCGCCTCGCCGACATCGAGAACCGCGCGCGCAAGGACATCACCGACATCGAGCGCGCGCGCAACTACGCCGACGCGCTGCCGATCCACTATGGCGGCAAGGCGGTGCGCATGGCCGAGCGGCTCAAGCTCTCCAAGGGCTGGCTCTCCAAGATGCTCAAGGCCGCGACGATCCCCGACGAGATCCTGCTCGCCTTCGCCGATCCGGGCGAGCTGACGCTGAACCCGGCCTACCGGCTCGCCTGCGCGCTCGACGACAAGGCCCTGGCCAAAGCGATGCGCAAGGAAGCGAAGTCGATTGCCAGTGAAAACACCGACGCGCTTTCGCTCGGCCGCCCTGCCCTGGCGGGTCCGGCAACGCTTAAGCGCCTGCTCGGCGCGAACGACGATACCCCGTCTGCGGGCCCTTCGATCAAGAAGGACCTGCGGCTCGAGATCACCGGCCCGCACGGCCGCACGATCCTCCAGGTCAAGGACGTCTCGCGCCAGGGCGTCACCATCCACTTGCCGATGGCGAGCGGCGCGGGCGACGAACAGCTGGCCCAGGCGCTGCGCCACGCGCTCGACACCTTGCGCAAGAACGGCGTCACGGTGAGCTGACGAGGAGGAAACGGGTGCGAAAGTTTCCTCGAGGAAACTTCAGGAGAAGAGGTCCAGCCCCGACCGGGGCCCCTCCCACCACGACAGCACGAACATTTCACGAAGCAGGGGCGATTGTCCCTGCTTCGTCGTTTGGTGCCCACGCGATTTCCGGCTCTGATCCGGCGGCCCTGACCCGCGCGCCGCCCCATCCTTCCGGCCGAACGTACGCCCTTCGCGGCGGCGCCCACATGGAACACATCGCCGGGACGAGCCCGCTTTTCCACGGGAACCCCTGCAGGAGCCCCCCTCCCCGGTTGTGCCCGAGGCCGGATCGGACCACTTTGGTTCATCCGATTCCCATCACCCCGATTCCGTGCGGGGCCCGTAGCCCTGCCCTGCCCTTCGCTCGCGCCTTCGCGTGCCCACCTTCGAAAGTGTCCCGATCATGACCCGCGCCAGCAAGGCATCCGAGACCGAACAGTTCGACCTCTTCCTGCCCTACATCGCGAACCTGCCGATGCGCGACCAGCGCGAGATGATGGAGCGCCCCTTCTTCAGCCTCGCCAAGTCGAAGCGGATCAAGCCGATCGACTACACCAGCCCCGATGGCCAGGTGCGCGTCCACGTCTCGGCCAGCCCCGAATATGGCATGGCCACGATCTGGGACGCCGACATCCTGATCTATTGCGCCAGCGTGATCGCCGACATGCAGCGCCGCGGCCTCAACGACGTACCGCGCAAGCTCAACATCATGCCTTACGACCTCCTGCGCGCGATCGGCCGCCCGACCACGGGCCGCGCCTACGAGCTGCTCGGCCAGGCGCTCGACCGGCTGGTGGCGACCACGATCAAGACCAACATCCGCGCCGAAAACCGCCGCGAGGCCACCTTCTCCTGGCTCGACGGCTGGACCCAGCTGGTCGACGAAAAGACCGAGCGCTCGCGCGGCATGACGATCGAGCTGTCGAACTGGTTCTGGGAAGGCGTGATGATGAAGGGCGGCGTGCTCTCGATCGACCGCGCCTATTTCGACATCACCGGCGGGCGCGAGCGCTGGCTCTACCGCGTCGCGCGCAAGCATGCGGGCGGCGCGGGCGAAGCCGGCTTCGCGATCACCATGCCCGTCCTGTTCGAGAAATCGGGCGCCGAAGGGCAATACCGCCGCTTCAAGTTCGAGATGCTCAAGCTGGCCGAGAAGGACGAATTGCCCGGCTACGCGCTCGCGGTCGAGACCGCCCGAGACGGCGAGGCGATGCTGCGCATGACGCGTGTCGACGGGAAGGGCGGGGCCGACGTTGCCACCGCAAAGCCGGCCAGAACGGCAAAGACGGCGAAGCCGACAACGTCCGAAACCCCGGGTGAAGCCGTAGCTCACGCCGCGAACGATGGGGAAGGGCAGGGGGCCCCGGCCCGGAGTTCGCCCGCGCCGGGGCCTGTCCGGGCCAAAGTTTCCTCGAGGAAACCCGCGCCCGAACCGGTCGAGACCTTCGACGCGGCGCGCCTCATCCGCTCGACCGTGGCAGGGCTTTCCGACAACGCCACGCGCGGTTTCATGACCGACGAAACGATCGCCACGCTGCGCGGCGAGTGCCCCGGCTGGGACCTCTACGCGCTCCACGCCGAGTTCGAGCGCTGGGTCGAGGCCGACGCCGAGCGCACCCCCGCCAACTGGCAACGCGCCTTCATCGGCTGGGTCCGTCGCCACCACGCCAAGCACAAGCACCAGTTGCGCGGGTGAGGGCAGGGGGGCGCCGCGCGACCACGCCGTGACGCCCCCGCCATCGCCCCTCTGCCAGCCCCCCGGTCCCACATCCTCCCTCCTTCCAGCCTGCCTCCACCGGACACGAACCTCCCCCCGATCGTCCCACACCATCACGTCGTTGCGAGCCACGCGCTCCCGCCCCCCGGTGTCGATTGTCGTAATCCGCGGCCTCTCTCCCCCCTTGCCTTTACCCCGATCCGAACACGCCGTAGGCTCGCCCCATGCGCACGGCCCTGCTTCCCATCCTGATCGCGCTGGCACCGGCCTGCGCCCCGGCCAAGCCAAGGCCCGCGCAAGAGACGCTCGAAGCCTGGGACGTCCCGCTACCCGACGCCGCGGCCCGCAAGGGCTTCCTCGCCACGCTGGACGCAGCTGCCCGGAAACAGGGCTACCACCTCGATGCCGCCACCGACGCCGACGTGCGCGCGATCTCGCCACCCGGCATGCCGATTACCCTCAATGCCGGCGTCTGGCGGGGCCGCGACGATGCCGAGATGATGGCGAGCGCGATCGAGATGGTCCGCCCCGGCCATGCCTGGATCACGTTCCTGCGCGGTGAGGATCCCGCGCGTTCGGCACGCTTTCGCACCGCGCTCATGGCCGAGATCCGCCATCGGTGGCCGCAGACCGCGCGGCTTCCCGTCCTTCCTGCCGGCAACATTCCCCACCCGCGCGATCTCGAGCGCACCGCTACCGGCTACCGGCTGCGCCCTGAAGCCGCCGCGATCTACGCGTGAAATCCGATGTGGCGCCGCTCCGTTCCCGAAGTGTCGCGTTCGGCCGACGCGGCGTTCCCGGATGTGCGAAGGTTCGTCATGGCGTACGTGGATTTGAACGATCTTTTGAGTTGCCCACAGGAAACTCTTTCAATTTTCCGGTGCAAAGCAGGGTCTTCGACACTCCGGGAACAGACTTGGCCATGGCTTCGACCCATCGGGAACCGGGTCTCGATCCTTCGGGAACGACAAGCTCGATACATCGGGAACGCATCATCGATACAACAGGAACGACCCGATTGCCGCGACTCGTCGAAGCTGCGCGATTCACGGCGAAGTGCGCAAGCTCTAACTTTATCTAACTCTTCGATATAACCCGTCTAACCCTCATGAAGCCCAAGGTTTTGGATGGACTAAGAGGAAGAAGGAGGGCGCTGAGTTGAAACCTTGCAGCCCCGTCTGCCAGACTTGGCAAGAACCGTAGATGCCTTGCCTCGTACGGCAGACCGAACAGCTGACCGGAAAGCATGCGTTGGCTCGAAGCCAACTTTGCGCTGACAGCTCTTCCATCGCCAATCCCGATGGAACGCGCTCACTCAAGGCGGGCCGAGCTCCCTCCGATGTGAAGCGTGGGAACTCCCGGAAGGGCAGATCGGAACAAAACGTGAAATAGGCTAAATTTGCCTTGGGAGCCCCGTAGAGGCGAATTCCTGCGAAGATGAAGATCGGGTCGGAAGCCGTCGCAGATCGCTCTGAAAACGGCTCCTGGTGGCTCATTTTTTGAAGATATTTCGCCTCGAAATGTGCGCGGAAGCTTCACTCAGGAAATCGAGAGTCATTCGGCGTTCGAAAGGCCTCATTTCCCCCCGAACGAAAGAATATCCTCATTGCCATGCGGTTTGATCGCCAATTCGCCTCGCAATGCCTCTTCGCCATAACTCGGCTTGTCGCGGTGCCGTGCAAAAGCGCTCCACCGGATCTACGCGGATCCAATGGAGCGCTGCAACATGTGCGGGGGCGTAGATCGGATCGGGCCGCTCGTCGAAAGCCAGAAGCGTCAGCTTGGCCTGACCTACCGCAGCGACTGGCATCCCACGAGCCTGCAAGCGGCGTTGCTCGAGACCTTCGGCTACGCCTGGCTGGCGCTATCCGCGTCCATGCGCTCCGCCCAGGCGACGCGGCGCAAGGGGCCGCCGTATTCGGTGCCCCCGAAGGGGTAGCAGGTGACGAGCGCCAGCAGCGCACGCGCCGGGTCGCGCGGATAGCTGAAACGGTCCCAGCGCACGGTCTCGAAGCGCACCACCCGATAGCGGGCCCGCGCGCCCGAGGGGTTCTGCAATTCGATCACGTCGCCCTTCGCAAGGTCGCGCACGAAAAGGAAATGCGTATCGCGGTGCGCGGCGAGGATGGTGACCGGGCTCTGCGCGCTGGCGGCCTTGACCATGATCGGGCCGCTGGCGAGCGTGTCGTGGGTCGCCTCCCCGCTCGTCACGATCTCGCGAACCCCGAGCCGGGCGACCGAAAGGCGCAGCAGGGCAGGGGCGGCGGCCGGGGCGGCCGGAGTGGCAGGGTGCGACAAGTCGACCGGCGAGACGAAGGGAATGATCGCCTGCGGGCTGGGCTCGCCCGGTTCCTCGCTGCGATCGGCGTGTCGGGCGGCCTGCGTTGCGAAGGCGCGCTCGAGCCGCGCCTGCCCCGCCTCGGCCGCGCGAGGAACCGCGACGCCCTGCATCACGAGCAGCCCCCCGCAGACGACCGCACCCAGACCGCCAAGGCCGAGCAGGCCGCGCAGGGCGGCCTCGCGGCGCGCGCCCGCGCTCATGCGCGCGACCCTTTGACGGTGCGACGGCGGCGGGTGAGCCACAGGCTGGCAAGTCCGCCCGCGAGAAGCGAGAGGCCCTGGGCGATGCGGCCGAGATAGCCGGTTGCCGTCTGCGGCAGGTCGAGCCGCGCCTCGTCCTCGCGCAGGGGGGCGGCGGGGCGGTCTTGCGCGCGATCCTGGCCGAACAGCGCCTCCATGCTCCAGCCCTTGGGTAGCGCAAGCGGCAGGTCCTGCTGGGTGAGCGGGGTTCCGGCGGGCCGGGCGGGAGTCTTGTCGATCGCGACGAGGCTCGTCTGGCTGGTGACGAGGCCATAGGTAAGGCCAAGCCGGGCGATCGCCTCGTCGGCATCGTTGCCGTCGATCTCGTTCGCCCAGCGCGCGGCTTCGACGTCGGCGATCCGGCGATTGGCCCAGAGCCTGGCAATCGCCGGGCTGTCGGTGGCCCCGGCAAGCTCCACGCTCTGGTGCCAGGGCTTGCCCTCAAGCGTGCCGCTCAGGATCAACCGTCCCTGTGCGCCCGCCACCGTGCCCTTGCCCAGCAGCACCAGCGGTTCCCCGGCATAGAGGTCGGGCAGGCGGGTGGGCGTGAGGTCGAGCGTGGCGCCTTCGACGCGGACCGAGAGATCGTGCAGCGCCGGGGCCTTGATCCGGTCGAGCAGCGAAGTCATCCGGGCGAGGACGTCCTGGTTCGCGCCGATATGGGTATAAGTCCCGCGCCCGGCTTCGGCCATGCGGTGCATGAGATAGGTGTTGGGCGCCGAGCCGATGCCGACCATGAACACGCGGGTGCGCCCGGCGTGCGCGGCGATCTCGGCCATCATCTCGCGCTCGTTGGAGAGGTCTCCGTCGGTGAGGAAGATGACCTGGCGCACGCCCTTGGCGCCCGGATCGGGGTCGGCCAGCGCGGCCTTGAGCGCGAGGAGCATCTCGGTGCCGCCATCGGCCTCGAGCCCTTGCGTGAAGCTGCGGGCAAGCGCGACCTGCTCGGCACTCGCGGGCATCGAGGTCTCGAAGAGCGGGGTCATCGTGTCGTCGAAGCGGATCACGTTGAAGCGGTCCTGCGGGCGCAGCGTGGAAAGCGCATGGAGCAGGCTGGCCTTGGCTGCGTCCATCGAGCCGCCGCCCATCGAGCCGCTGTTGTCGATCACGAAGACCATCTCGCGCGCGGGCGCCTCGGCGGCCTTGACGTGGACCTGGGGGGTGATCGTCGCCATATAGTAATCCTCCTGATGATCCGTGTCGGCGAGGCGCTGGTGGAACAGCGCGAGCGTGGGATCCGCGCTCGCCGAGCGCCAGCGCAGCTCGAAGTCGCGGTCGGCCGTCTCCGCGCCCGCCGCGAGGGTCACCGTGCGCGCCGAGGGACCGTCCTCGGCCACGTTGATGCGGTGGTAGGGGCTGATCACGTTGGCGGGCACGAAACCGGGGGCAAGGTGGACGGTGATCGAGACCGGGTTGAGCCCTGCATTCGAGGTGGCAAGTGGCGCGGTCACCCGCGCGGCGTCGCGAAGCGCGGCGGGGGACGACAGACTATGCGGGGGCACGTAGCGCGGCCCCGCGACGAGCGGCAGGCGCAGCGCGAATTCCCCGTTCACCTGGCGCACCGGGGCCTGGAATTCGATCGCGATCAGCACCGTTTCGCCGGGCGCCACGTTGGCGACCTGGCTGCGGAAGAGATTGGGCCGCTCGGCCTCGACCAGCCCGGCCTTCTGCCCCTTGGCGCGCGCCTCCTCGTAGAGTTCGCGCGCGGCCTGCTTGCGCTGGATGGTCCCCACGATCACGCGCTGGCCGACGACCATCTTGAGCGTGTCGACCGCGCCGTCCTCGGGGAGGGGGAAGAGATAGCTGGCCTCCATCCACTGCTTCGAGGTGTTGCGGAAGGCCTGGGTGACCTTCACGCGCATGACCGTGCCGGTGACCTCGACGTTCATGTCCGAGCCGAGCCGCATCGCCGGGGCGGTCACGGTGCCATCGGCGCTCGTGAGGATGAGGGCGCCCCCCGCGGCGGGGTCGGGCGCATCCTGCGCCCGGGTCGCGGGCGCGCTGCCCAGCGTCAGGGCAACTGCGGCGGCGGCGAGGAAGGGGCGCCGGGCAAGGGCGCGGCGGTGGGCGGATCGGGAGAACGAGGTGGACATGGCGTGGCTCCGTCGTGGTGGGAGCCCTCTCACTAGGCAGGCGCAAGGCCGCACAGCCACGCGAAAGAACCGCCAGTTTCCGGGACCGAACCGGACGGATGGGCCGATCCTGACGAAAAAGGCGGATTTGTCCGGAATTGTACGGTAACGCAGGATCGCATGACCCACGCTCCCGAACTGACCGGCGCCGACAACGCGGCCATCGCCCACCGCCTGCGCGAGGAACTGGCGCGCCGGCGCATCTCGCGCCAGGCTCTGGCCGACCTCGCGCGGGTCTCGCTTTCGACGCTGGAAAAGGCGCTCTCGGGCAGTCGGCCCTTCTCGCTGGCGACGCTGGTGCGGATCGAGGACGTGCTGGGCACCTCGCTGCGCGGCGAAAGCGCATCCGCGCCCGTGCCGCCCGAGGCGGCGGCGATGCTCGCGCCGCCGGCGATGGGCTCGTACAGCCGGCCTGCGGTGCGCTGGATCGAGGGCGCCTACCTCACCTTGCGCCCTGCCTTCAGCCAGCCCGGCGCGATCTTCGCCTACCGTACCGAGATCTACTGGGACGAAGGTGGCGGGCACCTGGCCTTTGCGGAAAGCGAGCGCGAGGACAGCGCCTTCACCCAGGCCGGTTTCGTGGCGATGCCCAACTTGTCCGGGCACACCTACCTGGTGACCAGCGAAGAGGGGCAGTACCGCCTCATCATGCTGGGCCGCGCGACGCGCGAGGGGCACCTCTATGGCCAGCTCTCTACGCTCCACGCCGGGCTTGGGTCGCAGCTCATGCCCGTCGCCTGCCCCACCGCATTGCTGCCGATCCGGCCCGAGCATCCGGTCCGCTTCGGCGTGGTGACCCCGGACGAGGGGGCGTTTGCAAGCTATCGCCAGGTGCTCGACCGGGCGACGCAGGATGGATTCTGCCGCTGGTACGCCTGAGCGCAAGAGCCCGAAAAGTCACCAGTTCCGATAGCGCGAAAGCCACCGCGAAATACTTGGTCCTGAACAATCCTTAACTGGAACTGATCTTGCACATGGGCGTAAGAATCTGGTTGGCCTATTACAATGTGTGTCATAGTGGACCTTTTGGTGAGGTGAAGTCTCGAGAAATCGCGTAAGGCAGGGGTGCAAGAGCGATGGACAGGGTGGGCAAGGTGCGCGAGATCATCATCGTCTGGTCGAGACAGGTCCGCCTCGCGGTCCTGCCCGGCGCTGCGGTGATCATCGTCATCGCGATCTTCCAGACCGCACCGGTGCCCTTCCTCTCCCCGGTGATCGAACGCCTCGGGTTCATGGTTTTCGACACCTACCAGCGCCTCTATCCCCGCCCTTACGAGGAAGCTCCGGTCCGGGTCGTCGACATCGACGACGAAACCATTCGCCGCTACGGCCAGTGGCCTTGGCCACGCACCGATCTGGCGCGCCTGACCGCCGTGCTGGGAGAGGCCGGGGCCGCCGCGATCGCCTACGACGTCGTGTTCTCCGAAAGCGACCGGACTTCGCCGCGCGAACTGGCGCGCCGCTTCGCGCAGAGCGATCCCGAGGCCGCGCGCGCGCTGGCCCGCCTGCCCGACAACAACACGCAATTCGCCGGGGCCCTTCGCGCGAGCCCGAGCGTTCTGGGCTTCTTCCTCAGCAATCGCCCGGGCGCCACGCGCATTTCGCCCCGCGCGGGCATGGTGGTGCTGGGCTCCCCGCCCGACGAGGTGCCCGATTTCGCGGGCGCCGTCGCGCCGCAGCGCGAACTGCGCGAAGCCGCCGCCGGACTTGGATCGCTCAGCCTCGTACCCGATCAGGACTCGATCATCCGGCGCGCGCCGCTGATCCAGCGCCAGGGCGGCCAGTTGCTCCCCTCGCTCTCGCTCGAGGCGATCCGGGTCGCCTTCCAGACCGAGTCGGTGCGCGTGCGCACGACCGATGGCAGCGGCGAAGGCGGCGCACCGGGCGAAGTCGTCGCGCTCAAGGTGGGTGACATCGAAGTGCCCACCGACGCGCAAGGCCAGCTCTGGATGCATTACACGCGCGATGAGCCCGGGCGCGTGGTGCCGGCCTGGAAAGTGCTCTCCGGCGCGCTCGATGCGACGGCGATGGAGGCGGCTTTCAACGGGCGTATCGTCTTCATCGGCACCAGCGCGATCGGCCTGCGCGACTTGCGCTCGACCCCGCTAAATCCGGCCGAACTGGGCATCATGGTGCACGCCGAGGCGGCCGAGCAGATGATCCTGGGCCATTTTCTGCTGCGGCCCGACTGGGCGCTCGGGCTCGAGCGCAGCCTGCTTCTCGTGGCCGGGCTCGGGCTGGTCCTGCTGCTTCCCTGGCTGGGCGCGGTCTGGGGGGCGGTGCTGGGCCTTGCCGTCACCGCGCTGCTCGTCGGTGCCAGCCTCTACGCTTTCCTCGATCGCGGCTACCTGCTCGACCCGACCTGGCCGATCCTGGCCATCGTGGCGGGCTACCTGGTGGTGACGGTGCTCACCTTCTACCGCGAGGAGCGCCAGCGCGCGCATATCCACCGCGCCTTCGACCGTTATCTCGCCCCCGAACTGGTCAGGCGCATCGCCGCCGACCCGCGCCAGCTCAAGCTCGGCGGCGAGGAGCGGGACATGACCGTACTGTTCTGCGACATCCGCAGTTTCTCCAGCATTTCCGAAGGGATGGCGCCCGAGCAGATCATCGAGTTCCTGATCGCCTTCCTCACCCCGATGACCGACACGCTGATCGCGAGCGGCGCCACGATCGACAAGTACATCGGCGATGCGATCCTCGCCTTCTGGAACGCCCCGCTCGACGATGCCGAGCACGAGGTCCACGCGCTGCGCGCGGCGCTGGCGATGATGCGCGCGCTCGACGAGCTCAACGCGACGATGCCCGCGCGCGCGGACCTGGCCTGGCCGGGGCAGGTACGGATCGGGGTCGGGCTCAATTCGGGGCGGTGCTGCGTGGGCAACATGGGCTCGCGCCAGCGGCTCTCCTACTCGCTCATCGGCGACACCGTGAACCTGGCCTCGCGGATCGAGGGGCTGACCAAGTTCTACGGTGTCGACGTTGCGATCGGGCGTGCGCTCGCGGCGGCGGCGCCCACGTTCGCGACGCTCGAGCTCGACCAGGTCCGTGTTGTCGGACGCGATGCGCCCGAGAGCGTCCATGTCCTGTTGGGTGACGAGGAGCTGGCGCGCGAAGCGCGCTTCACGGAGTTTGCCAAGGCCCACGCGGCGATGCTCGCGGCCTATCGCGGGCAGGACTGGAAGCGTGCGCAGGAGCTATTGCACGGGCAGGCCGGGGCGGCCGCGGGGTGGGGGCTGGGACGGCTCTACCAGATCTACAGCGAACGGATCGCGAGGTTTCGCGAGGCGCCCCCGGGGCCCGGCTGGGACGGCATTTACAGCGCCCAAAGCAAATAAGGCCGGGCGCGCGGCGGTTGAGAAGGAGGACGCGACATGGAGAGGAGACGTAAAGGCACGACACAAGGGGCCGGGTATCGCTGCGCGGGAGCGCTGATCCTGGGACTGGCGGCGCTTGCCGGAGGCGGCCAGGCGGCCCACGCTCGCGCGGCGCTGGAGGAGGTGCCGGTCGAGATGTCGGCGCAGGACGCCGCGCTCGTGTCGGAAATCGAGAGCGAGGCCGATACCTCCGCGACCGCTGCGGGCGCGCAGGCGCTGGCGCGGACCAAGGCCGAGGCGGGCGACCTCACCGGCGCGGTCGCGGTGCTCGAACGCTACCTGCTGGTCGACCACGAGGCGCTGGAACCGCGGGCGGACTACGCCATCCTCCTGTGCCGCCTCGACGACGTCGAGGCGGGGCGTTTCGAAGGCGCGAAGATCGCGAGCGAGGCCAATTCGGGCGCGGCTCTCGAAAGGGTAGGGCAGGCCTGCGGGGAAATACCCCAGCTCGCCCAGGTTTCCGGGGAGGGAGAATGACATGGAACGCGAACGGATGGCAAAGCTGGGCCGGGCCTGGATTGTGGCGTCGCTCGCCGGGGCGCTGGTGGCGGTGCCGGTCGACGGACAGGAAGTGGTGGGGGTCAATTCGGCCGTGCGCAACGACGTGAAGACCCGGCGCGATGCGCAAGGCACCTACCGCGAGGCGGTGGTCAAGGAGAAGGTGGCGCTGGGCAACCAGGTGCGCACCGGCAGCGCCAGCGCCCTGCAGGTCACCTTGCTCGACAAGTCGAACCTGACGGTAGGGCCCAACGCCTTCTTCACGGTTGACCGTTTCGCCTACGATCCCGCTGGCAGGACCACCAGCATGGGGGCTTCGGTGGCCAAGGGGACCTTCCGCTTCATGTCGGGCAAGGCGCGCAAGGAGGGGGCCAACGTGGTGAAGACACCGGCGGCCTCGATCGGCATTCGCGGCACGATCTTCGAAGGCGCGGTCGGCGCGGATGCGCTGCTGGCGGCGCGGCAGCAGGGCCTTGCGCTTCCCGCCGGAACCGATCCCGAGACCGCGACGATGATCGTGCTGCGCGGTCCGGGCCCGAAGGCCCAGATGGGCGAGCCGCAGGGGCGGATCGAGGTAATGGCTGGGGGCCGGACGATCCTGCTGGATCGGCCAGGGCAGGCCCTTTTCGTGCCATATCCCGGTGCGGTCCCGATCGGACCGTTCCCCATTGCGCCGGCTTCCTACGCCACGTTCGACGAAGTCCTGCGCACGACGCCGGGCGCGTTTGCGCCCACGTTGACGGCGCTCGTGAACACCCCGCCGCCGCCGGGCAGCACCCGCGCGAATCCGAAGGGAACCTCGGGCCGGACGCTTGCGTCGGGCTCGGTTGCCAGCGGCAAGATAGGCAGCGGGGTGCTGATCGGACTTGGCGGTGCGGCCGCGATTGCCGGTATCGTCGTGGCCACCACGCATGAAACGCCGCGTTACAGGAGCAACGGCGTGTGACGAGGCGCGTGCCCTGCGGCCGGCGCGCGCCAAACACCTGTGCGAGCCGCTGGGCACCGCCTGGGCCCGGGAGCAGGGCATGAGTGCCGGGGGGGAGACGAGCGAAGGGGCGGACGGGAGGCAGAAGGTCTATCCGGCTCAGGCCGTCCAGCTCGTGCGCACGGCGGTGCAGAGCCACCTGACGCTCAGCCAGATGGCCGACCAGAAGGCAAGCATCCTGCTGGGCGCGACGTTCATCGTCTTCACCCTGACGATCGGGCAGAGCGCCAAGGGGCCGCTGCCCTTGCCGCTCGTCGTGCTCGCCGCCTTCGCGTTCCTCTCCGCGTTCTGCGCGGTCATGGTGGTGATGCCCGCGATCCGGACGCCGCCTTACGATCCGGCGCGCTCGAACATCCTGTTCTTCGGGGCCTTCACCCAGATCGAGGAGGCCGAGTTCGTCGAGGAGATCGTCACGCGGCTCGCCACCGACGAGGGCATGTTCCGCACGATGCTGCGCGATGTCTACCAGAACGGGCAGGTCCTGCGCTTCAAGAAATACCGGTACCTGGGCTACGCCTACCGCCTGTTCCTCGCCGGATTGTTCCTGACGCTGGGGACCTACTTCGTGTTCGGAGGGCGCGATGTGGCAACGCTTGTGTGACGCCGCCGTGCGCTCAGCGCAGGCCGAGCCGGCGCGCCTGTTCCTCCAGGTAATCGGCGCGCGAGGGGTTGGCTGCGCGCGCATCCGTGAGGGCACGCGCGGCCTTGTCCGGTTCGCCGAGCGTCAGGCGGCTGCGCATCAGCATGACCCAGCCCTCGACGTTGCCCGGATCGCCGGCGAGCCGGGCCTCGAGCCTTGCGACCATGTCCTGTGCCATCGCGCGCTGTTCTTCGGGGCGGATCGCGCGCGCTTGTGCAAGCTGGGCAGGGGAGGGGCCCGGAATGGCGCCCATGGCGCCCGCGGCAGGGGCCGGGGGCGCGATCGCGGAAAGGCGCTGCGCGACGGGGATTGCGTTGATCTTGCCGACCTGCTCGATCGTGCGCACGAGGTCCGCGCGCCAGGGCGCACCGGGGGGCGTGTCGGCAAGAAGCGCGAGCCAGGACGCGATCGCGCCCTCGTGATCGCCCGCAAGGTCCTGACGCACCGCGTCGAAATAGCGCGCGCGCGGGTCACCGGCATCGAGTTCGAGCGCGCGCGTGAAGGCGGCGGAGGCCGCGGCGGGCATCGGATCGTGTGCGCTCGCCATGACCCGCGCCTCGCCGAGCGCGGACCACAGGGCCGCGTCCTTCGGCGCGAGCCGGCTCGCCGTTTCGTAAGCCCGCGCGGCCTCGGCGAAGTGGCGCGCGTCGTAGCGGGCAAGACCAAGGCGCCGCCAGGCCTCGACGTCGCCGGGCGTACTTCGGGCCGCTGCCTCGAGCGCGTCGAGGGTCGGGGGCGCCTGGAAGGGCTGTGCGGCGGCATCGTCCGATACGTGTCGGGGCGGGCTATCATCATTGAATATATTGAAATGACGATAGAAAACTACGCTCGAGACAAGGACAATGGAAAGTCCAAGTACAACGGTTACAATTTTGAAATGTCCAGACGACTGTTGTGACATGCGAAATTTGCGTCCACTATTGCCCGTGAAAGGTGGGGTAGGTCGCTATCATCGCGTTTACGGTGCGATCTTTTTGTCCCGAAGGCAACCGGTTGTCGGAGATGTATTTGCAGGCGGGGTAGGATCGAACGGGCAGGGGCCCGAAAGGGGGTGCGGTGGATAACGAGGTGCGCATCGCGATCGTCGGCTCGGGGCCGGCCGGGCTCAGCGCGGCGGCGCGCGCGGCGCGTCTCGGCATCGCGCATGTCCTGCTCGAGAAGACCGGGCATCTTTCCGACACGATCTTCAAGTACCAGAAGGGCAAGTACGTCATGGCGACGCCCTCGCACCTGCAACTGCGCTCGGACCTCGCCTTTTCGGCGGGCGCGCGCGAAGACATCCTGTCGACCTGGGAGAGCGAGGCGGGCGAGATCGCGCTTTCGGTCCGCTTCGACGCCGAGGTCGAGCGGATCGAGGGCGAAAAGGGCGCCTTCACGCTTCACCTCAAGGGTGGCGGGCAGGTGCGGGCGGAGCGGGTGATCCTGGCGATCGGGACACAGGGCAACCCCAACCGCCTGCGCTGCGCGGGGGCCGACCTGCCGCACGTCCAGTACCAGCTCGACGATCCCGGCGAATACGTCGACGAAGAGATCGTCGTGGTCGGCACCGGCGATGCGGGGATCGAGAACGCGCTCGGCCTCGTCGCCGACCCGGCGCAGGGCAACCACGTCACCATTCTCAATCGCGGCAGCGAGTTCGCGCGCGCCAAGGAGGCCAACGTCGCGGCCATGCTCGAGGCCGAAGCGGCGGGCCGTCTCACCATCCGGCGCGAGAGCTCCCCGGCGCAAGTGCTTGCGGGCGAACTCGTGCTCGACACGCGCGACGGGCAGGAGACGATCCGCTGTGACCGGATCATCGCGCGCACCGGCTCGGCCCCCCCGCGCGCCTTCATGGAGGCCTGCGGGATCGCCTTCACCAGCCCCGAGCGCGAGGCCTTCCCGGTGCTCTCCCCCTCGTTCGAAACCTCGCGTCCGGGCATCCACGTGATTGGCGCTCTGGCGGGCTATCCGCTGATCAAGCACTGCATGAACCAGGGCTACGACGTAGTCGAGTTCCTCAACGGCAATACGGCGCTCAGGCCCGCCGACGAGCCGATCCTGGCCGAGCGCTTCGCCGCGCTTCCCGGCGGCGGCGACGTCGAGGCCTGGCTGGCGCGTTTCGGCGAAAGGATCGCGATCTTCCAGGGCATCTCCGCGCTGCAACTGCGCGAATTGATGCTCGAATCTCAGGTCCATTGCCTGCGCCGGGGCGATGTCGTGTTCCGCCGCAACGAGCCCGGCTCCTCGCTCTTCGCGATTGCGCAAGGTGGGGTCGAGGTGGAGATCGATCCGGCGGACCCCACCCGCACCGTGCCGATCGGCGAGGGCTCGATCTTCGGCGAAGTCGGGCTGGTCTCGGGCCGGCGCCGCGGGGCGACGATCCGCGCGGCCGGCGACCTTGTCGTCGTCGAGCTCTCGCGCGCGGCCGCGCTCAAGCTCCTGGCGACCGCGCCTGCCGCCGCGCGCGCGGTGCACCGCATCTCGGTCGAGCGCCAGGTGTTGCAGATCTTCGGATCGGGGCTTACCGCCGCGGATGTCGCCGAGCTGGTCGAGAGCGCCGAAGTCGAGGACGTGCGCGCGGGCGAGGTGGTGCTGGCCGAGGGCGATACCGGCAACGACATCTACATCGTGCGGCGCGGCTCGATGACGGTCGAGCGCCAGATCGGGGGGCGTGCGGTCTTCCTCAACTACCTTCCGGCGGGCTCCTACGTCGGCGAGATGGCGCTGATCGATGGTTCGCCGCGCTCGGCGACGGTGCGCGCGGCGGTGCGCTCGCAAGTGATCCGCCTTTCGGGCGAGGCCTTTGCCCGGGTGCTGGCGGCGCGTCCGGCGCTGCTCGAGAAGGCGCGCGCCGAGATGCAGCGGCGCAAGCAGGTCACCAGCTTCGTCGAAGGGCGCAAGGAGAACTTCTCGAGCGCGGTCGACATGTATTCGCAGACCGCGCAGTTCCTCGTCGAGAACGGCATCGGCGAGGCAACCGACGTGCTGCTGATCGACGAGCGGCTCTGCGTGGGCTGCGACAATTGCGAGAAGGCCTGCGCGGACACCCATGGCGGCCTCTCGCGGCTCGATCGCGAGGCGGGCACGACCTATGCGCATCTCCATGTGCCGACCTCGTGCCGGCATTGCGAGCACCCGCACTGCATGGCCGATTGCCCGCCCAACGCGATCCGGCGCGGGGTGGATGGCGAGGTCTTCATCGACGAGACCTGCATCGGCTGCGGCAATTGCCAGCGCAATTGCCCCTATGGCGTGATCCGCATGGACGCTGCGCCGCCGCCGCGCCCCTCGCTGTTCTCGTGGATGCTGCTGGGGCGGGGCCCGGGCCCGGGCGAACCCGACAAGGCCTGGCGCGCAAAGCAGGCGAGCCGTCGCCCCCAGGCCGCGCAAAGCCCCAAGAAGGCGATCAAATGCGACATGTGCAAGGGGATTTCGGGCGGGCCCTCATGCGTGCGCGCCTGCCCGACGGGGGCGGCGCTGCGGGTCTCGCCCGAGACGTTCCTTTCCGTCGCGCGCCTTGCGGAGGACGAATGATGGCGCAGGAGGGCTGATGGCGAGCCAGGCGGCCGCGACGCCGATCCGCGTCCACGAGGGATTCCTGCGCCACCGCCGGTTCCGCTGGCTCAAGGTGGCGCTGGGGCTCAGCCTTGTCGCGGTGCTCGCCTATGCGCTGGCGGATGCCCGGCCGCGCCCGGGCGGGGGCACCTGGATGGGCTATACGCTGGGCACCCTGGGCGCGCTGCTGATGGTCTGGCTCTCGCTCATCGGGGTGCGCAAGCGCGCGATCACGCAAGGGCGCTGGTCGCTCAAGGGCTGGACCTCGGCGCATGTCTATCTCGGCCTCTCGCTGCTGGTGGTGGTGACGCTGCACACCGGCTTCCAGTTCGGCTGGAACGTGCACACGCTGGCCTATGCGCTGATGGTGCTGGTTATCGCCTCGGGGGTCTTCGGCATTGCCGTCTACGCCGTTCTGCCCAAGGCCTTGAGCACCAACCGCGAGCAGATGACGCAAGCCCAGATGGTCGATGCGATCCGCGCGCTCGACCGCCAGATCGGCGAGGCCGCGCAGCCGCTGGAGCGCGCCGCCTCGGACCTCGTCCAGGCCGCGCTCGGCGAAGATCCCTTCGCGCCGGGGCTGGTGCGAAGGCTTTCGGGCACGAACCCGCACTGCCGGACCGAAGCGGCGCTGGCGGGGCTGGCCGGAACCGGCGCTGTCGCGGGCGGGACGGCGGGCGAGCGTGTCGTGCGCCTGCTCGAGCGGCGCAAGGCGCAGCTTGACCGGCTGCGCCGCCACATGCGCTACAAGGCGCTGCTCGAGGTCTGGCTCTACGTTCACGTACCTGCGACGATGGCGCTTCTGGCCGCGCTCTGCGCCCACGTCGTCTCCGTGTTCTTCTACTGGTAGCGGCCTTCGTGTTCCGCATCCGCACCATCGAATGGACCGCGGGCGGCCGCGAAATCGTGCGCGCGCGCGAGGTCGAGGGTGCGTGCCTGACGATCGGGCGCGCAGGCGACAACGATCTGCAACTGCCCGACCTCGCGGTCGACCTGCATCACGCACGGCTGGAGCGCGTCGCGGGGGGTGGTCTTGAGATACACGCGCTCGGCACCTTGCCCTTCGTGCGCGACGGTGCGGACGTGCGCCGGGCTGCGATCGACTTGCGCAGCGGCACGGAACTGGGCTTCGGCACCTACCGTATCACCGTGGCGCTGGACGAGGCGGACGAGCACCGGGGCGAGGTGATCGGGTTGACCGTGCGCCAGGGCGAGCGTGCGACGACGCGCTCGGGCGACCTCGAGACCAAGCGCGGCTTCGCGCTTGCGGGTGTCGTTCCGGGCAAGCGCATGATGTCGTGGGGGCTGGTGCTGGGGATCCTGGCGATCTTCCTCGCGCTCCCCATCGTCAGCCACGCCGTGCGCGAAGGGCAGCGGGCGAGCGCGGTAATCGGCGATGCGAGCTGGAATCCGGGGGCGCTGAGCAATGCGCACCACAATCTTACCGCCAGATGCGAGACCTGCCACGTCGAGGGCTTCGTCGCGGTGCGCTCGCAGACCTGCCGCACGTGCCACAAGGACGTGCACGATCACGCCGATCCGCAGCGCCTTGCCCGCGCGCGCGGCGGGCTCTCGCCGGGGCGGCGGTTCCTGTGGAGCGTGGCGCGCGCGTTCGGCAAGGAAGGTCCCGGTGCCTGCCGCGATTGCCACGTCGAGCACCAGGACGGCGCCGGGCTGGTGACGCCGGGGCAGGGGCTGTGCGTGGATTGCCACGGCGCTCTCGACCACGCCCTGACGGACACGCGGCTGGGCAACGCTTCCGACTTTGCGCGTAACCACCCGCCGTTCACCGCGCGGGTCACGACCGATCCACGCACCGGTGCGCACGCCGAAGTCATGCTTGCGCCCCGCGCGCGCGAGGATAACGGGCTCGCCTTCCCGCACGATCTGCACCTTGCGCCGCGCGGCGGGGTGGCGCGCATGGCGCGCAATCTCGGCGCGGAGCGGGGCTACGGCGCGCAAGGGCTGGTCTGTGCCGACTGCCATCGGCCGAGCGAGGACGGCATCCGCTTCCAGCCGATCCGCATGGAGCGCGATTGCGAGGGCTGCCACAGCCTCGCCTACGACAAGGTGGGGGGCACCGTGCGCCGGCTCCATCATGGCGACGTCGACCAGATGGTGGCCGACCTGACCGCGCGCGACCGCGGCCTCCATGCCGCGCTCGAACCGGCGCGGCGGCGCCCGGGAGCGCGAGCGGGTATCGCGCTCGGCGGCGGGCGCGGGCTCGATCCCGCACACGCGCTCGGGCCCGGCGGGGTCTGCGGCGAATGCCATCGGCCTGCAAGTGTGCCCGGCAAGCCCGGCGTGGTGCCGGTGGTCCAGACCTCGCGCTATTTCGAGGCCGGCTGGTTCGACCATTCCGCACACCGCCAGGCCAAATGCACCTCGTGCCACGCGGCCACGACCTCGAAGCGCGCATCCGATGTGCTCCTGCCCGGGATCGCTACCTGCCGCACCTGCCACGCCGGCGCGGAGGCGCCCGCGAACCGGATCGCTTCGAGCTGCACGATGTGCCATGCTTATCACGTGAGCGGGAGAACCACGCTCGATTTGGGAAACAACGACGGGAGCGCGGCGTTGAAGCGGCGATGAGGGCCGGTCGGGGGGAGCAAAGAAAGGGTCGCACCTTGAGGGATGGAACCGTGCTGATTGCGCAGATCACCGACCTGCATGTCGGCTTCGATCCGCAGAACGCCGAGGAATACAACCTCGAGCGACTGCGCGCCGTGCTCGATCGCCTCGTCACCGGGCCCAATCGCCCCGACCTGCTGCTGATGACCGGGGACCTGACCGAGGCGGGCACGCCGCAAAGCTATGCGCTCCTCCAGGAGGCGCTGGCCGGGCTGCCCTTTCCGGTCCACGCGATGACCGGCAACCATGACGAACGCGCGGCGCTGCTGGCGACCTTTCCGGCAACGCCCGCGCCCGGCGGCTTCGTGCAGTACGCGATCGAGCTCGCGGGCTTGCGCCTGCTCGCGCTCGATACGCTGGAAGAGGGGCGCCACGGAGGGGGCTTCTGCGCGGCGCGTGCGGACTGGCTCGCACGCGAACTGCGCGCGCACCCCGAGACGCCCACGCTCATCGCGCTGCACCACCCTCCTTTCGCAAGTGGCATCGACTGGCTTGACGCCGACCCACGCGAGACCTGGACCGAGCGCCTTGGCTCCGTTCTGGCCGGACAGCAGCAGGTGGTGGGACTGATCTGCGGGCACCTGCACCGCACGATTCAGTCGCAGTGGCTGGGCATTCCGGTGCGGGTCTGCGCCTCGGTGGCGCCGCTCGTCGCGCTCGATCTCAACCCGATCGACCCGGCCCGGCCGGACGGGCGCGAAATGATTGCCGACGAGCTGCCCGGTTACGCGCTCCACCGCTGGGACGGCCAGACGCTGGTGAGCCACTGCGAGAGCGTGGGCGCGCACCGCATCTTCGCGCGCTACGACGCCAGCCTGCAGGACGTGGTCGCGCAGATCGCGGCCGAGCGCGAGGGCGGTTGACCCCTAGCGCGGGGCGGGCCACCAGGCCGACATGTCGACGTCGTCGACCACCTTGTAGGGCGTACCCGTGCGGGTCAGGAACAGGCGCTCCATCTCGGCGCGGGTGAAGGGGCGCGAGCCGAGCCGGCCGAACACCGCGATCTGGCCGCCGGTTTCGTCCACCGCGCGGTCGCGGTCGAGCCCGCGCGAGAGCGCGAGCGCGCGGCTCGGCGTGCGGGCCCAGGCGATGAGTTCGGGGCGCGGTTCGGGCGAGAAACCGTAGAAGGTGGGCTGGCTTGCAGGCGAGGTGAGCTGAAGGACCTTCATCCCGTTCACCCCGTCGGCGAGATAGGCGAAAAGCGAGGCGTTGGTCGAGGCGACGACGACGTCCTGCACGTCGGGCACCTCGCCCGGGAAAGTGACTTTGCGCAGGATGCGGGGGGCCTGCGGGCGACGCACGTCGAGGATCACGAGGCCTTCGCGGCCACCTGCGACATAGGCGTAGGTGCGCGCAAGATAGAGCCGGCGCGCATCGGCCAGCGCTACCTGGCCCGAGGGCACCGCGACCGGATTGCGCATGTCGGTGACGTCGAAAAGTGTCACGCCGTGCGCCTCGGTAACCCACAGAAAGCGGAACTGGAGCGCGCTGGCGCGCGCGTCGTCGAGCGGGCGCACCGCGCTGATCCGGGGGTGGAGCGGATCGGCCAGATCGACGACGACGAGCCCGACCCGCGCCGTCACATAGGCCAGATTGCCCGCGAGCACGACATGGCGCGCGCCGTCGAGCACGTGCTTGGGGTTCCAGGTGAGCGCGCGCTTCAGGTCGTTGTTGCGAAACTCGCCGTCGGCGAAGGTCTCGATATCGACGAGGATCAGGCCTTCTTCGGCATCGGTCACCACGGCGTAGCTGTAGATCGGGGCGAAGGCCTGTTCCTGGTTGGCATCGCGCAAAGACATGGGCGTGCCGTTCGCGTTCAGCGCCGGTTTGCCGGAAGCGTCGAGCACGGCCGTCTGTGCCATCGCGCGGTTGCGCGTGGGCGCGATCGGCTGGTTGGTGGCGAGCGCCATGCAGGTGGCGTTGCGCGTCCTCACCCCGTTCTTCTGGCCGAGCGGCGAGAAGGGGGCGGAAAGCACCGCATCCGAGACGCCCTTGTTGGCGACCGAGGCTACGTCGTAGACGCGAAAGCCGCCCTTGCCTTGCGCGACGTACATGTATTCGCCGCGAAGCTGCAGGCAGCCCACCGCATCGCCCGTCCCCTGCACCAGGTTGCGGAAGGGCTCGAGCCCCTCCACTTCGCCCGAGAGCCCCGCGCCGAAGGTCTTGCCGCGCGTCCAGTTCTTCAGTTCGCGCCCGTTCTCTTCGACGTGGAGGCGGTAGTAGTCGGGATAGGCGTAGCGCTGGAGGTAGGAGCCGATCACGGCCTGCGGCTCGTCCCATTCGGTTACCCGCACCGCCTCGAACCCGCCCGCAAGGCCGACCCAGGAATGGAGGCCCACGAAGTTCACGAAGCCGGTGCCCAGCAGCAGCGTCTGGGCCAGGATCGCGTTGTTGTCGTCCGCTGCGGAAAGGTGGCAGTCCGTGCAGGTCTTGGTTTCGGTGAGGCGCACGGTATGGGGAAAGTGCGGCGCGAAGGCCTGGCTGGAAAAGCCCGCCGCGCTCACCGGGGGCTGCTGGATGTAGATGCGCTCGCGATTGGCGTTGGTGGAGGAGAGCACCAGCGCGGACGTCGAGCGGATCGGGGCGACCTGTGCGCCCTTGGTGGTCATGTGACGGCCCAGCTGGAACATCTCGTTGCGCGCCACCTGGGGGTTGTAGGTCGCGAAATTGCGCGTCTCCTCGCCCTCGTAATGGTGCGTCTGCGTCTTCCAGTTGGCCTCGATCGGCAGGTGGCAGCCCCCGCAACTGGTGGTCCACGAAAGGTGGCAGGTGAAGCAGGCGATCTCGCCGTCCTTGTGCGCGCGCTCAGAGGGCGCGACCCCCGGGCCGAAGCGGAACAGCCCGTCCTCGCCGCCCGAGGCGCTCATCAGCTTGGCGCGCGCGGACCTGGCGTTGAAGCGGGGCGAGGCGGGATCGACGCCGTCCTTGACGAGGGCGATCTCCCAGCTGAGCGCGGGGTCGACGATCGAGCGCTGGAGGAGATGGCGTCGTCCGGCCGCGTCGGTGCTCCATTCGAAGCGCGGGGCGCCGTCGGGGTTGCGCAGCAGGGAAAGGTCGGTGCCGCGCGGCGGGGCGGCGGGGCCTGAAGTGCGCAAGCTGGGGTAGGCGTCCGGTGTGCCGTGGCAGTCCTTGCAGCCGATCTCCACCGCATTGGCGACTTCGCCGTAGATCAGCCCGTTGCCGTGGGCGTCCTGCGCGAAGTGGCAATCGGCGCACTGCATGCCCTTTTCGGCGTGGATGTCCATGAGGTGCACGCTCTTGCCCGGATTGGTGCCGGGCGGCACGAACTGCGCTTCGCCCGCCTTGCGCCACTTTTCGGGATCGTCGGGCGCAACGATGTGCGCGGTGTCGGTGCCCCAGCTCGCCATGTTGCCGCCTTCGTCGAGCAGGTTTCCGGCGCGGTCGCGCTTGAAGATGCCGCGAAAGTTCCAGCCATGGCCGTGGTAGTCGGCAAACTGGGTGTCATTGAGCTGCGGGTTGAGCTCGTAGACATTGCGCAGGAATTCGGGATCGGACCAGTTGCCGCGCGGTGCAGCGCCTTCGGGGTTGCGCTCGAGCACTTCGTGCGCCTCGGCGGCAGTGGGGTATTTCTGCCTTTCAGGCCACATCGCGGGCGCATCGGCCTCGTAATCCCACATGGTGTAGCCGAGGTAGGAATTGAGGAAGATATTGGGCTGGTGCATGTGGCAGTTCATGCATTGCGCGGTGGGGATCGCGCGGGTGAAGACGTGGCGCAGCGGATGGCCGCGCTCGAGCGCGCGGGTGATCGCGTGGGGCTCGTCCGGTGCGTGGCTGCCTTTCAGCGCGCCGTGTTCGCCGCGCTGCGTGAGCGCGGCGATGGCGGGATCGCGCGTCGCGCTCTGGCCGTCGCGGCCCTGGCTGGCGTAGATCAGCGAATGGCGCGGTTCGCGGTCGTTGGCGTAGACGACGTGGCACGCGGTGCAGCCCGAGCTGCGGTAGTCGCCCGGCTGGTCGTTGGTCCCCATGAACCAGGTGAAGGGATCGTTGAGGCGCGTCTTGTGAATGTTGAGCACGGGGATTGCGACGCGAAGCCCGGTGCCCGGCCCCCGGTTCGACTGCTTGAGATCGGGACGGCCGGGCTCGTCGAGCCGCTGGATCGAGCCGCTCGGGTTGGGCAGGCCGACTTCGGCGAAGGCCGAGGAATTGACGCGGCCCCCGCGCTCGAAGACGCGGAACACGTCGCCCGGCGGAATGACGTTCCAGCGCGGCAGGGGGTAGAGCGCGGCCAATGCCCCGCGCGCGGCCTGCGCGGGACTGAGCGTTCCGGGCGGATCGCCGGGCGAGACGATCTTCGCAGGCTCGCCGCCTGCGGTATAGCCCTCGCCGAAGATGTAGTTCTTGTAGGGCACGATGCCGTTGTTGTAGGCGGCCCCGCCCCACAGCATCGCCCCGCTTGCCATGAGCGAGCGTTCGGCGGCCTCGATCACCGGCAGGTGGCAGGCCCCGCAGGCCTCGCGCGCCACGCGGTAGTCGCCCGGATTGACGAAGCGGATATATTCGGGCGCCTCGCGGTTGAGCAGCGTGTAGCTGCGTTCGGGGTTGGCCGAGCTGGGGTAGTTCCACGCATGGGGGTAGCGCGGCAGGACGTGCGCGCGTTCGCGCGCGGCGACGTATTCGGGCGCCTCGGGCCCGAGTTCGGGGCGTCCGGTGACGTTCGGGTCGCCGCCGTGGCAGTCGGTGCAGCCCAGTTGCACGGCCGGGCTCTCGTGCATCGAGGGCGCGTCCGAGGCGGTGTGGCAGGTGAGGCAGCCAGAGGAAGCGGCCTGCACTTGGGCCAGAGTTGCCCCGGCGCGGGCAGGGCCGGCGCGCACCCGGGTATAGTCGCGCGCGATGGCGGGCTCCTCCTCGCTTGCGGAAAGCCGCATGTCGCCAAGGCCATAGGTGGCGATCCCGAGCAGCGCGAGCAGGACAAGGCGCAGGAGGGCGCGCATCAGTAGCTCACGATCAGGTTGGCGAGGATCGAGTAGGCGGTGCGCCCGCCTCCGCCCAGCGTGGTGAACAGGTCGCGAAAGCCGCGCCCGGCCAGCAGCGTGGCACCCGACAGGCGCAGGACGATGTTCTGCGTCGCCCGAGGGCGCCAGGTTCCCGCCAGGGAGAGATCCCACCCGATCGCGCGCGGGATCGAACCTTCGTTGCGCAAGCTGCGCAGCGTCGCGGTGTTCTCGAACCAGAGGTGGTTGGCGTTGGCCGAAACGCGCAAGTCGGGGGTCAGGTCGAAATCACCGCCTGCGCCCGCCAGCACGGTGCCGGGATTGTTGAAATTGGACTGGCCCTGTTCCTTGGACGAGCGCAGCGAATTGAGCACGCCGTTGCGCCCGTTGATCGCCACCGCGCGCCCGCCGCCCGCGAAGGGGATCGTCTGGCGGATCCAGTAGCTGGTGTCGGCCCCGGCGAACACCGGGTTCTCGAAGATCGCGTCGAAGCCGCCCTCGGTGTTGTCGTAAGGATCGTGGTCGCCGCTCGCCCACAGGCCCGAGAGGCGAAGGCGCACCCAGTCGCGGTCGTAGCTGAGTTCCGCAGCAGCGAAATAGGCGCGGATCTGCGCCCTGCGGTCGGTGAACAGGCTGTTGCGGTCCTCGCCCAGCGCCGCGTAGGCCGAGGCGGTGAGGTTGAGCCGTCCCACGTGCCCATCGGCGTTGTACCCCAGGTACACCACGTCGTAGTCGCGTCCACGAAGCGTGCCCAGCAGCGCGGGGCGGACGGGAAAGCCGTTGTCGTCGATCTCGATCCCGTTGCCTTCGCGGTTGCGGTTGTAGGCGATCGTCAGCTGGCTGGTGAGCGCGGGGACCAGGAAATCCTGCCGGTAGAGATTGGCGATCAGCACCAGGTCGTCGCGCGGGCGCTGGACCAGGCTGTTCAGCCCCGAATTGGTGTCCTTTTCCAGCCGCCAGAACGCGGCGAGGTTGTACTGCACGCGGTTGTTGTCGCGGTTGCCGAAGAGGCGCAGGCCCAGCTGCTGGTCGTTGAACAGGAAACCGCGAAAATCGGCCTGGAAGGGCTGGATGCCGAGGCGCACCGAGTCGAAGTCGTAGCGATCCGAGACGTTGCGCAGGTGATAGTCGACGAAGGCTTCCTGCACCCCCAGGAAGTGGTCGGTGCGGTGCGAGGGCTTCGAGGGCTCGACGAAGAGTACGCGCCGCTCGGGCACGTTGACGTAGCTGACGTTGAAGGCGAGCGCGACGCGGTACTCGATCTCGGGCGGCTTGAACGCGGTCTGCCCCTTGATGAGCGCGGCGCTGGCGAGGAAGGTCTGCGAGAAGACGAGGCTGGCGTCCTTGCCGAAGACGTCGAGGCTGCCGGGCCGCTCGGTGGTCTGCATCCCCACGGGGATCGGGAAGCTGCGCGGCTCGAAGACGGTGTCCGAGGTGAGACCGGCCGAGAAGAACCAGTCGTCGTCGTGGATCGGCAGCCAGGGGACCTTGGCGCGGTCGATCGGGCGATCGCCCTTGTAAGTGTTCTGGTGGTAGGGATCCCACCAGCGTTCGCGAACCACGCCCAGCGTTTCGATCAGGCGCCAGCGGTCGGGGATCGGGAAACTGTCGGTGGGGAAGGCCTCGGGGGGAGGCGCGCGCACCGCGCCGGGGTTGTCCTGGGTGACCTTGGCCGGGCGCTCGGGCTGGTGTCCCGGGCGGCGGCGGCCCTCGATCACGCCGTTGTCGACCTCTTCGGGTGCATGGGGGGCTTCGGGTGGCGGCATCGGCGGTTCGGGCGCCTGCGCGGCGAGCAGCAGGGGCAGGGCAAGGGCTCCGGCGCTCACGCTAGAGCCCCTCGCACACGTTCTGCTCGGAACTGTCGAGGAAGGGCGCGAAGGGACAGTTCACGTAGCGCAGGCGCACGCCGGTCCCGTTCACCGCCACCACGATCCGGTCGGCGCGGATCGCGGATGGCGCATTGCCGAGCGTGCCGAGGCGCTGCCCGGCCTTGTGGGTTCCCAGGAACGCGATCATGTCGTCCTGGTCGATGCCGTCGCCCGAGACGCCGATCGCGCCGATCAGCGTACCCTCGCGGTAGATCGGGACCGAGCCGGGGAAGATCTGCAGGCCGTTCTGCAAGGGGTTCTCCCCGCTCGCCACGTCGGGCAGGAAGCTGCACCGCGCCCGGGTGTCGGCCGCGCTCGCCCCTGTCACGTAGGCGAGGTGCTGGGCAAGGTTGGTGAGCACGAGCGCGGATTGCAGCCCGGTCGAGAACGGGCTCCACTGCGCGATCGGGCGCGAGAGCGGCCCGTTGGGCGTGCCGACCTCACCATCGGGGAAGTAGGGGCGCGAGAGGTTGCCGCCCGAACGGTCGGCGAAGGCGTAAGCGCCGGTCAGCGCGGTGGGATCGGCGAGGAAGGCGCGCACTTTGGCCGGAAAGCCCGCGACATCGGCGTTGGGATCGGCAAGCAGCGCCGCGCCGGCGCGCGCGCTCGACATGAAGGCGGCGGTGCGCGCCTTCTGCAGCGCGACGTCGGTGCCGAAGATCGGCGCGTCGGGCGAACGCACGAGGCCGAGCACCACGCCGTGGGTGTCGACCAGCGCGATCGAGACTTGCGCGCGGCTGTCGAGCGGCTGGCGGATCTGCGCGCGCGCGCGGGTCATGACCGCGAAGGCCTCTTCCAGCAGGGCCTGCGCCTCGGCGCTGGTGATCGGGCTGGCGACGTCGGCGCCGTCGCTCGCGGCGCGGATGGGGAAGCGGTTGGCGCCGCTGCCGTCGCTCAGCACGAAGGCGTCGGTGTCGGAAAATTCGGACGAGGTCGCGGGCCGGATGCCCGAGCTTTCCGCGCCATAGGCGGTGCCGGCAAGCAGGCTGGCGGTCTCGTAGTAGCCGGTGACGCGCACGAGCGCGCCGAGCGTGGGCGCGACTTGTGCAAAAGTGGTGCCGCCCACGTCGTGGAGGCTCGAATAGGTGCTGTCGGAATAGCGCAGCTGCGTGCCGTCGACGTAGATGCGGTTGGCGCGGATCGCCTCGGGCGCCTCGAAGCCGAGCGTTCCGGCGAGCGCGATGCGCTCGTCGGCGTCGGTGTCGGTGTCGAGGACATTGCCGTCGAAGGCGTAGCCGCCATCGGCCAGGACGCCCACGCCCCCCACCACCACGCCGTTCTTGTAGAGCGGGAAGCCGCCCGGATCGGCGGCAAGGCCGAGTGGCGAGCGCTTGGGGCCGATGCGCGCGCCCGTGCCCGCGGCGGCGAAGCGCGAGGCCAGGTCCGAACAGGGAAGCTGGCTGAACTGGACTCCGAACAGCGGGCCGCTCTCGAGCCCTGCGGTGCTGGGCGCAGGGGGGAAGTGGGGCTGGACGATCATGCTGGCGGTACGGGTGGAGAAGGCATTGCCCGCGCTCGAGAGGTAGGCCCCGGTCAGCGCCTTGGCGATGGCGGCGGCCTCGGCGGGGACGGCGAGGCCCTGGATGTCGATATTGGCGCCATTGGGCGCGTCGGGGATCGTCGCGGTGGCGGGCGCGCCTTCCATGCGCAGGACCGCGAGCACGTTGCCGACCCGGTCGACCACCGCGATCACCGCCGGATCGCCCGACTGGTGCGCCTGCGCGGCGGCCTGCGCCACCACCTGCCCGACTTCGGTGGCGGTGAGCGCCTCGCTGGCGGGTACCGCGTAGTCGCTGCTGCCGGTGCTGCCACCCGAGGAAGTGCTACCCGAGGAGGTACCGCCCGAGCTGGTCGACCCGCCCGCTGCCGTGCCCGAGCCGCCATCATCCCCGCCGCAGGCGATCAGGACGAGCAGGAGGAGCGGGGCAAGGAATGTGAGCCAGCGCATCAACGCAGCGCCGCAATGGCACGGGCCGCTTCGCCAAGCGCGCGGCGGAAGGTGGGTGGATCGTAGCGTTCGGGCGCGGCGACGGCCTCGTAGGCGCGGTTGATCCGCGCGCGGATGCCGGCGGCGGCCCCCACCGTCACCCGGCCTTCGCGCACCAGGGCGTTGAGGAGGGTGTCGATCGCCATGACCGCCTGCGCCGATCCGGCGTAGTCGGTGAAGCGCGCCGACGTCGTGCGCGCGGCCACCGCCGCAACCGCGTCGAAGGCGCTTGCGGGCGCGAAGCTGCGCGCGGCGAGGCGGTCGGACAAACTTGCCGCCGCGCTGGCAAGGGTCCTGGCGGCCTCACCGCTCGCCTTCGCGCCTTGTCCCATTGCGCGGTGGAAACCGCGCGCGGCGGTTTCGTAGCGCGCCGCCTCGCCGGGCGCGTAGAGGCTGGCGACGAGCGAGAGCAGGATCATGTTCTCGTCGTTGAAGGGTGGGTTGGCGAAGGGGATGGGGCGTGCGGGATTGTCCTCGAAGGTCCGGCGCGGCTCGGGGCCGTCGCGGATCGCGCGGTGGCAGGAATGGCAGTCGAAGAAAGTGAACTGCGGGAAGAGGCCCTCGCTCGCGAGGTTCGGGCGGGCGAAGAGCGCGGCCTGGCGGCGCACCGCCTCGGCCTGGCCGACCGCCCAGAGCTGGACGCTGTCGGGGCGCCGCTTGCGCGCGGTGTAGTCCGCGTCGAGATCGTAATGGGCCTGAAGCGCGGAGAAGAGGTCGAGCTCGAAGGCGATGCGCGGGTGTCCGGCGGCCATCATCGCGTGGGTCACGAACTGGCCCGCTTCGGCGCTGCCGTAGTGGCAATCGAGGCAGACGCGCGCGCGCACTTGCGGGTTGTCGAGCGCGGTCATGCCCAGAGCCAGGTTGGAGGCGTGGCTTGCGGGAAGGGCGTAGTGCGCGGAAATCCAGGCGGAGGCGGGGCCGTGGCAGGTTTCGCAGCCGATCCCGTCGGCGGTGCGGTAGCGGGGCCCGCGCAGGCCTTGCGGGGCGTTGCTGGCGTGGCATCCGAGACATGCGGGGGCGCTCGAGGCCGGACCGAGCCCGAGCGTAGCGGCGATGCGCTGTCCGCGCGCGGAGGCGAGCACGGCATAGGCGCGGGCGTGGGCGCCCGCCGCGCTCGACCCGTCCTGGAGAATGGCGAGTTCGTCCTGGCGCACGACTTTGCCGTTGCCCTCGCTGCGGCCATGGCAGGTCGATCCCGCGCAGCTCGCCACCCCGAGATAGGCCGCCGCATGGGCGATCGCGTGGGCGAGACTGGCGCTCAGGACGAGGATCAGAAGGACGAGCGCGCAAACCACGCGGCCGATCGGCTGCGATCTTGGGCGCTTGCGACGCGACGCGCGCTTCCCCCTGAGCTCGGCCTTCCCCACCGGCAGCGTTTCCCCCCTTCTCGAATGCGCCCGGCGTTGGAAACGCCGCCCCTGGTGCAAGATAAAAGTCGGACGCGTGACTATACTTCGTTTTACGGAAGGAGGCTCATTAAATTTCTGTACGTGATCGCACGAGGATTAGGGGGTTGCGCCTTGGTTATTTTCGGATCGCGGGAACGAGGGGTTTGCAGGCCCGCGCGCCCAGCGGGGTGAGTCTTTCGCGGGCGGCGCGAAAGGGGGTTATTAAGGAGCCTTGCGGCGGTGCACGACCATGCGCTCGTGGAGGCGGCGCACGACGTCGCTGCCCGAGGTCTTGAACAGTGGCGGGAAGATGCCGTGGACCAGGCACTTGGCGCCGCCCTGCAGCATGGCGAGGCCGAAGCCGAAGGCCGAGCGCGCGTGCTCGGGATAAGTCTCGCCCACGCTCTGGGGGTGGTCGTTGAAGATCTTGCGCAACATCGGGGGGAAGGGTTCTTTCGTTCGGGCACGGGGCACCCGCGCGCCCCGGCGAACGGGGCGCGGCGCGCGCGCGGCGGGGCCTGGAGAAACGGGCCGGGTATGCGGGAGCTGAAATGCAGGAGGGGGTGCGACCGGCCCCCCGGGATGGGAAGGCGGGGAGCCGGCCGCGGTGTCCGAACCTCGTCAGAGGTCGAACGAGAGACGTGCGTAGTAGTAGCCGCCGTAAGCGCCGAAGGGCGAATTGCTGCCGTAGGGCGAGCTGCCGATGGTGCTGGTGACGGTGTTCTTGTCGGGGTAGGTGTTGAACAGGTTGTAGGCCCCGATGGCGACGCGCATGCTGGGCGTGATCGCGTAGCCGGCCTCGAGGTCGGTGATCCACTTGGCGCCGTAGCTCTGGTCGCTCGCCGAATTGTTGGCGAGCAGCTTCCAGCTGCCGTAGCGGGTTTCCTTGGCGCGCAGCGAGAACGGCCCGTTGTTCCAGTCAAGGCCCAGGATCACCTTGTCACGCGGGGTGAAGACGGTGAAGTAGCCCTGGGTCTGGCGGTCGAACAGGGTGAGGCCCAGGTCCGCGAGCGGCGCCGGATCGTCGGCGATGTGGGTGATCTTGGTCTTGTTGTAGTTGTAGGCCGCGCTGGCGCGGAAGCGGCCGATTTCCCCCAGCGTGAACGAATAGGCGCTGACGACGTCGATGCCGCGGGTGCGGGTGTCGATGGCGTTGGCGAAGAAGCGCACATACTGGTCGCCCGAATAGCCGTTGTCTTCCAGCAGCGTCGAAATGCCGGTGCCCGAGAGCAGGCCGGTCATCGTGATGCGGTCGTCGATTTCGATCTGGTAGGCATCGACAGTGAGCGAGAAGTTGGCGAGCGGGGTCATGGTGACGCCCAGCGAGTAGTTGCGCGACTTCTCGGGCTTCAAATCCTGCGCGCCGAGCGCCTGCGCGATCGCCGAGCCGGTCTTGAGGATCTTCGACTGGATCAGCTGGTACGAGCCGTTGACCAGCGAGACCTGCGTCGCGGTCTGGGCATAGCCCTGCTGCGAGAGCGAGGGGGCGCGGAAGCCGTTCGAGAAGGCGCCGCGGAAGTTGAGCCAGTCGGTCGCCTTCCAGATCGCCGAGACCTTGCCGCTCCACACGCTGCCCGAGCTGTCGTCGTAGGTCTCGAAGCGGCCCGCGCCGGAGACCAGCAGGCGGTCGGTCACGTCGAGCGCAAGGTCGAGGTAGGCCGCGCCCACGGTGCGCTTCTCGTCGGCTTCGTCCTCGGGGGTGACGATGATCGCACCTTGCGCACCGATCGCGCCGTACTGGCCGGCGAGCGCGGAATCATCGCCGTACTGGTAGCCGCCGTTGTACCAGGCGAGGCGATCGAGCGACTTGGTGACGTAGCTTTCGTAGCGGAATTCGGCACCGGCCGAGACCTGCAGGTGGCGTCCGCCCAGGACCTCGTAACCCTTGGTGAGATCGAGGTTGGTGGTCCACTGGTCGAAAGCCGAGCTGAAGGTGTCGAAGCTGGTCGGGCTGTCCTCGCCGAGCGAGGCGTTGAGCGTGTTGTCCGCGCCCGAACGCACGTAGTCGCGCCCGTAAGTGGTGGAAAGGTCGAGGTCCCATCCGCTGACCTGGCTCTTCATGCCCGCGGTCGCCTGGAAGTCGGTTTCCTGGCTGGTGTAGTAGGGCGTGAAGCCGTCGGGGTAGATCGCGATGATGTCGCTGGTGGTGCTCGGGCGGCGGCCCGACTGGCCCACGCGGGTCTCGCGGTAGCCGAAGGTGGCGTTCGAGTAGAGCGTCAGGTCGCCGGTGTCGTAGCTGCTGTTCTGCGCCAGGTTGAAACCGCGGATCTGCGGCAGGCCGCCCTGGTAGGTGCGCCGGTTGGCGGTCGCCTCGCGCGGGTCGTCCTCGCCGTCGATCTGCGAGTAGACGCGCGCGGTCGCATCGGAATTGCGCACGGTCTTCTTCTGCAGCTTGCCTTCGGCCGAGAGCACGATCGAGCCGTTGTCGCCAATGTGGAAGCCCTTGGAGACCTGGGCCGAGACGGTCTCGCCGTCGCTGCCGTTGACGCTGTCCTTGTAGCGCTGGCCGGCCTCGATCGAGGCGCTGCCGCTGTCGGCGCTGCCCTTCAGGATCACGTTGATGACGCCCGCGATGGCGTCCGAACCGTACTGCGCGGCGGCACCGTCACGCAGCACCTCGATGCGCTCGATCGCGCTGGTCGGGATCATGTCGAGGTCGACCGGGTTGCCGCCCATCGAGGTCGAACCCGAGGCAAGGTCGATCATCGCCGAATTGTGGCGGCGCTTGCCGTTGACGAGGACGAGGACATGGACGCCCGAAAGCCCGCGCAGACCCGCCGGGCGCATGACCGAGTTCCACGAGGAGGAGCCCACCTGCTGCGACTGGAACGAGGGCACGAGCTGGGTCAGCACGTCGCGCAGCTGCATCGAGCCGCCCATCTGCGCGATCTGCTCGCCGCTGATCACGTCGATCGGCGTCGGGCTGGTGGTGACGGTGCGCGGCTGCCCGCGCGAGCCGGTGACGACGATGGCCGCGCCGCCGTCGGAGGCGTCGCTGGCGGCGGCGTCACCGCTCTGGGCAAGGGCGGTCTGGGCCTGGACGATTCCCAGCGCCAGAACGGAGCAGGTCAGTAGATGCTTTCTCATGGTTAACTCCCTGTTGTGGTGCGCTGACAGGAGGCGCGAACTGGATTTTTCGTGTTTCTTGCTGTCGGGGGTGGCGGGCCTAGGCAGGCACGCCGGAAAGGGTTTGGGCCGCCTTTGCGAAGGCGCCGAGTGCACCGTCGAGTTCGGCGATGAGGTCGCCGGTCGTCTCGAGGCCGATGTGCAGGCGGATCACCGGGCGGGTCCATTCGCGTTCGAAGGCGCGGGCTTCGAGCTGGTCGTTGCAGGCGATGGCAAGGCTTTCGAACCCGCCCCAGCTGAAGCCGAGGCCGAAGATCGAGAGCGCATCGAGGAAGGCCGGGGTGGCGGCCAGCGGTCCGTCGAGCTCGATCGTGACGAGGCCGTTGCCGCCGCTGAAATCGCGCGCGAAGATCTCGTGGCCGGGCGCGCCGGGGAGGGCGGGGCACAGCACGCTCTTCACTTCGGGGCGCGCCGACAGCCAGCGCGCGACCTCGAGCGCGGCCGCGCCGTGCTGGGCAAGGCGCAGCTCGAGCGTCTTCATCCCGCGCAGCGCGAGGTAGGCATCGTCGGAAGAGATCGTCCACCCGATCGCGCGCGTGCCGCGCTGGAGCAGCGCGCCCACCTCGCCGCGGGCCACCGCGCAGCCCATGAACACGTCCGAGTGCCCGCAGATGTACTTGGTCATGGCCTGGACCGAAATGTCGACGCCGTGCGCCAGCGGCTTGAACAGCAGGCCCGCCGCGTAGGTATTGTCTATCAGGGTGAGCACCCCGCGACGGCGGGCCATCGCCGCGATCGCGGGCACGTCGATCATGTCGAGCGTGAGCGAGCCGGGGCTTTCGAGCACGATCAGGCGGGTCTTTTCGCCGAGCATGGCTTCAAGCTCCTCGGCGCTGGCGCTTGCCGGGAAGGGGCGCGTGGTCACGCCGTAGTCGGCCATGGTGGTCTCGGCGAAGCGGCGGGTGGGACCGTAGATGGTGTCGCACATCAGGATCTCGTCGCCGGTGCGGCACACCGCGAGGATCGCGCCCGCAAGCGCGGCGAGGCCCGAGGGGTAGAGCTCGGCGACGTCGCCGCCCTCCAGGTCGCACAGCGCCTGGCGCAGTTCGCCGTGGGTGGCGAGGCCCGAGCGCCCGTAGCTGGGCAGCGTCTGGCCGAATGAGGCGGCACAGGCGTGGAGCACGGTGGTGCCGCGCTGAAGCACCGGGGCGGCCGTGCGCACGGGGGCCTTGGCGTCGCCCTGCGGGTGGATCAGGCGGGTGGCTTCGCTGGTGGAGGTCGTCGAGGGGGTGTCGCGCACGTGAGGATGTTCCGATACTTGTCGAGTGTCTGGGGCAGGGCGAGGACGGCGGGCAGGTGGCCCGGGCCCTCGCGATTCCATGCCCCCGTGTTAGGCGGCGGGCGCGTTGACAGTCCCACCCCGTTTCTTGCGCGATTGCACAAATTTCGGGATGGATGTCGGGCTGATCGGTCGCTTCATGGGATGATCATTCGTCCTCGCCCGAAGGGGCGGCGAAGAGCGGGAGTTCGGTGGTGTTCTTCATCTCCTCCATCGCGAAGGCGGAGCTGACGTCGGTCAGGCGCACTTTCGCGATCAGGCGCTTGTAGACCGCGTCGTAGGCCTCGATGCTGGGGACGCGGATCTTCATCAGGTAGTCGACGTCGCCGGTCATGCGGTAGAGTTCGACGATCTCGGGCAGGCTCTCGACGGCGGCGGCGAATTCGCGCAGCCAGGCCTCGGAGTGCTCGCGCGTGCGGATCGAGACATAGGCGGTGAGCTGGAGGCCGAGCTTGGCCGGATCGAGCAGCGCCACGCGCCCCTTGATCACGCCCGCCGCGTCGAGCCGCTTGAGGCGGCGCCAGCACGAATTGTGCGAGAGGTTGACCCGCTCCGAGAGCGCCGCGATCGAGAGCGTGCCGTCCTTCTGCAGCGCGCCCAGGATGCGCAGGTCGGCCGCGTCGAGCGATATCCGGCCGGCCATCAGCGAGCCCCTTCGGGCAAGGGAGTGGCCGCAAGCGCGGCGGCGAGCATCGGCGCCTCGAGCAGATCGGGCAGGCGGCGCCCGGCGGCGAGGCCTTCGCGGATCGCGCTTTCGCGCCGCGCGCTCTTGATCGCGCGGGCGATGTCGCCGGCGGCTTCCTCGGCCGAGAGGATCACCACCCCGTCGCTGTCGCATAGCGCCAAGTCGCCGGGATGGGCGACCACGCCGCCCACGCTCGCGGGCGCGTTGAAACGCCCGCCAAGGCCCAGGCGCCGGGTGGTGCGCTGGCTGGTGCCGCGCGCCCAGACCGGAAGGCCGGTGGCGAGGATCTCGGCGGTGTCCGCCACCGGACCGTCGAGCACGATCGCGCCGAGGCGGATCCGGCTGGCGGCTTCGGCGACGATCCCGCCGACGGCGGCGTGGAGCGTGTCGCCAAGTCGATCGATGACGAGCACGTCGCCCGCGCGCAGCAGCCCGAGCGCCTCGTGCAGCAGCGCGCCGTCGGGGCCGGGCAGCGAGAGCGTGACCACGGTTCCGCAGGCCTTCATGCCGGGCGCGAGCGGGCGCAGCGCGGGATCGCACAGGCCCCACAGGCGCCAGTGGCCGAGCGTCGCGGTGTCGACCTCGCGCAGCGCCGCGACGAGGCAGGGCTCGGCCGGGGCGGGCATGGGGCGGACGTCGCGGCTCATGCGGTGGGGCTTTCGGGCGCGATGTTTCCGGGCGCGCGGGTGGGGCGGGTGGGGTCGCACTGGCGCCAGTGTGCAAGGAAACTGGCGACGTGGTCGGTGAGGAAGCGGGTGAAGATCGCGCCCGCTTCGGGAGTGCACAGCGCCGGATCGCCCGAGCCCACGCCGTCGTCGGCCACTTCGGTCGCGTCGAGCGGCAGGTCGAGCGAGATGCCGGCAAAGTGCGCGCTGGCGAAGTGCGGGTCGGAGGGCAGGCCGAAGACCGGCTTGCGGCGTGCGGGCGAGGCCGCGTCGAGGTTCACCAGTTCGGGCGAAAGGTGCATCATCACCGAGGTCACCGGATCGGCACCGTGGCCGCGCGCGGCGGATGCGTCGGCTCCATGCGCCTCAGCCCAGACCGCGTCGGGCAGCGAGCGCCAGAGGTGGATGGCGGGCACCAGCACGCCGGTCCTGCGGCGCACTTCCTGGCAGACTTCGGCGATGAGCGGGGCGTTGGTCGAGTGGCCGTTGACGATCACGACATGGGCGATGGCATGGTCGAGGAAGCTGTCGATCATGTCGCGCAGCACCGCGCGGAAGGTGTCCCCGCGCAGCTGCATGCCGCCGGGAAAGCCCCGGAAGAACTCCGCATAGCCGAAGGGCAGCACCGGTGCGCAGATCGCCCCGGCCTGCGCGCAGGCGGCCATCGCGATCCTCTCGGCGGCGAGGAAATCGCCCATCGGCGCGTGCGGGCCCTGCTCCTCCTGGCTGCCGAGCGCGAGGACGATGACGGGCTTTTCGGCCAGTCGCGCGGCAAAGGCGGTGTGGCTGAGGTCTTGCAGGGCGTAGGGGCGCGGCCCGATCACAGGCTCGCTCACAAGCTCGCCTCGATATGGATCGCCTTGTTCGCGCCGACCGGGATTTGCTGGCGCACCCGGGCGACGAGATCGGTGTCGATGCTCGCCGAAGCAAAGCCGAGGCCGTCCGAGACGCGCGCGACGACCGCGCCCCAGGGATCGACGATCATCGACTGGCCGAACGACTGGCGCTCGCCCGCGGGCGTGGGGTAGGAGCCCCACTGCGCGGCGGCGGCCAGCCAGCACTCGGTCTCGATCGCACGGGCGCGGATCAGCGTTTCCCAGTGGTCCTTGCCGGTGAGAAGCGTGAAGGCGGCGGGCAGCGCGATCAGCTGCGCGCCCTGGCGCATCAGCTCCTGGAACAGTTCGGGAAAGCGCACGTCGTAGCAGATCGCGCAGCCGACCTTCACGCCCTCGCAATCGTAGGTGACGATCTGTCTGCCGGGATCGACGGTGGCGCTCTCGTGGAACTTGGCGCCATCGGCGGTGGTGACATCGAAGAGATGGATCTTGCGGTAGCGCGCCTGCTCCACGCCGTCGCGGTCGAACACGACGGTGGTGTTGTAGGCGCGGCCCGGATTGTCCGACTGCTCGTAGAACGAGCCGCCGTGGATCCACACCTTCAGCTCGGCCGCGAGGCGCGAAAGGAGGGCGTAGGTCGGCCCGTCCTTGAAAGGCTCGGCGACCGCAGGGGCGCCAGACGAACCGCCGAGCCACTCGGCGTGCTCGGGCAACTGGATCCAGTCGGGGCGTTCACGTGCCACGCAGGCGCGGATCTGCGCCTCGATCGCGGCGAGGTTTGCCTGTTTGTCGTTCTGGGTGTTGAGCTGGATGACGGCAGCGCGCAGCATGGCGTGTCAGTTTCCTTGGAGGTGGGCGGGCGAAAGCGTGATGGCGTTGAAGAGGATCTTGAAGGCGCCCTGGGTCTGGCCGCGCAGCGCGATCTCGGGGCCGACGAGGACGACCTGGCCCTTGCCTTGCGGGATCGAGAGCACCGCGGCGGTGTCCTTGAGGTGCTCGGGATGCCAGGCCCACCCGCTGTGGAGCAGCTTGCCTTCGCCGAACGAAACCGCGACGCTGGCGCCGGGCGCCTTGGTCTGGAACACCGGGCTCTGGTCGAAGAAGAGGTCGACCTTGGGATTGAGGCCCCAGGCGAGCGGCTGGGCGGTATCGGCACTGGCGGTCAGGAGCGCGCCGGGCACGTAGAACTCGGTGCGCGGCATCTGCACCGTCTTGCCGTCCTTCTCGACCTCGAGCGGATCGGAAACCGGCAATCCCAGCGCGGCGGCCAGACCCGAGGACGAGGAGCCCATCGCGAAGAGCGTGCCGCCGTCTTTCGCGAACTGCGCGAGCGCGGGGATCGTCCTGTCCGCCGTGATGTCGCCGAGCGAGGCGCGGTATTCCTCGGGGATGTCCCTGGCGGCGGGCTGCGGATTGTCGAAGCGGCCGCGGAACATGCCCCCGTTGACGCCCGAGCGCGCGTTGGGGATCGCCGCGTCGGGGATGATGATGATGTCGAACTTCTTGGCAAGGCCGCCCTTGTCGAGCGCCTGGGGGTAGAGGACCGTGTAGGGCAGCTCCTCGCCGTCGAAGATCCAGCGCAGCCAGCCGGTGGGGTGCAGCCCGCCGTAGAGATCGACGATGCCCACGCGCGGGCTGGTAAGCGCAAGGCTTTTGCCCTCGGGCGCCTTGGGCACAGCCTGGGCCAGCGTGCCCAGTTCCTTTGCGCCCGCCTCGACGAGCGCCTGCGCCTTCGCCGAATAGGGCACGTAATAGGCCCCCGGCGCGGCGGCGCGTCCGGCAACCGGCAGCGCGCTGGTGTAGACGCGCACCGCCACGCCTGCCTTCTGCAGCCGGTTGACGAGGTGGAAGGCCGCGTTCTGGTCGTGCGAGATCAGCCAGCCGCCCTTGGCGACTTCGGCCCCGGCATCCGCGATCGGTTCGGGCGCGGGGGGAATGTCGCCGGAGACGCGCACGGTGGGGACGGTGAGGGGTTCGAGCGAACGGGTGAACTCCACCGCCATCTGGAAGGCGGGGGTATAGCCCGAGCTGTCGGCCGGCGGGATCGGCGGGCCGCCGGGGTACTCGAAGTTGTTGGGGTAGTATTGCGGCTCGAACTGGTCGAGCACGTGGGCGCGGTAGGCCTGCGCCGCATCGACGATGTAGGTGCCCGCCGCGAAGTGCTTGCCCGCCGCGTCGAAGGGCGCGGTCGAACGCTCGATCTCGACGCCGAGGCGCGAGAGCGCGGTGAGAAAATTGGCTGCGGTGGGAAAATCGTGCTGGTCGACCGGCACGATGAAGGCGCGCGGGTCGCGCTCGGCGGGATCGTGGAGGACCTTGTCGTAGAGATCGGGCTTCAATTCGGCCCAGCCGCGCGTGCGCACTGGCACCGGCTTTTCGCCGCGCGCCTCGGCGGCCACGTGTGCGGCGTCGATGCGGTCCTTCGAGATCGTCCAGCTGTCGCGCGAACCCTTGGCGATCTCGTTCGCGCCCATTTGCCAGCGGTTGTAGAGCAGCTTCTCGCGGTTGTCGGCCGCGTACGTCAGGATCGCGCGCGAAAGCGACTGGCTGTAGGCGATCGAGTTCGCCAGCGGCCAGGCTTGCGGCCTGACCGGCAGCGGCTGGTCGTTGCCCGGCACCTGGCGTTCGGGGACGAAGGGGATCGTCTCGGGAACCGGGCCGCCGATGATCTCCACCAGGATGCCGATGGCGTTGTGGAAATAGGTCGAGGTGCGCAGGTTGCCGTTGTACCAGGTGTCGTAATGCGCGCCCGAGCGGGTGGTGGCGCCGCCCTTGTTCTCCGAAAGGAGGCGGCTGTTGAGCGCCGCTCCGACTTCGTCGAGGCTGGTGATGACGAGCGGTTCGTAGTGGTAGTTGAACGGGTTGCGGAAAGGCGGCAGGAACAGCACGGTGCCCGCCGGGCCCGTCTGGTGCTGGTTCATCACGATCTGCGGGCGCCAGTCGCGGTAGAGCACGCGCACCATGTTCTGCGTCTCCACCTGGCTCGCCATGTAGAAGTCGCGGTTGTTGTCGTGGCCGACGTAGGGGTGGTAGAGCCGGGGAAGGGTGGTGAGGTCCTTCTCGCGCTTCATCGGGTCCTTGAAGCGCATGTACCAGTCGGCGACGAACTGCTGGCCGTCGGGGTTGTCGGGGACGAAGAGGGTGATCACGTTGTCGCGGATTTTCTTCGCTTCGGGATCATCGGAGGCGACGAGATCGTGGACTTGCGCGATCAGCGCGGTCTGCGCCTCGATCTCGCTGGCGTGGAGGCCGCCGTCGATCCAGACCAGGCTCTTGCCCTCGCGCGAAAGGCGGCGCGCGGTGGTCTCGTCGATGCCCTCGGCGGTGCCGAGCTGGCGGCTGATCTCGCGGTAATGGTCGAGCTTGGCGAGGTTCTCGGGCGAGGAGACGACGGCCATGACCTGGCGGCGCCCTTGCGTCGTTGGGCCCATGTCGATCAGCTTCACCCGGTCGCTCGCCGCGGCCACGGCCTGCCAGTAGCGCAGCATTTCGTCATAGGAGGGGACGTAGCGGTCCTCGCCCATGGTGTGGCCAAGCACCTGCTCGGGCGTGGGGACGGCCTTGGCCCCCTGCGCGGCGGGAGCCGCTTCGGCGGCATGGGCGGCGGGGACGCTCAGCGGGGCGAGCGCGAGCGGCAGGCACAGGCCGCACAGGAGGTAACGGGCGCGGGTGGGGGTCATCAGGCAATCGCCTTTTTCGGATCGGGGGCGCGTACGAGCGCGATGGTGACGAGCGAGACCAGCGCGGCGCCGGTCACGTAGAAGGCGGGCGCGGTGGCAAGGCCGGTCACGCGCACCAGCAAGGTGGCGATGAAGGGCGCGAAGCCGCCGAACAGCATGACGGCCGCGTTGTAGCCCACCGAAAGCGCGGTGTAGCGCACGCGGGTGGGCAGCAGTTCGCACAAGTAGGTGGGCGCGGTGCCGCTGAAGAGGCCCGAGAAAACGCCGGCGACCGCCGTCGCGGTGATCACCGAGATCCCGCTGCGATCGTGCGCCATGAAGGTGAAGAGCGGGATCGAGCAGAGGAGGAAGCCCGTTGCGCTCGCCAGCAGGAAGGGCTTGCGGCCCACGTAGTCCGAGGCCCAGCCCGCAAGCGGGATCACCACGATGTTGGCGAGCGCGCCCACCAGCGTGCCGATCAGCGCGTACTTGGAGGAAACCTCAAGCACCTGGCTGGCGAAGCTGACGAGGAAGGTGCCGTAGGTGTAACCCGCCACGGTCCAGATCACGACCATCGCCGCGATCGTGGCGACCGTGCGGCGGTGCACGGTCAGCGCCTCGCGCAAGGGGTGTTCGGGCTTGTCGGCCTCGGCCTGGAAGTTGGGGGTCTCGGGCACCTTGGCGCGCAAGTAGAAGCCGAGCGGCGCGATCAGGATGCCGAGCACGAAGGGCACGCGCCAGCCCCAGGCTTGCAGGTCCTGCGCCGAAAGCACGGTGTTGAGCAGCAGCGCGACAAGCACCGCCGAGACCACCGCGAGGCTGGTGCTCAGCTGCTGGAGCGCGCCGAACAACCCGCGCCGGTGGGCTGGTGCGTATTCGACGAGGAAGGTCGTCGCCCCGCCCCATTCGCCGCCCGCGGCAAAGCCCTGGACGAGACGGCAGACCACCAGCGCCAGCGGCGCGGCGAGCCCGATCGTGGCGTACGTCGGGATGAGGCCGGTGGCGCAGGTTGCCCCTGCCATCAGCATCATCGTCAGCACCAGCGCGGACTTGCGTCCGAAGCGGTCGCCCATCGAGCCCAGCACCATCGAGCCGACCGGACGCATCACGAAGCCCACGCCATAGGTCGCGAAACTCGAGAGGATAACGGTTACCGGGTCGCTCTCAGGAAACATCGCGTAGCCGATCTGCGCCGCGAAGTAGCCGTAGATGATGAAGTCGAACAGCTCGAACCAGTTGCCGATCATCGCCGAGGCGAGCGCGCGGGCGATGTCCTTGCGGCTGGCCACGCGGCTGGCCACGTGGTTCGTGACCGTCTGGCCGGGAGCCGGGCTCGCGTCGGCGGCGCGCAGGGCGGGCCCTTCGGCAGAAGCTGCCGTGTCGGTGGTCATGGGGTTCGGATCCTGGCTGGGGTTGCGAGAGGGCGAAGGCGCCCGATCAGTTCATGGCGTCAGTTCACGGCGTCAGTTCACGTCGGCAGGCGGCGAGGGCTTGAGCAGCGGTTTGGGTTCGCGCACGGCCCAGATCACCGCCCCGTCCTCGGCCTCGAGATGCCCGCCCTTGAACACGAGCGAGACCTTGCGCAGCGCGTCGAGGTCTGCGGCGGGGTTGCCGTCGATGACGATCACGTCGGCCAGCTTGCCCGGCTCGATGGTGCCGAGGCGGTCGGCCATGTCGAGCAGCTGGGCGTTGGTCCAGGTCGCCGCCTGGAGCGCCTGCGGGATCGTGTAGCCGCCCTTCACGAACCACTTGAGCTCGGCGATGTAGACGTTGGGGATCATCTTGTTGGCATCGCCGATGGTGTCGGTGCCCACGCCCATCACGATGCCCGCTGCCTTCTGCCGCTTGAACACGTCGAAGATGCCCTGCGAGGTGAGGTTGAAGCGGCCCGAGGTGGTGCCGTAGTAGCCCCCGTTGCGGTCGAGCACGTTCTGGTAGACCTGGAGCGTGGGGATGCTGGCGGTGTGGTGCCGGGCCATGTCGGCGATCGTCGCGTCGGTGCGCGGCAGGGGATGCTCGATCATGTCGATCCCGGCGTCGACCGCCATGGGAATGTACATCGTCTCGCAGTGGCAGGTGACCTTGAGGCCGAGACGGTGCGCCTCGTCGACCGCGGCCTTGATCTCGTCGGGGGCGAAGTGGCTGCCCACCTTGATCACGCTGGCGCCCAGCTTGAAGGTGCGGCGCACGGCTTCGCGCCACTGCTCGGCGCCGTCGGCCTCCCAGGCGTAGTCGGGGCCGTGGCTGGGGCGGAACGGGCGCTCGGTGGCGTGGCCGCCGGTGCCGGTGATGAGGTGCCCGGCGGTGAACACGCGCGGGCCCGCGATCGTGTCGTCCTGGCTCGCTTCGGCGAGCATGTAGGTGGTGTTGCCCGGGCCGTTGAGATCGCGCACCGAAGTGATGCCGGACGCGATGAACCAGCGCATGTTGCGCACGCCGCGCAGCGTGCTGGCCGAGGCATCGGCCTGCTCGTCGATCGGCGTATCGCCGTCGGGGTAGGCGATGTGCGTGTGCATGTCGATGAGACCGGGCATGACGGTCTTGCCGGTCACGTCGATCACCGTCGCGTCGGCCTCCCAGTCGTGCGCGCCGGGGGCGAGCACGGCGGCGACGTGGTCATCCTCGATCACCACGGTGGCAGGGCGCAGGCTTGCCTTGCGGGCATCGAACAGCGTGCCGCCCACGAGCACGGTCTGCTTGCCGGCGGCGGGCCGGGGCTTGACCGGTACGCGGCGCGGGTCGGCGGTCACCGGCGTGCCGGGCGCGATCCACTCGTGGCGGTCGTTGAGGGGAATGGGGGCCCCGGCCCCGGTATCGGGGGCCGAGGCGATCGCCGTCGACGTCAGAGTTGGGACCAGAGCGACGGCGAGGCTCGCGGCAAATACCGGAAGTGCGACCCGGTGGCTGCGCAGGAAAGGGATTTTCATTGCTTTTCCCTGTTACGTATTTTCAACTTAGCTGTTGCCGTAGACGACCATTTTCTCGGCGATGTCGTTGACCGCTTCGCCGAGCAGGGCCTGGAGGCGGCCGGGATCCTGGTGGTAGCGCTGCGTGATGCAGCCCAGCCCCAGCGCCGCGAGCGGCTGCCCCGGTCCCAGCGGAATGACCGCGGCAAGCCCGGTGCCGCCGATCGCGAATTCATCCGAAACGACCGCGAAGCCCGTCGCGCGCGCCGCGTCGACCGCGGCGAGCACGGCCGAGCGGTCGACCAGCGTCGCGGGGGTAAGCGCGGCGCGCGGGGCGGCGTCGAGCGCGCCCTCGAGCGCGGCGGGGTCGAAGCGGGTCATCATGATCCGCCCCAGCGCGGTGCAGTAGGCGGGCACCTTGCGCGGCAGCTCGATGTCGAAGCGGATGTCCGAGGGCGAGACCTCCTTGGCGATCAGCCGGACCTGGCCGGGCGCGTCGGGCATGGCGAGCAGGACGGTTTCGCCCGAGGCAAAGGCCAGTTCCTTCATGATCGGGGGCGCCACGCGCAGGATGCGGCCATGGCGCGCGAAACCGTCGCGGCGCACGATGTCGTTGAGGCGGTAGGTGTCGTCCTCGTCCTCGCGCACGAGATAGCCGCGGTTGTGCAGCGTGCGCAGCAGACCCAGCGCGCTGCTCTTGGGAAGATCGAGACCGCGCGCCACCTCGGTCAGGGTGAGGCCGCCGCAACGGGTCGAGAACATCTCCAGCATGTCCAGCACGCGGGCCGCCGATTTGATCTCGCCGTTCATATATATGTCCCGCTGTTCGAATATGCGAACAGACTGACGTTGGGGCGTCTTGTTGTCAATCCGTTTGTGAACGTTTGCATTTTGTTCGAACAAACATCCCGAATTTCCTGTCTTTAAGGGATGATCGATTGATTTCAGGCCGTTCTGGCGGGTGGAAGATCACCGGTTCGTTCGGTCCTTGCGACCCTGCCGTACCCGAATCTTCGAACGTGCATTCACTCCTTTGAACAGCATTGTTTCGCCGCGAAGCCGTTTTGCGGAAGCGTCCGGGTATCTTTGCAAGAGGGACCTGCAATCGGTTCGTGCGTGATCGTCCTTGTCCCCTTTCGCGGCAATGCAAGTCGCGCGAAGGGCCGGTGGCTATGGTCGGGCCTGCGACAAGAGCACGAACCGCGGCGCGGCCTGCCCGACCGGCAGGCCGGAAACGCCGGAAACAAACGCGCCGCACCAGGCCCTGAGAGGATCCAGCCATGACCACAGTGATGACCGCCCCCCCGTCGACCAAGGCGGAGATCGTCGATGTTCCCTTCGCCCACCGCGCGCTGGTCGAGCGGCTGAGCCCCGGCGGGCGCTACATCGACGCGCAGAGCGACGTCGACAGCCCCTGGGTGCCTTTCGGCGAGGACGCCGCGATCAAGCACCTGGCCTTCGACGTGCGCACCGGCATCTTCTCGAACATCCTGTGGATCAAGCGCCCGGGGGTGGTGGGCACGCACCTGCACCGCGGCACGATCATGATGGTCTGCCTCGAAGGCTCGGTGAAGTACCTGGAATACGACTGGGTGGCGAGCCCGGGCGGGCTCATCCTCGAAGTGCCCGGCGAGAGCCATACGCTGGTCACCGACCACCCCGAGGGCGTCAAGCTGTTCGGCTGGATGCAGGGCCCGATCGAGTTCTACGACGAGAACGCCAATTTCGTCGACACCGCCGACGTCTGGTGGTTCATCAACCACTACGAGACGCATTGCCGCGAGCACGGCATCCCGATCAATCCCAAGCTCTACATCTGAAAGGGGGACGCGCCATGGCCACGATGACCGCACCGCCCTCGAGCGCCTACGCGATCGTCAGGGTTCCCGAGCTCTACGGCGAGCTGATCGGGCGCAAGGGGGTCGAAGGGACTTATGTCGGTTCGTCCGAGGCGGAGAGCCCCTGGGTGCCCTTCGGCGACAACGCCGCGATCCGCCACCTTGCCTTCGACGTGCGCCAGAACGTCTATTGCAACGTGCTGTGGATCAAGGGGCCGGGCGTGATCGGCACGCACAAGCACCGGGGGCCCGTCTGGGCGGTGGGGCTCGAGGGCTCGTTCCGCTATCTCGAGTACGACTGGGTGTGCCGTCCGGGCGACTTCATCACCGAGACGCCGGGCACCGCGCACACGCTCGTTACCGACGATCCGCAGGGGATGAAGGCGCTGTTCTGGATGCAGGGCGCGAACGAGTTCTACGATGCCCAAGGCAACCACGTCGAGACGCTCGACGTGTGGTGGTTCATGAACCACTACGAGACCTACTGCCGCGAGAACGGGCTGACGCCCAATCCCCAGCTCTATCTGTGAGCCGGTGAACCAGGGCGCGACGACCCGCCGCAAGGTGCGGGGCGCGCCGCAAGAGGAGGGAGAGTGATGCACGTGGCAAGCCGAAACGCGCCGCCCGCAAGCGAGGGCCGGGGCTACCTGAAGAACGCCTGGTACGTTGCCGCCTGGGCCGACGAGGTGACGGGCGAGGACCTCGTCGCCCGCACGATTTGCGAGCTGCCCGTGCTGCTCTACCGCAAGGGTGACGGGCAGGCGGTCGCGATCGGCGACTTGTGCCCGCACCGCTTTGCCCCGCTCCACCGCGGGCGGCGGCGGGGCGATGACGTGCAGTGCATGTACCACGGCATGGTGTTCGGCGCGGGCGGGGCCTGCGTGCTCAACCCGCACCACGGCGGGGTGATCTCCCCGGCGATGAAGGTGCCCGCCTACCCGCTCGTCGAGCGCGGCCCCCTGCTGTGGATCTGGACCGGCGATCCGGCGTGCGCCGACGCGGCGCTGATCCCCGATTTCGGCTGCTACACCGCGCGCGGCTTTCGCACCGTGCGTGGGGTGATGGACACCGCCGCGAACTATGAGCTCATCACCGACAACCTGCTCGACCTCACCCACGCCGACTTCCTTCATGAGGGCACGCTTTCGAGCGAGGCGATCACCATTTCGAAGCTGGAGACGATGGTCGAGGGTTCGAGCGTCTGGGCCAACCGCTGGTGCCCCGATGGCGAGGTGCCCCCGGTCTGGCGCCAGCTGCTCGAGCGCATGGGGATGGATCCCGATCAGAAGGTCGACCACTGGCTCTACATGCGCTGGGACGCGCCCGGGCACTTGCTGCTCGACGTCGGGCTCGCCCCCGTCGGTCGCCCGCGCGAGGAGGGTTACTGGGTCTTCACCGGGCACCACCTGACCCCGGTGGACGCGCGGCGCACGCTCTACCGCTGGAGCGTGGTGCGCAACCACGCGATCGACGATCCCGAAGTCGATGCCTTCTGGCAGGCCTCGATCGACTATGCCTTCGCGGTGCAGGACAAGCCGATGATTGAGGCCCAGCAGGCCGCGCTCGGCACGCGCGACATCGAGACGCTGCGCCCGGTCGCGATTCCCGCCGACGTCTCGGGCGGACGCGCGCGGCAGGTGCTGGCGCGCCTCATCGCGGGCGAAAAGAAGGGGCACATCGCGCGCCCCGGCGAGACCCCGCTCGACCAGCTGCTCGCCCGCTCGGCGATGAGCGCCAGTCCCGTACTTCCGGTGGTGTGATGAAGACTCTCGACCAGTTCGATATTTCCGGCCGTTCGGGCCTCGTCACCGGGGCCGCTTCGGGCCTTGGCCTCGCCTATGCCGAAGTGCTCTGCGAGGCGGGGGCCCATGTCACCCTCACCGACTTCGATGGCGAGGCGGCCGAGCGCGAGGCGGCGCGGCTGCGCGCCGAAGGCTTCGTCGCGCGCGCTGCGCGGGCCGACGTCGCCGACCTTGCCGAAGTGGCGGCCGCCTTCGACGGGCACGTCGCGGCCTACGGCGGCTGCGACATCGCCTTCTCGAACGCGGGCTACGATGCGGGCAACGGCTTCTGGACCCCGGCCGAGACGCGCAACCCCCAGGGCCAGCTCGACGTCTACGACCCGGCCGCCTGGGAACGCTCAATCGCGGTCAACCTCACCGGCCAGTTCCACACCTTGCGCGAGGCGGCGCGGGTGATGAAGCGCAACGAGGCCGCGACCGGGCGGCGCGGCGGAGCGATCGTGTGCACCTCCTCGAATGCGGCGGTGGTCAACGAGGCGATCGTCGGCGTGCCCTACATGCCCGCCAAGGCCGGGGTCATGCACTTCATGCGCCACGCCGCCTTCGAGCTGGCCGCCTTCGGCATCCGCGTCAACGCCATCGCGCCCGGCCCCTTCGTCACCAACATCGGCGGCGGCTGGCTGAAGAAGGACCCCGCGGCGCGCAAGGCCTGGGACAAGCTGGTGCCGACCGGCTCGGTAGCCGAGACCTGGCAGATCAAGCCGCTCGCGCTGCTGCTCGCCTCGGATGCGGGCAGCTACATGACCGGCTCGCACGTCGTCATCGACGGGGGCATGCAGCTGGGCCCGGTCAAGCCGCTGACCGGCCTGTGAGCCCCGCAACGAGGACGTAGATCGATGAAAGCCGTCACCTTCCAGGGCCTCCACCAGCCGCTTGCGCTGGAGGATCTCGCCGATCCCGTGCCCGAGGCGGGCGAGGTCGTGGTGCGCGTCGCGCGCTGCGGGATCTGCGGTTCGGACCTGCACATGACCGAGGACGCGGCTTATGGCTGCCGCAAGGGCGACGTCCTGGGGCATGAATTCGCGGGCGAGGTGGTCGCGCTCGGGCGCGAGGTCGCGGGGCTGAAGAGCGGCGATCTCGTCTCGGTCGTGCCCTTGAAGAGCTGCGGGAACTGCGAGGCCTGCCGGCGCGGCGAAGTGGCCTGGTGCGCGCAGTTCAGCCTTCAGGGCGGGGGCTATGCGCAGTACGCGCGGGCACGGGTCAACCAGTGCGTGGTGCTGCCCGGCGATGTCTCGCTGGCCGACGGCGCGATCATCGAGCCGCTCGCGGTCGCGCTCCACGGCGTGGCGATGAGCGGATTGAAGGCGGGGGACCGGGTGCTCGTCCTCGGCGCAGGGCCGATCGGCCTTGCGGTGGCGTTCTGGGCCCGGCGGCACGGCGCGGCGGCGGTGGTGGTGCAGGACATCTTTCCCGACCAGCGCGACCGCGCACGGCAGATGGGCGCCAGCGCCTTCGTGGTCGAGCCGCAGGACCCGGTCGGCAGCGCCGAGCGGGCGCTCGGCGGCAAGGCCGACATCGTCTTCGAATGCGTCGGGCTGCCCGGCCTCATCGCGCAGGCCGTCGAGCAGGTGCGCGCACGCGGCACGATCCTGCTCCTCGGGCTGTGCACCCGGCCCGACACCTTCAACTCCTTCGCGATGCTGTCGAAGGAAGTGCGGCTGGTGACGAGCGCCTTCTTCACCCGTCCCGAATACGAAGCCGCGCTCGACGCGCTGGCGCGCGGCGCGCTCGAACCGCGCGCGCTGGTGAGCGAGACGATTGCGCTGGGCGCGACACCCGAGGTCTTCGAAAGCCTCAAGACGCGCGGCCACGGGCAGTGCAAGGTGCTGATCGCGCCCGGAGCCTAGGCCTTCGCGCGCGTTCGGCTCGCGACGATGCGCGGCGCGGTCTCGATCAGGCCGAGCGCGAGCAGGCAGGCGCCAAGTGCGAGCGCGGCCATGATCCACAAGGGGGCCGCCAGCCCGAAGCCATCCGCCGCCGCGCCCGCCAGCAGGGGGCCGAAGACACCGCCGAGAATCTCGCCGGTCCCCATCACCACCCCGGTCAAGGTGGCGGTCAGGCGCGGATCGACGCTTTCGGCGGGGACGGTCGCCATGAACAGCGGGAAGATGCCGTTGAGGCTCCATCCAAAGAAGAACAGCGCCCCCAACACGGGCAGGGGCCCCTCGAAATAGAGCGCGCCGAGCGGCAGCATCAGGCCGGCAAGCGCGGTGGCGACGAAAGTCGGGCGGCGGCCGATCGCATCGGAAATCGCGGGCACGAGGAAACTGCCGAGCCCGGCCGAGACGCCCAGCGTCGCCATCAGGCCGCTCATCGCGCCGGGCGTGAGCCCGCGCGCCTGCGTGAGGTAGAGCGGCATGAAGGCCCAGCAGATCACCAGATAGGAGACCAGCAGGATCGCGATCAGCGCGCAGAGCACGACATTGCGGTGGCGCAGCGCCTCGCCGAGCGTGGGCATCGGGCCGGGTGCTGGCGGCGCGGAGGGGGAGGTGCCCTGGGGTTCGTGGATTGCGCGTGGGGGTTCGCGCAAGGTGAACCAGATCAGCGCGGCCGAGACGATGCCGGGAAGAGCGGCCATGTAGAACCCCGTGCGCCAGCCCAGCGCCAGCGCGATCGGCACCAGCACCAGCGGGGCAAGCGCCGAGCCGAGCAGGTTCGAGCCCAGGTTCTGCGCCGCCCCCATCGCCATGCCGCGCTGTTTGGGGGCGACTTCGCTCACCACCATGGCGTGGCTGATCGGCATGACTCCGCCCTCGGCCGCGCCCATCAGCAGGCGTGCGCCCAGGAGCATGAGGAAGCTGTGCGCCACGCCCGAGACGAACGAACAGGCGCAGAAGCCCAGCGTCGCCACCACCAGCACGGGCTTGCGCGAGCCGAGCCGGTCGGAGATGCGCCCGACCACGAAGCCCGAGATCGCCCAGGTCAGCGAGAGCGCGGAGGAGAGCACGCCGACTTGCGTGTTGCTGAGGCCGAGGTCGGGCTGGACGAAGGGCATCAGGAAGTTGAGCGCGTTGCGGTCGAAGAAGAGGATGCCGAAGTTGAGGCTGAGCAGCAGCACCAGCCAGGTCTGGTAGCCTGCGCTTCGCCGCGCCGCCTCGCGTGCGTGGCCCGCCGAGGCGGGCGAGGGCGCGCGTTCCAGCGCCGGGGTATGGGCGCCGCTCACAGGAACGGCCTCACCTGGTCGCGCCCGTCCCAGTCCAGCGAGGCGCGCCACATCGCGGTGAAGTGCGCGTCCATCCCCGCGCTCACCGGGATCAGTTCAATGAAGCCGTCCTGCGCGCCGTTGCCGCCGTCGAGATAGATCACTTCGCCCCCGGTCGGCACTTCGGCGCGGAAGGCTTCGACGAAACCGCGCGCCCGGTAGGCCCGGGCGGCCTCGTCCACGTCGCGCGCGCCGACGCCGAAGTGGTGGAAGCCGTAGCCGCGCCGCGCGATCGCCTCGCGGTAGACCGAAGGGTGCTCGTCGAGCGGCTGGATCAGCTCGATCAGCATGTGCCCGGCAAAGCCCATCGCGAGGGCGATGTCCGCACGGCTTGGTGCTCCGCGATAGACCTGCCCCGGGCGCAGGAAGTGGTCGAGGCGGAAGAAGGGCCCCGCGCCGCAATCGGCGATCTGGCGTTCGATCGCGGCGGCAAGGTCCTCGACCACGAAGGCGGTCTGTACCACGCCGCCCACTGGCTGGCCGTAGCCCAGGCATTCGCGCGGCGGTGCGACCTGGCTCATGTGCGTGCCCGTCATCGCCTCAGAACTCGAAGCCGAGGCGCGCGTACCATTCGGCCGGGCGGTTGTAGGTGCCGTAGATCTGCCCGCCCGCGATCTGCGCCTGGCCGGTGACGAGGTAGCGCTGGTCGGTGAGGTTGGTGCCGCCCACGGTCAGGTTCCACTGTTTGCCGGGCGGGGTGTAGGTGACGCTGGCGTTGATGGTGTCGACGATCGGGCGCGCAAGCATGTAGGTGCCTTCGGTGTCGTTGCGCATCGAGGTGGTGTGGGTCCAGTCGGCCAGCGCGACGAGCGTGCCCTTGCCGAGCGGCACTTCGAGGCGGGGTGAGACGTTGAACTTCCAGTGCGGGGTCTTGGGCAGGTCCGCGCCCTTGTAGACGCCGGCCTGCAGCGCGCTCGGCGCGACCTGCGCCTGCGCCAAAACCTCGGTGTAGTAGGCGTCGAGATAGCCGACCGAGCCGGTCACCGTCAGCATCTGCACGGGGGCGGCAATGGCCTCGATCTCGAAGCCCTTGATCCGTGCCGTGCCCGCGTTCTGCACCACCGGGGAGAGCGCCTGCTGGAAATTGAGCTGGATGCCCTCGTAGCGCGTGGTGAAGGCGGCGGCGTTGAGCTGGAGCATGCGGTCGAACAGCGTCGACTTGACGCCGATTTCCCAGGTCTCCGCCTTCTCTTCGTTGAAGGTCGGCGCCTCGAGCAGGGGATTGGAGAGACGCGTGGTCCATCCGCCGGTCTTGTAGCCTTGCGCGAAGGAACCGTAGACCATCACGTCGTCGGTGGGGTGCAGGTCGACCCCGGCCTTGAACGAGAAATTGTCGAAGTCCTGCGCGCTCGGGTCCTCGGGGTAGTAGCGGAAGGGTTCGTCGGGGATCGGGAAGCCGAGCGCTTCGGCGCAGGCGGCGGACGGCGGGGTGCAGTTGAACAGCTTGTAGTTGAAGCCGTTCACGTCGGCCTGCGCGCCGTAGTAGTGCTTCTTCTCGGTGGTGTAGCGTGCGCCGAAGGTAAAGCCGATGAGATCGCTGAGGCGCCAGTCGACCTGGCCGTAGCCGGCATAGGCGTCGGTCTCCACCCGGCCGGGGCCATCGACCTGGAGCAGCCCGGCGGAGAAGGTCACGTAGTCGTGCAAGTCGCCCGCCTCGTTGAAGTAGTAGGCGCCCACGGCAAAGTGCAGGCTGTCGTCAAGCGCCGAGCCGGTCGCCTGCAGCTCCTGGCTGAACTGGTGCTGGTCGACCACGATCGAGGTGTGCAGGATCGGCAGAGGCGAATTGTCGAGGTCCATGCCCGCCGAGAAGTCCACCTTGCGGTAGGCGGTGATCGACTTCACCGTCACCGTGTCGGCAAGGTCGTACTGCAGGTCGAGCGCGAGGCCCGACTGCTTGAGGCGCGAGAAATTGTTGCCCGTCGCGTACGTCTCGTCGATGTTGGTGGTCACCCAGCGATCGTCGTAGGGCAGGAGGTCGTTGGTGGGATCGGCGTCGACGTTGCGGCTGGCGAGGCCGGCAAGCGTATTGTAGCCGTTCACGCTGTTGCGCGGCCCGCACAGGTTCTGCGCGTTGCGCGCGGCGATCTCGCTGGCGGTGGCGCCGATGCAGAAGTTGTAGAGCCCGGCGAAGAGGAAGCCCGAATTGCCCGTCGTCACGTCGAGCGCGGTGCCCGGCGCGTTGTTTTCGGCAAGCCCCGCGAAGGCGCCCGAATAGGGTGTGACCGCCAGCACCACGTTGGGCGTCGCCTCGGCATCGATGTTGGTGAAGTCGGCGGTCACCGTGGCGCGCAAGGGGCCGCCATCGTCCCACACCAGCTTGCCGCGCACGTTCCAGTTGTCGTCGCCGCCCTGCCGATCGCCGTTGATCTTGTAGCCCGCGGCGGGAAAGGCGGTGAAGGGATCGTTGGCGCCGGTGTCGCCCGGATAGGGCACGCGGCGCTGGTAGCCCTCGCGCTTGAGCACGCCGAAGGCGAGCGAGGAGGTCAGCGCCTCGCTGATCGGGATGTCGACGAGGCCGCGCACCTGGAAGCGGCGGTAGCTGCCGGTGGTGACGTCGCCCTTGACGCGGAAGTCGTGGCCGGGCGTCTGCGTGACGATCGAGATCGCGCCGCCGATCGTGTTGCGCCCGAACAGCGTGCCTTGCGGGCCTTTCAGGACTTCGATGCGCTCGACGTCGAGCAGGTCCTGGTTGGCGCCCACCGAACGGCCCAGGTACACCCCGTCGAGATAGACGCCGACGGCCGGGTCGATGTTGAAGGCGAAGTCGTTCGAGCCGATGCCGCGGATGGTGGCGCCGAGCACCGCGCTCGAGCCGGAGAAGGGCGTCGAGGCGTCGAGCGTCACGTTGGGGGTGATGCCCGAGAGCTGCGACACGTCGCCCACGCCGCGCTCCTGCAGCGCCTCGGAGCCGAAGGCGCTGATCGCGATCGGCACGTCCTGCACGTTTTCGGCGCGCTTCTGTGCGGTGACGATGATTTCCATGACGCCCGGATTGGCGCGCGGGCGCGCCTGCTGCGGCGCGGGGGCTGAGGCGGCGTCCGGGGCGGTATCGGGCGTATCGTCCTGGGCGAGCGCGGAGGTGGATGGAAACGGCGAGGCGAGCGCGCACGCCAGAGCGGCCATCGAAATACGATGCAGTTTCATGGCAATTCCCCCATTCGGCGGGGGGCTCCATGTCCCCTCGCTCGTTCTTGGCACGCCGGCTGTGATCGACCTCCGGCATGGTAGGGGAGGCTAGCGCGCCTTGGGGGCGATGACTTGGACGGGGACGCAGATTGATCAGGATGGGCGCGCAAGCGGGCGCCTGGTTCGAGCGCGCCCGCGCACCGTCAGGCCGAATTGCGCCACTGGCGCGGCGACATCGCGAACTTGCGCCGGAAGCAGCGCGAGAAATAGGCGCTGTCGTTGAAGCCGAGGTCGAAGGCGATGGCGGTGATCGTGGCGGCGGGGTCCGCCGTCATGCGGTCGGCCGCGCGTTGCAGGCGCGCATCGAGGATATAGGCCGAAGGCGTGGTGCCCATTGCCGCGAAGGCGTTCTGCACCGTGCGCGGCGAGGTGGAGAGCGCGGCCGCGATCGTACCGGTGCGCAAGTCGGGATCGTCGAGGTTGGCCTCGACGTGGTCGAGCAGCTGGCGTTGCAGCGAGAGCGAGGTGACGAGGCCCCCTTCGTGCCCTGCGGATTCGCGCAAGGCCATCGCGAGGAGGTCGTAGAAGACGTCGGCCACCCCGTTCGACCAGAAGGGGTCGCAGGGCATCGGCTGCGCGCTCGCGCCGCCCTGACGCCAGATCGAGTGGAGGTAGTCGATGAAGACGCGGCCGCTGGCGAGGCCCGAGGCGTGGATCTTGCGGGTGAGCACGCCGTCGAGCCCGGTGAAGCGTTCGAGCACCGGCGCGCGGGGAAACTCGATCACCAGCAGTTCGTGCTCGGCCAGCTCCATCTCGTAGCCGCGGTTGGCGCACGAGAGCACGAAGTCACCCGGCTGGAGCACGCATTCGACCGCGTCCTGGCGGTGGCGGCACGAACCGCGCGACTGGAGGTGGAGGATGATGTTGTCCGCCCCGTGGCCGCGCTCGCGCCGGCCGACGTGCGAGTGGCCGCCGGTGGGGCGGATCATGTGCAGGTCGCCCAGATTCCAGGTCTGCATGCGGCCGTGGAAGCTCTCGTCGGCGTTCACATAGGTGCCCGAGTAAATCCGTTCGGCCAGTTCGTTCCAGTACCTCAGCCGCTGGCTTTGCGGCAGAGTGGATGTCGCGAAAGTCTGGATTGCTTCCATCGCCAACCTTTCCTGTCCTCTCCAGCGCGGGCTTCGCTTTTGGTGCGAATGTCCCGCGTGCACCGTCGATGTCGCGGGTGCGCCCGGGAGGATCGGCGCTTGGGGCGCGGCTTGTCAAGCCTCGTCAGACTTGGGGCCGGCGCTTACCAGGTGCCCTCGCGCAGGCGCTGCTGGCGGACCATCTCGCGTTCGCTGGTCGCCGGGATCGGGCCTTCGGGCGGGTAGGGGGGAAGCGTGTGGCCGGGGGTGTAGGTCGCGATCACGGTGCCCTTGGCGGTCACCCGGTGGTCGATCATCTCGAGCCGCTGGACCGGGGTGCCCTCGCCGAACAGCCGCTTGCCCCGGCCGAGCGTGACGGGGAAGGTCATCACGATCAGCTCGTCGATGAGCCCTGCGGCAAGGAGGGCGGGGTAAAGCGTGCTCGAACCCTGGACGATGATGTCCGCGCCTTCCTGCGCCTTGATCCGGGCCACCTCGTCGATGCTCGCAAGCGCATGGCTGTTGGCCCATTCGAGCGGCGCGTCGCCGCGGGTCAGGACGTATTTGTTGGCGCGTTCGAAAGCCTCGGCCATCGGCGTGTTGTCGCCTTCGGCATAAGGCCAGTAGGCGGCGAAGATGTCGTAAGTGCGCCGGCCGAGGAGGAGATCGTAGTCGCCCGAGAACAGGTGGCCCAGCGTCTCGTCGATGCCCGGGTCCCAGATCCGGAACATCCAGCCGCCTTGTGCAAAGCCGCCCTGGGTGTCCTCGGTCGGGCCGCCGGGGGCCTGCATCACGCCGTCGAGCGAGAGGAACGCCGCGCCGGTGATCTTGCGCGCCATGGCCTCACTCCCCCTTGCGCGCCGCATCGATGCGCGCGACGTCGATCTTGCCCATCTCCATCATGGCGGCGAAGGCGCGCGTTGCTTCCTCGCCGCCTGCGGCCAGCGCCTCGCGCAGCGTGCGCGGGGTGATCTGCCAGCTGTAGCCCCACTTGTCCTTGCACCAGCCGCAGGCGCTTTCCTGCCCGCCGCCCGCCACGATGGCGTTCCAGTAGCGGTCGGTCTCGGCCTGGTCCTCGGTTTCGACCATGAAGCTCACGCTTTCGTTGGGCTTGAACAGGTCGCCGCCGTTGAGCCCGCTGAAGCTTTGGCCCAGCAGCGTGAATTCGACCGTGAGCGCATCGCCCGCTCGCCCGCTGGGATAGTCACAGGGCGCGCGGAACACCGCGCCCATCGCGCTGTCGGGGAAGGTCTGCGCATAGAAGCGCGCGGCCTCCTCGGCATCGCCGTCGAACCACAGGACGGTGGTCATCTTCCCGCTCATGCCGGCTCTCCCGCGCGGGGGCCAACGAGGCCGAAGCTCGCCCCTTCGGGATCGCGGCTATAGACGCAATATTCGCCGCCCGGGAGCATCTGCGGCGTGCCCAGCAGTGTCCCGCCGCCCGCCTCCACCGCCGCGCAGGCGCTCTCGATGTCCGCGACGCCCAGGAAATACTCCCAACGCGACCCTTCGCCCTCGGGCCGGGCCTGGCCGAGCGCGCCGATCGTGTCATCGCCGTGCTGGAGGAAAAGGTAGTCGCCCGCGGGCCCCATCGGCATCGCGCCGTTCTGGCCCCAGCCGAAAGTCTCGGTGTAGAAGGCGCGCGCCGCGGCCTGGTCGGTGCTCCACAGCTCGTTCCAGCGCACGTGCTGCGGCGCATCGGGCGACCACACGTCGCTGCGCGCCTCGGGCTTACCTTCGGGCGGGATCGGCGTCATCAGGTAGAGGAGGGCGCCCCAGGGATCGGCGACCATCGCAATGCGCCCGACCGGCAGGTCGAAGGCGGGCAGGTGAACCGCGCCGCCCGCCGCCACGAAGCGCGCCAGCGCGGCGTCGACGTCGGGCACGCCGACGTAGCCCATCCAGACCGGCTTTGCCCCGTGCTCGCGCATCTCGGGAGACATGCCGAGCACAGCGCCCGCGTTGCCGCCGTCGGCGCGCGCGATCATGTGGTAGGTGGCGCCCGAGGCCATGGCCGCGCCCTCGGGGGCAATGTTCCATCCCACGACGGCGTCGTAGAAGGCCTTGGCCCTGGCCGGATCGGCGCAGATCAGTTCGTACCAGATGAACGCGCCGGCCTGGTTTTCTGTCGCCATGGCTCAGGCCTTCCTGTCGAGGATGACGTCGAAGCCGCCGATGATCATGCGCTTGCCGTCGAACGGCATGGCGCTGCCGTCGGGCGGGCCGAATTCGGTTTCCATGCGCGGGTCGGCCATCATGGAGCCGTGCGCGGCGTCGGCAGTGGCCTTGTCGGGCCAGGTCATCCAGCTGAAGACGACCTTCTCGCCATCCTGGAGGTCGACGGCCTTGCGGAAATCGGTGACCTTGCCGTCCTTCACGTCGGCCTCCCAGGCCTCGATGTGGCCGGTGCAGCCATAGTCGCGCGCGATCGACCAGAATTTCTCGGCGACCTCGCGGTAGGCGTCCTGGTTGTCGGCGGGCACGGGAACGACGAATCCTTGCACGTACATGGCTCAGCTCTCCTCGTCTGGGGCTCTCCTGATGCGCGAATGGCCTGCCGGTGCGCGCGCGGCCGAGGCCGGATGCGTGCGGGTGCCGGGATGTCGCGACTCGGCCCTTGCCGTTTGTCTCATCTCTGGTTACTAAAAGCAACGATGTCGTTACTTAAAGAAACCAAAGATGTGCGCGCCGGACATGGCCGCTGGTACAACGACGCCTGCGGAACCGCCTTCGCGATGGAACTGCTCGGCGAACGCTGGTCGCTCCTCGTCGTGCGCGAGCTCATGCTGGGCGCGCGGCGCTTCTCGGACCTTCGCGCGAGCCTGCCCGGGATCAGCGCCAAGGTCCTGACCGAACGGCTCGAGGCGCTCGAGCGGGGCGGGGTGCTGGTGCGCCGGGTCCTGCCGCCACCGGGGCGGGTCCAGGTCTACGAGCTGACCGCCTGGGGCTACGCCGCCGAGCCGTTCATCCAGGAAGCGGGGCGCTGGGCCGCGCGCTCGCGCGCGCACGATCCCACGCTGCCGCTCTCGCCGGTCTCGCTCATGCTCTCGATGCGCACGATGGTCGATCCGGCCGGGCTGGCTGGGATCGCTGGAATCACGGGCCGGATCGGCTTCGTGATCGGCGAAGAGAGCGCGGGCGACTGCTTTGTCGCGACGCCCGCTCCGCAGGGCCTTCCCATCGTGCGCGGCGATGTGGCGGGGGCGGACGCCGTGTTTCGCGCACCGCGCGCCGCCGCTCTCGCCGCCGGGTTCTACGCCGGGATCGCCTGGGACGAGCTCGAGCGTGAGGCGGGCGTTACGATCACCGGTGAGCGCGCTCTGGCGCTGCGCTACGCGGCGCTGTTCCGCCTGCCCGAACCTCTGGCCTGAAAGTCTCCACCGGGCGCTGACGGTTTCAGAAGGTCGCGAAAAGCCCGGTTCCCGCGACGAGGACGTTGTCGGCCGAACTGCGCCCGCCCGGGTTGATGTACCACTGCAGGTTCGGGCGCAGGCTGAGGCCGGGCATGACCGCGATCGCATAGTTCGCCTCGATCGCGTATTCATTGCGCTGGGGCTGGAGATCCTCGCCCAGCGCGGCGTTGGTGGCGAGTTCGAGGTCGCGCAAGTTGCGGTTCACGCGCGAGCGGCCGATGGCCAGTCCGATCTCGTCCTTCGGGCGCCCGGGAAGGAGGCCCGAATAGGTGACCCCGGCGGTGATCACGTTGACCAGCTTGTTGGTGCGGTGGTCCGCGCCCACGTAGTTGAAGAAGGCGTTGAGCCCGCCGGCCCCGTCGGCGTCGGGCGCGAGGATCTGCTGCTGGGCAACCGCGTAGATGCTGGCCCGGCCGCGTTCGCGGGCAAGCGGCTTGCCGGTCAGCTCGGCAAATCCGCCGTCGGCGTCGTAGACGAGGTTGTCGCTCTTCGAGGTGTCGAAGAAGACGCCCAGCTTGTAGACGCCGGGGCGCTTGGGATCGCCGCCGAGATGGACCTGGAAGCCGCGCTCGACCGCGACGAAGGCGCCCTTGCCGCCCGAAAAGCCCATGTAGAAGCCCTTGTTGTCGGGAAAGACGTTGTCGTTGCGCTGGTAGATGCCGGCCATCGTGTAGCCCAGCTTGTCCTTCACTTTCACCCGGCCGCCCCAGGTGGTGACGGGGAAGTTGTACCAGTAGTTGAAGCTGGTGTGGCCGGGCACGACGCCGCAGAAGTAGAGGCTCTGGAAGTGGCAGGTGGTCGAGCCGAAGTCCTCGCCCATCGAGACCTTGCCCAGCTTGATCTCGGCGGGCCCCACGTCCTGCTGGTACCACAGCCCCGCAAGGCGCCAGATCTCGCCCGCGCCATAGACCCCTTGCGGGTATTGCAGGAGGCCCAGGTCATTGGTGTCGTTGATGTTCTGGCCGTGGCGGTTGGTGACGCCGACGTGGAAGGTGCCGCCCTTGAGACCTGCGATCGTGCCCATGTCGAAATCGAGGCTGGCGCCGAGCTGCCCGGCGTAGCGCGCGGTCTTGTTCGAGCCCTGGTTCAGGTTGGCGGCGGCAAAGCCGATGTAGCTGACCTTGGGGGTGATGCCGATGTCCTCGAGGCCGGTGCGGATGCCCGCCCAGTCGCCAAGCAGGTGCGGATCGGTCGTGGCGGGCGCAGGCTTGGGGAGCGAAGCGGGCTCGGGCGGTAGGGATTCTCGGGCAGCCGGGGCGGGCTGGACTTGCGTGGAGCGGGGCGAATGGGTCTGGTCGGCGCGGGCCATCGTGACGATCTCGCTCGTCGGCGTGGCGGGGGGAAGGGTGGCTGCGGGCATCTTTCGGAGGTCCTCTCGGGTGGGCGCAGCGGGCCATCCGTCCGGCGCGCCCCCCTTCGCGAGAGGCACGCGCCGGACGGCGTGCCGGTTCGTCCGGCCGCTCGTCTGCTGGTGTGGGGATGGAAGCGGGGTCGGGGCCCCGCCCGGCTTGGCTCAGCTCGGCTCTGCTCTGCTCTGCTCGGCTCGGCTCAGTTTCCGTTGAGCAGGTGGTAGGCGCGGATGACCTGGCTGTCGTCGGCCAGGCCCTCGCCGCGCCCGGAGGTGCTGAGGAAGAACTGGTGCGCGGTTGCCGCGAGCGGCAAAGCGGCCTTGGCGCCCCGGCCGGCTTCGAGCACGAGGCCGAGGTCCTTGACGAAGATGTCGATCGCGCTCGTCACTTCGGGTTCGGCCTCGAGCATGCGCGGGCCGCGGTCGTTGAGCATCCAGCTCGAGGCGGCCGAGCCGCCCAGGATCTCGAGCGCGAGCGCGGGATCGACGCCGACTTTCGTCGCCAGCGCCAGCGCCTCGGCGGCGGCTGCGATGTGGACGCCGCACAGGAGCTGGTTGACGACCTTGATCGCCGCGCCCTGTCCCGCCTCCTGGCCGACATGGAAGAGCTTGCCGCCCACGCCCTCGAGCACCGGCAGGAGCTCGGCATAGAGCGCGTCGGAGCAGGCGACCATCATCGAGAGCGTGCCCGCCTTCGCGCCCGCCGTGCCGCCCGAGACGGGCGCATCGACGAAGCGGCGTCCCTTGGCCTCGACTTCGGCGGCGATCGCGGCGACCTCGATGGGGGGGCAGGTGGCGGTGAGGAGCACCACGCCGCCACTCGGCAGGGCCTCGAGCGCGCCGCCGTCGAACAGCACGGCACGGGCCTGCGCGGCGTTGACCACCATCAGCATCAGCACGTCGGCCTCGCTGGCGGCGGCCGCCGCGCTGGTCGTCGAGGATCCCCCGGCCGCGACCAGCGCCTGCATCGGCTCGGTGCGCAAGTCGAAACCGGTGACGGCATGGCCGGTCTTGAGGAGGTTGAGGGCCATCGGCATGCCCATGGCGCCAAGACCGATGAAGGCGACTTTGCTCATGTTGTTCTTTCCTGCGGGAGTTTCAGCGGTTGACCTGGCGGGCGGGGATCAGCAGCACGAGCGCCACGCCGATCAGTTCGACCGCGGTGATGGTGTAGAGCCCGGCGGGCAGCGACTTGGTGACTTCGACGATCCAGCCGATCACGAAGGGCGAGGCGAAGCCCGCGACGTTGCCGATGGCGTTGATCGCGCCGATCCCCGCCGCGGCCCAGACGCCGCCCAGGAACGCGGGCGGGATCGACCAGAACTGCGCGGTCGAGGTAAGCAGGCCCGCCGTCGCGAACGAGAGCACCAGCACCGAGAGCGGCAGGTTGCCGATGGCGAGCGGGGAGAGCGCGAGCGCCAGCGCGCCCAGGCCCATCGGGAACATCAGGTGGAAGCGGCGCTCGCGGCGCAAGTCCGCGCTGCGGGCGAGGACCAGGATCAGCACCACCGCGAAGACGAAGGGAATGGTGGTGACAAGGCCGTTCTCGAGCGGATCGGTGACCCCGGCGGCCTCGACCATGGTCGGCAGCCAGAACGAGATCGCATATTGCCCCATGACGATGCAGAAATAGAGCAGGCTAAGCAGCCACAGCCGCTTGTCGGCGAGGAACTGGCGGATCGACATGTGCTGCGTGGTCGCCTGGTTGTCGGCCGCGAGGTCCTGCGCGATCATCCGCTTGTCGTCCTCGGAGAGCCAGTCGACGTCGGCGGGGCGGTTGGGCAGGAGCCAGAAGGTGGCGATGCCGGCGAGCAGCGCGGGAACGGCCTCGAGCACGAAGAGCCAGCGCCAGCCGCTCCAGCCCGACGAACCGTGGAAGGCGTCCATGATCCAGCCCGAGATCGGCGCGCCCAGCACGCCCGAGATCGGGATGGCGATGAAGAAGATCGACATCGCGCGCGAACGACGGGCCGAGGGGAACCAGTAGGTCACGTATAGCAGCACGCCCGGCGCGAAACCGGCCTCGGCGACGCCGAGCAGGAAGCGCAGGATGTAGAAGTGCATCGGCGTCTGCGCGAAGGCGAACAGCCCCGAGATGATCCCCCAGGTGATCATGATCCGCGCGATCCACAGGCGCGCGCCGACTTTGTGCATGATGAGGTTGCTGGGCACTTCGAACAGCGCGTAGCCGATGAAGAAGATGCCCGCGCCCAACCCGTAGATATAGTCGCTCAGGCCCAGTTCGCCGGCCATCTGCAGCTTGGCGAAGCCCACGTTGACCCGGTCGAGGTAGGCCGCGAAGAAGCAGAAGAAGAGGAAGGGCATGAGCCGCCAGGTGACCCTGGAATAGACCTTCTCGCGGCGTGCGTCGCTGGCTGGGGTCAGGTCCCGAGGCATCTCGGTTGCGAAGTTCAAGTCATCTCTCCTCTTATGTTCTTATGGGTATTCGGCAATGCGGCAGCGTGCGGAAGGGGGAGGGTGGAAACGCCCCGCGCCGATCCGGGAGGAGCTTGCGCGGGACGTTTCCGTGGGAGGCTGGCCGCTCAGGCGTCCAGCCAGTCGAGAGTGCGCGCGACGACCTGTTCGGTCGAGATGCCGTAACGATCGTGCAGGGTGGGAAGTGCCCCGGCGTCGAGAAAACGGTCGGGAAGACCGATCTGGCGGAAGCCCGAGGGCACCGTTCCCGAACCCAGCAGCGAGGCCGCGACCGCTTCGCCAAGGCCCCCGATCACCGAGTGGTTCTCGGCGACGACGACGAGGCGTCCGGGCTTGGCGGCCACCGCCGCGCGGATCGTGGCCTCGTCGAGCGGCTTGATCGTCGGGCAGTGGAGCACGGCGGCCTCGACCTTGTCGGCGCGCAGCGCGTCGGCCGCCTCGAGCGCGCGCATCGTCATCAGCCCGGAGGAGATGAACAGCACGTCTGCGCCCTCGCGCAGCATCTTCGCCTTGCCCAGCTCGAAGGTGTAGTCGTACTCGTCGAGCACGGCGGGTACCTTGCCGCGCAGGAGGCGCATGTAGACCGGGCCCTTGTGGTCCGAGATCGGCTGCACCGCCTGCTGGATGTCGATGGCGTCGCACGGGTCGACGATGGTCAGCTCGGGCATTCCGCGCAGGATCGCGATGTCCTCGCTCGCCTGGTGCGACGGGCCGTAGCCGGTGGTGAGGCCGGGCAGCGCGCAGGCGACCTTCACGTCGAGCCCTTCCTCGGCGATCGCCAGGCACAGGAAATCGTAGGCGCGGCGCGTGGCGAAGACGGCGTACGTCGTCAGCCAGGGCTGGAAGCCCTCGCGCGCCATGCCGGCGCCCGCCATCATCAGCAACTGCTCGGCCATGCCCATCTGGTAGAACCGGTCGGGATGGGCCTCGCGGAAGATGTGCAGGTCGGTGTACTTGGCAAGGTCGGCGCTCATGCCGACGATCTCGGGCTTCTTCGCGGCCAGCTCGGCGAGCGCGTGGCCGAACGGGGCGGAGATGGTGCGCTGGCCCTCGGCGGCGATCGAGGCGATCATCGCCGAAGTCTTGAGGCGCGGCTTGGCGGGGGTCTCAACGGACATGCGAAAGTGTCTTTCCGGTAAAAGAGGGATCAGGCGGCCGCGGCGGCGAAGCCGGTGTCGAGCACTTCGATCGCCTTGTCCCATTCGTCCTCGTCGACGCGGATGAAGTGGGTCTTCTCGCGGGTCTCGAGGAAAGGCACGCCCTGGCCCATGAGGGTCTGGGCGACGATCACGCGCGGGCGCGGATCGTCGAGTTCGCGCGCAGTGTCGAAGGCGGCGACGAGCGCCTCCATGTCGTTTCCGTCGACGAACTGCGCGTGCCAGCCGAAGGCCTCGAACTTGGCGGCGATGTCGCCCATGCCCAGCACCTGGGTGGAGGGGCCATCGGCCTGCTGGTTGTTGAAGTCTACCACCGCGATGAGATTGTCGAGCTTCCAGTGCGCGGCCGAGGCGGCGGCTTCCCAGGTCGAGCCTTCGCCCAGCTCGCCGTCCGAGAGCAGGTTATAGACGAACTGCCCGGTGCCCTTGCGCTTGAGGCCGAGCCCCATGCCCACCGCGATGCCCAGGCCCTGGCCGAGCGAGCCACCCGAAATCTCCATGCCCGGCGTGTACGAGGCCATGCCCGACATCGGCAGGCGGCTGTCGTCCGAACCGTAAGTCTCCAGTTCCTCGAGCGGGATCACCCCGGCCTCGATCAGCGCAGCGTAGAGCGCAATGGCGTAGTGCCCGATCGAGAGCAGGAAACGGTCGCGGCCTTCCCATTCGGGCTCGGCGGGGCGCAGGTTCAGCGCGCGGAAATAGGCGACCGCCAGCACGTCGGCGATGCCGAGCGCCTGGCCGACGTAGCCCTGGCCCTGCACCTGGCCCATCTTCAGCGCGTGGCGACGGATGTGGTAGGCGCGGCGCGAAAGCTCGGCGAGCGGCATGTTGGTGTCGGATGCCGTCGGCGTCGACGGACTTGCAGAAAGCGACATGGTCTCTCCTCGCGACGCGCCGGGAAACCGCAGGCCTTGGCTGGCGATCCTCTCTGCGCGTCAGGTTCACTGATCTCGTGCCGCTTCTATCAAGTGTGATTGCGTTGGTGACAAATGACGCTTTCACACTATATCATGAATCAGATTCACTCATGGCCATCGCGTTACAACCTCTCAGCGTCTTCGAAGCCGCCGCCCGCCACGGATCGTTCCGCATGGCCGCGGACGAGCTCGGCCTGACCCCGAGCGCGGTCAGCCACGCCATCACCAAGCTCGAGAACAGCCTGGGTACCCGCCTGTTCGACCGGGGCACGCGGCAGGTGCGCCTCAACGCCGACGGCGAGGCGCTCTACGGCCACGTCGCGCAGGGCTTCGTCGAAATCCGGCGCGGGCTGGAAGAAGTCTCGGCGCGGCGCGCGCGGTTCCTGCGCCTTCACGCCGCGCCCAGCTTCGCCGCATTGTGGCTGACCCCGCGCTTGCCCGGCTTCCTGGCCAGCCATCCGGGCATGGACATCCGCATCACCGCGAGCACCGACTATTCGCGCTTCGCCGCCGACGAGGTGGACGCCGACATCGTCAACGGCCCCCCGCTCGCCGGTCCGGTCAAGGCGGTGCCACTGGGCGAAGAGACGGTGACCGTGCTGTGCACGCCCGAACTGGCGAAGCGGGTCACCTGTCCCGAGGACGTGCTGGGCCTGCCGATCATCAATGGCGATCGCAACCGGGTGACCTGGGCGCGCTGGTGCGCGGCCTGTGGGATCCCCCCGCCCGCAAGCTACGCGATGCGTTTCGACCGCAGCTTCATGGTTATCGCCACGGCGGCGAACGGTTTGGGGGTGGCGCTCGAATCGACGCGGCTCGCCCAGCGCGAAATCGCCGAGGGGCGGCTGGTCACGCCGCTGCCCGAGGCGGCGATCCGCGAGACGCTCCACTCGCTGGTCTACCCGCTGATCCACGCCGAACGCCCGATCATCCGTGCCTTCGAGGCCTGGCTCGACGAGGAACTGGCCAGCGAGGGGGCCTAGTGCGTCGTGGCAGGGGCGCTGGCCCCCGCTCGCGCCAGCGGCTATGAGGCGACCATGCGCACGCTCTATCCCCCGATCGAACCTTACGCCCGTGGCCATCTCGAGGTCGGCGAGGGCCACCAGGTCTACTGGGAGCGGGTGGGCACGCCCGGCGCGAAGCCCGCGGTGTTCCTCCACGGCGGGCCGGGCGGTGGCATCTCGCCCGAGCATCGCCGCCTGTTCGACCCCGCGCGCTACGACGTCCTGCTGTTCGACCAGCGCGGCTGCGGGCGTTCGACCCCGCACGCCCGGCTCGAGGGCAACACCACCTGGCACCTTGTCGAGGACATCGAGCGCCTGCGCGCGATGACGGGCGCCGAGCGCTGGCTGGTGTTCGGCGGGAGCTGGGGATCGACGCTCGCGCTCGCCTATGCGCAGGCCCATGCGCACCGGGTGAGCGAACTGGTGCTGCGCGGCATCTTCACCATCCGCAAGAGCGAGATCGACTGGTACTACCAGCACGGCGCCAGCCGCATCTATCCCGACAAGTGGGAGCGCTTCCTCGCGCCGATCCCGCCCGAGTCGCGCGGCGACCTGGTGGCGGCCTACCGTGCGATCCTGACCGGAGAGGACCACGCCGCGCGCCTCGCCGCCGCGCGCGCCTGGAGCGTGTGGGAGGGCGAGACGATCCGCCTGCTGCCCGACCCGGCGCTTTCGGCAACCCACGATGGCGACGATTTCGCGCTCGCCTTCGCGCGGATCGAGAACCACTATTTCGTCCACAACGGCTGGCTCGAAGAGGGCCAGTTGCTGCGCGAGGCGCACCGTCTGGCCGAGATCCCCGGGGTCATCGTCCAGGGGCGCTACGACATGGCCTGCCCGGCCGAGACTGCCTGGGCGCTCCACCGCGCCTGGCCGCAGGCGCGCTTCGAGATGATCGAGGGCGCGGGCCACGCCTACAACGAGCCGGGCATCCTCGACGCGCTCGTGCGCGCGACCGACGCTTTCGCGCGGTAGACCGGGACGTTCAGGCGCTGCGCACGGCGCGCAAGCGGCCGGGGCTGGCGGCCATGACGCGGTTGCGACCCTCGGATTTGGCCCGGTAGAGCGCCGCGTCGGCGGCCGAGAGCAGCGCGGCAAGCTCGGCGCCGTCCGCGCCCAGCTCGGCAAGTCCGACGCTGACGGTGGCGGCCAAGTCGGGACCGGCCTCGCGCGCGCGCACCGCCTCGGCGAACCCGCTGACCACGTCCTGCGCCAGGGCGGCGGCCTCGACTTCGTCGGTGCAGGGCAGGAGCGCGGCGAATTCCTCGCCGCCCAGCCGCGCCAGCAGGGCCCTGTCGCCGATCCGCGCCTGAGCAACGCGCGCGAACACCTTCAACACCTCATCGCCGGTCGCATGGCCGAAGCGGTCGTTGATCGCCTTGAAATGGTCGAGGTCGAAGGCGAGCAGGAAGACGCGGGCACCGGCCGGATTGGCGCGGATCGTGCGTTCGCCCTGCTCGAAGAAGCAGCGCCGGTTGCCGAGCTTGGTGAGATAGTCGCTATACGTGCCGGCGAGAAGCTCTCCATGGGTCTCCTCGCGCAACAGGGCGAGCAGACCCATCGGCAGGCCGACCGAATAGAGCACCCCTTCGTACATCGTGAGGTTGCTGGAAAGGGGAAGCAGCGCAGACCCGAAGCGCTCGACCAGCACCGGCAGGAGAAGGGCCCGGCCCGCGTAGAACAGCGCGTGCACCAGCACGAAGGCGAGCGCGATGCGCCGGCTGCGCAGTCCGCGCAAGGCCGCGTTGCACGCGATTTCCCGGGCGGTCAGGGCGCTGACGAATGCGATCGGGAGCGCGCTCAGGTAGTTCCATAGCAGGACCTGCCTGCCCGGTCCGGCGAGGATCCAGGCTCCCGCGACGAGGGCGTAGACGGCGAGCGCGGTCGCACGCCGGTCGCGTCCGCCCAGCCGCGCCGCGCCCTGGAGCAGGAGGAGATAGCCCCCGATCATCACCAGGTTCGCGAGTGGCGCGCCAAAGTTGCCGGGCAGCCGGGTGCGCGCGAGCGCGAACACGCAGCCCGCCGCCAGCGTGGCATAACCGGCGGCGAACAGGCGCAGCTCGCGGCTGCGCTGCGGACGGGCGTGTCGCTCCGACAGCGTCATAGCGGCGCTCAGGAGCAGGGTGCCGATGGCAAGGAAGTAGAGGGTGTAGAGATCGACCTGCATGGGGGCTACCGAGAATTCCCCGTCTCCTTACAGGCCCATTGGCGAATTTCCTGTTAACGCTGTTTGCCCTTGGCGTTCAGTCCCCGCGCATGTCGCGTTCGAGCGCACGCACGTCCTCTTCGCCGAGCTGGCCCATGGCCGCGCCGAGCTGGAGGCGCGCCTGCAGGTAGTCGTAGATGGCGCCAAGCCGGTCGCGGTCGGTGCCGATGCTCTGTCCCTGGGCGTCGAGCACGTCCTCCTGGGTGCGGATGCCGACTTCGAGCCCGGTTGCCGCCGCGTCTTCCTGCGCCGTGGCCGAGCCGGTCGCGGTGCCCAGCGCCGCGATCCGGCGCGCGCCGTTGCCGACCGCATACCAGGCCTTCTGCGCCTGCAGGCGCGCGTCGCGCCGCGCGGCCTCGAGTTCGCGCGTGGCCTGGAGCGTCAGCGCCTCGGCCTCGCGCCGCTGCGAGGCGAGGCCGCCGCCCGTATAGAGCGGGATGGTCACCCGGATTCCGGCCGAGGCGGTCTCGATGCGGTCGGGGATCACGCCGTTGCCGCTGTCGCCGCCAAGCCGGTACTGGCCCTGATAGCTGGCGACGCCCTCGACCACCGGACGTCCGGCCAGACTGTAGCGGTCGACGTCGGCGCCCGCCGCGCGCGCGGCGTGCTCGGCGGCCAGGACGGCGGGGGCCTGATCCTGCGCCGTCGCGGTCGCGGTGTCGAGCGAGACGGGGGGCAGGCCGGGGACGAAATCGGCGCGCGGGCGCTCGAGGCCTTCGCCCGAAAGCCCGGTCAGTTCGCCGAACTGGGCCCGGGCAAGCGCGAGGTCGGTCTCGGCCGCGATGCTCGCGACCTTGCTCTGGTCGCGCCGCGCCTCGGCCTCGCGCACGTCGGTGATGCGCGCGCGTCCGGCGTCGAAGCGGGCCTGCGCGCTCTTTCGCTGTTCCTCGGCCGCCTCGTACTGGCGCCTGGTGGCGGTCAGCGAATCTTCGGCCGAAAGCACCCCGAAATAGGCCTGCGCCACGCGCAGCACGAGCTGCTGCTGCTCGCCCGCGAACTGCACGCGCGCGCTCGCCGCCTTTTCGTGAAGCTGGGTCGCCTGTGCGGCCTTGGCGGCGTCGTAGATCGGCTGCACCGCCTGGACGGCGACGCTCGCCCGGCTGCCCGAACGGCTGCCCGAGAAATAGGGATCAAGGTCCTCGGGCAGCTGGGCGTTGGTCTCGGTGCGGCCGTACTGGTAGCCGCCCTGGGCCTGGACGGCGGGGCGCTTGAGCGCGCGGGCCTGCGCGTCGGCCTCGTTTCCCGCATCGCGCGCGGCCCGGGCGGCGGCGTGGTCGGGATCGTGGCGCAGCGCGGCGGCGGTGGCCTCGAGCAGGTCGGTGGCCTGCGCAGGCAGGGCAAGGGCACAGAGGGCGCCGGCGGCGCAAGTGGCGAGAAAGCGGTTCATCGGGTGGGCTCCTCTCCGGCCGGGGCGGCCTTGCGGCGGTCGAAGACCAGCTCGTAGAGCGCGGGCAGGACGATGAGGGTGAGCAGGGTCGCGACCATCAGCCCGCCCATGATCGCCCAGGCCATCGGGCCCCAGAAGGTCGAGCGGGTAAGCGGGATCATCGCGAGGATCGCGGCGAGTGCGGTCAGCATGATTGGGCGCAGGCGGTGGACGGCGGCTTCGCGCACCGCCTCGCGCATGGTGCGGCCGTGGCCGGAGAGCGCGTCGATCTGCGCGATCAGGATCACCGAATTGCGCAGCACCATGCCGAACAGCGCAAGCGAGCCGAGCATGGCGACGAAGCCGAAGGGGATGCGGAAGGCGGCCATGATGAGCGCGACGCCGATCATCGCCAGCGGCCCCGTTGCCAGCACCACCAGCATGCGCGGCACGTCCTGGAGTTGCAGCATGAGCAGCACGACGATCGCGAAGACGGCATAGGGCACGGCGGCCAGGGTGGCGCGCTGGCTGATTGCGCTCTGCTCCTGCGAGCCGCCCTGGACGATCGAGGCGCCCGCAGGCAGCTGCGCGCGCAGCTTCGCGATCTCGGGTTCGATGCGGCGGGTGAGTTCGCTCGCCTGTTCGCCCTCGACGTCGGCCGAGACGGTGATCGTGGGCTGGCCGTTGCGCTGGTAGAGCACCGAGGGTTCGCTCGCCGCCTCGACGTGGCCAAGCTGCGCGAGCGGCACCGTGCCTTGCGGGGTTGCGATGGGCAGCATGGCGATGCGCGCGGGATCGGTGCGTTCGGCTTCGTCGAGGCGCAGGATCACGTCGAGCCCGAGGTCGCGGTCGCGGTAGGTCGTCGTGCCTGCGCCGGAAAGGGCGGTCTGGAGCGATTGCTGGACGGTCTTGGTCGAGAGCCCGAGGGCGCGCACCTTGTCCTGGTCGAGGCGCACGCGGATGGCCTTGAGCGGTTCGCCGAGGTCGGAATTGACGTCGCGCGTGCTCGCCTCCTGGCGCAGCAGCGTCTCGAGCCGCTCGGCGACGGGTTCGAGCGCGGCCAGGTCGTCGCCTGCGATGCGGTACTGCACCGGCTGGCCCACCGAAGGCCCGTTCTCGAGCCGGCTGACGCGGCCGCGCACCTCGGGAAAACGGGTGGCGAGCAGGTCCTGCACATGGGCGATCACGTCCTCGCGCGCCTCCTCGCCGGTGGTCTGGAGCACCAGTTCGGCGAGCGTCAGGTCGGGGGTCTGCACGTTGAGCGGCAGATAGAAGCGCGGCGAACCGCCACCGACGTAGCTCGTCACCGACGTCACCCGGCTGTCGCCGGCAAGCAGCACTTCCATGCGCGTCGCCAGCGCCTGGGTCTGCGCGAAGCTGGCGTTGCGCGAAAGCTGGAGGTCGACGACCACTTCAGGCCGGTCCGAGGCGGGGAAGAACTGGCGCGGCACGGCGAACTGGAACAGCGCGAGCGAGGCCACGAAGAGAGCCGCGCTCACGCCGACCACGAGCTTGCGGTGGGTGAGGCAGTGTTCAAGCACGCGGCGAAACCAGGCGTAGAAGCGGCCGGTGTACTGTTCGTCGGGCTCGGGCGCGTCCTCGCGCGCGTTCTCGCGCTGGGGCAGCAGGTGGAAGGCGATGTAGGGGGTGAAGATCACCGCGACGATCCACGAGAGCACAAGCGCGAGCGCGATCACCTGGAACAGCGATTTCACGTATTCGCTGGCGGTCGCCTGGCTCATCACGATGGGCAGGAACCCGGCGACGGTGATCAGCGTGCCGATGAGCATCGGCTTGGCGGTCACGGTATAGGCGCTGACCGCCGCGCGCAGGCGCGTCCAGCCCGCCTCGAGATGGGTCGCGATCGATTCCACCACGATGATCGCATCGTCGACGAGCAGGCCGAGCGCGATGATCAGCGCGCCCAGCGAGATGCGCTGGAGGTCGATGCCCATCATCAACATGCCCGTGAAGGTCATCGCCAGCACCAGCGGGATGCACAAGGCGACGACGATCCCCGGCCGCCAGCCGAGCGAGAGGAAGTTCACCGCGAGCACGATGACGATCGCCTCGAACAGCGAACGGGTGAATTCGCCCACCGATTCGTCGACCACGCGGGTCTGGTCGGAGACGGTCGCGATCCTCATTCCCAGCGGCATCTCGGACTGGAGCTGCGCGACGGTGTCGCGCAAGTTCTCGCCCAGCCGCGCAACGTCGCCGTCCGAGCGCAGGCTGATGCCCACCGCGACGGCATCGTGACCGCCAAAGCGCATCGTGAAGCTCGCCGGATCGACGGGCTTGCGCTCGACGCGCGCGATCGAATCGAGCCGGACGCTGGTCCCGTCGACGAGGATCGGGGTGGCCGTGATGTCGGCGAGCGCGTCGTAAGCGCCGCTGACCTGCAGGCGCACGCGTTCGGGCCCGGCCTCGACGATGCCCGAGGCCGCGACCGCGTTGGTGCCCTCGAGCGCGTCGGCGATCGCCTGCGGGGTGATCCCGGTGCCGGCCAGGCGCGCGCTGTCGTAGGTCACGTAGACCGCCTCGTCCTGGTCGCCGACAAGTTCGGTCTTGGCGACGTCGGGCAGTTGCTGGACGCGGTCGCGCAGGGTCTGGGCGTAGCGGCGCAGGGTCGGCTCGCCGAACCCCTCGCCGGTGATGGCGTAGATGTTGCCGTAAGTCGTGCCGAACTCGTCGTTGAAGGCGGGGCCGACGACGCCGCCCGGCAAATCGGCGCGGTTGTCGGTGACGGTCTTGCGCACGTCGTACCAGATGTCGGGAATGCGGCTGCTCTTGACGGTCGAGATCAGGGTGACGTTGATCGTGGCACGGCCGGGCAGGGCCTTGCTCTTGACGTAGTCGATCTCGGGGATGTTCTCGGCCAGCATCGTCTCGATCGGCTTGATCACCTGCTGGCCCATCTGCTGGGCACTGGCACCCGGCCAGCCGACGGTGATCATCATCGTCTTGACGGTGAACTCGGGGTCCTCCTTGCGGCCGAGCGAAAGGTAGGAGAGGAGGCCCGCCACGCTCGCCACGGCGATGAGGAAGCCGACGAACTGGCGGTGTCCCAGCGCCCAGCGAGACAAGTTGCCGTCGCGCGGCTTCGCGGCGTTTTCGCAGGTGTCGCTCATGAGGCGGGCACGTCGACGATGCGGATTTTCTCGCCCGCGTGGAGGAGCTGGACCCCGGCGGTGACGAGGGTTTCGCCCGGCTTAAGGCCCGAGACGACGCGGATCGTATGGCCGCTCGGCGTGCCGAGGCGCACCGGGCGCGGGGACACGGTGAGGGTCTTGCGGTCGACCACCCAGACCTGCGCGCGCGCGCCGTTCTTCGCGTCGCGGCCTTGCGCGACGGCGCTCAGCGGCACGTCGAAGCTCGCCGGGCTATCGCCGCTCCGGGCCGGTTCGCACACGACGTGAAGCTCGGCGCTTTCGCCCATCGCCAGCACGCCGGGCGGCACGTCGACCGTGACCCGCGCCGCGAAGGTGCGCGTCGCCGGATCGGCGGCCCCGGCGATCGAGTGGAGGTGCGCGGGATAGCGCTTTTCGGGCTGGCTCCAGCTGCTGACGCTGAGCGCGGCGGCGCGGCGGACCTGGTCGAGGCCGCCTTCGGGCAGCGCTACCGCAATCTCCACTTTGCGCGTGTCGGCCAGCATGACCACGCCCTGGCCGCCGCCCACGACCTGTCCGACTTCGCCCTCGACCTGGGTCACCACGCCCGCGCGCGGCGCGCGCAGCGTGGTGCGGCCCAGTTGCGCCGAGGCGGTGCCTGCTTGCGCGGCGGCGGCGCGCAACTGCGCGTTAGCCTGCGCGGTCTCGGCCTGCTTCTGGTCAAATTCGGCGGGCGAGATGAAGCCCTTGGCGAGCAGTTCGCGCGAACGGGCGAGGTCGGCGCGCTGGGTGGCGGCCCCGGTCCGCGCGGCCGCGCTCTGCGCCTCGGCGCTGTCGAGCGCGCGGGCGTAGTCCTGCGCATCGAGCCGCATCAGCACCTGGCCCGCGCGCACCATGTCGCCCGGCTCGACCGCGCGCGCCACGATGCGTCCGGCGACCTCGAAGCCGACCTGGCTTTCGAAGGCCGAGCGGATCGTGCCGGTAAAGCGCGTCTCGTAGCTATGGGCTTCGCGCGAAAGGGTGAGGACGGCGACGGGGCGCCGCTCGTCCTTGGCGGGCGCGTCGTGCGAGCAGGCGCCAAGCAGCAGCAACAGCGCGCTGGCGGGAAACAGGGGGCGAAGGGGGGGCATCGTGGTTCCATGGCCGGGGAGGGGGGCGACGGCGCGCCCCGGTGCAGGTCGAGACCCGGGCAATGGCGGGTGCGTGCAACAGCCGATCATGGCCAATGTAACCGATTGTTGCAGAGCGGCCCGGGGCCATGCGCGCCATTTTCGGCCGGAACCCGTGCTGTTGGCGGCGGGGCGCAGGTTCGTTACAAACGGAAATGTCTCTTCACGTTTGTCGCGAACGGGAGCCGCGCAGACCGGCTAAGGAAGGGGCAGCTCACCTTGCGAGTGACGCGAACACGAAGGATTTTCGATGAAGGCACTTCCCCTTTTGCTCACCCTGGGCGCCCTGGCGGCGAGTTCGACGGGCGTACGCGCGCAGACCGCCCCCACGCCCGAACAGCAGGAACAGGCGCGCGCGATGTTCGCCAAGATGGACACCGACGGCGATGGTGCGCTCTCGCTCGCCGAATGGACGGCCTCGGGCCACCGTGAGCGCGGCTTTGCCTTCGTCGACACCGACAAGGACGGCAAGGTCACCCCCGCCGAACTGCGCGCCGCCGCCGCCAAGCGGCGCTGAGCCTACCCACTCCGCCTCGCGGGTCGCCCCCCTCCCGCACCATCCGGGCCTCGCCCGGACGTGCGGGAGGGGGTATTCGCCCCAGCTCTCCGCTACCCGATGCGCCAGGAAGACCCGACCCGATGACCGTCCCATTCCCGGAAAATCGCGCGCAGGTCGCGCACGAGGCCCCCTCGCAGGGCACGATCGCGGTGGTCGAGGACGATCCGGGCATCCGCGAGCTGGTCAAGTCGCTGCTCGAGCGCGAAGGCTTCACGGTCATGGCCTTCGAAGGTTCGCGCGGTCTCGACGAGAACGTGCTGGCGCGGCTCGACTGCCTGATCCTCGACCTCATGCTGCCCGGCGAGGACGGGCTCGACATCTGCCGGCGCCTGCGCGTCGAAATGCCGCGCCTGCCGATCCTCATCGTCACCGCCAAGGACGATCCGATCGATCGCATCATCGGGCTCGAGCTGGGCGCCGACGATTACCTCGCCAAGCCCTTCAACAAGCGCGAACTGCTGGCCCGGCTGCGCTCGATCATCCGCCGCACGCGCGACATCGTGGCCGCCGGGGGCGAGGAGATCGGCGAGACCTTCCGCTTCGAGGGCTGGGTGCTGCGCGCGAGCGCGCGCGACCTCACCAACCCGGCGGGCGAGCCGGTGCTGCTGACCACCAGCGAGTTCGACTTGCTCCACGCGCTCGTGCTCCATCCGCGCCGGGTGCTCTCGCGCGATCTCCTGATCGACTGGACGCGCGGGGGGGCGGCCAACCCGTTCGACCGGGTGATCGACGTGCAGATGAGCCGGCTTCGCCGCAAGCTGGGCGACCAGCCGCGCGGCTCGGGCATGATCCGTACCGTGCGCGGCGACGGCTACCTCTTCGTGCCGAGCGTCGTGCGGACGTGAGCCGCGGCTGATGGGCCTGCGTTCGATCCGCCTGCGCGAGCGCATCGCGGTCATCGTCGTCCTCCATCTCCTGGCGATGATCGCAATCATCGGGGTCTTCCTGAAGTTCGCCGATCCGGCGCACATGGAGCCCTTCTACCGGCTGCCCGACCCGACCAAGGTGGCGCTGATCGCAGCCGCCTTCGAGCGCACCCCGCCCGAAACCCACGCGCAGCTCGACCGGGCCTTCAGCGACGCCACCTTGCGCGTCACGCTGCGCTCCGCGCTTCCGGCCGCGATGCCCGGCGCGGTCACCCCCGAGACGCTCGTGCGTTACCGCGACGCGCTCGGGGGACGCCCGTTCCGGGTCCAGGTCTTCGGTTCGGACGTGCCGCGCAGCTTCGAGGACCAGCCCGGCATCACCTCGAGCCCGATCCGCGTCACGGTCCAGCTTCCCGATGGGCAGGCCTTCGCGGTCGAGCAGAAAGTGACCGCGCCGATCACCAAGATCCTGAGCAATCTCGTGCTGTTCCTGCTGGTCGTCACCGTTCTCGACATTCTCGTCGTGCTCTGGCTCGCGGCGCAGTCGACGCGGCCGGTCGAACGGCTGGCCCGCGCGGTGCGCGAGGATCGGCTCGATACGGTGGACTTGCCCGGTCCGCGCGAATTCGTCGAACTGGGCGAGACGATCCGTGACCTGAGGGCGCGGCTCAAGGTCCTGCTCGAGGAGCGCACGCGCATGCTGGCCGCAATCGCGCACGACTATCGCACTTATCTGACCCGCATGGACTTGCGCAGCGAGTTCATCGAGGACCCCGAACAGCGCCGCCTCGCCGCGCAGGACATTGCGGAAATGCGCGACCTGCTCGCCGATACGCTGACCTTTGCGCGCGAATCCGCGAGCGGCGCGACCGAGCTCGCGAGCTGCGAGCTGCGCACCGAACTGGCCGCGCTCGCGCTCGAGCGGGGGCGCAGCGCGCAGGACATCGCGATCGCGCCGGTGGGCGAAAACGTGCAAGTGTGCGCCTCGCACCTCTCGTTCCAGCGGATGATGGCCAACCTGCTCGACAACGCGCTGCGCTATGGCGGGGGCAGCGCGCGGGTGCGCGTGCTGGTGGAAACGCACTGCGTCCACATCCTCGTCGAGGACGAGGGCCCCGGGGTTGCCGAAGGCGATCTCGCGCGGCTGCTGCGCCCGTTCGAGCGCAGCGAGCCTTCGCGCGCGCGGCAGACCGGGGGGGTGGGCCTGGGCCTCTCGATCGTGCAGGCGCTGGCGCGCCGCTACGAGGGCGACCTGCGGCTCGAGAACCGCCGCGAAGGCGGCTTCCGCGCCATCCTGACGCTGCGCCGTGAGCGCTGAGCGGGGCCTGAGAAAAATCGTTACATTGTGCGCGAACGGCGTTTGCACGGGGAGGCCAACCTCGGGGAGTACCAGATAGGAGCCCCCCGACGTGAATGTTCCAGACCCTTTCCTCACCCGGCGCCGCTCGCGCCATGGCGTTGCGCTGGTCGCTGCGCTGGTCGGCGGCCTCGCCCTTGCCTTCGCGCTGCCCGCCGACGCGCAAGGTGGTCCCCCGCCGGGGGGCCATCCCCCGTCGGGCCACGCGCCGCCGCCGCACCATCATGACGGCCACGGCGCTCCCCCGCCGCCCCGCCACGGCCACACGAACGTCGTGGTGGTCGACCGCGGGCGGCCGGGATGGTGGCGCGGGCATCCGGGCTTCGTCTACTACAAGGGCCCGCGCGCGGGGTACTACTTCGCGCCCGGCTACGGCTATTACGCGGTGCCGCGCGCCTATGTGCACACGACCTGGGTGGTGGGCGTCACGTTCCCGGTCGAGATGCGCCGCTACGTCGTGGTCAATCCGGCGGGTTACGGCCTCGCCCCGCCTCCTCCTGGCTACGGCTGGTACTTTGCGGGCACCAACTTCGTGCTGATCCGCCAGTCGAGCGGGGTCATCGTCCAGTCCGTCGCGGGCGGCTGGTAGTTCCAGGTCCCCGATCGAGGCAGGTCCGGGCGCGCTCTTCGCCCGTGCCCGCCTCGATCCGGCGCGCGCAGCCCGTCCCCCAAGCCCCCCTCGTGCTGCGCGCGCCACCCCCATTTCCCAGACCAAGCGAGACGCCATGAAATCTCCCTTCCTTCCGCTGCTCGCGGCGCTGGCCCTGTTGCCCGAAGCGGCCGGGGCGGCGACGCCGCTCGCGCTTACCCCCGAACACCTGGGCGCCGAGACCGCGCGCTACGACCACGGCACGCCGACAGTGTCGCTCAAACTCCCGCAGGGCACCGTCGAGGTCCGCCCGCTGCCGGTCGAGGACGGGCGCGTCGCCTTCTCGCTGGCCTTCTTCAACGAGGGCGAGCGCGCGGTAAATTTCGGGACCGCCAATGTCGCGGTCACGCGCGACGGCACGCCGCTCGCGATCCCCACCTCCGAGCAGCTCGAACGCGCGGCGAAGGACAAGGCGCGCGGCGCCAAGATCGGCACCGCGCTGTTCGCCGGGGTCGTGGTCGGGGTCGCCTCGACCGCCTCGCGCGAGGGGACCGTCTACCGCTGGCATGGCGATCCGCACCATGGGCCTGGTGGCCCGGGGTATGTCGAGGCGATCCACTGGCACGACGACACACCCGGCCAGGTCGGCGCGGCGATGGCGGTGACGGGCGGCGCCATGGCGATCCGGGGGATCGACCGCAAGCTCGACTACACCCTTGCGCAACTCGGCGCGCAGGCGCTCGAGACGACCACGGTCGATCCGGGCAGCAGCTACGGCGGGATGATCGTCGTGCCCGGCGCGGCGAGCGGGGGCTCGTACGCGCAGTTGCGCCTGACGGTGACGATCGAGGGCGCGCGCTATCCTTTCGCGTTCCGCTTGGCTCCCGCCGGAGCCGCGCCCGCAGCGCCGATGCCCGCCACGCAGCCGGCTCCCTGATTCGCCGACCTCTCGGGCCAGCTCTCGACGAGACTCAGGAAAGCTTCGGCCGCGCGCGTGCGGTAGCGCTCCTTGTGGCGCAGCGCGAAGAAGGGCCTTGCGGGGAAGGCAAGAGATGCGGCGTGGAGCGTGCCCGAGGCCAGCGCCGGCGCCACCACCAGCGCGGAAAGCGCGGCAAGCCCTGCGCCCGCCTCCACCGCCGTGCGCACGCTCTCGTTCGAGGGCAGGGTGAGGTGGACGTCGAGCTCCTCGGGATCGAGCCCAAGCGCGCGCATGTGGGCGGCCCAGGCCGAGCGCGTTCCCGAGCCTTCCTCGCGCAGCACCCAGGGCGCCGCGCGCAGCCACGGCGCGTCGATCGTCTCGGGTCCGAACGGGGCGGCGCGCACCAGCACGAGCCGATCCTGCCCGAGCGTCCAGCGGGCGAGCGCGGGGTCCTCGACCAGTCCTTCGACGATGCCGAGATCGGCCTCGCCCTCGCGCACCCGCCGCGCAGCCTGCTGGGTGTTGGCAATCTGGAGCGTGAGGCCCAGCGCCGGGTAGGTCCGGTGAAAGGCGGCAAGGATCGGGGGCAGCCAGTAGGCCGCGATCGTCTGGCTGGCGACGAGGGTGAGCGTCCCGCGTTCGAGCGCGCCGAGTTCGCCCAGCACGGTCTCGGCCTGCGCGGCGCGGGCGAGCACCGCGCGCGCTTCGGCCAGGAACAGCCGCCCCGCCTCGGTCAGCGCGATGCCGCGCCCGACCCGGTCGAACAGCTTGACGCCGTGGCGCTCCTCGAGCGCGGCGATCGCCGCCGAGGCGGCGGACTGGGTGATGTGGAGGGCGCGCGCCGCAGCGGTGACGTGTTCGCGCTGCGCGACGCCCACGAAGATCCGCAACTGGTCGAGGGTCATGCGCAAGGCGTTACCACGAATGATCATGATTGACGATTGAAATGACAAGATCAATCCGTTGGAAGGATTGAACGCGGCGGCCTAGCTCGTGGTGCGAAAGGAAATCGCGCATGTCCCGTCTCTTCGATCGCTGCCGCGCGCACATACCCGGATTGCTGCTCTGCTTTCTGGTGAGCGCGCTTGCCTATGGTCTCGAGCACCTTGAGCGCGCGCGCCTCGGCAAGGCCTGGGTGGAGGCCCTGGTGCTTGCGATCCTCGTCGGAACAGTCGTGCGCAGCCTCTGGACGCCCGGCCGCCGATTTCAGGCGGGGATCGACTTCAGCGCCAAATTCCTGCTCGAACTGGCCGTCGTGCTGCTCGGTCTCTCGGTCAGCGCGGCGACGATCCTGGCGGCGGGGCCGGGCCTGCTATGCGGTATCGCCGGGGTGGTGGTGCTCGCCATCTTCACCAGTTTCGCGATCGGGCGCCTCCTGGGACTGCCCCTACGCATGGCGCTGCTGGTTGCCTGCGGGAACTCCATCTGCGGCAATTCGGCGATCGCGGCCGTGGCCCCGGTGATCCGGGCCGACAGCGACGAGGTGGCCGCTGCGATCGCCTTCACCGCCGTGCTGGGCGTGGTGGTCGTGCTCGGCCTGCCGCTGCTGGCCTTCGCGCTCGGCCTGACGGGCGTGGCGTTTGGCGCGCTGGCCGGGCTCACCGTCTACGCGGTGCCGCAAGTGCTGGCGGCGGCGCCGCCGCTGGGCGCGGTGGCGGTGCAGACGGGCACGCTGGTCAAGCTGGTGCGCGTGCTCATGCTGGGGCCGGTGTGCCTGGTGCTCTCGCTTCTCGCGCCGCGCCTCGCCGGGGCGCCGCCGCGCGCGGACGAGACGGTCGCGGGCGGCGGGGAGCCCCGAGCTCCGGGGCTCGCCCATCTCGTGCCGTGGTTCATCGCGGGCTTCCTGGCGTGCGTCGCGGCCCGCTCGCTGGAGCTGGTGCCGGGCGCGCTGATCGCGCCGGCGCAGGCGCTTGCCAGTGGCCTTACGGTGGTCTCGATGGCCGCGCTCGGGCTCGGCGTCGATGTGCGCACGGTGGCCGCGGCGGGAGGGCGCGTGAGCGCGGCGGTCGTCCTCTCGTTGCTGGCGCTGGGCGCGATCAGCCTGGCGCTGCTCGCGCTGCTCGGGCTGGCCTGATCGCGCCCCCGTCGTCCTTTCCGGAGGGCCTTCCGGAACCCTGCGCGGGCAGGGCTCCGGGGCACACTCAGTTCGAAGCGAGCGCGGCGTTGGCCACGACCACGCCCTCATCCTCGCAATGGCGCGCGAGACGCAGGCCTCCGGAAGGCGCAAGCGCCGACCACCTGTCCTCGCTCCAGATCCTGAGCGCCATGGCTTCGAGCGGCACGGCGACGCGCCGCCTTTCGCCGGGGGCCAGGGTGAAGCGGGCAAATCCCACCAGCGCGCGTTCGGGTTCGTCGCGGTAGACCTGCACGACGTCGCTGACTTCGCGGGCGTGGGGGTTCGCCAGTGTCAGGTGGAGCTGGTCGCCGTCGAGGCCGGGCTCGGACCAGTCGAGCACGCCATAGCCAAGGCCATAGCCGAAGGGATAGCGGGCGCGGTGTCCGGCGGCGGCCAGGCCGCGATAGCCGATCGCCGTCCCCTCGCGATAGGGCAGGCTGCCGTCGGCCTCGGGGGTGAGATCGAAGGCGGGGTAATGGCTTTCCTGCGCGGCGATGGTTACCGGCAGGCGGCCCGAGGGTTCGCGCTGGCCGCTCAGCACTTCGGCGAGCGCACGGGCATAGCCTTCGCCCGGATACCACACCGAAAGCAGCGCCTGCGCGGTGTCGGCAAAGCCGGCGTCGAAGGCATGGCCGACGTTGACGATCACCGCCGTGCGCGGGTTGGCGGCGGAGACCGCGTCGATGAGGTCAAGCTGCCCCTGGGGGAGCCGCGTGTCCTTGCGGTCCTTGCTTTCCACGCTCGAATCGGAGGTCTCGCCCACGAAGAGCAAGACGGCCTCGGCATCGCGTGCGGCCTCGACGGCGCGGGCGAGCATTTCCTCGGCGCTGTCCGGCCCGCGCAGGCCGTACCACAGGCCTGCCACCCGGCCCCCGGTCCAGTCGAACTCGACCGTCACGGTAATTTCCTGCCCCGCCTCGAGGCGCAGCGTCACCGCGTCGCTGTCGCCGCGCTTGAGGTGGCCCATCACGTCCTTGGCTGGCACCGCGCCGCCGCAGCGGATCACTTCCTCGCCATCCACGAGGATGCGCGCCAGCCCGGTCGAGCCGAGGTGGAAGCTGTGCAGGCCCGTATGCCGCGCGGTGTAGCGGCCTTCGGCGCGCAAGGAGCCGGGCCTTGCGAAGTCGGCGGTGTCGTCGTGCACGCCCACGAACCAGACGAGCGAATTGGTGTTGCGCGTCTCCGCGCTGCGCACGGGTCCCGCGCAGCCGGGCTGGTCGTAATAGCGCACGGTGAGGCCTGCCGTGCAGCCATCGCCAAGGTCGTGCGCGGGCACGAGGGGCATCGCGGGCAGGCGCGGCTGTGGGTCGATGCCCGGTTCGCAGACCACTTCGCAGGTCTCGCCATAGAGCGCGCGCAGCGTCTCGACCGGGGTCGGCGCCTCGGGCGAGATCGAGATCTTGGCGAAGGTACCACCCTGGAAGCAGGGCGCGAAGGCGTTGGGTCCGATCACCGCGAGCCGCTTCACCTCTCCCGGAGCGAGCGGGAGCATGCTGCCTTCGTTGCGCAGCACGGTGAAGCCCGCCGCCGCCGCTTCGACCAAAGTCTCGTCGACGTCGTGCGCGTCCGGGGCCGGTGCCTTGGCGCCGGTCGCCTTGCGCGCGGTATATGCGACACGTGCGGCGGCATCGGCGATCCGCGTGGCCTCGACTTCGCCGCTCTCGACGAGCGGCAGGAGTTTGCTGCCCATGAAGCGGGCGGGGCCGGGCATCTCGAGATCGAGGCCTGCCGAGATCGTGCCCACGCTCGAATGCGTGCCGAACCAGTCGCTCATCACCAGCCCGGGGAAGGCCCATTCGCCCTTCACGATGTCGGTAAGGACGTGCGCCTGTTCGGAGCACCAGGCGTCGTTGACCTTGTTGTAGGCGGCCATGAGGCCCGCGCATCCCGCGTTGACGCAGTATTCGAAGGGCAGCAGGTAGACTTCGCGGAGCGTGCGCTCGTCGACGCGCACATTGACGTTGTCGCGGTCGGTCTCGCTGTCGTTGCACACGAGGTGCTTGGGAATGGAGGCGGTGCCCGTTGCCTGCAGGCCCTTCGTCCACTCCGCCGCGAGCACGCCGGTCAGCACCGGGTCCTCGGAGAAGTATTCGAAGGCGCGCCCGGCAAGCGGACTGCGGGCCAGGTTGACGTTGGGGGCGAGCACCGCGTCGATCCCGCGCGCCACTGCCTCGTGGCCGGTCACTTCGCCGACGCGGCGGCAAAGCTCGCGGTCCCAGGTCGCGCCGAGCAGCGTCGGGCAGGGGGAGAGGCGCGCCACGTCGCGTTCGTCGACTTTGCCGCTGGCGATGCCGAGCGGCCCGTCGGACATGGTGAAGGCGGGAATGCCGGCGTAGTCGATCGCTTGCGAGGCCCACATCGCGCCGCCCGCGGTGAGCGCGCAGGACTGTCCGAGGTCAAGCGTCGTCATGCGGCGACCTCCGCGCTCGCCTGGCGCGCGCGGGCGTTCGCGACGAAGTCCATGATCTGGGCGGCCTGCGCGTCGACCGTCTCGGCGATCTGCGGATCCGCCAGCGCGCCGTCGGGCGCGAAGGGGCGCTGCGCCACCGAATTGACCGCGATGCCGATGGGGGTGGGCCATCCGCGCATCGCGTGGACGACGTCGCGCAGCGCCGAAAGCGTGGTGCCGCAAGCCTGCCTGCCCGCCGCCGTGACGAGCAGGCCGACCGGCATGCCGTCGAAATAGCAGCGCGCGTCCCCGCGCAAGTCCTCGAGCAGGTCGACCGCGTTCTTCACCAGGCCCGAATAGCCGCCGTGGTAGCCGGGCGAACCGATGACGAGCGCATCGGCCGTGCGGACCGCTTCGACCAGTTCGCTTTCCTCGGGCGTGCGCGCCGGGTCCTCGGGATTGAAATGGGGCAGGCGGGCGAGGAACGGGCCGTCGAACAGGACCACCTCGCCGCCCCGCGCCGCGCAGGCCTCGAGCACCGCGCGGACCATGCGCTCGCTGGAGGAACCTTGCCGGTTGGTGCCGCCGATCCCGACGATCCGCGGCGCGCTCATGCCGGAACCGCCGCGCGCAGGGCAGGCATGACCTTGCTCGAAAGCAGTTCGACGGTCTGGTTGCCCAGTTCGAGGCGCTTTTGTGTCAGCGGGCCGGTGGTGGTGCCGCACAGGATATTGCCGATGCCCAGCTCCTGATACGGCATCAGGTGCTCGATCACGGTCTCGGGCGAGCCGTAGAGACACCAGGTGCCGATCCAGTCCTCGGAGAGCGCGTTGGGGGTGCGGTCGGTCTTGGTGTTGGCCGCGTCGCTCTCGGCGCGGGCGTTGAACTCGGCTTCGCGCTCGACCGCGTCCTGATAGGCGCGCAGGATCACTTCAAGCTCTTCGCGGGCCTGGTCATCGCTCTCGGCAACGTGGACGCACTGGTAAGTGTGCGTCGTCCAGTCGAGCGCGGAGGCGACCACTTCGGGGGCATGGCCCGCGTCCTCGAGGAAGCCCTTGTAGATCCCGAACCACTTGGCGACGTGCTCGAACGGCTCGGTGCCGCCGATCCGGGGCGGGGTGAACGCCGGGATGAAGGCGGGCCAGCCGTTCTCGGCCGCCCGGCGCGAACTGGCCTCCTTCATCGCGACGGGCATCAGGCGCGCGTGCCCGGGGCTATAGGGCGCAGGCGTGATGCGCTGGAGCACGCGGCCCTTGTAGGGACCGTTGTCGATGACGACCGCGGGGTCTTCCATCTGCTTGGCCCAGAGCTGCTCGATGATCTCCAGGTTGCCGTCCGAGATCCGGCCCGCATCGCGATAGTCGACCGCAAAGCCGATCATCTCCTCGGGCGTGGTGCCCGAACCCACGCCGACGAGCAGCTTGCCGTCGGTCAACTGGTCGAGAACGTTGATGCGCTCGGCAAGGCGCACCGGATGGTGCAGCGGCACCGAGACCACCGAGAAGCCGAAGTGCATATGCGGCATCTGCGCGGCGAGGTACCCGGCGAAGATGAAGCTGTCGCTCGCCACCGGCATGTAGCCGTTGAAGTGGTGGTCGGGCAGGAAGATCGCGTCGAAATGGTTCTGGCTCGCCAGTTTGGCGTGGCTTTCCAGATCCTTCATCAACTGGCGATCCTGCTCGGGACCAAGCGAACGGGCGTTCAGGAAAACGGAAAAACGCAAAGGAACCTCCCCCGGTGAATAGGTCCCGCCTTGGGGCGGCGACTCTCAATTAGAATTGACGTTCTGATTTTGATAAGCTGATGATGGCACCCATGTCAATCAAGCCCGCGCCGCGTTCCGGCAAAAACACGTTTGCCGTCGATACGGTGAGCCGCACGCCCCTGCAGGGGCGCAGCAAGGCCTCCTTCGAACGGATGCTCGCCACCGCGCGCAAGCTGATGCTCGAGCGTGGGAGCGAGGAATTCACGCTCCAGGACGTCAGCAAGCAGGGCAACGTCTCGATCGGTTCGATTTACCTTCGCTTCGAGAGCAAGGAGAACCTCGTGCGCGCGGTGATCGCCGATCACCTTGGCGACATCGCCAAGGCCGAGGACGCGATGATCGACACCTTGCGCGCGCAAAGCTCGACGCTATCCGAATTCGTGCCGCGCTACGTCGAGGCCTTTGCCGAGCTGTTGCGCGAACATGCCCCGCTGCTGCGCCTCAGCATGATGCGCGCCGCCTTCGATCCCCTGGTGGCCGAACCGGGCCGCGCCAGCGCGAATCGCGCGGCAAAGCTCGCGACCGAGACGATGTTGGTGTTCCGCGGCGAATTTGCAGGCGAGGACAACGAAGTCCGCGCGAATGCCGCCTACCAGATCATTTTTGCGACGCTGGCCCGGCAACTCAGCCTCGGCTCGACCGGCGAATCGGTCCACCCGCAGGATTGGGGTTCGCTCAAGGTCGAGCTGGGGCGCATGTGCCTTGCCTACCTGACCTGCAACCCCTGAGCGCCCCACCAGAACCCTCCTGACGACTTGCCTCGCGCGGCCTCCCTACGGGAGACGGCGCGCTCGGTGTTGCCTGAAATCCGCATTCGCGCTTGCGCGATGCAGGCGTTTGTCATGAGGCTTGACGGCTCCCCATCCCACCCTTAATTAGAACTCAAATTCGAGTTTTAATAACTGACGGTATGGGAAAATTCCCGACCGCGCATTTTGGGAGGAATGCCGTGAAGCTTCATCACCTGCTCATTTCCGTGTCCGCGCTCGCCGTGCCCCTGCCGGCCCTGGCGCAAAGTGCCGACGAAGGCGACACCGCCGCGCAGCAGGGCCTTGGCGACATCATCGTGACCGCCAACCGCGTCGCCTCGAGCGCGCAGGACACCGCCACCGCGCTCAACGTCTATTCGGGCGATGCACTGCGCGACCAGGGCATCGCCTCGGTCCGCGACCTGACCGCGATCGACCCCAGCGTGAACATGGCGACTTCGACCGGTTCGGCCTATGTCGCGGTGCGCGGCATCGCCTCGACCGACGTGACCGAGATCGGCGACCCTTCGGTGCCGGTCGCGCGCGACGGCTTTTTCACCAACCGCTCGTTCTCGCTGGCCTCCTCGATGTACGACCTCGATCGCATCGAGGTGCTCAAGGGCCCGCAGGGTACGTTGCAGGGGCGCAATTCCACCGGCGGCCTGATTTCGATCATCACCAAGCGCCCAAGCTTCGAGAACGGCGGCTACGCCTCGCTCGAAGTGGGCAACTACGGCACGTTCAACAGCGAGCTGGGCGCCAATCTCGCGCTCACAGACACCCTTGCGGTGCGCGCTTCGGGCACGTTCCAGAGCCACGATGGCTATCGCCGCTCCGACGGCGTGATGCGCCGCCTCGACGACGAGAACTTCGCCTCGGGTCGTATCCAGGCGCTCTATCAGTCGGGCGGCCTGAGCGCCTTGGTCTCCTACCAGCACGATTCGCGCACCGTCGATGGCGACGCGCAGTTCACCCGCCCTCTCGAGACCGCGATCGACGTCGACAACATCGGCAAGGCCAGCTCGAACGTGCCCCAGTCGACCAGTGTCACCCTGGACCGCATCCGTTGGGAACTGTCCTATGCCGCCGACATGGGCCTCAACTTCATGTACCAGGGGGGCTATGACACCGCGGAGTGGAACAACGTCCTCGACGCGACCGGCGTCGCCTATCCCTTCGCGTCACGCCAGTTCCGCCAGAACGAAAAGCCCAAGACCTGGAACCACGAATTGCGCATCAGCAACGAGAAGACCAACGGTCTCTTCGTGCAGGCCGGCTTCTTCTACTTCTCGGAAGACAACACGATCGATTCGGGCGTCTTCGACTACGACATGTACGCGCCCTTCGCGGGTACGCCGTTCGACTTCTCGCGCACCTACGGGATCAAGTTCGACTACGACGTGAAGACGCGCTCGAAGGCGGTGTTCGGCCAGCTCGAGTATGATCTGACCGACACCCTGACCGCGAGCCTTGGCGGGCGCTACACCTGGGACAAGAAGGTTCGCGAGGGCGGGTCGGTGCTCAATCTCGCCGCGCTGGCCTTCCCGATGCTCTCGTCCGTGCCGTTCTCGGTGGATGGCTCGGGCAACATGAAGGAAAGCAAGCCAACCTGGCACGGCGGCCTCGAATACAAGCCCACGCCCGACACCATGATCTACGGCAAGTACGATCGCGGCTACAAGCCGGGCGGCTTCAACTCGAACGGCAGCGCCGCCTCGATCCCCTATGGCTCGGAAACCGTGGACGCGTTCGAACTGGGTACCAAGAACTCGCTGCTGGGCAACACTCTCCAGATCAACGCCGACATCTTCTACACCAACTATCGCGGCTACCAGGCCTCGCAGACCGCCGACGCGCTCGACGGCAGCGCGGGCACGTTCAACGTGGGCAGCGCGAAGATCTATGGCGCGGAAGGTTCGATCAACGCGCTCGTGGCCGAACACACCCGCCTGGGGGTCAACGGAACCTACCTGCACACCAAGTTCGGCCAGAACATCGAGGTGAACGACGGCGGCGGCGTGGCCCAGCAGATCGGTGGCAACCAGTTGCCCAACGCCCCCAAGTTCGTGGTGACCGGTTCGGTCGACCAGGACTTCATGATGCCCGCCGGCAAGGTCACCGCGCACGTCGACGTGAAGTATTCCTCGAGCTACTATTTCAGCGTCTTCAACAACGCCGATACGCGCTCGCCCGCTTACGCCATGGCCAACGCCACGCTGGGCTACGCCTCGGACAACGGCTGGAAGCTGACCGCCTTCGTGAAGAACATCTTCGACAAGAACGTGCTCTCCTACGCGGCGCGCAATTTCAATTCCGACCTCAACACCTACCAGTTCCAGCCCCCGCGCACCTTCGGTGTGCGCGGCAGCGTGGACTTCTGATCCCGGCTTTCGCCCCCGGATTAAGCCCCGGGGGCGGAGTGATCGCGAAAAGGCCCCGCCGGACACATGTCCGGCGGGGCCTTTTCGTATGTGGGGCCGGGGAGGGCTGCGGTGCGCTGGTTTGCCGAGGTGTCGTGGTGCGCGAGGGGCGGGGCCGCAAGGCGGGGCGAACCCTTTTTGGCTGCAAATGCCAGCGCGTGGATCCGTCGGCTAATTGCGAGGTAAGGCTACCTGGTGGGGTCGGCGGACCGGTCCCCGGACATTGGGCCTTCGCGCGGAAGGCCTTCGCGACGCCATTGGGTGGTTCTGCCCCGTCGCACGTCGTCGCTGCGGCGCTGCCGGGCGTCGCCCCGCAACAGCCACGAAAAAGCCCGGCATGGCGCTTGGCCATGCCGGGCTTCTCGATATCCGCGAAAGTGCGACGGCGTCAGGCCATGACGCGCGTTCCGGTGCCGCCGATCCCGGCGCGGACCAGGGCACCGGCGGTCACGACCAATGCGGTGATCCCCGCGCACAGGAACGCGCCCTGCATCGAGCCGACGAGGCCGACCACGTTGTGCACCAGCCAGGGCGAGCTGAACTGGCCGAAGAAGAACGCCCCCGTCCAGATTCCCATGCCGCGTCCGCGATGCGCGAAGGGGAACTTGGTCTGCGCCCAGGCGATCAGCGTGGGCACGGCCATGCCCGCGCCGGTCTGCTGGATGCACAGGCCCGTGATCATCTCGGCCGGACCGCGCGCCAGGCCGATGATCGCAAGGCCGGTGCCCAGGATGCCGAGGAACGTCCCAAGCTGAACCGCGTTCGACCGGCCCGAGAGCAGGCGGAAGATCAGCGCCCCCACCATCACGAAGAGGCTGGGCAGGAAGCTCATCTGGGCGACGGCGGCGGGATCCTTCACGCCGATCTCGCCGAAAGCGATCGAGCCATTGACGATGAAGACGTAGTATTGCGCCGAGGCGAAGAGCGTCATCGCGGCGACGGCGATGGCCGCCCCGAAGGGGAAGGCGCTGGAGCTGCCGTCGTGATGGCTGGCGTTGGGTTCGGGATTGTCGTGCGCGGCTGCGCCCTTGGGCTCGAACAGGAAGGCCAGCATCGCGAGGAAGATCGGGAAGGCGACGAGGTAGACGAGGAAGCCGCCGTTCCAGCGCACGCTTGCCACCATGCCCGAGAGCAGGATCACGCCCGAGGCGAGGAAAGGTCCCACCACGCCTTGCAGGAACAGCCAGTTGCGGCGGCGCTCGTCGTCCCAGTAGTCGCCGATGAGCGTGTTGACGATGGTCAGGATGCCCGCCTCGCAGATGCCGAGCGCCAGGCGGCTCGCGAAAATGTGGTCGAGATCGTCGAGGAAGAAGGGGAGCGTGCCGAACACGCCGTAGAACAGCGTACAGCCCAGCAGCAGCCGGCGACGCCCGAAGCGATCGACGAAGAAGCCCGCAAACGGGGCGAGAAGCGCGACCGTAAGCCCCGGTGCGGTGACCATCAGCGGCACTTTCGAGGCGGCGTCGGGGTCGGTCTGGAAGTGCCCGATCATCGAGGCGACGATCGGGAACATCGAGACGATCGCAAAGATCGGCAGAAAGCCGGCGGCAACCAGCGTGATCCCCTGGGGGACGAGCGTGAGGCGACTGAAAAAGCGCGAGATCGGGTTCATCCTACTCCCAACTGCGTTCTACGTGACGCATATTAGAACCTATATTCCTATCTGGTATCGCTCCGCTTGACCCAGGTCAATGACTTAAATCTTGCCATTCGCGGCTTGACCGTGGGGGCTCGATCAAATTAGAATACTAATTACAAAACGTCGGGAGAAGGAAAGGTTCGCATGGCTCGCCTGCGCATGGGACTGGTCGGCGGCGGACCGGGATCGTTCATCGGTCCGGTGCATCGCCTCGCTGCGGAAATGGACCGCGAAATCGAGCTGGTGGCTGGCGCCTTCAGCAGCGACGCGGCGCGCTCGCGCCTGGCGGGAAGCGCTTATGGCATCGACCCTGACCGGGCCTATCCCGATCTGGCGACGATGCTCGCGCGCGAGGCCGAACGCGACGACGGGATCGATTTCGTCGCGGTCACCACCCCCAATTTCCACCACCTGCCCGCCGTGCGCGCGGCGCTTGCGGCGGGCGTTGCGGTGATCTGCGACAAGCCGGCCACGGCCACGCTCGAGGAAGCGCGCGAGATGGCGCGCCTCGTCGCCGAGAGCGGCGTGCCTTTCGCGCTGACCTATACCTATTCGGGCTATCCGCTGGTGCGCGAGGCGCGCAGCCGGATCGCGGCCGGGGAGCTCGGCGCGATCCGCAAGGTCCTGGTCGAATATCCGCAGGGCTGGCTGGCCGGGGAGGCCGCGGGCAAGCAGGCCGAGTGGCGGCTGGACCCGGCGCGGGCGGGGCTGGGCGGGTGCATCGCGGATATCGGAGTGCACGCCTTCCAGCTGGCCGAATTCGTCACCGGGCTCACGGTCAGCGAACTTCTCGCCGATCTCGGTGCGGTGGTGCCCGGACGCGTTCTCGACGACGATTGCCAGATCCTGCTGCGCTTTGCCAACGGGGCGCGCGGCTGCCTGCTCGCCAGCCAGATCAGCGTGGGTGAGCGCAATGGCCTGCGCCTGCGCGTCTATGGCGAAAAGGCGGGCCTCGACTGGAAGCAGGAGTGCCCTAACGAACTGCGCCTGATGCATCTCGACGGACGCACCGAACTGATCCAGGCGGGCGACGCCGCGCTCGGCCCCGCCGCGCTGGCCGCCAGCCGCACGCCGGGCGGACACCCGGAAGGTTACCTCGAGGCCTTCGCCAACCTCTACCGCGATTTTGCAAGAATGCTGCGCGGCGAGGAAGGTGCGCTCGTGCCGGGAATGGCCGATGGCCTTCGCGGCATGCAGCTGATCGACACCGCCGTGCGCGCAAGCCGCGAAAACCTCGGCTGGGTCGCGTTCCCCTAACCGTTTCCTCCCGTTTCAAGGCCAGCACGACATGAAGACCATCAAGGGACCGGCGATCTTCCTCGCCCAGTTCGCCGGGCCGCAAGCCCCTTTCAACAGCCTCGAGAGCATCGCCGAATGGGCCGCCGCGCTCGGCTACGAGGGGATCCAGCTGCCCAGCAACGACGCGCGCCTGTTCGATCTTGAGAAGGCGGCCGAAAGCCAGACTTATTGCGACGAGATCACCGGCATGCTCGCCGACAAGGGGATCGCGATCACCGAGCTCTCGACCCACCTCCAGGGCCAGCTCGTCGCGGTCCACCCGGCCT
>NZ_JABWCU010000020.1 GCF_018491765.1 Novosphingobium profundi | reverse complement strand
GGCAGGCCCCCCACCCCCTCGGGGGGGGGGATGGGGGCCTTCCTTCATGGTCTTTGGCATTCGGGCAGCGGGGGGCTATGGCGCGGCTGGCGATCCGATCCGAAGGGGCAAGTTTCATGAGCGAGAAGACGAGCGAACTGGCGATCCGGTCGCGCCGGGCGCAGTTCAACCGGGCCATCGAAGACGGCGATGCAAGCGCGATCGGACCGATTCTGGCGCGCGACTGCGTCATGCTCACCGGGACCGACAGCGCGGTGATCGCGGGTCGGCTGGCGCAGGTCAAGGTCTGGAAGCGCGACTTCGCGAGCGCGGCACGCCTTGTCTACGTTCGCCGCTGCGAGCGGATCGAGACCTCGCAGGTCGAACCCATCGCGCTCGAATATGGGCATTGGGAGGGGCGCGCACGCGAAGGCAAGGTGGGCGCTGCTTCGGGCAGTTACGTCGCGAAATGGCGCGAAACCCGCGAGGGCTGGGTCATCGAGGCGGAGCTGTTTCTAACGTTGGCTTAACCTTGTCCGCTAAGGTTCCTCTCTGGCGGCGAAGGCGGCAGCCGGGTGTCCCAGGGGGATCGTGCGTAGCCACGACTTCACTTTCTGGTTTCTCCTCCGGTCCTATCCCCGATAGACAGGACAATTCCCAATCGGGAGATAGATCGATGCTGAGCCGAGGCTGGACACCTACGACCCTTGCCCCCTGCTGGTACAGCCGCCGCCACGTACCTTCGGGGCAGCGCACACGCGATGCGGAGGGCGCGTCGGTCTGCACCTGTCGACACTGCGGCCGCAAGATCCGGTCTCGCGAACGGGGGCGCTGGGATCTTGCCGAAGGTTTCGATATCGATGCGCTGCAGGAACGTTCGCGCACCGGGCATTTCTGCGTGATCGACGCGCTCGATGGCGTGGTGATCGCCCGCTATCCCATTGCGATGGATGCCGACGAAGCCTGGATCCGCGCCAAGATGGCCGAGATCAGCGAGGAATACGGTGTGGCCAACTCCGAAGGCGAACTCCAGATCCGCATCGTTCCCGGGCGGCGCGACACCGAAGCGCGGCATTGACGCGCACGATCGACGCGAACCGTTCAGGCGCGTGCGTCGGCGTGGGCGTGGGAGCGATGGCTCAGGGCGTCCAGAAGGGTGCGGGGCGAAGGAAGGCCCTTACTCCAGACCTTTTCGTGGAAGAAGAAGACCACCGCGTTCACCAGCGGTTCGACAAGGGCAATCCCGCCCGCCATTGAAAGCGATCCGGTGAAGGCATAGGCCACGCTGAAGCCCACCGCCAGGTGAAGCAGCAGGAAGGTCACGGTCTTGGCTAGATCCTGGGGCATCGTTGGGATTCCTGTCCGATGAGGTGTGCCGTTCCAGTTAATGCGATCGTGTCGCAACAAGAAGCGGGCGATACCGGACAGAGTGATCGCAATTCCCGAATTGGCAGGCCCCAAGTCCCGAGGGTCAGTTCGCGAGCCCTTCGGCCTCGCGCACGGCCCGAGCGGCGGCCTGCGCGCGCTCGGCGGCATCGTCGAGCGCGCTCGAGGGGGCGGTGGGAGCGCCCGTTCGGGGGGGCGCGGCGATTGGGTTCGAATCGCGCGGCGCAAGGTCCTGGTCGCCGGGATAAGGGCGTGAACCGTAGATCCGCTCTTGCGGGAACCCATGCGCGTGGCCCGCATAGCCGGTGTCGTTGCCTTCATCGTCGTCGGGCGTGAAGAGCCAGGTGGGCAGGCCGTGGTCGGTCTGCTCGGAGGAGCTAGGCCCGGTGTCCGCGGCAAGGCCGGGGTCGGTGTCGGGCACATAATAGCCGGGACCGGTCTCCGCGGGCGCGTCAGTGATTTCGCGCCGGACTGGGCTTGCGCCGTGCTCGACGGACGAAGAATAATCCTTGAGCGCACCGGACAGATTGCCGCCGACCAGAAAACCTCCGGCCACACCCAGTCCCACGACGGGAAGGAGCCACTTCAAGGCGCCCATTGCTTGTCCATCCTGTTAAGATCCACCTTCACCCCCCGCTTTTTGGCAAGGGGCCCATGTCGCCTCGCTGAATATCCGGGAAAGCGCAAGCCCCGGCGCGGGAAGGACCTTCAAAGTGGTGTCCGGCGCGCGCATACGTAAAGGGCGCCTTCCCGGAAAAGGAAGGCGCCCTTTACGCGCAGGCGGCGCGTCGAACAGGCTCGGGAGAGAGGAGGAGTTGCCCGTTCTCGCGCCCGCCGCGATTACTGGGCCGAGGCGAGCGCGTTGTCGCGCAGCACTTCGTCCTTGGTGAAGCTGACGTAACGGTTGTTGTACATGCCGGTCACGCGGTCACCCTTGACGTAGAGACGGAAGGGGACGCGGCCTTCGGCCTTGCCTTCGATGACCGTGATGTTGCCCTTCTTCTCCGACGTGTAGGCGTAGTCGACGCCTTCGTGCGAGAAGTTGCGGGCTTCGTTGGCCTGAGCGACGGCGGGAAGAGCGACCGTGGCGATGGCGGCAGTGGCGAAAATCATCTTGAACATGGCAAAATCCTTAAAAAGTTGGGGTTGCAGGACTTGCCCTGGCACCTCTTTGTCTTGTTGCGATGCAGCATTTCGTAAATCGCGGTTGCGTGCAATGCGCTTTTCGGAACCGTGTCGTGCAAAAACTGCAATTAGATCGATAAAACTCTGACAAATGGAGCGAAACGCCCTTCGCGGTTGCATCCACAAATCATCAAACGCGCCTCGCTATCCGCGCATCGGATAGAATTGCACGGTCGCCATTTTTGCATCCGAGCGGGCAATCGGGCAGGGTCGGCGAAGCCAGACCGGAATGAAAAGGAACTTTCATCAATGAATCGCCTCTTGCGAGGACATCATTGCCGTTTCCCGCTGCTGCTTGGCTATGCAATTATTGCCGCGTGCCATGGCGGAAGCGATTCGGTGCCGGGCGATCCGCACGATTCGCGTCCCTGGAGCCGGATTGCTCCGGGTGAATCGGTTCAGGCTCGGGGAACCGAACCGTTCTGGAGCGTGAAGGTGGACAGTTCGCAGCTGACTTACGCCCGGCCGGACGACCCAAGGGGAACCACGATCACGGTCCGCCGCTTCGCCGGACGTGGGGGACTTTCGTTCACCGGCGATCTTGACGGAGAGAGCGTGACGCTCGCGATCTCCGCGGGGCCGTGCCGGGATGGCATGTCCGACCGGCACTATCCTTTCAGCGCGAGCCTCGCGATCGGAGCGCGCGTCCAGAACGGATGTGCGTGGACGTCGCCGGAGACTCCTGAACCATCGGGAAGGGCAGGGGCGGCGCCGCCCCGGGGCACTGCGTCAGTAGGTCGGTTCGACGGGGGCGACGGCTGACGTTCGATGGTCAGATTCCATCGCGAAATCCTGTGCGATTTTCGGGCTTTCGTGTACCGGGGTGAGATCTTGCGGGCCGGGCTCGATGTAGAAGGCCGGCGCGGACGGATCGAACGTGACGGCGTAACGGTCGTGGAGATCGGGGCCGATTGGCGGCTTCATCCGGGTAGGCATCGCAGCCCCGGTCAGGCCGCCCAGCACGAACGATGCGGTAACGGCCAGGGCAACCGGTTTCAGAACGGACACGGGCTTTCTCCCTTGTTGCCCCCGCCGTTTTAAATTCGCATCGGGGGGCAAGGTTCCCGGCGTGTGGCCGATCTGTTCGGCGGGATTTCCCGAGTTCGTCCAGGGATAGCGGTACTGTCTAGTACTGCTATCCTATTGCATTGCAAAATAGCGATTTTTTTAATCGGATTTGATGGGTTTCACTTTCATTGCAATCGCTGATCTGGTACACCTGCAGGCAGGGATGAAGTTGAGCGAACAAAAGAAATAAGCTCGACTTCAAGCAGAGGATGCATGTCATGAAGCAATTTCTGGCAGTGATAAACGCTGGGTTGGTTCTTTACGCTCTGTCGATGGCGGGGCGGCCGGATTCGATCCTCGAAATGTGATTTGGCGGCGTAAGGTCGCTCGACCGCGCCGTGCCCGGAACCCCCGAGCGGACGATCTGTCGCCTGCACACGCTTGAATCCGTCTTTCGTCGCCCCGATCCAGAGCCCCGGTGTCGCAGGTCAGGTTCAAGGCAGATCCGACAGATCGTCTCGTGGGGTCAGCCAAGGTTTAAGGGACAAGTTGAAGGGAAAAATAGCGCCGCGCGTGCGTGCGGCCAAGGAGTTGTCCGTCAAGAACCGGAGCAAGCGATTGGAACCGGTCCTTGCGAACAAGACGCGCGGTCCCGACCGAACTGACACGCAAGGGGACCGGGCGGAATAGAACCGAGGGAGGGGAGACCATGCAGGGCGCAAGCGGGCAGAAGACCCGCCGCGCCCTGCCTTTCTGGTGTCAGCATCCTGGAGCCCAGTCGGGCGCGGCCAGTTCGAAGACCGAAAAGTCGAAGCCGGGCGTCACGATGCAACTGACGAGTGTCCAACCGGGGTTTGTCTCGGGGAGGGGGCGTGCCGATTGCCAGTGTCCGGCCGCTACGATCAGTTGCGGGCATTCTCCCTTCAGCACGTCGTTGCCCAATATGTCCTCGCGCACGGGGCCTGCTCCGGTCTCGGCCTGGGCGAGCACCAGCGGACTGCCTGCGTGCCAGAGCCAGACTTCGCTGGCGTCGCGAACCCGGTGCCAGTGCGAACTTTGGTGCGCCTCAAGCAGGAAATGGATGGCGGTGGCCTGGGCCCGGCCGGCGGCGTCTTCCGGGCCGCGCCAGGTCTCACGGTACCACCCGCCTTCGGGGTGCGGCTGGAGCTTCAGGTACGCGATAATGCGTTCGGCCGTCTCGTCGCAAAAGGTCATCGTCGGTTCCGGTAGCTGCTGCGATCGTACTGCGCGGGCGACAAGGAATGCCGCAACCCGTCGGGCGAAGCAACGGACGAGCGCGTCTGTCCGCGCGCGCCTTGGCGTCATTTTCAGCAAGCCAATGGCGTCGGAATAGGCGGCGGGCTTGCCCGGGGCGGCGGCGAACCCGAGACCAGTGGGGTGTCGAGGTGTTACTGCTCACCCTCATCGTGCCGAAATGCGGCGACCGAGGCCGTACATCGCAGCCGAGGCGCATGCGACGTGTTCCGCTACCGGTGCTTGGCGGGCACCGGGGTCATATCTCCGCGATTCTTCGGGATAATAAGGCGAGAGAGGCAGGCGGGACCTTGCGCAGTCGGGGCAAGCTGGGCCACCCTGGCGGCGGCATCTTCCCGCCGTACCTAGGAGCCTTTCATGAGCCGCCGTCCCTGGTTTGCCCTGTCCGTTGCCGTGTTGGCGTGCTGCCCCGCCCTGGCGCAGGCCGCGCCGTCGCCGGAGCAGGTGGCCGCGGCCGCTCTTGCCAAGGCGCCGGTCTGGGACGGGCACAACGACGTGCCCGAACAACTGCGTGAGCGGCGCCAGGACATTCTGGCCGGGTTCGATTTTGCCGATACATTGAACACCGCCGATGCCGCGAACGGCAAGGACGCGATGCAGACGGATCTGGCGCGCCTGCGCAAGGGCAAGGTCGGCGCGCAGTTCTGGTCGGTCTTCGTGCCCGCTACGCTGAGCGAGCAGCAGGCGGTCCAGGCGACGATCGAGCAGATCGACGTGATGAAGCGGATCATTGCCGGGCATCCGGACCAGATGATGTACGCGACGAGTTCGGCGGACGTGGAGGCGGCGCGCAAGGCGGGCAAGATTGCCTCCCTGCTGGGCATGGAGGGCGGCCACTCGATCGGTTCGTCGCTGGCGGTGCTTCGCCAGATGTACGCGCTGGGCGCGCGCTACATGACGCTGACCCACTTCAAGGCGAATGGCTGGGCCGACAGCGCCACCGACGCGCCGGTGCACGACGGCATGACCGAGTTTGGCAAGGACGTGGTGCGCGAGATGCAGCGCCTGGGCATGCTGGTCGATCTCAGCCATGTCTCGGCCAGGACGATGGCCGACGCGCTTGACGTGGCGCGCGCGCCGGTGATCTTCAGCCATTCGGGCGCGATGGCCGTGGACAGCCATCCGCGCAACGTGCCCGACGACATCCTCGATCGCCTCAAGGCCAATGGCGGCATCGTCATGGTCAACTTCTACCCCGCCTATGTCAGCGAACAGGTCCACCAATGGAAGGCGGCGCGGGCGGGAGAGGCGACGCGGCTCGGAATCCTCCATCCCGATGCGCCGGACAAGGTTTCGGCGGGCCTGGCGGCCTGGGAGAACGACCACGCCAAGCCGGTAGCCTCGGTTTCGCAGATCGCCGACCACGTCGACCACATCGTAAAGCGCATCGGCGCCGACCATGTCGGGCTGGGCGGCGATTTCGACGGCGGTTCCGTCGGGGTCGCAGGAATGCCGGATGTTTCGGCCTATCCGGCGCTGTTCACCGAACTGGCGCGGCGGGGCTATTCGCAGGCCGATCTCGAGAAGATCTCCAGCCGCAACATGCTGCGCGTGCTGAAGGCGGCCGAGGCCTATGCCGCGGCGCACCGCGCGGACCCGCCGATCGAATCGCCGACGACGTTCTGAGCCGTTCAGGCGCGTTCCAGTTCGGACGCGCTCTTGAGGACCTGCGCGCCGTCCTCCTGCTCGATGAGGTAGGCGGGGTTTTCCTGCGTGGCGTTGCGTACGATTCGCGCGCCTTTGAGTTTGCGCGCGACGCGTTGCTCGAAGCGTTCGGAAATGGTCCCGGTGGCCGTTCCATCGCCCCAGTTCCAGCGCACGCGCGTGCCCTTTCGCCAGGAATGCGTCACGGGGCCGATCCGTCCGGGTTGGCTGGCGAGCTCGCGCTGGCTTGCGGGGAGGTGTCCGCATCCGAGCCGGCGTAGACCCAGGCGACCGCGACGGCGGCGATCGCGAGGCCAAGGCTGGCGAAGAGGACGTGGCGCACGATGCCGGGCGTCGTGCCCGCGCGCGCATCGACCTTGTCGATGTGGGGTGGGGTGTCTGGGGATTCCATGTCGCGTCCCTCTTGAATGTGGTTGTTTCAAGGGGAACGCGACGGGAAGTCGATCCGTTCCGGCCAATCGGGCCGGAGCGGGGCGCGATCAGTCGCGCAGGAGTTCGTTGATGCCCGTCTTCGAGCGGGTCTGCGCGTCGACTGTCTTGACGATCACGGCGCAGTAGAGCGAGGGGCCCGTCGAACCGTCGGGCAGCGGCTTGCCGGGCAGGGCGCCGGGGACGACCACCGAGTAAGGCGGCACGTAGCCGACGTGGACTTCACCGGTCGCGCGGTCGACGATCTTGGTCGAGGCGCCGAGGTAGACGCCCATCGAGAGCACCGCACCTTCACCCACGCGCACGCCTTCGGCGACTTCCGAGCGGGCGCCGATGAAGCAGTTGTCCTCGATGATGACCGGGCCCGCCTGGAGCGGTTCGAGCACGCCGCCGATGCCGACGCCGCCCGAAATGTGGACGTTCTTGCCGATCTGGGCGCATGAGCCGACGGTCGCCCAGGTGTCGATCATGGTGCCTTCGCCGACATAGGCGCCCAGGTTCGTGAAGCTGGGCATCAGCACCACGCCCTTGGCGATGTGGGCGCTGCGGCGCACGACCGCGCCCGGCACCACGCGGATGCCCGCGGCCTTGAACTCGGCTTCGCCCCAGCCGGCGAACTTGAGCGGCACCTTGTCGAAGGCGGGGGCGCCAGCCGAACCGTAGTCCATCACGCCGTTGTCGGCGAGGCGGAACGAGAGCAGCACGGCCTTCTTGAGCCACTGGTTTACCTTCCAGCCACCCTGGCCGTCAGGCTCGGCGACGCGCGCCTTGCCGGAATCGAGCAGGCCGAGCGCCTCGTCGACGATCTTGCGCACGTCCTCGCTGGCGGGGGTCACGGTGTCGCGCGCCTCGAAGGCGGCTTCGATCGCGGTTTCGATATCGGACATGAGGGCTGTCTCCGGTAAAAGGGTTCGGTGTTCGGTTTTCGGCGCTGCGCCTATCGCGCAGGCGCCGTCAGGACAAGCAAAAGCGGCGCAGGGCGGGCCGTTTCGGACCGCCTGTCGGCCAGTCAGGCGAGCGGGCCGTCGGGCTCCATCATTTCGCGCACGAAGGGGATCAGGCCCGTCTGGCGCGCGCGGCGCAGGCGCTCGGCGGCGAGGATCTGCTTCACCTTCTCGAAACAGGCATCGATGTCGTCGTTGACGACGACGTAGTCGTAGCCGTCCCAGTGGCTGATTTCCGAGCGCGCGCGGTCCATGCGCGCGGCGATCACCTCGGCGCTGTCGGTGCCGCGACCGGTCAGGCGGCGGCGCAGCTCGTCGATGCTGGGCGGCAGCAGGAACACGCGCACGACGTCGCGCTCGAGCTTCTGGTAGAGCTGCTGGGTGCCTTGCCAGTCGATGTCGAAGATGTAGTCCTGCCCGGCCTTGAGCCCGGCCTTCACCTGCGCCTTGGGGGTACCGTAGCTCTTGCCGAAGACATGCGCCCATTCCAGGAACTCGCCGTCCTCGGCCATGCGGTCGAACTGCTCCTGGCTGACGAAGTGATAGTCCTTGCCGTCGACTTCGCCCGGACGGGGGCTGCGCGTGGTGCACGAGACCGAGTTGCGGATGTGCGGGTCATGCTCGAGCAGCATGCGCGAGATCGTGGTCTTGCCCGCGCCCGAGGGCGAGGAGAGGATCAGCATCAACCCGCGCCGGTGCAGCGAGTCGCCGTCGGCGGCGTGGGGTTCGGTAAGGGTGGTATCGCGGGCCATGCCTCCCGATGGCGGGAGCGGGCGGGCAAATCAAGTGGAACCCGACCGGCTTTCCGGGAAAGTCGGCGGGCAGTTCAGTCCTCTTCGGCGCCGTCCTTCGCCATCTTCTCGAGCTGGCGCGCACCTCGTGCGGCAGCGATCTTGGCCTGGCGACGTTCGTACAAGGTCTTGGCGAGCAGCGTGCCGCCAACCGCGAGTGCGCCCGGGACCGAACCCATGGCCATGCGCGCGATGCTGCGATGGAGCAGGATTTGCGCCATCGTCCGCCCGTTGAGGATGCTGCTGGCCTTGCGCGGCGTATAGGCGCGGCCGAGCAGGGCGCGCTCGATCGCGCGTCGCGCCACCATCGTGCCGCTGCGCAGCGCAATGTCGGCAATGGCAAGGTTGGTGGCGGGATTGGGGCTGGGGCCGAGCAGGCTGGCGGCGGGCACGGCAGGCTTTCCAGGTTCGACCACGACCAGCTCGGGAAGGTCCTGATGCTCGCCTTGCGATTCGCCGAGGGCCGGATCGACTCTCTCGGCAAGAGTGCGCGGCGCCTTCGTGCTTTTCCTGCCCATCATCGTTTCAATCCACCGATGCCAGCCGGAAAATGTGCGCGAAGGCGCTCCTTGCGCGGACTGGCTATTTCTTCTTGCCGAAATCGACCGAGACGACGTTCGAGCCGTCTTCGCTGGGGGTAACGCGCGAGGCAACCTCGCGTTCCTGTGCGTCGTTTTCCGCCGGGGCGGTGTCCTCGAACTCGTCCTCGTCCATCGCCTGGAACTGGAGGCCGAAATCGACCGCGGGGTCGACGAAGGCGGTGATCGCCGAAAAGGGCACGTCGAGCTTTGCTGGCATCTGGTTGAAGCTCAGGCTCACCGTGAAGCCGTCCTCGCTCACGCCCAGGTCCCAGAACTTGTTCTGCAAAACGATCGTCATTTCGTCCGGGAAGCGGGCCTTGAGCTCGGGCGGAATGCTCACGCCCGGGGCTCCGGTCTTGAACGTGATGTAGAAATGGTGGTTGCCGGGCAGGACACCGTTCGTGGCTTCGACCTGTCCCAGCACGCGGCCCACGACGGCGCGCAGGGCTTCCTGCACGATTTCGTCGTAAGGGATCAGGCTATCTGGTGGCGTATCGTTCATCGCGCTCTAGGTGCGCATCGTTGTGCCCGGGGTCAAGCCACAAGGGAGACGTTTTTGCACGGCTTCGTGGGTCGGGCAGGGGATTATCCCCATGGGGCGTTGATCTATCTGCAAAGTCGCCGGGGCGAATGCACGCGATTGATTCCCGCTGATACAGGTCTATAGGCCCTTTTCATGCGTACAGCCTCGATCACCCGCACGACCCACGAGACCGATATCCATGTCGAGGTCAATCTCGACGGTACCGGCCAGTACAACGTCACGACCGGCATCGGTTTCCTCGATCACATGATCGAGCAGTTCTCGCGCCATTCGCTGATCGACATCACCTGCCACATCAAGGGTGACCTGCACGTCGACCAGCACCACACGACCGAGGACAGCGCCATCGCGATCGGCCAGGCGATCTCCGAGGCGCTTGGCGACAAGGCCGGGATCGGGCGCTACGGCGACGTGAATTCACCGATGGACGAGGCGCTGAGCCGCGTCTCGCTCGACATTTCGGGCCGCCCCTACCTGGTGTGGAAGGCCGGCTTCACGCAGGAGAAGCTGGGCGAGTTCGACACCGAGATGGTCGAGCACTGGTTCCACTCGATCGCGCAGGCGGTGGGCATCACGCTGCACATCGAACTGCTTTACGGCACCAACAACCACCACATCTGCGAGGGCATCTTCAAGGGCTTCGCGCGCGCCATGCGCACCGCGGTCGAGCTCGACCCGCGCAAGGGCGGCGCGGTGCCCTCGACCAAGGGCATTCTCGGAGCGAAGTCGCTCTGATGGCCGAGCGGCTGGCCCTGATCGACTACGGCGCGGGCAACCTGCAGTCGGTCGCCAATGCGCTGAAGGCCGCGGGCGCGGACAACGTCGAGGTCACTGCCGACCCGATGAAGGTGCGCACGGCCGACCGCATCGTCCTGCCGGGCGTGGGCGCGTTCAAGGCCTGCGCGGATGCGCTCTGGGCGATTCCCGGCATGGTCGATGCGCTCAACGAGCGGGTGCAGGTCGGCGGGGCGCCGTTCCTCGGGATTTGCGTGGGCATGCAACTCCTCGCCTCGCGCGGGCTCGAGTTCGGCACGACCGAGGGGCTCGACTGGATCTCGGGCGAGGTCCGCCTGATCGAGCGCACCGACCCGGCGATCAAGGTCCCCCACATGGGCTGGAACGACGTCGGGCTGGGGCGCCACGACCCGGCGAGCGGTTTGATCGAGCCGGGCGAGGCCTATTTCCTGCATTCCTACCACTTCGTGCCCGACGAGGGCCACGCGGTGGCCGCGATGACCGACCACGGCGGGGGGCTCGTCGCCGCCGTCGCGCAGGACAACGTCGTGGGCGTGCAGTTCCATCCTGAAAAGAGCCAGGCCTACGGCCTCGCGCTCCTGACCCGATTCCTCGACTGGAAACCCTGACATGATCGTTTTTCCCGCCATCGACCTCAAGCAGGGTCAGGTCGTTCGCCTTGCCGAAGGCGACATGGACCGTGCCACCGTCTACGGTGACAACCCCGCCGCGCAGGCCATGCTCTTCGCCGAGGCCGGCTCGCAGTTCCTCCACGTCGTCGATCTCGACGGTTCGTTCGCGGGCCGCGCCGAGAACCGCGCGGCGGTCGAGGCGATCCTCGAGGTCTTCCCCGGCCACGTCCAGCTCGGTGGCGGCATTCGCACCCCCGAAGCGGTCGAGGGCTGGTTCAAGCTCGGCGTCAGCCGCGTCGTGATGGGCACCGCCGCGCTCAAGGACCCGCAGTTCGTCAAGGACATGGCGAAGGAATGGGAGAACGGCATCGTCGTCGCGGTCGACGCGCGCGACGGCATGGTCGCGACCGAGGGCTGGGCCGAAGTCTCGAACGTCTCGGTGGTCGACCTTGCGCGCCGTTTCGAGGACGCGGGCGTCGCCTCGCTGCTGTTCACCGACATCGGGCGCGACGGCATGCTCAAGGGGTGCAACGTGCAGGCGACCGTCGACCTTGCGCGCCAGACCGACATGCCGGTCATCGCGAGCGGGGGCGTCAAGGGCCTCGACGACATCCGCATGCTCAAGCTGCACGAAAAGGACGGCATCGAGGGCGTGATCACCGGCCGCGCGCTCTACGACGGGCGCCTCGACCTCGCCACCGCAATCCAGATGGCCGAGAAGGACTGAGCGCCATGACCGTGCGCATCCGTGTCATTCCCTGCCTCGATGTTGCCGATGGCCGCGTGGTCAAGGGCGTCAATTTCGTCGACTTGAAGGACGCGGGCGACCCGGTCGAACAGGCGCGGGCCTACGACGCGGCGGGCGCGGACGAGCTGTGCTTCCTCGACATTTCGGCCAGCCACGAAGGGCGCGGCACCTTGCTCGACATCGTGCGCCGCACCGCCGAGGTCTGCTTCATGCCGCTGACCGTGGGCGGGGGCGTGCGCACCGCCGAGGACGCGCGCGCGCTGCTGCTGGCGGGGGCGGACAAGGTCGCGGTCAATTCAGCCGCCGTCGCGCGCCCCGAAGTGGTCTCCGACATTGCCGCGCGCTTTGGAGCCCAGTGCATCGTCGCTTCGGTCGACGCGCGCCGGGTCGACGATGGCACCGGTCCCAAGCGCTGGGAGATCTTCACTCACGGCGGGCGTCGTCCGACCGGGATCGACGCGCTCGAGCACGCCGCGAAGCTGGCGCAACTGGGCGCGGGCGAGCTGTTGGTGACCTCGATGGACGGCGATGGCACCAAGCAGGGCTACGACCTCGACCTTACCCGCACGATCGCCGATGCGGTTTCGGTGCCGGTGATCGCGAGCGGGGGTGTCGGCAACCTCGAGCATCTCGTCGACGGGGTGACGCGGGGCCATGCGAGTGCGGTCTTGGCCGCTTCGATCTTCCACTTCGGCACCCATTCGATTGCCGAGGCGCATGGCGCCCTGCGCGCGGCGGGACTGCCCGCGCGCGGCCAGTCGACCCACCGGCTGTGACGCGGCTTGCAGGCTTGACCCGCAGCCACGTCCGCCGCATGGCAAACGCGACATGAGCGCACCCGATACCCTTGCCCGCCTCGAGGCCACCATCGCCCAGCGTCGCGGCGCCGACCCCGCGTCGAGCTACGTCGCCAAGCTTCACGCCAAGGGGCTGCGCAAGATCGCCCAGAAAGTGGGCGAGGAGGGCACCGAGACGGTAATCGCCGCGCTGGTCGAGGACGAAGCCGCGCTCGTCGGCGAGGCCGCCGACCTGATCTTCCACCTCATGGTCCTGCTCGGCGCCAAGGGCGTACCCTTTGCCGATGTCCTGGCCGAGCTCGACCGCCGCGAAGGGGTTTCGGGCATCGCCGAGAAGGCCGCCCGCCCCCAGGACTGAGTGCCTCCCTTCGATCTTGCGAATTCAACGCCGGAGACGCCGATGCCCATCGATCCCAAGCTGCCCTACGACGACACCAACGTCTTCGCCAAGATCCTGCGCGGCGAGCTGCCCTGCGACAAGATCTACGAGGACGACGTGGCGCTGGCCTTCAACGACATTCGCCCGCAGGCGCCCGTGCACGTGCTGGTCATTCCCAAGGCGCCTTACGTTTCGTGGGACGATTTCACCGCGAAAGCCGACGATGCGCAGATCGCCGCGTTCATGCGCGCCGTGGGCAATGTCACGCGCCAGCTCGAGCTCGACACGCCGGGCTACCGCCTGATGGTCAACATGGGCCATGCCGGGCACCAGGAAGTGCCGCATTTGCACGTCCACATCTTCGGCGGTCGCCAGTTCTTTCAGATGATTGCGGACTGAGGCGCCACGCGTGGCCGTGCCTCGTGCCCGGCCGACCGCGCGAAGGGGCCCTTTCAACGGGAAAATCGACCGAACCGGCCTTGCAGGCGCCCCAATGCCTTTGCAGGCACGGGCCCGCTCGCTATTGCTCCGCGCATCATGAGCAGCGCACCTCCCTCTTTCGCGATTACGCCGCAGAACGGCACGATCGTTCCCGCCGGGCACGCGGACGAGAGCGCGCGCCATTGCTATCCCTTGCGCGTGTTCTACGAGGACACAGACGCCGGCGGGGTGGTCTACCATGCCAATTACGTGCGCTGGTTCGAACGCGCGCGCTCCGACCTTCTCGAGGTGCTCGGCATCGACCAGCGCGCCGCACTCGACGATGGCTCGGGCCTCTACACCGTGGCCGAGATCAACTTGCGCTACCTTTCTCCTGCGCGGCTGGGGGACAGCGTCGTCGTCGTCACCACGGCCGAGGCCGTGGGCAAGGTGCGCTGCACGCTGCGCCAGGTGGCCTGGCGGGGCGAGACGCGTCTCGCCGAAGGCGTGGTAAAGGTCGGGTTCATCGGCCCTGATGGACGACCGCGCCGACAGCCCGAGGCCTGGCAACGGGCCTTCGCCACCTTTTCGCCCGTTCATCCCACATCGCCTACGCCCCCCGCCCCGCCGGAAGGACACGAATGATACTCGACCTGCTCGCCCCCACCCTCGATTTCGCCGGCGACAGCGACCGGCTCAATCCGGTGACGCTGTTTCTCAACGCCGATATCGTCGTGCAGGCGATCATGGTCGGCCTGCTGCTCGCAAGCGTCTGGGTCTGGACCGTCATCGTCACTTTCACCTTCCGCATCGGCCGGGTGAACCGGGGCTGCGACGACTACGAGGACAGCTTCTGGCAGGCGCCCAACTTCGAGGCGTTCCAGAAGGAGCGCCGCCGCGCCGACGTGCCGATGGGCAAGGTGGCGGGTGCCGGGCTCGCCGAATGGCGCCGCAACGCGCAGCTCAAGACCTTCGATGCCGAGGGCGCGCGCCAGCGCATCTCGCTCGCGCTGACCTCGCAAGTGGGTGAAGAGGCCGAACTGCTCTCCAACCGGCTGAACTTCCTGGCAACGGTCGGCTCGGTCGGACCCTTCGTGGGCCTGTTCGGCACCGTCTGGGGCATCATGAACAGCTTCTTCCAGATCGGCCAGCAGCAGAATTCCTCGCTCGCGGTCGTCGCGCCGGGCATCTCGGAAGCGCTCTTCGCCACCGCGATCGGTCTCTTTGCGGCCATCCCGGCGGTAATCGCCTACAACCGCTTCTCGCACCGCGTGAACATGGTCGAATCGCGCCTCCAGCGCTTCGCCGACAAGCTCCACGCCGCGCTGACCCGCCAGCTGGAGTCGCGCTGACATGGCGATGGGCATGAACGGCGGGGGAGGGCGTCGCGGCCGGGGCGGGCGCAGCCGTGCCCCGATGGCCGAGATCAACGTCACCCCGCTCGTCGACGTCATGCTGGTGCTGCTGATCATCTTCATGGTCGCCGCCCCGCTGCTCAAGGCCGCGGTGCCGATCGAGCTGCCCCAGAGCCACGCCAAGGCGATGGCCGAGGAAGCCGAGCAGATCACCATCACGCTGCGCCGCGACGGCGCGACCTTCTGGGAAGACCAGCAACTTGCCCCCGGAGAACTGAACGAGCGGTTGGCCTCGGTCGAGCCCGACGCGCAGGGCAAGATGCCGCTCGTCTCGCTGCGCGCCGACAAGTCGCTCGACTACGGACGGGTGATGGGCGTGATGGGTGAACTCAACCGCGCCGGGTTCACCTCGATTTCGCTGGTGACCGACGTCAGCGGCGGTTCAGGAAGCTGACGTAGGCTGGCGGGGAATGGCTTTGTTCGGATTGCGAAAGGATGAGAAGCTCGGTCTCGTCGTGGCGCTGGTGCTCCACGCGGGGCTGCTGGCCGTCCTGATCCTGCGCCCGGCCGAGCACGAGATCGTGCCCAAGCCGCAGCGCATCGAGGTTTCCATCAGCGACGAGGTCGCCGACACTTCCATGTCGCCCGATCCCAACAGCCAGGCCGCGCCCGACTTCGCCCCGACGATCGGCGAGGCGGCCCCCGAGGCGCAGGAGCAGCCCGAACCGGCCCCCGCCTCCGAGCCCGCGGCGCGGGAACCTGCTCCGGCGCCCCGGCCCGAACCGCGCCCGGAGCCGAAGCCGGAACCCAAGCCTGCACCAAAGCTGGCTCCCAAGGCGCCGACCAGATCCAAGCCCGCTCCGGCCAAGAGTGAGCCCAAGCCCAAGCCGGCCGCCAAGCCCGCGCCCATGTCTGAAACCAAGTCTTCCAGCAGCCGCCGCTCGAGCGCGATCGATGACATCGTGGCCAAGCCGAGTTCGAAGAGCGCTTCTTCGGCGGCGAGCAGCAAGGCCTCCTCGACGCCCAAGAAGGAAGGTGGCAGCAAGATCGGCGCCAACTTCCTCGACGGTGTCTCGGGTGCGAACGCCGACAAGGGCAGTGGTTCGCCCGCCGCGACGATCGGCCCGCGCGAGGTTTCCGCGCTTGGCGCCGCGATCCGCCGCCAGCTCAAGCCGCACTGGCAGGCCCCGCAGGGCGCCGATGCGGAACTGCTTGTCACCAAGGTGCGTTTCCGGCTCAACCGGGACGGGACACTCAATGGCGAACCGCAGATCCTGGGCACGAGCGGGCAGACCGCCTCCAACGCCGCGCAAGTTTCGCGTCACCAGGAACAGGCCATTCGCGCGGTGAAGCTGGCGGCGCCTTTCAATCTGCCCGACGACCTGTACGAAGGCTGGAAGGTCGTCACGACCACGTTTGACAGAAGGCTATAGCAATGAAGACCCTTTCCGCTCTGGCCCTTGGCCTCCTCCTGTGCGCTTCGGGCCCGGCGCTGGCCCAGACCGTGCCCGATCCCGCAGCGCCCGCGCCGCAGGCCTCGGACGGCCTTGAAGTGACCGTGTCGGACGACAGCGAGTGGCAGGATCTGGGGATCGCGATCACCACGTTCGCCACCGATGCCGACGTGCCGACGCAGACGACCGCGGGTTCGACCGGCCAGCTTGGCCAGGCGATCGCGCAAGTGGTGGCGGGCGATCTCAAGAACAACGGGTTGTTCAAGCCTTCGGGCCCGGCGGGTCTTCCGCGTCCGACTTTCCCCGAAGTGCAGGCGCCCAACTTTCCGCTCTGGTCGACGGGCGGCACCGACATGCTGGTGCAGGGCTACGTCCACGCCAATGGCGACGGCACGCTGACGGTGGGCTGCTACCTCTACGACGTCGCGCTCAAGCAGCAGCTGACCAAGGGCGGCTGGAAGGTGGGCCCGGCCGACTGGCGCCGCGCGGGCCACAAGTGCGCCGACCTCGTCTACGCGCGCCTTTCGGGTGAGAGCCCGTTCTTCGATTCCAAGATCGCCTACATCGCCGAGACCGGTCCCAAGGACCACCGCATGAAGCGCCTGGCGATCATGGATTCGGACGGGGCAAACCACCGCTACCTGACCAGCGGCCAGGCCATGGCGCTGACCCCGCGGTACTCGCCCGACTATTCGAAGATTCTCTACCTGTCCTACCTGAACGGGCAGCCGAGCGTCTATGCTTATGATCTGGCCAGCAATTCGCAGAAGCTGATCTTCCGCACCACCAACCCGACGATGGCCCCGCGCTGGTCGCCCGACGGCAAGTGGGTGCTGTTCTCGATGTCGCAAGGCGGACGTACCGACATCTACCGCGTGTCCTCGGCGGGGGGCGGCACCCCGCAGCGCCTCACCAATGGCCCTGGCATCAACATCGGCGGCAGCTATTCGCCCGATGGCAGCAAGATCGTCTTCGAAAGCGACCGTTCGGGCTCGCAGCAGATCTACGTGATGAACGCCGATGGCTCCAACCAGCAGCGTATCAGCTTCTTCGGCGGCCGCTCGGCGACGCCCGAATGGAGCCCGCGCGGCGACCTCATCGCCTTCACCCACATCGCGGGCAACTTGCGCGTCGCGGTGATGAGCCCCTCGGGCCAGAACATGCGCTACCTCACCAATTCCTGGCAGGACGAAGCGCCGACCTGGTCGCCCAACGGGCGCATCGTGCAGTTCTTCCGCACCGAGAAGGGATCGGGCGTGGCCTCGATCTGGCAGGTCGACCTGACCGGTCGTAACGAGCGCAAGCTGCCCACGCCGGTCGGCGCCTCGGATCCGGCCTGGGGCCCGATCCGGCCCTGATGCGGGGCTGACGCGAAGCTCTTTTAACACACCAGAAATATCCGTTGGCGGCCATTCAGGTTGACACTGTTAACAACTGCACGGAACACCATACCAAGCCGCCCGTTAGTCCGGGCGAGCACCACAGGAGATTGATCAATGCCTTCTGCCCTTTCGATGCCGCGACACACGAAGAGCGGTTCGATGATCCTGCTTGTCGCGGGTGCGCTGGCGATGTCCGCGTGCGCGTCGAAGGCGCCCAAGGAACTGCCGCCCGAACCCGGTCCGGCGCGCACCACGACGACCCCCGATTCGGGTCAGGGCTTGGGCGCGCGTCCGGGCAGCCAGGCCGACTTCGCCGCGCAGATGATGGGCGATGACACCATCTACTTCGACACCGACAAGTACGACGTCGATGCGGTCGACCAGCAGGCCCTCGCCAAGCAGGCGCAGTGGCTGTTGACCTACCCCAACAAGATGGCGACGATCGAGGGCCATGCCGACGAACGCGGCACCCGCGAATACAACCTTGCGCTGGGTGAGCGCCGCGCCAATTCGGCCAAGAACTACCTGATCAGCCTGGGCGTCGCGGCCAACCGCCTGACCACGATCAGCTACGGCAAGGAACGCCCGGTGGCGCTCGGCTCGAACGAGCAGGCCTGGGCGCAGAACCGCCGCGCCGTGACCGTCACAATCGACTGATCCAGAGGCACGCACGCCATGCATAGGAGGCCCGTCCGAACCGCGCTTTGCGCCCGGTTCGGGCGGGCCTTTTCGTGGCCGCGACCCGTCTGGATGGTCGCAAGAGGGTTGCATCGGCCCGCCGCAAGGGCGTAACGGCTGGGACATGAGCCGCGCACCACGATCCGACAACTGGGGATTCCCCCGCTGGGGAGGCTATGGCAGCTCGCGCGAGGCGACGCAGGTGCGCCTCTGCGATCGGCACGGTTGCAACGAGCGCGGCGATTGTCCCGCGCCCAAGAGCCCCAACAGCCCCGATCGCTGGTACTTCTGCCAGAAGCACGCGGCCGAATACAACGCGGGCTGGGACTATTTCGCCGGGCTCGACAAGGAAGAGGCCGAGCGGCGCGAGTCCGAGGAATGGACCGAGAGCGCGGGCTACAAGGAATCGGCACACTATGGCTGGGGCGGCTCGGGCGACGGTACGCGCAGCCGCGACGAATTGCGCGCGCTCGAGGCATTGGGGCTCGATCCCGACGCCGATTTCCAGGCGGTGCGCAAGGCCTGGCGTACCAAGGCCAAGGAAGTGCACCCCGACGTCAAGCCGGGCGATGCCGAAGCGGCCAAGGCCTTCCAGATCTACCAGCTTGCCTATGAGGTCCTGCGCGCCGCCGAAGAGCGGCGCGAGTGGCAGGGGTGAGCTTAGGGGCGCTTCCCGGCCCGGCCTAGTCGGCCAGCGCGTCGACGATCCACTGCGCCACCGCGTGCAGGTCGGGCAGCACCGCATGCGCCAGCGCCCGGGTTTCCGCGGTGGGCTCGACGAGGTCCGGGACCAGCAGTACGCGCATACCCGCTGCGGCGCCCGAACGCAGGCCATTGGGCGAATCCTCCACCACCACGCAGCGCTCGGGCGCGACGCCGAGCTTGCCCGCGCTGATGAGGTAGGGCTGGGGGTGCGGCTTGGGCTCTTCCACGTCGTTGAGTGTCACGATTGACGTGAACAGGTCGATGAAGCCGGCGATGCGCAGCTTTTCCTGCGCCTTGGGACTGCGGGTCGAGGTGCACAGGCCGAGCGGAAGCCCGGTCTTGCCGAGCATCTCGAGCAGCTGCGCCGCACCCGGGCGCAGCGGAATGCCTTTGCGCCACAAGCTGTCGAACAGCGCTTCGGCCTCGCGGTTGAAGCCCTCGATGTCGGCATGCTCGCCCCACAGGCGGCGCAAGTGCAGGTCGTTCACCTCGCGATGGACGCCCACGAACTGGCGGTGCAGGTCTTCGGGCAGATCGTGGCCCATCGCGCGCGCGGTCGCGCTCTGCGCCTGGCGGTAGAGCGCCTCGGTGTCGAGCAGCGTCCCGTCCATGTCGAAGATGATCGCTTCGGGTCGATCGGGCAGCGCGGGCGCGTGGGCGAGGGTCTGGGAGGAGGCGGTCACGTGGCAGTCCTGTCGGATAGGAACGTCGGGGGAGGGCGCGCCGACTTAGGGAAGGCGTGCGCAGCGTGTCAACGCCGTGAGGGGCGCTTCAGACCATCGTCTCGGGGCGCACCAGGCGCGCGAAGGTCGCCTCGTCGACGAAGCCCAGCTCAAGCGCGGACTCGCGCAGCGTCAGGCCCTTCTCGTGGGCGTGCTTGGCGATCTTGGCGGCCTTGTCGTAGCCGATTTCGGGGGCAAGCGCGGTGACCAGCATCAGCGAATTGTCGACCAGTTCGGCAATGCGGGCGCGGTTGGGTTCGATCCCCTCCACGCAGCGGGTGGCAAAGCTCTCCATGCCGACGCTCAGGAGGTGGATCGAGCGCATCACGGCGGCGGCGATCATCGGCTTGAACACGTTGAGCTCGAAGGCGCCTTGCATCCCGCCCACGCTAATCGCCTGGTGGTTGCCGATGACTTGCGCGGCGACCATCGTCAGCATCTCGCACTGGGTGGGATTGACCTTGCCCGGCATGATCGAGCTGCCCGGCTCGTTGGCGGGAAGCTCGATCTCGCCCAGCCCCGAGCGCGGGCCCGAGCCGAGCCAGCGGATGTCGTTGGCGATCTTGGTAAGCGCGACGGCGAGCGTGTTGAGCCGGCCCGAGAAGTCGACCAGCGTGTCGTGCGTGGCGAGCGCTTCGAACTTGTTGGGGGCCGAGATGAACGGCAGGCCGGTGAGCGCGGCGAGTTCGGCCGCCACGTCGTCGCCGAAGCCCTCCGGCGCGTTGAGCCCGGTGCCGACCGCGGTACCGCCGATGGCGAGACGGCACAGGCCATGCTCGATCAGCGGGACGGTGCGTGTACGGGCCAGACGCAGCTGCGCATAGTAGCCCGAGAATTCCTGGCCCAGCGTGACCGGGGTCGCGTCCTGGAGGTGAGTGCGCCCGATCTTGACCAGGTCCATCCAGCATTCCGCCTTCGCGAGCAGCGCGGCCTCGAGCCGTTCGATCGCGGGTACCAGCGTCGCCGTCGCGGCGCGGGCGGCGGCGACGTGCATGGCGGTGGGGAAGCTGTCGTTCGAGGACTGGCCCTTGTTGACGTGGTCGTTGGGGTGGACCGGGCTCTTGCCCCCGCGCACGCCGCTGAGAATCTCGTTGGCGCGCCCGGCGATCACCTCGTTGACGTTCATGTTGGTCTGGGTGCCGCTGCCGGTCTGCCAGATGACGAGCGGGAACTGGTCGTCGAGCGCGCCCTCGGCGACTTCACGTGCAGCCTGCTCGATCGCGTCGGCCAGGGCGCCGTCGAGACCGTGGCGGCGGTTGACCCGTGCGGCGGCCTGCTTGACCAGCGCCATGGCGTGGACGATCGCGATCGGCATGCGCTCGGTCTCGCCGAAGGGGAAGTTGGCGATGCTGCGCTGGGTCTGTGCCCCCCAGTAGGCGTGGGCCGGAACCGCGACTTCGCCGAGGCTGTCGGTTTCGATACGGGTGTTCGGGCGAGTTTCCATGCGCTTGCCTACCTTTCGCGGAGTCCGGGGGATCTATCCGGATAAGTAGGAACGCCAGACAAAATTGCACCGGTGCCATTTTTCCGGTGCGGGTGGGATAGGCCCGAAAAAAATCCCCTACCGCGTGCGAGCGGCAGGGGAACTAGGTCGTCAGAGTCTGAGGGAATTTCAGAAACTGGCGACGGGGTAAGCGGCGATGTGACCGCTAACCAGCTTTTCGAATCAAAAAATCCGCACAGCGAATAAACTGCGTGCAAGATGCAGCCCGTTATCGCGACTTTCGGTCGAGCGTGACGTGGGGGTGGGGCGGAACGGCGGTCAAGCGTCGTAAAAAAAAAGGGGCGCCTCGTGGCACCCCTTCCTTGGTTCGCTTTCCTGGAAGGACGTGGCCGATGGGCTCAGTCCTTGGCCCACTTGCGTTCGAACTCCCAGACCTTGTCGAACCCGATCAGCTCGCAGAATTCCTTGAAGTTGAACAGTTCGGGGCCTTCGAGGCTGGTCCCGGTCTCCTTCAGGCGGGTGAGCGCCACTTCGACCGCGCGCGCAGCGACCAGCGAGGTCATCGCCGGGAAGATCGCCATCTTGAAGCCCAGTTCCTCCAGTTCGCTGACCGGGCGGATCGGGGTCAGGCCGCCATCAGCCATGTTGGCCAGCATCGGCTTGTCGATGGTCTGGCAGATCGTGCGCATGTCGTCGGTGTTGGTGAGCGCCTCGGGGAAGAGGATGTCCGCGCCCGCTTCGGCAAAGGCGCCCATGCGGTCTTCCACGGCGTTGTAGCCGCCGCTCTGCATCACGTCGGTGCGCGCGATGATGAGGAACTTCTCGTCGCTGCGCGCATCGCAGGCGACCTTGATCTTCTCGACCATGTCGGCCACCGGGATCACGCGCTTGAAGGGGGTGTGGCCGCACTTCTTGGGGAATTCCTGGTCCTCGATCTGCATCGCGGCGACACCGGCCTTCTCGTAAGCCTTGACCGTGTGGTGCACGTTGAGCAGGCCGCCAAAGCCCGTATCGGCATCGGCGATGACCGGGGTCTGGGCGCTCTCGACCAGCTTCTCCATGCGATCGACCATCTGCGTCACCGAAGCGATGCCCGCGTCGGGCAGGCCCAGGCCACTCGCGGTGAGCCAGTAGCCGCTGCCGTAGACCGCATCGAAGCCGACCTTGCGGGCGATCACCGCGGTGATCATGTCCTGGATACCGGGGGCGGTGACGAACTTGCCGGCCTTGACCATGTCGTAGAGGCGCGTGTCCTGCATCGTTTCTTCCTTCGTTCTGACGCCCTGGCACGCGCGGGGCGTGCGGCTCAGGGGGATTGCCGGGTATGGTGCGGCGCTGACGGTTGCCGGGGCGGCGGGCAAGCGGACCCGGGCAGTCTATCCGAAATGCGGATGGATTCGTTTGCGTGCCCTGCAAGGGCCCCGCAGCGTATAGGGGAAGCTTCGGCCTGGGTGTACGACCTTGCCGGAAGGATTTCCCGGACTTTTGCACCGGGGGCGACGCATTATCGAAATTCGGAGAGACGAGCGTGACCACCGCAAGTGCCCCGCGCACCTTGTACCGCAAGCTCTGGGACAGCCACGTGATCGAGCTGGTGCCCGGTTCGGAAGGCGAAGGCGAGGAGGTCCGCGCCGCGCTGATCCACGTCGACCGCCATCTGCTGCACGAATGCAGCACCCACCAGTCGTTCGAGGCGCTGCGTGACAATGGCCGCAAGGTCCACCGCCGCGAGACGCACCTGGCCGTGCCCGACCATGCGGTCTCGACCGCGCGCGACCGGCTGAACGTTGCGCAGGAGGACGATTCGGCCGCTGCGCAGGTCGCCCGTCTCGCGGCGAACGTGGCCGAGTTCGACATTCCTTACGTGCCGCTGGACGATGCGCGCCAAGGTATCGTCCACGTCATGGGGCCGGAACTGGGCTTTACGCTGCCGGGTATCACGCTTGCCTGCGGGGACAGCCATACCTCGACGCACGGCGCTTTCGGGGCGCTCGCCTTCGGCATCGGCGCGAGCGACTGCGAGACCGTGCTGGCGACCAACGCCATCGTCCAGAGCCGCGCGAAGACGGTGAAGGTGGAGCTGACCGGGACGCTTCGGCCCCATGTCACCTCCAAGGACGTCGCTCTGGCGCTGATCGGGCGCTACGGGGCGGGCTTCGCGACCGGCTGCGCGGTGGAGTTCACCGGCGAGGCGGTGCGCGCGATGGCGATGGCCGCGCGCATGACCTTGTGCAACATGGCGATCGAGGCGGGGGCGCGCATCGGCCTCGTCGCGCCCGACGAGGTGACGATCGACTATCTGCGCGGCCGTCCGCTGGCGCCGGGCGCGGAACTGTTCGAGCAGGCCGCGGCCTATTGGCGCACGCTGCCGAGCGATGCCGGGGCCGAATACGACCGCGTGGTATCGCTCGACCTGGATGCGCTTGCGCCACAGATCACCTGGGGCACGAACCCGCAGGATGCAGCCCCCGTCGACGGTACCGTGCCCCCCGCTCCGCAGGACGCCGAGGCCGCGCGCCAGCACGCCAAGGCGCTCGCCTACATGGGGTTGGAAGCCGGGCAGCCGGTCACCGACATTGCGGTCGACGTCGTCTTCATCGGCTCGTGCACCAATGGCCGGATCGAGGACTTGCGCGCGGCGGCGGCCGTGGCGAAGGGCCGCAAGGTGGCCTCGGGCGTGCGCGCGCTGGTCGTGCCCGGATCCATGGCCGTGCGCGAGCAGGCCGAGGCCGAAGGGCTCGACGCGATCTTCATGACGGCCGGGTTCGACTGGCGCATGGCCGGCTGCTCGATGTGCGTTGCCATGAACGAGGACCGCCTCAAGGAAGGCGAGCGCTGCGCCTCGACTTCCAACCGCAATTTCGAAGGGCGCCAGGGGCGCGGCGGGCGCACCCACCTGATGAGCCCGGCGATGGCCGCCGCTGCGGCCGTCACGGGCCATATCGCCGACGTCCGCACGCTTGAGGAGCTTGGCGCATGAAGCCGTTCGAACGCCTGACCAGCCCGGTCCTGCACTTGCCCGAAAACCGTATCGACACCGATATCATCTACCCCGCGCGCTTCCTCCTGATCATGCAGCGCGAAGGGCTGGGCGACTACTTTTGCCGCGATCGCCGCGTCGATCCCGAGGGCAATGCGATCCCCAATCCGATCGACGAGGCCAAGGCGCGCGGCGCGGGAATCCTCATCGCGGGGCGCGAATTCGGCTGCGGTTCGAGCCGCGAACAGGCGGTCTGGACGATCGCCGATTTCGGCATCACCTGCGTGATCGCCGAAAGCTTCGGCGAGATCTTCCAGGCGAACTGCCTGCGCAACGGCGTGCTGCCGATCGTGCTCGATCCCGAAACGATCGCGAACCTGCTCGACTTCGCGCAGAGCGGCCAGATCAGTGTCGATCTCGTCGCGCGTACGATCACGGCGGGCAACACCGTGATCGATTTTGCGATTTCCGACAACGCGCGCGAGCGCCTGCTCAACGGCTGGGACGAGACCGGCATGATCCAGAGCCGCTGGGGCAGTTCGATCGCCGACTTCGAAAAGGGCCAGCGGGCGCAACAGCCCTGGCTCTACGAGCCGCTAGCCTTGTGAGGCGCGGGCCCCGACGGGGCCTTGGACATCGTGACGCGGCCGGGGTCGGAGACGGGAGTCTTCCGGCCCCGGCCTTTTTTATGCCTGCAAAGGCCTCACGATTGATTGCTTGAATGGGCATTAAAATTATAAAGAAATCTTCGTAAGTTTCCCTTAGAAGCGAGACTCGTTGGTGCGTAAGTCCTTGGAGCCTTCACGGCCCGGGTCTACCACGAGCGTATACGCAGGCCGATGGAGCCCGAAGGTAAATGCCCGAAGGTCACGGAAGCCGACTGGAAATAAACCCTTTGCGAAAAGGGAACCCGAAACGCGCGCAAGCCTTGCCCTCCTAGAATGGGAAAGCGACTGGCCGGCACGAGACGCGGCAATTGGGCGGAGACGATGATGAGTGCAAGCAAGACCAAATCGCAAGCCGGAGCATCGGGCAAGGAATCGGGAGGCAAGGCCGCGGCGTCCAAGGCCGTTGGGCCGGCCAAGCTGACCCGCGCGCTCGCCGACTCGATCCGGGGCGGGCTGTTGCCGGGCGATGGCGCTCCCGACCAGGCCTGGATCGAGGATGCCGCGCGCTTTCTCCTCGCAGCGGCGCAGACGCGCCCGCCGGGCGAAGCGGTGGTCGAGATTGCCTCGGCCAGTGAGGAACGCCGGTTGGTGCGTGTTGCGCTCATCAACGAGGACATGCCCTTCCTGGTCGATTCGACGGCGGCCACGCTGGCTTCGCTCGGTCTCGTGATCGACCGCCTTGCCCACCCGATCGTCGGTGTGGAGCGCGACGCGGAGGGGCGGATCCTTGCCATCGTTCCCGACGGCCCCGACGTGAAGGGGCGTGAGTCGATGATTTACATCGAGATGCCGCGCATCGATGCGCGCCAGCGCAGCGAACTGCAGCATACGCTCGAGTCCATGCTGGCCGACGTGCGCAGCGCGGTGACCGACTGGCCGCGCATGGTCGAGGCGCTGTCCCAGGATGCCGACCGGGTCGAAGATCGCGAGGGTGCCGCACTCCTCGAATGGTTCGCATCGGGCATGTTGACGATCCTCGGCCATGTCACGCGCGGACGCGACGGTGGGCATTCGCAGCGCCTGGGCATCTGCCGGCGCGGGGTGAAGAGTCTGCTGTCCGAGGCGAGCTACGCGCGCGCCTTCGCCATCTTCGACGAACAACTGGCGCAAGGCACGCTTTCGGTGCCGATGGTGATCAAGGCCAACCGTGTCGCCAGCGTCCACCGCCGCGTGCCGCTCGACCTGTTTCTGGTGCCTTTGATCGAGGACGGCGCCGTCGTTGCGATCTCGGTCCATGCGGGCCTGTGGACGAGCGAGGCGCTGGCCTTCACGCCCGACCGTATCCCGCGCCTGCGCGGCATGCTCGCGCGGCTGGCGACCAAGCTCGGCTGCGATCCGCGCAGCCACACCGGCAAGGCGCTCGCCCATGCGTTGACCAGCCTTCCGCACGATCTCGTGATGGGGCTGGGCGAAGCCGACGTGGAGCGTCTCGCGGGCACGATGACTGCGCTCGTCGATCGTCCGCGCCCACGCCTGCTGCTGGCCACCGCACCGCTCATGCGCCACCTCTTCGCCTTCATCTGGCTGCCGCGCGACATGGTCTCGACCCAGATGCGCCAGCGCATCCAGGCGCTCGTCGAGGAGGCGACCAACGCCCCCGCGCTCGACTGGAGCCTCCAGGTCGAATCGGGCAACCTCGCCATGCTGCGTTACACCTTCGACATTCGCGAAGGTGCGGTCGAGCCCGACGAGGCCGATCTCGACCACCGGTTGCAGGTCCTCCTGCGCGGATGGAGCGAGGCGGTCGAGGCGGCGTTGGCCCAGCAGCTCGAACCGGCACGCGCGGCGGCCGTGGCCGGGCGCTACGCCGATGCCTTCCCGCTCGGTTACCGCAGCGAATACGGGCCTGCCGAAGCCGCCATCGACATCGCGCACATGCGCAAGGTGGTCGTGGGCGAGGCGGGCGAAGGCGGCCGCCACGTCGGCCAGCGCGACGCGCGGCTCTATGCGCTCGATCAGGATGGCGCAGGGAGCCTGCGTCTCAAGGTCTACCAGGCGGCGGGGCAGTTGCCGCTTTCCGACGCGGTCCCCGCGCTCGAGAACTTCGGCTTTCGCGTTCTTGCCGAAGTGCCCACTGCGCTCGAGCAGGGCCGGATCGGCACGATCCACGACTTCACGCTCGAGCTGCCCCTCGGCCTCGATGCCGGCAAGGCGCTCGGCCTTGCACCGATGATCGAGGACGCGCTGTGCGGCGTGCTCAACGGCGAGGGCGAGAACGATCCCTTCAATCGCCTCGTGCCCGGCCTGGGTCTCTCCAAGCGCGAGACCAACTGGCTGCGCGCGTTCTACCGCTACTTGCGCCAGGGCGGCATGCACTTCGGCATCGCCACCGTGGTCGAGGCCTTGCTGGGCGCGCCGCAGGTGACCCTGGGTATCGTCGATCTCTTCCGCGCACTGCACGAGCCCGAGTTCGAGGGCAACCGCGCGGCGGCGCAGCAAGTCGCAGAGACGGCGATCCGCGAGGGCCTCGCCGGGGTCGGGGCGATCAACGACGACCGGCTTCTGCGCGCCTATCGCGATCTCGTGCTGGCGATGTTGCGCACCAACGCCTTTGCCTCGCATGCGCACGTGGCGCTTGCCTTCAAGTTCGATTCCGCGCTGGTGCCGGGTCTTCCCAAGCCGCTGCCCTGGCGCGAGATCTTCGTCTATTCGCGCCGGGTGGAGGGCATTCACTTGCGCGCCGGGCCCGTTGCGCGTGGCGGCCTGCGCTGGTCCGACCGGCGCGACGACTTCCGCACCGAGATCCTGGGCCTCATGAAGGCGCAGCGGGTCAAGAACGCGGTGATCGTGCCGACCGGCGCCAAGGGCGGTTTCTATCCCAAGCAGCTTCCCGACCCTGCGCGCGATCGCGCCGGCTGGGCGGCCGAGGGGCAGGCGAGCTATGAGATCTTCATCGCGACGCTGCTCTCGATTACCGACAACATCGTCGAGGGCGCGGTGGTCCATCCGCCCGAGGTGGTGATCCGCGACGGCGAGGACCCCTATTTCGTGGTTGCCGCCGACAAGGGGACGGCCAAGTTCTCCGACGTCGCCAACGGTATCGCCGAATCGAAGGACTTCTGGCTCGACGACGCCTTCGCCAGCGGTGGCTCGAACGGCTACGACCACAAGGCCATGGGCATTACCGCGCGCGGTGCCTGGCTTTCGGTTCAGCGCCATTTCCTCGAAATGGGCATCGACGTCCAGGCCGACCCGGTGCGCGTGGTGGGTTGCGGCGACATGTCGGGCGACGTGTTCGGCAACGGCATGCTGCTGTCCAAGGCGCTCAAGCTTGTCGCCGCCTTCGACCATCGCCACATCTTCCTTGATCCGGACCCCGATCCGGCCCGCTCGTGGACCGAACGCAAGCGACTTTACGACCTGCCGCATTCGAGCTGGGACGATTACGACAAGGCGCTCATCTCGAAGGGCGGCGGGGTCTTCCCGCGGTCGCTGAAATCGATCCGCCTCAGCCCCGAGATTCGCGCGGCACTGGGCGTCCAGGTCGAGGAGATCGACCCGGATTCGCTGATTTCGGCGATCTTGTGGGCCAAGGTCGACCTGCTCTGGTTCGGCGGCATCGGAACGTACGTGAAGGCGTCGAGCGAGAACAACGCGACCGTGGGCGATCCGGCCAACGATGCCTTGCGTGTCAGCGCCAACGAGGTCGGCGCGCGGGTGATCGGCGAAGGCGCGAACCTGGGCGTCACGCAGGCCGGGCGCATCGAGTTTGCGTTGCGCGGTGACGGCGGGCGCGGCGGGCGCATCAACACCGACTTCATCGACAATTCGGCCGGGGTCGACTGTTCGGACAACGAGGTCAATATCAAGATCGCGCTTGCCGCCGCCAAGCGCGCGGGCAAGCTGTCGGAGAAGAAGCGCGTCGAGCTTCTGCGCGCGATGACCGACGAGGTCGCCGACCTGGTGCTCGAGGACAACCGCCTCCAGGCGCTCGCGCTCTCGATCGCGGGGCGCGGCGGCGCGGACAGCGTTCATTCGCACGTGCGCTTGATCGAGATGCTCGAGGAAGGCGGCAATCTCGACCGGGTGACCGAGGGACTTGCCGAGAACGAGAGCCTCGTGCGCCGTGGGCAGGACGGGCGTGGACTGGTCCGGCCCGAACTGGCGGTGCTGCTCTCGAGCAGCAAGCTGGTGCTCCAGGACGCCATCGAGAAGAGCGCACTCCCCGACGACGTCAGCCTCCAGCCGATGCTGATCGGGGCCTTCCCCGAGCCGATGCAGGCCAAGTTCAAGCGTTTCCTCACCGAGCACCGCCTCGCGCGTGAGATCATCGCGACCAAGCTTGCCAACCGCATCGTCAACCGCCTCGGCCTCGTCCATCCCTTCGAGGTGGCCGAGGAAGAAGGGGCGACCCTGGGTCAGGTGGCCGCCGCCTTCGTGCTGGCGCAGCGCATGTTCGACTTGCCCGAGCTGTGGCAGCGTCTCGAGCGGGCCGAAATGCCCGAAGATGCGCGGCTCGCGCTGTTCGACCGGGCCGCGGCGGCGGTGCGTTCGCACATGGCCGACCTTCTGCGCGCGGGCGCGGGACGTACGGCGCCGCACGAGCTGGAAGCGCAGCTGAAGCCGGGTCTCCAGGTCCTCAAGAGCGAAGTCTACGACATGCTGGGCGATCGGGCGCGAATGCAGTCGGAGCGGATCCTGGCCAGCCTCAGGGAACTGGGGGCGCCCGAGGACGAGGCGCGCATGGTCACGCGCCTCTTCGATCTCGACGGGGCGGTCGGCATTTCGGACCTTGCTGCCGAGACGAAGATCGAGGCGCGAAAGCTGGTCAACGCCTTCGTCGCGCTGGGCGCGGTACTCGGCCTCGACTGGGCCCAGGCGAGCGCCACGATCATGACCCCGAGCGACCCCTGGGAGCGTCTGCTGGTCGCCGGACTTGCCCGCGATTTCCAGCAGATGCGGCTCGATTTCCTGAAATCGCTGGTCCGCACGAAGATCGGTCGCAGCGATCTGGAAAAGGCGACCGACCAGTGGAGCCGCGAGAACGCCACGGCGATCTCGGCGTTTCGCGCGGTGGTGCGCCGGGCCGAGCAGAGCGGGGTACTCAGCCCCGCGATGATGGCACAGATCGCGGTCCAGGCACGCAACCTGCTGACGCGCTGACCGGCTGCGGGGCGCCGCCGCGAAGGCGGCGCACCGTCAGTCCCGGGCGGTTTCGGGCACCTGCACGAAGCGGCGCGCGATGGTGCGCGCGAGCCAGGGCCCCAGCAGCAGGATCGCGGCCATGCGCGTGGTCTGCAAGGTCATCACGAAGCCGACGTCGACGGGGGAGGAGGCGGCGACGATGGCAATGGAATCCATGCCGCCCGGGCTCGTGGCGAGATACGCCGTGGCCACGCTGACATGCGCGATGCGCGAGAGCGCGAGGCCGAGCAGGAAGCAGCTTGTCATCATGGCCGCGATCGCGACGAGCACGGCGGGGAACACCGTGCGTGCGCGCGCGATCGTCTCGGTGGTGAAGCGCGAGCCGATGCCCCAGCCCACGATCATGTAGGCCAGCGCCAGCAGCGCGCGCGGGACCGCGAAAGCCTCGACCACGCCGCTGGCGTGGAGCACCGTGCCCAGCACCAGCGGCCCCAGGATGTTGGGTGCGGGCAAGCGGACAAGGCGGCCGAGGAAGAGCCCGCAGGCAGCCGTGGCGATCGTCGCGAGGAGCGGAAGCGGCGCCACCGGCCAGAACCAGGGCTGCGAGGCCGAGGTCATCGCGTGAGAGGTGCCGTCCTCCCCCAGAACCATCGCCAGCGCCGAGGCGCCGAGCGTGACCATGACCACGCGCACGTAGGTCATGAAGGCGACCATGCGGAAGTCCTCGCCGCTGTCGCGCGCCATCAGCACCATCGCCGTGGCAAGTCCTGGCGCCGAGCCCCAGATCGCGACCGCGCCGGGCAGGATGCGCAAGGCCGCAAGCAGGACCCCGGTGCCGAAGGCCACGCACAGGGTTGCGAGCGCTCCACCCACGAATATCGGCCAGTCGACCGCGAAGCGCGCGACCACTTCGGGCCCCATCGAGGAGGCGATCAGGCAGCCCACGATCGACTGCGCGGCGGCGAAGAGCCCGGGGTGGGCCTTCATCTCGCGGTCACGCAGTGCGAAGAGGATCGCTGCGAACATCGGGCCCAGCATGAGCCCGGCCGGAATGCCGAGCGCATCGCCGCCGGTGCCGAGCGCGACCGAAAGGACGATCAGGGCGAGCCAGCGCTGCGGATGCGAAGGAAATAAGGTCACGGGGGTTCCGGCTCTATGGGGCGGGGAAGGTCAGGGCGTTACTCTGCGCAGGCGCGGCTCGCAACGCAATCCTTCGCATGTGCAGCAATCCGGCAGGCGGAACTCCTTCGCGCGCCGCAACCCGATCAGCCGAGCGGCAGGTGCAGCGGGGGCTTGACCGTCTCGAGCACGATGATCGACTTCACGTCGCGAACGCCCGGGATGCGCAGCAGCGATTTGAGTGTGATCTGCGAGAGGTGCTCGACGTCGCGGGCGATGACGTGGACGAGGTAGTCCATGTCGCCGGTCACCGCGTGGCAGGCGATGACGTAGGCATTTTCGAGGATGGCCGCTTCGAAGCGCGAGATGTTGTCGTCGCTGTGCGCCTCGAGGTTGATGAGCACGTAGGCGTCGAGCTCGAGCCCGAGCTTGCGCGGGTCGAGCACGGGCTGGTAGCCGCGGATGACGCCGTCCTCCTCGAGCTTGCGGATGCGGCGGCTGACCGGGGTCGCCGAGAGCGCGGTGCGCTCGGCCACTTGCGCGACGGGCATGCGCGCATCCTCCTGGAGGGCGCCGAGAATCTTGCGGTCGAATTCGTCGATGGGCACGGATCACCTAAATTGGATGGGTTTTCTGGTGGAATACACCAAGGCTTGACGAAATTGGAGCCTATTGCGCACGGAAGACGCGAGAGCGGTGTGGTATGCTTCCTTCATGAAGACGCCCGAGACCGAAACAACGGCGAGTGGCCTTCGCGGAGAGTATGCCGGGGCCGATGCCCTTTATTGCGTCGAGCAGAACTGGCAGGATTATACACCCGCGATGCACGCGCGCTGGCGCCGCCTTTACGCAGCGCAATCTGCGCTGGCCGAGCGCCATGCCTGCCGTGCCTTTCGCGAGGGGCTGGCCGCGCTCGATTGCGCGCAGGGCATCCCGTGTTTCGCCGAGGCCAATGCGCTGCTTGAGGCGCGCAGCGGCTGGCGGCTGGTCGCGGTCCCCGGCTTCATCCCCGACGCGGCCTTCTTCGACCATCTCGCCCATCGGCGCTTTCCGGTGACGCGCTGGCTGCGCGAGGAGCACGAGCTCGACTACCTTGTCGAGCCCGACGTGTTCCACGACTTCTTCGGTCACGTGCCGATGCTGCTCGATCCGCGCGTGGCCGATTTCCTGCAGGCCTATGGCGAAGCGGGTGCGCGTGCACTGGCGATGGACGCGCTGCCCATGCTGGCGCGGATCTACTGGTACACGATCGAGTTCGGCCTCCTGCGCGAGGAGGGCACGCTCAAGGTCTTCGGCGCGGGGATCGTGTCCTCGGCGGGTGAAACGCGCTTCTCGGTCGAGGATACCGGCGTGCTGCGGCTGCCCTTCGATCCCGAGCGGATCATGCGCACCGCCTATCGCATCGACGCCTTCCAGCAGACGTATTTCGTGCTCGAGAGCCTCGATGACCTCATCGACGGGCTGGTCGGCCTCGACTTCGGCCCGATCTACGAACGCTGGCGCGCGGCCGAGCCGATCGCGCCCGGCGCGCGCCTGCCCGGCGAACACGACATTGCATTCTTGGGAGAGATAGATTGACCGACCACTTTGACAACCCGATCGGCCTCGACGGCTTTGAATTCGTAGAATTTTCCGCGCCCGAAAAGGGACAGCTCGAAGCGGTGTTCACCACGATGGGCTTCACCCGCGTGGCGCGCCACCGTTCGAAGGACGTCGAGCTCTGGCGCCAGGGTGGCATCAATTTCATCACCAATTACGAGCCCCACAGCCCGGCCTGGTTCTTCGCGCGCGAACACGGCCCTTCGGCCTGCGGCATGGGGTTTCGCGTGAAGGACGCGCGCGCGGCCTACACCGAACTTCTGCGCCGCTCGGCCGAGCCGGTCCACGTCGAGACCGGACCGATGGAACTGCGCCTGCCGGGCATTCGCGGCATCGGCAATTCGATCATCTATCTCGTCGATCGCTACGAGAGCGCGGCCGATCCCGGCGCGCTCTCGATCTACGACATCGATTTCGAATACCTCCCCGGTGTGGAGCGCCATCCGGCGGGCGCGGGTTTCAACATGATCGATCACCTCACCCACAACGTCTACGGCGGGCGCATGGGCTATTGGGCGGACTACTACGAAAAGCTCTTCAATTTCCGCGAGATCCGCTACTTCGACATCAAGGGCGAATACACCGGATTGACCTCGAAGGCGCTGACCGCCCCCGACGGGCGCATCCGCATACCGCTCAATGAGGAGGGCGAAGGCGGAAAAGGGCAGATCGACGAATTCCTGCGCGCCTTCAATGGTGAGGGCATTCAGCACATTGCGCTCATCACCGACGACCTCGTCGCGGCCTGGGACCGGCTGAAGGCGCTGGGTGTGCCGTTCATGAGCGCGCCGCCGGCGACCTATTACGAGATGCTCGACGAGCGCCTGCCCGGGCACGGCGTGCCGGTCGACGAAATTCGGGCGCGGGGCATCCTCCTCGACGGGACGAGCGAGGGCGGTTCGCCGCGCCTGCTGCTCCAGATTTTCGCCGAGGCGCAAGTGGGGCCGGTGTTCTTCGAATTCATCGAGAGGCGCGGCGACGATGGATTTGGGGAAGGCAATTTCAAGGCGCTGTTCGAATCGATCGAGCGCGACCAGGTGCGCCGGGGTGTCCTGGCGACCGACCACCCGGCCGACGGCGCCGCGTGATGCGCGCCGGGCGGTGAGGCCCGGCGCGGCGCAATGGCCATGCGAGGAGCGGTGCATCGGGTTCCGCAAGACCGCACCGCCTCTGGCAGGCGTGCCGGATCGGCCTTTCCCCGGGCCTCGATCCGGCGCGCCACTGGAAGCAATTCGGGAGTAAGGATGATGACCATGACACAGGCACCCAGGCTGGGAGGCATCCATCACGTGGCGTACCGCTGCCGCGATGCGAAAGAGACGGTGACCTTCTACCGTGAGATGCTGGGGATGGGATTCCAACTCGCCATCGCCGAGGACAAGGTTCCCTCGACCGGCGCGCCCGATCCTTACATGCACGTTTTCCTTGACTGCGGCGGGGGCAACGTGCTGGCCTTCTTCGAACTGCCCCACTCGCCCACGATGGGCCGCGATGCGGCCACGCCCGAATGGGTGCAGCACATCGCCTTCAAGGTCGAGAGTGAGGCCGATCTGCTGGCGGCCAAGGCGCGGCTGGAGATGCACGGTATCGCGGTGACGGGGCCCGTACACCACGGCGTGTTCAAGTCGATCTACTTCTTCGATCCCAACGGCCACCGCCTCGAACTGGCCTGGCAATTCGGCACTTCGGACCAGATGGCGCGGTTGAACGCGGTGGCCGAGGACATGCTCGAGGAATGGAGCCGGACCCGGCGCGCGCCGCGTCACGCCGCCTGGTTGCACGAGGCCGCCGACGCCGGACGCTGACCAGCTTCGCGCGCCACTTCGAGAGTGCAAGCGGCATGAAAAAACGCCCGGTGGAGATTAGTCCACCGGGCGTTTTTCGATTGGAGTTGAAGCGCGCGATCAGCGCAGGCGGATCGGGATGAACAGCGCCTGCCCGCCGCGCGGTTGGACACGCAGCAGCATCGCCGAGCGGCCCGCCGACTTGGCGGCTTCGACCGCCTTGGCGAGGTCGGCCTTGGAATTGACTTCCTTGCCGTCCGCCATGAGCACGATCATGCCGCGGTTGAGGCCCTTCTGGCCCGCGTCCGCCGATGCGTCGACACCCACGATGACGACGCCCTTGCTGGGATCGCTTACGCCCAGCTGGCGTGCGACCTGCGGGGTCATGTCGATCACCGAGATGCCCAGCTTGTCCTCGATGACGCCCTGCTTCTGTTCGTCGCCCTGGTTGGCGAAGGGGTTGTCGTCGTTGGAATCGGCGTCGGGGTCGAACGACTGGCTCAGTTCGTCCTCGCTCGGGCGCTTGGCGACGGTGGCGTTGAGCGTGAGCTTGCGGCCATCGCGCAGCACCTCGACCGGAATGCGGCTGCCCGGGGGCGTGTTGGCGACAAGGTAGGACAGCGACTGGTCGCGGGTCACTTCCTTGCCGTTGACCATGGTCACCACGTCGCCGGCCTTGATCCCGGCCTTGGCGGCCGCGCCATCGGGCTCGACGGCCTGGATGAACTCGCCCTTGTTCTTCTCGACGCCGAGCGCCTCGGCGAGGTCGTCATTGAGCGGCTGGATGCGCACGCCAAGGTACCCGCGCTCGATCGCCTCGCCCTTGATCAGCTTCTGGACGATGGGGGAGGCGGTTTCGGCGGGGATCGCGAAGCCGATGCCCACGCTGCCGCCGGTCGGCGAGAAGATCGCGTTGTTGATGCCGATGACGTTGCCGTTCATGTCGAACATCGGGCCACCCGAGTTGCCGCGGTTGATCGCGGCGTCGGTCTGCAGGTAGCGGTCGTAGGCACCGCCACCGCCGGTGTTGCGGTAGACTGCCGAGATGATGCCCTGGGTCACCGTGCCGCTGAGGCCGAACGGGTTGCCGATGGCGATGATCCAGTCACCCACGCGCGACTTCGAGCTGTCGCCGAACTTGACGAAGGGGAAAGGCTTGGGGCCGACGATCTTGAGCACCGCGAGATCCGAGGCGGCGTCCTTGCCGACCAGCTTGGCCGGGTATTCGGTGCCGTCGGTGGTGGTGACCGTGATCGATTCGACCTCGCCCTTGCCATCGGCGGTGATCACGTGATTGTTGGTCACCACGTAGCCGTCGGCCGAAACGAAGAAGCCCGAGCCGAGCGACTGGGCTTCGCGGGTCTGCGGCGAGTTGCCGCCGCGATTCCCGAACAGTCCCTCGAACGGCGTTCCGGCGAAGGGGTTGTTCTGCTGGGCAACCTGGATGCGCTGGCGGGTCGAGATGTTGACCACGGCCGGCGCAAGCTGGGCGGTGAGATCGGCAAAGCTGGCCGGAGCACCGGTGCGCGGCACCACATGCGTCATCTGGCTGGCTTCGTTCTGGGCAACCTGGGCTCCGGCGGGATAGCCGGTCGCCAGCGAGAGGGTCGCACCACCCAAAAGGAGTGCGGTGGTCAATCCATAAGCGTATCGCACGGGCTTCACGTCCTTTGATTCCTCCGTTGCAACGGTGTCACGGCACCGTTCATTCCGACCCCTCTCCCCGATGAAGTGGCGCAACTTAACCGGGTTTGAATAGCGAGGGCTCGGTTACTCGATATGTCTAAAAATCGGGGCGGCTCACGGTTCCCGGAAGTGCTTGAGATAAGCGTTGTCGGGCGAAAGCAGCAAGGTCTTGGAGCCGGCGTCACCGTCCTTGGCGAACGAGATGTCGTAGCTCTGCATGGCGCGGTAGAAATCGTAGAAGCCCGGGTCCTTGCCGTAACTCTTGGCGTAGATGCCCGCAGCTTCGGCTTCGGCCGAGGCGCGGATGATCTGCGCGTCGCGCTGCCCTTGCGCCTTGATCGTCTCGGCCTCTTCCTCGCGGCTGGCGACCATGCGGTTAAACGCGCTCGCCTGGGCGCCGTCGGGAAGGTCGGCGCGCTTGATGCGCACGTCGACGATGCGCGCGCCGTACTGCTTGGCCTGGTTGTCGAGCAGGTCACGGATGTTGGCCATCGCCTGCCCGCGCTCCGCAGTGAGCATCGAGGTGAAAGTGCGCTTGCCCAGTTCCTGGCGAACCACCGAGGAGAGGATCGGCATGAGCTGCTGGGTCACGTTTTCGCTGGTGCGCGCGGTCTCGATCATCTTGATCGGATCTGTGATGCGATAGCGCGCGAAAGCGTCGACGTTGACGCGCTGCTGGTCGGTGGAGAGCACCTGTTCCTGGCTCATGTCGACCGAGAGCAGGCGCTTGTCGATGCGCCGCACGCTTTCCCACAGCGGCACGTGGAAGTGCACGCCCGCGCCGGTCGCGCCGTAAGGGGCACCGGCAACGTATTCGTTGTAGACCCGGTTCGGCTTGCCGCCGCGCACGATGACGACCTGCTGGTCCTCGGGCACGACGATCATGCTGGCCCACAGACCGACGATGACCACGGCTGCGACGACGAGCGCGCCTGTGTATTTCTGCCAGATGTCGTTCATCACTGGCCTCCCTTTGCGGCGGCATCGCTGTCGGCGGGAGCCTTTTTCGTCACTTCGGGAAGCGGAATGTAGGGGGTCACGCCCTTGGCCTCGGCGACGACGGTGTCGTTGTTGCGCAGCACCCGCTCCATGGTTTCGTAGTACATGCGCCGCTTGGTGACTTCGGGCGCCAGCTTGTATTCCTCGTAGACCTTGTCGAACTGCGCGGCGTTGCCCTGGGCTTCGGCCAGCTTCTGCTGCGCCCAGGCGCGGGCTTCGGAACGGTCGCGCTCGGCGTTCTGCTGGGCGACGGTGACCTGCTCGAAGGCCGACTTGGTCTTGGCCGGCGGGTCGGACTTCTTGATCTCGACGCCCTGGATGGCGACGCCCGAGCGGTAGTAGTCGAGCAGTTCCTGCATGCGCTTGCGCACGTCCTGCTCGACCCGCGCGCGCCCGGCGCCCGAGATCGCATCGTTGAGCGAAATCTGCGCGATCGAGGCGCGCATCGCGGTCTCGGCGACCTCGCGCACGGTCTGCTTGGGATCGGCGAGGCGGAAGGTGTAGTTCTTGAGGTCCTTGATGTTCCAGCGAACCAGGTAGGTCAGGTCGACCAGGTTCTTGTCGCTGGTGAGCATCAGCTTTTCTTCGCTGCCCTCGGGGATGGTGTCCACGTTGAACGAGCGCACGTCCTCGACCGCCACGCTTTCGAGCGGCCAGGGCAGGGTGAAGTTGATGCCCGAATCGATAACCCGTGAAAATCCGCCGAAGCGCGTGACGATGCCCTGTTCGCCCGGATCGAGCTGATGAAAGCTGGAAATACCGAGGCCGGCAACGACGAGCGCGCCGACGATGAAAGGCAGCCAGGAGGAGCCGTCCGAGCGGCGCGGCATCTGCGGGAAGCCGCCGCCCGGCCCGCGCGGTCCGCCGCCGCCGGAACGGCGCGGGTCGCGCGAACGGAAGATGTCCTCGATGCTCGCGGACCGGCGCGGCGGGGTGGAGCCGCTGGGCAGCCAGGGGTTGCGCGGGCCGGGCGTGTCGGAAGGCTTTTCCGCGCCGGCATCGCCCTCGCGATCGCCTTCGGAAGGCTCCGAGCCCGGCTCGCCACCGTCCTCGCCTCCCGATGATCCTCCGCCCGATCCCCAGGGGCTGTTGTGTCCAGCCATCTTCAGGCCTGCTCGCGTAATTGCATCGCCAATCGCTCTCATGGCGTTATCTATAGGTAGGCTTCGTTCAAAATACACCCTTGGACCAAAAAACAGGGCCTCTCTTGCCCTTTTTCTTTGTCTGGGCCACCTGAGCGCCATGACCGCCTTACACTCGCGCAAGCTGGAATTCGCCGCATGAGTACCGAACCCGACGCGGCGCTGCGCGCGCTGCTGCCCGCCGAGGCCGCCTCGCGCCTGCAATCGCTGCGCTGTGCGCAGGGTATCGCCACGCTCGTGCTCGACGCCTCGGGCCTGTCCCCGCGCGATCGCGCGGCACTGGAGATCGCGGTGCGCAAGGTGCTGGAGCGTGAGGGTGACATTGCCGAAGTGCGCGTCGCCTTCATGGCCGACAAGCCGGACACGCCGGCAAGGCCCCCACGCATTCTCGCGGTCGGCTCGGGCAAGGGGGGCGTGGGCAAGTCGACGCTTTCGACCAATCTCGCGGTCGCGCTTTCGCGCCGGGGGTTCAAGGTCGGCCTCGTCGATGCCGATATCTACGGACCTTCGCAGGCGCGCTTGCTGGGCACCGAAGGGCTCAAGCCCGTCGCCCACGAAAAGCGCCTGGTGCCCGTCGCAAGCGCGGTCGGCGTGCCGGTGCTCTCGATGGGGCACCTCTCCGAACCGGGGCAGGCGATGGCCTGGCGCGGGCCGATGGCGGCGGGCGCGCTGACCCAGCTGCTCGAGGCGCACTGGGACGATGCCGAAGTGCTGGTGGTCGACTTGCCGCCCGGCACCGGCGACGTCCAGCTGACGATGCTGCAGAAGTTCAAGCCGGCCGGCGCGGTGATCGTCTCCACCCCGCAGGACCTGGCGCTCATCGACGCGACCCGCGCGATCGAGCTGTTTTCCAAGGGTGGCGTCCCGATCGTCGGGCTGGTCGAGAACATGGCGGGCTATATCTGTCCGCATTGCGGGGAGGAGAGCGATCCCTTCGGCTGCGGCGGGGCCGAAGCCTCGGCGCGCGAATTGGGGGTGCCCTTCCTGGGCCGCATCCCGCTCGACATCGCGATCCGCCGTGCGAGCGACGCCGGCACCCCGCCGGCCGCCGGAGAAGGCAAGCAGGCGGAGGCCTTCGCGGTGCTTGCCGGGCACGTGGCCGCCTGGCTCGACGCCCCGGCGACGTCCGCCAATCCGGCCGCAACGGCGCGCGACTGATGCGCGTCACGCGCCGCGGTGTCCTGATCGGCGCGCTGGCCGGAGGCGGCCTTGCGGTCGGCTGGTTCCTGCGTCCCCGCAATTTCCCCCTCCCGCTCCAGCCCGCCGAGAACGAAGAGGCGTTCGGAGCCTGGATCAAGATCTCGGGCGGGGGCGTGGTCACCGTGGCGGTGCCGCAAGTCGAGATGGGGCAGGGCATTTCCACCCTGCTTCCGCAGATCGTGGCGATGGAACTGGGCTGCGACTGGCGCCAGGTCGCGGTCGAGCCCGCGCCGGTCAGTGCGCTTTACGCCAACACCGTGCTCGCCGCGCGCTGGGCCGAGATGTGGCTGCCGCTCGCGCCGCGCCTCGTCGAGGAACCCGACGACCTCGTCACCCGCCGCTGGGCCCAGGACACCCGCTTCAACGCCACCGCCGACGGCACTTCGCTCGCGGCCTACGAGGCACCTGCGCGCGCGGCGGCGGCAACCACCCGCGCGCTCCTGGTGCAGGCGGCGGCGGCGCGCTGGGGCGTCGCCTGGGAAGAGTGCACGCTCGAGAACGGCGTCGTGCGCCACGGTGAACGCGCGCTGCCGTTCGGTGCGCTGGCAGCCGAAGCGAGTGCACTCGATCCCCCGCAGGTGCCGCCGCTGCAACCCGAGCCTCCGGCGGAAGACCCCTCGGACTATCCGCCCGGCTCGGATCTTGCCTACCCGCGTCTCGACCTGCCCGCGAAAGTCGATGGCTCGTGGACCTTCGCAGGCGATGTGCGGCTGCCCGGCATGGTCCATGCGGCGATCCGCCAGGGCCCGATCGCGCAGCGCTCGGCGCTCGATTCGATCGACGAGGCCAAAGGGCGTACGGTCAAGGGTTTCGAGCGGATCGTGCGCGGCGAGACGCAAGGGCGGGCCTGGGTCGCGGCCATCGCCGGCAACGGCTGGGCGGCGGAAACGGCGCTCGAGCGCATGCAGCCCTTGTTTCGCTTCGCGGGCGGGGTCGAGAGCGTCAAGGTCGAGAACGATCTCGACGACGCGCTGCGCAAGAGCCACGCCCACCGAGTCTTCGGGCGCGGGGACATGAGCCTGACCGAAGGGGCGCTGCCGCTCCAGGTGCGCTATGAGGTGAGCCCCGCGCTCCACGCCACGATCGAGACGGCGAGCGCGACCGCGCGGCTCGAGGACGGCGTGCTCGAGCTCTGGATCGGCACCCAGGCGCCCGAGGCGGCGCGCCGGGCCGCGGCCGAGGCGGCCGGCCTCGCGCCGCGCCAGGTGGTGCTTTACCCGATGGCGATCGGGGGCAGTTTCGACCGCCGGCTCGAAGTCGCCATCGCCGGGCAGGTCGCCGCACTCGCGCGCGAGCTGGGCAAGCCGGTGCAACTGACCTGGTCGCGCGCCGAGGAGCACCGCGCCGGATTTCCGCGCACGCCGGTGGTCGCGGTCATGGCCGCGCGTCCGGATACCAATGGCGGGATCGGAGCCTGGCGGGGCCGGGTGGCGGTGCCCGCCTGCGCGCGTGCCTTTGGGCGGCGGATGTTCGGCGGGGACAGCCCATCCGAGGCGATCGCGGCCAGCGCGGGCAAGGACGATCCGCTCGCGCTCGAGGGGATCGTACCGGTTTACGACATTCCCCATGTCGAGATCGACCACGTTTCGGCGCGGATCGACCTTCCCACTTCACGCCTCCGCGGCAACGCGCATGGCTACACCGCCTTCTTCAACGAATGTTTCGTGGATGAGATGGCCGCGCTCAACCAGCGCGAGCCGCTCGCGCTGCGCATGGCGATGCTGGGCGAAACGCCGCGCCTTGCCGAGTGCCTCCAGCGCGTCGCCTCGCTCGCGCAGTGGGACGGTGGCGGGGACAATAGCGGCCAGGGGCTTGCCTGCCATGCGCTGGGCGGCGGCTACATTGCCGCGATCGCCAGCGTGCGGCGCGACGCGGGTGGGGTGAAGGTCGAGAAGCTCACTGCGGTCGCCGACATCGGGCGGATCGTCAACGTGGACATCGCGCGCCAGCAGATCGAGGGCGGGTTGCTGTTCGGGCTTGGGCTGGCCTTCGGTTGCACGACCCGTTTCGAGGCAGGTCGGCCCGAAACCGAGACGCTGGGCGCGCTTGGCCTGCCGGCCTTGCGCGACGCGCCCGAGATCGAAGTCGGTTTCGTGACCAGCCAGGCCGATCCGGTCGATCCGGGCGAACTGGGCGTCGCGGTTGCTGCGCCTGCGGTGGCCAACGCGCTCCATTCCGCAACCGGCTTGCGGTTTCGGCGTTTGCCCCTTTTCGAGGAGGAAGTGTGATGCAGCGACCCGAGGACCACCCCGCGGCTCCGGTCGGCCGGACCGGGGTCCTGCTCGTCAACCTGGGCACGCCCGACGCGCCGACCCCCGGTGACGTGCGACGCTATCTGGCGGAATTCCTGTCCGACCCGCGCGTCGTCGAGATCCCGCCGATCGCCTGGAAGCCGATCCTTCACGGGATCATCCTGCGCACGCGCCCGGCCAAATCGGCGCACGCCTATGCGCAAGTCTGGACCGACAAGGGCTCGCCGCTCGCCGCGATCACCGCCGCGCAGGCCGAGGCCCTGCAGGCGCGGATGGGCGAGGCGGTGCGCGTCGACTGGGCGATGCGCTATGGTAACCCCTCGATCCCCGCGCGCCTTCAGGCCATGAAGGACGAGGGTTGCGACCGGATTCTCGTCGCGCCGCTCTACCCGCAATATTCGGGCGCGACGACGGCCTCGGTTATGGACAAGCTGGGCGAGGGCCTGAAGGCGATGCGCTGGCAGCCCGCCATCCGCACGCTTCCACCCTATTACGATCATCCTGCGCATATCGATGCGCTCGAGGCCGATCTCGCCGCCCAGATCGAGGCGCTGGAATTCACGCCCGAAGTGCTCTTGCTCTCGTTCCACGGCATGCCCGAGCGCACCTTGCACCTTGGCGATCCTTACCATTGCCAGTGCCACAAGACCGCGCGCCTGCTGCGCGAGCGGTTGGCCGTGCGCCTTGCGGGCCTGCGCGTGGAGACCAGTTTCCAGTCGCGCTTCGGGCGCGCCAAGTGGCTCGAGCCGGCGACCGACGCCGTGCTCGTCGAACTGGCGAAGGCGGGCATCCGGCGGATCGCGGTCGCCGCACCCGGATTCTCGGCCGATTGCGTCGAGACGCTCGAGGAACTGGCGCTGCGCGGGCGCGAGGATTTCTTCGCGGCCGGCGGCGAAGCCTTCGCGACACTGGCCTGCCTGAACGCCCGTCCTGTCGGCGTTGACATGCTTGAAACGCTTGTCCGTCAGGAACTTGGTGGATGGTGACAGCAATTTAACCGAGGGTCTTCTTGACCTGAACTTGTTCTGTTCTACTCCTGTTCCTGAGTGAACCTACGGAGTCCAACAGATGCGCGACACGGTCTCTTCCCAAGGTGATTTTGCTTACGGTTCCTCACGGAGCAGCCTATCCATCTATGGCGACAGGGCGCATCTGCGCGCCACTTTGCGCGAGGACGCGGTGGCGGTCGGGCTCGACGTGCTGGCCACCGGTTCGGTCGACGATCTGGGGTACGAGGACGTGCGCCCTCTGGGGGATATCGTCCTGGTCGATTGTCCGCAGGTCGATGCCGCGCGCACCGCGATCCTCAGCCGGCTGGATGATCGGGCGCGGCGCACCGGCGCGCGCCTGATCGTGTCGACGACGGTCGACGCGCTCGACAGCGTGTTCGCGTGCATGGACCAGTCGGATCCGGTCCTGCTGGTCGAGCCGAGCCGGGCCGAGCGTGTGCTGGCGCTGGGGCAGGTTCTTGCAAACTTCGGCAAGACCAGGGTGCGCGAACTGTCCGAGGACGACCGTCTCATGTTGCTGCGCCTGAGCGAGCAGGTTGGCCAGATCGCCGGGCAGATCGAGCGGCTAGGGCCCGGCTCGGGGGAGGCTGGCGACAAGCCGTCGCCGGTGTTCCGTTTCGGGCACCGGGTGGAGAGCGCCGCCGGAACACCCGGAGCGCCCCTGCCGGCTGGTGCGAAACCGCCCCTGCCGTCAGCCACGCTCGTGCGGCGGATCATTCGCCAGCGCCAGGCCCGCTCGCGCTTCTTCGAGGGTGACCTGTTCGCCGATCCGGCCTGGGACATGTTGCTCGACCTGACGGCCGCGCGCATGGAAGGGCAACGCGTCTCGGTGACCTCCTTGTGCATCGCCTCGGGCGTGCCGCCGACAACGGCGTTGCGCTGGATCGGGCAGATGGTCGAGGCGGGCCTGTTCGTGCGGATATGCGACGACAGCGACCGGCGCCGGGCCTTCATCGCGCCCGCCGACGACACGATGGACGCGATGGCGCGCTACTTTGCGCAGATCGAACTCACCGCGCCGGCTCCGGTCTGAGGCCGGTCGATCCGAATTCGGACTGCCGGAAAGGTGCTACCCTGCTCGTGGTCAGAGGCGCCGGATGCCCTGAACCCACTGCGAGGCTATCTGGCGGATCAGGGTGCGTTCGTCGGGTAGGCGGGCGGCGTCGTTGATCGCGCGGGTGGTGAGCAGATCCTGGGCGGTGATCGGCTCGACGAAGCTGATGCCGCACTGCTGCTGCGAACACCACACGACTTCGCCGAAGGCCTCGAAGGTGGACCAGGCGAGCACGACCTCGGTGCCCCTCGCCAAGGTCGCGTCGGTCAACACGCGTGCGCCCCATAGCGCGATGTCGCTCAGGATCACCTGGTGGTCGCTGCAGCGGCTCTCCATCCGGGCGGGGAGCCGCACGCGCAGCCGGCTGTGGCGCCGCCGTCCGCCGGGGACCGCCGGGCCGTTCGCCGCATCCGCCGGACGGATCGGGCGGCGGCGGCCCCGGTCGTGCGAAAGGTCGTGCGAGAGGTCGCGGTCTGGCATAAGCTTCACCTCGCACGCGGGCGGCTAGCGTCCGGTTAGCGTGCTCCTCCCGGAATAACCGGTCAGGACAATCCCAATGGGGCTGGGCGCAGCGCGGGTGTTCGCCGGTGCGCTGGGCTTACAGCCTGCGTTTCTCGAGCTTGCGGGCGAGCGTGCGGCGATGCAGCCCGAGCCGGCGCGCGGCCTCGGAAATGTTGAATTCGCATTCGACGAGGGTCTGGTGGATATATTCCCACTCGAGCGTCTTGATCGAGGTCTTGCGCCCTTCGACGGGGATACTTGCATCGCCCTGTTTGCTCGAGAAGGCGGCCTCGATGTCGTCCGAATTGGAGGGCTTGGCGAGGTAGTGCGAGGCACCAAGCTTGATCGCCTCGACGGCGGTGGCGATGCTGGCGAAGCCGGTCAGGACGACAATGTGCGTCTCGGGGCTGCGCTCGTGCAGCGCCTGGACGACGGCGAGGCCGGAATCGGTACCCAGCTTGAGATCGACGACGGCGTAGTCGAACTGGCCCGACTGGCTCAGCACGTCGGCCTCGTGCGCGCTCGCCGCGCACGAAACGCTGTAGCCGCGCCGTTCGAACGAGCGCGCGAGCGTACGCGAGAACGCCGGATCGTCCTCGACGATCAGCAGCGTGGCGGGGAGGGGGGCTGGCGTCGGACCCTCGTCCGGCGCATCGGCGGGTTCATCGCCGGGCCCATCGGCGGGCATTGTCGTCATGCGAAGTCGTCCTTGGTATAGGCGAGTGCGGCCAGGGGGAGGGAGAGGCGGACCCGGGCACCGCCGCCGTCCGCGTTGGCGACCTCGACCCGTCCACCCAGCTTGCGGACCACGTTTACGACAAGAAACAGGCCAAGGCCACCGCCCGGCCGTCCCTTGGTCGAGGAATAGGGTGTGCCCAGGCGCTCGATCATGCCGGGCGCGAAGCCGGGGCCACGGTCGGTCACGGTAATGATGATCTCCTCGCCTTCGCGCTCGACCTCGAGGACGACGAGCGAGGGGGAGACTTCCTGCGCGTTGTCGATGACGTTGCCGATCACCTGGCGCAGCCCCGGATCGGCGACGATCGCCACGTCCTCGCCGATGCGGTCGATGAAGCGCAGCTCGCCTTCCATGCGCGTGTCCCATTCGCCCAGCAGTTCCTCGAAGAAGTCGCGCACGGTGGTGACGGCGGGGTTCACGCCGCGCATCTCGCCCGCCGACATGAGGATGCCGCTGACGATGGTCTTGCAGCGCGCAAGCTCGGTGCGCATCGCGGCAAGGTCCTCCAGCAGCTCGGGGTCCTCGGCGATGCGCGGCAGGCGGGCCCAGTCGCCCAGCACGACCGAGAGCAGCGAGAGCGGGGTGCCCAGTTCGTGCGCAGCGCCCGAGGCGAGCAGGCCCATGCGGATGATGTGGTCCTCCTCGGTCGCCTGCTGGCGCAGCACGGCGAGTTCGGTGTCGCTCTGGCGCCGGTTGTGGTCGAGCCGGATGACGAAGAAGACGAGCAGGCCCGCGGTGATCACGAAGCAGAACAGGCTGCCCACGAGGTAGAGCCCGAAGGGATTGCCCAGGTGCTTGGCGGGCAGCTGCAGCGGGATATAGGCGAAGGTCAGCGTGAAGACCGCGAGGCTGGCGACACCCGCGACCGCCCAGGCCCAGCGCTTCTCGAGGATCATCGCTCCGATCACGATCTGGAGCAGGAACAGGAAGGTGAAGGGGTTGGTCGCTCCGCCCGAATGGTAGAGCTGCCAGGTGAGCACCCCGACGTCGATGAGGAGCGCGGAGAACAGCTCGGGCTGCGGGAAATCCTGGCGGCGATGGAGCACGCCCGCGACCGTGAAGTTGAGTACGATCAGGAACAGCGGCGCCAGCAACAGAGGCCCCAGCGGCAGGCGCACCGCGAAGAACTGCGCCGCCGCGACGATCGTGAGCAGCTGCCCGATCACCGCGATCCAGCGCAACTGCATGAGCAGGTAGACGTTGCGCCAGCTCTCGGAGCGGGTCGGGGACGGGGGGGCCATGAAGCGCATCAGGCCAAAGAGCGGCCCGCGCGCCTCCATGCAAGGAAAATCCCGAAGAGGCTGAGCGCGCAGAGCGTGAACCAGGTCAGCGCGTAGACGAGGTGGTTGTCCGGAAAATAGATCACGGTGAGCCCCGGGACGGGTTGCTTCGTGCCGGCAGGGGGCTTGGACTGCTCCTGCTGCGCATCGACGAAGACGGGCGCGTAGGCGGCGACATGGCGCGTGCGCGCGATCGCAGCGAGATCGCGTGAATACCAGCGCTCCTGCGCAGGTTCGTTGGCCTGGAGGAGGCTGCCGCCCGGCTCGCTCACGCGCACGAGGCCGACCACCTGCACGGGGCCTGTCGGCGTCGCCGCGCGGGCGTTTGCCAGGCTTGTTCCGGAGGGCAGGTAGCCCCGGTTGACCCAGACCTGTCGGCCGTCGTCGGCCTGAAGCAGGGTCAGTGTCCAGTACCCGGTGCCGAGCTCGGTCGCCGCGCGCACCAGCGCGGTCGCCTGTGGCTGGTAAGTGCCGGCAAGGGCAACGCGCAAGTATTCGATCTGGTCTTTGGGCGCTTGGGCAAGCGAGGCCGTGGCGGGCAGGGGCTGCGGGGCGGCGTGGACGCGGGCATCGACGCGGGCGATGAGGGCGTGCTTCCAGTGCAGGCGCTGGACCTGCCAGACGCCCAGCGCCAGAAACCCGCAGGCCGCAACAAGGAGAAACGCGGCAAGCCCCCAGGGCCGCCGCGTCTCCGTGTTCGTCGATTGCGCCAGGGTGTCCGACCGGGTCAGGGCAGCTGTCCCATGTCGTGCACCATCGGCATCATGTTGGTGTTGAGGTGGTGCATGACCCACAGCGAGCCCGAGAGCGCAATGACCACGATGATGATCGTGAAGATCAGCGCCATGACGGTCCAGCCACCTTCGGACTTCGTGTTCATGTGCAGGAAGTAGATCATGTGGACCACGATCTGCACGATCGCGAAGGCCATGATCACGATCGCGGTGGTGCCCTTGTCGGCGATGGCATGCGTCATCACCAGCCAGAACGGGATCGCGGTGAGGATGACCGAAAGCAGGAAGCCGATGACGTAGTCGCGCATCGAGCCGTGGCTGCCGCCGTGCTCGTCGTGATGGTCCTTGGCGTGCGGGTTGGGGTGGGCGTGGTCGCTCATCAGATCATTCCCATCAGGTAGACGAAGGTGAAGACGCCGATCCAGATCACGTCGAGGAAGTGCCAGAACAGCGACAGGCACTGCAGGCGGCGCTTGTTGGCCTGGGTGAGGCCCTTCTGCGAAAGCTGGATGACCAGCGTGAACAGCCAGACGAGGCCGAAGGTGACGTGCAGGCCGTGGGTGCCCACCAGCGAGAAGAACGCCGTGAGGAAGCCCGAACGCCAGGGACCCGCGCCCTCATGGATGAGGTGGCTGAACTCGTAGAGTTCGATCGCGAGGAAGCAGGCGCCGAACACGGCGGTGACCAGCAGCCAGGCCTGCGTCGCGCGCACGTTGCCCTTTTCCATCACCAGCATGGCGAAGCCGTAGGTGATCGAGGAGAACAGCAGCATCGCGGTGTTGAGCGCGATGAGCGGCAGCTCGAACAGGTCCTTCGGGCCCGGGCCGGCGGCAAAGTTGCCGCCCAGAACGCCGTAGGCCGCGAAGAGCATCGCGAAGATGAGGCAGTCGCTCATCAGGTAGATCCAGAAGCCCAGCATGGTGCTGGCGCCTTCGGGATGGTGATGCGGTTCCAGCTCGTAGAAGGCGGCGGTGCGCTGTTCCGGGCTGGCCACGTGGGCGGTTGCGTTGGTCATGGTGTCCATTGTCGAGGCGGTCATCGATCAGGCTCCTGCGGGCAGGGGCTGGCCGTGGGCCGCCGCTTCGATCTCGGCGACTTCCCCGGCGGGGACGTAGTAGTCGCGGTCGTAGTTGAAGGTGTGCACGATGGCGGTGCCGATCATCCCCACGAAGGTCAGGATCGCGAGCCACCAGATGTGCCAGATCATCGCGAAGCCGAAGACCGTGGCGATGCCGCCCAGGATGATCCCGGTGCCGGTGCTCTTGGGCATGTGGATGTCCAGGAAGCCGGCCTTGGGAGCCTTGACGTCGCAGCGCTTCATGTCGGTCCAGGCATCGATATCGTGGATGACCGGAGTGAACGCGAAGTTGTAGTACGGCGGGGGCGAAGTGGTCGACCACTCGAGCGTGCGGCCGTTCCAGGGATCGCCGTCGCAGGCGAGCTCCTTGCGCTTCCAGATCGAGAAGGCGACCTGGAGGACGAAGGCGCCGATACCGGCCGCGATCACGGCTGCACCGATGGCGGCGATGATGAACCAGATGTGCAGGCTCGGATCATCGAACACGCGCATGCGGCGGGTGACGCCCATCAGGCCGAGCACGTAGAGCGGCATGAAGGCGAGGTAGAAACCGACCACCCAGCACCAGAAGCTCACCTTGCCGAGACCTTCGTGCAGCTTGAAGCCGAAGGCCTTGGGCCACCAGAAGTTGATGCCGGCAAAGACCGCGAAGACGACGCCGCCGATGATCACGTTGTGGAAGTGGGCGATCAGGAACAGCGAGTTGTGGAGCACGAAGTCGGCCGGGGGAACGGCGAGAAGCACGCCGGTCATGCCGCCGATGGTGAAGGTGACCATGAAGGCGACCGTCCACATCATGGGCAGCTCGTAGCGGATGCGGCCGCGGTACATCGTGAACAGCCAGTTGAACAGCTTGGCACCGGTCGGGATCGAGATCACCATCGTGGTGATGCCGAAGAACGAGTTGACGCTCGCGCCCGAACCCATCGTGAAGAAGTGGTGCAGCCACACGATGTACGACAGGATGGTGATGACCATCGTTGCGTAGACCATCGAGGTGTAGCCGAAGAGGCGCTTGCCGCAGAAGGTCGAGACGATTTCCGAGTAGATGCCGAAGCAGGGCAGGATGAGGATGTAGACCTCGGGGTGGCCCCAGATCCAGATCAGGTTCACGTACATCATGGCGCTGCCGCCGAAGTCGTTCGTGAAGAAGTTGAAGTCGAGGTAGCGGTCCATCGAGAGCATCGTCAGCACGGCGGTAAGGACCGGGAAGGCGGCGACGATGAGGATGTTGGTGCACAGCGCGGTCCAGGTGAAGATGGGCATCTTCATCATGTTCATGCCGGGCGCGCGCATCTTGACGATGGTACAGATCAGGTTGACGCCCGAGAGCAGCGTGCCGACGCCCGCGATCTGGAGCGACCAGATCCAGTAGTCGACGCCCACGTAGGGGCTATAGGCGATGCCCGAGAGCGGCGGATAGGCCAGCCAGCCGGTCTGGCCGAATTCGCCGATGAACAGCGAGGCCATGATCAGCACCGCGCCCGAGGTCGTCATCCAGAAGCTGAAGTTGTTCAGGAACGGGAAGCTGACGTCGCGAGCGCCGATCTGCAGCGGGACGATGTAGTTCATGAACCCGGTCACGAACGGCATCGCCGCGAAGAAGATCATGATCACGCCGTGAGCGGTGAAGACCTGGTCGAAGTGGTGGGCGGGCAGATACCCTTCCGAGCCGTTGAAGGCGAGCGCCTGCTGGAGGCGCATCATGATCGCGTCGGCGAAGCCGCGGATGAACATGATGAGACCCAGGATCATGTACATGATCCCGATCTTCTTGTGGTCCACGCTGGTGAACCATTCCTTCCAGAGATAGCCCCAGACCTTGAAGTAGGTGAGGGCTGCGACGAGGGCGATACCGCCCAGCATCACGCCGGCGAAAGTGACCCACACGATCGGGTCGGGTGGGATCGCGTCCCACCACAGGCGGCCCAGCAAGGGGCTCCAGTGCGAATGATCTACGGCTTCGATTGCCATGGTCTTAGTTCCGGGAAATCTTGGAGGGGCGAGCCGGCGTGCTCTGGATGTCCGCGTCGCCGCCAAGCGAGATGGACTGCGGGGCCGAGAGGCCGAAACCGGTCAGCGAGTTCTTGTCGGCGGGCGCCTTGACGGTGTTGTCGATGACGGCGCCGGCTTCCTGCTTGCACAGGGCGCGCACCCAGGCCAGCTCGCGGGTGAGCGCGGCATCGGGGTTGGCGGTGGCATCGACCGCGGCCTCGCGGCCGTTCTTGTCGTAAGTCAGCATCGCGACGTTGCGGATGCCGGCCTTGCCCAGGCCCCCGCGCGCGTCGATCATGGCCATCTCGCTCATGCACATCTTGCCCGGCTCGACGCACATGTCGACGATGCGGCCGTAGAGCTTGGGGTCGACATTGGCGTAGTGCAGGACGGGCACGTTCTCGCTCGGCTTCTCGAGGTCGAGGTACTGCTTGGCCTCGAGCGAGCCGGCCGCGTTCGCGCCGCCCTGCTTGACGTCGGCAATCCAGCTGGCAAAGCCCGCGTCGTCGACCGAGCGCATCTTGAAGCGCATGCCCGAGAAACCCGCGCCCGAGTAGTTGGCCGAGAAACCGACGAAATCGTCACCGGTCTTGTTCATGACCGCGTTGAGGCGGGTCTCCATGCCGGGCATGGCGTAGATCTGACCGGCCATCGCGGGCACGTAGAACGAGTTCATCACGCTCGAGGCGGTGATCTTGAAGTGCAGCGGGCGGTTGGCGGGGACGACCAGTTCGTTGACCGTGGCGATGCCCTGTTCGGGATAGATGAACAGCCACTTCCAGTCGAGCGCGACGACGTCCACCTCGAGCGGCTTGGCCTGGCTCGAGATCGGGGTCTGGGCATCGATGCGGCTGATGGTACGGTAGGGGTCGAGCAGGTGGGTGCTGACCCAGGTCAGGGCGCCGAGGCAGATGATGATGAGCAGCGGCGCGGCCCAGATGACCAGCTCGAGCTGGGTCGAGTGATCCCAGTCGGGATCGTAGTCGGCCTCGGTGTTCGAGGCGCGGAACTTCCACGCGAAGAACAGCGTCAGCGCGATGACCGGCACGATGATCAGCAACATGAGGTACGTCGACATGACGACGAGGTCCCCCTGCTGCTGGGCAACGTCGCCCGCCGGCTTGAGCACGACGGTGTTGCAGGCGGAAAGGGCACCCGTGAGCGCCAGTGCGGCGGCAATGCGGGCGACAGGGGCTCGGGGCGGCGCAGCAGGACGGCGCGGCATCTTGTGGGACTCAGAGGAGCGCATGGCGCTGCGCCTAGGACCATGCTGCGGACGCGAACATAGGACATTTTGTCCAATCCCCTTGACGCCGATCAATGACGATAGGGCCAGCATGTCGAACCGGGTGCCCGCGCGGTGCCCGATATATGATTCGTGTCCTCTTTCCCGGATTTCCGGCAATTTCGGGGCACGGCAGATGAAGGCCGCACACTTGCAATGAGCACAATCGTTCCGAACCGCGAAGCCCTGGGGCTCCCGATCTTCAAGGGGCATCACGAACCTTCGCCCGGCGAGATCGCGATCGGCGTGATCATCGGACGCACCTCGGAGTTCTTCGACTTCTTCGTTTACGGCATCGCTTCGGTGCTGGTGTTTCCCGCGCTGTTCTTTCCCTTCGTCGATGCCCTGACCGGCACGATCTACTCCTTCGCGATCTTCGCGCTGGCGTTCGTCGCGCGCCCGGTCGGTTCGCTCTTCTTCATGGCGATCGACCGCGCCTACGGCCGCGGTACGAAGCTCACCATCGCGTTGTTCCTGCTCGGCGGTTCGACCGCGGCGATCGCGTTCCTGCCCTCCTACGAGGATGCCGGTTCGGCGACGATCTGGGCGCTGGCGTTGCTGCGCCTGGGCCAGGGTTTCGCGCTCGGCGGCACCTGGGACGGCCTCGCCTCGCTGCTCATGCTCAACGCGCCCGAGAACAAGCGCGGTTTCTACGCGATGATCCCGCAGCTGGGTGCGCCCTTCGGCCTGATGGTCGCCAGCCTGCTGTTCGCCTACATGGTGACCTCGCTTCCGGCCGCCGACTTCCTGAGCTTCGGATGGCGCTTCCCGTTCTTCGTGGCTTTCGCGATCAACGTCGTGGCGCTCTTCGCGCGCCTGCGCATCGTGGTGACCACCGAGTTCGAGCACCTCTTCGACTCGCGTGACCTCCAGCCCACGCCGATCGGCGAGACGCTCGGCACCGTGGGCAAGACCATCCTGCTCGGCGCTCTCGCTCCGCTCGCCAGCTTCGCGCTGTTCCACATGGTCACCGTGTTCCCGCTCTCGTGGGTGTTCCTGTTCACCAACGATACGCCCGTCAGCTTCCTGCTGATCGAGGCGATGGCCGCGGCCTTCGGCGTGGTCGCTGTGCTCGCCTCGGGCTACCTCGCCGACAAGCTGGGCCGCCGCACGCTGCTCGGCTCGTGCGCCGCCGCGATCGCGATCTTCTCGGGCTTCGCGCCGCTGCTGCTCGATGGTGGCCCGATCGGCGAGATCGTGTTCATGGTGGTCGGCTTCATCATCCTGGGTCTTGCCTTCGGGCAGTCCTCGGGCGTGGTGTCCTCGGAATTCCCGACCGAATACCGCTACACCGGCTCGGCGCTGACCAGCGACCTTGCCTGGCTCTTCGGCGCCGGCTTCGCCCCGCTCGTCGCGCTGCTGCTTTCGGCCAACTTCGGCCTGATGGCCTCGGGCGCGTACTTGTTCTCGGGTGCCGTCGCGACGTTGCTGGCCCTGTGGTTCAACCGGAACCTCGCCGCGCGCAAGTGATCCGGATCACCCCGGCGTGTTCGGCGCCGGGGATGGCCCCCAAACGAAAAGCCCGGCCCTGCGATCCGCAGGGCCGGGCTTTTCGTTTGGGGTGGTCGAGACGATGGCTCAGCCGACAGGCTCGAGCACGATGTGGCCGAGCGCGGTGTTGCTGACGGGCACGTGGTAGTGGCGGTGGATCGCGCGGGTGCTCTTGCCCAGAGCCCCACGCATGATCAGCCACATCACCATCTCGATCCCTTCCGAGCCCGTCTCGCGCAAGTATTCGACGTGCTGGATCGTGCGCAGCGTGTCCGAATCGCCGGTCAGGCCGTCGAGGAAGCGGTTGTCCCACTCGGCGTTGATGAGACCCGCGCGCGGACCCTGGAGCTGGTGGCTCATTCCCCCGGTGCCCCAGACCTGGACGTTGAGGTCCTCGGGGAAGCTCGCCACGGCGCGGGCGATGGCCTCGCCCAGTGCCCAGCAACGGTTGCCCGAGGGCGGCGGGTAGGTGACCACGTTCACCGCGAGCGGGATCACCTTGACCGGCCACTTGTCGACCTCGCCGTACATCATGGTGAGCGGGACGGTGAGGCCGTGGTCGACATCCATCTCGTTGACGATGGTCATGTCGAATTCGTCGAGCACGAGGCTTTGCGCGATGTGCCAGGCGAGGTCCGGGCTGCCTTCGACCTCGGGCACCGGGCGCGGACCGAAGCCCTCGTCGCAGATGCCGAAGCGCTCGCCGCAGCCGATCGCGAAGGTCGGGATGACCTTCATGTCGAAGAAGCTGGCGTGGTCGTTGTAGACGAGGATGACGACGTCGGGTTTGGCGTCCTCCTTCATCCACTGGCGGGTCCAGTCGAAGCCGTCGAAGGCGGGCTTGAAGATCGGTTCCTGGGTCTTCTTGTGGTCGTGGGCGAAGCCCAGGACGGGGATGTGGCTGCAGCCGATGCCGGCGGTAATGCGGGCCATGCGGGTCTCTCCTGTGAAAGCTTAGTTCTTGTCGCGGATCGAGCGGGCGCCCTTGGCCGAGCGGCCCCCGGCGACCATCATCGCCTGGTAGTCCTCGACGCTCATGCCGGTCATCGTCGAGACCGCCTGGACGAACGAAAGCCCGTCGGTCGAGAAGACCTTGGCAAGGAAGTAGACGTTGCCGCCGAGGTCGAGCAGACGGTTGTAGTCGCGGTCGAGCAGGCCCTGCTTCTGCGCCTCGCTCATCGGCCATTCGTCGAGATAGGCCCGCTCGTCGGCCTTGAAGCGTTCGCGGTTCTCCGGCTTCATCAGGCTCATCGCGAACTGGTTGAGGTGGTAGCCGGCACGCGCGCGCTTGGCGGTGAACACGCGGGTGCCGGGGATGTCGTCGAACTCGGCGAGGTAGGCCGCGACGTCGGTGATGGCGGTCATGCTCGAATCTCCTCTGCGCCCGGTCCGGGGAAGCGGACGGGCTTGGTCATGATCACCTCGACCCCGGCCATGCCGCGGGTGAGGGCGAAGGGCTTGTCGATGCTGACGCGCGCCTGCTGGACCGCAGGCCAGGCGAGGCAACGCTCGGCAAGGCGCTGGCCGAAGGTCTCGATCAGAGGGATATGGACGAGCGCCAGTTCCTCGGCTTCGGCAACGATGCGGCGGTAGTCGACGGTCTCGTCGATCGCGGTGATGGTCGCGGCGGCCAGGTCGAGCTCGACGGTGAGGACGAGCGGCTGGCGGCGTCCGACCTCGTCGGGGTTGATGCCGATATCGGCGAGCAGTTCCAGGCCGCGCACGCGCACCGTGGTGGAGGCGCAGGTGCCCGCCGCAAGGAAGGCGTTGGGAGCGATGTCGTTCATGCCGGTTCGCTTTCGAGGCTGGCGCTGGCCGCGCTCACCGTGTTGGCAAGCAGGCAGGCGATGGTCATGGGCCCGACGCCGCCGGGCACCGGGGTGATGGCACGGGCGTGTTCGAGTTCGTGGGTGGCGCAGTCGCCGACGATCTGCGTGTGGCCGTCGTGGTCGGTGACCCGGGTTATGCCGACGTCGATCACCACCGCGCCTTCCTTGACCCAGTAGCCGCGCACGAGATGCGGGGCTCCGGTCGCGGCGACAAGGATGTCGGCCTTGCGGGCAATGTCGGGCAGCCCGCGGGTCTCGATGTGGGTGACGGTGACCGTCGCCTCGCGCTCGAGCAGCAGCATGGCGACCGGCTTGCCCACGATGTTGGACTTGCCGATCACCACCGCGTCGAGCCCGCGGTAGTCCTCGATCACCGAATCGAGCAGCTTCATGATGCCGAGCGGGGTGCAGGGCACGAGGCCTCCGGTGCCGGTCGAGAGACGCCCGACATTGACCGGGTGGAACCCGTCGACGTCCTTGGCGGGTGCGATCCGGTCGAGCACGCGTCCTGCATCGATGTGCGCGGGCAAGGGCAACTGGATGAGGATGCCGTGGACCGTGGCGTCCGCGTTCATCGTGTCGATCAGCGCGATGAGTGCGGCCTCGTCGGTGTCGGCGGGCAGGCGGTGCTCGATCGAGCGGATACCGGCCTTGGCGCATTCGCGCACCTTGCGCCCGACGTAGACCTCGCTCGCCGGGTCCTCGCCGACGAGCACCACGGCGAGCGCGGGGGTGATCCCGCGCGCCTCGAGCTGCGCGACGGCGTCGCGGGTTTCGGCAAGCAGGCTGCGCGCCATCGCCTTGCCGTCGATACGCTGGGCCATGGCCGTCAGTCCTTGAAGACGACGGTGCGGGCCCCGTTCATGAACACGCGGTCGTCAAGGTGCAGGCGGACCGCCTCGGCGAGCACGCGGCGCTCGATGTCGCGGCCCTTGCGTACCAGCTCCTCGGGCATGTCGGCGTGGGTCACGCGCTCGACGTCCTGGTGGATGATCGGTCCTTCGTCGAGGTCGGCGGTGACGTAGTGCGCGGTTGCGCCGATCATCTTCACGCCCCGGTCGAAAGCCTGGTGGTAGGGCTTGGCGCCCTTGAAACCGGGCAGGAACGAGTGGTGGATGTTGATGCAGCGGCCCGAGAGGAACGCGGCGAGATCGTCCGAGAGGATCTGCATGTAGCGCGCGAGCACGATCAGTTCGGCGCCGGTCGCGTTCACGACCTCCTTGATCTGCGCTTCCTGCTGCGGCTTGGTGTCCTTGGTGATCGGCAAGTGGTGGTAGGGCAGGCCGTTGATCAGCGAGGTGTGGAGCAGCTCCTTGGGGTGGTTGGAGACGATGCCGACCACGTCCATGCCCAGTTCGCCGATGCGGTTGCGGTAAAGCAGGTCACCCAGGCAATGGTCCCACTTGGAAACCATCAGGAGGACCTTGCGCGGCACCGCCTTGTCGCGCAGGCTCCATTCCATGTCGGGTGAGGCGACCTGGGTGGCGAAGCCTTCGGTCAGCCCTTCGGGTGTCTGACCCTCCCCCGGAGCAAACTCGATGCGCATGAAGAACCCGCCCGAGAGCTGGTCATGGAACTGCTGCGCGTCGACGATGTTGCAGCCGCGCTCGGCCAGGAAGACCGAGACGCGCGCGACGATGCCGGCCTTGTCCTGGCATCGCAGGCGCAACGAATATGTCGTGCTCACGGGGGGTATCTCCTCTCTGATATCTTATTGTCTGGTTCGTGCGCCGGATGCGCGCGGCGGCTCAGTGACCGGCCGCGTAGTCGTTGATCCAGCCGACGGTCTTGGTGAGGCCGCCGAACGGGTAGAAGTGCAGGCGCACCGGACCGTGCTCTTCGCCAAGGCCCTTTTCGAGGGCGTCGACGAGCTTGTCGGGCCCGGCCGAGCCGATCAGCTTGGTGATCGAGATGCCGTATTTGGTCATGACCGAGGCCGAGGCGCCAACGCCGCAGCGCGCGGCGAAGCGCATCAGCGTCTTGATCCCCGCCGGGCCCGGGATGCCGAGGCGAACCGGAGCATCGAGCCCGCGGCGGCGCAGTTCGGCGAGCCAGTCGAGCACCGCGCCCGCGTCGAAGGCGAACTGGGTGACGATGAGCGGCGCCATGCCCCTCTCGCGGATGGCGTCGCACTTGGTGTGGAGCACGGCCCAGCATTGGTCCTGGGTCATGTTGGGATGCCCCTCGGGGTGCCCGCCGATGCCGATTGCGGTGATCCCGGCCGCTTCGAAGGCGCCGGTCGCGATGAGGGCGGAGCTGTCCGCGAAGGGGCCTTCGGGCTCGGGCGGGTCGCCGGCGATGACGAAGCAGCGCTTGACCCCGGCTTCCTGCGTCACCGCGTCGAGGTACTCGCGAAACTCACCTTCCGAACCGATGCGCCGGGCGGAGAAGTGGGGCATCGGTTCGAAGCCCAGCTCGCGCACCAGCCGGGCGGCGGCGATACGCGCCTCGAACGGTTCTCCGGGAAGGAAGGTCACCGCGATCGGGGTCTCGGGCAGGATCGCGGGCGCGGCCTCGCGCAGCGAATCCGTGTCTTTGGCGGTCATTTCGAGCGAATAGCCTTCGACCATGTTGATCGCGGGGCGTGCCCAGTTCGGATGGATGATCGGAGTGGTCACCGATTCTCTCTCCCTCTTGTCTTGTTGCTTTTCCTCTAGCGAAGCGGAGCGCATTCGTATAGATGAAATTTCATGAATACGAAAAAATGGGAAGAGGAGGGCGTCGAAGCGCTCGTGATTCTGCCGGGTCTCCTGTGCGACTCAGGCATGTTCGGCGCGCAGCTCGACGCCTTTCCACATGCGATCGTGATCGACGGCTTCTATGGTGGGGCCGACCGGCTCGAGGCCATGGCGGACTACGTGCTCGACCGGATGCCGCCGCGTGTCTCGCTTCTCGGCCATTCGATGGGCGCGCGCGTCGCGCTCGAGGTGTGCCGGATGGCGCCGCGGCGCGTGGCGCGCCTGGCGCTGGCCGACACCGGCATCCATCCCGTGCGCGAGGGCGAGGCCGCCAAGCGCCACGCGCTGCGCGACATCGGCCGGACCCATGGCTTCGAGACGCTCGTCGACGCCTGGCTGCCGCCTATGATCGGGCCTGCCCGCCGCGACGACAAGGACCTCTACGCGGCGCTGCGCGCGATGTGCCTGCGCGCGGGCCAGTCGGTCTTCGAGGCGCAGATCGAGGCGCTCCTGCACCGTCCCGGCGTCGAGGACGTACTGGCGGCGCTCTCCTGCCCGGTCGCGCTCGTGGTGGGTGAGGACGATGCCTGGTCGCCGCCCTCGCAGCACCAGGAGATCGCCGAGACGATCGCACCGCACTGGGCCGATCCTTGCCCGCTGAGCGTGATCCCCCGAGCTGGCCACATGGCGCCGGCCGAGGCGCCGGATGCCTTCAACGAAGCCGTGCGCCGCTGGCTCACGACGTCGGTCGGAGCCGCGAACCCTGTCTGAATTTTCGACACTTGCCCAAAAATACCAACCTGAAAGGCCAAGCTGACATGACCGGAAAAACCCTCCAGCAGCTGCTCGACGAAAAGGGAGATATCGTCGATTTCCTGCGCAACCAGCAGACCGGACCCAACGTCTATCCGGGCGTTCCGGGCGAATATTCGAACTGGCGCAACGAACAGCGCGCCTGGGCCGAGACCGCGATCCTGTTCAACCAGAGCTTCCACATGGTGGATCTGCTGGTGACCGGTCCCGACGCTTTCGAGATGCTGTCCTACCTTGCTCCCAACAGCTTCAAGGGCTTCAAGCCCAACCGCGCCAAGCAGTTCGCGCCGGTCACTCCCGAAGGCTACGTCATCGGCGATGTGATCCTGTTCTACCTGGAGGAAGAGAAGTTCGAGCTCGTGGGCCGCGCGCCGACGATCGAATGGGTCGAATACTGGGCCTCCACCGGCAAGTGGAACGTCAAGGTGGAGCGCGACGAGCGCACCGCCGCGCGCCCGCTCGACCAGCAGGGCTATCGCCGCAACTATCGATTCCAGCTCCAGGGCCCCAACGCCATGAAGACGCTGGAAAAGGCCATGGGCATCACCCCGCCCGACCTCAAGTTCTTCCACATGGCCCCGATCACGATCGCGGGCGTCGAAGTGCGCGCGCTGCGCCACGGCATGGCCGGCCAGCCGGGCTATGAGCTGTTCGGTCCCTGGAAGGACTACGACACCGTTCGCAATGCCCTGCTCGAAGCGGGCCAGGAATTCGGCCTGCTGCCCTCGGGCGGCCGTACGTATTCGTCGAACACGCTCGAATCGGGCTGGATTCCCTCGCCGCTGCCCGCGCTCTACACCGGCGAAGGTTCCAAGGGCTTCCGCGAATGGGCGGGCGCGAAGAGCTACGAGGGCATGACTTCGATCGGCGGCTCGTTCGTCTCGGACAACATCGAGGACTACTACCTCACCCCCTGGGACCTGGGCTATGGCATCATGGTCAAGTTCGACCACGACTTCGTGGGCCGCGAGGCGCTCGAAAAGATGGACAAGCTGCCCAAGCGCCGCAAGGTGACGCTCGCGCTCGACAACGAGGACGTCATGCGCGTTCAGTCCTCGATGCTGACCAAGGGCGCTCCGCGCGCCAAGTACATGGACTATCCGAGCGCGGTCTACGCGATGCACCCCTATGACATGGTGCTCGACGCGGATGGCAAGATGGCGGGTCTTTCGACCTGGATCGGCTACACCCAGAACGAAGGCCGCTTCCTCGCGCTCGCCATGGTCGACGAAAGCGTCGCCGAGCCGGGCACGCAAGTGACGCTGGTCTGGGGCGAGCCCGATGGCGGCACGAGCAAGCCCACCGTCGAGCCCCATGTCCAGACCGAGATCAGGGCGACCGTCTCGCCCGTCCCCTATTCGGAAGTCGCGCGCGACAGCTACGCCGAAGGCTGGCGCAGCAAGGCCATGGCCTGACATTCAACCAGTCGCTGGAGAGCGAGAGGGGAGGGGCCGCCGGGAAACCGGCGGCCCCTTTCGCGTCAAAGCAAGGTCGAGGCCGCGCCAAGGCGCCGGTGCGAGGCGATCGCGGCCTCTCCGGCGATCGTGCGCAAGTCCTGCTGCGCGGCGGCGAGGTGGTCGGGCAGTCGGAACCGGCGCATGAGCGTGCCCAATTCGTGGCGCGCGAGTTCGGCCTCGACGCTGGCGAGACCGGCCGCGCGGCGGCGGGCCTCGATCTCGGCCTGGGCAAGGCCTGCGAGGACCGCGTCGAGATAGGCCCGGTTGGCCTCGATCCCTGCGCGCAGGCGATCCTCGAGCGAAGTGCCCAGGTCCGGCCACAGCGCCAGCACGGCGAGCAGCGCGGCCAGGCTGCCCACGACATTGTCGAGGATGCGCGCCCAGGCGATACCGGCGCCCGGCTGAAGCATTTCGGTGACGATGACGAAGAGCATCGTCAGGAACAGCACGAAGACGGTGTAGTTCACCGCGCGCAGCGCGATCGCGCTTGCGGCCAGCGCGATGGCGAGGAGCGAGAGCGCGATTTCGCCGCCCGGCACGAGGTGCACGGCCACCATTGCCGCACCGCCGCCCAGCGCGGTGCCCGCGACGCGCTCAAGCGAACGTGTCCAGGTGACGCGCGAGCCGCCCTGAAGCACGACGATCACCGCCAGCGCGGCCCAGTAGGGATAGCCCAGGTCAAAGGCGCGCGCGGTGAGGTAGACCACGACAAGCCCGGCCGCCTGGCGCAGCGCGCGGCGGATATGGGGTTCACCCGCACCGGCATTTTCCGTTGCGAGCGCGGGGGCGGTGGCCGGGGCGAGGTGGGGTGAGAGCGCGTTCTCGAAGGCGAGCAGGCAGCCGCGGTAGAGGTCCTCGCCGCAGCGGGCGCGGGCGCGGGATAGGCGCTCGCGCGCCCAGCGCAGGAGTAGGGCACCGTCGTCGGGTCGCTCGCGCGCCAGGGCCAGGTGCCAGGCGCGCAGCGCGGTGCGGCAGGCGCGTGCGGTGGCGAGGCGCTCTGCGGCCGGGCCAAGGCGGTCGATGAAGGCCTGATCGAGTGCGATGAGCGCGGCGAACAGGCGCTCGCTGGCTTCGAGGGCGCGGAGCTGGCGGGCGATGTCGTCACGCGCCTCGAAGCGGGTGAGCAAAGCGCGCAGCCGTTCGATGGCGAGGCGCACCGCGCGGCGGTGTTCGCCGTGTTCGCTGTGCCAGCGGGCGTCGCGGTGATCGGTTTCGCCCAGGGCTGCAAGCTCGCTCGCCATGTCGTGCAGGCGCAGCAGTACGGCAAGCCGCGCGCGTTCGAGCGGCCGGCGCGCGTCGCGTCGCCACAGCAGGTTGACGAGGAGCCAGGCCCAGCTCGCGCCCGCAAGAAAGGCGAGCGCCTGGACGAGCGCGAGCACGGGGCCGTGCGGGAAGCCGACGGCGACGACCGCGACGACCGCCAGCAATGTGGCGAAGAGGCCGTCGGGCACCACGCGCGGCGCGGCCAGCACGACGAGGAAGGCGAGCGCCGGCCCGGTCACGAAGGCGAGGCCGGGGAGCATGTTCGCCGCTAGCGTGCCCACGAAGGTCACCAGCGCGCCGCACAGCGCGAAGGCGCCGAGGTTGTGGCGGTGGAGGCGTTGGGGGCCGCTCGGGTCGCACAGGCAGGTCCAGAACGCGGCGAAGACCGCCCAGGACAGCACACGCTGTTCGAACGCGACCGCCAGCACGAGCGGAAGCGCCACGGCGAGCGCCGCACGATAGCCTTCGGCCGCGCTGAAATGTTCGGGAACGAGGCCGTAGGAGCGCAGTTCGAGCCGACGGGCGAGGTGCCTCAGTTCGCCGCCCGCCCGGATCGAACGGGCCTGCGCGGCGGGAGGGAGGCGATTTGCAATCATGCTTCGCGGGCACCGCTTGCGGGAGATGTCAGCGGCAATGCGAGCGAATGCAATCGATCCATGGCCTTCGAGGTAGCAACCCGAAGCGCGCTTGATAAGGACCTAGCCGGAAAAGCTTTCGGTGATCGCCTTGAGCGTCTCGCCGGCGCTGGCCTCGACCGCGGCGTCACAGCGCACAACGGGGATTGCGACGGCGAGCGAACCGAGCACCTCGCCGCCCGCTGTCAGCACGCGGCCGATGCCGCAGATGCCGGGCGTGTATTCGTTGCGGGTGACCGCGAAGCCCTGTTCGCGGGTCTGTGCGATTTCCTCGCGCAGCGCGGCCTCGTCGACGATGGTGTTGGCCGAGAACTGCGCGCGGCTGGACTCGGCGAAATAGCGGTCGAGCTCGTCGGCAGGCAGTGTCGCGAGGATCGCCTTGCCCGCCGCGAGGCAGTGCATGGGGGTAAGCGCGCCTACCGCGATCGAGTAGCGCAAGGTGTGCTCGGCGGTCTCGGTGATGACCGCCTCGATCTGCCAGTCGCGCCGCCGGAAGAACGAGGAGGTTTCGTTGAGGCGCAGGCGCAGTGTGCGCACGAGCGGGCGCACGCGCTCGACCAGCGGCAGGCCCTGGGGCGCGAGGCGCAGCCGGTCGAGCCCGCTGCCGGGCTGGTAGAGGCGCCCCTCGCGCACGAGGTATTCGCGGTCGACGAGCGTGCCGAGCAGGTAGGAGAGGCTGCTGACCGGGATCGAGAGCGCCTGCGCGATCTCCTGCGCGACGACGCCGGAAGGATGGGCCACCACGTATTCGATGATGTCGAGCGTGCGCATCGCGGACTTGACCGCGCCCCCGGTCGCCGCGCCCCCTGTACTGGCCATTATCGCACCCTTGCCCCTTATCCGCTCAAAACGTCATCAGCCCGCGCCTCTCGGCGAACTTCCATCCATCGTCGGTCCGCACGAAGCGGTCAAGGAACGAGCCGACCTTGGGCACAGCTTCCCCGGTGAAGAGCAGCATGGCGCTTTCCCCCGTGGCCGTGTCGGCGTCGAGCACGGTGATCTCGACGTTCGAGCAGACGTGACGGGTGGTGCGCGCCGGGCGTGCGGTGAAGGCGGCGAAGATCGCCTCGCGCCCGCAGATCCAGTCGTCGGGCGCCGAGGGACGGGCCATGCGGCCCTCGGGTGCATAGAGCGCGGTGACTGCGTCCCAGTCGGCGGCGTCGTTGCGGTTGGCGTAGCGCGCGACGAGCCGGGCGCAGTCGTGCTCGATCGCGCGCACCATTTCGGCTGTGAGCGCTTCGCTCATGCGGGCACCCCGGCGCGCGCGGCGGCGATGTCGGCGCCCTCGCGCAAGGCGCGCAGTTTCTTCCAGGTGACGTCGGGGTCGATCTTGCCATAGCCCGCGAAAGTGCCGAAGCCGCAGTCGGTGCTGGCGACGACGCGGTCCACCCCGACGATCGCGATGAAGCGCTCGAGGCGCTGCGCGATCAGTTCGGGATGTTCGACATAGTTCGAGCAGGTGTCGATGAGGCCGGGGGCAAGCACCTTGTGGTCGGGGAGCTTCGCGTCGCGCCAGACCGTCCATTCGTGCTCGTGGCGCGGGTTGGCGGCTTCGAACAGCACGGTGCCCGGGCGTGCGGCGATGACCGTATCGATGATCTTCGCGAGGTCGATGTCGCAGTCGTGCGGTCCCTCGTAGTTGCCCCAGCACACGTGCATGCGCAGCCGTTCGGGCGGAATGTTCGCGGTGGCCGCGTTGAGCGCCTCGACATTGGCCGCCGCGGTCTTGAGGAATTCGCTCTCTTCCTGGTCCTGGTACCCGGTGTGGCGCGACATCGCGAGGTCCGGGCAGTCGAGCTGGAGGTCGAAGCCGGCGGCGATGATCGCCTCGTACTCGGGCTTCATCGCGTCGACGAGATCGGCGAGGTAGGCCTCGTGGCTGGGGTAGTGGCGGTTGACCTGGAAGGCGGTGATGAGGCCCGGCGAGGCCGCGTTGAGGAAACCGCGTATACCCGGCTTGCCGTGCCGGTCGAGCGCGCGGCGGAAGCGGCGGATGTCCTCGTGGAGCGGGTCGAGCGTAATGAGGCGGACCGGACCGATGCACGAGGCGCGGGTGAATTCCTGGCTGCCCATGATCGCGGCGAGCTTCTTCGACAGGTCCGGATGCGCGGCGAGGTCGGCGGCGGGCTTGCGGTCGATATGGCCGCCGAAGCCGGACAGGCGCTCGATCATGTAGGTCGAATAGCCGACCTTGCCCAGTTCGCCGTCGCTGACGATGGTGACGCCGTTCTCGATCTGCTTCTTGACGCCTTCGTCGACGGCGGCCTGGACCACCCGGTCGAATTCGGCGGCGACGTAAGGTTCGCCCTTGTCGCGTGCGAGCAGCAGCGGGGTCAGTTCGGGCCCGCGCGGCAGGCTGCCGACATGGGTTGTCGCTATCGTCATCGGGGCTCTCCTCTTAGACACCTCTCGTCACGTTCGGCTCATGCCATTTTTTCACAAATGTGTATAGGTTCGCATCTGTGAAACATTTAAGGTCTCCCGCTGCGGGGCGAACGACCATAGAGAGAGGACCATCGAGGCATGACCCAATCGGCACGAGCCGCCATCTGCGCGGGCAAGGGCGCATCCTTCACGCTTGCGGACATCACGCTCGACGAACTGCGGCCCGACGAGCTGCGCGTGCGCATGGTCGCCTGCGGGATCTGCCATACCGACCTTGCCGTGCGCGACGGGCAGCTGCCGATTCCTCTGCCCATGGTGCTCGGCCACGAAGGCGCCGGGATCGTCGAGGAAGTGGGGGCCGAGGTTACCGTGGCACGGCCCGGCGACCGGGTGGTGATGAGCTTCAACTCCTGCGGCCACTGCCCCAGTTGCGACGTGGACGCGCCGACCTACTGCTACAACTTCTTCCCGCACAACTGGACCGGAACGCGCGCCGATGGATCGCCGACGCTGTTTTGCGAGGGAGAGCCGCTCAACGGCAATTTCTTCGGCCAGTCGAGCTTTGCCACCCACGCCATCGCGCATGAGCGCAACGTGGTGAGGGTGCCCGAGGACATGGCCAATGTCCCGCTCGACGTGCTGGCCCCGCTCGGCTGCGGGCTGATGACCGGGGCGGGCGCAGTGCTGCGCTCGATGAAAGTGCGCGCCGGCCTTCCGATCGCGGTGTGGGGTACGGGCACCGTGGGCATGGCCGCGATCATGGCTGCGAAGATTGCCGGGGCCGATCCGATCATCGCCATCGACATCCATGACGAGCGGCTCGCGATGGCGCGCGAGCTTGGCGCGACGCACACCCTCAACGGGCGCGAGGACGTCGCCGCCGCGATCAAGGCGCTGTGTCCGGCGGGGCTGGCCTACGCCTTCGACACCACCGGCGTGAACCGGCTCATCGAAGGGGCGTTCACGCTGCTTGCGCCCAAGGGCATTCTCGGCCTCGTCGGGGCCTCCGACATGCGCGACGAGCTGACCTTCAACGAGGCCGCGCTGATGGGCGGCGGGCGTACGGTCATGGGCATCCTGGGCGGTGACAGCGACATTGCAGGCTTCGTCCAGGAGCTGATGGCGTATTACCGGGCAGGGCGCTTCCCCTACGATCGGCTGATCGGCCACTTTGCCTTCGAGGACATCAACGCGGCCATTGCGGCGAGCGAGAGCGGCAAAGTGATCAAGCCGGTGCTGCGCATCGCGCCCGAGGCCTGATCGCCAGCCGCCGTGCCGACGAAAAAGGGCCGCCCCGCGAGGGACGGCCCTTTTGGCATGGCGGTGTCGATCCGGTCAGGCCGGCTCGGCCTCCAGGCTCACCGCGTTGATGATGTGCGCCTGGGTGTACTCCATCAGACCGGCCAGACCATGTTCGGAGCCCAGGCCCGACTGCTTGGAGCCGCGGAAGGGGATGTTGGGGTCGATCGCGAGGTGCTGGTTGACCCAGACCGTGCCCGAATTGATGCGGCGCGCCACGTCCATCGCGCGCAGCTGGTCCATGCCCCAGACGGTACCGCCAAGGCCGAAGGGCGAATCGTTGGCGCGCTGGATGACGTCCTCGATATCGTCGTAGGTCAGCACCGGGAGCACCGGCCCAAACTGTTCCTCCGCCACCAGCGGGGCATCGTCGGGCAAGCCGCCGATGACGGTGGGGGCGATGAAGTAGCCGGGCTTGTCGGGCTTCTCCGCCTCGGCGATCAGCGTGCCCTTTTCCTTGGCGTCGGCGATCATCGCCAGCACCTTGTCGTACTGCATCTTGTTCTGCACCGGACCGATCGTCGCGCCCTGCTTGGAGCCGTCGTCGACGACGGCAGCCTTGGTGAGCTTGGCGATTTCCGCGCAGAATTCGTCGTACATGGCGCTGGGCACGTAGGCGCGCTTGATCGCGACACAGATTTGGCCCGCGTTGGCCATCGCGCCGTTGTAGACCTTTTCGGCGGCCAGTTTGGCGGGCACGTCGTCGAGCACGATCGCCGCGTCGTTGCCGCCCAGTTCGAGCGTTACGCGCTTCACCGTCTCTGCGGCCGAGGCCATGACTTTCTTGCCGGTCGCGGTCGAGCCGGTGAACGAGACCTTGGCGATGTCCGGGTGGGTGGTCATCTTGGGGCCGAGTTCGTTCTGGTCGCAGACCACGTTGAACACGCCCTTGGGCAGGATTTCGGCGGCGAGTTCCGCCAGCAGCAGCGTGGTCAGTGGCGTCGTCGGCGCGGGCTTGGCGACCATCGTGTTGCCGGTGACGAGGCAGGGCGCCATCTTGCCCACGAGCAGGATGACCGGGAAGTTCCAGGGCGTGATCGCGGCACACACGCCCAGCGGCGTGCGGTGCTCGATGATGGTGTTGCCGCCCTCGTCGCGCATGGTCTGGTCGGGCAGGCGCATGCCGGCGATGGCGCGGATCGTGTAGATGCTGCCGCCGATCTCGTACATCGCCTGGTCGAGCGGCTTGCCCTGCTCGGCGGTGAGCAGGCGGCCGAAGTCCTCGATGCGCGCTTCCATCGCGTCGGCGAGCTTGCCCAGGTACGCGCCGCGCGCGTCGGCGCTGAGTGCGGCCCAGGCCGGCTGCGCGGCCTTGGCGGCGGCGACGGCGCGGTCGAGCATGGCCTCGTCGGCGCGGGGGCACTTGGCGAAAGGCTCTTCGGTGGCGGGATTGATGACGTCGAAGGTGGACACACCCTCGACCAGTTCACCGTCCACCAGCAGCTTGAAATCGGTTTTCACGATCGCTCTCCTTGTTTGGCGCCGAGGCTACAGGGAATCTTTCCCGCTGTCAGGTGCATCGGCGCGCGGCCCCTTCCTAACGGGCGCGGCTTTATGTACGCTTGGGATACAAAGATGGCAAGGTTCGGGGTGCAAGCGTGATGAAGGTGGCCAAGTGAAAGTGGGACGTGATCTGGCGGGGCAACTGGGATACCAGGTGCAACTGGTGCAGCCCCTGGCGCACGATGCGGCGCGCGCGGCGCTTTCGCATCTGGAAATCACCCCGGCACGGGCAACGGCCTTGCTGCTGATCCGCAGCAATCCCGGGTGTTCGCAGTCGGCGCTCGGCGGCGCGCTCAACGTCAACCGATCGAGCGCGATGAAGATCGTCGATTTGCTCGAGGGGCGCGGTCTGATCCGCCGCGCGCCCAGTGCCGATCCGCGTGCCCACGCGCTCGAATTGACCGAGGAAGGCGAAGCCTTCGCCGACGAGGTCGAGGCCGCACTGGGGCGCTACGAAAGCGCGTTCTTCGGCGTGCTGAGCGAGGCCGAGCGCGTCGCGCTGCTCGAGATGCTGCGCCGCCTTCACCAGCGCTGAAGCGGTCGATCGTTCCGGATCCCGCCACTCTATTCGGCTTGCACGTTATGTATCCCTAGGATACAAAGTGGTGTGCGTGCCGGAGAGAGCCGGACGCGAGGGCGCCCATGCGGCGCGCGTTTCAGCTGGGAGAGCCGAATTGTCCGTTGAGGCCGTTGCCGTTTCCGATCGGGTGCAGAAAGCTGCGATCGATCGTCTTCTCAATCCGCGCAGCGTGGCCATCGTCGGCGCTTCGGATCGCCCGGGCTCGCTGGGCGCTTCAGTGCTCAAGAATCTCGTGGGCAGCGACTTTCCGGGCGTGATTCATCTCGTCAATCCCAAGCGCGAGGAAATCGGCGGACGCCCCTGCGTGCCCGACGTCGCCGCCTTGCCCGAGGGCATCGATGCGGCGGTTCTCGCGATCCCGCAAGGCGCGGTGCTCGAGGCCGTGCGCGAACTTGCGAAGAAGCGCTGCGGCTCGGCGGTGATCTTCTCGGCCGGGTTCGCCGAGGACGGGGCCGACGGTCTCGCCCGCCAGGAGGAACTGGCGCGTATCGCGCGCGAGGCGGGCATGGTGATCGAAGGGCCCAACTGCCTGGGTCTCGTCAATTTCGATGCCAATGTCGCGCTGACTTTCGTCGAACTGCCCGAGGCGCGGGCGAAAGGTGCGCGCAAGGTCGGCGTGGTCTCGCAGTCGGGTGCGATGGCGGCGGTTCTGGCCACCACCATGATTGCGCGCGACGTGCCCTTGTCGTGCTACATTTCGACCGGGAACGAGGCTGCGAGCGGGGTCGAGGACTACCTCGACTACCTGGCCGCCGACGAGGGCACCGCCGTCATCGCGATGATCGTCGAGCATTTCCGCAAGCCTGCCGATTTTCTCGCCGCCGTCGGGCGGGCGCGAGCCAGGGGCAAGCACGTGGTGCTGCTCCACCCGGGCTCGAGCGAGGCGGGGCGCGAGAGCGCGGCCACGCACACCGGTGCCATGGCGGGCGACCATGCGGTCATGGAAACGCTGGTGACGCGCGCGGGCGTGATCCTCGTCGAGGGGCTGGAAGAATTGGGCGACGTCGCGGAAATGGCGCTGCGCTGCCCGCGCCTGCCGGGGCCCGACCTTGCCGTGGTTTCCGAATCGGGCGCGCTCAAGGCGATGATGCTCGACGGGGCCGAGCGCCTCGCGCTGACCTTGCCCAAACTGGGCGATGCCGACAGTCCGGCGCTGCGCGAGGCGCTGCCGCCCTTCGTGCCGGTCAGCAACCCGCTCGACATCACCGCGCAAGGCCTGGTCGATCCTACACTCTACAACCGTACCATTGCCGCGCTCGGCGGCGATCCGCGCATCGACACGATCCTGGTGCCGCTGATCCAGACCGACACCCACACCAGCCATGTCAAGTTCGCCGCCGTCGCGCAGGCGATCGCGGACCTCGACGGCGCGAAGCCGATCGTGGTTGCCGGGGTCGACGAGGGCGGCGGGGTCCTGGCAGACGACATCGCGGCGATCCGCGCGCTCGGCGTGCCCTATTTCCCGACGCCCGAACGCGCCCTCAAGGCTCTCGCCCGGCTTGCGCACGGCCGCGCGGCTGTGGGCAGCGGCGCGCCGAGCGAGGCGGTCCGCATCGACGGACCTGGCCCTGGCGAAGTGATCCCCGAGTACCGCGCCAAGGCCTTGCTTGGCCCCCACGGTATCCGCTTCTCGCCCGGCGAACTCGCGACCACGGCGCGCGAAGCGCGCGCGATCGGCGCGCGGCTCGGTTATCCGGTGGTACTCAAGGCCCAGGCCGCCGCGCTCAGCCACAAGAGCGATGCCGGCGGCGTGATCGTGGGGATTGCCGACGGCGACGCGCTTGAAGCCGCCTGGGCGAAGATGCAGACGGAGGTTGCCGCCGCGCGCCCCGGTCTCGTGCTCGATGGCCTGCTCGTCGAGGCGATGGGCCCGCGCGGGGTGGAGATGATCGTCGGCGCCAGGCGCGATCCCAGCTGGGGGCCGGTGCTCCTCGTCGGCTTCGGCGGCGTGGCGGCCGAACTGCTCCACGACGCGGTCCTCCTCGCCCCCGACCTCACCCGCGAGGAGATCAAGGCGCAGATCCGCACCTTGCGTATGGCCCCGCTGCTCGAAGGCTTCCGCGGCGCCCCCCTGGCCGACCTCGACGCGCTAGCTTCCACGGTAGAGGCCCTCGGCGCCATCGTGCGCGGCACGCCCGAAATCGGCGAGGTCGACCTCAATCCCGTGCTCGTCCTGCCCCAAGGCGAAGGCGCCCTGGCGCTCGACGCGCTGATTTCGGGCTAGTCGCCGGTCTGGCAGTCAGGAGTAAGCGGATTTTCGAGGGGCAAGGCCCCTCGAGCTCCCAGAACCGTGCAAATTGGGCCGGTTTCGGAAAGTCTGGTTTGGAGCCGGGTTGCGGGGATAGCTGCCGCTCGTTCGGAGTCGGATTGCGTCGTTCGCCGAGCGGGTGTTGAACGGCAGCTTCACCAGAACCTGCCGTTCGCCATGTCGCGTGCATATGCCCGCTTTGTCCCAGGGCGCGATCTGCGGGATCCGGCAGAGCGGGCGCCGGGCAGGGCACCGCGCGACATCTACATTCCCGATCTGCGTCTAAGATCGGGAATCATCCCCGGTCAGCTGACCGAAGGCATAAAGTTCAAGCAATGCGACTTTCGATACGAAGAGTCAGAACCAGTCCACTTGCCAGACATAGTCCTTGAAGGCCCAAGGCGCGCTGGTTTGGAGGATCGCCATCGGATAAATCCGCTTCAGTTCGTCACCGAAGGTCGACACGCCCGCATTCAGACCGTCTTCCCACTGAAAATGCCACCATTCCGCGCCGAGGGCGTTAGCTTCGCCCGTTTCGAACCCTTTTCTCGCACGAATCGACCTGAACCCATTTTCGCCGAAAAGCTTCGTGAGGTCTAGGAAATGTCCTGTGATCGACACGCCTTTCACCCGGTTCGCATAGGTGACCGCGTCGTCCACGGTCGATATGGGCGGCAAGCTTCCGGCCTCGGCACGATCGGGCGAACAACGCGCATAGACATTATAGCGACGGTCACCCAATCGCTGGACGACATAGGGATCGACTTCCGGCTTTTGCATTCCACTCCAGACGAAAAGATCCAGGGCGCGTCCCGAGTAATGGAATGAGGTCGCGCTCCGGTTCGAATTCAGCTTGGCGTTCAGATCGCGGATTCCGCCGGACGACGTCAGCATGCCGCCCCTCCGCCTCACTTCATCGTGGACCTTCAGTTAGAAGCCCATGGCGTCACTTCTCAACCTGACCCTGCCATATCCGTCTCCGTATTTGTCCGCCGGCCCAATCACGATGGACAGACGCTCGTCCACCGGCAGAGGGATCGGACCCGATAGTTCCGCGTGCAGGATTTGCGATGCATCGCGGAGCGCCTTCATCGTCACCGGGCCGACCCTCCCATCGGGATATAGACCATATGACCGCTGAAAAAGGATCACCGCATCCTCGGTGTCTTCCCCGAATATCCCATCCTCCTGCAAGGAACGGAACTCCCTCGTCTCTCCACGTCCTTTGAGATGCAGTCTGTTCAGCGTCTCCTGAATCGATTTGACGCTGTCTCCCCGGGATCCCTTCTCGATGATCATGATTTTGCCCCAAATGACGTTGCGAGTCGACATGCCTCTTACGGCCGAGTGGCGTTTGATCTCGAACCCGGCGAGAACCGGCATCTCCCGCAGCCCGAGACCGCGGGCGTTACCCCCGTCAGGGCAGTTTGCAGGCGGCCTGCGGTCCGGGCCATTCTGCTGGGCTGACCTTCAGCATCGCCTGTACCGTCTCCGGACTGGTAAGTTCGACATGCTCCAGCTTGCCTGCCTGGTCGAAGGACAGCAGCACGGGGGTCTTCCCACCGGCTGACATGACTGCGAGGGCGCCGACCGACAGCAGTTTGCCGCCGCTCTTCTCCTGCACGCAGACGAAGGTGCTGAAGTCCCTGCCAAGCGCTAGCATGGCGTCCGCCCCAAACAGCGACTTGTGCGAGGCGTCGGTGAAACGGAAGCTGTCCAGCTCGATCAGCAGCGCCTTGAGCGTGTCATAGCTGCTGTCGATCATCGTGCCGGAGACCACTTGGCCAAGCGCCGCATTGATGTTGCTGACGCGCACCTTGTATGGGACCGCGTCCACTATTGGATCGGCGAACACATATTCGGCGGACAGGCTCTTAAGCCTGTTGATGTCCGAGGCGGAAAAGCATTCGACCGACCTTATATCGGACATCGTATTGTATCGGCTATAAGCCCTCACCACTGCAAAGCGCGCCGCCAGCGCGTCGTCTCCCACCAGAAACTGTCCGAGCCAACGCCGCACCGCCTGACATTGCTGCGCCATGCTGTCCCTAGTGGTAGCGCTATTGAGGCTCTCGTGACTGAAGCCGCCAGCAAGATTCTGCGTTATGGTCTTGGCCATGCTGTTGACCGAGGTGATGTCAGCGGGGAACATGGCCCGGTTGATGATCTCCCCATACTCGGGCCACTCGTTCCCGTCCGTCAGCAATGACCGTTTGTAGCCCATGAAGAAGGTGACGTTTGGTTCCCAGTTCTTCGCCAGCGTGGGGGCCGACGTGTCTGCATTGATACCCTTAAGGCTGAGCTGCCAAGCGTCAGCGAAGGCGTTCGCAGGCGGTTGAAAGGCAAATCCTACCGACAGCTCGTCTCTCGAAGACTTCGCGAAGACAGTGGTGATAGTCGCATCCAGTCGTCCCGCAATCTGTTCAAGCTTCGCCACCGCAGGCGTCGAGACGAAGGCCATCGCATTGGCTCCGCCGAGGAGTTGGGTGACCATCTTGGCGTCCGACGCGAAAGTGGTCGCTGCCTTAGAGTCGAAGCTCTCTGAGGTCTCGAGCACGAAGTTAAGCTTCAGACCTGACTGACTTTCATTCGGGAGATAGGCAGTCAACTGCACTCTGTCACCGATGATTTTGGAGAAGCACTTAGGCTCACCGGCCTCCGGCTTCTCATTCGCCGACATCTGGTAGATTGGAAGGGCAACCGAAGTCTGGCGGTTCAGCTGTGGCTGGATAGACAGGGTAACCGACGACGCGACCGATTTAGGGGAATTGAACCAGGCTCGTGCATAGCTCCACCAATCCGTCGTTATGCAAGCGTCATCGTTTATTGGCGTGTTGCCCGTGAATTTGACAAAAAGCGCGCCATAGTAACGGCCGCTAGCCGGCCTGCCTCCATCAGGGTTTTTGATGGGGTTGATAATCTGGGAGAGTTTAACGGGCTGAGCACTTGCAGCTGAAGTGGAACATAGAAATGAAACGCATAAAATAGCGCTCTTCGTGAGATAAGATCTTGCCATAAATCCCCAAGTTATCAAACAAAGAATCATTTACCCCTATTTTTACATGCATGTCATCGCTTATGATAGAAATGCAAGATAAAATGGAATTGATTATGGAGAAATACTGTAAAAAAATCTGATTTGTAACGCAAATTTATTGGAATATTACTGAACATCAGAGGGGTTAGTGACCTTCACCGCAATGAGGCTGACCGCCTGTCTTTCGTGCTGCAGCCTGACAACAGGCTGCCCTGAGCGCAGTCGAAATTCTTCGAAAGAAAGGGGGCGCCACCGAAACGCACGTGGTTAACGTGCAGCATGGGCGCTATGCGGGCTGCCCCCTTGCGGCTATGCTCTTCTCGAGCAATGCCAGTCCATGCCATTGATTACTCCAACTCTCGCAAGGACGGTGTGAATCATAACATGCTGGTATTACTCAACAACTTTTGGATCGGGCTCTGAATGTTTTGGCTGCTGCCTCATGGTCGGCATACGCGATTGTTGTCTTCACTGCCCCGATGAGCGAAAGCCAGCTTTCCACCCATCGCGACTGCTGATCGATCTGCTCAGTGAGGGGAACCGGCCGGTCCGCTCTCAGACGCGCAGATCGGCCCTCGAACGACCGGCAAGGGCGCGAAGCCGACCAGTTGCAAACGCCTATTGCAGGCGTCTCTTGACGCACTATTCTACTGACATGGGCAACGGCTACAAAGGTCTCGAACCACGCAACCGAAACGGATGCCTGATTGCTGCGATCATAGGGCTATTTGCTTTCGTCTTCCTCGATCTTGGGCGCATTTTTGGCGATCCGGCTCCGGGAACGGAGGATGCGTGGTGGCGGCAAGTGCCGTTTTTGGTGCCGACCTTGATTGCCGTAACGATAACGTTCTTATGCGTTCGGTTCATCAGCGACCGCAAAGATTCGGATGGCAGCTAGCCACCCATCTGGGCCTCCAACCGACCTGGACGGAGAGGGAAAGCGGTCGGTCGGCTCTCTGGCACGTCAATTCGGCTCTTGAGCGACCGTCAAGGGCGCCAACCAGCCTTGATCATGCCCAAAAAAAGCCGCTCTCCCCGTCGGGAAAGCGGCTTTCGGTCGATCCAGGCCAGGAAGAAGCGATCAGCTTTCCGCCTTGGCCCGGTCCTTGTCGTAGGCGCCGAGGCCTGGCTTGTAGCTCTTTTCGTCGATGAACTGGCGGATGCCTTCCTTGCGGCCTTCGCTCTTGTCGTGGAAGTTCATCGCTTCCTGCAAGCGCACGAGGTAGTCCTCGGCCTCGTCGTAGGTCATCAGGCCCACGCGGCGAACCGCGTCCTTGGCGAACTTGAGCGTGACGGGGTTCTTCTGGAGCAGCATCTGCGCGACTTCGGCGGTGCGCGCCTCGAGCTGGTCGGCGGGCACGCTTTCGTTGACGAGGCGCATCGCGCTGGCCTGCTGGCCGTCGACGAGGTCGCCCGTCAGCGTCATCCACATGGCATCGCGCATCGGCAGGAGGTCGACGACGACCTTGGTCACCCCGCCGCCGGGCAGGATGCCCCAGTTGATCTCGGACAGGCCGAATTTGGCCTCGTGCGAGCAGATCGCAAGGTCGCAGGCGAAGAGCGGGCCGAAACCGCCGCCAAAGCACCAGCCGTTGACCATCGCGATCGTCGGCTTCTGGTACCAGCGCAGGCGGCGGAACCAGCCGTAGCTCTCGCTCTGCGACTTGCGCACGCCGCGCAGGCCCTGCGCTTCGGTTTCGCGGAAATATTCCTTGAGGTCCATGCCCGCCGACCAGGCGGTGCCCTGGCCGCCCAGCACGAGCACGCCCACGTCGTCGCGGTATTCGATCTCGTCGAGCACTTCCATCATGCGGCGGTTGAGCTTGGGGCTCATCGCGTTGCGCTTGGCGGGGCGCGAGAACCAGACCCAGGCGACGCCGTCCTTGACTTCGTAGGTGACGGTATCGGCTTGTTCTTCACTCATCGTCGACTTCCTTTCGCTGGCAGGCTCTCCCGGCCCGAGGTTTTATGTATCCTCAGGATACAATAATGGAAGCGGCGATCAAGCAAAACCGTCATCTTTCGTCGAGGTGGCGAGCGATCAGGTGTGGGGGCCGGTATTGGGCGCGTAGGCGCAGATCTTGTTGCCGTCCGGGTCGCGCAGATAGGCGCCGTACATGTTGCCCGGCGAATTGGGGCGGAAGCCCGGCTCGCCCTCGCAGGTGCCGCCTGCGGCGAGGCCTGCCGCGTGGAAGGCATCGACTGCGGCGTAGTCGGGTGCGCTGAAACCCAGGGTATGGCCGTTGGCAAAGGTCGCCGGCTCGCCGTTCGCGGGCTTTGCGATCACCAGCGCTCCCGCGGCTGCGGGATAGACGTAACCGATGCCGCCATAAGGCTGGGCAACGTAGCCAAGCGCGCCGAGAACCCCGTCGTAGAAGGTCTTGGATTTCGCGAGGTCGTTGCTTCCGAAATAGGCGTGGGTGAACATGACAGGGGTCCTCTCTACCAGGTGTTGGTCGTTTCAGGCCTGCGCCGGGGCGGGGCTGCGCGCGATCCGGAGTGCGATGGCGAGCATGGCCGCGAAGGCGCTTCCCAATACCATCGTCAGCGGCTGAAGCGAAACCGGCGGCCACAGGCTCACCGCCGCGCTGGCGAGCGCGGTGACGGCGAGCTGGATCGTGCCCAGCGTTCCGGCGGCGGCGCCAATGCCGCTGCGCACCGCGTCGAGCGCGCTTGTCGCGGCTGGGGTCAGGACCAGTCCGGCGATCATGAAGAGCAGGACCGAGTAAGCCTGGAACGCGGCGAGCGGCACGCCATCCGGTACGAGGAGCGCGCCAAGGCCGAGCACGGCGGTCAGCAGCAGGGCGGTGCTGGCGGCACTTGCGGCAAGGCGAACTGCGCCCAGGCGCTTCAGGAGGCGCGGGGTAAGCTGTGTCGCCAGGATCGACATGGCCGCGTTGAGCGCGAGCAGGAGGCTGAACCAGCCGGGCGTGAGGTGGTAAAGCCCGGAATAGACGAAAGGCGCGGCGGTGACGAAGGCAAAGGGCACCGTTGTTGCAAGGCCCGCGACGAGGGCCCAGCCGACAAAACGTCCATTGCCGAGCAGCGCGACGATCGCGCGCGGCAAACCGCCCGAGTCCGTCGCGCGATCGGCTGGCGCCAAGGTCTCCGGGAGAAGCAAAAGCACGCACAGCGCGGCAAGAAGTCCCGCCCCGGCGAGGATCACGAAAAGTCCGCGCCACGACACCAGGTGGAGCAGTCCGCTGCCGAGCAGGGGCGCCAGCATCGGCGAGATGCCGATGACGAGGAAGGTGAAGGCCATCAACCGCGCGGCGTGGTGCCCTCTGTGCAGGTCGCGGATGATGGCGCGCGCGCTGCTCGTGCCCGCGCAGGCGCCCATGCCCTGGAGAAAGCGCAGTGCCACGAGTTGCTCGAGGCTTTGCGCAAAACTGCACGCGAACGAGGCGAGGACGAAGAGGGCGAGCCCGGCGATGAGGGGGCGCTTGCGCCCAAAGCGATCGGCCAGCGCGCCGATGGGAATTTGCGCGAAGGCGAGCCCGAAGAAGAAGGCGGACAAAGTGCGCTGGACGGTATTCGCATCGCCGTGGAGCGCGTTCGCCATTTGCGGCATCGCCGGCAGGTAGAGGTCGATCGCGAAGGGGCCGAGCGCAGAGAGGAAGCCGAGCGCAATTCCGAAGCCGAGCCGTGGGCCGCCCGGCTCGGGGCTGGCGGGGATGGTCTGCGAGGCCTGTGTCATTCGGCGTGCCTTGCACGCGGAGCGGGCGACATTGCGAGCTTATTCATAACGAATGTTATAATGTGTGTTGCTTACGAAGCAAGGCATGACTGCGCGCGTGCAACCGCGCCGTGCCGTGCAATTTGCGTTCTGGGAAAGCGCACGGCACGGCGCGCCAAGGTTTCTCGATCGGGAGCTGGCGGTGCTTTGCCGGGAGGTCGGGTCAGTCGTCCGCGTCGGGGCGGGTGCGCTCGAGGAACAGCGAGTGGCCCTCGGCGTCGGTTGCCTCGAGCGTGTCGATCAGCGTGGTCAGGATATGGTCGAACATGGCCACTTCGTGGGGCTTGAGCTGCGACAGGAGATAGTCGGCCACGCGGTCGGTCTGGGGGCGCATGATGGCGTAGAGACGCTGTCCTTCGGCCGTCAGATTCAGGCGCTTTCGGCGGCGGTTGGTCTCGTCGCGCTCGACCTTGACGCGGCCGTGGCGTTCGAGAGCGGCGATCGCGCGCGAGACGCTCATGGCGTTGACGCCGGTGCGTTCGACCAGTTCGTGGCTGGCCGAATCGGGGTGGCGCCCGATCAGCATGAGCATGCGGAACTCGTTGATGCTGATCTTGTACTGGTGCTCGAGGTTGACCGAGAAAGGGGTCATCAACCGGTTCGACAACTTGAGCAGACGATGGAGGATCGCCGCGTGCGGACTGACCGAAACCACCCCGTCGGCCGGGGCTGCAACAGGCTCGCCTGGCAACGATGTCGGGTCGGTTTCATCCATGGATGTCATTTGGGCGTCGGCTTTGCTGGTTGTCAAGATCATCACGAATGTTACTTGTCTCGCTCCGGGATGAGGAGCCAGGCAGGGCTATGCACAAGGTGGCAACGGACGATCGGGGCGCAATCGGAACCTTCTTCAAGGCGTGTGAGGCTGCGCTCGGCATGGATCGGGTGCAGGCTCTGGCACAAGACCGCATGGCCTATACCGACCAGATGGGCTTCGATGCAACCGCGCACGAGCCGGCCGGAGCGGTCGCGCCGCGTTCGGTGGAGGAACTGCGCCAGGTGGTGCGCCTGGCCAACGCGCACGAAGTTGCGCTCTGGCCGGTCTCGCGCGGCAAGAACTTCGGGTACGGCGGCGCCGCGCCGGTGCTGGCGGGAAGCGTGGTGGTCGATCTCTCCGGGCTGAAGCGTATCCACGAGATCGACGTGAAGCGCGGGTTCTGCGTGGTCGAGCCGGGGGTCGGCTTCTACGACCTCTACGACGAGCTGGCGCGGCTGGGACATCCTTTGTGGATGTCGGTTCCGGGCAACGCCTGGGGCAGCGTGGCGGGCAATGCGCTCGAGCGCGGCAAGGGGCCGCAGCCTTACGGTGACCATGGGGCGCAGATCTGCGGACTCGAGGTTATGCTGGCCGACGGCTCGCTGGTGCGCACCGGGACGGGCGCGATGGCGGGCTCGAAGACCTGGCACCTGTCGCGCGATACTTATGGTCCGGCCTGGGACCAGATGTTCTGCCAGTCGAACTTCGGGATCGTCACGCGGCTCGGCCTCTGGCTGATGCCTGCGCCCGAGGCGACCTTGTCGATGGACTATGCGCTGGCCGAGCCGGGCGATCTCGCGCGCGGGGTCGATGCAATCTATCCCTTGCGCCAGCGCGGGTTGATCGATCACGATCCGGCCTGGGTCAGCTATGTCGGGATCGCCTCGTTCGTGGGGCCGCGCCGCACCTGGTACGAAGGGGAGGGACTGCTGCCCGAAGAAGTGGGCGCACAGATCCGGCGCCAGCTCGGCATCGGCTGGTGGAACGCGCAGCTCAACTTCTACGGGCACGAGGAGGTCATTCGCGCCAAGGCGAGGGTCGTTGCCGATGCGTTGGAGAAGGCGCTCGGTCCGCGGCCCGAACCGCGCCTCTGGCGCCAGGGCGACGACTTCGGCGCGAGCCACGCGGGCATTCCCTCCACCCGCGACATGATGATGATCGACTGGTACGGCGGACGCGGCGGGCACCTCGGCTTCTCGCCGATCCTGCCCGCCGATGGCGCGCTTGCGCAGGCGCAGTTCGAACGCACGCGCGCGCGCTTCGAGGCGGCGGGCATCGATTACTACGGGGCCTTCTCGGTGGGGGGACGCGCCATCATCAGCATCAACGAAATCCTCTACGACCGCGACGATGTGGCGATGGCGAAGTCGGTTCCCGTGCTGATGAACCGGCTGATCGAGGACGCCGCGCGCGAGGGCTATGCCGAGTATCGCACGCATATCGACGCGATGGACCGCGTCGCCGCAACGCTCGACTATGGCGCGCGCGAGGGTGGGCCCGGCGCGATGGCGCGGCTCAACGCGTTGCTCAAGGATGCGATCGACCCCAACGGCATCCTCGCTCCGGGCAAGCAGGGCATCTGGCCTGCGCGCTATCGCGAGGGGGGATCGGCGCGCGTGCTCAGGCCATGAGTGCGCAGCTCACCCCGGTGAACTTGCCGTCCTCCACGTGATAATGGATGTACTGGCGCAGTTCCTGGACTTCGCCGGCGCGGATCGGGAAGAACTGGTCGAGCCCCTCGGCTGCAAGCGCCTCGGCGGTGAGGTCGCGCTTCGCCGCGATACGGATCACCCCTTCGAGCGCGACGAGTTCCTCGCTAGCCGCGAACCGCTCGATGCTGAGGCTTTCCTCGACGTGGTCGTGGAGGAAGCCGTAGAAGCGCTTGAACGCCTCGCGCGTCGGCAGTTCCACCCCGAAGAAGGCGAGCCGCGCGCCGGGCGCGTAGAAATCGTAGACGGCATCGTAGTCGCGCGCGTTGAAGGCGGCGGCGTAGCGTTCGTAGTCCTCGCGGGTCATGCGGTTCTCTCCCCTCTTGCGCCGGGCTCTGCGGGCGCTTGCGCAAATTCATAACGAACGTTACGATCGAGCGCAACGAAAGCCATCGCACGTGGTGGAGGGAGAGAGAATGACCCGGACGGCCCAGACCGCAACGCCCGAGACGCGCGCCTACACCGCGCAGGAGCAGGCCAATATCGATCATGTGCGCGCGATGATCCGCGAGGTGCTCGACGCGCTCGATCCCGATGCGGTCGACCGCTTCATCGTGCCCGGCTACATCCAGCACAACCAGATGGTGGGGCAGGGCACCGAGCCGCTCAAGCAGTTCCTGCGCGAGGCGAAAGTCCATTCGCCCGAGCCCGTCCACGACATCAAGCGCATCTTCGCCGATGGCGACCACGTCATCGCGCATTACCACTTGCGGCGCTGGCCGGGCGACACCGGCTACGCGATCATGGATATCTTCCGGCTCGAGAACACCATGGTCGTCGAGCACTGGGACGTGATGATGGAAGTGCCCAGCGACAGCCCCAATCCGATCGGGCCGTTCTGACTGTGGCGCGCGCAGATCGCTTCACGGGCAAGCGCGTGGTCGTGCTGGGCGGAAACAGCGGCATCGGCCTTGCCTGCGCGCAGGGGTTTGCCGCCGAAGGAGCGCTGGTGCGCCTGACCGGGCGCGACCCGGCCACGATCGCGCGAGCAACCGCGTCGATCCCCGGCGCGCGCGGGTCCTCGGTCGACATCGCGGATCTTGCCGCGATGGACGCGTTTTACGCCAAGGTCGAGCAGGAGGACGGCGGGATCGACGTGCTCATGGTCAATGCCGGGATGGGCGGCTTCGCGCTGCTCGAGAGCATGACGCCCGACTACTGGGACCAGGTCCACGCGATCAACCTGCGCGGCTGCGTCTTTGCCATGCAGAAGGCGGTGCGGCTGATGGGCGATGGGGGCGCGATCGTCGTCACCGGCTCGATCGGTGGCCATGCCTTCGTGCCGGGCAACGCGGCCTATGGCGCGGCCAAGGCGGGCCTCGCGCTCGCCATGCGCCAGTTCGCGGGCGAGTACGTCGGGCAGGGCATCCGCGTCAACATGGTCAGCCCCGGGCCGATCGAAACGCCCTTGCTCTACCGCAACCCGGGCATGGACGAGGCGGCGGTCGAGGCGATGCGCGCGCAGATGATCGCGGCGGTGCCGATGAAGCGCATGGGCGCGGCGAGGGAAGTGGCCGACGCGGTGCTGTTCCTCGCCTCGGCCGAGGCCAGTTTCATCACCGCAGCCAACCTGATGGTCGACGGCGGCGCGCTCGAGATCGGCTGAAATGCGAATTGGATGAGGATGCCATGACCCACGATACCACGCCCTATGCCGGGCCCTTTTCGACGATCGACAACCCGCGCCTCGAATTCGCGATGGAAGTGCGCCTGACCTTCCCGCGCGTGCAGATGATTGCCAACACCCCGGCGGGCGGCAACCGCAGCGCGGTCTACGTCGAGGGAGGCACCTTCGAAGGGCCGCACCTCAAGGGCAAGGCGGTACCCGGATCGGGGGGCGACTATGCCTATTTCCGGCCCGACGACGTGGCCGTGTTCGACGCGCGCTACATGCTCGAGGAAGACGACGGCACGCTGATCCTCCTCAATAACCGGGGCTTCCTGTGGGGGCGCAAGCCCGGCACGATGGACCGATTGCGCGACTGGGCCTTCAAGGGGGGCGAGCCGGTCGAGCAGCAGGAGTACTACTTGCGCGGCAACCCCAGTTTCGAATGCCCGGTGGGCAAGCACGACTGGCTCACCAAGCACGTCTTCATCGGGGTGGGCGAGCGCCGTGCCGATGGCAACCTCCTGCGCTACTACGCGCTGATCTGAGGGCGGGCAGGGCATGGAAGCGGAAAGCCTGGAGGCGCGCAACGCACGCGTGGTGCTCGACATGTGGCAGGGGGTGATCCGCGAGGGCAGCCGCGAGGCGGTGCTGCGCTACATCCACCCCGACTACGTCCAGCACGCGGTGAACCTGCCCTCCGGGCGTGAGCAGCTCCTCCACCTGACCGATCTCATCCGCGATCCGCCGCAGGGCTTCGTGCCCCCCGCCACCAAGCACCTCGTGCGCACCGTCGCGCAAGGCGACATGGTGGTGGTGATCTGGCAGCAGGACCAGCCCGACCCCGTGCGTCCGGGCGAGACATATCCGGGGCACGCCTTCGACATGTACCGGCTGGCGGACGGGATGATCGTCGAACACTGGGATGACACGCGCAAGTGGGCGCGGTCGTGGAGCGAGGAACGGCCGGGAGCGGGGTCATGACGGCGACCGCACTCAGGCCCGCAGCACAGGTGCCCGAGGGGCAGACGCCACCGGTGGTCGCCAGCGATCACGCGCAGCTTCTCGCCAGCGCCGACCCGGTGCTCGCCGCCAACAAGCGACTTTGCTACGACATGTACCGCGTGGTGCTGCAAGGCGGGCACGCCGGACGCGCGCACGAGTTCATCGCGCCGGGCTACATCCAGCACAACCCCAACGTGGTGAGCGGACGTGCCGCGCTCGAGGCCTTCATTCGCGGGTCGCGGCCCGAACGCGCGATCCGGCCCACCATCGAATTGCCGCTCGTCGCGATGCTGGCCGAGCGCGACATGGTCTCGATGGCTTTCGTGCGCACCGAGACCGATGCGCAGGGGCAGATCTACCACACCAGCTGGTTCGACCTGTTCCGCATCGAGAACGGGTTGATCGCCGAGCACTGGGACCCGGCGACGAAAAGTGCGGCGATGCTGAAAACCGATCCGAACCGGCAGCGGCTCGACTGAAGACGGGGATTAGCGTTCGGGTTGCGGACGCAGGGCCTTGGCGCGGTAGAGGTCGGCATCGGCGAGCCGGAACAAGGCATTGGGATCGAGCGTACCCTCACCCTTCACGTGCGCCAGGCCCATCGAAGCCCGGATCGTGATCGGGGTGCCTTCCCAGTCGATCGGGATCGCCAGGGTGCGTAGTGCGCGGTGCAACCGCTGCGCCAGGGCGTCCTCGTCGAGGCCCCGGGGAAGCAGCATGGCGAACTCGTCGCCGCCAATCCGGGCCTGGAGGAGGGCGTCGGGAAACAGGGCCTTCAACTGGCTGGCGAACCGCGCGAGACAGGCATCGCCCGCAAGGTGCCCGTGGCTGTCGTTGAGCGCCTTGAAGTGGTCGAGATCGAACAGGACGAGGGTACCTGCGGGCGCGGCAAGCTTTGCGCCGTGAGTGGGGGCGAGAAATGCGGCGTGGAACCAGGTCCGGTTGCCAAGGCCGGTCACGGCGTCGGTGTAGGCCAGCGCTTCGAGCCGCTCGAGATTGCGGCGTTCCTCGGTGATGTCCTGCTTTGTCCCGTGCAGACGCACGGCACGCCCGTTGCGCGATTCGACGCTGGCACAGATGCGGATCCAGCGCTGGGTGCCGCAGGCTGACTGGATCTGCGCTTCGAGCGAGAAGGCGGAAAGCGATTGGATCGCGTGCGAGCGCACCGCATGGAGCGCCTTGCGCGATTCCGGTTCGTACATCTCGAGCGTCATGCGCCGGTCGATCCGGCTGCCGCTTTCGAGCCCGAAGAGGTCGAAGGTCGTCTGGCTCCAGGTCAGGCTTTCGTCGTGCAGGTCGCAGGAGAAGGCGCCAATGTCCCGGGAGCCGAGCGTCCAGCTCTGCCCCTGCTCCGAGGGCGGCGAGAAGGCGTGGATGGCATGGAGCGCCGCGCTGGGTATTGACGGGATCACAATGCGCGAAGCCACTCGAATCTACCGCCCTGAAAGACTATCCTTGCAAGGGGTTGTAGGGGAAAATGTTTAAAAGTGAACTAACCATTGCAAGGCGGTGTTCAGGGGGTTTCGGGGACCCAGACCGCCCCCTTGATGTGGTGGATGAGGCCGGCCTCGTTCACGCGGTAGAGAATGAGGAACTCGACATCGACGCGCGCGCCTTGCGGCACCACCGACATTCCGGGGTAGCCTTTCTGCACGAGGACCTCGGTTGATAGGTCCTTGATCCCTTCGAAGGTGATCACGACGTTGGCAACGAAGCCCTCGGTGCCGGGATAGAAGCCGCGAAATTGCACCGTCTCGCGGCAATATTCGTGGAAGAAGGCGTAGAACGCGCGGAACGCGGGCTTGCCGCGCACCGCGAAGCCCGCGTTCTCGAGCACGAATTCGTCGGTGAAGAAGGCCTCCAGCGCGGCGTAATCGCGCGCGTTGAAGGCCTCGATGTAGCGGTGGTAGTCCGCTTCGGTCAGGCTGGCGGACGTCACAGCGCGGCGGGCATGCCGTCGAGCAGCATGGTCTTGCTCTCGAGGAAGGAATGGAGCCCTTCCACCCCGCCCTCGCGCCCGATGCCCGACTGCTTGAAGCCGCCGAAAGGCAGGCCGAATTCAAGGCGCATGCCGTTTTGCCCGAAGCCGCCCGCGCGCAGGCGTCGCCCGAGGCGGTAGGCGGCATCGACATCGCCGGTCAGCACCGAGGAATTGAGCCCGAACTGGCTCTCGTTGGCGATGCGGATCGCATCCTCCTCGTCCTCGGCGGGGATCAGCGCGAGGACGGGCCCAAAGATCTCCTCCTGCGCGATGCGGCTGGTGTTGTCGACGTTGGCGAACAGCGTGGGCTCCATGAAATAGCCCTTGTTCATCGCGCTCGGCCGATTGCCACCGGTGACGAGTTCGGCGCCTTCCTGCTTGCCGATGCGGATATAGTCCTCCACCCGCTCGAGCTGGCGCTTCATGGCAAGGGGGCCGAGCTGGGTGTCGGGCGCGGTGCTGGGGCCGATCTTGACCCCCTTCATCACGCCCGCGATGGCCTCGGCGAGTTCGTCGTGCCGCGATTTCGAGACGATCGCGCGGCTCAGCATCGCGCAGACCTGCCCGCTCATGACCGTGATCGTGTTGCCCAGGATCTGCGCAGCGGCCTCGATCGGGAAGTCGTCGCGCACGATCGCGGCGGACTTGCCCCCCAGTTCGAGCGTGCAGCGCGCCACGCGGCCCGCGCAGACTTCGCCGATACGTCGGCCCGCCACGGTCGAGCCGGTGAAGCTGACCTTGTCGATGCCGGGGTTGTTGACGAGGTGATCGGAGGCGTCGCGCCCGCCGCACACCAGGTTGACGACGCCCGCCGGGATGCCCGCCGCCTCGGCTGCCTCGGCCATGATATAGGCCTCGAGCGGGGTTTCGGGCGAGGGCTTGAGGACGACCGTGCAGCCCGCGACGAGCGCGTAGGCGGCCTTGCTCGAGAGAATGCCGAAAGGCGCGTTCCACGGCGCGATGCAGGCGGCGACGCCGACCGGTTCGTAGACCACGAGCGCGGTGTCGACCATCTGGCTCGGGCGGCGAACGACGAATTCGAACGAGCTGCCGAGCGAGGCGATGAACTTCATCGTCGCGATCGCGCCGCCGTGCATCTGCGGCGCGAAGCTGGCAAGGCCGCCGACCTGGGCGGTCCAGGCCGCGCAGAGTTCGCCCTGGCGCTTTTCCAGCTCCTCGGCCCAGCGCAGCACGGCCGCGCCGCGCTCGGCCGGGCTCAGCTGCGGCCAGGGACCCGTGTCGAAGGCCTCGCGCGCGGCCGCGACGGCGCGGTCCATGTCCTCGGCCGTCGCGTCGGCAACGACGCCGACGACCTCCTCGGTGTCGGGCGAGACGAGTTCGAAGCGCGCAGTGCCGGTCGATTCGACCCAGGCTCCTGCGATGTAGAGCTTCTCGGGATTGCGGATTTCAACGCCTTCGGGGGTCATTTGCGGGGGTCCTCTTCCATCTGCGCAGCTCTTCGAAGCCGGCTTTCGTCCCGGCCGTGCGCCTGTCTTGCCAAAACGATAACGAACGTTACGATGTGGCGCAACGCCCAAAACGCGTTGGGACCGGTGCGGTCATGCCGGCAGACGGTGGACTGCGTGGGGCATGGGAGAGGACGAAGGGCAATGGACGAGGGCAGCGAGCTGGCCGAACTGCGCGCCGAACTGGCGCATTTGCGCGAAGAGGTGCGCGCCGCGCGCGACTGGACCGGGATCGCCAATCTCCAGGCCATGTACGGCTACTATGTCGACAAGGGGCTGTGGGATCAGGCGGCGGACCTCTTTGCGCCGGACGGCACGCTCGAGATCGCAGGGCGCGGGGTCTACGTCGGGCGTGAGCGGGTGCGCGCCTACCTGCACGCACTGCCGCCCTACGAGCGCGGCGCATTGTTCAACCACATGCAGTTGCAGCCCGTCATCCATGTTGCAGGGGACACGGCCAAGGCGCGCTGGCGCACCTTCATCCAGATCGCCTGGCTGGGCGGCGTGGCGCGCTGGGGCGAGGCGACTTACGAGAACGCCTATCGGCGCGTCGAGGGCGAATGGCGGATCGCCGCGCTCCACGGCTTCATCACCTATTACTGCGAGTTCGACCGGGGCCTCAACGAAGGCGGAGTGCCGCTGTTGCGTTCGATCAACGGGTTGCAGCCCGATCGGCCGCCGACCGTCGATTACGAGGCGTTTCCCGAGGTCTTCGTGCCGCCCTTCCACTATGCTCCGCCGCGCGCGGGAGGGGACGCATGACCACGCGCTGGGAGAGGGCCGGGCTCTACGCCGTTCTCGATGGCTACCTCGAAGCGCTCCTGGCGCGTGATCCCGCGCGCGTGGGGTGGGCCGCAAAAGTGCTCCACACCGAGAACAACGTCGCGCTTGCTCCGGGCGATGGGCTGTGGGGGACGATCACCGGGAGGGGGAGCTATGACTTGCGGTTCTGCGATCCCGAGACCGGGCAGGTCGCCCTGTTCACCACGGTGATCGAGAGCGGCGACGAATCCGCGGCCAGCTTGCGTCTCGGCGTCACGCCCGGGGGCCTGATATGCGAGGTCGAGCTGATCGTGGTGCGCGCGCGCGACGAGGCGCTCCGGTTTCCCGATCCGCGCTTCGAGACGAAGCCGGTGCTCGAGGCCATGGTGCCCGAGGTAGAGCGGATGACGCGCGAGCGCCTGATCTCGGTCGCGAACGGCTATTTCGCGACGCTCGAACAGAACGACGGGCAGCTCTTCACTGCCTTCCATCCCGATTGCCAGCGTGTCGAGAACGGCACGCAGACCACCAACAACCCCGCCTTCATGCTGCCGATCGCGAAGCTGGGCTGCGAGGCGCAGTTTCGCCTTGGCTGGTACCGGTACGACGATCGCTTGCGCGGCCGCCGCTTTCCGTTGGTCGACGTCGCGCGCGGGCTGGTCCTGGCGCATGGCTTCATCGACCATTGCGGACGGCTCGAGCGCTACCGCCTGACCGATGGCACCGAAGTGGAATCGCATATCCGCCGCCCGCACACGTTCTACCTGTCCGAGGTCTTCAAGATCGAGCATGGGGCGATCCGGCAGGTCGAGGCGAATTTCATCACCGTTCCCTACCACATGCCCTCGCCCTGGGACGCCCGGGAGGCGGGCGCATGAGCGAGGTTCTCTGTGCGCGTCAACGCGGAATTTCGCTGGCGTTGTGCGCAGCGGTCATGCTGCTCGACGGCTACGACCTGACCGCAATGCCGCTGGCGGTGCCCCACCTGGTCAAGGCCTATGGCCATGCGCCCGAGACTTTCGGCTTTGCGCTCTCGGCGGTACTTCTGGGGCTGGGCCTGGGCGCGGTTGGTCTCGCCCCGCTTGGCGACCGGCTGGGGCGGCGGCGCGTCATTCTCCTCGCCCTTCCGGTCCTTGCGCTGGCGACGTTCGGCACGGCGACCGGTCGGACGGTCGAGGCGTTCACCGCCTGGCGCCTCCTGACCGGCCTCGCGCTCGGCGCCTGCCTTCCCAACGTCACCGCGCTCAGCGCCGAACTGGCGCGTCCCGGACGCCGGGCGAGCACGATGACGCTGGTTTCGATGGCGATCCCGCTGGGGGCGGCGGGATCGGGTCTGGTCGTCACGCCGCTGGTGGCCTGGGCCGGATGGCCCGCGATCTTCCTGCTGCCGGGCCTTGTCACGCTCTTCCTTCTGGCGCTCCTCTGGCTGTTCCTGAGCGAATCTCCGGCGGCCCTCGAAGTCGCCGACGCCGCGCCGGGAAAGCCCGCGCTGTTGCGCCTGCTCCAGCCTCCCGTGGTATACGCAACCGCGCTTATTTGTGTGCTCTATGGTGTTAACGCGGGGGCGCTCTACTACGTCAATTCCTGGGTGCCCACGGTGCTGCCGCGCGCCGGATTTTCGCTTGAGACGGCGGCGCACGCGGTTTCCTTGCTGCAATTCGGCGGCATGGTGATCGGGCTTCTGCTCGCCCGCCTGCTTGACGGAGGCAAGGTGACGGTCGTGATCGCGGGCAGCTATGGCGTGATCGCGCTGGGCTTGCTGGCCTTCACCCTGTTGCCCCCCACGCGCGAGGGCTGGGGGCTTCTGCTGCTCGTCGCGGGCGGCGGAATCTCGGGAGTGCACGTTGCGATCCTCGCGGTCGCCTCGGGCCTGTTTTCTGCGCGCCTGCTTTCGAGCGTGATCGGGCTGGCCGTGGCGGTGGCCCGGATCGGGGCGATCGGAGGGCCGCTGCTGGGCGCAGCGGTGCTGGGGCAAGGCTTTGGCGCGGCGAGCTTCTTCGCGCTCGCGGCGCTGCCGGTGGCCCTGTGCCTGGGGCTGACCTTGCTGCTACCCGCCGTGCGGCGAGCGTCAGTGCAACCGCGTTGAAAAGTCCCGCTCACCGCGCCAGGCGGTGAGCATCGGTAGATAGTAGGCGCGGTAGGGCCAGAGCAGAACCGCGTTGAAGGCGACCGTCAGCGCACCGAAGACGACTTCGACGACGCCCCATTCGAGCACGAAGTTCCAGTAGGCGATGACCACCGTGAGCGGCACCGCCGCTGCGGCGGCGAGCGGCATCATGCGGTCGGCGAGAACGAGCACGGCCAGCACGATCTCGGCCACCTTGATCCAGGCGAACAGCCCCGAATGGATGAGCGCGAGCGTGAATTCCTGGCCGAGCGGCGTGTTGCCGAGCGGCTGGAGGTCGAAGGGGGTGAAGAACTCCACCCCCGAGAACAGGTACCACAGGCCGAAGACCCAGCGGCTGACGTGATAGACCGTGCGCATGGCGTGTCGTCCTTTCGCTTCGAACGGGGCGTGCGTCAGAACGCGCGGCGCAGCGACACGAACCATTCGCGTGGACGCCCGACGGTGCCGGTGTTGACGCCGTAGTTGTTCACGTTCTCGGCGACGCCGGTGTAGTAGAACCGGTCGAAGAGGTTGGTCACACCGCCGGCAAGCTGCCAGTTTTCGTCATCCGACAGGTACGTCAGGCGCAAGTTGAACAGGCTGCGCGCGGCGATCTTGTTGTAATCGTTGTTGATCGAGTTGAAGTAGAACGAGGACTGGTAGGTCCAGTCGAGACGCGGCGTCAGCGTGCCGCGCTTGCCGCCCAGCTCGGCCCTGTACTGGATGCCCGCGCTCGTCTGCCAGGAAGGGTTGAAGGGGGCGACCATGTCCTTTTCGACGTAGGTCGTGGGATCGACACGGGTGTACTGGAAGTTCAGGTAGCCCAGCGAACCGTCGATGGTCAGGCCGTCGAGCGGTTCGGCGAAGAGCTCGCCCTCGAGGCCCCAGACATCCGCGTCGCCTGCGTTGGCCGGTTGCGAGCAGGTGGTGCTCACGCTTTCGGGGCAGTAGTAGCGGTTGATCTGGAGGTTCTTGTAGCGGTTGTAGAAGACCGTGCCGTTGAAGCGCACGCGCCGGTCGAACAGGTCCGACTTGAAGCCGCCTTCCCAGGTGGTGAGCGTCTCGGGATCGAAGGCGACGATCTGGTCGGGGGTGTAGGGGCGCGGGTTGATGCCGCCGCCCTTGTAGCCCGTTGCGACCTGGGCGTAGACCATGAGTTCGGGCGTGAAGCGGTAGTTGATGCCGAGGCGGTAGTCGGTGCGCGTGCCCTTGAAGGTGCCGACCTGTCCGTCGAGCCCGGCGACGAGGAAATTGGTCGTCAGCGGGATGCCCGAGGGCAGGGTGCCGTCGGGATTGCGGCGGGTGAACTGGTAGGTCTTCTTGTCGTCGGTGTAGCGGATCCCTGCGATCACGTTGAGATCGGGGGTGATGTGGAACTCGGTGTGCGCGAAGGCCGATACGCTGCGGTTCGTCACCGGATCGTCCTCGACAAAGTCGAACAGCGGCTGCGGGATGAGTACACGCCCGGCGATGTTGTCGTCGGCGTCGTAGTAGTAGCCGCCGACCGTGAAATCGAGAAAGTCCTGCACCTGGCCTGAGAGGCGCAGCTCCTGCGTGAACTGGGCGTGGTCGTAGTCGAATTCCTGGACGAGCACCGAAAGCGGCGAACCGTCGAGGTCGATGCCGGTGGTGCCGCTGGCCTTGCGGTAGGCGGTGATCGACTTGAGCGCGAGATTGTCGGCAAGCGCGAGGTCGATCGTGCCCGCGACGCCCCAGCTCTTCGCGGTGCTTTCCGGGCTCGTGTCGTAGGTACCCGGCGCGACCTGGTAGTTGGTGCCGAAGACGGTCGTGTAATTGCCGCCCGAGGCGTAGTTGGCGTAGCTCGAGTACGCGTGCTTGCCGGTCAGGAAGCGGCTGTCGAAGGGGATGCCGCCGCTCGGATCGTCGGCGACGTAGCTGCGCACCGCGGTGCTGTTGGCATAGAGCAGCTTGGTGGCGACCTGTTCGGAATCGTTCTTGGCGTAGTCGGCGATGAGGTTCACCTCAAGCGCCGAGCCGCTCGGCGCGTAGCGCAAGGCAAGGCGCCCGCCCTGAACGTCGATGCCGCCCTCGGTGCCCGAAACGCAGCTTTTGCGCGTGGTCTGCGCGGCAATGCCCGAATCGGGGAAGACGCAGCCGTAGTCGAGCAGCTTGAAGAAGCCGTCCGTGTGCTTGGAAACGCCCGAGATGCGCGCGTAGAGCCCGTCGGTGATGGTAAAGCCCGCGCTGCCGCGCAAGTCGATGCGTCCGTAGCTGCCGGTCGTCGCCTCGACGAAACCGTCGCTCACCTCGTCGGGCTTGCGGCTGAACAGCTTGATCGAGCCGCCGATCGAGTTCTTGCCCGAGAGCGTGCCTTGCGGCCCGCGCAGCACTTCGACGCGGTCGAGGTCGTTGAGGTCGAGGATCGCGCCGAAGGTGGTGCCGTAGTAGACGTCGTCGATGTAGATGCCCACGCCCGGTTCGAGCGCGAAGCTGGAATCGTTCTGGCCGATGCCGCGGATGTAGGCCTGCACCGCGCTGCCGTTGAGGCCGGTCGCCTCCGAGAGGTTCACGTTGGGCGCGATCGCGGTGAGATCGGTGACGCTCTCGATGTTCTTGGCCTCGAGCTCGGCGCCGCTGGTCGCGGTGATCGCGATCGGGGTGTCCTGCAGGCGCTGCTCGCGAAACTGCGCGGTGACGATGATCTCCTGCGCGCCGACGGTGTGGCTCTCCTGCGCCTGCGAGGTGTCCTGCGCCCGGGCTGTGCCCAGGCCCAGCGTGAGGCCGGTCGCGAGCGCGATTACGGCGCAGGCGGTACCGCGCGGGGTGAATGCGGCGTGCTTCATCGAATGTCTCTCCCTTCACCGAGGCTTCGGCCGGAAGAGATGGAAGGCGTTGCATCGCCCTTTCTCATCGCGCGGCAACCCGGTCCATCCCACGGCGGGAAGGGCACGAGTGGCAACGGTCTCCCGACCCAACGGCCATGCGTTGGTGGCTTGTTGTTCTGCGGGCGGGAGCATGACACAGCGGCGCACGGCCCGGGACGGGCAGACGGGACGCTGGTAGTGCAACTACCCTCGCAAAATTAGTAACGATCGTTATTAAAGTGTCAACCGGATTTTCGAGCCCGGAGGCAGGTCGTTCGACCTGCCTTCGAAGTGGCCCCGATGCCTCCGGCGGTCAGGCCGGAACGATCTCTGCGTGGCGTGCCCTGGCCTTTTCCAGCTCTGTGCGCGGGACCCACCAGCCGTGCACTTGTGCGCGCATCGGCATGGGCATCGGCACGCGCGCGACGGGGCCGGCGCTGACGGCTCCGGCATCGATCACCCAAAGCTGCGAATCGAAGCTGTCCGGTCCGGTCTGTTTATCCACGACCGTTAGCAACCAGCCGTCCTTCTCGGGATCGCGCGAGGGCACGTGAACCGGCTCGTTGATCGCCATGCCCGGCTCGAGCGGGAGCGCGTCGATGCGCCCGTTGCCCGGCTCGATCTGGAGGAGCATATTAAACGAAACGCCGACCGGGCCGCCGAGCACGGGCGGGCCACCCTCGGGGTTGATCGTCAGGTACCAGCCCTTGCGGTGAGGGCGACCCTGGTTGGCGTCGGGAATGCGCGGCATGTCGCCCGGAGGGCCGATCACGCGCGATTCGAAGCTCTCGCCGGGCTTGGCCATGTCGAAGCTCCAACGCGTCATCCCGCCCTGGATGTCCTGCTGCGCGCGTTCGACCCCGCCCGCCTCGCGCATGAACTGGAAGGCGCAGGTGTCCGAGAGGCACACGTCCATGTGGATCCTGTCGCCATCGTCGTAGGCGTTGAGGAAGTGGAACGCCGAGACCCCCTTGGGTCCCTTGAACCAGCGCATTTCCTCGACCTTGCCATAGCGCGGCATGATCCCGACCCAGCTTTCCAGCTCCTGCTGGTGCGCCCAGTGCGGGCCGCCCGCCTCGATCCGGGAAAGGTCGGCGGTGGTCGGGAAGATGGGGAAGATCGCGTATTTCTCGGTGATCAGGAAATCGTGGATGGTCGAGCAGTAGGGCTGCTGGAACCATTGCTCGGAAACGAGATTGCCGTCCTTGTCGGCGATGCCGTAGGCGACGTCGAGGCTGGCGAGACCGCCGGCCTCGTAGCCGAAGAAGAACATCTCGCCGGTCTCGGGATCGATGCGCGGGTGGGCGGTGAAGGTCTCCGACTTGAGCGCGCCGTAATAGTCGAAGCGACCGATCGTTTCGAGCGTTTCGGGGTCGATCTCGTAGCCCAGGCCATCCTCCTTGGTCATGAGCAGGCGCCCGCCGTGCCAGACCGGGGTGGTGTTGGCGACGGTGCGGTCCTTGCCCGCGACGCTGGGATCGTCGGTGAAGGGATTGCGGTAGCGCCCGAAGAGCGCGCGGCGGGCCTCCTTCTCGAGCTTGTAGCGCTCGGTCTCGACGTACTTGATCGCGTAGTCGACCACGCCGCCGCGAATGTCGAACTTGGCGACCATGCCGTCGCCCGAGAGCGCGATCTCGTCCTCGAACATGGGCGCCAGCGCGGGATCGGGGACGGCGCGGAAGAAGGCCCCGTCGATCTCCTCGGGGATGGTGCCGACGACGTCGAGATTGCGCGCCGACCATTCGATGCCGACGGGCGTGTTGGTGCCGATGAAATGGATCGTCTTTGGAAAATTGGTCACGGGTTACGTCCTCTCCAGATTGCAACCGGATCGCGGTGTTTCGTCATTCTCCCCGGTGGCCCCGGTTATCGTTCGTCACGCGGCCAGGTTCTGGTTCGCGCGCAGGGCCTTCAAGACATGGTCCGAGCCCTTGTCGCCGACCATGATGGCGGTGGCGTTGGTGTTGCCCGCGGGCAGGCTCGGGAAAACGGACGCGTCGGCGATCCACAGGCCCGCCACGCCGTGGACGGCGAGGTCGGGATCGACCACCGCCATGAGGTCCTCGGCCGCGCCCATCTTCGCGGTGCCGACCGGATGGTAGAGCGGGATCGAGGCGAGCTTGACGTATTCGCGCAGCGCTTCGGGGCTGTCGAGTGCGGCGCCAGGGCGCACTTCGCCGGTGATCTGCGCGGCCATCGGCTCGGCCGCCATGATCCGACGCGCGATGGCGATGCCCTCGACGATCTGCTCGATGTCGTCGGCGCCGGCCAGCTGCTGGTGCGCGATCACCGGGGGGGCGAGCGGATCGGCCGAGCGCAGCGTGATGCGCCCGCGCGCGGTGGGGCGCATGAGCCCGATCAGCGTCGAGACCGCCGCGTCCTTGCGCAGCATGAGCCGGCCCTGTTCGTCGAAATCGAAGGCGAAGGCGGCGAAGGAGATCTGCAGGTTGGGCGCGGCAAGTCCGGGGCGCGAATGGACGAAGGCCTGTGCGTGGCCGATCCCGGTGGTGAGCGCCCCTTTGCGCAAGGCCGCGAACTTGAGCAGCTGCAGCGCGCCCCGCACGCCTTGTGCGTCGGTGTTGAGCGTGTTCGCCTTGACCGTGTTGACGAGGTGCGTGCCGACATGGTCCTGCAGGTTGCGCCCGACGCCGGGCAGGTCGCGCACGAGCGCAATGCCCGTGTCCTGCAGGTGCTCGCCCGGACCGATGCCCGAAAGCATCAGCAGGCGCGGGGTGTTCATCGAGCCGGCGCTGAGCACCACCCCGCGGCTGGTGCGCAAGGTGCGTTCCTCGCCGCCCTGGAGCACGACCACGCCCGTCGCGCGGCCCTCCTCGACCAGCACGCGCAGGACCTGGCATTCAAGTTCGACGCGCAGGCGACCGTGGTAGTCGCGCCCCTCGAGGTAGCCGCGCGCGGTCGAGCAGCGCATTCCGCCGCGCTGCGAGACCTGCACGTAGTCGACCCCTTCCGCGCTCTGGCCGTTGAGATCGGCTGAGCGGGGGATGCCCGCTTCCTGTGCGGCCTCGATCCAGTCGTCGGTTACCGCGTAGCGCGCGCGCACCTCGGAGACGCCGATCGGGCCACCGGTGCCGCGCCAGGCGTCGGGCCCGCGCTCGTTGTCCTCCATCCGGCGGAAATAGGGGAGCACACTGGCGTAGTCCCAGCCCGTTGCGCCCAGTTCGGCCCAATGGTCGTAGTCCCATTTGTGGCCGCGGATGAACATCATGCCGTTCAAGGAACTGCCGCCGCCCAGCAGCTTGCCCGCGGGCCACACGTCCGCCCGACCGCCCAGCGAGGCGTCCGGCTCGACCTTGTAGCACCAGTCGAATTCGGGGTTCTGCACGACCGAACTGGTCAGCGCGGGCACGCGCGACTTGAGCGTCTTGTCCGAACGTCCGGCCTCGAGCAGCAGGACGCGCACGCCGCCCTCGGCAAGCCGCGCGGCCATCGCGGCGCCGGCCGAGCCGCCGCCGATGACGATGATGTCGGGTCTATCCATGGTCCGTCTCCTCTCAGTAGCTGGACAGGATGGTGAGGCTGGGCGTGTCGAGCGGCTTGCCTTCGGCCTGGAGCTTGAGCTCCCGGGTGCGGGCCTTGCCCTGTTCGTCGATCAGCCAGGCGTGGATCGCGTGGGCATCGTCCTTGCTGATGAGATCGTCCCAGCGCGGCATGCCCATCGGCAGGAATGCGCCATCCAGCACGATCTGGTCGAAGGCCTCGTGGATGTCGGGGGTCATTCGGCGAAGGTCGGGCACGCCGGCGCGCAACTGGTTCGAATGGCAGATCGCGCAGTTGCCGAAGAACACCGCCTGGCCGCGCGCGATCGTCGCCGGGGTGACGCCGGGCAATTGCGCGGGCGGGGCCGGGGCAACCTCGGGGGCGGGCAGCGGTTCGGGCTTGGCAACGGGCCCACCGCCGAGCCGGAAGACCAGCATGCGGTTGGCGTTGCCATAGGCATAGGCGGCCGAGTAGCGCGGCACGAAGCCCCAGCCGCCGCCGCCAAAGCCGGTGGCGACCGCGAGGTACTGCACGCCCTTGACGCGGTAGGTCATCGGCGCGGCGAGGATCGAGCGGCCGGTATCGATCGACCACAGCACCTTGCCGGTTTCGGCATCGCGGGCGTAGAGGTGCCCGTCGATGCTGCCGTGGAAGACGAGGCCGGTCCGCGTCGCGAGGACGCCCGGACGGTCCTGCCATCCGGCGGTGTCGACCGCCCACTTGGCCTTGCCGGTCAGCGGGTCGATCGCGCGCACTTGCGCGCTATAGGGCTTGTCCTTGACCCATTGCCATTCAGGCAGTTTCTGCACGGCCTCCTGCACCGGGGGCGGGAGCGTCGCCAGCGACTGGCCAAGGTCCGAGGTGAACAGCAAGGCGGTCTGGATGTTGAGCGCCTTCTTGCGGTGCGGGTCGGCGGGGTCGAGCGGGGGCGTGGCGAACATGAGATTGCCCATGTCGAGCACCGAGGCGAAATAGAGCCCGCGATCCGGATCGTAGGCCGGGGGATACCAGTTGCGCGCGCCGGGCGAGGCGGGAAAGACGATGCGCGGGCCCTTCCAGTAGTTGGCCCCCTCGGGCCGCATCTTGGGGCGTCCGGTTGCCAGGTCGTAGCCCTCGGCCCAGCTCGTGCGCACGATGGCGTTGATCGCGATGGGTTTCCCGGTTTCGCGGTCGAGCACGAAGAGGAAGCCGTTCTTGGGCGCATGAAGGATCACCGCGCGCGGCTTTCCCTCCACCGTCACTTCGGCAAAGAGCAATGGCTGGGTCGAGGTGTAGTCCCAGGCGTCGCCCGGCGTTTCCTGATAGTGCCACTTCACCCGGCCGGTCTTGCGATCGAGCGCGACGAGCGAGCCGAGGTAGAGATTGTCGCCGCCGCCGGGCGAGCGGCGCTCGATGTTGTAGGGCCCGCCGTTGCCCACGCCGATGATCACGCTGTCGTTCTGCGCATCGTAGTTGATAGCGTCCCACACCGTGCCACCGCCGCCGATGTCCCAGCGGCTGTTTGGTGACCAGGTCTTGAGCGCAACATCGAGCTCGGAGTTCTCCTGGGGGCCCAGCTTCGGGTCGTGGGGCACGGTGAAGAAGCGCCAGGCCTGCTTTCCGGTCGCGGTGTCGTAGGCGGTGACGTAGCCGCGCGTGTCGTACTCGGCGCCGGCATTGCCGATCACCACGAGGTTCCCGGCAACTTCGGGCGCGCCGGTGATGGTGTAGCCGCGCGTCCGGTCGGTGACGGTGTCCCGCTTCCACAGCACCGCGCCGGTCTTCGCGTCGAGCGCGTAGAGCCAGCCGTCGAGCGCGCCGACGAAGACCTTGCCGTGGGCCACCGCGACGCCGCGATTGGCCTGGTCGCAGCAGGCGGCGCGGTTGGCCTGCATGTCGACCTCGGGCTCGAACGCCCACAGGGGCTTGCCCGTCGCCGCGTCGAAGGCATAGGCGCGGCCGAGATTGCCGCTGGTGTACATCACGCCGCCCACCACCACCGGGGTTGCTTCCTGGACGCGGTCGGTGCCCAGGTCCTGGCTCCAGGCAAGGCCCAGTTGGCCGACGTTGGCGGGGGTGATGCCTTCGAGTGTGGAGTAGTGTGCCGCGTCCGCGCCGCCCTTGGGGCTGGGCCAGTCGTCGCCAGCCGCAGTGGGTGCGGCGCCCTGGCCGACCGCGCTCGAACAGGCGGCGAGCAGCAGCGCCGGAGCGAGCGCGAGCGTGGCGCGTGCAAGGCGGGCGAGGGGGGGCATGTTGGTCATCGTCGTGCGCCCCTTCACTTCGGCCAGGCCGCGCAGTGCTGGAGCATGACGTCGCGCAGCGAGCGCGGAGGCTTGCCGGTCAGCTTCTCGACGTGGTCGGTCACGCAGTCGAAATAACCCTCTCGGATCGACTGGCCGAAGGTCACCATGTCGTCGCTCGACCAGGGGATCGGCCCGTCGGGCACGATGTCCGAGGCGTGGCGCGGCACGCCCAGCGTGTCGAAATAGGCGAACATCGCCGCGTCATCGACGTGTTCCACCGTGATCGGCTTGCCTGCGATCTCGCTTGCCATGGCCAGCGCCTCGGGGATCGAAATGAGCTCGGGGCCGGTCAGGGTATAGGCGGTCCGGGCGTGGCCTTCCTGGGTGAGCACGCCGACCGCCGAGGCCACGCAGTCGTCGCGGCTGACGAAGGCGACTTTGCCTTCGCCGCAGTTGTCGGGCTTGTGCCCGCTGGCGAGGGCGGGGATGACCATGGCGGTTGCGATCGCCTCGGCGTACTGGCTGTCGCGCAGGTGCGTCCAGGCCGCGCCCGAGGCTTCGATGATCTCCTCGGTGGCGCGGTGGTCGAGCTTGACGATGGCCGGATTGTCGGGGGCGTCGGCGGCGATCAGCGAGGTATAGACGATATGGCCGACACCCGCCGCAACGGCGGCCTCGACGGCGTTGCGGTGCTGCCCCACGCGCGTTCCGACGCGCGCGGTGGAAATGAGCAGCATGCGCTCGCCCCCTTCCATCGCGGCGGGAAGCGAGGCAGGATCGTCGAAATCGGCGGCGCGGACATGGGCGCCCGCCTCGGCGAACTGGCTAAGCTTCTCGGGCGTGCGGGTGAGGAAGACGAGGTCGTCGGGCGCGCACTTTGCCAGCAGCAATTGCGCCGCACTGCGGCCGAAGGCGCCCGACGCGCCGGTGACGATGATCTTGCCCAAACTCTCTCTTCCCAGTCTCGCTCCGAGTCCTCCCGGAGTTCTTGTGGAAGAAAGTAACGAGTGTTACGGTTAGGTCAAGGCACCTCGTCGCGTCGTCGTCGGACGTCGCCGGGGCGGGGGCACTTCATGGGAGAGAATTAGCGTGTCGAAATTGCCGATCGAAGACCGACTGGCACTTCAGGATCTTATCGCAGACTACAGCTGGGCGCTCGATACGGGCGACGTCGAGGCGCTCGTCGCCTGCTTTACTCCTGATGCGCGCATGGTCGAGGAAGTCTTCGAGGACCCCGACATCTGGGAAGGCCACGAGGGCATCCGCGGCATCGCCGAGCACTATCGCAACGCGCCGGGCTTTCCCGGGCGCCAGCACCACGTCACCCAGACCCAGTTTCGGGCGCAGGAGGACGGAAGCGTCACGATGCGCAGTTTCGCCTTCGTCACCGAATGTGAGGACGAGCCGCCCTACCTCCTGCGATTTACCGGCTGGTACGACGACCATGCGGTGCGCTGCGAGGATGGCGCATGGCGCTTCCACCGCCGCACCGTGCGTCTGTGGGACGGTGAAGTGCTGAGCAAGTTTCCCGGGCGCGGGCATTGGGTGCCGCGCAAGCGGCCGCCTTCGCTGGTCATTCGAAAGTAGACGGAAAAAGAGAGTTTCGAGGGGCAGGGCCCCTCGAGCTCCCATTACCGCCGAGGGACGTGGCAGGCCCGAATGCCCTGCATGATTGCGGACTGATCGGGAGGGATCAATCCGATTGGGCATGGTGCCAGGGTGTGGCCGCCAACATTCTGTCCGTTGCCGCAGCCGCTTCGGGGAAAGGCCCTGTCAGCCATCCAGGTCCTGCGTGAACGGACAGGGCTAGACGGTATACGGGGGCAAGGGGTGCTAAACCCCTTGAATCCCAGACTGTTTGAATCCCAGCTTGCGTAGTCCGGTTAGTTCTTGGGTCGCAAGACCCAGCTGAAGCTCGAGCCCCCGGCGTCGATCCCGCGCCTTGTGCCGCATTGCGGCACTGCGCCCAAGGCAAGTTCGGCGAAGGCCTCGGGCCAGAGCGGGGCGTTGGCGCGGGCAAGGGCGGCGAAGGCTTCGGCGCCTTCGCGGCAGCGGGTTTCGCCAAGGCATCCCGCGCGGTGTGTGATCCGGACGAGCTCCTCGTAGCCCATCTCGCGCGCGACTTCGGTGAAGAGCAGGTGGTCGCTCGCGCGGGTCATGCCGAAGATTGCCATTGGGCGTTGCCCGAGCAACTGGCGGGCCTGGCGGATCGGGTCGCCCTGCAAGGCGATCGCGGGGGTGCCCAGCGCCTGCGCCCGCGCCGCGAAGGCGCGCGTTACGGGCAACGCGGCGTCATGCACGAGGAGGCGCGAGGCGCGCGCGGCAGCGGGTTCGAGAGCAGCCGCCGAGTGGCTCATTGCCACCATCGGGACAGCTGCGGCGGCGAGCGCGAGGACCTCGCGGCGTGCGAGTGCGTTCATGGATGCGCTCCGGCGCTGCCGCCGTCGGCTGCGGGGGTGTTGCGCGAGAGGTAGGTTGCGATCTCTTGCATTTGCGCGTCACTCACTTCGCCACGCGGGATGGCGGGCATGTTGCCGATGCCGGTGCGCGCGGCCTGGACCACGTAGTCGGTTGGAAGGTCCTGGCGCGCCTCGAGCAGCGCGACGTCGGTGCGGCGCGCCAGCAGGCCGGTGCCCATGCCGTTGGGGCCATGGCACATCGCGCACTTTTCGATGAAGAGCTTTTCGCCCGGTCCGGCATTGGGCCGGGAGGCGAGCGTGATCGGTGCGGGCATCGGCGGCGGGCCCTGCCGGGGCTTGGGTGCGGCGGCGTCCTGTGCGACGTCCTGTGCGGCTCCGACACCGGTAGCGAGCGCGGCGAGGGCGCCGGCTCCCGCCATGGCGAGGACGATACGCGAAACCAGGCTCATGCGCGGGCTCCCTTCGCTGCGGTCGGCCAGATCCCGCTCTTACCAGGCGCGATGATGCCGGCCGGGTCGAGCGCGTTCTTCACCTTTTCGTTGAGTTTGAGCAGGGCGTTGCCGTTGAAGTCGTACGTCGAGGCAACAAGGTCCATGTAGTCGAGGTGCGTGCGATATTCGCCGTAGCCTTGCGCCTTGGCGTCGGCGACGAGCTGGCGCAGGAAGGGATCGACACGGGCCATCATCTCGGGGTTGTCCTTGTCGAGCAGGACCGCGTTGACGTTGATGAGGTGGCGCTCGCCGAAGGCGAAGCTCGCCTGGTAGTCCATTCCGTATTCGCGGTAGCGATCGTAAGTGCGCTTGAACTGCGCCATCGCGGCCTTGCCCGACTGGGGCAGGACCGGCGAGAAGCCGATGTGTCCGCCGCGACCGCCGTGCCAGTTCGCGTTCTGCATCGGGAAGGTCATCGGCGTGCCGGTCCAGCCCGAATTTTCCAGAGGCTCGCCCCGCCTCCATTGCGCGGGGCGCAGCGAAAGGGGCTTCAGGTCGCTCATCGCCTTCTCGAGGATCGGGTAGGCGGCCTTGTTGACCGCCTCGCGCCCGTAAAGGCGCAAGCTAACGCCCCACCAGCCGACATGGTACTTCCTGCGGATGGCATCGATGATCGGGTCGCTCAGCGCGCCGGGCTGGTCGGTCCATTCCGCGCGGGTGGTGAGCACGGCGGCGGCGCGCAGCCAGTTGCCGATCGTGGGCGACTGCTGGAGCAGTCCCTCGCGGCGCAAGGGGCCTAGCGCGTCGATCAGGGGGCCGAGGTCCTCGGGGCGGTCGAATTCGACATCCATGCCCATCAGCGATTCGGGTTCGGGCATGAGCCAGAGGCCCATCTTGGTTACGACGCCGAAGTTCGACTGGACGAAGAGCTGGTCCCACGATGGCCCGAAGCCATAGCGGTAGAGCTGCCAGGTCGGCGAACCCTCGAGCGCGCCCATGCCGGTGCGCACCAGCGAGCCGTCGGCCAGGGCGACTTCCAGGCCGCAGATCTTGCTCGTGTTCTCGCCATAGGGGGTATAGCCCACGCCCCGGTCGAGCGCGTTGCCGACCACCGAGCCCCACGAATTGCCGGGCGTCGAGAGCCAGTGCTTCATGCCGCGCGCCTGGAGGAAGTCGTAAAGGTCGTAGAAGCCGACGCCGGGCTCGAGGAGCACGGTGCCGTTCTCCTCGTCGTACTCGATCTTCTTCATGCGCGAGAGGTCGAGTACGACCGAGCCCGCCAGCACCGGCGCGCTGCCGCCATAGCCCAGGTTCTTGCCCCGGCTGATCGGCCAGAGCGGCACGCCGTGTTCGGCGGCGATGCGCAAGGCCGCCTGCACTTCCTCGGTGCTTGCCGGGGCAAGCGCGCCCGCCGGGTGATGCCGCGTGTCGTCCACTGCGAACTTGTCGGCATAAGTGGCCGCGTCGTCCTCGCCGAAGAAGACGTTGTCCGCGCCCAGCGCGCCCTGGAATGCCTTGAAGGCTTGCCGGATCCGGGCCGGATCGGCGGCCTGATCGCCTTTGGAAACCATCGCTCTCCACCTTGCCGAAGGCCCGGTGGTTCACACGCGCGGCGCTGCGGCTTCGTTCTTATTAGTAACGAACGTTACTGTGTAGAAGCCGGGGGCGCTTGTCAATGCGGTGCGGGCTAGGGCTGGGAGGTGTCGTCGCCGGACGCGCTGTGGATACGTTCGAGCAGGCCGATCAGGGTCTCGACCTCGCTTGCGGAGAAGCGTCCCTTGAGCCAGGCCTCATGGGCGAGGACCGAATTGCGCGCCTCTTCGAGCACGCGTTCGCCTTCGGCCTCGAGGCGCAGCGAACTCTTGCGCCGGTCGAGCGGGGAGGGCTCGCGGCGGATCAGGCCGCGCGCGGCAAGCCGGTTGATGATCTCGGTGGTCGTCGCCCGGTCCATCTGCAGTTGCTGGCCGAGATCGGCCTGGATGAGGCCGGGTTGCTCGGCCACCAGCCACAGCACCGAAACCTGCTTCTGGGTCAGCCCCAGTTCGCTGAAGGTCTCGGTGAAGTGCCGATAGACCGCGCCATGCGCCAGGCGGATGTGAAAGCCGAGCACCGAATCGAGATCGCCGCGAGTCGCGCGCGCCATCGGGTCCAGGCCGGTTTCGAACGTGTTTTTGTCTGTGCCCACGTCCCCATGCTTAGCCCGGCGGGGGAATGGTTCAACGGGGATTTTGGGCGCTTGTGCAAAATTAGTTCGTTTCACGAACATTCTCTCTTGTGCGGATTTCGAGGGCGCGATAATCTTGTCCTCGCACGCGGCAAGGCCGTGGCATGACTTTAGGAGAGGTGAGATGGCAGACAATCTCGAGCAGGTCCTTCAGGGCGCTGGCAACATCGTCGAGATGCTTCGCAATTCGCAGCTCGGGGCCTATGTGTACCCCGTCGTTGCCCCCGAATTTTCCAACTGGCGTTCCGAACAGTGGGCCTGGCAGCACAGCGCCGTCCTGTTCGACCAGTCGCACCACATGGTGAACCTCTACATCCGCGGCAAGGACGCGCTCAAGCTCCTGTCCGACACCATGATCAACAGCCCCAAGGGCTGGAGCGTCAACAAGGCCAAGCAGTACGTGCCGACCACGCCCTATGGGCACGTCATCGGTGACGGCATCATCTTCTGGGAAGAAGAGGAAAGCTTCACCTACGTCGGCCGCGCGCCCGCTTCGAACTGGCTGCGCTACCACGGCGAGACCGGTGGCTACGACTGCGAGATCGAGCTCGACGACCGTTCGCCGATGCGCCCGATGGGCAAGCCCGTCTCCCGCAAGGAATGGCGCTTCCAGATCCAGGGCCCCAAGGCCTGGGACGTGATCGAGAAGCTGCACGGCGGCCCGCTCGAGAAGCTCAAGTTCTTCAACATGAGCACCATGAACATTGCGGGCAAGACCGTGCGCACGCTGCGCCACGGCATGTCGGGCGCGCCGGGCCTCGAAATCTGGGGCCCCTACGAAGAGCAGGAAGAGATCCGCGCCGCGATCCTCGAGGCGGGCAAGGAATTCGGCCTGATCCCCTGCGGCAGCCGCGCCTATCCCTCGAACACTCTGGAATCGGGCTGGATCCCGTCGCCGCTGCCGGCGATCTACACCGGCGAGAAGCTCAAGGGCTTCCGCGAGTGGCTCGGCGCCAACAGCTACGAGGCGACCGGTTCGATCGGCGGTTCGTTCGTTTCGGACGACATCGAGGACTACTACCTCAACCCGTGGGAGCTGGGTTACGGCAACTTCGTGAAGTTCGACCATGACTTCATCGGCCGCGAGGCGCTCGAGGCGCTCGATCCGGCCAAGCAGCGCAAGAAGGTCACGCTGGCCTGGCATCCCGAGGACATGGCCAAGATCATGGCCTCGATGTTCGATCCCGATGGCGAGGCCTACAAGTTCTTCGACGTGCCGCTCGCGAACTACGCCTCGTCGAACTACGATGCGGTGCGCGATGCTTCGGGCAAGACCATCGGTTTCTCGATGTTCACCGGTTTCTCCTACAACGAGAAGCAGGCGCTCAGCCTCGCTACCGTCGACCCCGAAACCCAGATCGGCGACGAAGTTACCGTGCTGTGGGGTGAGGAGAACGGCGGCACGAAGAAGACCACGGTGGAGCCGCACAAGCAGCTTGCGGTGCGGGCGATCGTCTCGCCGGTGCCCTATTCGCGCGTTGCGCGCGAGACCTACCAGGAAGGCTGGCGCACCGTGAAGGCCGACGCCTGACACGGGGCCCTGTCCGCGACAGGGCATTCGGCAACAAAAAGAAGAGGCCGTCCGCGCGTTCGCGGGCGGCCTCTTCTTTTTTGCGCAGTGCCAGCGCCGGACGACGTCTGCCGTCAGACCCAGTAGGCGATCGCGCGGAGCTCGACCGAACTGCGTGGCGGGGCGTCCTGGGGCGCTGCGGGGTTGTCGAAGGCGACATGGGGGACGCAGCAGGCCGTGCCGGGGGCGCTGTCGAAGGTCTTGAACAGGATGGCCTCGCCGACCTGCATGTCGCTGAACCAGACCCAGCGGTGCTGCGGGGCATGGGCGAAGACGAGCCCTTCCATGGTCCAGATGTCCTCGCCGTCGCGATCGAACACCGCGTCGGCGGGGAGCAGGTCGGCCATGGTGAACGAACCGGCATCGCAAAGTGCCAGCGGGACGTCTTGCGGCGGTGGGGATGTCGGGCACCACAAGTTGTAATGCGCGGTGCGGCGATAGCTCGGCAGGTCCGAAGGCCGTGAACGCAGCGAGAAGGCATGTGCCGTCGCGGCGGATACGTCGACATGGGCGAAACGGGCAGGGCGCGAATTGTCGAGCTGGCCCGAAAGGTCCGAGCGCTCGGCGAAGCGGTGGACGGGCGGCGTACTTATGACGATCCGGTCCGCGCCGGTAAGGTCTGCGATCAGTCGGCGGGTCGAATCGGTGTCGGGTTCGAGATGGCCGTTCGGTCCGGCGGTCATAACGCTCGAGACAATTTGGTACCCATTACAATCCAGCAAGGGGTTTGACCGGCGTCCATCGGCAATATGCATGGCCTGCGGAGCCAGTTCGACGGTGTCGCGCGAGGAGTCGTTGGCGCGGTAAAGCATCCGCTCACGTCCACGGGCGACATAGTTGATGACGCTTGAGAAAGGCTCCATATCTTGGTTTTCTCCCGATTTCCTGCATTCATGCAGTGTGTGTAAAGGCATTTGCTGGCCAATGAAGCTTCGGCGGGGAAGGTCAATTAAATGACTTTCGAGTAAAAAAACATGCGCGGGCTCGTCTCCGGGCTTGCCTTCCACATATTGTATGCCATACAAACAACATGTCGCACAACGCGACGGCATGAAAGGTGTACGGAGACCATAATCTCCGGCGCTGGTTCAGGAGAGGACCGATATGCAAGGCATTTCCAAGAAGGGGCTGCGCTGCGCGCTGCTCGCGACCGCTTCGGCGGCTACTCTTTTCGCCGCTTCGAACGCGCAGGCGCAGGACGCCGAGGCGCCGAAGAAGGAGCAGTCCAGCGATGATGCCGCCATGCGCGAGATCATCGTGACCGCGCAGTTCCGCTCGCAGAAGCTTCAGGACACCCCGCTCGCGATCACCGCGGTCGACTCCGCGCTGCTCGAAGCGCGCAACCAGACCGACGTCTCGCAGATCGCGGCGCAGGCCCCCAACGTGCAGATGACGCAGATGGGCGGCGCCTTCGGGTCCTCGATGGCGGTCTACATCCGCGGCATCGGCCAGTACGACTTCAACCCTGCCTACGAGCCGGGCGTGGGCATGTACATCGACGATGTCTACTACGCGACGCTCACCGGCAACATCATGGACCTGCTCGACGTCGAGCGCGTGGAAGTTCTGCGCGGCCCGCAGGGCACGCTGACCGGACGCAACTCGATCGGCGGCGCGATCAAGATGTACTCGATCAAGCCGGAGTTCGAGGATTCGGCGAAGATCGACGTCGTCTACGGCGCACGCGAACGCGTCGACTTGCGCGCCAGCATGAATTTCGGGCTGACCGACAACCTCTTCGCGCGCGTCGCGGGCGTCTACAAGCACCAGAACGGCTACGTCGACCAGGTCGACTACGGGTGCGCCAACCCGGACAACGCGCTCGGCATCTCGGGCAACCCCTCGACCCCCAAGGACTGCGTGGTCGACAAGCTGGGCGAGCGCAACTACGCGGGTATCCGCGGCTCGCTTCGCTTCAACCCGAGCGATGATTTCGACTGGATCGTGACCGGCGACTACACCTGGGAGCACCGCAATGCGGCGGCCGGGGTGCTCACCCAGAACGATACCTCCAAGACCGACGGCATCGATTTCACCTGCGGCCGGTTCTGCACCTACGCGAGCTGGTACATGCCCGCCGGCGGGCAGGCGACCGAGGCCTATTACATGCCCAATTCGGTCAAGTTCTGGGGCTGGGGTGTCTCGAGCGACATGTCGATCAACCTCGCCGACAACATCAACCTCAAGTCGATCACGGCCTATCGTGAATACGAGCAGATCTACGGCACCGACGACGACTACACGCCCAACCCGAACATCGGCGGCGCAGGCTTCAACGACCTGACCTTCCGCTTCTTCAGTCAGGAACTGCGCCTCAACGCCAGCATCGGCGACTTAGCGGACCTGACCGTGGGCGGCTTCTATTCGGACCAGAAGTCGGTCTACTTCACCCGCCAGGACATCCGCTATATCGGCCACGGTCTGGAGGCGCTGTTCCTCCAGTTCCAGGGCGACGACCCGATCAAGGCGGACAGCAAGGCGGTCTTCGGTACCGCGATCTTCCATCCGGCTCCGGGCCTCAACGTCACGGCTGGCGTACGCTACACCAAGGAGCACAAGGACTACACCTTCGTGCGCAAGGCCTGGGACGGCGGCGCGCTGACCGACATCTTCGGCGTCGGCGCGCTTGACGGGACGGTGGCCAATTACGATGGCGACCGCGTCGATTATCGCCTTTCGGTCGACTACCGCTTCAGCGAGGCCGTGCTCGGCTACGCGACGATCAGCACCGGCTTCAAGGGCGGCGGCGTGACCGCGCGTCCGTTCACCCAGAACCAAGCGGTTAACGGCACCTTCGATCCCGAAACGCTGACCGCCTACGAAGTGGGCCTCAAGACCGACTTGTTCGGCCGTCGCCTGCGCGTCAACGTCGCGGCCTTCTACAACGACTACAAGAACATCCAGCTCCCGCTGGCGGACTGCGCGATCCTTGACGGGTTCGAGCCCGGCACTGATCCCTACCCTTGCGCCGCGATCGGCAACGCGGGCGATGGCGAGATGTACGGCGCCGAGCTGGAAATCACGGCAAGCCCGGTCGACGGTCTCGACATCGACGGCTCGCTGAGCTGGATCGACGGCGAGTGGAAGCGTATTGGCGATCAGGTCGGCGGTTCGATCACGCTGGGCGACCCGATCACCACGCCCAACTGGCGCGGAAGCTTCGGCATTCAGTACCGCGGTGACATGGGCACGAACGGTTCGATCACGCCGCGCTTCGACATCGCCTATACCGGCAAGCAGAACATGGGTCGCCTTGCGGGCAGCGATACGCTCGACTTCAACCCGGCGCGCGCGATTGCCAATGCCCGGCTCACCTGGCGCAACGAGAACGACGACCTGGCGATCTCGTTCGAGGTGCAGAACCTGTTCGACAAGTACTACTTCCTGCCGATCCGCTTCGCCGCGCTCTACGCGAGCGCGGGCACGACTTACTCGAACGTGGGCCGTCCGCGTGAGTGGGCCTTCAGCGTACAGAAGAAATTCTGATCCGGGTGGCGGCGGAGAGCCTTGCAAAGGGCTTGCTCCGCCGCCCCTTTCGAGACACGACATCGGGCGGGAGAATGATGCGATGGCTGAAGTCACGCTTTACCACTGGGAACCCAACGCCAATTCGGGCAAGCCGATGCTTGCGCTGATGGAAAAGGGCGTTCCCTTCGACAGCCACTACATCGACATGCTCAACTTCGACCAGCACCGGCCGGAGTACCTGGCGATCAACCCGCAAGGGACGATCCCGGCGATGACCCACGGCGACAAGGTCCTGGTCGAGAGCACGGCGATCATGGAATACGTCAACGAGGCGTTCGACGGGCCCGACCTGATGCCCACCGACGCACGCGATCGCTGGCGCGTGCGCTGGTGGATGAAGTTCATGGACCAGTGGCTCGCGCCCAGCTTCTCGATGATCGGCTGGTCGGTGTTCATCGGCCCCGTCGTGCGCCAGCGCGATCCGGCCGAACTGGAGGCCGCGATCGAGCGCATTCCGATGCCCGAACGGCGCGTCTCGTGGCGCAAGGCGATCTACGGGACCTTCTCCGAGGCCGAGATCGCCGAGAGCCAGCGCCGCGTGGCGCTCGGCATCGGCATGCTCGAGGCGGAACTGGGCAAGCGCGAATGGCTGGCGAGCGACAGCTATTCGCTGGCCGACATCAATGGCTTCAACCTGGCCTACGCGATCCCGCTCAGCCAGCCGCATCTCTCGAACGACGAGCTGACCCCCAACCTCTTGCGCTGGCTGCGGGCGATCTACGCGCGCAAGGCGGTCAAGGACTGCTGGGCGCTGGGCCGCACCGACATGGTGAAGCGCGTGACCATTCTCGAGCAGGAGCGTATCTGATGGCGACGATCCTCTACCATGGCGAACCCAACGGCCCCTCGCTCGCGGTTCTCGCCGCGATGGCCGAGACCGGGGCGGACACGGCGCTCGGCATCGAATGCCGCGCGATCGATCTGCTGAAGGGCGAACGCCACACCATTCCCGACCTTGTCGAGCCGCTGGCGCGCGACATGGGGGTCGAGGGCGAGGGCCCGGTGCTGGTGGTCGAGGGCGAGGCGCTGACCGAATCGGTCTTTCTCGCGCAGTTCTTCGACGAAGTGGGGGATGGTGCTTCGCTCCAGCCCTCCGACCCTTACGCGCATTGGGAAATGATGATGTGGTGCCGCCAGATCACCGAGCGGCTCTCGCCGGCGGCCGCGCTGCTGGGCAACCTCGCGTCCTCGCACCGCCATCTCGACGCGCTTTCGGACGATGCCTTCGCCGCGCAAGTCGAGCCGATCGCCAGCGCCGACCTCAAGGTGCGCTGGGACCTGGTGCGTGACGGCGAGGCCGACGATGCGCAGCTCGAGGACTGCGAGGCCAAGGTCATGCAGGCGCTCGAGCGCTGCGAAAGCAAGCTGGGCGACGGACGCGAGTGGCTGATGGGGCCGCTCACCATCGCCGATTTCGAGACTTTCGCCTGGCTCGTGGGCATGGAGCCGATCGTGCCCGGTGCCTTCCAGGGCAAGCCGGCGACGCGCCAGTGGATGGCCCGCGTGCGCGCGCGGCCGAGCGTGGTGGCCGCGCTCGCGCGGGCGACCAGGGGCGAACCGGAACGCGCCTGGGCGCCGGGGCCGGAAATCAACCGCTGGGGATGAAGACCCCCACAGGGATGCGACGATACGATGCCCCGACACCACGGCAGGTGTCGGGGGGCAATAAGGGAATGGGTACGAGGATGAACACGCTGACGGGCTCGCACGGGCATTCGCATCGCAAGGCGGCGCGGGTTCGCTGGATCGCAGCCACGAGCGTAGCGCTCGCCGGCGCACTGCTCCTGGCGGGCTGCGGCGGCAAGGCGACGACCTCGGGGGCCGCAGCGGACGGCGCGGTCAACGGCGAACTCATTGCGCGCGGCGTCGACAGCGCGTGGCTGAGCTACGGGCGCACTTACGACGAGCAGCGCTATTCCCCCCTCGATGCGATCAACCGCGAGACGGTGGGGCAACTCGGTCTCGCCTGGTCGGCCGATCTTGATACCTCGCGCGGGCAGGAATCGACCCCACTGGTGATCGACGGGGTAATCTACATCACCACCGCCTGGTCGAAGGTACGCGCCTATGATGCAAGGACCGGCAAGGAGCTGTGGGCCTACGACCCGCAAGTGCCGGGCGCAGCGGGGGTGAAGGGTTGCTGCGACGTCGTCAACCGCGGCCTCGCTGCCTGGGGCGACAAGCTCTACCTCGGCACTTTTGACGGGCGTCTCGTCGCGCTCGACCGCAAGAGCGGCAAGCCGGTCTGGATCAAGGAGACGGTCGACCCGTCCAAGCCCTATACCATCACCGGCGCGCCGCGCGTGGTGAAGGGCAAGGTGATCATCGGCAACGGCGGCGCCGAGATGGGCGTACGCGGCTACATCACCGCCTACGACGCCGAAACCGGCAAGCAGGCTTGGCGCTTTTACACGGTCCCCGATGCGCCCGGAAAGAACAAGGAACAGTACCTCAAGGACGCCGAAAAGACCTGGCACGGCACGTATTGGGCCGAAGGCGGCGGCGGCACCGCCTGGGACTCGATGGCCTACGATCCCGAGCTGGACCTGCTCTATATCGGCGTCGGCAACGGCTCGCCGTGGAACCAGGGCATTCGCTCGGAGGGCAAGGGAGACAATCTCTACTTGTCCTCGATCGTCGCGGTCCGTCCCGAGACCGGCGAATACGTCTGGCACTTCCAGGAGACGCCCGGCGAAACCTGGGACTTCACCGCCACGCAGAGCATCATCCTCGCCGACCTCGAGATCGGCGGCAAGCTGCGCAAGGTGCTTATGCAGGCGCCCAAGAACGGCTTCTTCTACGTCATCGACCGCGAGACGGGCCAGTTCATCTCGGGCAAGAACTTCGTCTCGGTCAACTGGGCGAGCGGGCTCGATCCCAAGACCGGTCGCCCGATCGAGAACCCCGAGGCGCGCTACTACAAGACCGGCAAGATGTGGGTGGGCTCGCCTGGCGCGGGGGGCGCGCATTCGTGGCATCCCATGGCCTACAGCCCCAAGGACAAGCTGGTCTTCATCCCCGCGCAGCATGCCGCGCTGCCCTATTTCCCCGACAAGGACTGGAAACCCAAGCCCAAGGGCTTCAACACCGGCGTCGACATGTCGGCCGGTGCGATGCCCGCCGACGCGGCGGTGCGCAAGGCGGCGGCGGAAGCCACCAGCGGCGAGCTCATCGCCTGGGATCCGGTGGCGCAGAAGAAGGTCTGGGGCGTCAGCTTCCCCAGCGCCAACAACGGCGGCGTGCTGGCGACCGGCGGGGGCCTCGTGTTCCAGGGCAACATGACCAGCCACTTCGCCGCCTATGCTTCGGACACCGGCAAGAAACTCTGGTCCTTCCCGGTCCAGACCGGCGTCGTCGCGCCGCCGATCACGTATGAAATCGATGGCACGCAGTACGTCGCGCTGGTCGCAGGCTGGGGTGGAATCTGGGCGCTTGCGCCGGGTATCCTGGCGCAGGACGGCGGGCCGATCCGCAACGTCAGCCGCCTTCTGGTCTTCAAGCTGGGCGGCAAGGCCAAGCTCTCCAACCCGCTGCTGGTCGATACGCTTCCGCTCGATCCGCCCGCCTTCACCGGTACCAAGGAGCAGGTGGCCAAGGGCTCGTACCGCTTCGGGCGCTTCTGTTCGACCTGCCACGGTGACGCGGCGATCGGCGGCGGGGTGCTGCCCGACTTGCGCCGCTCGGGCTTCATCCAGGACAAGGCGGCCTTCCAGCAGGTGGTCCATGACGGGGCGCTGACCGATCTTGGCATGGTGAGCTTCGCCGACACGCTCTCGCCCGACGAGATCGAGGACGTGCGCCAGTACATCATCCACCGCGCGAACGAGGACAAGGCGCTCGAGGCCAAGTCGGGCAAGCCGGTTGGAAAGTCGGCCGGCACTCCGGCCGACAAGGCCACCGCGGCGGCAGCTGAGATCGTCAAGGATCAGGAGAAGACCTCGGGCCCGCGCCGGTGACCCTCGATGTCGCCTCGATCGCCGCGATCGACGTCCACGTCCACGCCGAAGTCTCGTGCCACGATCCGGAAGACCCGGTCATGGCGCAGTTCTTCGACGCCGCCTCGGCCTATTTCAAGGCGCCGCGCGCACGGCCGAAAATGCCCGAGATTGCGGAAATCTACCGCGCGCAGAACATCGCCTTCTGCCTCTTCACGGTGGATTGTGAGAGCGGGCTGGGCGCGAAGCGGGTTTCGAACTACGAGGTGGCCGATTTCGCCGCGGCCAACGCCGACGTGTGCATCCCCTTCGCCTCGATCGATCCGCGCAAGGGCAAGCTCGGCGCGCGCGAGGCGCGCGATCTTGTTGAGAACCACGGCGTGCGCGGGTTCAAGTTCCACGCGATCATGCAGGACTGCCATCCCGCCGATCGCGTGGGCTACCCCATCTACGAGGTCATTGCCGAATACGGATTGCCCGCCATCTTCCACACCGGCCATTCGGGCATGGGCACGGGCATGCGCGGCGGTGGCGGGGTGCGCCTGAAATATGGGCGGCCGATGCTGGTCGATGATGTCGCAGTCGACTTTCCCGACATCAAGATCATCCTCGCGCATCCCAGCTGGCCCTGGGTGGACGAGAGCCTGTCGATGGCGCTGCACAAGGAGAATGTCTTCATCGACCTCTCCGGCTGGAGCCCGAAGTACTTCCCGCCGCAGATCGTGCGCTACGCAAATGGCCAGTTGAAGCACAAGATGATGTTCGGCTCCGACTTCCCGCTGATCCGTCCGGACAAGTGGATCGAGGCGGCGAAGGAGATCGGGTTCAAGGACGAGGTCATGCCCGGCATCATGAAGGACAACGCCGCGCGCGTGCTGGGCCTGGCGCAAGGATGAGGGCACAGGCCATGGATTTCACCGGCAAGCATGTGATCGTGACCGGGGCCTCGAGCGGGATCGGCGAGGCCACGGCGCGCACGCTCGCGGCGCGGGGCGCCGCCGTCACGCTGATCGCGCGGCGAGCCGAGCGGCTGGTGGCGCTGGCGGCGGAACTGGGCGGCAAGACGCGCTGGTTCGCGGCCGATGTCGGGGATGGAGAGGCGCAGTGCGGGGCGCTGGAACAGGCCGTCGCAGAAGGAGGAGCTGTCGACGGCCTGTTCCTCAACGCTGGCACCGGCGGAAGCTTCGCGCCGGTCGAGAGCTATGGCGAGGCGGCCTTCGAACAGGTTCTGAACGTCAACCTTATGGCGCCCTATCGGGCCATCGCGCAGCTCTTGCCGGCGATGAAGGCGCGGGGGCGGGGTGCGATCCTCGTGACCGGAAGCCTCGCCAGCGAGCGCGGCATGGCCAACAACGCGGCCTATGTCGCGTCCAAGCACGGCGTGCTCGGTTTGGCCCGGGCGGTCGCGCTTGAAGCCGCGCCGCATGGCGTGCGTTGCAACTGTATCGTTCCCGGTTTCATCGAGACCGAGATGTTTGCCGCGCTTCCTTCCGATGCGCTTGCGCAGATCGCTGCGCGCGTGCCGCAGGGCCGTACGGGAAGTGCTCAGGAGCTGGCTGAGGCCGCCACGTTCCTGCTCAGCGATGCGGCTTCGCACGTGACCGGGCAAAGCCTTGCCGTCGACGGCGGCGTGCTCGGGACCCTGTCGGTCTAGACCTGCTTCGAGGGGCATGGCCTCTCGAGGCAGCAAAACCGTCCAGGGCAAAGGGCGCACTTATGTGACGTGCTAGGCACGAGGTCGACGGTAACGGGGTCAAGGGGCAATGGCCCCTTGAATCGTTTTCCTATTCCTCGAAGAAATTGAGCTCCAGCAGTACCCCGTCCGGATCATGGACGAAGAGCTGGCGCAGCCCGATCGAGTGGATCACGTTGCTTTCGTAAGGAAGGCCGCGATCTTCCAGCCGGTCGCGGATGTCGTCGAAACCTTCGCAGCGCAGCGCGATATGATGCAGCGCCCCGGTCGGCCCCTTGGTCATGTCGCGGTCCATCGCGCGCGGCGCCTGGCGGGTGTTGAGGTGGATGATCGGGCGCTCGTCATGGTCGTAGATCCAGCGCGCGGTCTCGCGGGTGAGCGGGGCAGGGGCTGCATAGGATTCGAGCGAGAGCACGTCGCGGTAGAACGCTTCCGAACGGTCGAGATTCTCGACCACGACGCAGAAGTGATCGAGCGCGACGACACGCGCGCGAACGCGCGTGTCGAACTGCATGAAGGGACTGTTCACGCGGTTTCCTCCTCTTTTGCCTGGCCGCCGGGCACGCCATGCGCCACGCGCCGTTCGTATTCGGGATCGTCCTCGGGCTTGGCGAGGGCTGCCATGACGCGGGCGTGGATGTCCTCGAGCGGCTGGCGGAACTCGGGGTAGGCGAGGACGTAGAGCTGGTTCACCTCGACCGCCTTGAGCACATGGTGCGCGAGCGTGGTCGGCTCCATGCCGCAGGCGATGACGTTCTTGAGATGCGCGAACATCTCGGGACCCGCCTTGTAGTACCCGGTGTCCGAAAGGTGCTCGGGGCGGGTCAGCAGGGCCTCGTGGATGTTGGTGTTGACCGCACCCGGGCACAGCAGCGAGACGCCGATGCCGTGTTCCTCGAGGTCGAGTGCGAGCGTCTCGGTGAGGCCGCGCACCGCCATCTTGGTGGTGCAGTAGATCCCCGTGCCCTTGAGCGCGACGAAGGCCGACATCGAGGCGGTGTTGATCACGTGCCCGCCGTTACCGCGTTCGATCATGCGCGGCACGAACGTCTTGATGCCGTTGATCACCCCGCGCAAGTTGACGTCGATCTGCCAGTCCCAGTCGTCGAAGGTCGCATCCTGGATCGCGCCGAAGTGCGAGACGCCGGCGGTGTTGAACAGCAGTTCGACCGGCCCCAGCTTCGCCTCCACCGCATCGGCTGCGGCCGCGTAGGCTTCGCGGTCGGTGATGTCGAGCTTGATCGCCATGACCTCGTAGGCAGCGCCCTTGGCGTTCTCGGCCTCGAACCAGGCCATCGCTTCGTCGAGATGGTCCTGGCGGATATCGGCGATGGCGACCTTGCAGCCCGCTTCGGCGAAAACCTTGGCCTGTCCGAGCGCCACGCCCGAGCCGCCACCGGTGATGAAGGCGGTCCGTCCCTTTACCTGTGTCATCGTTCTCTCTCCCTGCGTGTTCGTGGTGGACGCCTCAGGCGTAGGCGTGGTTCGCCAGCCCCAGGCGGTCGCGGGTCTCGCCCGCGCTCGACACTTCGGCACCCAACCGGTCGATCAGGTCGACCGCCCAGCGCACGTGCGCGGCGTTGTCGGGCGCCATCTGGCCCTTGCGCAGATAGATCGTGTCCTCGAAGCCGACGCGCACGTGGCCGCCCAGAAGCACGGATTGCGCGGCCATTGGGTAGGAATGGCGGCTGACGCCGAAGCCGGTGAAGGCCGCGCCGCGCGGGATCTGGTTGGCCGCGTAGACCATCGCCTCGGTCGTGGCGGGCAGGCCGTACTTGGTGCCCAGCACGAAGGAGAAGGGCACGTTCTTGGGGATCGCGCCCTTGGCCATGAGATCGTCGGCGAAGACGAAGTCGCCGGCCTCGAAGCACTCGATCTCGGGCAGCACGCCTGCGTCCTGGATCATGTGGCCCATGCGCGTGATCATCGGATCGAGATTGATCGCGACACCGCCCCACAGCTGCATGGTGCAGATGTCGAGCGTGCACATGTCGGGCTTCAAGTCGAGGATATGCTCGAGCCGGCGCTCGGCGGTGAACATCAGCGTGCCTTCGCCGCAGACCGCCGGGTCCTCATCGCTCTGCATCCAGGTGCAGCCGGGGCCGGTGGTGACATTGAGGATGACCTCGCGGTTCTTCTCGCGGATCATGCCCACGACCTCGCGGTAGTCCTCGAGCGCCTGCGACGGTACGCCGGTCTTGCCGTCACGCACGTGGACATGGATGATCGAGGCACCCGCCTCGGCGGCGGCAAGGGCTTCGGCCGCGACGTGTTCGGGCCGGAACGGAAAGTTGGGATGATCCGGCATCGGTGAACTTCCTGTCACCGCGCACGTAATGAAGACCTTTTGGGCCAATTTCGCTCTCCTCTCGCCTTGCATGCCCGTTTGATTTCGGGTTCACTGCGGCCAAACTACAAGATCGAGGCTGGCGGAATAGTTCAGCACATATCCTATCACGCGCGGTAACTGGTACTGGCAGTGACAGGAAGGGATTGAGAGAGGGGACGAGAGATGTCGCATCGCGAGGAACTGTCGCGATTCCTGAAGTCGGCGCGCGCGCGCCTGTCGCCCGCCGAAGTGGGCCTGCCCGAAGGCGAACGCCGACGCGCCAAGGGCTTGCGCCGCGAGGAAGTGGCCGCGCTCGCGGGGATGAGCGTCACCTGGTACACCTGGTTCGAACAAGGCCGAGAGATCCAGCTCTCGGCGCCGATGATCGAGCGCCTGGGGCGCACCTTGCGTCTGTCGGACACCGAGCGCGACTACCTCTTCGGACTTGCGCAGCATCGCCCCCCGCCGCTCGCCTCGCGACTCGACGAGGAGATCCGCCCCGGCACCCGGCACATGATGGACAGCCTGGGCATCCCGGCGCTCGTCATCGTCGCGGACTGGACGGTGGTGGGCTGGAACCCGCTGGTGACCGCGGCCTTTCGCGATTACGCGGTACTGCCGCGCGGGGAACGCAACCTGTTCAAGATCCTCATGCTCCACGAGCGTTACCAGCGCGATCCTGAATCGTTTCGCGAAATGGCCTCGCATCTCACCGCGCGCTTCAAGTGGGACTACAGCCAGACCGGCAATCCGGAAGTCTTCGACGAGTTGATCGCCGAGATGATGGAGAAGTCCGAAATGTTCCGCGAGTTCTGGAAGTGCAGCGCGATCCAGGCGCATTTTCGCGGGGAGAACAGCACGCGCATTCCCGAGGTGGGCAAAGTGCGTTTCCAGCACAGCTCCTACGCCATCGAGGAAGTTCCCGGCCAGCGCCTGATCCTGTTCTCGCCCAAAGGCGAGGAGGACGCGCGCAAGCTGGAGAAGCTGCGTGCGCTCAGGCCCGAGCTGGTGGCTCCCTGAGCGCAGCGCGCTGGGTCACCTGCGCGCCGGCATCGGCGGGCAGGCGCGCGAAGAGCACGACGGCAAGTGCGCCAAGCGCCGAAAGCGCGAGCAGAGCGACACGGTAGGGCAGCGGGTCGGCGGCACCCGTCTGGCCGAGGGGCAAGTTGAGGAACAGCGCGCCGAGCGAGATGCCCGCCGCGGCCGACAGCGCGTTGCCGATCGAATTGAGCACGTTGGCGCCGGGAAGTTCGTCGGCCTCGACGTCGGCGAAGGCAAGGCTCATCATGCCGGTAAAGGGCACCGAGCGGGCCATGCCCACCAGCAGCATCGCCAGCGCCATCAGTGCGAGCGGCGTAGCCCTGGGAATGGCGGCGATCGCGGCGGTCGCGGCCATCATCATCGCGGTCCCCGCCACCAGCGCGAGGCGCAGGCCGGTAGCGCGCAGAATGCGGGAAATGAAGGGCTTTACCGCAAGGTCGCCCAGGTTGTTGGCAAGCAGGAGGATGCCCGCGGTCGCCGGCGAGAGCGCGAAAGCGAGCTGGAAATAGAGTGGCAGGACGAGCGCCAGCCCCATGTGCGGCAGGCGCATCAGCATGCCGGGCCCGAAGGCGATGGCGACGAAAGTGCGGTGGCGCAGCGCGTCGAGCGGGACGAGGCCGTGCCGCGCGCGGCGCAGCCAGCGCCAGGCGAGCACGGCGATGAGCGCGCCCGCCGTGATCAGCAGGCCGGGTAGCGCAAGGTGCTCGGGGTGGGCGCCCAGACGGTCGAAGCCGTAGATCAGCAGCGAAAGCGCGGCGGCGATCAGCACGAAGCCGATGGCATCGAAGCGCAGCCTTTGCGCAGGCACGTGCGGCAGCAGGCGGCGGGTGAGTACGGCACCCAGAAGCGTCAGCGGCAGGTTGACGAGGAAGATTGAGGGCCAGCCGAAGGCCTCGGTGAGAAAGCCCCCGAGCGGAGGGCCGATGACGGGCGCGATGAGCGCGGGCGTAGTGCTTATCGCGAGGATTTCCACCAGGCGGTGCTTGGGCGTAATGCGCAGCAGCACGAGATTGCCGACCGGGGTCATCAGGCTCGAGCACAAGGCCTGCAGCGCGCGCGCCGCGACGAAGAGGGCGAGCGTCGGGCTCTGCGAGCACAGCAGCGAAGCAATGCCGAAGCCGAGCAGCGAGGCGGTCAGCACGCGCCGTGGCCCCAATCGCAGCGCGAGCCAGCTGCTAAGCGGCAGGAACGCGGTCGACACCATCAGGTAGGCGGTTATGCCGATGCCCAGTTCACTTGGCGCCACGCCGAAATCGCGGGCCATGTCGGGGAGCGCGGTCGCGATCACCGTCCCCTCGAGGATCGAAAGGAACAGGATGAACGCCACCAGGAAGGCCGCCGCGCGCGGATCGGCCTCCACCGGTGGCGTCCCCGGTGCCGGTTCGTGCGCCGTGCCCCTCGACTGCACTTCAGTCTGCGCCCGCCCCGGCAGGCCTCCCACCCCGTCCAGGGGTCAGCCCTTCTTTTCGAAGTAGGCGATGGCGCGGAACTCGTAGCTCTTGCGCACGCGCGCGTCGGGTCGCGAGGTGTCGTGGAAGGCGGTGTGCGGGCTGCGCCAGGCGCGCGAATGGTCCGAATCGTGGAACTTGATGAAGATGACCTCGTCGCGGGTCATGTCAGGGAAGTACCACCAGCGGTGCCCCGGGCTGTACTTGAAGATCGTCGCCGCCAGCATGTCCTCCTCGCCCGGGATCGGTGCGAAGAGATCGGCGCCGGTGGGGATCGTATCGACGTCGACCTTGTAGTTCGAAATGCTGTCCTCCTCGCCAACCGAAGGCCCTTCGCAAAGCGCCAGCGGCCAGTTCTGGGGAGCGGGCGAGAGTGCGCGCCACAGGCTGAAGCAGATGAAGCGATCGAAGCCGGGGCCATCGGGACGCAGCTTGTCGTAGAAAATCTGCGCGATCTTGTTGGCGGTGGGGGTGTTGAAGTCGACGTGCGCTTCCGCCGCCGGGGGCTGGATGCCGCGCGCGTCGATCACCGGCGAGCGCAACTGACCGCCCATCGGGTGGATGAAGTCGCAGCCAGTGAGCGCCTTGGCGACCGTCTCGACTTCGGCCGGGTAGGCCTTGAGCTCTTCGAGGTCGGCGAAGTCGGTGACCTTGGTCTCGTGGCGGGAGAGGCAGAAGCCATCGGCATCGAGCGTGGGCGCGCTTTCGCGCAGGCGCGCGTTGCGGATGGTGGCGGGATAGAAGTCGTAGACCCCGGTATTGTACTCCGCGCCCGGCGCCCAGAAGCGGCGGTTGATGCGCGAGGTGGGCACCAGGTACTTGATTTCGGTCTCGATCGCCGCGTCGGGGCGCGACAGTGTTTCTGCGTCCATCTTGTCCTCTCCTCCTCAAAAATCCGGGGCCATGCACGCCTCGCCGGTCTTTTGCCGGAACCTGGACGTACACTCCGGGCGAACCGTCCCTAGTGGTTCGCGAAACGCGCGCGCACGTCCTCGGGCACGGGAGCGGCCTTGAGCCGCCCGTCTTCGTGCACGGTCCAGACACGCTTCTCGCTTCCCTCCACGCACAGCGCATCACCAAGACGGATGCGGTGCGCGATGGTGAAGCTGGACGTGCCGAACTGGGGGGCGTCGGCCTCGATCGTCACCACGTCGCCGTAGCTCGACGGCTTCAGGAAGCGGGCCGAAAGGTCGACCAGCGGAAAGCCCGCTACGCCCATTTCGCGCAGCATGTCGCGCTTCTTCGGCAGGCCGGCGGCCTCGAACAGCAGGATCGAGCTCTCCGCGAACATGTCCATGTAGCGCGGGGCGAAGACGATCCCGGCCGGATCGCACTGGCCCCATTCGATGCGGTGTTCACGCGTGATGAACGGTCTGGTAAGTTCGGACATCGCTCAGGCCAGGATGTTCTTGCCCTGGCGGGTCGTCTTCTCGGCCATCTCGTCGGCCTTGGGCGGTTCGGGCAGGAGCAGCCCGCGCTGCACCGCCGGGCGCTCCGCAATGGTGTCGAACCAGCGCTGGAGATGGGGCAGGCCGGTCATGTCGATGCAGGCCCAGTCGTGTCCGCGTACCCAAGGGAAGCAGGCGATGTCCGCGATCGAATAGTCGCCCGCAAGGTATTCGTTCGTGGCCAGGTGTCCGTCCATGACTTCGAACAGCCGGCGGCTCTCACGCGTGTAGCGATCGATCACCTCGGGCAGCCTGGGTTCGAAATAGCGGTTGAAGACGGTTGCCTGCCCCATCATCGGCCCGAGACCCGACATCTGCCACATGACCCATTGGATCGCGCGGCTGCGGCCCATGGTGTCGATCGGCAGGAAGCGGCCGAACTTCTCGGCCAGGTAGATCAGGATCGCGCCCGATTCGAACACCGCGAAGCCACCGTTTGCACTGTCCACCTCATGGTCGATGAGCGTGGGGATGCGCCCGTTGGGGTTGCGCGCGGTGTACCAGTCTTCCTTCTGCTCGCGGTTGGTCAGCGAGATCGGACGCAGAGTATAGGCCGCGTCGAGCTCCTCGAGCATGATCGTCGTCTTCCAGCCATTCGGCGTTTCCGAAGTCCACAGTTCCAGCACGTCTCTCTCCCCTGGCGCGCGGGCCTGATTCGCCTCGCACATGCCTTTTGCGGATCGAGCAGAGCAGAGCCCCGCGTGCCGGGCAAGGCGAGTGCAAACAGTAGTAGTGGCAGTGACAGGTTGGGTGGGGCGCGCTCAAGCAGTTGGCAAAAGTAATAGTATCGCTGCTGGACTTCCCCGCGCCCCGATCGCGACGCAGTCTGCGCCCCGAGAGATCCGCAAGGACGACATGGAGAGGACGCGCTACGCGATGTTGACGTTGTACAGCTTTGGCCCTGGGGCCAATTCGCTCAAACCCCTGCTGGCGCTTTACGAAAAGGGCCTCGAATTCACCCCGCGCTTCGTCAATCCGGCGACCTTCGAGCACCACGAGGAGTGGTTCAAGAAGATCAACCCGCGCGGCCAGGTGCCCGCGCTTGACCATGACGGGCACATCATCACCGAATCGACGGTGATCTGCGAATATCTCGAGGATGCCTTTCCCGACGCGCCCCGGCTGCGCCCCACCGATCCGGTCCAGATCGCCGAGATGCGCGTGTGGACCAAGTGGGTCGACGAATATTTCTGCTGGTGCGTCTCGACGATCGGCTGGGAGCGCATGATCGGCCCGATGGCGCGCGCGCTCTCGGACGAGGAATTCGAGGAGAAGGTCAGGCGCATCCCGGTGCCCGAGCAGCAGGTCAAGTGGCGTAATGCGCGTGCCGGCTTCCCCCAGGCCGTGCTCGACGAGGAAATGCGCAAGATCCGCGTCTCGGTCGACCGGCTGGAGAAGCGCCTTTCCGAAAGCCCCTGGCTGGCGGGCGAGGATTACACCCTTGCCGACATCTGCAACTTCGCCATCGCGAACGGCATGGAGAAGGGTTACCCCGAACTCGTCAACGCCAAGGACACGCCGCACCTTCTCGCCTGGATCGAGAAGATCAACGCGCGTCCGGCCTGCCAGGAAATGTTCGCCAAGTCGCAGAACGAATTCGCCGACCGCAAGGTCGAGGCCTGAGGAGCGCAAGGGACATGGCCAAGGACAACCGCATCACCCTTTACGATCTCCAGCTCGCCTCGGGCTGCACGATCAGCCCCTTCGTGTGGCGCACCAAGTACGCACTCGCGCATAAGGGTTTCGACGTCGACCTGGTGCCCGGTGGCTTCACCGGCATCGCCGAACGCACCGGGGGCCGCTCCGAACGCGTTCCGGTGATCGTCGACGATGGCGAATGGGTGCTCGACAGCTGGAAGATCGCCGAATACCTCGACGAGAAGTATCCCGATCGCCCGATGCTGTTCGAGGGCCCCTCGATGAAGGTGCTCACCAAGTTCCTCGACGCCTGGCTCTGGAAGACCGCGATCGGTCCCTGGTTCCAGTGCTACATCCTCGATTACCACGACCTCTCGCTCCCGTGTGACCACGCCTATGTTCGCGAATCACGCGAGACGATGTTCCTGGGCGGACGCAAGCTTGAAGACGTGCAGGCGGGGCGCGAGGATCGCCTGCCGCTGGTGCCGCCCACGCTCGAGCCGCTGCGCCAGCTCCTGCGCGACACCCCCTGGCTGGGCGGCGAGACACCCAATTTCGCCGACTACACCGCGCTTGCCGTGTTCCTGTGGACGGGATCGGTCTGCACGACCCCGCCGCTTACCGAGGACGATCCCTTGCGCGACTGGCTCGACCGCGGCTTCGACCTCTACGGCGGTCTGGGGCGCCATCCGGGCATGCACACGCTGTTCGGTCTGGAACTGCGAGAAGGCGATCCCGCGCCGTTCGACCGCAGCGCGGCCGGCATCGAAGTTGCGCCGATCAACAAGGGGGCTGCGGCACCTGAACCGGTGGCAGCGGACTGAAAGGGCACGCCATGGCATGGGACGTCGAACCCGAAGGGGGCTCCCTTCGCATGTACCACATTCCGGGCTGTCCCTTCTCCGAACGGGTCGAGCTTCTGCTCGACCTCAAGGGATTGGGGGATCGCCTGGCCGACCACGAGATCGACATCTCGAAGCCGCGCCCGGACTGGCTCTTGAAGAAGACGCGCGGGACGACCGCGCTCCCGGCGCTTGAACTGGAGAACGGCGAGACCTTGAAGGAGAGCATGGTCATCATGCGCTACATCGAGGATCGCTTTCCCGAAGTGCCGGTTGCGCGCCAGGATCCCTTCGAACATGCGGTCGAGGCGATGCTCTGCGCCACGGACGGCGCCTTCACCGGGGCGGGCTACCGCATGATCCTCAATCGCGACAGGGCCAAGCGCGAGGAATTGAAGGCCGAAGTCGACGCGCAATACGCGCGCCTCGACGATTTCCTGCGGCACTACAGCCCGGACGGGGTCTACCTGTTCGACCGCTTCGGGTGGGCTGAGGTGGCCTTTGCGCCGATGTTCAAGCGCTTGTGGTTCCTCGAATATTACGAGGACTACGACGTGCCGCAGAACCTGACGCGCGTGCTCCTGTGGCGCGAGGCGACGCTGGCCGAGCCGGTCGTCCAGGCGCGCCACGGGCATCGCGAATTGATGACCCTCTACTACGATTACACCCAGGGCGGCGGCAATGGTCGCCTGCCCGAGGGGCGCAGCGTTTCGAGCTTCACGCTCGAGCCGCATTGGCGTGAAAGGCCGATGCCGCCGCGGGACAAGTGGGGGCCGGGCGCGAGCGACGCCGAACTGGGCCTGATCCCGGGAATTACCGTGCGCGGCGATGCGGTGCCCGCCTGAACGCGCGCGAACGAGAGCACAGACCATCTCAGATGAGAGCAGGAATCCGAACATGAAGAGCTATCTCCAGAACTACATCGATGGCCAGTGGGTCGACAGCCAGGGCGGGGTGAAGCACACCGTCATCAACCCGGCGACCGAAGGTCCGGCGAGCGAGATCGTGCTCGGCACGAGCGCCGACGTCGATGCCGCTGTCGTCGCCGCGCGCCGCGCCTTCGAGACCTTCAGCCAGACCAGTCGCGAAGAGCGCATGGCGCTGCTCGGTCGCGTGATCGAGGCTTACAAGGCGCGCATCCCCGACATCGCCGAGGCCATCGCGGTGGAGATGGGCTGCCCGATCTCGACCGCCTCGACCGCGCAGGCGGGCTCGGGCCTCGGACACCTTGCGCAGGCACTTGCGGCGCTTGAGAAGTTCGAATTTTCCGAGACCATCGGCGACAACGTCGTCGTGCGCGAGCCGATCGGCGTGGTCGCGCTCATCACGCCGTGGAACTGGCCGATGAACCAGATCGTCGCCAAGGTGGGGCCGTGCCTTGCCTCGGGCTGCACGATGATCCTAAAGCCCAGCGAGGAAGCGCCGACCTCGGCCGCGATCTTCGCCGAAGTGCTCGAGGCTGCCGGCGTGCCCGCGGGCGTGTTCAACCTTGTGCAGGGTGACGGTCCGGGTGTCGGCACCGCACTGGCCGCGCACCCCGACATCGACATGATCAGCTTCACCGGCTCGACCCGTGCGGGCATCATGGTCGCCAAGAATGCGGCCGACACGGTCAAGCGCGTGGCGCAGGAACTGGGCGGCAAGTCGCCCAACATCATCCTCGAGGGCACGCCGCTCGACAAGGCGCTGCCCGGCGGCGTGGGCGGCGTGCTGCTCAATTCGGGCCAGTCGTGCGTCGCGCCCACGCGCATGCTCGTCCATGTCTCGCAGCACGACGAAGCCGCCGCCCTGGTCGGCCAGATGTTCGCCGACAAGCCGGTGGGCGATCCCTTGCAGGAAGGCCCGCATATCGGCCCGGTCGTCAACAAGGCGCAGTGGGACAAGATCCAGGGCCTTATTCAGAAGGGCATCGACGAGGGCGCGACGCTCGTCACCGGGGGCACCGGCCGTCCTGAAGGCTTCGAGCACGGATTCTACGTCAAGCCGACGGTGTTCTCTAACGTGACGCCCGAAATGACCATCGCCAGGGAGGAGATCTTCGGTCCGGTCCTGGTGATCATGCCCTACCAGGACGAGGCCGACGCGGTGCGCATCGCCAACGATACGCCCTATGGGCTGGGCGCCTATATCGCGGGCGATCCGGCCAAGGCCAGCAAGCTTGTGGGCAAGCTGCGCGCGGGCGCGGTCTTCGTCAACGCCGGGGGCCTTGCCATGGACATGCCTTTCGGCGGCTACAAGCAGTCGGGCAACGGGCGCGAATTCGGCAAGTTCGGCCTCGAGGAATTCCTCGAGATCAAGGCCGTGATCGGCACTTACGTGCCCGAGGTCGCCTGAACGCGGCCAATTGAGAGTTAACCTCCCGAGGTGACTTCGAACCCCCTGGCGAGGCGACCTAACGCCTGTGTTATCGCGGGCTGGCT
>NZ_JABWCU010000002.1 GCF_018491765.1 Novosphingobium profundi | reverse complement strand
CCTAAGACCCGGGGGACTAGCTGTCCGACTATCGTGGCGACCGCGGTAGAAGCCGTTGTTGGCGGCGTGTTCCGCTGCGGTGAGAGGCCCTCTAAGCGACCGATCTGATTCGGTCAAACCCCTTTTTCAAAAAAAGTTCATCTGAACGGCATTTTTTTGAAAAAGTACGCAATTGCGCGCCTTTCATGGATGAAGATGGGGGCGCTGCCGGCCATTTTCAAGGCATGGTGTCGGGCCCAACCGCAGATTTGCGCGGTTTGCAGAATTCGTGGCGAGCGAGCACGCCGGAATGTGCTTGCGCCTAGCCAATCTACCTCATGGAATGTTTACCGCGCCCCTCTTATGGATATTCCCGAGGGCTATTCGGGAGCGTCCCGAAGCTATCCAGCGAAAGAGGCGTTCGCATGCCGGTGCCGGCAATCAGCGTTGCAATGAGTGTCTACAATGCCGAGCGCTTCCTGGCCGACGCCATTGATAGCGTACTCGGGCAAAGCTTCGCGGATTTCGAATTCCTCATCGTCGATGACGGATCGACCGACGGGTCCGCAGACATCATCTGCGCCTATGCCGGACGCGACGCGCGCATTCGCCCGGTCATTCGCGAAAACCGCGGCCTGATCGCCAGCCTCAACGAATTGCTCGAGCGCGCGCAGGCCCCGCTCTTTGCGCGGATGGACGCGGACGACGTCTGCCTGCCCGAGCGCTTCGGCGCACAGCACACCTTCCTCGAGGCCCATCCCGACTATGGTGTGGTCGGGACCTGGACTCTCGACATCGACGAAGCCGGCAAGCCGTACCGCCTGCACGGCCGCGACCATCCCGTCGACCACGCCTCCTTCCTCGAAGCCATCGAGAAGGATCAACCGCTCATCTGCCATCCGGCAGCCATGATGCGACGCGACGTCGTCCGCTCGGTCGGGGGATACCACGCGGCCTTTCGCCACTGCGAGGACTACGACCTGTGGCTGCGGCTCGCCAGTGTCACCCGGCTTGGCAACATACCCGAGCGATTGGTCCGCTATCGCCACTATGACGAGCAGGTCTCGAGCCGCCACATCACGGAACAGCAGATCGGCGCCGCCATCGCCAAGACGGCCTACCGGGAACGATCGGCAGGACGACCCGACCCGACCGCCACCCTTGCGCAACTGCCCTCGCTGGACACGCTCGACGCTCTGTTCGGACGCGAGGGCACCGCGCGCGAGGTTCGCCGCCAGGTCGCCCCCAACTTGCTCTATTCGCGCAAGGCGATGGCCGAGGACGGCTTCGCCCTGCTCTGCCAATATGTTCGCGAAGGTGGCCGCACCCCCGGGCTGTGGCGCGCGGCGGCCCGGCTTGCCGCTTTTGGCATGCCGCGCAAGGCCGCCCACCTCGCCGCGCTTCTGGCGCTGGGGTGAATTGCCCGATGTCCGACAATCCCGACATGACCGAAGCGCCCTCCCCCACGCCGGCGATGAGTGTGCGCGGAGCGGCCATCTGGGCGATGGCGAGCCAGTACCTCGCCTTCGCGCTCCAGTTCGCGAGCTCGGTGCTGATCTCGCGCTTCTTTTTGACGCCCGCCGAAGTGGGCCTGTTCTCGATCGCGATGGCGGCCGCATTGCTGGTTGCCGTGCTCCAGGATTTCGGGCTCTCGCGCTACATCTCCGGCTTACCGCGACTGGAGCACGCCGAAATAGAACGCTGCAGTTCGATCGCCCTCCTGTTTTCGCTGCTTGTGGCCGGTGTGGTCATGGCGCTGGCCTGGCCACTGGCCCGCCTTTACGCGATGCCCGACCTCGCACCGCTGCTGGTGGTCATCGGATCGAGCTACTTCTTCCTGCCGCTGGCCATCGTGCCCCTCGCGCTGATGGCGCGCGACATGCAGTTTCGTGGGCACTTCGCCGTCAATGTTGGCGGGGCCTGCGCGCAGGCAGGGGTCGCGCTCGGCCTTGCCGCGGCGGGTTATTCCTCGTTCGCACTGGCCTGGGCGACGGTCGCCTCGGGCCTGGCGCGCGGGACGATCGCCCAGATCCTGCGACCGGCCCTGCCCCGGCGCCTGCACCTGACCGGCTCCGGCGCGGTCTTCGCCTTCGGGACCCGCTCATCGGCGCTCTACGTTTCGGGAGCGCTGGGGACGCGCTCGCCGGACATGGTGGTGGGCAAGCTTCTCTCGCTCTCTGCGGTCGGTCTCTACAGCCGCGCGGTAAGCCTTTCCGACCAGTTCCAGATGCTGATCTCGGGCGCGATCGGATCGGTGCTCTATCCGGCCTTCGCGCGCATCCGCGATCGGGGCGAGGCGCTCGGTCCTGCGTACTTGCGCGTCTGCGCCGGCTATTCGGCGATCGTCTGGCCGGGCATGACCGGGCTTTCCCTTGCCGCCTTGCCGATCGTACGCATGCTCTATGGCGAGAGCTGGCTTGGTGTCGCGCCCCTGCTCTCGCTCGTCGCCTTCAACGCGACGCTGCATATCGCCTTGCCGATGGTGAGCGAAGTGCCGATCCTGCTGGGCCGGATGAACCGCCTGCTCGCCTACAACGTGATCGATACCGCGCTCTCGATCGGCCTTCTTGCGCTCGGCTGCCTGTGGGGCGTCGAGGGTGCGGCGGCCTCGCGGCTCGTCTACGGGGTGCTCTGGCTTGCCCTCTACTTCGGCTTCATGCACCGGCTCGTCGGCTTCGCAGTGTCGGACTGGCTGAAGCTCTATGCCAAGAGCCTGGCCGGCACGCTCGCGGCCCTTGCCCCGCTGACGCTCGCCTATCTCTTCTGGCACGGCCCGCAGACGATCACCTTCGGCCCCTTGCTCGCCTGCGTGCTCACGGGCGTTCTGTGCTGGCTGCTTGCGCTTCTTCTCGTGCGCCACCCGGTGCTCGGCGAGTTCTATGGCATGGCCCGAGGGATCCGCCTGCCCGTTCTCCAGCGCGCCATCGCCCCCGAGACGCGCCTCGGCGCGCTGCTGGAGAAGATGTGATGTCCCAAGACATCGCCCTCTCCGCCTGCCGTGTCCCTGCCGAATGCGGCCTTGCCCGCGACTGTCCGCGCCCGGAGGAACTGCGCAACGCACGCTACGCCGCGCAGTACGACTGGGACACGCTGTTCTACGACGTCTACCGCGCCGATCGCCAGGTCGTGTTCCAGGGGCCACCACTGTTCTCCTTCCTCGACCGGCTGCGCGAATCTTCGCCCTTCGATCGCGCTTTCGCGGGCCTCTTCCCCAAGGCCCGCCACGTGAGCACGAAGAAGCGGGGCGAGATCTGGCTGCGCAGCGATGCCGCGCACTTCACGCTCGACGGCGCGCTCGGCCGCCACGAGATCGCAGTCCAGCCCGATGGCGCCGAACTTTTCGCCGGTCGACGTGTTCTCACCACCTTGTCAAAGGACAACGACCCGGAGTGGATCGAGGACTGGATCCGCTTCTATACCCGCATCCACGGCGCCGAGGCCGTCCTGCTCTACGACAACGCCTCGAGTGCCTATCACTGGCGCACGCTCCAGGAACGCCTGCGAGCACGGTTCCCGGACATTCGTATCGTCGTCGTTTCCTGGCCCTTTCCCTATGGCCCCTCGGGCGGGCCCGCCGGCGCGGTCAACGGTGTGGAGGCGCCCTGGGACAGCGATTTCTGCCAGACCGGCATGCTCCAGCACGCCCGCTTCCGGTTTCTGCGCCGCGCACGCAGCGTTCTCAACCTCGACATCGACGAACTCGTCCTGTCCGATCGTGGCCGCTCGATCTTCGCCGCGACCGAAGCCAGCCGCTCCGGCTTCGTGAAGTTCGAGGGCTTCTGGATTTCCGCGACGACACCCTTGGCGCTTTGCGCCTCGGGCGCGCGGCATGCCGAGTTCTCCTGGCGCGATGGCCTCGATCCCACGGTGTGTCCTGCCAAATGGTGCCTCGTCCCGGCCAAGACCCACGCCCGGCGCCATTCGTGGTCGGTCCACAATCTCTTCGGTTCGCGCCACAACGCGCACATCTCGCGCGAATTCGCCTTTCGGCACATGCGCGCAATCTCGAAGGGGTGGAAGGAGCAACGCTGGGACGCCGTCGACCACGACCCGGCGCGCTTCACCCGCGACGCCGCGCTGGCCCGCGCTTTCGAGGACGCCGGGATGACCGGACGCGACATCGCCCCGCCCCCCTGATCGGAGAGCTTCGTTCACCAATTGGTGCTATAGTCCTCCTCGCGATACCGCCCGCCCCCTTAGGGATGGCACGACAAGGCGGATCGCATGAGAGGATGTCATGCTATCCAACCGCCCACTTTCCATCGTGGTCGCGGCGGCACTCGGGCTCGCCCTGCCTGCCCACGCCCGGCAAGGCGAGCCGCCGGCCAATGCCCCACCCGAGAGTTACGAGCTCCTGCAGGGCGATGCCGATCGCGATGCGCGCATGACGATCCCGGTCCTCGTCGAGGGCAGCGGCCCGTACCACTTCCTGCTCGACACCGGCTCGCAGGCAACCGTGCTTTCACAGCGCCTCGCCGGTGAGCTCGGCCTGCCGGCCGGCCCCTCCATCACCATAACCGGCATGGCGGGAACCCAGCTGGCGGCCACCGCCGAAGTCGACAACCTCGCCATCGGCTCGCTGCTGCTCGGCGGGCTTACCACGCCCTTGCTCGACTATGCGCATATCGGCGCCGACGGCATCATCGGCACCGACAGCCTTCAGGACCGGCGCGTGCTGTTCGACTTTACGACGAACCGCATTACCGTCAGCGAAAGCATCGCCCCCCGCGCGGACAAGGACTACGAGATCGTGGTGCGTGCGCGCAGCCGCTCGGGGCGGCTCGTCATGACACACGCACGGATCGGGAGAGTTACCGTACGCGTGGTGATCGACACCGGCTCGAGCACGAGCGTGGGCAACCTCGCCCTGCGCCGCGCGCTGAAGGAGAAAGTTCTCGGCCAATTGCAGCTCGAGAGCGTGACCGGGCATCAGCTCCAGGCCGAGTACAGCCTTGGGCAAAAGCTGACGATCGGCGCGATCCAGGTCGAGAACCTCTTCCTCGCCTTTGCCGACGGCCCTGCCTTTCGTGAACTGGGGCTCGACAAACGCCCCGCAATGTTCCTGGGAATGCGCGAACTGCGCGTCTTCCAGCGCATCGCGATCGACTTCCATCGCAACACGATCCTCTTCGACTTGCCCGGATGATCGCCGCGACATGCCGCCGGCAACCAAAACGAACGTTTGCAGCGCGGCACCGGGTCCCTAAATAGCAACGATGCCTCCCGATACCGCCACTGAAATGCCCCAGGCCCGCCACGACGGATGGCGCACGCTGCTGCGCTTCCTTCCCTACTTGTGGCCACGCGACAATCCTGGCCTGCGCCTGCGCATCGTCATCGCCTGCCTGTTCATCCTCGCCTCCACGGCCACCCAGCTTCTGCTGCCCTACCTGCTGCGCTGGGCGGTCGACGCGATGGGGGCAAGCGGGCCCAAGATGGTGCAGCTCGTGCTCTGGACGGTGCTCGGCTACGCCGCCGGACGCCTGCTCCAGACCGTCTTCGACAACATGCGCAACATCGTCTTCGAGCGGGTCGGGCAGGACGCCACGCGCGCGCTGGCCGAGAACGTCTTCGCCCAGCTCCACCGCCTGTCGCTGCGTTTCCACCTCTCGCGGCGCACCGGCGAGATCACCAAGACCATCGAGCGCGGCACCAAGAGCATCGACACGATGCTCTACTTCATGCTCTTCAACATCGCGCCCACCGTGCTCCAGCTCACGATCGTCGCGGTGATCTTCTATTTCAACTTCGGGCTCGGGCTCGTCGGTGCGACGGCGCTTGCGATCGTCGCCTACATCTGGGTCACCCGAACGATCACCGAGTGGCGCACCGCGCTGCGCCAGAAGATGAACCGCCTCGACGGGCAAGCGCTCGACCGTGCGGTCGATTCGCTGCTCAACTACGAGACGGTGAAGTACTTCGGCGCGGAAAAGCGCGAGGAAGCCCGCTACGCGGCGGCAACACGCGAATACGCGCAGGCCGCGGTCAAGAGCGAGAACTCGCTGGGCTTCCTCAACATCGCGCAAGGCATGGTAACCAACCTGCTGATGGCCGGGGCGCTCGCCTGGACCGTCTGGGGATGGTACAAGGGCGACTACACCGCCGGCCAGCTGGTGTTCGTGCAGACCTATCTCACCCAGCTGTTCCGCCCGCTCGACATGCTCGGCATGGTCTACCGCACCATTCGCCAGGGCCTCATCGACATGGCCGAGATGTTCCGCCTGCTCGACACCGAAGTCGAAGTGCCCGACCGCCCAGGCGCCCCCGCACTGGCGATCCGCGAGCCGAGCGTGACTTTCGAGAACGTGGTCTTCGGCTACGAGCCGGGCCGCACGATCCTCAAGGGCCTCTCCTTCCACGTACCCGGCGGGCACAACGTGGCGCTGGTGGGCCCCTCGGGCGCGGGCAAGTCGACGATCGCGCGGCTGCTGTTCCGCTTCTACGACCCGACGCAAGGGCGCATCCTCATTGACGGGCAGGACATCCGCGAGGTGACGCAGGCTTCCCTGCGCGCCGCCATCGGCATCGTCCCGCAGGATTCGGTGCTGTTCAACGACACCATCGGCTACAACATCGCCTACGGGCGCGACGGTGCCGGATCGCAGGACGTGGAAGCCGCCGCCCGCGGTGCCGCTCTCATGGGGTTGATCGAGCGCCTGCCGCAAGGCTTCGACACCGAAGTGGGCGAGCGCGGACTCAAGCTTTCGGGCGGCGAGAAGCAACGCGTGGCGATCGCGCGCACACTGGTCAAGAACCCGCCGATCCTCATGCTCGACGAAGCCACAAGCGCGCTCGACACGCGCACGGAAAAGGACATCCTGGCCACACTCGACCGCGTCTCGAGGAACCGCACCACGCTCTCGATCGCCCATCGGCTGTCGACGATTGCCTCTTCGGACCGCATCCTGGTTCTCAGCGAAGGGCGCCTCGTCGAAACCGCAAGCCATTCCGAACTGCTGGCGCTTGGCGGGCTCTACGCCGAGATGTGGGCCCGCCAGGCGATCGAGGCGACCGACCTGAACGAGACGCCCGAACTCGCCTGATACGCGCCTCTGGTGGGTGTGGCGCTTTCCCTCGCTCCACCCGCAAGAGGCGCCAGGGGTTGCCATCCGGCCCGCTTACCGGCAAAAGGCCGCGCATTCGCAAGGACCCGGTGCAATTCCGGGTGGCTATCCCGGCCGCCGATCCGCCGGGCAACATCACACACATGCCATCACCGAACCGCCGGATTTCAACAACCCGGCGCTCCCATGTGCCTGATGCGGAAAATTTCGAAATGACCAGCTTTCTCGCCCACTATCGCCAGGGATGGCGGACGAACATCCGTGCCGATGTCCTCTCCGGCCTCGTCGTCGGCCTCGCCCTGATCCCCGAGGCCATCGGCTTCTCGATCATCGCGGGCGTCGATCCCGCGGTCGGCCTCTGGGCCTCGGTCGCGATCGCGATCGTAATCTCCTTTACCGGTGGACGCCCCGCCATGGTTTCGGCCGCGACGGCGTCCGTCGCCGTCCTCGTTGGCCCGCTCGTACGCGAACACGGCGTCGACTACCTCTTCGCCGCGACGATCCTGATGGGCCTGTTCCAGATCATCGCCGGCATCCTGCGCCTCAATCTTGCGATGCAGTTCGTCTCGCGCTCGGTCATCACCGGCTTCGTCAACGCGCTCGCGATCCTGATCTTCATGGCGCAGTTGCCGCAGCTCACCGACGTCACCTGGCAGACTTACGCGATGATCGCGGGCGGCCTTGCGATCATCTACCTGCTGCCGCGTGTGACGACGCTCGTCCCCTCACCGCTCGTCGCAATCGGCGTTCTGACCGCGATCTCGATCTATTGGCACGTGCCGGTCAACACCGTCGGGCAGATGGGTAAGTTGCCCGAAGGCCTGCCGGGCTTCGGCCTTCCGAATGTCCCGCTGACGTTCGAGACGCTGCGCATCATCACCCCCACCGCGCTCGCGATGGCGGCCGTGGGCCTCCTCGAGACGCTGCTTACCGCGCAGATCGTCGACGACATGACCGGCACCGATTCCTACAAGCGCGTCGAATGCCGTGGCCAGGGCATCGCCAACATCGTTGCCGCGCTGTTCGGCGGCATGGGCGGCTGCGCGATGATCGGCCAGTCGGTGATCAACGTCACCTCGGGCGGGCGGGGCCGGCTCTCGACCCTGGTTGCGGGCGTGTTCCTTTTCATCCTGCTGGCCGCACTCGGCCCCTGGGTCGGCCAGGTGCCGATGCCCAGCCTCGTCGCGGTCATGATCATGGTCTCGATCGGCACCTTCTCGTGGAACTCGATCCCCAACTTGCGCCGCCACCCCTGGCAGAGCTCGGTGGTGATGCTCGCCACGGTCGTTACCGTGGTCGCCACCAGCGACCTGTCGAAGGGCGTGATCGTGGGTGTGCTGCTTTCCGGCGTGTTCTTCGCGCAGAAGGTTCAGCGCTTCTTCGCGCTCGAACGCGTGGTCGACGGCGAAACCGCGACCTACCGCGTCACCGGGCAGATCTTCTTCGCCTCGGTCCACCGCTTCATCGAGAAGATGGACGCCGCCGCCGAAACCTGCCCCAAGGTCGTCATCGACATGAGCGGCGCGCATCTATGGGATATTTCCTCGGTCGAGGCGCTCGACAAGGTCGTAGCCGAACTCGCCCGGGGTGGCGCCGACGTGCGCGTCGTGGGCTACAACACGGCAAGCGCGGACATCGTCGACAAGTTCGCCGCGCACGACAAGACCGGCTTCGAACTGGGCACCGTTCCGCACTGATCACCGGCGCTTGCCTATTTTTCATAGGAACCAGACGGGATTTCGAGGGTTAACATCGAACTGACCCTTCGAAATCCCCTGGAGCCGAGCTCGTGAAGTCCCCGTCCGCTAAGTCCTCGTTTCGCTACTTGCCCGACTGGCCCTCGGCGCTCCTCGTCATCGCCGCGCTGGCTCCCGCCGCCGCCGTGCTGATGACGATCCCCGCCGACGCCGCCGAGAAGGTCGAAAAACAGGACATCCGGACCGTCTCCAGCCACATCGCCCACTGGACGATCAACGTACGCGACTGAGCGTCCCCGGGTTAAAAGCCCGATGGGGTCAGGACTTCACTTCAGGACGTCGGCCTCGTGCCAGACCACGGCCTGCGCCGCCTTCATGCAATTTTCGGCCGTATCCCAGCTAAGCGAGGGCGAACCATAGAGCCGCCAACCTTGCTCGAGCGCTTCGGACACCCGTTCGCAAAAGGCACGGTCGTCCTTGCCGGTCAGCAGGCGATAGATCGGCCGATCCTCGGGGGTTTCATACTCGGACATCGCGAAGGCTTCCTTTCCCGTTTCGCATCTTGCGGTTTATCAGGCGCCGATGCCTAGCCGTTACAGGGCGACAGGCAAGTCCTGGTTGCTCGACTTTACTGGCTACCCTTTGCCATCCTGGCTTGCCGCTGCGCCCTGCAGCGCCGAGAGGACCGCCATGGCGCGGCCCGCCTCATCGGCGGGGACGAAAACATGGTCGTGATGAAAAGCCGCAACCATGTTGCAGGCAATGCCGGCCTCGGCGAGCGCGCCTGCGACGGCGGCGGTGAGGCCGAAGCCGTCGAGCGCCGAGAAGACCTCGAGCACGATCCGGCGCATGACCAGGTCGACCGGGAACTGCGCCGCCCGCGCCGCCTCCAGGGGCAGAATCTGCGAAAGCCCCTCGTCCTCCCGAAACGTCGCGAGAGCCTCGGGGTGGTGGGCAGCGCCCGTGCAGAAGACGTAGTGGCGCGGGTCGAGCCGGGGGTTCATGCCCGCAACCATCGCGCGCGCCTCGCGCAACGGTTGCGGCCGATCCCCCGGCTCGAGCGCGTTCACAGGATGTACTTCGAAAGGTCAGCGTTGCCGGCGAGGCCCTCGAGCTTCTCGCGCACGTAGGCCTCGTCGATCGTCACGCTTTCACCGACGCGATCCTCGGCCTCGAAGCTCAATTCCTCGAAGAGCTTCTCCATCACCGTCTGCAGGCGGCGGGCGCCGATGTTCTCGACGCTCTCGTTGACCAGCGCGGCGATGCGAGCCACCTCGCGGATGGCCCCTTCGGTCATCTCCACGGTCAGCTTTTCAGTACCCAGCAGGGCCTTGTACTGGGCAACCAGGTTGGCGCGCGTCTCGGAAAGAATGCGCACGAAATCGGCCTCGGTCAGCGCCTTGAGCTCGACCCGGATCGGCAGGCGCCCCTGCAGTTCGGGCAACATGTCCGAAGGCTTGGAGACGTGGAATGCGCCCGAGGCGACGAACAGCACGTGGTCGGTCTTCATCGGGCCATACTTGGTCGAGACGGTCGTGCCCTCGATCAGCGGCAGAAGGTCGCGCTGCACACCCTCGCGGCTGACCGAGCCACCGCGCACGTCGGAGACCGCGATCTTGTCGATCTCGTCGAGGAAGACGATGCCGTTGCGCTCGGCATCGGAGATCGCGACGCGCTGGACGTCGTCCTGGTCGAGCCGCTTCTCCGATTCCTCGTCGACCAGCTTGTCCCAGGCGTCGGGCACCTTCATCTTGCGGCGCACCGTCTTGTGGCCGCCGAAGGCCTTGCCCATGATATCGGACAAGTTGATCATGCCGACCGAACCGCCCATGCCGGGGATCTCCATGGGCGCGTTGGGCGCGTCCTCGACCTCGATCTCGACTTCGGTCTCGTTCATCGCATTCTCGGTGATGCGCTGGTGGAAGGCGGCACGGGTCGCCTCCGAGGCGCCCTCGCCCACGAGCGCGTTGAGCAGGCGATCCATCGCCGCCTTGCTCGCGGCCTCGCGCACGGATTCGCGGCGACGCTCCTTCTCGAGGCGGATCGCTTCCTCGACCAGATCACGCGCGATCTGCTCGACGTCGCGCCCGACGTAGCCGACTTCGGTGAACTTGGTCGCTTCCACCTTCACGAAAGGCGCATCGGCCAGCTTGGCGAGGCGCCGGCTGATCTCGGTCTTGCCGCAGCCCGTGGGCCCGATCATCAGGATGTTCTTGGGGGTGACCTCGTCGCGCAGATCGTCGGACAGGCGCTGGCGGCGCCAGCGGTTGCGCAGCGCGACCGCGACGGCCTTCTTGGCTTCGGTCTGGCCCACGATGTGCTCGTCGAGCGCGGCGACGATCGCCTTGGGGGTAAGATTGTCGTTCATGATGGGGTGCAAACTCAGATGGTCTCGACCGTCACGCGGTCGTTCGTGAAAACGCAGATGTCGGCGGCGACCTGCATGGCCTTGCGCGCGATCTGCTCGGCATCGCCTTCGTAGGCGTCGATCGCGCGGGCCGCCGCCAACGCGTAGTTGCCGCCCGACCCGATCGCCGCGATCTGCGTGTCGGTGACCGCCTCGGGCTCGAGCACGTCGCCATTGCCGGTCAGGATCAGCAGAACGTCCTTGTCGGCCACGATCATCAGCGCCTCGAGATTGCGCAAATACTTGTCGGTGCGCCAGTCCTTGGCGAGTTCGACCGCCGCGCGCATCAGCTGCCCGCGGTGCTGTTCGAGCTTGCGCTCGAGGCGCTCGAACAGGGTGAAGGCGTCAGCCGTCGCGCCCGCGAAGCCGGCAATGACATTACCGCCCTCGCCCAGGCGCCGCACCTTGCGCGCATTGGGCTTCATGACGGTGTTGCCCATCGAGACTTGTCCGTCACCGGCGATCACCGTGCGGCCGCCCTTGCGCACGCCGATGATGGTCGTCCCATGCCACTGTACCAGGCCGTGGCTCGCTGCATCGTTATTCATGGGCGAGGATATATGCCCGCGCTCCCCGGGTTCAAGGCATGGGCAGACGCGATCGCTCCGCCCGATGCAAAAGGCCCGCGCGAAACGGGTTCGCGCGGGCCTTTTGCAGGTGTTCTGGACGCTTGCGCTGAACGATCAGCTGCCGTTCGGTCCCGGCCCGCTGGTCTGCGCCGAGCCGCCCATGCCGCCCGCACCCACCGAACCGATGTTGCCGAACAGATCTTCGAGCAGGCTGCGGTGACGGCCAAGCGTGGGCGTCTCGTCGCCGTTGGGTCCGACCCGCGCGACTTGCTCCATGCCGCGGCGCTGGACATCAAGCACGTTGCCCTTGTCGTCGAACTGGACGCGCAGCACGACCTGCTGGTCGGTGCGCGGCTTGCGGAAGGCGGGGGTCTTGACGGTCTGCGAGACGTAGTACCAGTCCTTGTTGCCGAACTGGCTCTCGAAAGTCGGGCGACCGAGCGTCTTTTCAACCGATTCCCGGTTGTCGACGCCGGGCTGAACCGTGTCGACCAAGGTCTGATCGACGATATACCCGCGATGGTCCTTGATCGAAGAGCAGCCGGCGACCAGCGCGCTGAGCGCCAGAATCACTCCTGCCGACCTGAGCTTCAAACCACGGTTACCCATCAAAACACTCCAAAACCTCGGGGACACGGCCGTGACTGATCCTTGCCAGCAGGCCCGCCGCCCATATATCGGCATCAGGCCTTAAGGCCCCGAAGCCAAGCGTGCAATGGCTGTACGCAGACTTCGCGGCGATTTGTCCGCGTTGGCGCGCGGCGTTTGAATTGCCGATGAACGGAAAAGGAGTGCCAGCCCACGTGTCCTTGATTTCCCGCCTTTTCACGTCCGCATCCGCTTCGCGCGAGAGCGTGCGCCCGCTCTGGCATCGCATCGTCGCCATCGCCCGCGAAGAACAGTGGTACGCGGCGGGCGGGATCGCCGACACGGTTTCGGGCCGCTTCGATGCCGTAACGCTCGTCATGGCGCTCGTCATGCTGCGCATGGAGCGCGGTAACGGGGCCGAGGGGAGCAACACCAAAAGACCGCTGGTAGCCGCATCGGCGCGGCTCACCGAGCTTTTCGTCGAGGACATGGACGGCCAGCTGCGCCAGTCGGGCGTAGGCGACCTGGTGGTGGGCAAGCGCATGGGCAAGCTCGTCAGCGTGCTCGGCGGCCGGATTGGCGCGCTGCGCACCGCGCTCGGCGACCCTGCGCCGGCCGAGGAACAGGAGATGCTCGGGGCCGTGCTCGAACGCAACGTCACGCGTGTCCCGGATGCGCCCGTCGAGCCTCTTGCCGCGGCCGTGCGTGGCCTCCACGCGCAGCTCCAGTCCCTTTCCGATGAAGACCTTCTTGCTGCAAGGATCGCGCGATGACCACGCCCAACCCGGCTCCTGAATTCTCCCGCCCCGTCGACGTGCGCCAGGTCGAGGGTCTCACCCCCACTCTCGAGGCCAACGCCCAGGAGCGCGAAGCTCTTGCGCGTCGCTTCACGCTCGTCCGGCTCGACCGCCTCGTCGCGCACCTGGAGCTAAGCCGCAAGGACCGCACGGTCTCGGTCACGGGCACGCTCGAGGCGAGTTGGGTGCAGACGTGCGCAATCTCGGCCGAGGAACTTCCCGTCTCCGTGTCGGGCGAGCCGATCGACTTGCGCTTTGTGCCCGAACTCACCGACTATGCGCCCGACACCGAGATCGAGCTCGACAGCGACGATCTCGACGAGATCGAATACACCGGCACCCACGTGGACCTTGGCGAAGCGGTCGCCCAGTCGCTCGCGCTTTGCATCGACCCCTACCTCACGGTGCCAGACGCCGAGGCCGCACGTGCCGAAGCCGGATTGAGCAAGCCCGAGGACCTGGGCCCGTTTGCCGCGCTCAAGGGCCTGACGACCAAGAAGGATTGATCCTGCCGGCGCGCTGCACCGCGAACGATCTGCGATACGAGAGCCCGAAACGCGATCGGGCCGCACGCGCGACCCGACCGATGGCTTCTCGATCGCGCGGGGCGATCGGAAGGGCAATGGTACGTCCAGCAGCGCTACCAGCCGTCCAGCCTCGAGGCCCCTCTGATGCTTGTGCAGGGAAGCATCGGCACGGCTCCGGGTGAACGCTCAGCGCCTACTTTCAAGGCCCTGAAGGGCAAGGCGACCATCCAGCGGTTGGAAATATCCTTCGGATCGCTCTCTGCCTAGTTCGCCATGGCAACCATCGGCGCGTCCGCCTCCTTCGGCGCAAAGATGTCGCCCGCATCCGTGAAACGGGTGCTGGGCAGGACCAGCCCCTGGTTGACCGCCCAGATCGCGGCCTGCGTGCGGTTCTGGACCATGAGCTTGCGCAGGATCGCCTTGACATGGACCTTGACGGTCGCCTCACTGATATCGAGACGGTAGGCGATCACCTTGTTCGGATAGCCCATCACGAGGCAATGAAGTGTGTCGATCTCGCGCTCGGAAAGAAGTTCACCCAGCTCGACCTTGACCTCGGCTTCCCCCTCGATCGGCGGACGCCTGTGCGCAAGGTGCTCCAGGAGGGCGCTGGGCATGACCTTCTCACCCTGATGCACAAGTCGCAGCGACCCCAGCAGAGGGTCCGAAGCGATCTCCTTGAGCAGGTAGGCGTCCACTCCCCGATTGAAGGCCTCGACCATCTGGCCGAAGTCGAAATTGTCCACGAACGCGGCAATACGCAAGTCCGGGAAGCACTCCTTGAGCGGCTGCAGACTGTCTATATCGCCATCAAGCGCTGCCAGGTCGAGAATCGCCAAATCGAAATCCGCGACGTGCTCGTCATCAAGCGCATCCGCGCAAGAAGCGAAGAAATGCGAACAGGAAAATTCGCTTCCCTCGAGGATCTTGCCGATCCCCTCCCTGATGATCGATGTAAAACCAATGATTGAAACGCCCACAACTGGGTATAGAGACGACATCTTTCTTCTCCCCCAAATGATAAAATTACGGGCGACCCAAAAGGCAGACAATGCCTCATAGCCATCTTCACGCGCGCATATTGAGAAATGCGCATAATATGCGATATTATGGAAAACACGCACACGTGTTTAAATACCCACCTCCTTGGAGGTAGATATATCCAATCACTCAAGAATTAGGAGCGTGGCTCACCCAGGTCAAATTACAATAATGTTTAATATTTATCTTTGTATGCATCATTACAATCGAATCTGAAATATCGCGGCCAGCAATAGAACACAATATACACACAGAGTCGATGCTATTATATAACTAAACTAGAATGTATAAATTTTGCGAAGTTCCTAAATTTATCCAAGAAAAACCATGACATCGAACCGCACATCCGGTTCGCTCGCGCGCGGACGATGCAAACGATTGCGAAAGCGATCTTCTCCGTCGACATCGCAGCGAAGACCCTTGCTCCGCAGCCAATGCCGAGAACTAGCATTCGATCTGGCGCACGATGACAAAGGCTTCGGCTGCCTTCGCAAAGACGTTCGCCCCCCGCACCACCGCCAGACTTTCGATGACCTTGAGCGAGCGCTCATCGGGAAACTCCTTCACCTGGCTCTCGAACATCGCGAAAGCCTCGAGCTTGCGCGCGAGCGTGCCGGCGATATCGATGAAACAGTTGGGAACGAACGCAGGCGTGATGGGCGGCGCCAGCCAGTTGGTCTCGGACAAAGTCTCGTAGCACAATATTCGTACCGGCACGTGCTCTCGGCGCGGGCGTGCGGCCACCATCGCCCCCAGGAACGCGAGCTGGTGATCGAGGTGAATGTCGCCGACGAACGGCAGGAAAAGTGTATCCGGCGCGAGCGCCTCGACGACTTCGCCAATGGCCTGGTTGATCCGCCAGGCAGGCACCGTATCCAAACGGGCAGCTGGAAGATCGAGACGGTGCGTACGCGTCACGCCGATATGCGCATGGGCGCGCTCCATTTCCGCGATGACCCGCAGCACCGCGTCCTCCGCGAAATCCGGAGGGTGACCGCGTGTCACGAGACAAACGTCCACCTCGTGCCCCTCCTCGGCCAGACGCGCGATCGTCCCTCCGCACCCCAGAATCTCGTCATCGGGATGGGGCGCAACCACCAGCACCCGCCCGAAATGGCTCAACGTCATGACCTCGCCCCCAATATGGCGTGGATTCTGGGCGCCGCTCCGTCGGCACTCTCCCATTCGACGACGTCGATCGGTCCCGAGCCGGTCATGACCCGCATTGTCCCGCCCTCGAAGCCAAGGACCTGACCGGGCAGGGCGTGATGGTGCCACCCATCGCCGCAAGGCCGCGTCGCCCAGACTGTCAGACGACTTGCGCCGCACATCGAAAAGGCGCCGGGATAGGGCCGCCCGACCGCGCGCACGAGCCGGTCGATCTGCGCGGCATCGGCCCGCCAGTCGATCCGACCGTCCGCGGGCGTGCGACGGGCCGCCCACGTCGCGAAGCGTTCATCCTGCTTTTCTCGCGGCGCGCGGCCTTCGGCCAAAAGCGGCAGGTTTGTGCGCAGCAGGCCCCGCAGCGCGTTCATGTGCCTGTCGTAGAGGCCCTGCGCCGTTTCATCGGGCGCGACATGGAAGAACCTCTGCGCCAGGATATCCCCCGTGTCCGCCCCCGGCCCGATCCAGAAGAGGCTAGACGCGGAAATCGGCTCATCAAGCAGGATTGTCCAGGGAATGGCGGCACGACCTCGCAGGCGCGGCAAGGGAGCGGGATGGTATCCGATGGTCCCCGAGGTCGCGATCGCCAGGAATTCCTCCTGCACGATCTGCGACCAGCCGACGACGAAGACATAGTCGGGCGCCGCGGCGCGGACCATCGCCAGGACGTCCTCGCCATTGCTCTTCGCGGCGTGGCCAATGCCTGCCCCCAGGGCCTGCGCCAGTGGTGCAAGGTCCACGATATCCGAATGGCGCGTGTGCAATTCAGGAGGCAAGGTCAGGACCAGCGGCACCTCCCATCCCGGGGCCTCGCGCAGTTCCTCGAGCAGAACCTGCGTGCTACCGACAGCGCCAACGACGACGGCCCTGACAGAGCCTGCCTGCGCGGTGCTCTTCACCTCTGCCGCCAGCGGGGAGATAGCTAAGTCTGCCCGTGCCGCGAACCGGCTCGAGCCGGGCCGGTCCAACCGCTGCCTCAGCAAGTCTTCACCGGGCATAGGAACAAGCCCGGTCCTGCCGAGCATCCTCAACGGATATCTCCGTTACCTGTGCGCTCGCCTCGAGCACCGGCTGCATGGCCGGCAGGGAGGCGACCGCTTGCGTTCGCGCGTTCACCACGTCGTCCACCTGCCCCCAGGGGGCCTGCAAAAGGTCCATTTCGTCCAGCAACTGACGGTTGACCTTGCGTACATCGTAGATCTTCTCGGCGATCTCGCGCGAGCGGCCGCCCATGACCGCGATACGCTCGGGCGCCTCGACGAAACGCAGCATCGCCGCGCACAAGGCCTCGACGTTGCGCGCCTCGACGAGATAACCGTTCTCACCTTCGAAGATCGGCTCCCGGCATCCCGGCATGTCGGTGGTTATGACCGCGCGTCCGACAGCCATCGCCTCCAGGATCGTTCGCGGTAGCCCTTCCCGGTAATAGGAAGGCAGCACGAAGACCGAACACGCCTCCAGGTAGGGGCGGACATCCGAACAACCTGGGATGAAAGTGACCGGATACTGGCTGGCCAGACGCGCGCATTGCGCCGCATCGATTCCGGTCGGATTGCTGAGCTCGTAGTGGCCGAGCACCCGGAACTCGCATTCGTCGTGGTCGGCCTTGATCCGCGCCGCGGCCTCGAGAAACTCGTAAATCCCCTTATCGCGCATGAGACGCCCGACCAGCAGGAAGCGCAGCTTCTGGCGCGGCAAGGGGGCCTGCGCGAAACGCTCCAGATCGATGCCCGAACCCGGGACCTGAACGACGTTGGCCGTCTCCGACACGATCCCGAGGCGGATCATCTCCTTGCGGTCATCGCTATTGAACACGAACACGGCCCGGGCACGGCGCACCGCCTCGCGATAGAGCAAGCTCACGACCTTGCGCAGAACGGCGCGCTTTCGGCTGGCATCGCTGAAGACATGGCCCAGGCCCGACATGAGCGCATAGAAGCGCGGCACGCACAACAGGCGCGCCGCGATACCCCCGTAGATAATCGGCTTCTGCGTATAGGCCAGCACCAGGTCGGGCCGCTCGCGCAGCATCAACCGAACGTAGTCATGAAGAAGCTTCAGGTCGCTTAGCACGCTGGTGCCCGTGCGCTGCATGCCGACCTCGCGAAAGCCGATCCCCGAGGCATCCAGTTCACGCACCACGTCCTCGTTCCGGTCCGGCGCGACGGCCACGACCTGGTGCCCGTTCGCCACGAGCTCGCGCAACAAGGATCCGCGAAAATTCGTCAGCGAATAGGCCAGACTGGAAAGGACAAGAATTTTCATGACGCGGTTCTGCCCCCTGATTGCAAAACGACGGGGACCCATTGGACTCGCATTGCACGAAACATCGCGATCTTGGATCCGCCACAGATCAAGGCCGCAGCAGGGAGACACCATTCGAAAGAGAATACATCTCGCCCGAACAGGCCCTCCCACCGGTCACACCCTCAATTCACAGACAATAATGATCCGGAGCCTCCAAACATCAAGAACGCAATAGGTTGATCACCCATTCGATAGCGTCAGGAAATTTAGATAGGTTTACATAGGTAAACTTGAGAATTGCAGACCACCTTTCGAATCACTTCCACAGCCTGCGACGATTCCGACTTATGGCTTTAAGATCACGTGCGCCGGCCTCCCCACTGCCATAGCCTTGCAACCGCAGATGCCGTCGCGTCTCCTGACCGCGATCGTCTCGCCTTGTCTGGATCGTCACAACTGCGAAGGCTCCCCCATGCGCCAAACTGTTGCAGACCGTGCCGCGTCACCCGTCGAGCGACGGCGCCCCCGGCCGATGCTCAGGGTCCGAAAGTTCGACGGCTCGCGTGATCGCACCGCGATTGAACGTTTCAGCCTGCGGCGCACGTTGCGCAGCCAGTTGCTGATCAGCTTCGACACACTCGCCATCGGCTCGACGTTCATCGCGGCGTTCGTGTTGGTCGGCCGAGGCCCTTTCCTTCGTGGCGACGCGATCTCGTGGACGACCGCCGGAATGGCCATCGTCACGGTCATCGGCCTTTACCTGAGCGGGTTGTACCGCCGTAGCTGGCGGTTCTTCAGCTTCGCCCACTCGATCCATCTCGTGGTACTGACCCTGCCCTGCATCAGCCTGGGCTGGGCCATCGCGCTGCTTTCGCCGACAGTGCGCATGGAGCACTCCAATCTCCTGGCAGTCATGGGTATCCACTGGCTCCTTGCCACGTCGGGCCTCGTCATGCTGCGCGCCCTGCGCCGCCTGACACACGAGCGCCTGACCCACGGCAACGGCGTGCAGCGCCGCCATACCGCGGACCGCCAGCTCCCCCGTGCCCTCCTCGTGGGTTCGCCCGACTGGGTGCTCTCGATCATCGAGATGCTACGCCGGGAAACGACGCCCTCGTTCGTCATTTCGGGCGTACTCCTGCCCAATCGCCACGACACCTTGATGCAGATCGGCAATGTTCCCGTCCTGGGCTGCCACGAGGACATCGTCAGCGCGATCGAACGCCTCGAGGCCAAGGGCCACCGTCCCTCACTGGTCATCGCCAGCGACGACGGCAACGACCTCACCAATCGCGAGATGGCGCGCCTGACCAGCCGAGCGCATCACCTGAACCTGGAACTCTCGCGGATCCGCGATTGCTGGAGCCACATTCTCCAGCGCAGTGCAAGCGCGGTCCCCGAGGAACTCTCGGTCAAGGACCTACTGGGCCGCAGCGAATTCACCCTCGAGAGCGAGCAGATCACCAGCCAGGTCTCGGGCAAGTGCGTGCTGGTGACGGGCGGCGGTGGTACGATCGGCTCGGAGCTGTGCTGGCAGCTGGCCAGCTTTCGCCCCTCCACCCTGGTCGTGCTCGATCACAGCGAATACCACTTGTACGCCGCCGAGATGAAACTGCGGGAACGCTTCCCCAACATCAACATCAAGGCAGAGCTGTGCAACATTCGCGAACGCGCGGAAGTGTGCAACATCTTCGCCAGGCACCGGCCCGCCATCGTCTACCACGCCGCTGCGCTCAAGCACGTGCCGATCGTCGAGACCAACCCCTGCGCGGGGGTCCACACCAATATCCTGGGCACGCGCATCGTCGCGGACGCGGTGTGCGAGTTCGGCGCCACCGCGATGGTCCAGGTGTCGACCGACAAGGCGGTGAACCCGGTGGGCATGATGGGCGCGACCAAGCGGGTCGGCGAACTCTACTGCCAGGCGCTCGACATGTGCGGGATCGACGACCCCGACGCGCCGCGCTTCATGACCGTGCGCTTCGGCAACGTGCTGGGATCGAGCGGTTCGATCGTGCCATTGTTCCAGCGCCAGTTGCGCGAAGGGCGCCCGCTTACGGTGACCCATCCGGATATCGAACGCTTCTTCATGACCGTGCGCGAGGCGGTGCAACTCATCCTGCAAAGCAGCGCCGCGGCGCTCAGCGAACAGTCGCAGCGTGGCACGATCTTCGTTCTCGACATGGGCAAGCCCGTGCGGATCGTCGATCTCGCCTATCGCATGATCCGCCTCTACGGGCTTCAGCCCGAGATCGACGTCCCTCTCCAGTTCGTGGGCCTTCGGCCCGGAGAAAAGCTCTACGAGGAGCTTTTCGACATCTGCGAGGAACAGACCTCCTCGCGCATCAAGGGCATCTTCGAAGCCCAGTCGCGCCCCATTCCGCTGCCGCTGATCTCGCGCAGCATCGATGATCTCGCGCGGGCCGTGCAGGCAGGCGACCAGACCGAAGCGCGGCGCATAACCCACGCACTCGTCAAGATGCCCAGCAGCGTGACGTCGTTCCAGGTCATCGAGAACACCGCGATGATGGGCGAGATGCCGCGCGCGAACGAACATGCCCCGGCATGAGGAGGCAAGAGAGGATGAGTTCGACCGCCCTTGCCGCTGCGCGAGAAACGCGATTGCCGATAGAGGCCCTGCGCTCGCGGTGGCCTTGCCACGAGGAAGACGAAATTGCTGCGGCCTGCGCAGTCCTGCGAACGGGCCGCGTGAACGCCCTCGTCCACGGCGAGCACACCCGCGAATTCGCCCGTGAGTTCGCCGCCTATGTGGGCATGCCATCGGGCGTCTGCGTCGCCAACGGGACGGTCTCGCTCGAGATCGCGCTGAAGGCGCTGGGGATCGGTCCCGGCGACGAAGTGATCGTCCCGGCGCGAAGCTTCTTCGCGACCGCCAGCGCCGTGATGGCGAGCGGCGCCAGCCTTGCCTTCGCCGACGTCGAGCCGGTCAGCCAGAACATCGACCCCGCGTCCGTCGAACGGCTGATCGGCCCACGCACGCGCGCCGTGATCTGCGTGCACCTCGCCGGATGGCCCTGCGACATGGATCGCCTCGTCGGCCTATGCGAAGCGCATGGTCTTTCGCTGATCGAAGATTGCGCGCAGGCCCACGGCGCCCAGTGGCGCGGACGCCGGGTCGGTGCCTTTGGCGCTGCCGCCTCGTTCTCCTTCTGCACCGACAAGATCATGTCGACCGGCGGCGAAGGCGGCCTGATCCTGCTGCGCGATCCGGCGGTCTGGGAGACGGCCTGGTCGATCAAGGACCACGGCAAGGACCACGCGCTTCTCCATGACGGACAGGGGCGCCCTGGGGAATTCCGCTATGTCCACGAGCGTCCCGGCTCGAACCATCGGATGACCGAAATGCAGGCGGCGCTTGGCCGCTGCCAGCTTGCGAAACTGGAAGGCTGGCTCGCCCGGCGACGCGAAAACGCCGAGGCCCTGCACCGTGCGCTTGCCGGAATTCCCGGCCTGACCCTTCCCGCGCCCCCTCCGCACGTGCGCCATGCCTGGTATAAATTCTATGTCCAGCTCGACGAGGACCAGGCCCGGCGGCGCATGGCCATCATCGCGGCCCTGCACGAAAGGGGCATTCCGGCCGGGAGCGGCGCATGCCCGGACATGAGCCGCGAGCACGCGCTCGCCCGGTGGCCCTGGCGCAGTGACGCAGGCCTTGCAACGGCCCAGGCCCTTGGCCAGCGCACGCTCATGTTTCCCTGCGACCAGACGCTGGCGGCGTCCGACATGGCCCGCATGGCCGACGCCCTGGCCCAAGTGCTGGCCCGATGAGCTCCGCGCAGCCTCCGGGCGAGCCGAAATGGCAGCCCGACTTCGTGATCATCGGAGCGGTCAAGGCCGCGACCACCTGGATCCAGGCCCGCCTCCAGGAAAATCCCGCGATCTACATGCCCGACCCCGAGCCGCATTTCTTCAGCACCGAGTTCGCCTCGGGGCCGCTCCATTACCGCAGCTATTTCCGCAACATCCCCTCAGGTGTCACCCATATAGGGGAGAAGTCGGCCGATTACCTCGCACATCCCGAGGCGCCCGCCCGGCTGGCCCGGATGCTGCCGCAGGCGCGTCTGGTGCTCCAGCTACGCGATCCGGTGGAGCGGGCCTATTCGGACTACAAGATGTTCTACCGGCGCGGAACCATCGACGGCCCTCCCGAGGATTACCTCTGCGATCCCCAAGGGCCTTATCCCCGCTTTCTCGAGGATGGACTTTATGCGCGCCATCTGGCGCGCTGGCTGGATGTTTTCCCGCGCGAGCAGATTCTCGTCTACCTTTACGAGGACCTGGCGATCCGGCCGCGCGAAATCGTGGCCGAGGTATCCCGTCACATCGGCGTCGAGCCGTTCTTTTCCCCCGGTGCGGCGCGCGCCCGTGAGAACAGCAGCCGAGCCTCGGTGCTGCCGCTGCCGCTGCGCCGCGCGTTGCGCCCCTTCAAGGAGGCGGTACGTCCCTGGCGCGGCAACCCGATCTTCGAAAGCGCCCGCGCCCTGGTTGCCCGCAAGATACGGTATCCAGCCTTGAGCCAAAGCCTGCGGGCGCACTTGTCCGAATATTACGCAAGCGACACCCAGACGCTCCAACGATTGATCGGCCAGCCCTTGCATTCCTGGCAAGGCAGCCACGCACCCGCGACGGCCAAGCCGCCGGTCAGTGGGCCGATCCTGGGACGTCCCGCTCCAAAATGGGTATGGCGCGGTTCGAATTCGGGGGGCGCCTAGCCCCGAATAGCATCTGGGATCTGCGGCAAGGCGCGATAGCCTGTCGCGATCGTATCCATTTCTTGGTCATGCCCTTCGCGCCGCATGGCGCGCGCGTGCCGGGGCCGTGCCAAGCGTTGCAGGAGCCAGCCATGTCTGAGACCGCGCCGTCCACACCCCGCCCTGCCGGTACCTTCGTACGCGCCGTGCTGATGGGCTTCGCCCTTTCCAGCGCGACCCTGGCCGGTTGCGCCTCCCCCACCGGCTCGCTTCCCGCTCTCGCCGAGACCGGGCAAGTGCCCTACCAGGTCGCGGCGGGCGACAAGATCCATATCGCGGTCCAGGATCTGGCCAACGTCGATGGCGATTACCTGGTCGAGGAAGGCGGCACGATCTCGCTTCCGCTCATCATGAACGTGCCGGTCGCTGGCCTGAGCTATCGCGAGATCGAGCAGGGTATAGCCCGTAAGCTGATTTCCGATGGTATCCTTGTCGGCCAGCCCATCGTCAATGTACGCCCCGTCGAACTGCGCCCGTTCTACGTGACGGGCGAGGTCAACCATCCCGGTGAATTTCCCTACCGCTATGGGATGACCGTGCTTTCGGCCCTTTCGGCGGCAGGAGGCTATACCTACCGCGCTTCGACGGGAAAGGTTGCGATCACGCGCCTGGTCGATGGACGGGACGTCGTCGCCAAGGCCACCGAGACCACGCCGGTCCAGCCCGGTGACCGCATCCAGGTCTACGAACGCTGGTTCTGATCGTGAAGGCCCGCCACGCGTTTGCCGCGCTGGTCCTCGACCTCGTCGCGCTCGGTTGCCCGGCTTTCGCGCAGACCGAGACCATCGGCAGCACCGCACCCTCGGTCTACCCCGATGACGGCGCGTACCGCTCCGCTCCGCTGCGGCTGGGCGGCCTCAGCCTGACTACCGCAGCCAACGTCCGGATCGAATACGACAGCAATGTCTACGCCGCCCACACCGCCCGGCAGGACGATGTCTATACCGACCTTTCCGGCCAGTTGCGCGCCGACCATGGCTCGGGACCCTTGACGATCACCGGCAACGCCACCGCCACCTTGCGGCGCTACGCAAGCCGGAGCACCGAGAACTCGGACCGCTGGCTTCTCGACGCGACGGCCAAGTGGTCCCCCTCTCCGGGCTCGGCCTTGTCGGTGCGCGCGCTCTGGCAGCGTGCGATCGAGGATCGCAGCGATACCGAAGCCCGCGCCGATCCGGACAGTGGGCCGCGCAAGTTCGATATCACCGGTGCCGAGTTCCACTATCGTGCGCTGCCGGGCAGGCTCCTGTTCGACGTCCAGGCCAGCGCGACGCACTTCGATGCCCTCTCCGCGATCGACGCGGACCGCGATTTTACGGCCATCAACGGGCAGGCCACCCTCGGCCTGCGCCTCAGCGGCACCTTCTTCGCAACCGCCAGCGGCTTCGTGAACCGGCGCGAATTCCGGCTTTCGCGCACGCCAGCGGGGTTCGAGCGCGACTCGACCACCATCGGTGGCCAGATCGGCGTCAATTTCGAACCGGGCGGCCTGTTCGAGGGCAGCCTGGGCCTGGGCATCTTCCGTTTCGACCCGGACGAACCGACGATGCCGAAGCGCACCGGCCTCTCGCTGACGGGGGCCCTAATCTACCGCCCCTCCCGGCGCACCGCACTTCTCCTCGATGCCTTCAACGGCGACGTCGCGACCTTTCGGACCGGCGCGCAAGGCCGTACCGACACCCGTCTGCGCGGAAGCGTACAGCAGGAGATCCGGCACAATTTCTTCGCGACCCTGAGCGCCGGCTGGCGCAAGAGCACGTTCGTGGGCACCGGTATTGCCGAGAACACCGCCACCCTGTCGGCGCAGACGGAATACGTTGTCGGACCGAACCTCTCGCTCAGCCTCAGCGGCGAAATCGCGAAGCGCACCAGCGAGCGTGTCGTGGCGCGCTTCGAACGCTTCCGCGGCGGGATCAGCCTGCGCGCCCGGTTCTGACCTCGCCGCAGCGAGCTGCCAGTCCGGAAAGGCGCTAGTCCGCCGCCGACCCGCCCGGTGCCAGCGCGGAATAGACCGCGCTCACCCGATCGGCATGGTTTCCCATCGAAAAACGCGCGCGCGCGGTACGCCTGGCACGCGCACACATAGCCTCGCAGCGGTCCGGATCGGCAAGCAACCTGGCCACGGCCCGCGCCATCGCGCGCGAATCGTCGAGTTCGCACAAGATCCCGCAATCCCCTTCGAGCGCCTCCGGGTTGCCGCCCGAGCGCGTCGCCACTACCGGCGTTCCAACGAGCATGGCCTCGACCAGCGTGCGTCCCAGGGGCTCGCGCGCAGCCGGGACCAAAAGCACGTCGCATCCGGCCAGCCACGCGTGTCCAGGCGAACAGAAGCCCATCATGTGCGCGCGCGCGTTGCCACGCACTCCTTCGACCCGCCGGGGCAGGCGTTCGCCGTATTCGCTGTTGCGCGGATCACCGAAAAGCAGGCCCCGGACCGGACGGTCGACCAGCCCTGCCAGGGCCTCGATCGAATCCAGGAAGCCGAACGGGCGCTTGCGTTCGATGAAATTCCCGAAGTAGCCGCACAACAACGCATCGGCCGGGCCTGCGATCCTCTCGAGGATGCGTGCCCGCATGGTTTCGCGGTTGGCGGTCACGCTCGTATCGAAGGGACTGTGGACCACTTGCGCCCGCTGTGCCGCGCGCGAACCCTGCGCCGGCAACGAGAAGCGCGAGACGGTCAGGATGCGGTCGGCCAGGAGCGGAGCCACGAACCGCAGCCCCCGGGCCGAGGGATCGCCCCGATGGTGCCACACGAGCCGAGCGCCGGCGAGCCGGGACGCAAGCGCCCAACCGGCATGGCTGCGCCCATCGTTGGTGTGCACGATGTCCACGCCCTGCTCCTTGAGGAAGCGGCGGCGCGCGGGAATGCCCGCCAGCGCGCCCAGCGCCTTGACCGGGCCGATCGGGGCCCCCGGGACGAGCGAGCGGCGCGGCGGTGCGGGATCCGCGATCTGTCGCCATCGCGCGAAGAATTCGGAAATGTCGCCGCCCGGCTTTTCGGGCACGACCAGCACGCGATAGCGCTCGGGATCGAGCTGCTCGAGAAGGCCGCGAACCGACATGTGGCTTCCCCCCAATTCGTCTCCGCTGAAGGGAAAGCAGATCGTCAGCGCTCGGCCGATCTGGCCGCTGCGCCAGGGCCGCTCGAGCACGGGAAGAGCCGGGGCCGGTTCGTTCAAAGCCCGAAACCCCGCTCGCGATAGCTCAGGAAGGCCTCGAAGTTGGATACACCGTCACCGTCCGCATCGCCCCAGGCATCCGACTTGGCGGGATTTGCACCGTGGCTCGCTTCCCACCCGTCGTCCATGCCGTCGAGGTCCGCGTCGGGATAGGGCGTTGCCGCGGGCTGGACCGGGATCGCTGGCGCGGGCGAGCCGATCTGGCCGGTTTGGTTGCGCACGTCGGCCACGATCTCCTCGTCGATGGCATCGCGCGGAAAGGCGCCCGACCGGGCAAGCACGGTGTAGTACGAGGCATTCGCGGTCTGCGGCGCGGCGGTCAGCGGACAGGGACCGGCGGAAACCAGGCTCGGCTCGACTTCCGAGCTGACGTGATGGAAGTTGCCCGAAAAGGCATTCCCCCAAAGATAGATCTTCGCGCGCCCGGTCGATCCCACCGTCTCGCGCGCGATACCGCGGCTGCTGGTGTTGGTGTTGTTGCCGGCCAGGAACGTGTTGTTCACGATCGAGACCGGCGAGCCGCCGTAACTTTCCCAGACCTCGGCGAATTCCGACTGGGCGTTGTAGAGGATGTTGTTCACGACCTCGACGCACGAGCCGGGCGGAAAATTGATGTCCGGATTGCGGTCGCCGTTGTGCGCGCAGATGTTGTTCACGAAGCTGAGGTTCTGCTTGTCCACCGGATCGCTGGCAAGGAGCGCGCACTTGTCGTGGGAGGGAACACCCCAGGCGAAGATCGAATTGCTGATCGTGACCATGTCGTTGTCGGCATAGCCGTTGATGTCCTCGTCGCGCGACCAGGAGGTGCTGACATGATCGATCAGGACCTTGTAGCTGTTCTCGATGGTGATGTTGTCCTCGGCCACGCGGTTGAGACCAGCCTTGTCGTTGCGCACCCGGATATGGCGGATGACGACGTCGTGCGCGTTCTTGATCACCAGCGGCGTCTGCCCGTTGGCACCGCCGTTGTGGCTGAGCGTGATACCCCCGCCCGGAGCGGTCTGCCCCGCGATCGTGATGAATGGATAGGCGATGCGCGGCGGGCGCTGGGTAAAGCGGATCACGCCGTTGACTCTAAAGACGCAGACCCGTGGAAACTTGTAGTCGATGCACGAGCGCAGTGATCCCGGACCACCGTCGGCCAGCGTCGTGACGTAGATGATCCTTCCGCCACGCCCCCCTGCGCTCACCGCGCCATAGCCCACGGCGCCGGGGAATGCCTTGGTCCCCGACGGCGTACTGACGACCGGAGGCGAAGCGGCAACGCTTGGCAGCGCGCAATCGGCCAGCGCCGCCGCGATGATCCCGACCACGAAGAGAGCATGGCGGCCCGGCCGCCTGCCTTCATGGCCCACACGATCCTCCGTAGCTTTGTGCATCGCGCACTCCCGTCGACTGCCCGCTTGACGTGCATGGTCCGAGCCGGGCCAAGCCGCATAGCGCGGCAAGCCCGGCAATTCCTCTCCCGGCGCGCTATCGCGTCCGCCGCAAGGCCCGGCGAGGGCCTGCCCGATGCAAACTTGGCTTTGCCCGGAAGGCCGAGTGTGCGAGCCGCGTCCACCCCGCACAAGTCATCCTTTGGGCGTAAGTCCGCCTTCGCCATGCCCCTTTGGCGTTACCGACAATGCGCCGTGCAATCCCCACACTCGCCTTTGCCTCGCGGCTATCGCGGTTTCATTGTACGGCCATGGCGACCTGTCCTCCCCATCCCGCTGGCTTGCACGCCAGGATCCTGCCTGCGAATGCCCGGTACGTACCCGTGCCGTCCAGCGCCCTTCCCCTTGCGCCCCTGCCCCAGGAACGCGCGCTCGCGATCCTCATGCCAACTGCCGCGTTCTTCCTCTCGTGGTGGCAGGCCGGGCGGATCCCCGGCGTCAACATATCGATCTCGGACGTGCTGCTCTCGCTCGCGGCCGTGCTGGCGCTCAGTCTGGGCGGCCTCAACGCGCGGATGTTCTCCCGCTTCACCGCGATCTGGGTCACCGGCCTGACGATGCTGCTGGAAGGCATGCTGATCGGATCGCTGGCCCATGACGATTTCGTGCGTTGGCCGGTCGTCGCCGGGCAATACACGTTTGCCATGCTGCTCGTGCCGATGGTGCTGGTATCGTGCCCGCACCGCGTGCTGGAGCGCTGCGCCAACGCCTATATACTGGGCGTTGCCAGTTCGCAGGTCATCGGGATCACGCTCGTCAACCTGCTCGAACGCGATCGCATCACGGCACTCGTCAACGAATTCGTCGTGACCGGAAACGGACGCCTTGGGGCGATGACCGGGGAGCCCAATTCGAACGGCGCGGTGTGTGCCTTCGCGCTCGTCTTCCTCATCCGCGGGGTCATGACCGGGCACCTGCGGATGCCCTATGCGCTGGCGCTCGCTCTCGCCTTGATCGCGGGCCTTGTATATAGCGCGACGTTCACCGGCACATTCGCCGCACTGCTGACCTGCGCCTTCATCCTGGGCCTTTCGCGGTTGCGCACCTCGATCGCGATCGCGGTTCCCCTGGCGCTCGTGCTGGCCGCCTACGTCGGCTTTGGAGGCCCTGTCCCGAGCGTATTCGAGGAACGCGTCGGCGACGCTGTCCTGACCGGTGATCCGACCCGCGCAGGCACGTTCGTCGGGCGCTCCGCGCTCATCGCGGAGGCCTGGCAGATGGCCGACGACAACCTCCTCGTCGGCCTGGGCAGCGACGGTTACCGCGTCGCCAGCCCGCATGGCATGCCGGTCCACCAGCTCTATCTTCTGGTCCTCAACGAAGGGGGCCTGGTCTCGATCCTCGGGCTGTGCCTGATGGCCCTCGCGCTGCTGCTGCAGGGCCAGGAAATAGCCCGCGTGAACCGGGTGGAAGGGGTCGCCTGCCTCGCGATCCTGGGGGTTTTCTTCATCTACACGATGTCGCTTCCGCACATGTTCGCCCGACTTTGGAACGCGCCGGTCATGCTCCTTTTCGCCCTGGCCTGGGTCGCCACGCGCCATTTTCATGCAGGGGCACAAGCCGCGTTCGCGCCGAACGGCGAACCGTACCGCTGATGGCCGACATGTCCGGTCCCGCAAGCCTGACCGCGTGCCAGGAGGAAACGCCCGCCCGGCACGATCCGACGCGCCCCTCGGGCTTCGCCGGCCTGCTCGCGCGCTGGCACGAGAGCCGACTCCTGCGCCCTCGCATCATCAGCCTGGGGCACCTCCTGTCCGGCAGCATGGGCGGAGCGATCCTGATGCTGGTGACACTCGGCATTGCCGCCCGCGCACTGGGACCGCGGGACTTTGGCACCTTCGCGATCGTGCTCACCGTCGCGCGAACCTGCGAGCGCCTGCTGCGCTTCGAATCCTGGCAGCCGCTCATCCGCTTCGTCACCGCAGAGGAAGGCACCGCCTCGCCCGAACGCCTGGCCTCGCTTTACGCCTACGGCGCCATGCTCGACTTCGTGAGCGCCCTTGGCGCGGCTCTTCTCAGCATCGCTGCAGCGCTCGTGCTGGGCCCCCTCATCGGCCTCGCCGCCGAGCATCGCTACCTCGTCGCGATCTACGCCCCGGCGATCGCGGGCAACTTGCGGGGAATGTCGAGCGCAGCGCTGCGGCTCGCCGGCCACTTCCGGACCCTCGCCTACGTCCAGATGGCCGCATTCCTGCTGCGCTTCGCGCTGGCTGGCCTGCTATATCTGCTGGGCCGGGGACTACCCGAGTTCGTGCTGGCCTGGACCGTGTCCCAACTTTTCGATGCCGCCCTGTTCAATGCCCTTGGCCTGCGTACCCTGCGCCAAGGAGGCATTCCGGCTCCCTGGCAGGCGGATCTTGGCAACCTTCGAAACCGCTTCCCCGGCTTCCTGCGCTTCGCGGTATCGACGAACCTGTCCTCGGGCCTGCGGACCTTGACCCACGAGATGGACACACTGCTCGTAAGCGCCTTCGTCGGCCCCTCGGCAGTCGGGATCTACTACCTCTCGCGCCGCGTCGCGAAAGTGGTCCAGACGGCCGGCGACCTCCTGCAGACCGTCATCTATCCCGATCTCGCCCGGCTTTGGAGCCAGGCGTCTCGCAAGGCCGTGCGCAGGCTGGTGATCGTTCTGCAACTGACGCTCGGAGCGATCGGCCTGCTCGCCCTTGCGCTGTGCTGGCTTCTGGGCAAGCCCGCCCTTGACCTGCTGTTCGGGCAGGATTTCGCCGGGAGCTTTCCGATGCTCCTCGCCCAGCTCCTCGCGATCATGCTCCTGATCCATTCCTCGCCAGCCCGCTCGGCCCTGCTGGCCATGAACCATCCGACTTTCGTCCTTTCCTGCAGCGTGCTCGCCACCATCGGTTTCTTTGCATCGGCGGCGATCCTCCTGCCTCTCTACGGCGCGATCGGAGCCAACTTCGCCCACGTCGTCTTCGGCCTCATCATGGCCCTGCTTCTCGACATGGCCCTGCATATCCGGCTGCACCGCTCCCGCACAGCCACCCTGCCCACCGCCCCGATCGAGGATAGCGCGCAATGACCATCCACTCCCCCGCTTCGCGTTTCCGCGACCGGCCCGGGGCCGGTGGCACTTCGGGGAGCGCCCCCGATTCCTTGCGGATCTGCTCGATCCTCACGAGCCTGACCTCGGGAGGTGCCGAGATCCTCATCACCAACCTCAACCAGCTTTTCGCGGCGCGCGGCGCCTGTGCCACGGTCACCGCCTTGTGCGATGCCCAGGCCCTGGGCAATTCGCGGACGATGGAAGCCGACCTGGCACAGCGCATCGAAAGCGCGGGCGCCCGCTTCGAAAGCCTTGCGCTGACCGAACGGCGCAGGTTGATCGAGGGCACGCGCGCGCTGCGCCGCCACTTGCGCGATACCAGGCCCCACCTCGTCCATGCCCATACCGTACGGGCGGTCCTCATGCTGATGTTCTCCGGGTTCCGGGGTCCCGTCGTCTTCACCCACCACAACAGCCGTCTCTCGTTCCCTGCGCCCGCGTTTCGCCTTCTCGATCTTGCGGTCGACCACTATGTCGCGATCAGCAACGAGACCGCCGCGATCTATCGCAAGCGTTCGCACCGTCCCTTCACGCTGATCCCGAACGCGCCCGCCGCGAGCTTCCGCGCCGAGGCACCGCGCGACAGCGTCGGATCGCCCTGCCGGATCCTCAGCATCGGGGCGATCAGCGAGCAGAAGAACTATGACCTGCTTATCGAGATCGCCCACCTGCTGCGCCTGCAGCGCCCGGGCACAAGGCCGGTCTTCGCATTGCGGATCGCAGGCGGCGGCAAGGACCTCGAGCGCTTGCGCCGCAAGGTGCTCGCCTATGGACTGGAGGACATGGTCGACTTTCTGGGCGAGCGGACCGACATTCGCGATCTGCTCGCCTCCAGCGACATCTACCTCAACACATCCCGCTACGAAGGGGCCTCCATCGCCATTCACGAGGCCATGTCGATGGGATTGCCGGTGGTGGCAAGCGATGTCGACGGCAATCGGGGGCTGGTGGTCACGGGGCGCAACGGCACGCTGTGCCCGCCCGACAAGCCCGCCAGCTACGCCAGCGCGATCACCCGACTCAGCCACAACCTGGCCTGTTACCGCTCGCACTCGAAAGGGGCTCTGGCATCGAACCTGGGGTTCAGCCTCGACGCCTCGGCACAGCGCCACCTCGAGCTCTACGAATCCCTCATTCGCTCCAACCCTGTCCATATGGGCTAGTCTGGAATGGAACGGGCAACCGTTCCGATGCGCGATTTGAACCGGGCTTCGAGCGGATCATACTACCCGGCGACGGAACCGTATCCGGCCGTCCGCTCAACAGCATGCCGAGAGGAGTGGGGAAATGGCGTCTTCGATCGCACGACAGGAGTCCGACGCACCGGGCCACCTGTACCGAACCTCTCCGTTCCCGGACGACAGGACGATGCCCCCCGCATCCGACCAGATCGGCCCCAGAGAGCTGGTTCGCCTGTTCCACCGCTACCGCGCCATGATCCTCGCCATCGTGGGCGTGATCACCCTTGGCGTCCTCGCCCAGCAACTGGCCGCGCCCCCGATCTACCATTCGACGTCCAACGTGCAGGTCGAACTCATCGACGAAGTCGGCACCAACCAGGCGGACGTCAATTCGCGCAACGCCGAACGTGTCGCGAACGCGGTTCGCCTGCACCGTTCGCGTTCCGCTGCAGGCCGCGTGATAAAGGATCTCGATCTGCTCGAAAATCAGAGCTTCCGGCACGAACTGGGCAACAACAACCTGACCGGCAAGGCGCTGACGCAACTGGCCATCGACCGCCTGCTGGACATGCTCTCGATCACGTCGGAGGGCGGTTCCGACCTCATCCAGATCGAAGTGACCTCGCGTTCGCCCGAACTCGCGGCCGACATCGCCAACCAGTTGCCCGTATCGGTGGGCACCTTGCGCAAGGACAAGCTGAACGAGCGGCGCCTGGAACTTCTCGGCTCGCTCAAGAAGGAGCTGCATGCGCGTGAACAGGCCTCGCTCGATGCCTCCGCCAAAGTAGCCGATTTCCGCCATCGCAACCGCATGCTGGTCGGGGCCGGAGGGGCCGAGGATCTCGAACAGATCAACCGCATCGCGTTGCAGAGCGCGGCGGCCAACGCCGCGCGCGACGGATCGGCCGCCCGCAGCGCGGGGATTTCACTGGCCAGCGAGATGCAGAGCACGGCCACGGCCACCTCGACCGCGCTCGACGCGCTGCAACGCCAGCGCGGCGAGCTCGTCGCGGAGAAGGCCAGGCTCGGGGCCAGTCTGGGGCCCAATCACCCGGACGTGCGCCGGGTCAATTCCCAGCTCGCGACAATCGACGCCAGCATCACGAAGGAGCACAACCAGGTGCAGGCCGCGACCCAGGCCGTCGCCCGCGCCGAAGGCGACAGGATGGCCCAGCTCGCCCGCAGCGAAGCCGCCGGAGCGGCGGCCTCCGCAGCGCGCCTGCAAAGCGTCGTGGGCAGCCTCTCCTCCGATGCCTACCGCAACACCCGCAACACCGTGGAACTCGGCAAGCTGGTGCGCCAGTCGGAGCTGGCCGAAGAAGCCTACAAGCTGCTCGCCGCCCGCGTGGAACAGGTCGGTGCCCAGATGCAGATGGAAGGCGTCGCCTCGTCGATCGTCTCGCCCGCGGTGCCGAACTATTCGCCGACCTCACCCGCCCCGCTCAAGATGACTGTGACCGCGTTCCTGGGCTCCACCCTGGTGGCCTTCATGGCCGCGCTCACCCGCGAATTCCTCGACAACAAGCTGAGGACGGTAGCCCAGATCCGGCGCGTCTTCGGCCGGCCTACGCTCGGCATGCTCCCCCTCCTCAGCCGCGGCCTGTCGCAGGACCCCAAGAACAGCGTCGTCCTTACCGAACCGCAATCGCTCTTCGCCGAAGAGGCGCGCTCGACGTATTGCGAGGTGCGCGCCCTGCGCCCGAACCGCACGAGCTCGCAGGTCGTCCTCATCAGCTCCCCGGTTTCCGGCGACGGCAAGTCGACGGTCTCGCTCTCGCTGGCCGCGGCCGGCGTGGCCATGGGCGACCGGACGGTGGTGCTCGATCTCGACTTGCGCAAGCACGGCCTGCTCCAGCGCCTGCAGCAGCAGTCGCTGACGCCCGACCTCATCGACATCGTGACCGGGCGCGCGAACCTCGATGGCCTGGTAATCCCTCATCGCACGGTCGAGGGTCCCGACGAGAGCGAGCGCGACATCGCCGGCGTCCTGAACGGCACCCGCGCCGACAACCGCATCTATCTGCTCAGCGCGAAGGAGCCTGTCGCCGAACCCGCGGTCCTCCTGTCCTCGCGGCGCCTCACCGCCCTGCTCGAACAGCTTCGCGAGCGCTTCGATCTCATCGTCGTCAACGCGCCGGCCGCCCTTGCGGTGCGCGACGCGCGCGCGATGTGCGATCTTGCCGACCAGACCGTGCTCATCGCGCGCTGGGGCAGGACCACGATCGACCAGATGCGCGCGGCCTTCGAAGTCATGGACGGCGCCAATATCCACGGCGTCATATACGACCAGGTCGACTACGCCGAACATGCCCGCCGTCGCTACGGCGATGCGGTGCAATTCTACAGCCATTCAAGCGACTACTACCAGACCGACGTCCCGAAACCGCCGACCCTGTCCGATCGCCTCCGCGCCCTGTTCGGACGCGCGGATGCCCAGGCCGAGGCGGCCTGAGCGCCGATGCCCCGCAAGCCCACGGGCGCGAACGCCGCACATTCGCGCTTCCTGCCACGCATCTTTGCCGCGCTGCTCCTCGTGCCCTGTGCGCCAATCCTCGTCGCGCTCGGCCTGGGTGTGGGCATCACGATGGGGCGGCCGATCCTGTTCCGGCAAGCGCGATCCGGGCTCGGGCAGAAAGGCTTCACACTCCTCAAGCTGCGCTCGATGCGCAGCGCCTTCGACGCCGACGGACACCCCTTGCCCGACGCGGAGCGGGTGACACGCTTCGGCCGTTTCCTGCGACGCAGCCGGCTCGATGAACTCCCCGGCCTGTGGAACGTGGCGTGTGGCGACATGGCTTTCATCGGACCTCGCCCCCTGCTTCCCGAAACGATCGCGCAGCTAGGGGAGAGCGGCCGCGAACGCGCCCGCGTGCGCCCCGGACTGACCGGCTGGTCGCAAGTCAACGGGAACACCCTGCTCTCGCTTCACGAAAAGGTCGAACTTGACCTGCACTACATCGCGAACGCCGGTCCGCGCCTCGACTTCCAGATCCTGGCGCGGACTCTATGGGTCATGATCGGTGGTGAACGGCGCGCCGCCCGGCCTCGCGAACGGGCTTCGTCGGAGGCTGTCGACGAGCCGGCAACCCCGGTGCCGTTGCCCTAGACCGTGGGCGCGCGCCCGGTTTCGCGCCCGGCCAGCACCAGTTCGTCGAACGAGTGGATCACATGTTCGGCCGCATGCGCCAAAGTCGGAGGCCCGCCGTCGTGAACGCGCTCGGCACGCAGGATCTGGATCGTCTTCCAGCCCCGTCGGCGTGGTTCGAGAAAGTCCTTCGCCGCGTTGTCGGCGATGTAGACATGCGCGGGCGCGGGTCGGCGAGACCACTCTTCGACATGGGCAAAGGCCATGGGATGGGGCTTCGCGCATCCCGCGGGGAGTTCTCCTGTCAGCACGATCCGGCCAAGCGCGCTTTGCAGCCCGAGCGCGCGCAGCTTGCCCCGCTGCATGACCGCCGGCCCGTCCGAGATCAGCGCGCATTCCCACCGTGGAACGCGGGCGAGAAATCGCGCCGCGTCGGGGGCGAGGGCAATGCGGGGGGCATGGATGCGGTAAGCCTCGACCAGGTCACGGATCAGCGCGCCAGTGCGCTGGCACCCCATGCGCGCCAGCGCGCCATCGAAGATGACGCCGCGCACCCCACGGTCGAAAAAATCGCGGCAGTTCGCGGCAAAACCGCTCCGGCCGGTTCGCTCGCGCACAAGCGGCTCAAGGGCGGCGAAGCCGCTGAAGGCAAAGTCGCGCTCGAGGTAGAGGGTGTCGTCGAGATCGAAGACCAGGACCCGCCCGGTAAGATCTGGGCCGCAGCCGGACGCGGCGCGCTCACCCTCACCCAACGAAACGCGCCTCGTCGTACCGCACCATCGTCACCCCCTCCCGCCAGTCCGAAACGGCCAGCTGCGGGCGCCCCAGAACCCGGCGCAGGAGGTTCTCGGCGAAGCGCCCCCCGGCATGGTCGGCAAGCGGGTAGCCACCACCGAAGCGCGCGTTGATCTCGAACACGCGCGGGCCATGGCGGGGATCGTCGATAAGCTGGAAGCAGAGCGGTCCCTCGGCGCCGGGCAGCGCCTGCGCGATGCTTGCGGCAATCGCCATCATGCGCGGATCGCGCAAGGTACGCCCCTTCTCGACTTCGCCCGCGCGCACCGAAAGGCGCTGGTGCGGAATGGCGCAAAGCATCTGGCCCTTGCCATCGAGATAGATATTGACCGTATATTCGGGCCCTTCGAGGCGATCCTGGACCAGCATCGGCTCGTCGTAGGCGGCGCAAATGGCCTCGGGTCCATCGAGCACGGCGAGGCCCCGGCTGGCGCTTCCACCGACCGGCTTTGCAAACAGCGGCCAGGTCCAGTCCCCGGGCCGCGCCCGCGCTGCCTCGATCGGCGTGGTGCGCGGAACCGGAACCCCAGCGTCCTGCAACACCTCGATCGTGCGGACCTTGTCGCGCACGATCGCGATGGTCTCGGGTGCGCTCACGGGCACGAGCGTCCCCTCGCGTGCCAGTTCCTCGCGCGCCATCGCCAGCGCCTCGAGTTCGGTATCGATGGTCGGGACGAGGATATCGATCGCATTCTCGCGGCAATAGGCGCGCAACGTCGGGATATAGTCGTCATCGCTGCAGCGCGGGACGGCGAAGCTGGCGTCGGCCGCGAGACACGCCGCGCTGAGGTGCGGTGCCAGATCGCAGGCATGGATCTCCACCGCGACACCAAGCACTTTGCCAGCCCGGCGAAAACACTCGGTCAATCCGACGCGGCGGCCAGCCGAAGTGAACAGGATCCGCACCATAGCCGCCTTCATTCCCCCCCGACCAAGGTCCGCGCGAGACCGGCCCGCACCTGTTCCGACTTCCCCCGGCGCGTGCTCCCGGCCAGCCCATGTCCGGGTGGATGCTCGAGAACCTCGTCCCAGCGACGCAGCACGTAGGCAGGCCGAAAGCGCAACATCGACCGCGCGGCAGCCTCCCCGAGACTGCGGCGCAGATCCGCATCGGACAGCAGTCTCTCCAGAGCGGCCGCCAGCGCCGCCGGACTTTCTTCGCCGACCAGCAGACCGGTCTGTCCATCGCGGATCAGATCCTCCGGCCCAAAATCGCATTGCGTCGCGACCACGGCCAGGCCTACCGACATCGCTTCGGCCAGGGCATTGGGAAAACCCTCGTAGCGCGAGCTGAGCGCAAAGACTTCCGCCTCGTGCACCCATGTGCGGGGGCGCTCGCTCACGCCGCGAAGCCTGATGCGATCGTGCATACCCTTCTCGTGGATACGGGCTTCCAGCGTGGCACGGTCAGGCCCCTCTCCCCAGATGGCCAGGCGCCATTCGGGATGCGCGGGTGCGAGCTGCGCGAACGCGTCGATCAGTCGATCGAACCCCTTCTGGTAGGTCAGCCGCCCCACCGCGCAGACCGTCCGGGTCGGCTGTATGGAGCGCGCGACGTCGGGTCCCGGCACGGGATTGGGGATGGTGACAAGGCGATCGTGAAGGGACGGGCCGAAGCATCGGCGCACCCCCTCGGTCTGGCAGATGATGGTATCCGCGCGACGGTAGAACACGCTCAGGGCCCGGTTCCAGAGGGGGTGCAACTGTTGCCTCTCCGGGTTGTTGCGCTCGGCGCAGATGAGCCGGATGTCGAGGCCCTGGACCGCAAGCGCGGCAATCAGGTTGATCTTGGTGAGGAACGACAGAACGACATCGGGTCGGCGCCGGGCGACGAGGCCGCGCAAGGCCATCACCCGGCCCGCGATGCCCGTCAATCCGCTCCGCCCACCCAGCCGGAAGACCCTACAGGCGACCGGCAACGCGTGGTAGACGCGCTCCTCCTGCATATCGAAGGCGACCACGTCCACTTCGTGCCCGGACTCGATGAGGTGGTGCGCCAGTTGCGCGATCACCTGCTCGGCTCCGCCGGCGCCTAGCCCCGCGGTGACGATCACGATGTGTCGAGGATGAGGCTGGCTAGAAGGCACGCTGCACAATCCGCTGTTCCGCTCCGTTCGGCAGGTCTGCCGCTCGGACCCGAGCCTACCAGATCGTGGCCGCTTCCAGTCTGGGCATACGGTCTACCCCTTTTGTCCCCGCCGCATGCCGGGGATGAGACGGCGGGTCCGCCTTCACCGTTCCGAAGGTATCCGCGCACTCGCCCGGCGCGAGGCGCTACCCGGAATGGGTACGCCCGAATCGCGCTCGCCTCGATACGGTGGCTTCCGTCAAGCTTGCGCGGTTCACCACCCCGATCAGAGAGCCGCGATGCAACGGATCGAATTCGCCGAGGACACGTTCGAGCTGCGTCCCCATCACGAATACGCGACTTACGTGCGGCCGCGCTACAAGGCCCTGACCGGGCCCGAGCTGGCGGGCCTCGCGGTGCTGGGCGTGATGCTCGCGGGCCTTGCGGGACGGCTCATGTCGTTTCCCCTCAACCGCGACGAGAACCTGTTCATCACCGTCGCTCGCCTCGGCCAAACCCAGGATATCTACCGAGACCTGGGCTACAACCACCTTCCCTTCCTACCCTGGCTGCTGGGCGGTCTTTTCGAGCTGCTGGGAAGCCAACACTTTCTCCTGGTCGCGCGCCTTCTCGTGCTGGGCGGCTGGATCGCCGCCCTCGCGGCGTTCTGGCTGATCGCCCGGCGCACCGAGGCCGGCTTCCTCGCCTTCTTCACGGCCGCCAGCCTGTTCATGGGCAATGTCCTGCTGCTGGGGCCGACCGGAATGCTGGCGACCAACAACCTCCTGCCGATCGCGCCCGCGCTTTTCGCCTTCCACGCGCTTGTCTGCGGGCTCGGATCGCCGCGCCCGTCCGCTCTGCCGTGCTTTCTGGCCGGCGTACTCGTCTCCTGCGCGATCGGACTCAAGGCGAACTACATTTTCCTCGCCCCGCTCTTTGCGCTGGCAACGCTTCTGGCCCCGTCCGCGCGCACGATCACCGCGCGCCTGCTGCTCGGCACGCTGCCCCTGGCCGCAGGGGGCCTCCTGGCCGGGCTCCCTGTCTTGTGGTACGTCGTTTTCGATAGCCGAAGCTTCTTTGCCCATACCCTTCGCTACTTCACCCAGTTGCAGCCCGCCTTCTGGGCCGCTTCGAGCGAACCCAAGGTCGCAACGACCGCGGCCAAGTTCCTGTTGGCCGAAAGCATTTGGGGGGCGGGCACCACCTTGCTCAGCCTGCTCGGGCTGGCCACGCTGGCGCTACTTCCGGCCATGCGCTCGAATGCCCGCGAAAGCCTGAATCTCGTCAGGGCCTGGCCGATCGTCCTGTCAATCGCGATCGCCGCGATGGGGTGTGTAGTCTCCTTCGTGCCCTCGCCCTCCTTTCCGCAGTATTTCGCGCCCCCGATCCCGTTCCTGATCCTGACCGTGATCCTGCTGCGCGCCCGCAGCGCAACGCCCGACCTGCCGGGCGCCCACGCGGTTCTCGCCGCCATGGCCCTGCTCGCCCTGGCAGGTTCCGCCTCGCGCATCCTGCCGGGGCTCGTCCAGCTCGCGCGGCCGCACCAGTGGGAGACCATCAGCCTCTATCGCGACATGCGCGCACTGACGCGCGAAGCGGGCCTCCGCGGGGGCGAGCGCGTGGCGACATTGACCCCCGCCCTCGCGCTGGCCGGGAACCTCGCGGTTCCCCCCGAATTCGCCGCCGGACAGTTCGTGTACCGCGTCGCCCCCTTCATTCCTCCGGCGGACCGGGACGTCTACACCACGACGTCACCGGCCGAGCTGGTCGGCTATCTCGACGCCGCACCGCCGCCCGCCATTCTCATCAGCGGTGAGGAAAGCCTGGAAGAGCCGCTCAAGGCCTATGCCCTATCGCACGGCTACGAAAGGTTCGAGCGCATTCGCAAGCGCGCGCGCATCGAACTCTTCCGACGCCCGCACGCGGACGCGCGAATGCTCCGACCGGGGCAATGACTAACCGTTTGGTAGCCCCCCTGGCTAAACCCGCCTACCCCCGATGCCCATTTCTCCGCATCCGGCGCAGGCCTTAGTCTTCTCCCATTCCCGAAGCGAGGCCTTCCGGAGCGCTTCCCCCGCACCTTGATCGGAGTTTTGGAAGATGAAAGTCGTGTTGCTCGCAGGGGGCCTGGGCTCCCGTCTGGCCGAAGAAACCGTCCGCGTTCCCAAGCCGATGGTCGAAGTCGCCGGGCGGCCGATCATGCTCCACGTCATGGATATCTACGACCACTGGGGGCACAACGACTTCATCGTCGCGTGTGGCTACAAGGCCTTGGCAATCAAGAGCTTCTTCCAGGATCTCCACCTCATGTCGAACGACTTCACGGTCGGTATCGGCAACGGCGAGATGGCACTGCGCCCCACCACCAAGATCGACTGGCGGGTCTCGGTTGTCGACACCGGCCTTTCCACCATGACCGGGGGACGCCTGCGTCGCCTGAGGTCCTGGCTCGACGACGAACCCTTCATGGTCACCTACTCCGATGGCGTGGGCAACATCGACATCGAGGCACTCCTCTCCTTCCACCGCTCGCACGGCCGGCTCGCGACCGTGACCGCGGTGCGCCCGCCGGCCCGCTTCGGCAATCTCGAGATCGAGGACGGGCAGGTCATCGAATTCACCGAAAAGGTGCGCAAGTACGAAACCTGGATCAATGGCGGCTTCTTCGTGTTCGAACCAGGCGTGCTCGACTACCTGCTGGGCGACGAGGAACCCCTCGAACAGGCGCCGCTCACCCGGCTCGCCCACGATGGCGAACTCATGGCCTACCAGCACAAGGGCTTCTGGCATCCCATGGACACCGTGCGCGACCGCGACACGCTCGAGGCGCTGGCCGCGCGCACGATTCCGCCCTGGATGGACTTCGTCAACGGCCAGGCGGTGCTGACCTCGGACGTGGCAACGAAGCTCCTCAATGTCTGAGTCCCCCACCCTGGGACAGGCGCTTGCCGATGCGTACCGCGGCAAACGGGTGCTGGTCACCGGGCATACCGGTTTCAAAGGCGCCTGGCTGTGCCTCTGGCTGCGGGCACTGGGCGCCGAGGTCACCGGGATCGCCCTCCCGACGGATGCGAGAGGCCCCGATTTCGGCACCTGCGTGGACCTTGCCGAGCTGATCGATAGCCGGTTTGCCGACATCCGCAGCGAAAGCGCCTTCGCGAAGGGCTGCTCGGGCATCGCTCCCGAGATCGTCTTCCATCTCGCCGCGCAGGCGCTGGTCCGCCCGTCCTACGAAGTGCCGGTGGAAACGTTCGCCACCAACGTCACCGGGACCGCGATCGTCCTCGACGCGGTCCGACGCATGGCCAGTGCGCGCGCGGTGGTCGTGGTGACCAGCGACAAGTGCTATGACAACCGCGAATGGCACTGGCCCTATCGCGAGACGGACGCGCTGGGCGGAGCGGATCCCTACAGCGCCTCGAAGGGCTGCACCGAACTGGTCGCGCAGGCCTTTCGCCGCTCCTATTTCAGCGCGCCAAGCGGATGCCAGATCGCTACCGCACGCGCAGGCAACGTCATCGGCGGTGGCGACGTCTCGCGCGACCGGCTGCTCCCGGACATCGTGCGCGCGACGCTGGCCGCCCGCCCGGTCACGATCCGCAATCCCGCCAGCATACGCCCCTGGCAGCATGTACTCGAACCCCTTGCGGGCTATCTGCTGCTCGGCGCGCGTCTCATGGACGAAGGCGGCCACCGCTTTGCCCAGGCCTGGAACTTCGGCCCCAGCGCCGAAGACTTCATCGATGTGGAAACCCTGGCCCGCCGGGTCGTCGCGACCTGGGGCGAAGGCGCTCCCCTCATCACGTTCGGCAAGCGTGCGCAGGACCCGCACGAGGCGGGCCACCTCACGCTGGACAGCAGCAAGGCGCGCGCCGTGCTCGGCTGGGCGCCGCGCCTCACCACCGCCGATGCGGTGCGCCTGAGCGTCGCCTGGTACCGCGAGGCCTGTCGCGAAGACACGGACATGCGCGCCTTCAGCCTCGCCCAGATCGCCCGCTACGCAAATCATCAGAGGTCCCTCCTCCCGATTCCAACATCGATCGAAAGGGCTGCAGCAGCATGCGCGTAAACTATGGCCAGACCGTCCACGGCGAGGAGGAAATCGCCGCCGTGCTCGACGTCCTGCGCACCTCGACCCAGATGGGGCCCAAGGTGCGCGAGATGCAGGAGCGCGTTTCGAAACTCTTCGCCAAGGAACACGGGATCATGGTCAATTCCGGATCCTCGGCGAACTATCTGGCGATCGAGCTGCTCGACCTTCCGGCGGAAAGCGAAGTCATTACTCCGGTCCTGACTTTCGCAACCACGGTTGCCCCGATCGTGCGCGCTGGCCTGGTTCCCAGCTTCGTCGATGCCGCAGCGGGAACCTACAACATCGACGTCGAGCGGATCGAGGCGATGATCACGCCGCGCACGAAGGCCATGATGATCCCCTCGCTCATCGGCAACCTGCCCGACTGGGACCGCATCCGCGAAATCGCCGATAGACATGGCCTCACCGTCATCGAGGACAGCGCCGACACGCTCGGGGCCACGCTGCGCGGACGCAGCACCGGGACCCGCTCGCACATCTCGACGACCAGCTTCTACGGCAGCCACGTCATCAATGCCGCCGGCAATGGGGGGATGCTGTGCGTTTCGGACCCGGACCTCGCCCGGCGCGCGCTGCTGCTGCGCTCATGGGGCCGCACGAGTTCGCTCTACGTCGATTCCGAAAGCATCGACACGCGCTTCAACGTTGAACTCGACGGCTTCAGCTATGACGCCAAGTTCGTGTTCGAAGAGCTGGGCTTCAATGTCGAGCCTTCCGAAATCGGCGCGGCCTTCGGGTTGGTCCAGCTCGGCAAGCTGGAGCGCAACATCGCCGCGCGCGAGCACAATTTCGAACGCCAGTACGCCTTCTTCAAGGCCTACGAGGAATGGTTCGAACTGCCGCGCCAAATGCCCGGCTCGCGCACTGGCTGGCTCGCCTTCCCGCTTACCATCCGCGCCGACGCGCCCTTCACCCGGCGCCAGTTGCAAACCTGGCTGGAAAGGTGCGACATCCAGACCCGCCCGGTCTTCACCGGCAACATCCTGCGCCAGCCCGCCATGGCGTCGGTCAATGTCCGTCGCGATCCGGCCGGTTACCCCATCGCCGACGATGTCATGCGCGGAGGCATTCTCCTGGCCTGCCACCACGGCCTCGAGGAGGCGCATCTCGACTACATGCACGAACGGTTCGAGGAATTCAGCCGTTCCCTCGCCAACCTGCACGACCGGGAGGTATCCAATGCCTGACAGCAATACCGCACAGAAGCTCGCCCCCGCCCCCCTGCTCACATCCTGTCGGGCGTGCAAGGCACCTGATCCCTATCTTTTCCTTCCGCTGGGCAATCACGCCCCCGCACAAATGCTGATCCGCCCGGACGAACTCGACCGCGATCAGCCCGCCTTTGCGCTCAACACGCAAGTCTGCCTGGAGTGCGGGCTGATCGAGATCGCCGACCAGATTCCCGCCGACTTCTTCCGGCATTATCTTTACGTGCCCTCCGGCGCGGCACGCATGCACACCCACTTCGGTGACTTCGCCAAGGTCCTCGCGGACCTCGCGGGCGAGGGCCTGATCGTGGACATCGGCAGCAACGACGGCCTCCTGCTCGCCGCCTGCAACAAGCTGGGGTGCACGACGCTGGGCTTCGATCCGGCCGAGAACATCGCCGCGCTCGCGGCCGAGAACGGGGTCGAGACCTTCATCGCCTATTTCACCCCAAAGACCGCCCGCCAGGTTCTGGACGAGCGCGGCCCCGCGCAGGTGATCGTCACCACCAACACCTTCAACCACATCGGCGACCTGCACGGCTTCATGGAAGCGATCGACGTGCTTCTGGCCCCCGATGGAACCTTCGTGATCGAGGTGCCGCGCGCCAAGGAGTACATCGAGCACACCGAATTCGACAACATCTACCACGAACACGTCTCCGAATTCAGCCTGCTCTCGATCGCGAGGCTGGCCGACAGCTTCGGCCTCCAAGTGATCGACGCGCTCTCGCTGCCCGACATCCACGGTGGCTCCATGCGGGTGTTCCTGGCGCGCCGGGAAAGCGGGCGGGTCCCCGGAGACAGGGTCGCGGCCATGTTCGCCGAGGAAATCGGCGCCGGGATGCTGGAGCGCCAGACCTATGACGACATTACCTCGCGGGTTACCGAGATCGGCCGGCAGACACGCGCAATGCTCGACGAGTTGAAGGCGCAGGGTCTCAAGGTCGCCGGATACGGCGCCTCCGCCCGGGGCAACACCCTCATCACGCACTTCGGCATCGAAACGAAGTATCTTGCCTTCCTGGTCGACAAGAACCCCCTCAAGCAGGGGCTCTACTCCCCCAATACGCGCATCCCGATCAAGCCTGTCAGCGCGATCGAGGAGGAGGCGCCCGATGTCCTGTTCGTCCTCGCCTGGAACTTCTTCGACGAGATCTTCGAACAGCAGGCGGCGTTCCGCGCCCGGGGCGGCAAGTTCCTGGTGCCCTTGCCATACCCCCGACTGATCTGAAGTCGCCTGCGGGAGAAGCGTGTGCCTTTCAGTGTCTCTCTCGTGACAGGTGCGGCCGGGTTCATCGGGGCGCACCTGGTGCACCAGCTCGTGCGCCAAGGAAAGCAGGTCCACGTCATCGTGCGCCCGTCTACCCGGCTCGACCGACTGTTCCCGGTTCTCCAGGAGATTACGGTGCATCGCCTCGATCTGGCCGATGCCACGGCCCTCGAAGCCTGCCTTGCGCAGGTTTCACCCGGCCACGTCTACCATCTTGCCGCGGACACGCGCCCGCGCGCCACCTCGCTCTTCACCGCCGTGTGCGGTGCGACACAGGCGAACCTTTCGGCCACGCTGACCCTGGTCGAAGCCCTCGCCGCATTGCACCGCCCGCCACGCGTCCTGGTCAGGGCCGCGACACTGGCCGAATACGGTCCGACCGGCACAGCTTCCCACGAAGAGACCCTTCCCCGACCCGAAACGGCCTACGGTGCGGGCATGCTGGCGACCACCGCCGCGCTCGGCGTGCTTGCCCCAAGCCTGCCGTTCCCGGTCATAAGTGCGCGCCTGGCGCTGTGTTATGGGCCGGACCAGTCCCCTTCGTTTCTCGTGGCCGAGGCGATCCATGCCCTGCTCGAGGGGCGAGCGGTCACCCTGGCCCATCCCGATGACCGCCGCGACCTGATGCACGTCGAGGATGCCGTCGCGGGTCTGCTCAGGATCGCACAGGTCATCCCTGCCGACAGTCCGGTCCTCAACATCGGCACCGGGCATGCCCCGCGCATGGAAGACGTGCTCGAGATGATCCGTATTCTGGTCGGTCTGCCGCCGGATTTCGTCCGCCGCGCCGCGTCGGTCGTGCCGCGTCGCGCCTCCGAATTGCAGATGAACCCCAGGCTCGCATGGCGGCGCCTGGGGTGGCGCGCCGCAATCGGCCTGGAAGAAGGTCTGGCCCGTACCCTCGCAGCAGAGCGCCGCGCCCGCGAGGTCGCGCTGGCTGCGGCCCTACGCATGGAGGCGCGCGCATGAGCATGTCGATCAAGACACTCGTTTCCATTCTCGTTCCCGCCTACAACGAGGAAGGCAACGTCGTGCGCTGCTACGAGACCATCGTCACGGTGTTCCGCCAGTTGCCCGACTATGATTACGAGATCATCGTCACCGACAATCACTCGACCGACCGGACCTTCAGCCTGCTCGAGGATCTGGCGTCGAAAGATCCCGCTCTCAAGGTGATCCGCTTTTCACGCAACTACGGCTATCAGCGTTCGCTCCTGACCGCCTATCAGGCGGCATCGGGCGCCTGTGCGATCCAGCTCGACTGCGATCTCCAGGACCCGCCCGAACTGATCCCCAAGATGCTGCAACTCTGGCGCATCGGCCATCAGGTCGTCTACGGCATCCGCCGCAGCCTCCAGGACGGCTTCCTCGTCGCCAGTCTCAGGCGTCTCTACTACCGGTTGATCGCGGTGATCAGCGAAGACGAGTTGCCGGTGAACGTGGGCGAATTTCGTCTCGTCGACCGGTGCATCCTGGTCGAATTGCAGAAAGTCCACGATGCCTCGCCCTACTTGCGCGGGCTCATCAGCACGATGGGCTTCTCGCAGGTCGGGCTCGAGTACGACCGGATGGGGCGCACCGAAGGGGAGAGCAAGTTCCCGCTGAAATCCATGATCTCGCTGGCCGTGGACGGGGTTCTCAACCACTCTCTGGTGCCGCTGCGCCTCGCCTCGATCGCGGGCATGCTGACCGGGCTGCTTAGTCTCGTACTGACCTTCGTCTACCTGGTGGGCCGCCTCGTCTTCGGGCAGGCCTGGCCCGATGGCTTCGCCACGACCACGATCCTGCTGCTCATGTCGATCGCGATCAACGCCATCTTCATGGGAATCCTAGGCGAGTACGTGGGACGACTGTTCCTGCAGGCCAAGGCCGAGATCAAGCCCATCGTGGAAAGCCAGCTCAATTTCCCTCCGGTCGTCTCGCTCGTCCCGAACGGAAAACAAAGCAACGAGTAAGCCCGAACAGGCAGAGCGCATAAGCGATGACCGCCAGGGCCTGTACGAGGGGGCTGCCGGCATGGCCCATGGCCCGGCCAAGCGCGACAACCCCCAGGTTGAGCCCGTAGGCTGCCGCGAAAGCGGCCGCATAACCGTGCATGTCGCGCAAGTTCATCGCATCCTGGCGCCGATAGGTCAGCCGACGGTGCAAGGCATAGGATATCGGAAAGCCCATCGCGAAACCCAGGAGGTTGGCGCCGTAGTCCCCGAGCCCCGCGAACAGGCAGGCCACGATGAGACCATAGCCGATCGCCGTATTGGCAAGGCCGACCAGGCCGAAGCGCAGCGCCAGCCACGCCTCCTCCCGAATGTCGGTATTGCGCCGCCGGCTCATGCGCCCGCCGGAAACGGGGGCCAACCCTGAACCGGCCAGTACGGCGTGGCGGCACGCCCGGCCGAAGACCTCGCAGACAACGCGAATCTCCCGAGAATGGGGGTGTCCACCAGGCTGGAGCGGACCACTTCGAGGTGACAGGTTGCGCCCTGACGGGTGGTGATACAAGCGCGCAAAGGGATGGTTATGCGTTCCTTTCGGTAGCCGCCCAAAGAGTCGCGACGCCACTTTGAAGCCTTCGTCTTTCGATATGCCGTCCGGCAATTCAGGACAATTGACCCGGTACCGGATCGGGCCGAGCTTGGCGCGACCGCGCGCCCCTGCACCGGGGCCACCTAAGCGGCAGCATCCCCTTCGTGCCCACACCTGAGAGATGAACGTAAACCGATCCGCCCATGGCCAAGCCTCCTCCCTTCGACCCCGGCATCCAGGATGGGACCAGCGGCACTGCGCCGTATGACGACGCGCGGCTCTACGCCAGCGCCACGGATGCTGCGACCGAACGCTTGGCGCGCAAAAAGGCGACGTGCCCCCGGGAACGCCCGGCCTCGAACGAGCGCACCTTCAATGCCACCGTCCACGGCTTGCGCGGTATTGCCGCGATGCTGGTCTTCCTCGCACATATGCTTGGCGGCGTGGGTGAGCATATTTACGCAGAGGTTCCCGGTTACCTGAGGCTGACGCTGGCGCCCTGGAACTTCGGTCGGTGGGGCGTGTGGCTGTTCTTCGTGATCAGCGGCTTCGTGATCCTGCCCAGCGTGCTGCGCTATTCGCCATCCGAATTCGCGCTGCGCCGGCTGCTGCGCCTCTACCCGCTGTTTCTCGCCTTCTCGCTCGTGTTCATCCTCACCAACGCGCTGACCAACGCCTATCCGGCCCTCAACGACTGGCGCACGATCATTCCCGCGCTGCTGATGATAAACCTGGTCACCCAGACCGAACAGCTCACGCCCAACGCCTGGAGCCTGAGCTACGAGGTCGTGTTCTACACGCTGTGTTGCCTCATCGTCCACGCGGGCCTGCGTACGGGCAACCGGACGATAACGCTGCTTTTGTGCGTCATCTCGCTGGCCTTCGTGTGGCGCTACCCGGCGATGGCCTTCTTCCTGGGCGGCATCGCGGTGCGCCTGCTCCACGAACGCCGGGCCTGGCCGCCCGAGCGCCTGCGCCCCTGGCTTGAAATCGGGACATTCGGATGCTGCCTCGTCCTGGCGTCCGTGCGGCACTACACCTTCGGGCACGAGGACCTGCGGGACGTGCGCACCTATGGCCTGTTCCTGAGCACGATCGCCTATTTCTACATGGCAATCGGCCCCGCCAGCCTGAGCTCGCGCATTCTCGCCAACCGCGCGACAGCCTATCTCGGGACGGTCAGCTACAGCCTCTACATGTGCCACCCCTACACCTACTTCGCCTTGCGCGCGCTGTTCGTGCAAGCCGGGCTTTTCACCGCGAACTGGGTCGGCTCGATGGCGCTCTTCCTCGGCTGCACGATCCCGCTGACCTTGCTGTTCACCCAAGGCGTGTACCGTTCGCTCGAACGCTACCCCTATCGCCGCTTCTTCCACGAGCGGATCTTCCACAAGTGATCGAAAGCCCGCAGCGGCCGGGCTCTATTGCGAGCCGGGCCCGTCACCCGATCGCGTGATAGGCCCGGAACCAGTCGACGAAGCGCGGCACGCCGATCTCGATCGGGGTCGATGGCGCATAGCCGGTGTCACGGGTAAGTGCGGAAATATCGGCATAGGTAGCCGGTACGTCGCCCGGCTGCATCGGCAGCATGTTGAGCTTGGCCTTGATCCCGCAGGCCTCTTCCAGCACCGCGATCAGACGCATGAGCTCTTCGGAGCGATTGTTGCCGATGTTGTAGAGCGCGTGGGGCTTGACGCTTCCGCCGGCCTTGAACGCCCCATCGTCGGCGGGAGGACGATCGAGGCACGCCAGCACCCCGCCGACGATGTCGTCGATGTAGGTGAAGTCGCGCTGCATCTGGCCATGGTTGTAGACATCGATCGCGCGTCCCGCGAACATGCGCTCGACGAACTTCCACAGCGCCATGTCCGGCCGTCCCCAGGGCCCATAGACGGTGAAAAAGCGCAGGCCGGTCAGCGGAATGCGGAAGAGGTGCGCGTAAGTCTCGCTCATCAGTTCGTCGGCGCGCTTGGTCGCCGCATAGAGCGAGACCGGATGGTCGGCCCTGTCCTCGACCGCGAAGGGCAGCTTGGTATTGCCCCCGTAGACCGAGCTTGAACTGGCGTAGACCATGTGGCGCACGCCGCGCGCGCGCGCGATCTCAAGCAGATTGACGTGGCCCGCCAGATTCGAGGCGACGTAAGCGCGGGGATTTTCCAGTGAATAGCGCACCCCCGCCTGAGCTCCGAGGTGCACGATTTCCTCGAAGTCGAACTCCGCAAGCGAGCGTTCCAGGGGCTCCTCGTGGGCGAAATCCAACTCGAGAAATCGAAAGGCCGCGCCGTACTGCCGGCTCAGGCGATCAAGCCGATCGCGCTTGAGCGAAACGGGGTAATAGTCATTGAGGTTGTCAATGCCGACAACCGCCTGTCCGCGCGCCATCAAGGCCTCGGCGACAGCCGAACCGATGAAGCCAGCCACCCCTGTGACGAGAACACATCTACCAGTCGTCATCTTGGAACACCCATACAATCCAAATCGCCAGGCCTATCGTCCCAGCCGGGCGCCGCGAACGCAATACTCCAGACCTGGCGGAAATGGGCCGACTATTTCAGCGTCCAGCCCACAATAGTCAGATGCCAGGAGTTTGCCCACCTTCCGGAGGAGCAGCCAGCCACGGCCCCGGTACACATTGCGCGCACCCCGCTCCTGCACCGGGTGCGCGCGCCTGAAGCCGTTGCGAAAAAGGCCCGCCTCCTGCCGGAGACGAGCCTTCGAACTACAAAAACTCTGCAAGGTGCATCTCAGAACGGGATGTCGTCGTCGAGATCGTCACCGAAGCCGCCGCCGCTCGACGAGCTGCCGCCGCTGCGGCCCCAGTCGCTGCCGCCCGAAGACGAACCACCGCTGCTGCCCCAGCTGTCGCCACCCGAGGAGGAGGAGCCGCCCGAACGGCCCCAATCGTCGCCACCGCCCGACGAGCCACCGCCGCGGCCCCAGTCACCGCCCGAGCTCCCGCCCGAACCGCCGCCGCGCTGGCCACCGCCACCGCCACCGCCACTCGCACCGTCGAGCATGGTCAGCACGCCGCCCATGCCGCCGACCGAGATCTCGGTGGTGTAGCGATCGTTGCCGTCGCGGTCCTGCCACTTGCGGGTGCGCAGCTGGCCTTCGATGTAGACCTTGGAGCCCTTGCGCAGGAAGCGCTCGACGACGCCGACGAGACCGTCGCTCTGGATCACGACCGAGTGCCACTCGGTGCGCTCCTTGCGCTCGCCGGTCGCGCGGTCCTTCCAGCTTTCCGACGTGGCGATGCGCAAGTTGGCAACGCGCCCGCCGTTCTGGAACGACTTGACTTCGGGATCGGCCCCGAGGTTGCCGACGAGAATGACCTTGTTGACGCTGCCTGCCATGGTTGAATCGCTTTCCTCTGCACTTTCGAACCGAGGACCTAGCGAATAGCCCCTCGACGCGCGAGTCGTAGCTAAGGGTTTTCTACAATCCTGCCCAGACCGCCAGCCAGTAGGTCGCGCCCGCCGCCACGTAAGCCAGGCCGAAGAGGTAGGCGAGCATGAACGCCGGCCACTTCCAGCCATTGGTCTCGCGCCGCGTCACCGCGATCGTCGACATGCACTGCGGCGCGAAGACGAACCAGGCGAGGAAGGCGAGCGCCATCGGTAGCGTCCAGTGCCCCTTGAGCTGGTCGCCCAGCTCGGCCGCTTCCCTGTCCTCGTCGGTGGCATCCACGGCATAAGTCGTCGCGAGCGAGGAGACCGCCACTTCGCGCGCGGCCATGGCGGGGATGAGCGCCAGCGCCATGTCGCGGTTGAAGCCGATCGGCTCGACGACGACCGCAAGGCCATTGGCGATCTTGCCCGCGAACGAGGCGTCGACCTGGCTCTGGCCCGGCACGGCACGCGGGAAGCTGAGCATGATCCACAAGACGATGGTGACGGTAAAGATGATCGTGCCCGCGCGGCGCAGGAAGATCCAGGCGCGCTGCCACAGGCCCAGCGCCAGATCGCCCAGGCGTGGCAACTGGTACTTGGGCAGTTCCATGATGAAGCCCGAAGCCGCCCCCTTGGTGATCGAGCGACGCAGGATCAGCGCGACCAGCATCGCCCCCAACACGCCCGCGACGTAGAGCGCGAAGAGGACCAGACCCTGGAGGCCGATGCCCCAGCCCACGGTTTCGTTCGGGATGAAGGCCGCGATGATCACCGCGTAGACCGGCAGGCGCGCCGAGCAGGTCATCATCGGCGCGATCAGAATGGTTGTCAGGCGGTCCTTGGGGTCAGTGATCGAGCGTGTCGCCATGATGCCCGGAATCGCGCAGGCGAAACTCGACAGGAGCGGAATGAAACTGCGTCCCGACAGGCCCACGCTCGCCATCATCCGGTCCATCAGGAAGGCCGCGCGGGCCATGTAGCCCGAGGCTTCCATCGCCAGGATGAAGGCGAAGAGAATGACGATCTGCGGCAGGAAGACAACCACCGCGCCCACGCCCGAAATGATGCCTTCGGTCAGCAGGTCCCGCAGGAAATTGTCGGGCAATGTCTGGCGCACGGCATCGTGCAGCGCGCCCACTCCGGCCTCGAGCGCGTCGGCGAACGGCGTCGCCCAGGCGAAGACCGCCTGGAAGATCACGAAGAGCAGCGCGAAAAGCACCAGCGGCCCCAGCCAGGGGTTGAGCAACAAGGCGTCCAGCCGCGCGTGCATGCGGCGCTGGCGGGTTTCCGAAAGGATCGCCGCACCCGCCATCGCATGGGCGGCCACGCGCCGCTCGACGGCGCCGATTTCGGTCAGACTGGGTCCCGGCGCACGCAGCGTCGCCGATGCCACCGCCTCGCCCAGTTCGGTGAGACCGCGCCGGCGCACCGCGACGGTGGACACCACGCGCACGCCCAGTTCCTCCTCGAGCACGGCAGGGTCGAGCACCAGCCCGTCGCGCTCGGCAAGGTCCACCATGTTGAGCGCGATCACGCTCGGCTTGCCCAGAGCCAGCAATTCCTGTGCGAAAACGAGATGCTGTTCGAGATTGGAGGCGTCAAGCACGATGACGAGCACGTCGGGCTCGGCCTCGCCCGGAAACTGACCACGTATGACCTTGGAGGTCACTTCCTCGTCGGGACTGGTCGGATCGAGGCCATAGGCGCCGGGAAGGTCGGTCAGTTCGACCGGCTCGCCGGTGGGCAGGACCAGCCGCCCCGATTTGCGTTCGACCGTCACGCCGGGATAATTGGCGATCTTCTGGCGCGCACCGGTCAGCGCGTTGAACAGCGCGCTCTTGCCGGCATTGGGATTTCCGACGAGGGCAATCTTGCGGGGACGGCTCATGCGAAAAGCGTCTCCGCGTCGGCGACCTCGATCGCCTGGGCATGCGCGCGGCGGACCGCGACAATCATGCGCCCGATGCGGATCGCGATCGGATCACAGCCGCCGAACACCCCGCGCTGCGACACCGAGACTTGGGCACCGGCATCGACCCCGAGCGCCTGGAGGCGCCGCGCCTCTTCGGGAACCAGCCTGCTCCAGTCGACCGAGACGATGCGGACCTTGCGGTCGATGGGTTGTTGATCGAGAGTCATGGGTTTGCGCTGCCAGATTAGGGGCGCCTTTGCAACTGCTTCGCAATAAGCAATCGCGTATCACCTTGTCGCGGGCGAGGCCCGAGGCACGGCAGCCGCGCCTCGGGCTTACGCTTCAGCGTGCGGGATAGCGCAGCCGCCCCAGCAGCCGGGTCACGCTGAAACGCTCCTCGGGCCGGCGCGTGAACTGCGCCTTGACCTTCTCGAAGCGCATGATCCCGTCGATCCGGCGTTCGAGAAAACGGCGGGTTTCCGGCTTCTCGGGGTCTTTCTCGCGCGCGAAGACGTGGAGCGTCGCGGCATAGATCCCCGCCAACGTGGTGCGCTTGGTATAGTGGTTGTAGTCGGTCGCGGTGTCGCCCGCGAGCCGCCACATCCGGTCCGCGCTGCGCCAGCCCAGTTGCGTGGCACGCGCTAGGTTTTGCGGCATTGCCATGATCGTCAGCGCGCGCAGGAGCGCCTCCTCCTTGCCCGCCGCGGCGTCGAGGCGCGCCATGACCAGGCGACGGATGCGCTCGCGCACGGGCACGCCCTTGAGCGACTCGGCGGGAACCGTAGTGACCATGGCCAGGTCGATCGCATCGACCCAGGCCTCGATCATCGCCATCTGCTTGCCGCCGAAGGCGAAGGCGGCGAGCTCGGGGTCGACGCCGTTCTGGTGTGCGGCCTGTTCGACCGCCTGCGCGCTCCAGCCATCGAAGGCGGCCGCCTCGGCCACGGCCGGGGCGAGGACGCAGCGAAGTTGCGCGAGAGTTTCCACGTCAGCCATCGTGCACTCCCTCAGAACGTCGGACCGTAGACCGGCTTGGAATTCTTGCCGGCATCGGCGCGCTTGTTCTCGTCGATGGTGCGCACGAGCATGCTGGTGGGCCCGTCCTGCTTGGCGTAGTCGCGCGCACTGCGGCCCGAATTGTCGGCCCGGTCAGGGTCTGCGCCGGCCTGGAGAAGCGCCTTCATGAGTTCGGTGTCGCGGCGATGGACGGCGGAAATCAGCGGCGTTTCGCCAGCGTCGTTCGAGTCGTTTGTGCGCGCGCCCCGCTCGAGCAGGTAGACTGCGCCTTCGCGCCAGCCCAGATTGACCGCTTCCTGCAAGGGCGTGCGCCCATGATCATCGGCGAGGTCCACTTTCGCGCCATGCTCGACAAGGTAACGAAGCCAGGTCAGATCGCGGCGCTCAACGACGATGTGAAGCGCCGTCTCCCCGGTGGTGACGTCCTTGGAATTGACGATGAGCGGCGCCTTCATGAGCGCTTGCTCGACTTCCTCGCCTTCCTTTTTCTTGACCGATTCAAGGAACTTGTAGCCGTCGGAAAAGCCCGCCTGCGCCATCCCGGCGGTCGCCATCGCGCCAGCGGCAACGGCAAGGGTTCCCTTCAGGATCAGCCGCGAGAGGGCCGAGCCGTTCCGGATAGCGAGTTTCGACACGTCTGATTTCCTTCTTTGAATTCTCAACAGGCCAAGGGGCATCCGCCAGCTCGCTCCTTGCATGAGACGGTCTAGCAGAGCATGAACCGCTTCGCCATGACCCATCTTCGTTCCCGCACGGCCCGTCGCGTTCTCGCGGCCAGCGCCCTCGCCCTCGGACTGTCGCTCGGCGCATGCCAGCCGGCTTCGCCCGCACACCCTCCGATCGAAGGCACCGACATTACCGGCGCCGCCATCGGCGGCGACTTCACGCTCGTCGACAAGACTGGCAAGGCCGTGCGCTGGAGCGATTTTCGCGGCAAGTGGACGATCATCTACTTCGGCTACACCTTCTGCCCCGATGCCTGCCCGATCGACGTGCAGGAGATGATGAAGGGCTTCAACCAGTTCGCCAAGGCCCATCCCGAGGCCGCCGCGAAAGTCCAGCCGATCTTCATCACCATCGACCCGGCGCGCGACACCCCCGAAATCGTTGGCCAGTGGACCGGCGCCTTCGGGCCCGACCTGCTCGGCCTCACCGGCACCGCCAAGCAGGTCGACGAGGCTGCCAAGGCCTTCGCGGTCTATTACGGCAAGGGGGAGACGACATCGGGCGGCTACCTCATGGACCACTCGCGCTTCGCCTACCTGATGAACCCCAAGGGCGAACCGATCGACATGCTGCCCGTCGACAAGGGCGCCAAGGCCGTCGCCGCCGACCTCGCCGCGCTGGTGAACTGAACGTGGAACAGGCCCCACCCTTCTGGGAGCGCCCTCTTGCCAGCCTCGACAAGGCGCAATGGGAGGCGCTTTGCGACGGCTGCGGCCAGTGCTGCCTGCACAAGGTCGAGGACGCCGACAGCGGGGAGATCTACCATACCAATGTCGCCTGCAAGCTGCTCGACACCAAAACCGCGCGCTGCTCCGACTACCCGCACCGCAAGCGCGCCGTACCCGACTGCCTGACACTGACCTTGCGCTCGGCCGGAAGCTTGCCCTGGCTGCCCGAGACGTGCGCCTACCGCCTGCGCGCCGAGGGCGAGCCCCTGCCCGCCTGGCACTATCTCGTTTGCGGCGATCGCGAGGCGGTCCGCCGCGCGGGCGTCTCGGTCGCGGGACGGGTGATCAGCGAAGTCCACGCGGGCCCGCTCGAGCAGCACATCATCTGGCCCGAAGGGATGGAGCAGGAATTCGAGATCGAAGACGGGCAGAACCCCTGGGAGCTGGCCGAGCCGGACGACGGGCCGGAGACCTGAGCGCCATGCTCGACTGGCTCAGGCGCGATCCGCGCAAGGACCCCGAAATCGAACTGGCCGGACGCGCCGTCCCGATCATCGTGCGCCGCCTCGAACGCGCGCGGCGCATGACCATGCGGCTCGCGCCCGATGGCAGCGCGGTGCGCATCTCGATGCCGCCCTGGGTGCGCAGCGCCGAAGCGCTGGCTTTCGCCGAGCAGCGGCGCGATTGGCTCGAACGCCAGTTGCGCGCGGTGCCCGAAGCCTCGCCGGTCTGCGATGGCGCCGAGATCGCCTTTCGCGGCACGCCTCACACGCTCTTCCACGATCCTGCCGCTCCGCGTCGGGTCACGCTGGGCGAGAGCGAATTTCACGTCGGCGGGCCAGCCAGCTCGCTCGTCCCGCGCCTCGCACGCTGGATGCAGGCCGAGGCGCAGCCGCTGCTCGAGGCGGACCTTGCCGAATATTGCGCAAGAGCCGCGCAACCCACGCCCAAGCTCGCGCTCTCGAGCGCACGGCGACGCTGGGGTTCGTGCGCGGCGGACGGGGCCATCCGCATCAACTGGCGGCTGATCATGGCGCCCGATCTCGTACGCCGTTCGGTGGTCGCACACGAAGTCGCCCACCTCGTCCACTTCGACCACTCCCCCGCCTTCCACCACTGCCTCAAGACCATCTTCGAAGGCTCGGTCCACGAGGCCAACCGCTGGCTCAAGCTGAACGGGCGCGCGCTCTATCTTCCCTTCGGCTAGCCATCGGCCGCAAGAACGCCTAAATAGCCCCCATGCTCTTCTCGAAACGCACCGGATACTGGCAGGACGTCAAGCCCACCGGCATGTTCGCCGACTTCCGCATGGTCTGGAAGCAGGCCGGAAACAACCGCTGGCGAATCGCCGCGGTCTCGGCGGCCTGCACCTTCGCCATCTTCTACATGATGATGGGCCAGGAAGGCTCCGCCCCCCATCCCCCGCCCAAGGTCACCTGGATTTCGACACTTCCCGAAGGCCGCTCGGACGCCGAAATCCTGAAGGAGAACATCGCCAACCAGAAGGCCAAGGAAGAGCTCGCCCGCGAGCAGGCCCGGCGCGACAAGGACGTGCGCGAGATCTACAAGACGCTGGGTCGCTGGTCGGGCATGGACGTCGACAAGATCGCCCGCGAAGCCGACGCCGAGGAAGCCGCCGAGAAGAAGGCCCAGCTCGAGAAGGTCGGCAAGGTGAAGGTGCCCGAAGGCGCCGTCGTCCCCACGATGCCCGACGAACCCGCCGACAGCGCCTCCCCGGATAGCGCGCAGCCGTGAACGAGGACCAGCGCTGGCTTGCCGCGGCGGCCGCGCTGGCCGCGCGTGCCCGTCCGCTCAGCCGCCCCAACCCGGGGGTCGGCGCGATCCTCGTGCGCGAGGGCAAGGTCGTTGCGCGCGGATGGACGCAGCCTGGCGGACGCCCCCATGCCGAAGCCGTGGCGCTCGCCCAGGCGGGCGACGCGGCGCGCGGCGCGACGCTCTACGTCACGCTCGAACCCTGCGCGCACCTTTCGACGCGCGGGCCATCTTGCGCCGATCTCGTCTGCGCCTCGGGGCTGGCCCGCGTCGTCGTGGGCTGCATGGATCCCGACCCGCGTACCAGCGGCGCAGGCCTCGCCCGCATCCGCGCGGCCGGGATCGCGACCGAATTCGTGGCCAGTTCGGCCTGTGCGGCCAGCCTTTCGGGCTACCTCATCCGGCAACGCCGGGGCCGCCCCGAAGTCACGCTCAAGCTCGCGCTCTCGCTCGATGGCTGCATTGCCCTTGCGAACGGGAAAAGCCAGTGGATCACGGGCGCCCCGGCCCGCGCGCATACCCATGCCCAGCGGGCAAAGGCCGATGCCATTCTCGTTGGCGGCGGCACCTTGCGCGCCGATGCCCCGCGCCTCGACGTACGCCTGCCCGGCCTCGAACAGCGTAGCCCCGCACGCTGGGTGCTGACCCGGAGCGAGGCCCCCGAAGGCTGGAGCGCGCTTCGCTCGCCCGAGGCGATCGGCACCATGGAGGGGGTTCAGCACCTGTTCGTCGAAGGGGGGGCACAGACCGCAGCCGCGTTCCTCGCCGCCGGTCTCGTCGACCGGCTGCTGATCTACCGCGCGCCGATTCTCGTTGGTGGAAAGCCGGGTCTTGCCGATTTCGGCCTCGCCCACCTCTCCGCCGCGCATGGGCGATGGCATCTCGAGGAACGCCGCAGCCTTGGCAGCGACACCCTCGAAGTCTACAGCGCTCGAAATCCAACGGAAAGCTAGACCCATGTTCACCGGAATCGTCACCGCCATCGGCACCTTGCGCCAGGTGCGCCAGGATGGGGACTTGCGCGCCGTCATCGCCTGCCCGTTCGATCCCGCCACGATCGCCATCGGCGCCTCGATCGCCTGTTCGGGCGTGTGCCTGACGGTGGTCGAAAAAGGTGGCTCGACTGGCGATGCCTGGTTTGCGGTGAACATTTCGGGCGAAACCGTCTCGCGTACGGTCGCGAGCCATTGGGTGGAAGGCGCGAGGGTCAATCTCGAACCCGCGCTGCGCCTTGGCGACGAGCTTGGCGGGCATATCGTGACCGGCCATGTCGATGGCATCGGCCACGTGGTTCGCGTGACCCCGGTCGGCGATTCGAAGCAGTTCGTGATCGCGGCCGACAAGAGCCTCGCACCCTATATCGCGCCCAAGGGCTCGATTACCGTCGATGGCGTCTCGCTGACGGTGAACACCGTCGAGGACCAGAGCGATGGCACCTGCCACTTCATGCTCAACATCATCCCGCACACCGCCGATGTCACCACCATCGGCGCGCTGGCGGTGGGCGATGGCGTCAATCTCGAGATCGACGTGCTTGCCCGCTACCTCCAGCGCATGCAGTCGCTGCGCACCTGATCGCGAAGATCAGACCGCATTGGCCAACGGCGAGCCGGCAAAACTCGCTCGGGTGATCTCGAAGGTGACGTGATCGACCATCACGCCGCAGCACTCACGGCGGCTGATGCGCTCGGTCAGCTGACCACCGATATTGGCCATGGCCCGGCGCGAGATGACGTTGCCGGCCCCGACCTCGAACACCACGCGTTCAAAATGGGTCAGCGCGTGCGCGACCATCAGCGCCTTGAATTCGCGGTTGAAACCCTTGCCCCAGCAGGCGCGGGCAAGGAACGACCAGCCCACCTCGATCGCGTCCGGCAGCGCCGGATCGACCACGCCGAACTGGCTCGAGCCCAGAAAGGCATCCGAGGCTGTCTCGATGATCGCCAAGGCTCCGCCGCGCGCCAGGCCCTGCTCGAAGAAGGCGCGCGTGACTTCGGGTTTCCAGCGGTCATGAAAAGGGTGGAGCGCCCAGATCTGCGGATCGGACGCGACGCCCGCGAAGGCGTCCCAATCGGCCTGGGTAAGAGGCCGGAGCGTCAGCCGGCCTCCTGCGAGGACCGGCTGACGATCGAAGTCCATCAGCCGGTCACGTCCGCGACGGCGGCAATGAACTGGTCGATGTTGCCGGTGGTGAGACCGGCGACGTTGATGCGGCCCGAACCGGCAAAGTAGATTCCGTGATCCTTGCGCATGGCCTGGACCTGCTCGGGGGTGAAGGGGATGATCGAGAACAGACCGTTCTGCGAACCGATCGGGGTCAGGTCGACACCGCCGGTCGTGCCGGCCGCGGCCAGCTTGTCCCGCACCCAGCGCATGCGATCGCGCATCTCGTCAAGCTCGGCCAGCCACAGCTTGGTCAGCTCGGCGTCCTCGAGCACGAGACGAACCGCCGCACCGCCGTGATCTGGCGGCTGCGACCAGTTGGCGCGCGCGAGATTGTGGCCGTTCGACATCACCTTGGTGAGGTCGGCCGGGTCCTTGACCATCGCGTAGAGCGCGCCGACACGGTCACGGTAGAGACCGAAGTTCTTGTCGCACGAATAGCAGATCAGCGCATCGGAAACTTCGGAGAGCACGCGGCGAAGGCCGTAGGCGTCCTCTTCCATGCCCATGCCCAGCCCCTGGTAGGCAAGGTCGAGGATCGGCAGGATCGCGCTCTTGGCGAGCAGGCCCGCGATCTCGTCCCAATTGGCGTGCGAATAGTCGATGCCGGTGGGGTTGTGGCAGCAGCCGTGCAGGAGGATGGCATCACCCTCGCCCGCATCGGCGATGGCTGCGCGAAGGGCGTCCATGTCGACCTGGCCGTCCGCGCCCGCGTGGTTGAACTCGACGACGCCAAGGCCCAGGTCCTTGCAGATCTGGTTGTGGTTGGGCCAGCTCGGCTTGCCCACGATGATGCGCGTCACGCCCGCGCGCTTCGCCATCGCGAGCGCCAGACGCAGCGAACCGGTGCCGCCGGGGGTCTGCATGCCCTCGATGCGCCCGCCCATGGCCGGGTCTTCCTTGCCGAACACGTAGGGCATGAGCGCTTCGACGAAGCCCATGTCGCCTTCGGGGCCGAGGTAGGCCTTGGAATCCTGCGTCTCGACGAGCTTCTTCTCGGCCGCCTTGATGGCGGCGAAAACGGGGGTCTCCCCCTCACCGGTACGGTAGACGCCCACGCCAAGATCGATCTTGTCGGCGCGCGGGTCGTCGTTGTGGAGCTTGATCAGCGCGAGAAGCGCGTCGGCGGGCTGTTGTTCAAGGTTGCTTAGCATGGCGGGCGGCACTTACTCCCGCCGCGAAGGAGGTGCAACACTCTATTGCGACTTTGCGACCACAAGAAACGCAACCGGGGCCCAAAACGAAACGCGCCCCCGAATGGAGGCGCGTCCCAGCTCAGATCATTGCGCAAATGCGCAATCAGAAGGGCAGCCACTGCTGCTTTCTGGAAAACTTCATATAGCCGATATTCGCGCCCAGCCGCAGGCCCGCGCCGGCGCGCACGGGAATCAGCACGGTGTCGCCCCGGCGCAAGTACGAGACGTTGAAGCCTCCGATCAGGTAGGCCTGCCCTTCGCCCGCCCCGAAACGCTTGTAGAGGTCATCGGTGTCGTAGAGATTATAGACGAGTACGAAGGTGCTGGCCGCGTTCGCACCCGCGTCGAAACCGATCGAGGGACCCGTCCAGTAGACCGGCTGCTGCCCTTCGATCTTGTGGTAAAGCGTGCCCGAACCATAGCGCAGGCCCACCGCGAAGGCGCCGCCCGCCTCGCGTCCGACGATATAGGCGTTGGGTTCACCCTGCTTCTTGAGCAGGTCCTTGATCAGGTCGGCCAGGCCTTGCGCACCCTTGCCGAAGACACCTTCGGCCGCGCCGATGAGATCGTCCTCGTGGTAGGTGGCGCCATCGCCGACCTGGCCCGAGGGCATGGTCGAAGGCGGCGGCGCGACGGGCGCCCCGCTCGGCGCCTGCGGCAGCGGCGCCGGCTCGACCGGGGTGCCGTTGCCCGCGCTGCCTTGCGGATCGTACGTCTGATCGGGGTAGCTGTCGTCCTTGGCGGGAAGCTCGCCATTGCGGCTGGTCGGCTGGCTTTGCGGGGCGCTGGTTGCGGGGTACTGCGTCGAGCCTCCCTGCAGGTCGCCGTCGATTGCCGCATCGGGATCGACCGTCTGGATCTGGGCCCGGGCGGTTCCCGCCGGCCCCAGCACAGCCATCGCCGTCGCGGCCACGACCGCGATCAGGCTCTGCCGGAAACCGGCCCGCTGTGTGGTTTGCTTGCGCACGTACTCGCTCCTCCCGGGCAGACTTGCCCTTTGCGCCAAAGTTCCGACGTTCCAGCGAACCTCGTGCGGCCGCTAGAACACGATCGCCCATTAAGAATCAACCACGGCTGACCCCGCAATGAACGGTCGGCGGAGCGAGTCGCATTTGCGGCCAATCGAATCCGGCGCGGCCCCGTTTTCCGCTTTCGACCAAGGAATTTAAAAAAGGCGCCACAGGCCCCTTGCGGGTCCAGAAGACCATGGCTATAGGCACGCCCCTGAGCCGCTTGCGGAGACGTGGGTGAGTGGCTGAAACCAGTTCCCTGCTAAGGAACCGTACTCTATCAGGGTACCGAGGGTTCGAATCCCTCCGTCTCCGCCACCGGCCCGCAGCACGCTGCGGGCCCCGTGCGACAAGCGAACAGATCTTCCCGACACGCAATAGCCCGCCGGAAGGCTGCCTTCGGGCAAGCGCCTCGCGGTGCCCGATGTGTGTTCGCGGAATCGCGCGGCGGGACGAACCTCGCCCCGCCGCATGCATGTCTCAGGCCGCGATCAGCACGCCCTTGTAAATGTCGTCCTCGAGCGCCCGACCCGCGCCTTCCGCGACGCAGAACAGCGCGTTCTCGGCCACCACCACCGGCAGTCCGGTCGCCTGCGAGAGCGCCTCGTCGAAATTGTTGAGAAGCGCGCCCCCGCCGGTCATCACGATGCCCTGCTCGATGATGTCGGCCGCGAGTTCGGGAGCTGTGTTTTCTAGTGCGTTGAGCACCGTTTCCACGATCTGGTTCACCGATTCCGCGATGGCCTCGGCGATCTCCGCCTGGCTGATCTCGATCTCGCCGGGCACGCCCTTGACGAGATCACGCCCCTTGGCGCGCATGACCTGCCCTCGTGCATCCTCGGGCATGCGCGCCGAGCCGATGGTGAGCTTGATACGCTCAGCGGTCACTTCGCCGATCATCAGGTTGTGCTTGCGCCGGATGGCGAGCACGATCGCATCGTCGAGCTTGTCACCGCCCACGCGCACCGATGTGCTGTAGGCCAGGCCGCTGAGCGAGAGCACCGCGACCTCGGTGGTCCCCCCGCCGATATCGACGACCATGCCGCCGGTCGGCTCGGTCACCGGCATGCCCGCCCCGATCGCAGCGGCCATCGATTCCTCGATGATCCAGACCTTGGAGGCACCCGCGGCCTCGGCGGCCTGCCGGATCGCGCGACGTTCCACCGGGGTCGAGCCCGAAGGCACGCAGATCGCCACCGCAGGACGGCGCGGCAGGCGGCTCGATCCGCTGTGCGCCTTGGCCATGAAGTGCTTGATCATCTGCTCGGCGACTTCGATGTCGGCGATCACGCCACCGCGCAAGGGCCGGATCGCCTCGACGTTCTGGGGCGTCTTGCCCATCATCAGCTTGGCATCATTGCCGATCGCGCGCACCCGACGGATGCCGCCACGCGTCTCGAGCGCGACGACCGAAGGCTCGTTGAGGACGATGCCCTTGTTGCGCACGTAGACGAGCGTGTTCACGGTACCCAGGTCGATCGCCATGTCGTGCGATGGAAGGGCAAAGAAGTTAGACAGTCGCATTCCTGAAGTCATTTTCCCACGAAGAACCTTCTCCCCCGCCAGGAAGACAATCCTGGCCGGTGCGTGGTCGTGGATCGCGGCTTCAGGGCCGTCAACGAAGCTGCGTCCGAACGTCCGTCCGGCACGACAGCAGCCCTTGCGCCCGTAGGAACGCAAGGGCTGGAGGGGCGTAATGGCCCGGCGTCAGGCGCGCGCGGCGACCTCGAGCGCGGCGCGCTCACCGCTCTCCATCGCCGATTCCATGCCGTAGTCGAGCCGCCGGGTGTGCTCGCCCGCAAAATGCATGACCTGCCAGGGATCGGTCATCGTGCGCGCGAAGGCGTTGACCTGACCGGGTGCGAGACTGAACCCGCAGCCCTGCTGGAAGGGGTCGCGCGCCCAGTCCTTGTAGGTCTGGTAGCGCAGCAGCCCCTTGGCGGCCGGGCGCATGCGCACCACTTCGCGCTGGATGAAAGCCTCGGCGTCCTCGTGATCCATGCGCGCGATCTCCTGCGCGACGGTGCCCACCATGACCACCATCGCGCGGTGGACACCCTCACCGGTGTGGTTATCGATGCCCCAGAACATGCCGATCGGCCCGTCGGTCGAGAACGAGGCGGGCAAGCCATCCTCCTTCCAGAACGGTCGCTCGACGGTGAGGTAGAGACGCGCAGTATTGGCGTAGGGCATCGTGGAGATCGCCTTGCGCTGGGTGAGATTGTCCTTCGAAGCGACGATCTCGACATGGCGCAGCACCGAGAAGGGCAAAGCCGAAATGACGAAGCGCGCCGAATAGGCGGCCCCGTCCTGGGTCCGCACGGTCGCGCCGGTCTCGTTCATCGCGATCTGGACGACCTTGCTGTTCAGGCGCACCGCGTCGCCAAGCTTGGCGGCCATGGCTCCGGGCAACTGGTAGAGCCCGCCGTCCACGTTGCTGATCGAGGCGAGCCCCGAGACCAGCGTGTGGTCGTTCGCCTCGCCGAAGGGATGGTCGCGGTGGCGCTGGACCTTGGCCGCCTCGCCCAGCTTGCGGTCGATCCCGCTGCGGGTCTCCTCCTGCCAGATGCGCAGCATCGAGGTTCCATCGAGGCCGATGCCGGGCGAGGAATACTGCGCGAGCGAAATCGCGGCCTCGCTGTAGCCCTGCTGCTGCATGAGCTGGCGCAGTGAAAAGTCATACTTGCCGAATTCGGGCTTGAGCCAGTCATCCACTTCCTTGAGCGGGTTGTGCCTGGCCGCAACCGCCTGCCCCATCAGGATCGGGTTGATCGCACGCTCCTCGCCCACGGTCGTGTTGAGCGGGTTGTCCGCCCAGGTCTTGGGATCGATCCACTGGCCGTTGAAATAGCCCCCGAAGGCAAGCAGGTCGCGGTCCTCGGGGATCAGTTTGAGGCCATAGCGCTCACAGGCATCGAGAACGCGCGCATAGCCGCGCCCGATCTGGCTCGCGCCGACCTCGATCGGCCCGTCGACGGTCTGGACGGTCTCGACGCGGCCGCCCACACGCTCGCGCGCTTCGAGGACGGTGACCTTCATGCCCACTTGCGCCAGCAACTCGGCAGCATGAAGACCCGAGAGGCCCGCCCCCAGGATGATGACGTCGCTCTGCTCGGCGGCGAAGGCCATGCGCGGCAAGGCCAGGACAGCGGTTCCGGCGGCACCTGCAGCCAGTATCGCGCGACGAGTGATCATCAAGGGTCTCCAAGGTAGTAGCTGGATGGCATGGACGGTTCCCGGTTCGGGCCAGGCCTATGCGTCCTTGATGATGGGCGGGGATGCACACGCAACGCCCGGTTCCCGACTGACGGGCAAAATGCACCGGTGCCCTTCACGCACCGCCAAACTTGCACGGATACCATTCGTGCTGCACGAAATGCACTGGCACCGCCACCCAAGGATTCGCGTCCGTGCGCGCGACTTGGCGCGGGCCGCTCGACGTATGTGCGCTAGGGGACGGGCCGATGCCGCGATTTCGAATCTGGGAGCGGGAATTCTGGCGCAGCGACGAGCCTTGCCTCGCCGGCCTCAACCCGCGCCAGACGCTCCTGCACTATGTGCTCATTCCGCTGCTGCTCGGCTTCCTTTCGGGCTGGCCGCAAGTCGGGCGCACGATCGCCTGGCCCAAGGTCCACGCGCTCGCCTTCTGGATGGGCATGTCGTTCAGCGGATGGTGGCTCAACGACGCCTTCTGCCGCCTCGTCGCCGGGCCGCTGCGCCGCCGGCGCGTGCCCCTGGGAGCGACCCTGCTGGCAGGAGCGCTCCTCGCCTCGTTCCCCTCGGACCTGTTCCTGCGCCTCTGGGTCCACGGCTATCACGCCATGTTCCCCACGCTGCCGATCGGGCGCCCGCTGCCCGACGCCAGCCTCGATCCCGCCGAGTTCCTCAAGACCCATTTCTACGGCTATCTGGCCTGGCCCGCCGTGTGCCTGGGCCTGTTCCACATCGCCAGGATGCCGCTGTTCGGCTACCGGCCCGAGCCACATGCCCCGGCGACGGCACGCGGCGACGCACATGCCGCGCCCGTCGGCGCGCAAGCCGCCTCAGGCCTGATGGCGCGCCTGCCGGCCTCGGCGCGCGGGCGCATTCTCGCGCTCGCCTCCGAACAGCACTACTTGCGCGTCCACACCGATCAGGGCGAGGCGCTCGTGCTTTATCGGCTCAAGGACGCGATCCACGAACTGGGCGCGCAAGGCCTGCAGGTGCACCGCAGCTACTGGGTGGCGCATGGCGCGGTGCACGCGGTCGTCGGCAGCCGGGCGGCCCCGCGCCTCAAGCTCGTGAACGCGCTCGAGGTCCCGGTCAGCCGCTCATTCCGTAACCAGGCCGAAATGGCCGGACTGCTCGACTTCGAGGCGCGAGAAGGCAAGGCGCAAGGCGAACCCGGACTCGCTGCGCGCTAACCCCTGCCCCCTGCTGCGACTTCGCGCCTACTTGCCCACCTCGAGCACGACCGGACCGATGAGGCCCGAAGGACGCAGCGGCGCGTCGGCACGGTAGGTCGGCATCGCGGTCCAGGTGATCGGCGTGGCGCCCGGCTGGGCATCGCCGATCAGGCGATTGACCCAGAGGTTGGCCACCTTGACCTCGAGCGTGTTGGTGCCCGCCCTCACCGCCTTGCCGATGTCGATCCGGTAAGGCGCGTGCCAGACCGCGCCGGCGGGAACGCCGTTCACGCGGACTTCGGCAAGATCGCCCACCTTGCCGAGGTCAAGCCAGAGCGACTGGCCCGGCTTCACTCCCGAGGGCAAGGTGAATTGCCGCGTATAGGTCGCCTCGCCCGAGAAGTACTTGACCCCCGCATCCGCATTCGTTTCGAGCGGCGCGAGCTTTGCCATCTCCAGCGCGGCCGGAGCCCCGCGTCCGGCCTGGAAGCGCACGCTCCAGCCCCCGTCCAGGTTCGCGACCGCCCGCATCGCCGGTGCGGGCACGGTCAGGCTTGTCGCGCGGCTATCCTTGCGGAACACCACGAAGACCGCATCGTCCGCCACCAGCGAGAGCGGCACTACCGTCTCGCCGTCCTCGAAGCGGTAGCTGACCGGTTCGCTCGTCCCGGTCTCGGGGTGCCAGAGTTCAGGCGCCTTGCCGGTCACTCGGAAATGCGCCTCGATCCTGGCGCCCTGGTCGGAAGGGTTGGTGAGGTAGTAGATCTCGCCCTCGCCATCACGGCGATGGACGAAGGGGATGCGCAGGTCGGCCCGCTCGGCCACGAAGCGGAAATCAGGCGCGACGCCGATGGAAGCAAGCCCCGCTTCAACGTCCGCACTGGCGATGACCCGACCCTTGCCCACGCGCGCGTCTGCGCCACCCGGCCAGAGCCGGGCTGCAAGGCTGTCCCATTCGGCTGCGTCCCCGGCCGCGGCGGCCATCAGGCTCGGCGTCCCGACCGGCTTGGCGCCGATCACCGTGGCCCCGCCCTCGACCAGCCCGGCCAGCTTGCGAAGCGTTCCCAGCGTCATGCGCTGCGAGGAGCCACCCAGATAGATCGCCCGATAGCGCGCGCCGCTGGGCGCGACTACATCGGCGCCATCGTTGGACAGCAGGTCGACCAGCGCGTCGCGGCTGAGGAAGTCATAGGCGTAGTGCACGGGCGCATCGGCCACCGGCGTATCGCCGTAGAGTCCGGTGAGCGGTGCCTCTTCGCCGTAGAAATAGGCAACATCGGCCAGGTTGCGCCCTTCCTGCAGCAGCAGCGAGGAGCGCGCCATATAGTCGACCCAAGGTCGCGCCATCTCGCCCCAGCTCTCCATCCGGTTGAAATACTGACCGAAAATGAAAAGCGAGAGGCCCGGCTTCTTGTCGTCGACCGGCACGTGGACCGAGGTGTGGACGACGGGCCGATTGACCCCGTTCACGAATTCCATGTCGATGAAGCGCTTGAGATCGTGCGGCGCGAAGGCCCAGGGGGCCATCGAGGCGGTCATCGATTCGGCCGCGACAAGGTTCTGCCCATAGAGATGCGCGACCGAAGCTGCGCCCTTCATGTCCGCGATCAATGTCTGGCGCGGGCCTTCGTCCTTGTTGAAGGTCCACATGGCCGCCATCGGCACATCGGTGTGGCTGCGCATCGACATATCGTCGCCCAGCATCGGGCGATGGTCCTCAAGCGCTTCGCCATAGACGATCAAGCCGTTCTCGTGCGCGACCTTGGCAACGGTGCCGTAGTGTTCGCTCGCCAGCAGGTCGGCCAGCGTGCGACGGTAGTCGTAGAGGAACTTGTCCGACTGCGCGCGGGTGCCCACCAGCACGCCCGAAAGCGCGGGCAGCCAGGGCCTTGGGTCATAGCCGCGCAGGCGCTGGAACTGCGCCACCATCTGCGGCGTCCAGTTTGCTTCGCCCACCTCGATCGAATCGGTGAGCAGCGCGCGAACGCCGCGCTTGCCGACCATGCCCTCACCGGCCGCGTCCTTGTACATCGCGAGGTAGTGGTCGAGGTAGCGCCGCACGGCCGCGCCGTCGAACTTGTCGACCTCGAGACCGGTGGCCTCGGGCGGCGCGGGGTGGTTGGTGGTTCCCAGCAGCGAATAGCCCATGCGCAGGATCGTCCAGCGCTGGCCCGCGGGAAGTGCGGGCGCCTGCCAGTCGAGCGTGCCGTCGTCCTTTACCTTGGCGGTGAGGTCTATCACCTGCGCGGGATCGACCCCGCGCGCACCGTCCGCCACCTCGGGCAAGGCGTAGTAATCGCGGCTCATCACGTAGCCCGCCTTGGTCTCGAACCGGTCGACCCGGGGCTGCGCGTCGAGCCTGAAGGTCCCCACGACGAGCGGCTGCTTGGCAAGCGCCGCACCGATGCCGTCGAACAGCCCGCCCATTGCAACGCCCGGCGCCGGAGCCCCGAGGCCGCCATCGGGCGTGCGGGGGTTGAGCACCAGCCGGAAATGCGCGGCCGTGACCGCCGGGAAGCTTGCCGTCGTCGGCACCGCACCAAGGGTCAGCGTGGTGATTGGCTTCCAGTTGGTGCCGTCCTCGCTCGCCTCGAGCGCAGCGGTGTATGCCGCCCCGGCAAAGGGCACGATCACGCCGGGAAGGAAGACCGTGGCCGAACGCACTTCGCGCGCCGCGGTGTAATCGACGCGAAGGCTGGTCGCCTCCCCGTCCTTGCGCGCGAGCGTGACGCCGCCCGCGAGGTCCGCGTCGGCCAGCTCGGCCGCCTTGAGGACATTGCCGAGGCCATCGCGCACGACGGCCGGCGCCGGCGAGGCCGCAATGGCCTGCGGCACCGCGTAGACGCCGACATCGCCATAGAAGCTCGGCCCCGCTTCGGCCGGATGACCCGAGATCATTTCCTCGATCGAGAGCGCGGGCTTGAGCGTCTGGTAGGGCCCCGTTACCGAGGGCGGCGTGGGCAGCGTCCCCTGGAAACGGGTGCCCGGTGCCACGCTCGTCGAGGACCAGACCAGTTTCTTGAGCCCGTCGCGCGGCGCGACCCAGGGCCCGCCGGTTTCAGACCAGCCCGGCGAGGAGGCGATCGCCAGCTCGAGCCCGGCCTCATCGGCCTTCTCCACCGCGAAGTGGAAGGCGTCCTTCCACTCGGGCGTCATGTAGACGAGGCGGTGATCGACCACCTGCGGGGTCTGCAAGTTGGCATCGAAGGTCTGGAGGCCCCCGATGCCCATGCGCTTCATCCAGTCGATGTCCTTGGCGATGCCGTCCTTGGTGATGTTCCCGTTCATCCAGTGCCACCAGACACGCGGGCGGGCCGAATTGGGCGGATCGCGGAACGCTTCCCGGAGCGAGCCCTGGCTGTCCTGATGGCCCGACGCGGGCGCTGTGCCCGGCTCCCCGGCGAGCGCGGACGGGGCGACCAGCATCGTGGCCAACATCAACATCACGCGCGACTTGCGATCGGGCATTCCGGCACTCCCAACTTGATTTTCGGATAATTTTCCTGCGCTTGCCCTACTCGGGCGGGCAAGCGCAAGAGGCTGCGTCACACCGCGTTGCGCCGCGCGATCCCGCCGAGCACCCGGGCACTCGGCTTGGGGGTGCGGGCAAATGTGGTGCGATCGACCGAGCACAGGCCGAAATGGGGTTTGTACCCGAAGATCCACTCGAAATTGTCGAGCAAAGACCAGTGCACGTAGCCGAGCACCGGCACGCCCTCGTCCATCACCCGCTTGAGCCCTTCGAGCGCGGCCGGAATGAAGCGGGCGCGCAAAGTGTCGTCATCGGTGCCCACGCCGTGTTCGGAGACGAGCACGGGCACACCGGCGACGGAATGGGCGTAGCGCACCGCTCCGGCGAGCGAGGGCGCCCAGACTTCGGTCCCCGACCAGTTGCGATCGGCCCCCTCGGGCGCCGGCAGGCGGCCCTTGTCGTTCCACACTGCCCGCTCGTAGTTCTGAACGCCGATGAAATCGTCGTCCTTGGCGATCTCGAGCCAGGCCCCGTAGGCTTCGGCACGCACCTTGTCGCGCAGCGAGTTCTTGCCCGCGGCCTGCTCGTCGACCACCGAAAGCGTGAAGCCGACCGGAAGATCGCCGCGTACCGCCTTGATTGCCGCACGCGCGGCCTTGTGGCCGGCCTGGAGCCCGGCCTGAAGTGCCTCGACGTCCTCGGGTCCGGCGACGTTCGCGCTGACGAACTTGGCCACGCCCAGCCGCTCGGCCGCCTTCGCCACCGTGGCGCGCTGCATGTCCCACACCGGCGGCGGCAGGATGCCCTTGAGGATCAGCAGGATGTTGGGCTCGTTGAGCGTCATCGCCATGGCGATGTCCGCACCGATCGCCCGCGCGACCTTGTCGCAGTAGCGCGCGAAAAGCTGGGGCGCATCGGCGGCGGTCCAGCCGCCCTGCGCGCTGAACCAGCGCGGCGCGGTGAAGTGGTTGAAGGTGACCAGCGGTGCCAGCCCGCGCGCATGGCACCCCTCGACGATGCGCTTGTAATGGTCGAGCATGGCTTGCGAAAACAGGCCCTTCTCGGGCTCGATCCGGGCCCATTCGACACTGAAGCGATAGGAGGTGAGACCGAGGTCCTTCACGATGTCGAGATCGGTGGCCCAAAGTTCCAGGTTGTTGCAGGCATCGCCCGAGGGCTCGGCAAAGACGGTCGGTTGCTGGTTCTCCAGAAACCAGGTGTCCGAGGCGGTGTTGTTGCCCTCGACCTGATGGCCAGCCGTGGCGGCGCCCCACAGGAAGCCCTTGGGGAAGTTGGGATCGACGCGCTTTGCGGCCGCCCGCGCGAAGGCCGGCGCCGCCGCCAGCGCGGCCGAAGCCGCAAGCAGGCCGCGGCGGTCGAGAGGAGCGAAATCGGTCATGGAATAGGGCCTCAGACAGGATCGGAAAAGAACGCGAGCAATTCGTCGGAGAGGCGTCGGTCCGCCGTCCCCAGGTGCATCGCCAGCGAATAGTGATTATGGCCACGCCCGTAGTGCAGGCGCGGGAGCGTGCCGTGCCGGCCGAGGCGCGCCTGGAGCAGGCTGGCCCACTCGGTCTGGAAGCGCGGGGGATCGAATTCCGAGCAGGCCAGAAGCATCGGAAGGTTCGTCTTCATTACCGCCGAAAGCGGCATGCGCCGGTCATAGCAATCCTGCGGACCGTAGTAGCGCATGTCGCGCTCCTCGAGCGGGGTGACCCCGTAGAGGCCCGATAGCAGCGCCGCGCCGCGCACGCACAGGGCATGGTCGTCACGCGCCATGATGAAGCTTGCGACGTGGACCGCGCCCGCCGATGTGCCCAGCAGGAAGAGGCGCTCGGGATCGCCGCCATGCTGTGCGGCGTTCGCCCGCAGCCAGTCGACCGCGAGACCCACGTCCTCGGGACCCGAAGGCCACATGTCGCGCGGGGCGAGACGGTAGTTCATGACCGCACCGAGATAGCCGTTGGCCGCCGCCCAGCGCCCGACATGCGCGTTCGCCCAGCCGTGCTCGCCATTGCCCTTGTCTCCCACGAGAAAGCCGCCACCATGCACGAAGAGCACGATCGGGCGCAGCGGCTGACCCGGCTTCCAGGTGCCCTCGCCCCGGTAGAGGTCGAGCCGGTTGCGCTTGTCGGGGCCATAGGCGCAATCGGCGGCGAGCGGCGGCATCGCGGCGGCAAGCGGCGCCTGCTCGGCCTCGTAAAGGGCCCGCATGGCCTCGACGACATCGGGCCCCAGCCGGGTTCCGAAATCGCGGATCAAGTCGCTCATGCCTGGGCTCCCTCGAAAAAGCGGCCATAAAGCGCCACCAGCGTCCGGCGCGTGCAGAGCAGGCCCAAACCCGCACCGTAAACGATCTTGAAGGCCAGCGCGGCGCGGGCCGAAACCCCGTCGAGTGGCCCGACGAGCGCGAACGTCATCAGCAACGCCGCGCTTGCGCAGCCTGCGAGGACGGCGACCAGGACCTCGCGCAAGATCACCCCGCCGCCGGGCCCCTGGGAGAGGCAAACCCGGCCGTCCTTGCGCAAGCGCGAACGGACCAGAAGCGAAGGAACCAGCGCAGCCATGAGCGAGACCATCAGCCCCTGGGGCAGGAAATCAATGGCAAAATTGTCTGGAGCGCCCATTGCCAGCGGGCGCTCGGCGAAGCCGAAGACCAGCGCGAAGAACGCGGCGGACAAGGCCGCGTTGATCGCCGCGCTCACCGCCTGCTCCTTGCGAAGCAGGCGGTCCAGAGCGGTCGACGCCATCAGAACTTGGCATCCAGGCTGAGGCCGACGTTGCGGAACGACTGCGGCCCGTAGATTGCGCCGATATTGGCCTCGCTGACACCGGCGAAGGTGGTGCTGGTGTAGGGGAAGTCGCTCTGCATCAGGCTCGGCTCGTGCACGTTGAAGGCATTGCGCACGAAAACGGCGATCGTATAGCGATCATCCGAGGTCTTCACGCCGACCCGTCCGCCCACCATCCAGTGCGGACGGAAGGTGGTGTCCGACACCGAGTTGGCTTCGTAGCGCACGCGCGACTTCCACTGGGTGTCGAGCGCGATGAAGGCACCGAAATTATCGTTCAGCTCCATGTCGTACTGACCCGAGAGCGTGAACTTGTAACGCGGCGCATAGGCGAGCTGCGATCCGCCGATATTGGTTCCGTCGGTCCCGATGAAATTGGTCGGGTAGGTCGACTTGGCATAGATGAAGCCGGTGTTGAGCGAAAGATTGTGCGTCACGTTGCCGAAGAAGTTCAATTCGGCGCCGCGCGTCTTCACGCCGTTGATGTTCGTCTGGTCACACGAGATGATGCCATTGGCATCGACGGTGCAGTTCTGTGCCTGGAAATTGTCGATCTTCATGTAGAAGATACTGGCATCGGCCACCCAGCCGCCGAACAGCGTCGCCTTCAAGCCTGCCTCGTAGGAGGTGGGGATCTCGGGCAGGACGACATAGGGATCGGCATTGGTCGGCACCGCGATCTGCCCGCCCTTGAAGCCGCGCGACACCGTCGCGTAGGCCATCGCATCGGGAGCAAGATCGTACTGCGCGCCGAGGCGCCACGACCACTTTGCGACATTGAGGATCGTGCGATCGTCAACCGCGCCGGCCGTGTCGAAGGTGTCGAGCGAAAGACGATCGGTCGTGTAGCGCACGCCGGCGATCAGGCGGAAGCTGTCGCTGACGTGGCCGGTCGCCTGACCGAAGAAAGCCAGCGATTCGTCGCGGATGGTCAACTGCGGCGTGATCGTCGAGGCGATCGGGATTTCCAGCCCCGGGAACGGCACGAGCGTGACGTTGACGGTCTCGGGTGCGCGATCCTGCTTCTGGTTGGAATAGAACGCACCCACGGTGTACTCGATCGGGCTGCCCGCCGCCGAACTCACGCGGAATTCCTGCGTGAACAAGCTGAGCTCGCGATCGACCGGCAGGTTGTGGACCTGCAGCTCGAGACTGTCGCCGCGGAACACGTTCGACGCGGCGCCGTAGCCCGTCTCGTTCGACTTGCGCAGCGCGGTGATCGAGGTCAGCGTGAAGGGATCGGCCTCGTAGTCGACCTGGAGCGAGCCGCCGTAGTTCTCGGTCTGCCCCTGGTAGCTCTCGTCGCTGCAATAGTCCCGGTTGCCTTCCTTGACGGTCACGCCGCAGCCGGCAAGACGGTCGGTGATGCCGGTGTAATCGGAACCGGCACCGCCCAGAAACGTGCCCGGACCGCTCGTCTTCACAAACGTGAAGAAGTCGCCGCCGTTGTCATAGGTGCTCTTGGCGTAGTCGCCGATCACGTTGACGCTCACCCGGTCGGTCGGCTCCCACAGGAAGCGGCCGCGCACGCTGTAGCGATTGGTGTCGTTGTAGTCGCCCGTCGTCGCGTTGCGGTTCACGCCCTGGCGCAAGTTGGCGACGCCCGAGACGCGCAGCGCCGCGTCCGAGGAGATCGGAATGTTGACGAGGCCCTGCACCACCTGGTAGCCGTACTTCGAACCGGCGGTTCCCGCGTCCGACAGCTCGGTGCGAATGCGTGCCGAGAAATCGTTGAAGTCCGGGCGGTTGGTGGTGATGTTGATCACGCCGGCCGAAGTCGTCAGGCCGAACAGCGTGCCCTGCGGCCCCTTCAGCACTTCGACGCGCGCGATGTCGAAGAGGTCCGAAATATTGGCATTGCCCTGGCTGACCTGGTCGACGACGACACCCACCGAAGCGACTGCGCCGGGCGAAAAGGTCTGCGTGCCGATGCCGCGGATCGCGCCGCCACCGCCGGTGTTCTGGCCGGGCGCCGACTGAATTTCCAGGCTCGGCGCAATGCGCGCGAGGTCATTCACGGTGTTGACCTGCTGGCGCTCGAGCTGGGCGCCACTGGCGACGGTGATCGAGATGGGGACTTCGGTGACCTTTTCGGCGCGGCGCTGCGCGGTCACGATGATCTCGCTGGACAGCGAGCCTTCGCCGGGCTGCGCGGTATCGGCGCCGGTGTCCTGCGCCTCCTGCGCCATCGCCGGGGCTCCGAGCGTGCCAAGGGCAATGCCGGAAAGCAGCGCAAACTTGCGAATGGTCTTCATGGTGTTCACTCCCAGTGTCACTTCTTATGGTTGGCTTCTTGAGGTTTCATACGGGCCTCGTGTCTCTCCGGATTTCCCCCGATGACTTTGACCGAGGCCGAGCAAATCCGGTGCCGACGCATCGTGCTATGCGCAGCTCTCGACACAATTCCCGCGATGTGAGTTACGAAATGATGCTTATGATGCGGCCGGTATTTCGGCCGGCGCCTTGTGCAGCACGCCTCCCTTCATGATCATGGCAAGTCGGCTCGGATCCTGGAGAATGGCAACATCCTGCGTCGGGTCTCCGTCGACAAGCAGCAAGTCCGCCAGCCACCCTTCGCGCACCTGCCCCACCTCGAGTCCCATCAGTTCGCCACCGAACTGCGTGGCCGAGCGCAGGGCCTCGGCTGGCGTGAAACCGAAATGGCGAACGAAATGCTCGAGATCGCGGGCGTTGCGGCCATGCGGATTGAAGGGAAATCCATAGTCGCCGCCGGTCAGGATCCTGACGCCCCGCGCCTTGAGCTCGGGCACGAGACGCGCCTCGCGCTCCATGCGCACTTGCGCGCTCGCCTTCATGTGCGACATGTCGACGTGCGGCGGCGGACTGGCCTCGAGCGCAGCGACCGAAACGCCCGGCCCCGGCGCATAGAAGAAGCGGTCCTTCTCGGCGACCATGCGCTCGATACCCGCCTCGTCGGCGAACGAGCCGTGGTAGATGATCCGGGCGCCGGCATCGAGCGCAAGGCCGATCGCCTCGTTTGAATAGGCATGAGCCGCGATCCACAGACCGGCCTCGCGTGCGGCCTCGCCCGCGGCCTGCATTTCCTCGGCCGTATAGAGCACGTCCATCGCCGAACCCGGCTTGAGCGCGTCCTCGCCCGAGACCACCAGCTTGATCGAGCGCACGCCTTCCTTGCGGCAATATTCGACGAAGGCACGCATCGCCTCGGGCCCGCGCCCGTTGAACACATCGCCGGTCTCGACGCCGTCCTCGCCTTCGGGGCTGCGTTCGAGCGTCGAGGGGACCATGCGGGGGCCGGGGGTCGTGCCGGCCGCGATCGCGTCGGCAAGTTCGGGCTCGATCATGTCGCCCAGGGCGCCGGCCGAATAGATCGAGGTAAAGCCGTGATCGAGCAGGACGCGCGCGTTGCGCCAGGCGGCGACCTTCAACTCCTCGGGCGGAAGAATGAACTGGTGGTAGATCTTCTCGACCGAGGAGGCCCAGGTGAGATGGGTGTGCGCATCGACGAGGCCCGGCATCAGGATCCTGCCGCGCCCGTCGATCACCGAATCGACGCCCTCGGCGGAAATCGGTGCTTCGTAGGACACGCGGGAAATGCGCTCGCCGTCGACCAGGACGGAGCCGGGCCGCGGATCACTGCCGGTGCCATCGAAAATGGATACATCGCGGATCAAGGTCCGCATCGCACTCTCCCGTTCTTGTCTTTCGCAGATCGACGTTTACCGACACGCGACCCACAAAGTAAAATAGTCATATTTCAGGTTAGCATAGCATCTGCCTATGCTTGTGGCCGCAAGGCGGGCTTGCCCCTTCAAATGTCTCGAACGCGGCTACATCAAGCCTCGCGCAGGTGCCGTCACCTTCGAAACGGAGCTGTCCCGAGTTGCCCGCCTGCACCAGATCGGCGAGCACCTAGGCGACGACCGGGACGCGAAGCGATCCTGCCCTGGCCTTGCGGTCGCTCGAGATGGAGGCGCATGAACAATTCAACCCCGCAGGAGCACCCGCGCCTTGGCGACACGCACCCGCGTGGCTGACCTGCGCACCTCGCCCCAAGTTCCCCAAGGCAACGTCATCGTGCTGGGCGGTGGCATCGCCGGCCTCAGCGCCGCGCAGACGCTCACCGCCGCCGGCATGCAGGTCACCCTGGTCGAGGCCGAGGCCAGCTGCGGGGGAACGCATCGCTCGCACGCGATCGGCCCCTACACGTTCGATGTCGGCTCGATCTTCTATGAGGCCAACGCTCGGCTCTTCGCGCTTGCGCCCGGCCTAAAGGAGATGTGTCCGACGATCAGTCGCCAACAACGGCGCATCGCGCCAGGCGGCGAACTGCTGCACTATCCGCTCGAGCCGCGCGAATTCCTGCGCCGCCGCCCCCTCGAACTCCTGCTCGCGCTGCTCGACCTCGCATGGTCACGCCTGCGGGTTCGACGCAATGGTGGCCTCGATGCGATCTCCCGCAAGCGGCTGGGGCGCCGATTCTTCGAAAGCACGGGCCTGCGCCACTACATCACCCGCTTTCACCATGTTCCGCCAGAAGAGGTGAGCGAGACCTTCTTCTTCCACCGCATGGGCTTCATCGACAAGGCCACCCGGCTCCGCGCACTTGCGCGCCTGACCTTGCGGGCGTTGTTCTCCCGAGGATCGGTCGCCAACCGCCCCCGCCCCGTGCTTCATGTTCGGCCACGCGAAGGCTTTGCCCCCCTCTTCGAGCGAATTCTCGCCCAGTTGCGCGCACAGGGGGTCGAAACCCGCCTTGCGACACGGATCGATTCGATCCGCCGTGAGGGTTCCTCCTTCGTACTGGAAACCGACAGCGGCACTTTGCGGGCCAGCGCGATCGTGTCCACGATCCCGCTCGCGACGCTGCACAAGGCCGTGTTCGGCACGTCCTGCGGGCTCGAGGCTCTCGACATGACCACGCTGTTCGCGTCGGCCTCCTGGCTCGACGCGCGGGTCGGCAACGTACTCTTCAACTTCGACCGCCACGGCCGCTGGAAACGAGCCACCATCTATTCGCGCATCTACCCCGAACCGGCATTGCCTCGCGAGTTCCTCGCGATCGAGTGCACCATCCCCCCTGGTGGCGAACACGCGCCGGATGTGATTTTCGCCGACTTTCGCGGGCACGTCGAAGGCTTGGGCCTTGCACGCGATCTCGCGCTGGAGGGGCACACCCGCGTCGAAGGCTGCTATCCGCTCTACCGCCCGGACACAGAGGCCACCCTTCGGAATACGCTGGAGCGGATCGCGCAGGCCGGGATCGTCACGGTGGGCCGGCAAGGCCGGTTCGAATACCTGCCCACCTCCAGTGGGGTCATCCGGCGCGTGCGCGAGGAACTCGAAAAAGCGGGTTTGAAGTCACCGGCCGACGGCCCGCCGGCATCTGGCGTGCGGGCCTGACGACCGCAACCCGCCCCCCCTTGCGTGCACGCTTCCCCCCCGCCTTCGCCGCGCCGGCCATATCTCCACCGGAATGGAGGTTAACCCGGCCAAACCCCTTGGAATCATCGCATTTTCGCCCCGTTCAGGATGCAGTTGAACTGGTTGAGGGAGGAATTCGGGCGCAATTTCAAGGCCATGACCACCGCGTTATTCCGCAACATGAACCTGCCGGCGAAGGCAGACCCGATCGCCGCGGCGCCCCCGCCAAGCCTGCGCTTGTTCAACGTCAAGTACAGCCCGAACCTGGGCGATGGCCTGCTCAGCGAATGCCTGGAGTGGGCGCTGCAGGAAGGCGGGAAGGCGCAGGCCCGGTCGATCGACCTTGCGGCACGCACCGCCTATTCGCCCGGCTCGCCGCAACGAATGGCCAGCTTGCGCATCCTCCAGGCCCTACCGCCGCCGCTTCGCCGGCAGGCCATCCGCCTTCCCCTTGCCCTGACCGCGCGCCGGACCTGGTCCCCCCACTACCGGAACCGACTGGGCAATGCACAGGCCATCGTGATCGGTGGCGGAAACCTCCTGGCCGACATGGACCTCAATTTCCCGACCAAGATCGCACTGGCCATGAAGGTAGCCCAAGCTCGCGCGCTTCCCATCTTCATCTACGGCGTGGGGGCCAGCCCGGGATGGAGCCCGCGCGGCCGTGCGCTGCTTCACGAAGCGCTGTCCAGCGGGCTCGTGCGCGGGGTCTGGGTTCGCGACCGGCGATCGCAAGCGATCTGGCACGAACTTGCCGGGGAGGCCTTCGGGCTCGAGGCGGGCCTCGTGCGCGATCCGGGCCTTCTGGCCGCGGCGCGCTATGGACTGCGCAAGCGCCCACTTCGGGTCGACGGACAGGCTCGGCTCGTCGGGCTCAACATCATGAGCGCGCTTGCCGCCAGCTACCACGGCGGTGCTCCCATGCGCGAGCCCAAGCTCGACGACTGGTACCTCGCGCTCGCACGCAAGCTGCTCGATGCCGGCTGCCAGCTCGAAATCTTCAGCAATGGCAGTCCGGAGGACCGAGCTGCCGTGAAGCGGATTCAACCGTACTTGCGCGAGGATGAACTGGCCGGGCGCGTCGTGTTTCCCGAGATTTCAACGCCTGAGGACATCGCAAGGTGCTGTGCCCGCCTGGACGGGCTCGTCGCCTATCGCATGCACGCGATCATCGCCGCCTACTCCTGCTCCGTCCCCTTTCTCGCGCTGGCCTGGGACCGCAAGCTGACGTCCTTCGTCGAATCGGTGGGCTGCGCCGACTGGCATGGCGATCAGGCCCACATGCATCCCGAGGATGCGCTCGCCCGGCTCTTCAAGGCCATGGAACAAGGCATCGACCCCAAGCGTCACGCGGCCACTCTGGACGTGGCCCGCCGGGATATCGAACATTTGCGCCAAACGATCACGGCCGAACTGGCAAGGAATGGTGCCTGAGCCCACGTCATCGCGACCGCGCCGACCTGGCCCAGGCGTCCTGGTCGGGATCGTGCTAGCCGTCTCCTCGACGGCACAGCCCAGCTTCGCCCAGTGTCTCGCCCCATCACAGCAGGCCGCGCCCACCCGCCTGGGTGCCGCGACGAATTTCGGACAAGGCTGGAACCTCGCCACCCTGCGCGCGGCGCAAGACCTGGGCGCGCTGCGGCTGCGCGACAGTTTGCGCTGGGCCCAGATCGAACGCGAAAAGGGCATATACCGCTTCGACCGACCGACCAGTTCGTATCCCGACGCTCTTGCCCGCGCCGGGCTGCACCTCACCCTTACGCTCAACTGGGGCAATCCGCTTTATGATGGCGGAGACACCCCCCACTCCCCCGAAGCCCTGGCGGCCTTCGGACGTTTTGCCGCCGCCGTCGTGGCGCGCTTTCCCGCGATCGACGCGCTTGAAATCGGCAACGAGGTCAATGGCGCCAACTTCGTGAAGGGGCCAGTCCTCACCGAAGGACTGGCGCATCGCGCCGCCTATCACCTTGCGATGGTGGCCGCTGCAGCCAAAACCGTGCACGAACATCGCCCGGATATCGTTGTGCTCGGCGGAGCCACGCACTCGCTTCCCGGCGGCTTCCTCTGGCCCTTGCTCGAACGCGACACGACGCACGCCATCCAGGGCCTAACCGTCCACCCCTACACGACCCCGATCGAGCAGTTGCCAGCCCAGATCGGCCTCGTGTGCCAGTCCCCTCGCACCGCAGTCCCTCCTCTTTACGTGACCGAATTCGGCAGCACCTCGCCGGAGCGGGCAGCCGACGAGCTCGTGCGTAGTTACGCCACGCTGGCCAGCCTCCACGCCGCCGAGTTCGACTGGTACCCACTCAATCCGCGTGGCGATCGCCAGATCCCCCTCGTTACGCGCTCGGGAAAACTGACCGATGCCGGGCGTGCCTTTCGCTTCGTGCAGACCCATCTCGCCCACCAGATCGCCCGGGATGCGAGCCCGGACGCCTTCACCCGCATCCACGCCTTCGGCGACAAGGCCTGGGTGCTCTGGGGAGCACCCCGTACCATCCATGTCGGCAGGTCCGACCTTCGTGCCTTCGACGCCGTCGGCCGCAGCCTCGCCTCGACAGCGCTCGCACTGACGGAAGACAAACCGCTTATCCTGCTGTCACCCCAAGCCGCATCCGCGCCGCCGATCAAGCTGGGATGCAGTGCCTTGCTGGCCGACAGTCTCTACCAGTTCGATTATCCCTCGCCGCGTCGAAATCGGACTTCCGACCCGTTTGAACGTTTCGTTCGTCTGGGCGATCGCCAGCTTGCCTTTACGGTAATGCCGGGACAACAGCGCAAGGGTGTGCCTTGGACACCTTACCTCGGCCTCGAGGCCTACCCCGGAATACGGCTGGATGGCACCAGCCTGCGGCCCGGCTTCGGCGCGGCGGAGGGTTCGATCGTCCAGCGCATTGCGCTCGAAGGGCCGCGCACCATTCGGCTGAAGATCGAACTGCGCCCCCAAAACACCGGAGGCGCGAACTTCCGGCTGGCGCTGCGACTGGGAAACCGCGATCTAGGGCACCGCCAGATAAACGGCGACACGACCGCCTCCTACGTCCTTCCCGTCGCAGGTCGAGAATCTCTGGAGATTGCCTTGGGTGCGGCTCCCGGCTCCTCACCAGGCGCGACCGACTATCGCATTCGCCTTTATGACGATGGCCGATGCATGTCGCAAACCAGCGCCTCGCACCGGTTGCGCTAAAGCGATTCGCGTCACGCGTCGGCGACGAATCCTCGCTCATCAAACGCCTCGCGAGCGAGATCGCGACAGCTCTCACCCAAAAAAAATAGGCCAGCCGCCCTTCGGCGGCATCCCGCATGGCTGGCTTCGGCAACGGGAAATCGCGTGGTTTGGCATCCACGTCATGGACACGAGCAAGGCTCGAAGCCCAGGCCTTTCAGCTATGGTCAATTTGGAGTTAACGGCCATGTCGATCCCGTTCGGTTTCCCGCCAGCGTGGTTCCTGCAAAGGTTTACGTAAGACCCGAAAATACCTGAAACACCCTATCGAAAAATAATCAATTCAGTAATAAATAAGTAAAAATCTATTTAAAATAGATACACCAAAAGCATAGATACGCCATTAGGCACCCCATCCATATTTCGACGATCAATCCAGCGGCCACCCGGAAATGCAAACAGTCCGATGGTCGCCAGCCCCCAAAACGAGCCCCCCGAGGATTGATCATGGACAAGACCATCATTTCGACTTCGAACTTCGACGCCATTTCCGCCAACGCCTTCTACTACAACGACAAGTACGAGAAGAAGGAATGGTATCTCGATGGTTCGACAACCGATTCCGCGCTCAGCATCGATGTGTTTCCCGTCTGGGCCGACTACAGCGGCAAGGGCGTGAAGGTCGGCGTGATCGACTCCCAGATCGACTTCACCCACTCCGACATCAAGCATGCCTACGCGTCCGGCCTCGACTACAACTTCACACTGGGCACCGACAACGTGACGATCGATCCGGCCGCGCTGCCCTATTTCCATGGCACCGCCGTTGCCGGCGTGATCTCCGCCGAAGCCAATAACGGCGTGGGTACCGTCGGGATCGCGTCGGGCGCCACGCTCGTCGGCTACGGCGTCGACTATGGCGCGAGCACCGCAGTCACCGACATTCTCGCCGCACTCCAGCGTGCGGTCGATGTCGACGTCGCCAACAACAGCTGGAGCTTCAACTCCAATTTCGCGGACAATTTCACCCGCAATCCGACCTACGGCGAAGCGCTTCTCTCCAGCGTGATCGCAGGTCGCGGCGGCCTCGGCACCTCGCAGGTCTTCGCGGCGGGCAACGCCGGCACGAGCGGCTCGTCGAACTACCACAATTTCCAGAACTCGCCCTACGCGATCGCAGTGGGCGCCGTCGACCCGACCGGTGCAGCCTCCAGCTTCAGCAGCGTGGGCGCCAATGTCCTGATTTCGGCCGCGGGCCGCGACGTCTTCACCACCACGCTCAAGGAGCGCTACGAGAGCTACAACGGCACCTCCTTCGCCGCCCCTGCGGTCTCCGCGACAATTGCCCTCATGCTCGAGGCGAACCCGGACCTGGGCTATCGCGATATCCAGCAGATTCTCGCCTATTCCGCGCACCGCGAGGGCCTTGCCGACACTACAAGCTTTGGGGACGGCTGGCTGACCAACGGCGCCAACAACGCCAACGGCGGCGGCCTGCATTTCAGCGATGCCTTCGGCTACGGCTTCCTGAACGTGCATGACGCCGTGCGCCTTGCCGAAACCTGGGATCGCCAGCAGACTTACGCCAATCTCACCACGATCTCCAAGACCGTCACCACCAGCCAGACCCTCACGGCCGGCAGCAACGACCATCTCTCGCTCTCCATCCAGATCGACAAGCCGATCTCGGTCGAACACGTCCAGCTCTCGATGGATCTGCGCTGGACGCAGACCGCGAACCTCGACGTCTATCTCGTCTCGCCCGAAGGTACGCAGGTACGCCTCGTCTACGACCTGCCCGGGCTCGACAATGTCGGCAACATCCGTGACTTCACCTTCAGTTCGGTTGCCTCGATGGGCGAACTTTCCGTCGGCACCTGGACGCTCGAAATCTACAATCGCAACCCCAGCGCCGTGGACAAGAACGGCAATCCGCTGACCGGCCTGCTCCGCGACGCGACCCTGACGCTTCAGGGCAATAGCGCGGACCTCAACAACGACCTTTACATCTACACGAACGAATTCGGATCGCTCTACAAGGGGGCCGATCTCGCCCAACGTGCGATCCTGCACGATACCAATGGCGGCATCGACACACTCAACGCGGCCGCGATCACGTCCGCCTCGACCATCGACCTCTCCGGCAACGGCCCCACAATCCTGGCCGGTGTGACCTTGGCATTGGATGGCAGCATTGAGAATGCCTACACCGGCGACGGCAACGACACCGTGCGGGGCAACGACGCCGCCAACCGGATCACGACCGGCCGCGGCGACGACACGATCTATTTCACCACCGGCGGCGACACGCTTGACGGCGGCGCGGGTCAGGACACGCTGATTTTCGGCTCCAGCGTTGACAAGCTCGCCGGATCGCTTACCGCCGACGGAACTCTCGCTCTCTCGCTTGGGAGCGGCGCGGCCACCCTTGTCACCAATATCGAGAACTTCGTCTTCTCGGAAGGCAGCTACAGCCTCGCCCAGATCTTGGATCGGTTGGGTTCCACCACGCCACAGTCGAGCACGACCGCCAACGTCGAGGTGCCGCAAGTTCCGACCAACGAAAGCACGACCACGGACATCGCCGCAAACGCGCCCGCGCAAGAGACCACGACCTCAACCACCACGACGGCTGACCTGACCAACACCAAGTTCGTGCAGACGCTTACCGGTACGACCGGCGACGATACCATCAAGGGCGGGCTCGGCGCGGACTACATCGACGGCGGTCTCGGCGCGGATCGTCTTTATGGCGGCGACGGCACCGACAAGCTGCTCGGCGGATATGGCGACGACCTTCTGCGGGGTGACGCCGGCGACGACTGGCTCTTCGGTGGCCAGGGCGCGGACAAGCTTTATGGCGGCGACGGAGCCGACACGTTCGTCGTCGACATTTCCGAACTCGGCGCGCTGGATTGCATCTACGACTTCAATGCCTCGGCAGGTGACCGCATCCTCGTGACTGGCCTTTCCACGGCTGCGTTGGCCAACGCCGAATTCACGCTCCAGATGCAAAGCACGAGCAGCGTCCTGCAATTGATCGCCGACAACACGGTCTACGACATCGCCCGGATCAAGGGCGAAGGCGTCGAGACCCTCTCTACCGTCCACGACGACATGGGACTGCTCTTCGCCTGATCCCCTGCTTCCCCTCGCTTACCAGGAGAGGCCGCCCGTGTAGGAACCGGGCGGCCTCGTTCTCATGGCGCCTATGCATCCCGCACCAGCAGAGAAATTCGCCGACCAAACTTGAAATTTGATCCCTAACGATGCGTTTACTACAGATCGGTAATTGAATAAAATACTGCAAGGAATGAAAATAAGTTCTAACTTCGTACAAACCGAGAATAGGTCCGCTCAAGAATGGACGTTTCGCAAGGTATGCCTTTCCAGTCCTGATGCTAAGCCCTCCTGCGATGGAGGGGGCAACTGCCCTGCTCGTCTCGCAGGCGGAGGTCGTTATCGATCACGTCTTAGGAGCAGACCCGAAATTCGGCGATCGGGAATCCCGTGGCGCCGCTGGGACGGTCCCACCAGCGTTACAGCGATCTGCGAAAGGATGTCTTAATGCCCTACTCCAATCCCGTCACCGGCACTTCAGGTGAAATTTCCGTCGGCGGCTCCGAATTCGGCGACGTGCTCAACGGTACCGCAGCCAATGACGTTATTTCAGGTGGTGGAGCGAGCGACGTACTGAATGGCGCCGGCGGCGACGACATCCTGCTCGGCGGTGCCAATCAGGATTCGCTTCGCGGTGATGAAGGCAACGATGCCCTTTACGGCGGCGGCTCGGACGACAAGCTCTACGGCGGCACCGGAGACGACTATCTCGATGGCGGCGGTCAGAATGACCGTCTTTATGGCGGCGATGGCGAGGATATCATCATTGGCGGCAATGGCGACGATGTCCTCTATGGCGACAACGCCAATGACAACTTTGATCAGGAGGGGTTCGCGGACACGTTCGTCTTCGATTCCGACGATGGCAACGACAAGGTCTACGACTTCGAGACCGGCATCGATACGGTCCAACTGACCAGTGGCGGCGCTTACACCATGATCTACAAGGGCAGCGACACGATCCTGACGTATGGCTCAACGACCGTGCGATTCTACGACGAACACCTCGTCGACAGCGATATCGTAATCATCTGAAAGTCCTCACCCCGAGATAGGCAAAATGGGCCGGAAGGAAACTTCCGGCCCATTTTGCATGCTTGCCCCCTGCTCAAGCTGGCTGTGCAGGGCGCCAGGGGCGAACGGGCCACTTCCCGAACTGCCGTCGAGGCACTTGGCCCGAGACCGCCGCGACAAGGCCGAAGCCAAACGCCGTCATGCCCCCAAAATCCGAATTCCCCACCATCAGCCCCACGGTGAAACCGGGCACGAAGGAAAAGCGGAATGCCGACAGGACAAGCCGCCCCTCGCTCGAGAGATCCGGCCTTCCACGTGCCAGCGATTGAAGAACGAATGCATAATAGAGACCAGCCCCCACAATACCGGTGCCACTCAGGATCGCGACAAGGCTGCTCGACGTGCGGGCACTTCCAAGTCCGACACCCAGCCCATCGCTGGCGAACAGGCTCGCGAAGGCAACCGAACGCCACATTCCTCGCTGCTCGTAAGACATCGAACTGCCTTTTTGCAGGATCATCCGATCGAAGGTGTCGTAAACTGGCTCCAGCAAATCGGGCCGGATAATCAATAGCGTGCAGATTGCGATCAGCAACCCGATCACCGCAGACAGTTCCCCCGCCAAACCCCGCCGATAATCCCGATCGCGGGCACGCACCCGCAATAGCCATTCCAGCATGGCGACACTGAAGAACAGGGCAAGCCCAAGATAAGTACCACTGGATTTCGCGACACAAATGCACGCCAGCAAGGACACCAGTACCACTGGCGCGACAACATTGCGCCACCAAGCAAACAAAATGGCCCGGCGGTAGAAATAAATCGCGCTGAGGAAGGCGAGGCACAGAGCTCCGAAAGCCGACGCTTCAGGCATAAGCCCTACCACGCGCTTCGAACCAAGCACCTCGACATCGATCGCAAGCGCATAACTGGCCGTACGCAGCGGCTCGAGAACCGCGCCGAGCGGCAGATACTGGCTCAGGAAATCGAGCAAGCCAGTCGCGGACGCGATCAGACCGCCCAGGCAAAGGGCCTTGTAGGCCTGCTGGCGCAATCGCTCGGACTGCATCAATCGGGCAAAGGCAAAAACGAGCGAAATCGAGATCAGCAAATAGACAAGCTGCGAAAAGTTCTGTGCCGTCGGCCTCAAGGCGACGACCTGGTCGAGATCTCCGCGAACCGGAACGACGTCGATCTGACCTTCGAACAAGCGCGGCATGAACAGTGTCGTCGTAGCGGCCACGGCGCCAAAGAGAAAAAGCAGTAGCAAGCGATCAGGGCGGCACGCGAGCCCCAGGATCTGGATCAGACCACCCCTTCGCATAAAGACGCGTAAGGTCAGCATCAGCGCCACCAGCGGCGTCGCGGTAATCGTGAGACCTGCGGTTAAGGCCGTGGGTACGACCGCAAAAGCACCGAAGGGCATCGATGCAAAGAAGAGATAGATCAGGACCGGCTTGCGGCTCACCGCGCCCCACACGAGCAGCCCCCAGACCAGGACAATCGGGATCGCGCTCATGCACGGCCTCCCGCGCGCCGATGGTTGCCGAGCCACAACTCGCCCCTGCCCCGCACACCGCAAAGAAGCAGGCCGCGATAGCAACTTCGCCCAGCGTCGAAGATCATGCCCGCCACCGCATAATCCACGACATTTCGCATTAGCATTGCGATCATGACGATTACCCGCCCCTTACCAGCCATGGATGGGACGCCCGATCAGGCTTTCAAAAGCGCTTCGCCGTGCGCCCAGATATTCGGCGAGGTAACTCCGGGCACCACTTTCATCGATCGCGCTTTTCTCGAAAGGAACAGTCGCTGCCGCCCGCAGCCGATTCACGAGGTGGGCAGGAAGCCTCTCACGTACGCGTGACCAGGCCGCCGAATTACGAACGACGCGCACGAATGCAAAGCGCTGATGGCGGCTCGTCGGCGCAGAGCGATGACGCTCGCTCAGTTGCTCCTCGCCGTAGTCGAAATCAGCCAGGCCAAGCCATGCGAAGCAAGCCGCCAGAGTGCGCCGACGCTCGTGCTTCAGTTCTTCGGCGACGACGACGTGGATTTGCTCGGGAGCGAAATGCGCCAGGTACTGCTCCAACTGCAAGGCATAGTCCGAGGTATCCCGGTAGATCGGGTTCTCGCGCATGGCGCGTTCGATCGGAAGGCTCTCCTGGAATTCCTTGAACCGCTGCCAGTAGTGCGCGATCGCCCGCGAAACCGGTTCGCGCACGACATAGATGATCCGCGCCTGAGGGGCCGTTGCCGCGATCCGCGCCGCAACGCCTTCGCGTTGCGGAAACTGGGAATAGTACACGCTCGCCTCGCCACGATACCGTGCCTTTTCACCGCCTCGCCACAAATCCAGATAAGCACCACCATCATGGGAGCACGGCCGCCGGGCCATGATCGGCCAAGCCTGGGCCAGCTCGCCGTCGTCGACGAAGAAGCAAGGTTCCTTTTCGGAACTCATGCAGATTTCGGGATGGCATTTGAGGTAGGCGTGCAAGGCGCTCGTGCCCGACTTCGACGACCCGATGACGAAAAGATTCGGAGTCAGCGCTCGATCCGCGACGGACATGCACCGTTCCATCTGTGCCTCACGCACCGCATTGGTAAATCCCTTGTCGATGGCCTTGCGCATTCGCGCCTCCTGTTGCGTCTCACAGCACGCAGGATAGCTCTACGCACAGCTGCATAGAATTGCGGTAGCATCCACTTTGGAAGTTCGGCCCCGATCGGGCATGAATCACCTCTATCGGCACGACAAGTCGGCCAACATACTTTCGAATACTTGGGGAAATCGGAGAACCAGAAGCTCATCAGGCAGCTGCGAAGATCGTAAATGGATGTGTCTCGCGTGGGCTCGTCGAGCGAGCTTGGGCACTCTCATGAGGATGCATGCCGGGAGGGGTCTGCATCCACCACGGCTTCGGCAATCCGTGAAATCCGGCGCAAGCAGCGGATATTCCGGCTTGCCATTGGCCAACAGCGAGATGAGGTCATGATGTTCGATTCCAACTTCGACGTGCAGGAACCCGCCCCCTTCGATGATCGCGAGCCGGTTGCCTCCGGCAAGTCGAGAAGGGAAAACCTGCGGATCGCCGTCGTTGTCGCCAGCACCTCCCGACCCGAGCTCATCGCCCAGATGACCAGCTTGATGGAACATCAAAGCCTGCGCCCGGACCTGCTCGTGTTTTCGATCTGCGAACAGGCCGACCTTCCTCGAAACATCCCGAAGGCCCCCTGGATTCGGATCGTGCAAGGTCCGCGAGGATTGTGTGCTCAACGCAATACCGCGCTCGAGTTTCTCGGTTCCGACTACGACCTCGTCGCATTCTATGATGACGACTTCGTACCGGCGCGCAACAGCATCGCGCAGATGCATCGCTTCTTTTCGGATCACCCGAGCGTGGCCGGTGCCACGGGACATGTGCTTGCAGACGGTATCCGTACTCAGGGAATTGCTCTTTGCGAGGCTCTCAGCCTGCTGGAAGAGCATGCGCGAAACGAACCGAATCCCAATTGTATTGTGACCGATCTGGTTGGCCTATATGGCTGCAACATGGTCTATCGCATTGCTGCAATCGGGAGGCATCGTTTCGATGAGCGGCTCAAGCTTTACGCATGGCAGGAAGACATCGACTTCGCGGCCTCGATTCGCCACCGCGGCCGCATCGTCAAGACCTTCGCTTTTTGCGGCGTCCACCAGGGCGTCAAGCACGGCCGCACGCCCGGCTTCCGACTTGGCTATTCGCAAGTGATCAATCCCTCTTACCTAGCAGCCAAGGGAACGATGCCCACGATGAGCGCGCTTCGTCTGATTGTCCGCAACGTTCTGGCGAACCACCTAAAGATGTGGCGCCCAGAACCCTGGATCGACAGACGCGGTCGCGTGCGCGGAAACTGGCTCGGCGCCCTCGATCTTCTGCGCGGCCGATTGACCCCGGAGCGGATTGAGACCCTCTGAAACGATGAACGATCCCTCAGGCCGGCAAAGACGATCCTCACCTTGCCGCGAGCACGCCGGATACGGTTCCCGGTGTCGGCGGCGGACTGTTGGTTTCCTGGCCTGCGTGCTGATGATGTCCGTGTCAGTCGTCCTTCTGCCCCTTGTGAGTGCTCCCTCACCCTCGCTCACCGGGCTTGCCGCGCTCATCCAAGCCCCGGCAGCATTCCTCGGCGCCGCAAGCGCGATCTCGCTAACGCTTACGGCTCGAATGGCAATCGTACGGCTTTTCGCGCTCTCGGCGGGACTTCTAGGCCTGATTCAGGGCGTGCCCTTGCCTGGCAAGTACCCAAACGGCGCACAGTGCCTTGTCGGTCAGTCCGATATCAAGATCGCCTGGCTCAATACGCAAGGCGCCAGACGAACCGATCTCATCGAAGAATGGATCGCGCGCGAACAACCCGACATATTCGGAGTGGCCGAATTGCCTCCCTCTGCGCGTGCATTCGAAGCCCGTTTGGCACGCAACTATCCATATCGCCAGAATTGCCAGGAACGGTCCTATTGCTCGACGGAAGTGTTCGCCCGGGATGCTCCCGTCAGCGGCGTAGCTCTGGCTCGAGGCGATGCGGAAAATCGTAAGACGCTTTCCGGCGCAGCCATGAAATTTCGCCAGCAATCCAACTCGAATGTCTGGCACTTGGTTGCCCTCCACCTGTCTCGCCCTACGACCCCGGCTGCACAAAGCCGCGAACTGCATGAATTCGAAGCGCGTCTCGGCGCGGATGCGAACACGATCGTGATTGGCGACTTCAATCTCACGCCTCGTATGCCCCTGCTGACAGATTTCGCTGCGCGTAACGAGTTGCGCGTAACGTTAGCGGGGCGCCCGACCTGGCCAGCTTCCTCGACTGGCCCCCTCCAAGGTGGACTCTGGCAAATCGATCAAATCCTTGTCGGCCGAAACTGGTCCGTTCGCACCCTGCACGTTTCACCTTGGGTTGGTTCGGATCATCGCGGATTTTCCGCCACTTTGTGCCGCACCCAGTAGCGCTCGGCTCGGCACGCCAGAAAATTCCCATCTTCGGCGAGCGCGCTTTCTCGGGCGGCTTCCCGCCTGTGCGATCGAAGCTGTCTTGCCGGCCACCGACATCCCAGCCTCGATCATCGTCGTGCATAACGTCGTCCGGGCCGATGCCTCTCACTGCAAATGGGACACTCAAAGGCCGACTTCGTTTCACATTCGAAGCAGCTCGAAAGCCAGCCCCACGACGGCTTGATCCCGGTGCACCTGAGGGCAGCCCAAACGGATGATGGCCTTCGAATGGTCTCGCACTTCATCGACGGCCAGTCCGTTGCACAACGGCGGTTTCAAGGCCCTCGACTGGACACTGACCCAAAGCCGACAATCTTCCGGGCAACGCACACGCTTGCGTGCACCTAGCCCCCCTGAACCCGCCATCGCATACAGGTCGGTTCCGCTTCCCGACAGGACGTTCTCGCCCAGCTGGGACGTCACGCATTCGAAGGCTTGTCAGTCGAAAATCTGCCAAAATTCGCCGCACATCGTGCAATGAACAGTTGACGCGCACCCGACATGGGCACCAATGCGTTCAATAAGCCCCCCTGGCAAAGGCAAGGACAGGAACCGTCTTGGCCATCAGCCAGAGATCGAAAACGATCCCTTTTTGAAGGACATAGTCAAGATCCATTTCAACCCGGGCGCGGAAGGAGACATCGCTTCGTCCGCTGGTCTGCCAAATACCCGTCAGCCCTGGCCGGACCTTGCAGTAATATTCGAAACAATGTCCGTAGCGCTCGACCTCGCTGAGAACAACGGGCCTGGGCCCGACGATGCTCATGTCGCCCGCAATCACGTTGAACAGCTGGGGAAGTTCGTCGAGGCTGAATTTTCGCAGAATGGCGCCCACGGTAGTAATCCGGGGATCATTTCGCAATTTTCGCGTTTCGTCCCACTCGCGCCGCGCGTCAATATTTGTCGCCAGATGGTGTTTGAGAATGGCATCCCCATTTACGTGCATCGTACGGAATTTGAGGCATCTGAAGAATCGACCTCTATATCCGACCCGTTTATGCCCATAGAACAGCGGTCCATGGTCACTCACGTAAAGGAAAAGTGCAAGGACTAGAAAGAATGGCAAGATGAACAGTAGGATAGCGCTCGCCATCGCGATGTCGAACAGTCGCCAGACGCCCAATTGCAAGACGGTGCGGCCGGGAGCCCCGAGCGGCGAACGGACGGACAATCCGACTTCCTGGGATGGTGTGCCCGGACCGAAGCTGCTCACAGCCTCAACCCAATCAGGTTTCACTTCAAAATTAGTATCCTGCATAGAAATACATCCTCGAGCAACTCGGGCAGCATGACTTCTTGAAGTTCAACTACAGGTCCCACATCCGCCCAAATCGACCAATCCCATTAGAGTTCAGATCGGATCAGATTTATTGAATAAAGAAGAGGCAAATATTCCAATTCGCAATCGGACCGAATTTCGCTCTCCTGATCCCCGATTGCCGAGCAGCCCCGGCCGAAGCACAGCTCTGTCTGCCGCACGTGGCCTGCCTCAGACACTTTCGAGCCACTTGTTTCGCGCGCTCACGGTTTGCTCGGATCGGAAGAGAGCTTCCAGCTTCGCATAGCGTTCCACCGCCAAGTCCAGCAAAGTGTCCGGCACATCCAGGAACTCTCGCGTACCGGACGCGACCGGCAGAGCCGCTTCGATTCGCGAATAGGAACCACTGACCAAGGGATCACCTCCCCCTCCCCGCCGCGAGGCCGCGTGACTGCGATAGGCATTCTTTAAAGGGGGTTCGATCCCGATCGCGCCAGAGGTCGCCGCCAAAATGGCGTCCGGTTCTGCCATCAGCGACCGATGGGTGATACCAACGCGGCGTTCCGGAGCAAATCGGTGCCACATGCCCGCCAGCGCATCGAGCCGTTCGATATAGTACCGCGCAGCATCCGCATGATCGCGGTACTCCGGCCGCCCCAATGTCCGATACAACGTCACAATCGAGCGGATCGTCGCAACCGGTTCGCGGGCGACGAAAATTGCGCGGGCCGCGAAGAATTCATCGGGCGCGTGACGATCCAACCGTGAATGCAGGATCTTGTCGAATTGCCAGGGCGCGTTTCGCTTCCAGCTTCCGCGACGGATGCAATTGACGGCCAGACGTCCCGGCGCATCGAGTCCGTCATGGAACACGTGTGTTTCACCGTATCCGGAGAAGTCCGGTCTCGAGCACAGAATGTTCGATAGCGCGGTCGACCCGCAGCGCATATGCGCGAGAACGAAAATGCACCGCGCGTAACGACAGGACGGCAAGGTCCACCCGGCAACCCATCCCAGACCTCGCTTGCCCTTTTCCCGCAGCCCCCCCCTCATTGTGCGAGCTCCATGGAAGAACCTGCGCCGGGAAAGCGGGCTAGCGCCTCCCGAAAGCGCTCGCCTCGTACGCCAGACCAAACCCTTCCGCGCGATGCGATCTGCCACATGTCCATACCTAGAGCCCCCCAAATTCGTCCGGACCGGGATCGTCCGGAAGCCTCGCGACTATTGCAGATCGACCTCCTATTCCGCCTCCGGGATTGGCTCCAAGTTGGTGCTACTTGGATTTTCCGGTTCCACCGTACGCATCTAGAACGCGTCAGGACGTCACCATCGGGCAGCAACCTCGAACCGAAGGAAACGGAGTGAATGGGCGAATTATGGGGCACATGAACAACGCAATCCCGAACCGCTGGCAGGCGCTGCTTTCAGCGACCCGTCTCAGCGGTCGGGCCGCCTTTGCCTTCCTCGCTCGCTCGCTCCAGCAGCTTTCGACCTTGGTGATAACCTTGCTTGCGGCCCGCTTTCTGCCCCCGCAGGACTACGGAATATATAGTCTCGGGATCGTGTTCATTGTTTTGGTCCAAACATTGACCTACACCGGCTTCTACCAGTTCATCCTGACCTCCCGGCAGGACGATGCACTGGTGCTCTCTACCTGCTTCTGGCTCATCGCCGGCCTCGTGAGCTTTGCTTCGCTTGTGCTCGCGGCAGGGGCATGGCCGCTTCAATGGCTGTTCGATGCCCCTCATCTGGGGCCGGTGCTCTTTCTCCTGGCCGCTCTGCAGCCATTGGCCAGCCTCGGCGCCTGGTCTTCGGCTGCGCTGCTGCGGCGCGGAGAGACCATGCTCAACTTCCAGATCATGTTCGCGCAAAACATCATGGCGCTGATCGGGGGCACAATCCTGCTCTGCGCATGGCACTCGCTTTACGCACTGGTGGCATTTCGCGGCATCCGGGTGCTGGCAGGAGCCCTGCTTTATGCTTCCTTCGGACGTGATTTTCCAAGCTTGCGCTTTTCTCCGGACCTTGCCCGTACGGCGACACGCTTTTCCGCCAGCCTCTATGGCTCGCGTTTCCTGGGCTTCCTGTCGCAGTACGCGGCCGATCTCTTGCTCGGTGTGCTGCATTCGCCAGCCGAAGTGGGCCTGTATCGCTTCGGCAATCGTCTGGCCACGGGCGTGACGGACGCGGCCATGCAACCGATGTCCAACTTCGCGGCGGCGCAATTGGGCGAGGCTGCACGCAAAGGAACCGACATTTCCTGCACTCTCGCCCGCCTCTCGGGCACGATTGCACTGCTTGCCGGCATGCTGGCAGCGACCATCACCGTCCTGGCCGACGATGCCATCCATCTCTTCTTCCAGCCGAGTTACACCGCTGCGTTGGTGGTCACGTATGCGATGGCACTGAGGGCACTCGCGGGTTCGGGGAAACTGCTGCTCGAACCCGCTTTCGCCGCGCTGGGTCGAACGAGCTGGGTCATGCTCTTCAATCTGGTGACGAGCATCGTCGCGGTTTGCGCCATCTTCGCAACATCGCCACTGGGCTTGGTCGCACTTGCCTGGGGGCAGGTCATGGTAATGCTGGCATCGACCGCATTCGCATTCTACCTTCTGAACCGCCATGGCGGGATTGCCATGGAAGGTTGCCTGCGCAATGTCGCTCTTGCCGTGCTGCTCGCGACAGGTTTCGGGCTGGCTCTGGGTTTCGCCTGCGCCCAAATTCCCTCGCTTCTCGCAATCGCCCACCTGCAGGGTTTCGTCCTGCAGGTGCTCGTTGCCTGCGGGCTCGCGGTGCCCGTACTCGCTCTGGCCATTCGCCTCAGGGTCTTCAATCTCTCGGTCTTCTCCGGCTGACCTCCCCTTTTCGTCGATTTCCAAAACGGAGTTGCACGATGCTCTATTATCCAGCCGCCAACCTTGCCTTCATTCATGTCCCCAAGAACGCCGGACAGAGCGTTAGGCGTGCGCTCGATGGCGCCCTACCGGCATCGTTCGCGGCCTTGTCCGAGGATCTAGGGATCAATGCGGCCGATGCCCGCGCCCGGTTCGAGAGCACAGGAACCCCCATAGCGGGTCTCGGCCTGGTCAAGCCCGAACATTTGCCGCTCCCGCTTCTTGCCCGTCATCTTCCTCGCAGCTTCGCACAACTCTCGAGGGCGCGCAGTTTCATGCTCGTTCGCCCACCCCGGGACCGCTTCTTGTCCGCCTTGCTGCAGCATTTGCGCGAATTCAAAGGCATGACGGCCGTGCGAAGTGACGACCCGCGAGTGACCGCCGAAGCGCGCACGATCTGCCATTGGCTTTCGCAGCGCAAGGTGTTCAGCGACATCCACTACATTCATTTCGCCAGGCAGGTCGATTACTCGCAAGTCGACGGCGCGCGCGTCGTCAGCGCGATCTTTCCCATCGACCGGACAGACGCTTTGGCAGGCTGGATCGAGGCCGAAACCGGCCTTGCACTGGACATTCCCCACGACCATGCCCGCCGCGAACCCAAGGCGTGGAGCCGCACGGCACAGCCCGCCGTGCGCCACCTTGCTCGCACCCTCCTGCCGCGCAAGGTTCGCAACGGCCTCTACCCACTCTGGATGAAGAGCCCGGCCTTCGCGACGGCTTCGGATCGCTATGGCGATATCCGTTTCGATGCGAGTACCGAGGACTTCATTTCAGAATTTTACGCAGATGACGCGGCGCTCTACGATGAAGCGTGCGAAGCCTTAGGTAAGCGGCCTGATGCGCAGCCGGTTCGGAAGCGTCGCGATGCATGAAGTACTGATCAACGGCAAGTTTCTTGGCGCCGGGCTCAACGGCGTTCATCGCACCGCAGCCGAATTCACGGCACAATTGATCGGCAAGGCCGACAAGGGCACCCATCCCCAGATCATAAGCCCGCGCCCCGCGCCCCCTGGATCGACATTCGCCAGCGCACGTACGCGGGTCGTCAAGGGACGGTTCGGCCGCGGGCAAGGATGGGAAATGCTCACCTTGCCCCGTGTGGCGCAAGGCCGACTTCTTCTCAATTTCTGCAATCTCGCGCCGCTGCTTCACGGCAACAGTCTGGTCATGATCCACGATGCACAGACCTTCCTGTTTCCCCGCGATTATTCCGGAAGCCAGGCGCAGGCCTATCGCAGGCTCCTGCCCTGGATCGGGCGACGTGCGCGCAGGATCCTCACCGTGTCCGAATTCGCCCGGCAAAGCCTGATTCGGTTTGGAATCGGCCACCCCGACAAGATCGAGGTGGTTCACAACGGAACCGACCACCTCCTGCGCCACTCTCCAGATTCATCGCTCTTGAGGCGGTTCGGACTCGCAGACGAAAGCTATGTCTTGGTTCTTGGATCGACCAAGGAATACAAAAATATGCGCACGGTGTTCGACGCTTTGCGCGACCCGCTCCCGGGTGGCCAGCGCCTCGTCATCGCGGGCGGCCCGCCGGCACAGGCCTACCGCAACAAAGGTTGGGAACCACCGGCCAGTGCCGTGTTCACCGGCTTCGTCTCCGATGCGGAACTGCGAGCACTGTACCTCGGTGCCAGCGTCTTCCTGTTTCCGTCATTGACCGAGGGCTTCGGCCTTCCTCCGGTCGAGGCCATGCAATGCCGCACCCCTGTCGTCGCAGCCGCAGCCGGAGCCATGCCGGAGATCTGCGGTCAAGGCGCGCTGCTCGTCGCTCCGCAGGATTCGCGCGCCTATCGCGACGCAACACTGGCAATCCTCGACAATCGCGAGCTTGCCGATGCGCTGATCGCGCGCGGACAACAACGAGCCGCGCACTTCACATGGGACCGCGCCGGCGACCGCTTGTGGGAAACCGTCTCACACCTCCTCCCGACCGATTGAATGCGCCAGTCGTGCGCAGCCGCGAGGCCGGTCTGGCCTTGGATCGCCTGGACAAAAGGGATTCCCAATCCGGCGACGTTTCGTATTCATCCGGTGAGCCCCGCCTTGTCCGGTGAGTGAACGACCGGTCTTAAGAGCGCTCGTATGAGCGAGCTTAGGAGCGCAGCATGGGGCAGATCACGGTGATGACGGGGCCGGAGCGGCGGCGTCGGTGGCGGGACGAGGAGCGGTTCCAGATCCTGGCCGAGGCGTTCGCGCCGGGCGCATGTGTCGCGGACGTAGCCCGGCGGCGGGACGTATCGACCAGCCTGATCTACACCTGGCGGCGCAATCTGCGACGCGAACAGGCCGAAGGGGCATCCCTTCCGATGGTGGAGGCAACCTTTGCCCAGGCGGTCCTCGCCAAGGACGAGAAGGCGGACGGCTGTGATCGCTGCGGCGTGATCACCGTCGAACTGGGCGAAGGTCGGCGCGTTCGCATTTCGGCCGAAGCTCCCGCTGCACTGGTCACCGCGACCTTGAAGGCGCTGCGGTGATCCCAGCGGGCGCGCGGGTGTGGATCGCCATGGGGCACACGGACATGCGCAAAGGGATGCAAGGGCTGGCCTTGCAGGTCCAGCAGGGCCTGAAGCGCGACCCGCACGGGGGCGACCTGTTCGTGTTTCGCGGACGGACGGGATCGCTGATCAAGATCATCTGGCACGACGGGATCGGGATGTCGCTCTATTCCAAGCGGCTCGAGAAGGGACGCTTCGTGTGGCCCTCGGCGAAGGACGGGATCGTCTCGCTGACCAACGCGCAATTATCCTGCCTGCTGGAAGGGATCGACTGGCGTAACCCGCAGTATTCCTGGCGTCCGCAAAGCGCGGGATAGACCGCGCACTTTCTTCGTCTCCCGGCGCATTTTGGGCTCCAAGGCCGCGCCGATCTGTGATTCCATGCCCTTCATGGACACGGCCGCATCGCCCCTCCCGGATGACGTCGAAGCGCTCAAGGCGCTGCTGTCCGCCGCGCTCGAACGCGCTGACGATGCCGAGGCGCGCCTCGCCAATGCCAGGGCCCGCGAGAGCGCGACCGAGGCGATGATCGCCCACCTCAAGCTGCAGATCGCCAAGCTGCGCCGCGAGCAATATGGCGTCAGCGCCGAGCGCAGACGTCTCCTGCTCGATCAGCTCGAGCTTCAGCTGGAAGACCTCGAGGCCGATGCCTGCGAGGATGACCTGGCCGCCGAAGTCGCCGCGGCAAGGACAGCCGACGTTGCCGCCTTCGCGCGCAAGCGGCCAAGCCGCAAGCCGTTCCCCGAACATCTCCCGCGCGAGCGCGTCGTCATTCCCGCGCCGTGTTCGTGCCCGTCCTGCGGGGGCGCGCGCCTGTCGAAGCTGGGCGAGGACGTGACCGAGACGCTCGAAGTGATCCCGCGCCAGTGGAAAGTGATCCAGACGGTGCGCGAGAAGTTTTCGTGCCGGGATTGTGAGGCGATCACGCAGCCTCCGGCGCCGTTCCATGTCGTGCCGCGCGGATGGGCCGGCCCCAGTTTCCTCGCCATGCTGCTGTTCGAGAAGTGTGGCCAGCACCAGCCCCTCAACCGCCAGGCCGAGCGCTTCGCGCGCGAAGGCGTGGCGCTCAGCACCTCGACGCTGGCCGACCAGTTGGGCGCGGCGGCCTTCGCTCTGATGCCGCTCTATCGACGGATCGAGGCGCATGTGCTTGCAACCCGGCGCCTGCATGGCGACGATACGACCGTGCCGGTCCTGGCCAAGGGCAAGACCGATACCGCGCGCCTGTGGGCCTACGTTCGTGGTGACCGGCCATTTGCCGGCAGCGATCCGCCCGCGGCCCTGTTCCACTATTCCCGCGACCGGCGCGGCGAGCATCCTCGGGCGCATCTGGCGTCCTGGGCAGGGATTGCGCAGGCCGCTGCCTATGGTGGCTACAACGAACTCTACGCGCCCGGCCGTCAGCCCGCCCCCGTGATCGAGGCCGGCTGCTTTGCGCAACGCTGAGCGCCAAGTTCTTCGAACTCGCCGCCGTCGAGGCCGCCGCGCGCCGGAAGAGCCGCGGCGAGCGTACCGGCATGATCTATCCGATCGCGCTGGAAGCCGTGCAGCGCCTCGATGCCCTGTTCGAGATCGAGCGTGGCATCAGCGGCAAGGCGACCGAAGAGCGCCTCGCCGTCCGGCAGAACCTCTGCGCGCGGCCGATGGCGGATCTGCACGCCTGGCTCACCGCCCAACTTGCGAAGCTCTCACGCAGCCACGATCTGGCCAAGGCGATAAACTACATGCTCCGGCGCTGGGGCCTTCATCCGCTTCCTGGAAGAGGGCCGGATCTGCCTCACGAACAACGCGGCCGAGCGGGCGCTGCGCTGCGTGCCGCTGGGCCGGAAGGCATGGCTGTTCGGCGGTTCGGATCGCGGCGGACAGCGCGCCGCCGTGCTCCACTCGCTGAACCAGACCGCCCGGCTCAACGACGTCGATCCGCAAGCCTGGCTGGCCGATGTCCTGGCGCGCATCGCCGAGCATCCCGTCAACCGGATCGACGAACTGCTTCCCTGGAACTGCCTGAACCCAAATTGCGGACATCCGCTCACCCGCTTAAGCGAACAAGCATGACGTTCCGGTTGCTCGTTGCCATCGCTCTGGCTGGCCTGCTCGGTATTGCGGTGGGATGGTGGCTCCGCGAAACTCTCGCGATTGATGCGTGCTTGGATGCTGGTGGAAAGTGGGTTGTAAATGGCGGCTATTGTCTCGGCGCAAAATGGGGCGAGCTCCAGCCCTGAAGCAAGTGACGGGGAAATCACCTGCCGCCTTCACCGGATGGCTACGACCATCTACTATTCCTTCGCGCATCTCGACAGGCGAACGGGCCCTCGCAAGATGGCAGTTCACACCATCGCCATAACCACCATCGTGGTCGACTAAGCGCTGCAGTGCCTACAGCTGGCCTTTGTCGCCGGTTAATCCGGCGCCATAAGCGACCTGCGAAGCCGCATCGTGCCTTCCGGTTGATGCAGCGTCAGGGTGTCCCCTGATATCTCGGCGACTACGCCTATCAGGCCGGCTACATCGAAGTCGTTCGGTATCAGCGCAAAGTGCGCGATTGTCCCTGCCCGCGCATCGAGAAGCAATCGTTCGAAGCGTAGGTAGTAACTCGTCATCGCGAACATCACGAAACGCGGGACACGACGTTTCTATTCACGGCTGCCTTTTTTTTCAAGGACAGCCATGGATCGCGGCGAACCTAGCGACCCAGCACGGGATTGATCGGGCCTCAGCTATCGCCCTAACGTGGATGGCATGCCGCAAACGCTCGTCGGTCTTTGCCCGACCAACACATGGCCGAGCGCGCCACGATCCGAGGGCACACATCGACCGCGGGCGCTAAAAGGGGATTTGCAAGAAGGTTCTTGGCCGATCACGCGGCGGCCTTGCGTGCAATGTCGGGGCCTACCGCGACAATCAAAGCGTCCCTCGCGGCATTCTCCTGAGCGGCGCCCAAGCGTCTGGGTAAGGCAGCGTCGATGAGCTGATGACCATGCCGGTGCCCAAGCCAAGGGCCTTGCTCGCCGACCTAGGTTACTATGGCGCTCGCGTTCGCGTGAACCTGCTTCTGAGCTGCGACATGTCTGTCCTTCCCCCCCGGCTCACACCGCACGCCCCGGCGCATTCCGACTATCGTCGCTCCCGGGATCGGATCGAGCGCATGTTCCGCTTCCAGGGAAATCGGCAACGCCTTTCCACCCGCTTCAAGAAGGGTGCACTTTTCTGTCTCGCCCCCCAATCCGGCAATATGGTGGAAGCATTTCGTCCACTCGGCCTAGTCGCCGGGCGTGGGATCGGATCGCCTGAAGATCACCCGCCGCGCGGGCCGCTCGACCACCAAGACAAGCTGCCCGCCACCTTCCGGCAACGGGCGTTCCAGCCGGAAGCCCGCACCTGCCGGATTCTCCCACTCAGCTGTCGTCATAGGGCCGTCGATTGCGGCCAACCAACGTGCGTCCTCGGGGAAGAAGGACAGATTATCGCGCACCGAATTGCGCAAGTGCGCGAGCACCGCGACGTGGTCTTCAAGGTCCCGGTCGCGCGCCTCCCAATCGATCCAGCCGATGGGATTGTCCTGGCAGTATGCGTTGTTATTGCCGCGCTGGCTGCGCCCGAATTCGTCGCCCGCCGTCAGCATGATCGAGCCAGTCGAGGCGAACAGCGTGGTGAGAAGCGCCTTCAGGTCCGCGCGGCGCGCGGCAATCACGTCGGGGTCGGCGCTCGGGCCCTCGACGCCATGGTTCCAACTGAAGTTCTCGCCATGTCCGTCCCGGTTGTCCTCGCCGTTCGCCTCGTTGTGGCGGTCCAGATAGGCTACGGTATCGGCGAGGGTGAAGCCGTCGTGGGCAGCAAGGAAGTTGACCGACCGGCAGGGATTCTGCGCGTGGCTTGGGCCGAAGATGTCGCTCGATCCGGCCAGGCGCGTGGCGAGCGTGCCGATGCCCCCCTCGCCCTTCCAGAACCGCCGGACGTCGTCGCGGAAGCGGTCGTTCCATTCGAGCCAGTTCGCCGGGAAGTGCCCCAATTGATAACCTCCCGGCCCGATGTCCCAGGGTTCGGCGATCAGGACGCGATCGGCCAGCACCGGATCGCGCGCAATCTCGGCAAAGATCGGCGCGTCGGCTGCGAAGCCCGGGCCGCGCGCCAGAACCGGGGCCAGATCGAAGCGGAAGCCGTCGACGCCCGCCTGCGTGACGAAATGGCGCATCGCCTCGCATGTCAGGCGGCGGACCGCCGGGTTGGCGAAGTCGAGCGTGTTGCCGCAGCCGGTATCGTTGATCAGCGAGCCGTCGGGGGCATGGGCGTAGGCCGCGTTGTCGAGCCCACGCAAGCTGAGTACTCCGCCTTCGCGATCACTTTCTCCGGAATGGTTGAAGACCAAATCGAGGACGACGCCGATGCCGTTTTTCCGCAAAGTCGCCACCGTCTCGCGCAGTTCGGCGACACCGCCCGGGCACAGGCCGGGATCGAGCGCCATCATAGCGACCGGATTGTACCCCCAGGCGTTGATGAGCCCGAGTGGGGGCAGATGGCGTTCGTCGAGCCAGGCGACAATCGGCATCAGTTCGACCGCCCCCATACCCAACTTGCGAAGATGTGCGAGGATCGATGGATGCGCCAATGCGCCGACCGTGCCGCGCAAGTCCGCGGGCACCTCGGGATGGAGGATCGTGAAGCCGCGGACATTGATCTCGTAGATCAGGCCCCCGCGGGCGAAAAGCGGGGGCTGGAGAACAAGCGGGGGCAGGTCTTGCGCCACCCGCGCGCGCGGTACGACATCCGAGGTATCGGTTCCGAACTTGGCTAGCGCCGGAACCTGGACGAAGCGGCGATCGAGTTCGCGCGCGTATGGGTCGACCAGCAGCTTGGCCGGATCGAACCAGAGCCCCTCATCCGGTGCCCAGCGCCCTTCGGCACGATAGCCGTACAGGTACCCGGAAAGGTCCTCGGGCCAATCGAGCACCCACTCTTCACCGTCGCGCTCCATCGCGTGGCGAAATTCCTCGCCGCTTTCGTCGAACAGGCACAGCCAGACCTGCCAAGCCTGCGGGGAGCGGACCGCAAAGCGGGTCCTGCCCGCGCTCGCCCAGGCTCCCAGCCGGTTCACCGGATCAACGTGCGATAGAGCGCGGCATAGGCCCGTCCGCTCGCCTTCCAGGAAAAGTCCGCCTTCATGCCGTTGCGCTGGAGACGCTGCCAGTCCTCGCTGGAGCGGTAGAGCGCGACCGTGCGCGTGATCGCCGAGGCCAGCGTGGCCGCGTCGACGCCATCGAACTGCACGCCCGTCGCCACGCCGGCCACGAGCGCAGCCGGATTGGCGTCGATCACCGTGTCCGCAAGTCCCCCCGTGCGCGAGACCACCGGAACGCAGCCATAGGCCAGGCCGTAAAGCTGGGTGAGGCCGCAAGGCTCGAAACGCGAGGGAATGAGGATCGCATCCCCTCCTCCCTGCATGCGGTGCGAGAGACCTTCGTCGTAGCCGATGCGCACGCCCACGCGGCCCGGATGGCGCGCCGACACGGCAAGCAGCGCCTGCTCGAGTGCCGCGTCGCCCGAGCCCAGCACCGCCAGCCGCCCGCCGAGCGCGACGATGTGGTCGGCCATCGCGGGAAGCAGGTCCATGCCCTTCTGCCAGGTCAGCCGGGTGATCACCACGAACAGCGGGCCCTCGTCCTCGACAAGCCCGAACTCGGCTTCGAGCGCGCGCTTGTTGGCCCCTCGCTTGGCCAGCGTCCGCGCCGAATAGGGGGCGGCGAGGCTGGGGTCGTTCGCCGGATTCCAGACCTTGGTATCGATCCCGTTGAGGATGCCGTGGACCGCACTGCCGCGCTCGGCGATCAGCCCTTCGAGGCCCATGCCAAACGTGTGGCTGCGAATTTCGCGCGCGTAAGTCGGGCTCACGGTGGTGATGGCATCGGCGCAGAACAGGCCGGCCTTGAGCATCCCGAAGCCACCGTAGTACTCCACCCCCTGCATGTGCCAGGCGCGCTGGGGAAGACCGACCCCGGCGAAGACCTCGGCCGGGAAACGTCCCTGGAAAGCGATGTTGTGCACCGTCACCACGCTGGGCACGGTGCGCCCGCCCAGCGGCGCGTAACGGGTATAGGCGGCCGCCATGGCACCCTGCCAGTCGTGGGCGTGGAGCAGATCGAAGCCTTGCGGCTTGCCCCGCTTCTCGATCGCCCCCCCCGCAACGTCGGCCGCCGCGCGGCCAAGCGCGCAGAAGCGGCGCCAGTTGTCGGGCCAGTCCACTCCCGCCCGGTCGGCGTAGGGAAGTCCCTCGCGCACAAACAGCGAGGGGCTGTCCAGGACGTAGAGCGGATGGCCCTCGAGCGTGCCCGCCATGAGGCGCGCCGGGGCCCCGAACAACTCGGGCCAGACGTGCACCGGGCGGCTGCGCCCCAGCGCGGACAGCACCGAGGGGTAGCCGGGCAACAGGGTCGTCACCGCCACGCCCTCGCCCGCCAGAGCGCCGGGCAAAGCGCCGACGACGTCGGCGAGCCCGCCGGTCTTGACCAGCGGCACTGCCTCCGACGCGACCGAAAGGACCCTGAGGTCCGCGGATTCTGCGCTCACAGGTCCAGCCTGTCGATCATGGCCTTGGTGATCAGGCAAACACCCTTCTCGGTTCGCCGGAAGCGGATTGCGTCGAGCTCGGGGTCCTCGCCCACCACCAGCCCTTCGGGGATGCGCACGCCCGAATCGATGACCACGCGGCTGAGCCGCGCGTTGCGACCGATGTTGCAGTAGGGCAGGATCACCGCCTCGTTCACTTCCGACCAGCTTCCCATCTTGACCCCGGTGAACAGGAGCGAGCGACGCGCGAGCGAGCCCGAGACGATGCAGTCCTGGCTGATCAGCGAGGAGATCGCCTGCCCGCGCCGTCCGTCCTGGTCGTGCACGAACTTGGCGGGCGCGGCGACGACGGTGTCGGTCCAGATCGGCCAGTCGCGGTCGTACATGTCGAGCTTGGGGACGGTGTCGGTAAGGTCGAGATTGGCCTCGAAGTAGGCATCGACGGTGCCCACGTCCCGCCAGTACTCCTCGATCTCCTCGGCAGCCCGGATGCACGAGGAGGTGAAGCGGTGCGCCTTCGCCTTCCCGTGCTTGACGATGTAGGGGATGATGTCGCCCCCGAAATCACGCCGGGAATCGGGATCGGAGGCGTCGCGGCGAAGCTGCTCGAACAGGAACTCGGTCTCGAAGACATAGATCCCCATGGAGGCCAGCGCGTGGTCGGGATCGCCCGGAATTCCGGGCGGATCGGCGGGCTTCTCGAGGAAGGAGGTAATGTAGTCGTCGTCGTCGACGTGCATGACCCCGAAGGCGGTGGCATCGGCGCGCGGGACGGTCAGGCAGCCCACGGTCACGTCGGCGCCGGAATCGACATGCTCGCGCAGCATGAGCTCGTAATCCATCTTGTAGATGTGATCGCCCGCCAGGATCACCATGTAGCGCGGCGCGTGCACGGCGATGATGTCGATGTTCTGGAACACCGCATCGGCCGTGCCCTCGTACCACATGAACTCGGAAATGCGCTGCGAGGCGGGCAGGATGTCGAAGCTCTCGTTGCGTTCGGGGCGCATGAAGTTCCACGCCCGGTTCATGTGCCGGATCAGGCTATGCGCCTTGTACTGCGTGGCGACCCCGATCCGGCGGATGCCCGAGTTGATCGCGTTCGACAGCGCGAAATCGATGATCCGGCTCATGCCGCCGAAGTAGACGGCCGGCTTGGCCCGGTTGTCGGTCAGCTCCTTGAGCCGGCTGCCCCGTCCTCCGGCCAGAACGTACGCCATCGCCTCGCGCGCGAGTGGCTGCCCACTGGGCGTCTTCATCGTGCCTTGTCCTCTCTCCGGCCTTTGGCCTGTTTCAATCCGCGCATTCCAGCATGATCGTCGCAAGCGGCGGCAGGGTCACGTGCGCCACCCCCCCGCTTGCCCGGACCTGACCCAGATTCCCCTTGCCCGATCCGCCATAGTAGACCGAATCGCTGTTGAGAATTTCATTCCATTTGCCATCATGGGGCAACGCCAAAGCATAGGCGCTGCGCAACGTCGGGGTCATGTTGCAGATGACCACCACATCGCGCGCACCCGGCGCCTTGCGTACCCAGGCGAAGACCGAATTGACCGCATCGTCGACCACCAGCCAGGCGAAGCCCTCCCCCTCGCAGTCGCGTCCGTGCAGCGCCGGCTTGCTGCGGTATACCCGGTTGAGGTCGCGCACCAGATTGCGCACACCCTCGTGCGCGGGCGCCTCGCGCAAGTGCCAGTCGAGCGCGCGATCCTCGCTCCACTCGGCGCGCTGGGCGAATTCCTGCCCCATGAACAGCAGCTTCTTGCCCGGATAGCCCCACATCATCGCGTAGTAGGCGCGCAAGTTCGCGAACTGCTGCCAGTCGTCGCCGCTCATCTTGGCGAGCAGCGAACCCTTGCCGTGGACGACCTCGTCGTGGCTAAGCGGGAGGACGAAGTTCTCCGAGAAGGCGTACATCAAGCCGAAGGTGATGTCCTCATGGTGGAACTGGCGATGCACCGGATCGCGCCCCATGTAGCGCAAGGTGTCGTGCATGAAGCCCATATTCCACTTGAAACCAAAGCCGAGCGCGGTCGCGCGCGTTCCCGCCTCGGCCTCATGCGCGGGGGCGGAGACCCCCGGCCAGGCGGTCGATTCCTCGGCGATCGTGATGATGCCGGGGTGGTTCTGGTAAAGCGCGTTGTTGACCGCGCGCAGGAAGTCGACCGCTTCCCAGTTCTCGCGCCCTCCAGCCTCGTTGGCGATCCACTCGCCCTCCTTGCGCGAATAATCGCGGTAGAGCATCGAGGCGACCGCGTCGATGCGCAAGCCATCGACATGGTAGCGCTCGGCCCAGAACAGCGCGTTGTTGACGAGGTAGCTCGCCACTTCCTTGCGCCCGAAATTGTAGATCAGCGTGTTCCAGTCAGGGTGATAGCCCTGCCGCCAATCCTCGTGCTCGTAGAGCGCGGTGCCATCGAAGCGCACGAGGCCGTGCTCATCGGTCGGGAAGTGCGCCGGGACCCAGTCGAGGATGACCCCGATGCCGGCCTTGTGTGCGCCCTCGACGAACCGCGCAAAACCCGAAGGCTCGCCGAACCGGGCCGAAGGCGCGTAGAGCCCGGTCGTCTGGTATCCCCATGACGGGTCATAGGGGTGCTCGCTGATCGGCATGAACTCGATATGGGTGAAGCCCATGTCGACGACGTAGGGGATGAGTTGGTCGGCCATCTCGTCCCAGTTGAGGAACCAGTTCCACCGGTCGCGCTGCCACGATCCGGCGTGCACCTCGTAGATCGAGACCGGCACCCGCCGGGCATCGACCCCGGCCCAGTGCGCGCGGTGCGCCGCATCCTGCCAGTCGTGCCACTCGACCTTGGCCGTGACCGAGGCCGTGCGCGGGCGCACTTCGGTCATGAAGGCGAAGGGGTCGGCCTTGAGCGGGCGCGCAACGCCGTCGAAGCCCACGACGTGAAACTTGTAGGCCCGATAGTCCTTGATATCGGGAATGAAGATTTCCCACACGCCGATGTCGCTGCGGTTGCGCATGACGTGCCGCGCCGGTTCCCAGTCGTTGAAGTCGCCCACCACGCTGACGCGCTGGGCGTTGGGCGCCCAGACCGCGAAATGGACGCCCCAGGCGCCCTGATGCTCGATCAGGTGCGCGCCCATCTTGTCGAACAGGCGATAGTGGGTGCCCTGCGCGATCAGGAAGTCGTCGACAGGGCCCAGCACCGGCGCGAAGCTGTAGGGATCGGTCTGGATCCACTCGTGCTGCCCGTCCGAGCAGCGATAGCGGATCGGCTGCGGCTTGCCCACGAGATAGCCCTCGAACAGGCCGCGCTCGTCGATCTGCGCCAGTTCACCCAGCCGCCGCCCCTCGATCGAAAAGGCCTCTGCGCTCTGCGCGCCCGGGAGAATGGCCCGCGCAAAAGCGCCCATCGGTCCGGCGTGCACCCCCAGCAACGAAAACGGATCGCCATGGGTGCCGTCCAGCAGGGCATCGAGAGCGCTTTCCTTTGGCTTCACAAGACTTTCCAGATATCCTTCGCGTATTCGGCAATGGTCCGGTCCGACGAGAACCAGCCCACGTTGGCGATGTTGCGGATCGCGGCCTCGCGCCAGCCCGGAGCATCGCGCCAACGGGCGTCGACGCTGCGCTGCGCATCGGTGTAGCTTTCGAAATCGGCGGCGCACATGAACCAGTCGTGGTCGTAGATGCCTCCGATAAGGCCCGCATAGCGCCCGGGATCGTCGGGCGAGAACACGCCCGAGGCGATCATCGAGAGCGCCTGGCTCAATTCGCGCGAGTCCTCGATGATCTCGCGCGGGTTGTAGCCCTCGGCCCGCTTCGCCGCGACTTCCTCGGCGGTCAGCCCGAAGATGACGATGTTCTCGTCGCCCACATGCTCCTTGATTTCCACATTGGCGCCATCGAGCGTGCCGATCGTCAGCGCCCCGTTGAGCGCAAACTTCATATTGCCCGTGCCCGAAGCCTCCATGCCCGCGGTCGAGATCTGCTCGGAAAGGTCGGCGGCGGGAATGATCCGCTCGGCCAGGCTGACGTTGTAGTTGGGCACGAAAACGACCTTGAGGATACCCCCCACCGAAGGATCGGAATTGACCCGCTTGGCGATGTCGTTGGCCAGTTTGATGACGAGCTTGGCGTTGTGGTAGCTCGACGCCGCCTTGCCCCCGAAGATCTTGACGCGCGGCACCCAGTCGCGCTCGGGATGGCTGCGGATCTGGTCGTAGAGGGCGACGGTTTCGATCAGGTTGAGAAGCTGGCGCTTGTACTCGTGAATGCGCTTGATCTGGACGTCGAACAGCGCGTCAGGGTTGAGCCGAATACCCATCGTCGCCTTGAGATGCTCGGCCAGCGCCACTTTGTTGGCGCGCTTGACCTCGGCGATGCGCTCGCCCAGCGCCGCGTCCTCGGCCAATGCGTTGAGCGCCGAGAGCTGGCCTGCGTCCTTCAGGAAATCATCGCCGATGGCCTCGCGGATGACGCCGGTCAGCCCAGGGTTGCACTGCTGCAACCAACGGCGCGGGGTGACCCCGTTGGTCTTGTTGTTGATCCGCGAGGGATAGAGCGAGTGGAGATCGGCGAAGACCGTCTCCTTCATCAGCTCGGTGTGGAGCGCGGCCACGCCGTTCACCGAATGCGCGCCCACGAAGGCGAGGTTGGCCATGCGCACGCGCCGCTCGCCCGATTCCTCGATCAGCGAGATCGCCGAAATCTGCGCGTCATCGCACCCAGCCTTGCGCGCCTCGCGCAGGATCCGGCTGTTGATCGCGTAGATGATCTGCATGTGGCGAGGCAGGAGACGCTCGAACAGCGGCAGCGGCCAGGTTTCCAGCGCTTCGGGCAGGAGCGTATGGTTGGTGTAGGAGATGGTCTGCTTGCACAGCCCCCAGGCCTCCTCGAATTCGAGCTGGTGGACATCGACCATGAGCCGCATCAGCTCGGCCACCGCGACCGAGGGGTGCGTGTCATTGAGCTGGATCGCGGCCTTTTCGGGCAGCGAGCGGATGTCGCCTTCGTACTGCATGTGGCGGCGCACGATGTCCTGCACCGAGGCGGCGGTGAAGAAGTACTCCTGGCGCAGCCGCAGTTCCTGCCCGGCCGGGCTGGAATCGGCCGGGTAGAGCACGCGCACCAGGCTGTCGGCGCGCACCTGCTCGGAAAGCGCGCCGACGTGGTCGCCGGCGTTGAAGGCGTCGAGCTTGATCGGGTCGAGCGCGCTCGCGGTCCACAGCCGCAGCGTGTTCACCCGCTTGGCGCCATAGCCCACCACCGGCGTATCGACCGCGGTCGCCTCGACCTGTTCGGCCGGGTGCCAGGCGGCAACGTCGCCCTCGACGGTGACCTCCCCGCCAAAGCCGATGCGGTAGGTGCTCTCGAGCCGCTCGAATTCCCAGGGATTGCCGTGGGCGAGCCAGGTCTCGGGCAGTTCGACCTGCCAGCCATCGTCGATGCGCTGGCGGAACATGCCGTTCACGTAACGGATGCCGTAGCCATAGGCGGGGATGTCGAGAGTCGCGAGGCTTTCCATGAAGCAGGCCGCGAGCCGCCCGAGCCCCCCGTTGCCGAGCGCGGCGTCGGGCTCGAACTCCTCGATTTCGGCAAGGTCGAGCCCGTGCGCGGCCAGCGCCTTCTCCACTTCGGCGGTCATCCCCATGTTGGAAAGCGCATCGCGCAGGAGCCGCCCGATGAGAAACTCCATCGAGAGGTAGTAGACGCGCTTGTCGCCCGCCTCGTAGGTGCGCCGCGTGGACGTGATCCAGTCGTCGATGATGTGGTCGCGCAACGCGTAGATCGAGGCGTTGTACCAGTCGTGGTGCTTCGCGGCGCGTTCGTCCTTGCCGACACGGTGGCGAAGCACGCGAACGATATGCTCGTCGAACTCGGAAGGACTGCTTGCCACGGATTCTCTCCTAAAACGGCTGTCGCGAAGTGTCCGTCCGCCGGATCCGCTCCGCCCCAGGCCAGGCCCAAAGCATGGGCGGAATCTGGCCCGCCCGTTTATCCGAATACTGTTGTCCATCATGGCTACCACACGGGTGCGGCGCAGCAAGCCCAATTGTGCAACGCCGCAAAAAAGCTTTGCACATTCCGCGCATTCGCCCTGGTGGGCGGCAACAAAGCTAGGCAGCGCGGCGGGCCGAGGTTACAGATGGCGGATGCACGAACTGACGCCCTTCGACGCCGCCTCGTTCCTGATCGTGATGGCGGCCGCACTCGGCTACCTGAACCATCGCACGTTCAAATTGCCCTCGACGGTGGGGCTCACCGTCATGGGCACGCTCGCCTCGCTGCTGCTGGTCGCCTACGATCGTTTCGTACCCTCGAGCACACTGACCGCGACCTTCGGCCGCTTCCTCGCCGACATCGATTTCTCGCAGACGCTGATGGACGGCATGCTCTCGTTCCTCCTCTTCGCGGGTGCGATGCACGTCAGTTGGGCGCACATGCGCGCGGGCGCGCTGCCGATCCTGGTCTTCAGCACGATCGGCGTAGTGCTCTCCACCGCGCTCGTCGGCTTTGGCTTCCACGCGCTCTCGGGGGCCGTCGGCATCCCGGTGCCGCTCACCTGGTGCCTCGTCTTCGGCGCGCTGATCAGTCCGACCGACCCGGTCTCGGTCATGGCCGTCATGAAGCGCGCGGCCATGCCCGAGACGCTCCAGGCGACCGTCGCCGGGGAAAGCCTGTTCAATGACGGGATCGGCGTCGTCGTGTTCACCATCCTGATCGCGCTCGCCACCGGGACCGAGCCGTTCACCTGGTCCTTCGCGCTGGGTCACTTTGCGCAGGAAGCGCTGGGCGGCGGCCTGCTCGGCCTTGTCGTTGGCGGCATCGGCTACGCGGCGATGAAGTCGATCGACGAATACAACATCGAGGCCATGATCAGCCTTGCCGTGGTGATGGGCGGCTACAGTCTTGCCATGGCGCTCCACGTCAGCGGCCCGGTGGCCATGGCCGTCGCGGGCCTCATCATCGGCAACGCGGGCGTGACCCATGCGATGAGTGACCTCACGCGCGACTACATCATCAAGTTCTGGGCGCTGATCGACGAAGTGCTCAACGCCGTGCTGTTCCTGCTCATCGGCCTCGAGGTCATCGCGCTCGACCTCCAGCCGGGCTACCTCCTGCTCGGCGTCGCCACCATCCTGATCGTGCTGGTCGCCCGCATGCTTTCCGTGGGCCTGCCGCTCGTCGCGATGAAGCGGGCCATCGACATGGGTCCCCTTGCCTTCCCCACACTGGTCTGGGGCGGATTGCGCGGCGGCATCTCGATCGCCCTCGCGCTCTCGCTGCCGGCCTCGCCGATCCGGTCCGAACTGCTCGCCGCGACTTACATCGTGGTGCTCTTCGCCGTCGTCGTCCAGGGCGGATCGATCGCCCGGCTCATCGCCGCGATCCAGTCCCGCCACCCCCGCATTTCGGGAGCCGCCTGAACCCATGCCCGCCGAAACTCCCCCCGAAAACGGCCCCGAACCCGCCATGCCCGACAGCCCCCTGCCCGGCACGTCCACCCCCGACGAGAGCCGCGAGGCGCGAGATGCACCTCTGCCCGGCTCGTTCAACGAGGCCTGGCTCAACCGGCCGCACTGGGTGCGCCGGACCGAGGCCTTCTTCCATCTCGTGCGCATCAAGTTCGCCCACGCGGTGCTGCTGCCCGAACTCAGCCCGGACCAGGCATTCGACTTGCGCCAAACCGTCCGCCAGGAAGGCCAGCTCACCAGCGGCTACATCCTGATGTGCGCGCTCGCCGCCGGCATCGCCATCCTCGGCCTGCTTCAGAGCTCGACGGCCGTGGTCATCGGCGCGATGCTCGTCTCGCCGCTGATGAGCCCGATTGCCGCGATGGGCTTCGGCTTCGCCTCGCTCGACGGGCACCGCATCCGCGACGCGGTGAAAGTGGTGGCGATCGGCGCGCTGATCGGGATCGCGACGGGCATCGTGCTCACCCTGCTCTCGCCGATCCGCAATGCGACGCCCGAAATCCTGGCGCGCACCGAGCCCAACCTGCTCGACCTCGCCATCGCGCTGCTCTCGGGCCTCGCCGGTGGCTATTCGACCGTGATCGGCAAGGGCGGCACCGCCATCGGGGTCGCCATCGCGACGGCCCTGATGCCCCCGCTCGCGGTGGTGGGCTATGGCATCGGCGTGCTCCAGCCGCTCTTCGCGATGGGCGCGCTGCTGCTGTTCCTCACCAACCTGGCCGCGATCACGTTCGCCTTCGCGCTTGTCGCACGCCTTTCGGGCGCGGCACGTCCGCTCGGCAAGGTCGAGTGGACACCGCGCTACGTCGCCATCCTGATCGCCGCCTTCCTCGTACTGGCAACGCCGCTCACGATGACGCTGATGAAGCTGACCAACGAGGCCCGCATCCGCTCGGCCGCCCAAAACGCGATCATCGAGGCGTGCGGCGACAACAGCGTCAACGTCGCCCAGCTCGACGTCAGCTCGAGCCTGTTCGGCTCCCCCAAGGTCAAGGCCCTGGTCATCGCCACCAGCTACACCGCGAATGCGCAAGCCGCGGCCGAGACCTTGCTGCGCACGCGCCTTGGCGAAAACGTCGAGATCAGCCTCCAGCAAGTCCTCGCCGCCGACGTACGTTCGCAGACGCAGGCCATGGTCGACGCCGCGATGGAGCGCACGACCGCGGGCATCGCCGCCGACGTGCCCCCATTCAAGACGATCCGCCAGAAGATCGGCCTGCCCACGCGTGCGATCTGGACCGACCGCGCCCAGCGCCAGGTCTACATCGAGCCGGTCCCCGCTCCCGAATGGACGCTCGAGGATTACCGTGTCACCGAAAAGGCCGCGAGCCAGGGCGTATCCGGCTGGACGGTGCGCCTGGTACCGCCCCCCCAACCGAGCTTGCGCGTCGCGCTCGGCGGCCCGGAGAGTGGCACACGGCCCGACGATGCCCTCCCCGTCGACCTCGCCATCTGGGCCCTCCAGCGCTGGGGTCTGGGTGCGGTCACCATTTCGGGAGCGCCCGTGGCGGAGCTCGAGACGCTATCGCGGCAGCTCGCGATGGCCGGGATCGCGGCCACTGTCGACGACGCAGATGTGGACGATGCCGCGAAACCTTCAGCCACGCCGTCCACGGCCCCGACCGAGGGCAAGGACACGGCGGTGATTGCCACCATTCGCGTCTACGCCCCAAGCCCCTCGCACGAGGCGGCCGAAAAGGCCCGGCGCGACACCGCGACGCGCGCCGCCGCGCTGGAAGAAAGCTTTCCCGCCCCCTGAAGGCCAGGCCGATCAGGCCTCGCCGATCTGCTCCACGCGGCGCGCCGATCCCAGCACGAACATGCGAATGCGGCGAATGTGAAGGATGAGCACGGCCTGTGCCGTCTCGAGTTCGCCGCGTGCGATGGCTTCGTAGAGCACGCGGTGTTCGTTGACATGCTCTTCGCGCGCGCCAAGCGCGTCGGCCTCGCTCATTCGCGCCCAGGCCGCGAGCACGTAACTTTGCAAGGCGTCCCAGATCCGTTCGACCATTCCGGCGAGCAGCGCCGAGGAATGGCGACTGTACGCGAGCCAGTGGAAGGCCCGGGCACGCTGAACCATCGCTTCAGCCCCGATATCCTCGCACGGCGCGTCGAGCAGCGCCTTGAGCGCGAACACGTCCTCTTGCGTGAAGCGCGCAAGACTGCTGGCGAGTAGCAGCGGCTCCAGCCGTTCGCAGATGTCGAACGCGGCCGCAAGATCGGCTTCGTCGAGCGAGATCACCCGCGCCCCGGTGTTCGCGCGCATCGACACCAGCCCGCGCGCCTCGAGAATGCGCAGGGCGTCGCGAACGGGGATGCGGCTGATGTTGAGTTCCGCCGCGAGTTCGTCCTGCTTGATCCGCATTCCGGGAGGCAATGCGCCCGACAGTATACGCCCGGCAAGCACATCGGCCACGCGCTCGCTGACCGCCTCGGAATGTCCTTTACTCATGGCAAACACTCGGCATTGAAGCAAGCACCCCACTATATGTTTGAGCCGGAGTATTTGAACAAATCAATAGGGTTAACACCAAAGTGAAGTCCGCGACAGGCCCACCCCAGAAGCCACGGAAAACTCGAATTCGCATTTGCAATAACAAACGAACTTCATTTTAAACTAATTCGATAAAGTTTTCACATTTGATTGAAAATCACAAAGTTCATTTCACAAATGAAAGACAATTACAAATACAATGATTAAATTCTAAGAACTTTCAATATATAAATTTCCTCACATCGGCCTGGAATGAATATCTGTTCGAAAGGCACATCGGGATACACTGCGCGCACGATCTCAGTTGGACTAAGCAGATCAACGAGTAAGGCCGATCACCGCGTATAAGCGATGACTTGCCAAGATCGCGGCACCAACAAGGCGGATCCTCATGGCTCTCAAGCGCATCGACCCGGCCCAGGTCGAACAGGGCATGTACATTCATGCCTTTCAGGGCAACTGGTTCACCCACCCTTTCTGGCGCGCGCATTTCCTGGTCGAGGACGAAGCGCGATGCGCCGCGCTGCGCGCGAGCGGCCTCGAGGCCCTGGTCATCGATACCGACAAGGGAAAGGACCTGCCCAAAGCGGCTGCGGACAGTTCATCATCGCCCCCACCAGGCGCCTTGCGCCGCCGCAACGCCTCCCCCGCCATGATCGCAAGCCCGTTCGCCGCCAGCCCGGGATTGCGCCCACCCCCGCGCGCCGCGTCCGGGCAGGCCTCGGGTCCGGTTCCCATTGCCCGCGAATTCGGATCAGCTCGCCGCGCAGCCGGGAAAGCCACCCGGATCATCTCGAAGGTCTTTCTCGAGGCTCGGCTGGGCAAGGCGCCGCGCGTGGCCGAGGTGGCCCCGGTGGTGGAGGACATCTTCGCATCGATCCAGCGCAACCCCTATGCCTTCTCCGGTCTCATGCGCTGCAAGGCCGAAAGCGAGGCGACCTACCACCATATGCTTTCGGTGAGTGCCCTCATGGTTTCGCTGGCCCGCCAGATGCGCTTGCCGCCCGGCGAGATGCGGCTGGCGGGGCTCGCGGGACTGCTGCTCGACGTCGGCCTTGCCCGCGTCGAAACCGACATCGCCGCGATAGCGGCACATACGCTCACGCCCGAGCCCACCGACGATGCCGAACTCCACGGACGCCATTGCCTTGTCGGCCACGACATGCTGATGGCGGCCGGCGACGTCCCCGAGGAAGTGCTTCAGGCCGTCCTGCGCCATCACGAACGGCTCGATGGGCGGGGCTACCCCCAGGGTCTCGACACGCGCGATCTCGACATCTTCTCGCGCATGGCCGCGATTTGCGACAGCTACGATCTGATCGTCTCGGGCGCGGCGACCGGCCGGGCGCTCGATCCCGCCGAAGCAATGGCGGCCCTCATGGAGCTCGACGGACCGCTCGACAGCGCGATCCTCGCGCGGTTCAAGGAAGCCCTCGGCGTTTATCCGGTGGGCTCGTTCGTGCGCCTGCGCTCGGACCGGGTGGCGCTGGTGGTGGACCAATCGCCGAGCGCGCCTGAACTGCCCACCGTACTCGCGTTCTATTCGATCGCGGTGCACAAGCACGTGCGCGCCACGAAGATCGCGCTTGCCGAGTGTTACGGCGAGGACGCCATCGAGGGCATTGCCGATCTCGACGCGCTCGAATTACCCGCGGCGGAAGACCTGCGCGAAGCGCTGCTCTCGGGCCGCGAGCGGATCGATCAGATGCCGTACCAGAAGACCAGCGTGGTCGAGAGCGCAGCAACCATGATCAACACGAGCGGGACGCCCGATCGCAAGTAGTCGCGGAAGGTATAGTCACCCTCGGTCAGGATCATCATGTTGGTCTGGTAGGCCACGGGCGTCGCGTAGCACAAGTTGCAACCGAACAGGACGGCGAGCACCAGCGGCTCCTCGGGCATGCCCAGCTGCTTGGCGATGTTGAAGGCGATCGGCGTGCCGACCGCCGCGGCCGCGGTGTTCGAGGCGAAGTTGGTGAGCACCGTCACGAAGATCATGATCGCGGCGAGAACACCCGCCGGGGGCAAATACTGGAGGCCGCTCGACAGGAGTTCGCCCATCCATTGCGCCGCCCCGGAAACCAGGATGAAGCGGCCCAGCGCGATCGAGGAGGCCACCAGCACGATGATCTTGGCCGAAAGCGCACGGCCGACGCGCTCGAAACGTACACAGCCGGTCACGAACATCAGGATTGCGCCTGCCAGCGCCGAAATCGCGATCGGAACGAGGCCGAAACTGGCAAGGCCGACCGAACCCAGCATGATGGCCACCGAGAGCAGCGCCTTGCCGCTGCGGCTGATCTCTTCGCCGCCCTCGATCTGGAGCAGCCCCTCGGTCTGCGCGAAAGTTCGCAGGTCCTCGGGCAGACCCATCATCAGCAGAACGTCGCCTTCCATCATCGGCGTGTCGGGGGTGTCGGCGCGGGTATCGCGCAAGGGCTGGTGGACGTGGTGGATGCCCAGCATCGCGACGCCCTCGAAGCCCGCGGTACTCGGCGTCAGTCCGATCAGGCGGCAATCGGGGGCAAGGATCATTTCGGCCACCATCAGGTCTTCGCCCGAGCGCGAGGAGTCCGAGCGGATCCGTTCGAGCAGCCAGACCGGGGCGAGTGTCGCCGAGAGCTTGCGCGCCGCTTCCTGCAGGCCCTGGTAGGTTCCCTCCGCCAGGAGCCGGCGACCGACGTGGGTGGGATTTCCCGGCGGCAGCCAGGCGCGCACGCCTTCGGGCAGATGGCCCCGCGCCTCTTCGAGCAGCTTGCCCCGCATCGGCGCATCGTCGGAAAGACGCAGTTTACCGAGGAACCGGCGGCTCTCGGCCGAAATCGCCTTAGTGTTGTCGGGCAGCAGGCGCGGCATGACCAGCCACAGGTAAGGCAGCGCGAAAAGCACCGAAATCAGCACGATCGGGGTGAAGTGGAACACCGAAAGCGAACGCATGCCCAGGTCCTGTGCGATCGAGACGACCAGCAGGTTGGTGGATGTGCCGATGGTGGTTGCCATGCCGCCGATCAGGATTGCCGCGTTGACCGGCATCAGCGTCTTGGAGGCTGGCATGCCGCCGCGTGTCGCCATCTGCACCAGGATCGGGATCATCAGCACGAGTACCGGGGTGTCGTTGATGAGCATCGACATGAACAGGCACACGACAAGCGTGAACAGGAGGCCAAGCCCCTGGTTGAACTGCCAGACCCTTGCCAGCGTGCGGGCGGCCGGGTCGAGCGCCCCGGTCACCACCAGGCCGCGCCCCATGATCATCAGCGCGCAAATCGTGACCAGCGCGTAGTGGCCAAAGCCCTGGAAGGCGAGCTCGAGCCCGGCGTACTTGTCCTCCCCCGGCATCGGCACGACGTAGAGCAGCAGCGCGATCGTCGCGATGGTCAGCAGCGAGACGATCTCGACCCGCAGCTTGCCGTTGAAAAAGCCATAGAACATGCCGAGCGCGATGAGCATCGCGCTGGCTGCGTGAAAACCGGGCAGGATCATTGCGGGGTGACTAGCCTCAACCCTGCGCCTGTGTCCACTCGACACGGTAGAGATCGAAGCGACGATCGCGCAAATTGCGCACCGCACCCGACTGGCGAGCGGTCAGCAGCGAATCGAGACTGAGGTCCGCGATCGCGATGGTCTCGGTGTTGGGGGCCGTGTCCGCCGCCACGCCATCGCGCGAGAAGGGAAAGTCGGACGGCGTCAGGATCGCGCTCTCGGCGTAATGCACGTCCATGTTCTCGACGTTGGGCAAGTTGCCCACCACGCCCGAGGTGACGACGTAGCACTGGTTCTCCACCGCGCGCGCCTGGCAGCAGTAGCGCACGCGCAAGTATCCGCGCCGCTCGTCGGTGCAGAACGGCACGAAGAGCATCAGTGCGCCCTGGTTCACAAGATGGCGTGCGAGTTCGGGAAATTCGCTGTCGTAGCAGACCATCACCCCGATCGGGCCGCAGTCGGTGGGGATCACGTTGGCGCCGTAGCCACCCTTGATGTTCCACCACTTGGCCTCGGACGGCGTGGGGTGAAGCTTCTGCGATTCGTGCACCGAACCATCGCGCAGGAAGGTATAGGCGATGTTGCGGATCTCGCTCTTGCCCTCGCCGATCTTGACCCGCGTCGGGTGCGAGCCGCCGATGATGTTGATGTTGTAGCTGACCGCCAGCTCCTGCATGAACTTCACGAAGCGATCGGTGTAGGTGGAAATCTTCTCGATCGCCTCGACCGGCTGGAGCTTCTTTTCCTCGATCGAAAGCAGCTCGAGCGTGAAAAGCTCGGGGAAGACCACGAAATCGCTCTCGTAATCCGAAGCAACGTCGACCCAGTACTCGACCTGCTGCTCGAATTCCTCGCGCGAGGCGATCTTGCGCATCATGAACTGGACAGTCGCCACGCGCACTTGCGAGGGCACCCGTTCCTTGAGCCCCGGGACCGCCTTGCCGGTGTCGCGCGGGGCGAGCGGGTTGGTCCAGTACATCAGGACCGCGTTGCCGCCGCTTTCCTTGTCCTTGGGGATGTAGTCGCGCAGAATTCCGCGCGGCTCGTAGCCCCCGTTCATCTGGAAATTGATGACCTGGTCCTTGGCCTTCTTCTCGATCACCGCCTGGAGATAGTCGGCCGGGTTGGGATAGGTACGCTTGCGGCGGTAATAGCCCGGCATGCGCCCGGCAAAGGCGATGCCCTTCAGTTCGAAGTGCTGGCACAGCTCCTTGCGCTTGCGGTAGAGGCGCTGACCGATGCGCAGGCGCCGATAATCCGCGTCGACGCAGACCTCGAAACCGTAGAGCACGTCACCCTCGGGATCGGGAATGCGCCCATAGCCGCCGTTGGTGATCTCTTCCCAGGTGTGCGGCTTGAAGGCGAGCGCGGTCGTGACGATCATCGTCGCGCAGTGCCCCACCAGCACGCCTTCGTACTCGGCCACGAACTGGCCTTCGGGGAAATTGATGATCTGTCCGCGCAGTTCGGCGCGGGTGAAGGCATCGGCCTTGCCGTAGACCTTGACGGAGAGCGCGGCGATGGCCGGCGCGTCGTCGACGGTGGCTTCGCGGATGATGAGTTTGGCTTTGGTCTGATCCATGCGGCCCCTAATACGCCCCAAAGCCCTTGAGGTTCCAGTGCGGTGTCGTCCATTTCCGTGGCGGCACACGCACTTGGCCTCCCCCCATTGCCACCCGCCCCCGAGGCGCCGATCCAGCCGGACCGAGTCCGAACGCCTCGTCGCACGCAGGACTCCACTCGCCGCGACGGCCGTAAATAACGGGAACCGCGCAATTTACGCGAAGCGAGTCAAAAACCTCGGAAATCGGGGATACTTTTGGCGTCCCGCCCGTTCTTCTTCACAAGGAAGGAGATCATTCATGAGCGCAACCCTTATTGCCCTCGCCTTGTTCGGCTGCAGCGACGACGGCACCGCCTGCCGACGATTGGACGCGCCCGCAGAAACCTTCCAGAGCCAGGCCGCCTGCTCGGGCCAGTTGGACGAGGCGCTGGCCACCGATGTGGCTCTTCGGGCCGATGCGCCCACGGTCTATGCACAATGCATGCCCTCGACGCAGCTATCTGCACTGGGCACGGGCGAGATCGATCTCACCCGCGTCCATCAAGTCCAGTTCGCCCAGAAATAGCCCACTTGGCGAGGCGTCAGCCGCGTCCGCGGTAACCGGGCACGCCCTGATCGGGCAACCAGAGGCCTTCGGGCGCCGCGCCCGATTGCCAGAACACGTCGATCGGAATGCCGCCGCGTGGGTACCAGTAGCCGCCGATCCGCAGCCAATGCGGCTGCATCTCGTCGAACAGGCGCTGGCCGATCCCGACTGTAACATCCTCGTGGAAGCCGTTGTGGTTGCGAAAGGCGCCCAGGAACAGCTTGAGGCTCTTCGATTCGACGATGGTCTCGCGCGGGGCATAGTCGATCACGAGGTGCGCAAAGTCGGGCTGACCGGTCACGGGGCACAGCGAGGTGAACTCGGGCGCTGCGAACCGCACCAGATAGAGAGACTTGGCGCGCGGATTGGGCACGTAGTCGAGTACGGCCTCCTCGGGCGAGGTCGGCAGCGCGCTCTGCTGCCCCAGATGCATCGGGGTCATGGGAGGAGTGTTGCTCATATCCTGCGCATGGACCCAAGCGGCGCGCGAGACAAGTAGGGGGATGCCGCCCCGACCCTTTGCCGGGGGTTCAAACTTGGGGACATCCGGGTCGGCCACCATAGGCAACGTCCCATCGCATTCGTAGGGGCACGAGAGGCGCATTAACTCGGGGTTCAGCGCGGGAGAGGTTGGACGAACAGGTCATGAGGGGAACGAAACGCATCACGCCGGGAGCCTTGGCGCTCGTCGCAATGGCCATGCCCGTTGCGGCTACGGCGCAATCGCAGGATCAGGCGCAGCCGGCGCAGGCCGAGCCCCGCACCCCGATCTGGAGCCTGCCCGCTCCGACCACGAGCCCGAGCACGCCCGCGATCGTCGGCCCGGTCGACCCCAAGGATCCAACCACCCAGCCCAGCCGCGCACCCGCACCCGCACCGACACCAGCTCCCCGGGACGTGACGGTCACTCCGCCCCCGAGCGCCGTTCCCTCGGCCCGCGTCACCCCGGCACCTGGCGCCCCTGTGACTGCGAGACCGCAGCCGGAACCCTCGGCGACCACCATTGCCCGCCCAAAGGCGCCCGAAGCAGCCCCTTCGCCGGCCCCGTCCCCGTCGCCGAGCGCTGCCACGTCACAAGCTATCGTGCCCGCCGCGTCTCCGGCCGCGCCGATAGATACCGCATCCGAACCGCTTGCGGCCAAGCCGGCTCCGCCCCCGGTCAGCCGCGCCGAAGGGGCCTCGGTGCCATGGTGGCTGATCGCGATGGGCGCACTCGGCGCACTGGCGCTCGCACTGGCCTTCGTGTTCCTGCGCAAGCGTTCGTCTGGCGCCTCCGAACCGGAAGAGGTCGAGACCCAACCCGTGGTGGCGCCTCCGCCAAGCCCCGCCGCTTCGCCGCGCGCGGTTAGGGCGGAAACGCCGCCCCGCCCCGCTCCATCTTCGTCAACTCCGCAGTCAGCCGCGCCAGCCCGGCAGAACGAGGCTCACGGCGAGATCACCTTCGAGCCGGTGTCGCTGCGCCTTTCGCTCGTCTACGCCTCGCTGCGCCTGCGCTTCACGCTCCGCGCGCTGACCGAGATTCCGCACGCACGCCTCCATGCCGACCTGGTTTCCGCGCATGGTTCGGCGAGCCGCGAGGAACAGCTCGAGCCGCCTCTCTCCAGCCTGCCCGTGATCGGCGCGATCCCCCGCATGGCCCCTGGGCAGAGCGTGGTCATCGAGCACGAGCTGCAATTGCCGCTCGGCGCCATCCGCGCCGTGCGCGAAGGCAACGCGGCCTTCTTCGTCCCGCTTGTACGCCTTGCGCTGGCGACCGGCCACGACCACCCCGACTACGATGCGCAATTGCCCCATCTCGAACTGGGCCTCGTGTTCACGGTCGGCCAGGGCGCTCCGGGCCAGACCGCCCCGGACCAGCCTTTGGCGCCGTTTCGGGTGGACACCGGCCCGCGTGATTTCAAGCCGGTCGACACCCGCGAAATCCTGGCTGGACGGCGCAAGATGCTCACCCCTCTCGATTTACCCGCCGAGGTTGTCTAGGGTCGAGGAGCACCAAGCCCCCCGTTGATCGTCCGGGCAGGACGCGGAGTTGATTTTGAGCGAAAGCACGCACGGCAAGCACACCCGCACGGCCACACGGGTCGTCGGAGCGGGACGACGCAAGGAATGGACTGGTCCCGTCGTCAATCCCCCCGTCTGGCGCGCATCCACCCACCTTTACGAAGACACCGCCGCGCTTGCGCGCAACGGCCAATACAACGAGGACGGCCGCTTTTTCTACGGCCGGCGCGGCAGCCCGACCCAGTGGGCGCTGTGCGACGCGCTGACCCAGCTCGAACCGGGCGCGGCGGGCACCGTGATCTACCCTTCGGGCGTCGCCGCCATCGCGGGCGTACTGCTTACGCTGGTGAAGCCGGGCGACGTTCTGCTGATCAGCGACAACGCCTACGACCCCAGCCGGACCATGGGCACCGGACTGCTCACCGATTTCGGGGTCGAGACCCGTTTCTTCGACCCGCGCGACATCGAGGGTTATGCCGCGCTGTTCTGCGAGCGCACCCGCGCCGTTCTGCTCGAGGCGCCCGGCAGCCTCTCGATGGAGATGTGCGACCTGCCCGAACTGGCACGCATCGCGCGCGCGAAGGGCGCGGTCTCGGTGCTCGACAACACCTGGGCGAGCCCGCTGGGCTTCGCCGCACTCGAACACGGCATCGACATCTCGCTGATGGCGCTCACCAAACACGTGGGCGGCCACTCCGACCTGATGATGGGCAGCGCCAGCGCGGGGCCCGAGCTCTACGCCGCCTTGCGCAAGCGCGCGCAGCAGCTTGGCAACGTGGTCTCGCCCGATGACGCCGCGCTTGCCCTGCGCGGCCTGCGTACGCTCGCCCTGCGCCTGCGCCAGGAAAGCGAGAGCGCCCTCAAGATCGCCCGCTTCCTCGCCGAGCGCCCGGAAGTCGCGCAAGTCCTGTGCCCAATGCTCCCCGGCGCGCCCGGGCACGAATTGTGGTCGCGCGACTTCACAGGCGGTTGCGGGCTGTTCAGTTTCATCTTTCGCGGCGGCAGCGCGGCCGACCGCGACCGCTTCGTCGATGCCCTTTCGCTGTTCGGCATCGGCTTTTCCTGGGGTGGCTACGAAAGCCTCGCGCTGCCGATCCAGCCAAAAGGCGCGCGCAGCGTGATGCCCTGGCCTCCTGCCAGCGGCAACGATCCGGCCGTCGACCGGCACGGCGTGCGCCTGGCCATCGGGCTCGAGGATCCCGAGGACCTCATCGCCGACATCGCGCAGGCGCTCGAGGCCTGGAAGCGCGCATGATCCTCTCGAGCGCCCTCGCCGCCGCCGTTGCGCAGATACCCGATCCCGCGCCAAGCGGAACCGGGGACGCCTCCAGCGCGGCAGTTGCCGCTCCCAGCCCCACCGTCACGCCCTACATCGACCAGCCGCTGGCCGGAGCCGATGGCCTGCGCGAAGCGGTCGCCTCGCACTCGAACACGGTGGGCGGCTTCATCGACACGCTCGACAGCCTGGCGGTGGAAGTCGGCACGACCCGCGTTTCGCTGTGGGACCTGGCGGTCGTCTTCATCGTCGCCGCGCTCGTCATCACGATTGCCTGGGCTGTGAACAAGGCTTCGCACCGCGTGCTCGCCAGCGCGACGCGGCTCGACATGACCCAGCGCCTCCTGATCGAGAAAGGCCTCAGCCTTCTGATCTGGGGCATCGCGATCCTCGTCGGCATCGACCTGCTGGGGATCGACCTTACCGCGCTGACGGTGTTTTCGGGCGCCTTCGGCCTCGCCATCGGCTTTGGCCTGCAGAAGACCTTCGGCAACCTCATCGCCGGGATCATCCTTCTGATGGACAAGTCGATCAAGCCGGGCGACGTCATCGCGATCACCGACCAGGCGGGCAATTCCACCTTCGGGCAAATCCGCCGCATCGGCATCCGGGCCGTCTCGCTGACCACGCGCGACCAGAAGGAATACCTGATCCCGAACGAGAACCTGATGATCAACCAGGTCGAGAACTGGTCCTATTCGAGCAAGAACGTTCGCATCCAGGTCCCGGTCGGAATTTCCTACAACGCCGACATCGTACGCGCCGAGGAACTGATGCTGGAGGCCGCACGTTCGGTGAAGCGTGTTCTGGTGGCCCCGCCGCCCACCGCCTGGCTCGAATCGTTCGGCGACAGTTCGGTGAACTTCATCATCCATTGCTGGATCACCGATCCCGAGGAAGGCACCGGCAACGTGCGCTCGGAAGTGCTCAAGAAGCTGTGGCACCTGTTCCGCGCCGAGGGAATCGAGATTCCATTTCCCCAGCGCGACATCAACTTGCGCACCAGCGAGGCACTTCGCGACGTCGTCGCGGCCCTGCGCGCCACCGATGGCGAAGGCGTGGGCGGGCCCCGGGCCGACTGAGCCTTGCGCGCCCCGTCGCAGGCTGTGCGTCAGTCGTCGTGGCGCCGGTTGCGCGCACCCGTATCGTCGCCCGGCGCGAAGCGCGGCCGGTCGGCCCGTTCCATCTCGAGGCGGTTGCGCCCCTTGGCCTTGGCAACGAACAGCGCCATTTCCCCGCGCTCCATCGTCGAATCGAGGCTGTCGGTGATATGCGCGACGCCCGCGCTGGCGGTGATCGCGAACTGGTAGTCGCCCACCTGCTGGCGCAATTCGGCGAGTGTCGTCACCACACGCAGGCAAATCGCCTCCGCCTGCTCGGGCGTCGTGCGCGGGAGCAGGACCGCGAATCGCTCCGAGCCGATGCGCGAGATGATGTCGTCCGAGCGCAGCATCTCGCGCAGGAGATTGGCGAATGTGCGCAGCACCTCGTCGCCGGTGTGCTGCCCGTAACGCATGTTGATCGAACGGAAGAAGTCGAGACTGAACAGCCCCATGCAGCCGTGCATGCCGCTCTCGAGCATATGCTCGAGCATCGAAACGAACGCGGAGCGGTTGGTCAGGCCGGTAAGCGGGTCGGTGTAGTTGGCGGTAAAGAGCTGCTCGCGCAGGGTGCGCTGTTCGTCGATGCTGCGCATCAGGCTGATCGCGCCGTAGATAGTCCCGTTCTCGTCGCGCAGCGCGCGCGACTGGAAGCGGTACCAGCTCTCGCGCTGGTCGGCGGTGACAGCGGCAAATTCGATCCAGTCCGCGCCCTCGCCGCCGCCCACGGCCGCGCCATGCGCCTGCGCGACCACTTCCTTGCCCTCCTCGCCGACGAGGTCGAGCAAATGCACGCCGACGTGCGCGTCGGCGCCATCGAAGCCCAGTTGCGCAATCGCGGGGGAGGCATCGAGGATGTAGCCCTTGAGATCGGTCTTCAGGACGATGTCCAGGCTGCCATCCGCCAACATGCGGTAGAGCGCGAAACCCTCCTGGAGATTGAGCCTGCTGATCATGCCACTTGCCCTGCCCATCACAGCTCGATCATGATCCGCACCTTCTCGGGCGCGGTTTCCACGGCGGCGGCGATCTGCTCGCGGCAACGCGCGATGAGTTCGCTCAGTCCGGGCGCGAAGCGGTCGGGACGCAAGTCCTCGCTGGCGACGCCAAGCGCTTCGGCGATTCCGGCCATGCGCTCCTCGATGGGACGCGCGCGCCCCTGTTCCCAGGCCCAGACGGTCGGCTTGCTCACGCCCAGTCGATTCGCCAGCTCGCCCTGCGTGAGACCGCGCAGCTTGCGCAAGCGATGGATCCGTTCGCCCAGGCTTTCGCCCCCAACGCCGGATTCGGTCGAAGGCGGCTCGGGCAGAACGCCCGCCTGCATCTGGACCGCGCTGCGCAAGGTCACCGCGCTCAACACCGCCATGGGAACCGGGGCCAGGAAACCGCAGCCGTATAACGAGCCGCTTGACCACACGACTCGCGCCGGGATGGCCCCCGCCTCGGGAAGCGCGATCTCGAGGGTCTCGCCGATTTCGAGATCCACGTTGGTCTCGAGCAGGACCCCGGTTTCGGAAAAATTGTGGATCGAGACCTGCGCTTCGCTCCCCGATGGAAGTTTCCCGAAGGTTTCAAGGAAGAGACGGCGGCGCTGGGCGCGGGTTGCGCCCATCACGTCGTCGGCGGAATCGAAATGAGCGGCAATAGCCAAAACTGGACCTCCACGTGAACGCGGAATTTCCCCTTTCGAGGTAAAGATTCAGTTAGCAGGCCGGCAAACGTCCGGCAGATGCGAAAGCTAACAGCCCCAACCCACTTCCCAGGACCGGTAGGCAAGATTTGCCGCACCTTTCCGCCCGTCGAGCCCTTGATTTCGGCCGGACGACAACGTTTACAAACTCGTAACACCTTAACCCGTAGTTACCCGTAAAACAAATCGGGACTCGCACTTGCTGGATATTCTCTCCTGTATCCGGGACGACCATGACTTGCGTTATGTGTTCGCTGCCGGACTGATCTGCATGCTGTCCTCGGCGACCACCATGCTGCTGTTGCGCCACGCCGTGTCGGGCACCGGCCGCGCGAGGCTCAACGCGACGCTGCTGGCCGGCGCCGCGGGCGGCTTCGGCATCTGGGCGACCCACTTCATTGCCATGCTGGGCTACGCGCCGGGTATCATCGCGGGCTATGACCTCGCGCTTACGCTCGCCTCGCTGCTGGTCGCGGTGCTGATGATCTCGCTCGGCCTCGTCGCGCTGACCCGGGAGGCCGGATCGCGCCACGTGTCGATCGCGCTCGGCGCCGCCATTACCGGCCTTGGCATCAGCGCCATGCACTATTGCGGGATGATGGCTTTGCAACTGCCCGCGCAACTCGATTGGCGCAGCGGCTATGTCCTCGGTTCATTCGTTGCCGCCATCGTGCCACTCGTCCCGGCTTTCCATCTCGTTCTTTCTCGCCCACGCCAAAGCCGTTTCGCAGGCGCGGCACTGCTCCTGGCAGCTGCCATCCTGGCGCTTCACTTCCTGGGCATGACCGGCCTCGTCATCACGCCTTCGCGCCTCGAGGCGCATGGTGGCACGATCTCGCCCCTGACGATGGACTTCATCGTTGGCGCGATCTCGCTCGGCTTGCTCGCGCTCGCGGTGACCGGGCTGCTGCTGGTGCGCAGCACGCAGGCGGTCGCCCAGGCCAGCGAGCGGCAGTTCTCGCTGCTGGTCAAGGGCATCTCGGACTACGCGCTCTACATCCTCGACCTCGAAGGCCGGGTGGCGAGCTGGAACGCCGGCGCGGAACGGCTCAAGGGCTACCGGGCGGACGAAGTCCTGGGCTGCGCGGTGGAGACCTTCTACACCCCCGAAGACCGGGAAAAAGGCTTGGCGTTCAAGGCGCTCGGCATCGCCACGGTCACCGGCAAGTTCACCGGCGAAGGCTGGCGCGTGCGCCGCGACGGCTCGCGCTTCTGGGCCCAGGTCACCATCGAGGTGGTCAAGGACGAGCGCGGCCATCCGATCGGCTTTGCCAAGATCACCCGCGACGTGACCCAGCGCAAGGAGGACCAGGACCGCATCGCCGCGATCGGCCAGCAGCGCGACGCCGCGCTCGGCCACATGCACCAGGGCCTGTGCCTGTTCGACGCGGACGAACGCCTCGTCCTGCGCAACGCGCGCTTCCTCGAAATGTACGAACTGGAGGAGGACGACCTGCCGGCAGGCCTCTCCCACCGGGAAGTCATCCGGATCGTCCTCGAGGCCAAGACCGGCCAGACGGTTTCCGAGGAGGACGTCGAGAAGGCGCGCCAACTCGTCCTGAATTGCCGCACCAACCCGGCGCAGGCGCCGATCGTCTCCGAACTCTCGGAGGAGTTCGTCGTCTCGATCAGCAGCCGCAAGCTGCCCGACGGGGGCTGGGTCTCGACTTTCGACGACATCACCAACCAGCGCCAGTCGGAAGCGCGCATCGCCCACATGGCGCTCCACGACGGATTGACCGGACTTGCCAATCGCACGTGCCTCAACCTCTGGCTCGACGAGGCGCTCGGCCAGGCCCAGCACCTCCGCCGCAAGCTGGCTGTCGCGGTGTTCGACCTCAACCGCTTCAAGGACATCAACGACAGCTTCGGCCACGCCTGGGGCGACGTCGTCCTCCAGGAGATCGCCCGCCGGCTCAGGGCGAACCTGCTCGAGGACGAATTCGCCGCACGCCTGGGCGGCGACGAATTCGGGGTCGGCAAGCCCTACACCTCCGACCATCAGTTGAACGACTTCGTGAACCGCCTCGAGAAGTGCTTCGAAGTCCCCTTCGAGCACCAGGGGCAGACACTCCACTTCGGGGCCAGCATCGGTGTCTCGGCGTTCCCGGCCGACGGCAAGGAGCGCGAGACGCTGCTGAACAACGCCGATCTCGCCATGTACCGGGCCAAGGGCCAGTTGGGCGAGAATTTGTGTTTCTACGAATCGAGCATGGACGAAAGCGCCCGTGCCCGCCGCAAGCTCGCCAGCGACTTGCGCCAGGCCATCGAACGCCAGGAACTGGCCTTGCTCTACCAGCCCCAGTGCTTCCTCGAGGACGGACGCCTTTCGGGCTATGAAGCGCTGTTGCGCTGGCACCACCCGCTGCGCGGCGTCATTTCGCCTGTCGAGTTCATCCCCATCGCCGAAGAGGCCGGGCTGATCATTCAGATCGGCGAATGGGTCCTCGAGCAGGCGTGCCGCGAGGCGACGCGATGGCCGGTTGACCACCGCGTCGCGGTCAACCTCTCGCCGATCCAACTCGTGCAGCCCGACATCGCGCAGACCGTGACTCGCGTCCTCATCGAAACCGGCCTGCCCGCCCGGCGGCTAGAACTCGAAATCACCGAGAGCGCGATCATCACCGACAAGGCCCGCGCCCTCCACAACCTGCGCCAGATAAAGGCGCTGGGCGTCGGCATCGCGATGGACGACTTTGGCACAGGTTATTCCTCGCTCGACACCCTCCAGTCCTTCCCGTTCGACAAGATCAAGATCGACAAGTCGTTCCTGCTCCAGTCCAACGGCAACGACCAAGCCCAGGCGATCATCCGCGCCGTGCTTGCGCTTGGCCAGTCGCTCAAGATTCCGGTCCTGGCCGAAGGCGTGGAGACCGAGGAACACTTGCATCTCCTGCTCAGCGAAGGCTGCCAGGAGGCTCAGGGCTACTTCCTCGGGCGCCCCGGCCATGCACCAAGCCTGACCTCGGCGATGCCGGAACCGAGCGCGGAGCCCCTCATCCCGATTGTCGGAGCCGCCTGAACACGCACTCGCCCGGCCTCCACTAAAGATGCCCTTAGGGGCGGCAAAGGCATTCTGGCTGGCATGATGGCGCGCGGCGCACCATGTGGCACACCATGCAGTTCGAGCCCGCCCTTTCCGGCCAAGCGCCCCGCATCGGCACCGTCCATCTGGTCGGCGCCGGCCCCGGGGATCCCGATCTCCTCACCTTGCGCGCCGCGCGCCTGGTGATGGGTGCGGCGCTCATCGTCCACGATGGACTCGTCGATCCGCGCATCCTTGCAATGGCGCGTCCTGCCGCGCGCCTCGTCTCGGTGGCCAAGAGCCGCTCGCGCCACACCATGAAGCAGGACGAGATCAACGCCCTGCTCGTGCGCGAGGCGCTTTCCGGGCACGACGTCGTGCGCCTCAAGGGTGGCGACCCCTTCATCTTCGGACGCGGCGGCGAAGAGGCGCAAGCCTGCCGCACGGCTGGCGTACCCGTCGAGGTGGTCCCCGGCATTTCCTCGGCGCTCGGCGCCTCCGCGGCCGCGCAGATTCCGCTCACCCACCGCGACCACGCCTCCATCGTCAGCTTCGTCGCGGGCCAGTGCAAAGGCCTTTCCGACCAGGACTGGTCGGGCCTTGCGGGCAAGGGACGCACGCTGGTAATCTTCATGGGGCTCGCCACGGCGGCGCAGATCAGCGAGAAGCTGATGGCCGACGGCCTGGCTCCCGACGTTCCCGTCGCCGTCATCGAGAAGGCGACCCGTTCCGACATGCGCGTCCTGCGCGCGCCCCTTGCCGGCCTTGCCGATCTCGTCGCGCACGAGAACGTCGAGAGCCCGGCACTCATCGTCATCGGCGAAGTCGCCCGCATCGAGGGCGGCCTTCCCGATCGCACCATTCGCGCCCTGGCGCTGGAGACCGAGCAGTGAAGATCGTTACCGGCAATGACCTCAAGAGCGGGGCCGTCATCTGGTGGACCGGCGTGGGCTGGTCGCTCGACGTCAACAATGCCGCCGACACCGGCGAACAGGGCGCAAAGATCATCGCGCGCGAGGAAGGCGTCCAGAATGTCGTGGGCGCCTACGTGATCGACGCCGAGAAGGACGAAAACGGCGTGCGTCCGCTCCACATCAAGGAGCGCATCCGCGCGCTGGGCCCGACGGTCCGTCCGGACCTGACGCTCAAGCCCTCCGACCCGCAAGCCGTGAACTGGGTGATCTAATGTACAAGTACGATGAATACGACCAGCAGATGGTCGACACGCGCGTCGAGGAATTCCGCGATCAGGTTCGCCGCCGCCTCGCGGGCGATCTGACCGAGGACCAGTTCAAGCCGCTGCGTCTCCAGAACGGCCTCTACCTTCAGCTGCACGCCTACATGCTGCGCGTCGCGGTGCCCTACGGCACGCTCAATTCCGAGCAGATGACCGTGCTGGGCGACATCGCCGACAAGTACGATCGCGGCTACGGCCACTTCACCACGCGCACCAACATCCAGTACAACTGGATCAAGCTGGAAGATACGCCCGACGCGCTGGCCGATCTCGCCAAGGTCGAGATGCACGCCATCCAGACCAGCGGCAACTGCATCCGCAACATCTCCTCGGACCAGTACGCGGGCGCCAGCGCCGACGAAGTCGTCGATCCGCGTCCTTACGCCGAACTCCTGCGCCAGTGGTCGAGCTTCCACCCCGAATTCCTTGTTCTTCCCCGCAAGTTCAAGATCGCGGTGATCGCCAGCGAGACCGACCGCGCGGCCATGCGCCTGCACGACATCGGCATCCAGCTGGTGAAGGACGCCCAGGGGCAAGTCGGCGCCGTGTTCTACGTCGGTGGCGGCATGGGACGTACCCCGTTCATCGCCAAGAAGATCCGCGAGTTCGTGCCGATCGACCAGATGATCACGTACGCCGAGGCCTGCGTGCGCGTCTACAACCGCTACGGACGACGTGACAACAAGTACAAGGCGCGTATCAAGATCCTCGTCCACGAACTGGGCCTCGAGGCCTATTCCAAGGAAGTCGACGAGGAGTTCGCACACCTGCTCACCCAGCCGATCGAGCCCCCGCTCGCCGAGTTGGAGCGCATTCAGGCAATGTTCGCCGACCCCGCTTTCGAGACCGGGCTGTCGGACGAGATCGAGCTGTCCGATCCCGATTTCCGCCTCTGGGTGGAACGCAACAGCTTCGCCCACAAGGCCCCCGGCTACGCGATCGCGAATGTCTCGCTCAAGCCCATCGGCGGTATTCCGGGCGACGCCACGAGCGACCAGATCCGTCTCATGGCACGCCTTGCCAAGGACTACAGTTTCGACGAACTGCGCGTGACCCACGCCCAGAACATCGTCTTCCCGCACGTGAAGAAGAGCGACCTCTTCGCGCTGTGGCAGGAACTGGTGAAGGCCGATCTCGCCACCCCCAACCTCGACACCGTGGGTGACATCATCGCCTGCCCCGGGCTCGACTACTGCGCGCTTGCCAATGCGCGCTCGATCCCGGTCGCACAGAAGATTTCCGAGCGCTTCGGCTCGGCCCGGCGCCAGGCCGAGATCGGCGAGCTCAAGCTCAAGATCTCGGGCTGCATCAACGCCTGCGGCCACCACCACGCGGGCCACATCGGGATCCTCGGCGTCGACAAGAAGGGCAAGGAAAACTACCAGCTCCTGCTCGGTGGATCGGAAGGCGCGGACACCTCGCTCGCCAAGATCACCGGTCCCGGCTTCGACGAGGACGGCGTGGTCGACGCCACCGAGAAGGCCATCGAGGTCTACCTCGCCAACAAGCAGGGCGACGAGCGCTTCCTCGACACCTACCGCCGTATCGGCATGGCCCCGTTCAAGGAGGCAATCTATGGTTGATGTGCAATTCCGCTTCCGCGACGACGAGGCGGTCAACGATCCCGCGATCACCGTCAGCGGCTTCACCGAGCAGTCGAACGCCACCGCAGTGCGCATCGAGCCCGGCGACGACGCGCGCGAACTGCTCCCCGCGCTCGACCGGCTGGCGCTGGTCGAAGTCGCCTTCCCGAGCTGGACCGATGGCCGGGGCTACTCCTCGGCGCGGATTCTGCGCGAAGCGGGCTACACCGGCGAGCTGCGCGCCACCGGCGACCTCGTGATCGACATGCTCCACCACTTGCGCCGCTGCGGCTTCGACGCTTTCGCGCCGGAAAAGCCGCTCAACCCCAAGGACGCGGAAGTTGCCTTCACGCGTTGGGAAAACGTCTACCAGGCGACGGCCGTCGACGGCCGCCAGCCGATCTGGGCCAAGCGCCACGGCGCCTGAGAGCCCGTCAGAAGGGACCACCCGATGACCCAAGCCAGTGAAACCCAGGGTCGCGTGCGCGACCGCATCGACACCGGCCCTCGCTTCAGCGAGGCCGATGCGGTGCGTCTCAACCGCCTCTTTCGCGGCACCGACACGAGCGAGATGCTCGAGACGCTGCTCAAGGAAGGCATGGCGGGCGACGTCGCCCAGGTTTCCAGCTTCGGCGCGGAAAGCGCGGTGCTGCTCCACCTGATCAGCCGCATCGATCCCAATGTCCCGGTGCTCTTCCTCGAGACCGGCAAGCACTTCCCCGAGACGCTCGCCTACCGCGACCTTCTCGTGGAGAGGCTCGGCCTCACCAACCTCGTCAACCTGACACCCGATCCCGAGGATCTGGCCAAGAAGGACGAGAGTGGCCTGCGCTGGTCCTACGATCCCGACGGCTGCTGCGAAATCCGCAAGGTCAAGCCGCTGGCCAAGGCGCTCGCCGGTTTCGACGCGACCATCACCGGCCGCAAGGCGTTCCAGTCCTCGACCCGCAAGACCCTGCCCCGCTTCGAGATCGACACCAGCGACGAGCAGGGCCGCCTCAAGATCAACCCGCTGATCGACTGGTCGCCCGAACGCATCGAGGCCTACATCGCCGAGCACGACCTGCCGCCCCACCCGCTGGTGGCGCAGGGCTACCCCTCGATCGGCTGCATGCCCTGCACCAGCAAGGTCGCACCCGGCGAGGACCCGCGCTCGGGCCGCTGGCGTGGCTGGGACAAGACCGAGTGCGGCATCCACAAGCCCGGCGAGGACGGTGGCGACGGACAGGGCCCCGCCAGCGAACTGCCTCCCGGCTTCGACCCGGTGTTCTGAAGCCGCATAACAGACAGAGAACAAGGGTCGAACCGCAAGGTTCGGCCCTTTTCACGTCGCAACCGGTCAGGCGATCGAGATGGTCTTGCGCACCTGGTTGATGTCGCCCCAGTCGGCGACTTCGACGTTGAGCGCTTCGATCAGTTCACCTTCGCGGCCGTGAAGCCCCACCTCGCAACTGACCGGCCCACATTCGCCGGGCTTGCGCGTGAGAATCGCCTTGACCGTATGGTCGCCGGGTTTCAGGTCGACTTCGGCATCGCTCGCACTAAGATCGACGATCTGGTCATTGACCATGAGCAACAGATTATCCGAATTGGCAGAGCGCGTTGTCCTGACATTGATGCGCACGTCACCCATAATTCGATCCTCTCGCTGACATTACCCGACGGTACTTTCCGCCTTCGCCGTAATTAGCGCCACCACATAAACAGTACTAGACAATTATCTCAGGACAGAGGCAGTCGGCACGAAGAAAACCTCTACCGCTCCCCGGGCCTCCAATCGTGCGTCCGCCCGGGCCGATTGCGCAGAACGTGGAACAAGGTGTGTATTTTGCATCCAAAAGCCGCGCCTTTGCGCCTGACACCCCCTCCTGTTCGCGCCGGACTTCCTGTATATTGCAACGCAACATGACCGTTCAAAGCCTCCCCTTCACCAAGCCGGTGCATCCGGCTCTCGTCACTCTTGCCCTCGCCATGGGCGCTTTCGCGATCGGCACCACCGAGTTCGCCGCAATGAGCCTCGTGCCCTATTTTGCGCGCGATCTTGGCCTTACCGAGCCGCAGGCAGGTCACGCCATCAGCGCCTATGCGCTGGGCGTTGTGGTCGGCGCGCCGATCTTCTCGGTGCTGGGCGCGCGCCTTTCGCGGCGCACCATGCTGGTCGCGCTGATGGCCCTCTTCGCCGTGGGCAACGGGCTGAGCGCCTTCGCACCGAGCTATCCGGTGCTGCTCGCCTTCCGCTTCCTCTCGGGCCTGCCGCATGGTGCCTTCTTCGGCGTGGCCGCACTGGTCGCGGCATCGATGGTCCCCTCCGACAAGCGCGCACAGGCCGTAGCCCGCGTGTTCCTGGGTCTCACCATCGCTACCATCATCGGGGTTCCCGCCGCCAACCTGCTCGGCCAGGTCGTCGGCTGGCGCTACGGCTTCGGCATCGTTTCGCTGCTGGCGATGATCACGATGGCGCTCGTCGCGCTCTACGCACCGCACCAGTCCTCCGACCCCGACGCCAGCCCGATGCGCGAATTGGGCGCCTTCAAGCGCCCGCAGGTAGTGCTCACGCTGCTCACCGGCGTGATCGGCTTCGGCGGCATGTTTTGCGTCTACACCTACCTCGCCTCGACCATCATCGAGGTAACCCGTGCGCCCGAAACCGTCGTGCCGATCATCCTGGCGGTCTATGGCGTGGGCATGACGGCGGGCAACCTGTTCTGGGCCTGGATGGCCGACCGCGACCAGGACAAGGCCGCGATCATTGCCTTCCTTTGGGTCACGGTCTCGCTCGCGCTCTTCGCCATGGTCGTCCAGAACATCTGGCTGCTCGGCCTCGACGTGTTCCTGATCGGCTTCGGCGGTGGCCTTGGCACGATCCTGCAGACCCGCCTGATGGACGTCGCGGGCGATGCCCAGGCCCTTGCCGCAGCCGCGCACCACAGTGCGTTCAACACCGCCAACGCGCTCGGCCCGTGGCTGGGTGGCATGGCAATCGCGGCGGGCTGGGGCCTGCCCTCGACCGGCTGGATCGGTGCTGCCCTCTCGATCGGCGGCCTCGCGATGTACCTGCTGACCCTCACGCTCTACCGGCGCGAGCAGCGTCAGACGCGCCTCAAGCCCTGCCTCGCCTGAGCCGGGACACATCCCATACGATAAAGGCCGGGGAAGCGCGCTTCCCCGGCCTTTATTGTTTCATCGAAAGGGCTGCGACGATCAGCCGATCATCATCAGGCTGGCATTGCCACCTGCTGCGGTCGTGTTGATCGAGACCGAAACCTCTTCGAGCAACCAGGCAAGGCCTGGCCCCGGACGGCCCGCCGAGCGCACCGGAACGATCGGCCCCGGACGTTCGGCCATGTCGGCCAGCGCCTTGAGCAGCGCCTCCTCGCCGCCCTCGACAAGGCAGGCCGCGTAAGGCTCGTCGGGATCGGGACGGAAGGCGGAGGCCACGCCGTCGGGCAGGCCCTGCGGAAGATCCATGCCCTCGACGGTGGCGGTGTTGCCGGTCGCCAGTACCATTGCCATCAGACGGATCAGGCCGGCCCGGCTCTTGGGCCGCAGGAGCAGGCGCCCGCGCGGGTGCAGCGAATACTCGTTGCGTTCACCCACCGGCCCTGGCAGCTCGACGTGCGAACCCAGGCGGCTGGCGGTGTGGATGGCGCGGGCTTGCGCCGCGCCCTCGAACCACTCCTTCTTGGCCAGCCAGGCGACGAACTCGTCGACGAGCGGCAGGCGCACGCCCGAGGGAGCCAGCACCAGCGGCGCGTGGCTGGCCAATCGACCAAGGTAGAGCGGCCCGCCCGCCTTGGGTCCGGTACCCGAAAGCCCGTTGCCGCCAAACGGCTGCACGCCCACGATCGCCCCGACCTGGTTGCGGTTGACGTAACGGTTGCCCGCCCGAACCCGGGAGAGGACATGCGCAACCGTACCGTCCATGCGCGTATGCAGCCCGAAGGTCAGCCCGTAGCCGGTAGCGTTGATGCCGTCGATCAGCGCCTCGAGATGCTTGCGCTTGTAACGCAGGACATGGAGCACCGGCCCGAAGACCTCCTGCTCGACATCCTCGATCGCGTCGATCTCGATGATCGTGGGAGCAACGAAAGTGCCCTTTTCGCAGCCCTCGCCGAGCGGCACCTGGTGAACCTTGTGGCCGCGGCCACGCATCTCGTCGATATGCTTGACGATCCGCTCCTGCGCCTCGGCGGTGATCACCGGCCCCACGTCGACCGAGAGCCGGTCGGGATTGCCGACCTCCAGTTCGGCAAGTGCGCCCTTGAGCATCTCGAGCGTATGGCTCGCGATCTCGTCCTGCAGGCACAGGATGCGCAGCGCCGAGCAGCGCTGGCCCGCGCTGTCGAAGGCCGAGACGATGACGTCGGCGACGACCTGCTCGGGCAGCGCGGTCGAATCGACGATCATCGCGTTCTGCCCGCCCGTCTCGGCGATGAACGGGATCGGCATGCCATCGCTGTGGAGCCGCGTCGAAAGCTGCTTCTGGATCAGCCGGGCGACTTCGGTCGAGCCGGTGAACATGACGCCGGCGACTTCGGGTCGCTCGATCAGCGCCGCGCCGATCTTTCCATCGCCGGGCAGGAGCTGGAGTGCATCGGCCGGAACGCCTGCCTCGTGAAGGATACGCACCGCCTCGGCAGCGATCAGCGGCGTTTCCTCGGCAGGCTTGGCAAGCACCGGGTTGCCCGCGACGAGCGCCGCGCTGACCTGACCGGTGAAGATGGCCAAGGGGAAGTTCCAGGGGCTGATGCACACGATCGGCCCCAGCGGTCCCTGCGCCGCGCCGAAGGTCTGCCGGGCCTGCAAGGCGTAGTAGTGCAGGAAGTCGATTGCCTCGCGCACTTCGGCGATCGCGTTCGCGGCGGACTTGCCCGCCTCGCGCATGGCAAGGCCCATGAGCGCGGGCATTGCGGCCTGCATCGCGTCGGCCGCGCGTTCGAGGATCGCGGCGCGCTCGGCAACCGCGACACTGCCCCACGCGCTGGCACAAGCCCGCGCCATTGCGGTTTGCGCATATTCCGCAGGTGTCTCGATCACGCTGCCCACGACATCGCCGTGGTCGGCCGGATTGACGACATCGGCACGCTCACCCTCGGCCCCTTCGGCCTCGGCGTGCCAATTGCCCTCGAGCGTCGCCAGCAAATGGTCGGTAAGCGCGGCCAGCGCGGCGTCGTCGGAAAGGTCGAGCCCCGCCGAGTTGGCCCGATCCGGGTAGATCTTCGCCGGAAAATCGATCTTGTCGTGCTTGGCGCCCGGCACGACTTCTTCGAGAACCGCCTCGACCGGGTCCTCGACCAGTTCCGAAACCGGCACCTTGGGGTCGGCGATGCGGTTGACGAACGAGGAGTTGGCTCCGTTCTCGAGCAAGCGACGCACGAGGTAGGCCAGCAGCGTCTCGTGCGTGCCGACCGGCGCGTAGATGCGGCAAGGCCGCGCCAGCTTGTCCTTCGCCACGACGTGCGAATAGAGCGCCTCGCCCATGCCGTGGAGGCACTGGAACTCATACTGCTCGACCGTGAAGCTTTCGGGCTTCGCGTAGTGGTAGATCGTCGCCAGCGTCTGCGCGTTGTGGGTGGCGAATTGCGGGTAGACGGACTTGGGCGCCCCCAGCAGCTTGCGCGCGCAGGCGATGTAGGAGACGTCGGTGTGCCGCTTGCGGGTAAAGACCGGGAAATCCGCCAGGCCCTCCACCTGCGAGCGCTTGATCTCGGCATCCCAGTAGGCGCCCTTCACCAGGCGCACCATGATCCGGCGGTTCGCGCGCTGCCCCAGGTCGATCAGCCAGTCGATCACCTGCGGGCAACGCTTGCCGTACGCCTGGACGACGAAGCCAAGGCCGTTCCAGCCCGCCAGATCGGGATCGAGCGCAAGCGATTCCAGCAGGTCGAGCGAAAGCTCGAGCCGGTCGGCCTCCTCGGCGTCGATGTTGAAGCCGATGTCGTGCGTCTTGGCCATTACCGCGAGCGCCTTCACGCGCGGCAGGAGTTCGCCCATGACCCGCCCGGCCTTGGCGCGCGCATAGCGCGGATGGAGCGCGGAGAGCTTGATCGAGATGCCGGGCCCCTCGTAGACCCCCTTGCCCTTTCCGGCCACACCGATGGCGTGGATCGCCTTCTCGTAGTCCTTGTAGTAGCGATCGGCGTCGGCCGCGGTCACCGCCGCCTCGCCCAGCATGTCGTAGCTATAGCGAAAGCCCTTGGCTTCCAGCTCACGCGCGCGCTTCAACGCCTTGGCGATCGTCTGCCCGGTCACGAACTGCTCGCCCATCATGCGCATGGCGATGTCGACGCCGCGCCGCACCACCGGTTCGCCCGCGCGGCCGATCAGGCGATTGAGGGCCGTCGCAAGGCCCTGGTCGTCGACGCTGCCGTCGATGCCGCCATAGAGCTTGCCCGCCACGACCAGGCCCCAGGTCGCCGCGTTGACGAACAGCGAACGGTCGCCGCCCATGTGCTCGCGCCACTGCCCCTTGCCGATCTTGTCGCGGATGAGCGCGTCGCGGGTATCGTCGTCGGGAATGCGCAGCAGCGCCTCGGCGAGGCACATCAGCGCCACCCCCTCGAGGCTGGAGAGCGAATATTCCTGCATCAGCGCATCGACGCCACCAAGCTTGGCCGAGGCCTTCTGCTTGACGCGCAGCATCTCGACGAGGTCGGTCGCGGTCTTGCGGATGGCGTCGCGCAATTCGCCCGGAAAGCGGGCCTGCGCGATGAGCGGGGCCATCGCCTCGGGCTCGCTGCGTCGGTAGGCGGCGGTGACGCTCTGGCGCAAGGCACTGGGTTCGCGGACGGGGGGCGCGAAGGCGGCGAAAGGCGTGTGCGTGGTCTTTGTGACGATCATATCCTGAAAATATCGCGTTTGCGGTTGGCAGTCTGTCTTTTCAGCGGCTATTTCCAGAGTGCTTGGGCCAAAGATTGGTTCCATTTTGGGCAAAACGAATGGTCAAAACACCAACTGCAGTCGAATTGGACGACCTCGATCGGCGTATCATTGCCGTACTGCGCGCCGATGGCCGCAAAACCGTCACGGATCTGGCACGCGAAGTCGGAATCTCGAAAACACCGTGCCAGATCCGCATGCGCAAGCTCGTCGAGAGCGGCGTGATTCGGGGCTTCCAGGCGGTGGTCGATCCCGCCACGCTTGGGCTTGATCACATCGCCTTCGTCGAGATCGGCCTGTCGAGCACGCACGAACGCGCGCTCCTCGATTTCAACGAGGCGGTGCGGCGCATTCCCGAAGTGGAGGAATGCCACATGATCGCGGGCAGTTTCGACTATCTGCTCAAGGTGCGCACGCTCGACATGCGCCGTTACCGCAAGGTCATGGGCGAGAAGATCACCAATCTGCCCCACGTCGCCACCACCTCCACGTTCGTGGTGATGGAGGCGGTCAAGGAAGTGAACGGCTAGGTCTTCGACACCGCCGCAAGTCGCTCAGGCGATGACGGGTTCGAGCTGGACCGGATCGCGATAGGCACCAAGCGTGGCAATCAGGACGACGACCAGAGCCAGTGCCAGTGCCGAGGCAATGAGCGCGAAGTGGTAGCTGCCGGTTGCGTCGACCGACCAGCCGAAGGCCGCCGGGCCGAACGCCGCGCCGAAACTGAACAGGCCCAGGACCACCCCGTAGGTCGCGCCGTAGTTCTCGATCCGGGCGTAGCGGCCGGTGAAGTAGGCAAGCATGTCCACTTCGGCGCCAGCGGCAAGGCCAAGCATGAGCGCGGCCACCACGACCGGTCCGCCATAGGCGAGCAGAACCGCCGCCACGACCGGCGAGAGCAGGAAGAAGGCCGCCACGAAAGGCGCGTGGAAGCGGTCGAAGAGGTAGCCGACAAGGACACGCGCCACGATCACCGCCAGACCGATCTTGGCGGCCACTTGCGCCGCCTCGGCCGGCGCCATGCCGCGATCAATCACCATCGGCACCATGTGGACGATAAGCCCCGCCACGAAGAAGCCGAGCAGGATCGCGATAGCGATCAGCGTGAGGGTCTGACGATTGGCCTCGAAGCGGCCGCGCACCTTGGCGGTGCCTGTCTCGGGCTTCGCCTTCTTGTCGCGCGGCATCAGCAGGCTGACCGGCAAGCCCACGACGAGGATCGTCCCCGCCATGACGAGCGCCGCGGTGCGCCAGCCGCTCGCGGCGAAGACCGGCCCCAGCAAAGCGGGCGCGAGGAAAGCGGCGAGACCGGTTCCCATCAACATGAGGCCAAGTGCGAGCCCGCGCCCGGCGTCGAACTTGGCAGAGACCGCACGTGCCCAGATCGCCGGAGTCGTGCCTCCCCCTGCCAGTGAGACCAGCAGCCATAGTCCCCACCACATGGCCACCGAACTGCCCGCGCGCGAGAGCAGGACAAGCGCAACTGGCGCGGCGATGTAGCTGGCGATCGCGATGGCACGGATACCGTAGCGATCGGCCAGACGCCCCAGGATCGGAGCCGAAAGGAAAATGCCCAGTTGCTGGAAGGTCGCGGCGCCCGAAACCGCCGCGCGGCTCCAGCCGAACTCGGCCTGGACCGGCGCCACGAAAAGCCCGAGGGCATAGAAGCCGATGCCCATCATGCCCACGCCGATGGCGAGGCCCGCGGCCAGAACGATGGTCCAGTGCTGTGCGAATTCGCGCCGCGCGGCGCCCGAAACGGAGAGGCTCATGGTGCAACACTGTCGCAGCGCAGCATGGAGGGCAAGACCGCCGTGGCCGCTTCTCGCACAATGACCACGCAGCGGCGTCGGCCGCCCACGCGAACCCTGCGAAGGCAGGCCTCAGTTCTGTACGTAGGACAGCGCGGATTCGTTGAGGACAATCGGATTGAGCTGCATGAACGGCACCACCGGCTCGAGCCGGTACTGAATGTCGACCTTGTCGAAGGCAGCACCGTCGCTGCTGCCGCGTTCGAGTGCGATCGCGACCACGCCGTTTTCGTTGAGACCGGCCAGTTGCTGGCGCACCTTGGCCGCGACCTGGGTCTCGCTCGCCTCCTGGTTGACGTTGGCATAGCGCACGCCCTCGCCCGCGGCATGGCGGATCGCCCCGGTTGCCTGCATCACCAGCGCGAATTGCAGGATACCGACCATCAAAGCCGCCGCCACCGGGAGTGCGAAGGCGAACTCGATCACCGAGGCGCCGCGCCGGTCGCGCAGCAGGTGCCAGGCGAAACGACGCGGGATCATTGGATCCGCTCCAGGCTGTCGCCTTCGACGGTGATCGTCGATCCGATCACCCGCGAACCGAACAAGGCCCCGAGCGCGGCCCAGTCGAACTGCAGCTCGACCGACTTCGCGATCGCGACGTGGACATAGCGCGCCGACTCCTCGGTAGTCGCGCAATAGCCGTCGAAATCGCTCTGGCGCACTCCGTCGCACTCGAGGAACAGCTCGGCCGTGACGCGGCTGGCATCGACTTTCGCAGCCTTGGCGGCTTCGGTGCGGATATACGTGGTATCGGCCGATTGCGGGCGCTTGGCGAGCACGAAGTCGGTGGTTCGCTGCGCCGCCATCTCGACATCGATGCGGGCCACCACGAAGCGCGAAACTTCGACCATGCCGGCCAGCACGAGCAGCAGGACGGGCATCACCAGCGCCAGTTCGACAATGCTGGCCCCGCGCCGATCGCCCAGGACATGCCCGCAGGCCCGGAGTGCCGCCGCGATCCTCATTCGACGATCTTCACCACAGGCGCGGAGAGATCGAGATTGGCGTAGTCGCTCGAACAGTTGTTGTTGAGCGAAGAGGTGCCCGCAAAGGTCACGTGCTTGGCCACGAGCAGCAGGCATTCCGCACTCTGCCCCGAATTGCCCGTGAAGCGCACATCGCCACTGGGCATGTAGATCACGCCGGTCAGGTCCAGTTCGCTGCCGCCCGCGAAGGTGCTTTCGGTCGAGGAGCCGATCGGGTTCTGGTAGAACAGCACGTTCTTCCACGTCGGGTTCTGCGCCGCGCTCGGTGCCGACAGCGTGAGCGTGGAGCCACCCACGATCTTGGCATAGGCCGCGTTGCCCGCGCCACTGCCGGTGAGGATGAACGTCACGCCGTCGCCGGTCACGGTGGCCGAACTGGCGACGTCGAGGCTGCCGCCGTCGATGATGTAAGTCCCCGGCTTGAGCGTGGTCGTGCCCTTGAGCGTCATGCCGTTGCAGTAGCGCCCCGGCGAGAGCGTATCGACGGTGCTGGGGGTATTGGAGAACTTGCTGTAGGTGCAGCCCTCCGGTTCATCGGGCACCTGCAGTCCGCGCGCGGCGAGCGGGTCGGAAATGGGAAGCCCATAAGGCTGCAACTCCGCATCGGCGGGAATGTTCTTCGCGCTGGCGTCGATGCCACCCACCGCGTGGAAGCTGGGTGCGTCGATCCAGCTGGTGCCGTTGAGGTCGATCGCCGCCTGAATGCCCGAATTCGCCCCTACCCCGCAACCCAGGTTGACGTCGGCGGTGCCGATCGCCTTGACCCCGATCCCGCTGGGCGCGAGCGCGATCACGCAATATTCTCCATCCGACGTGCGGGTTGCCACCGCGCGCGAGCGCACCGCCGGCGCGACATCGATGAAAACGCTTGAGAATGGAAGTTTGAGACGGGTGCTGGCGATCACTTCGACCGCGCTGGTATCCCCGGTATAGGCGCCCGAATAGGGCGGGCTGCTCACCCGCTCGATGGTCACGTTGAGCGTGTTGTCGGCGTTGCGCCCCAGTTCGCGGCGCGCCGCCGCGTCGAAACCATCGGTCTGGAGCAGGCTGAGCGCCCCGGCGCGCGCACCCGCGTCGACCGCCTGCTGCAACTGGCGCTTCCACAAATACCACTGCGCGGTGTCGACCGCGAGCCCGGCGGCCCCGATCAGCGCCACGAACCCGATTCCCGTGAACGTCAGGATGCCGCCCGAGCGATCGGCACCAAGACGGGAAAGGGTCGCCAGGAAAGGCATCGGATGCGTCGGCTCTCTCTGCTGCAATCGAAAACACCCAAGCCCCTGCAGAGCTAAAATCCTCACAATCGTTTTGGTTAATTGCGATTAATGCGGCGCTCTTCCGGTGTTTTCGGAAGGTAGCCCGATTAAAATGCGTACACGTTTGGACGTAGGACGCATAAAAAGACCCCCGGCACGTCTACCAGACGAACCGGGGGTCCTGCCGGATACGGGCTCGCGCACGCGGAGCCCGAACCCTCCCTCAAAAGCCTCAGGCCTGGAGCTGCTCGTCCTCTTCGGCCTGGGCTTCGCCCATGGCCGGATCGACGCCAGGCGCGGAAGCGGACTGCGCCACCCCTTCGACGAGGCTGGCGAGGCTGGAACCATTGAGGCCCAGTTCCTTCATCAACCCGTCGATCATCGGCGCCTGGGCCCGATAGGCGAGCGCGGCGGTCACCGCATCGTTGGCAAGGTTGCCCGAACCGCCGACCACAGCTCCGCCCGCGCCGGCCGAGCCACCCTTCTGGGTCAGCCCGTCGACCTGGACGATCTTGATCGAATCGATCGCTTCCATCGGCTTGACGCTTTCGCGCACCACCTCGGGAAGGACCTTCAGGAGCGCCATCTTCATCTGCAGCGAGATCTGGTCCGAAGACAGGATGTTCGCCGCCTCGTTGATGGCGCGCTGGCCCGCCGCCTCGACCTCGAAACGCACGCGCGCAGCTTCGGCGCGCAGCTTCTCGGCTTCCGCCTCGCCCTCGGCCTCGAGCCGTGCGGCCTCGGCGCGGTTGGACGCAGCTTCCTTCTCGGCCTCGGCCTGGACCTTGACCGAGATCGCCTGGCGCTCGGCCTCCTTGGCCGCCTCGATCAGTTCGATCCGCTTGGCGCGCTCGGCCACTTCGGTCTCGCGGCTGGTGGCAACCTGCTCCTCGGCGGCGACCGCCTTGGCGCGGGCTTCATCGGCCTGCGACTTGGCCTGGCTTTCCTCGCGACTCTTGTTCTGGATCGCGATCTGCTGTTCCTGGCGGGCGAGTTCGACCGCCTGGGCCTGCGCGATGCGCGCTTCCTGGATCGCCCGGTCGGCCTCGATCTGCTTGGCATCGACCTGCTGCTTGGCATGGATGCGTGCTTCCTCGGCCTCGCGGCTGCGCAGCGCCTGCTCACGGGCCACTTCGGCGGCCTGTTCGGCCCGACGCATCTCGACCTCGCGCTCCTGTTCGAGGCGCGCGAATTCGTTGTCGCGCTGGATCGTCATCGACTGGCGATCCGCCTCGAGGTTCTTGGTCTCCATCTGCACGCGCGTGTCCTGCTCGATGTCGTTGCGCGTCTTCTTGCGCAGCTCGATCTGCTCGGTCAGCTTGGTGAGGCCCTCGGCGTCGAACGCGTTGTTGGCGTTGAAGTGCTCGATGCTGGTCTGGTCAAGACCGGTCAACGAAACCGATTCCAGCTCCAGGCCGTTCATCGCAAGGTCCGAGGAGGACACCTGCTGCACCTTCTGGACGAAATCAGCGCGCTGCTCGTGCAACTGGTTCATCGACATGCCCGCCGCGACCGAACGCAGCGCGTCGACGAACTTGCCCTCGACCAGGTCCTTGAGCGCCTCGGGATGCATCGTGCGCGCACCCAGCGTCTGCGCCGCCATGGCAATGGCGTTCGCATCCGGACGGACACGTACGTAGAACTCGGCCTTCACGTCGATGCGCAAGCGATCGAGCGTGATGAGCGCGTCGGAATTCTTGCGTTCGACGGCCAGGCGCACGGTGTTCATGTTGACCGGCATCGTCTCGTGAAAGACCGGCAGGACCAGCGCGCCGCCGTTCATAACGACACGTTCACCGCCCACGCCCGTTCGCACGAACGCGATTTCCTTGCTCGCCCGCTTGTACAGGCGCGCCATCACGATACCGATCGCCAGCAGCGCGACCAAGACGGCACCCATCAGGATACCGATCTCGTAAAGCCCCGTCATTTCACTCTCTCCTTGGAGAGGGATGCGGCGGATGGCACAGTGCCCCGCCCTTGAATTCATCCCAACTCAACCGCGCACGCGAAGACGCGGCTGAGCTCAAATGACTTCATTGTGAAATGCCTGCCAAGGCTCTGTGGAAAAATACACGCGCAGCCCAAGGCTCTTCAAGTTCCGGTGGAACCGCGTCTGGCGTGTCTACGGCATCAAGCCCGTTCGAAGGCGACGCACATCACTTGCAACTCCCGGAAACGACGCTGCGGACGGCCCATTGCCCCGCTCTGTAGTTCATCGTGTCCGTGCCCCGATTTATACAGGCAAGCCGGTAGGCTGCCTAGCAAAACCGGATTGTTGCGAGTCGATTGCAACTAAGAGGATTCGCCCGCGTCAGCCCAGACGCGGCAGATAATGGTCTCCGCGCGCGATGGCCTTGAAGAGCTCGCCCTCGCGCCGCACGATCAGGACGCGCTCGCCGGTCACGAAAGTCTGCCCTGCGTTGTCCGGCTCGAGCATGACGTGGTGGACCTGCCCGAAGTGGTCCATGACCCTCGCCCGGGCGGGCGAGCCTTGCCTGGCCGTGCCGATCACGATCTCGCCCTCGCGGCCGACCAGCGCGGCACGGTCGACGGCGGTGGTCTCGTCCTTGGGAAGCAGGTGGCCGAGCGGTCGTGAGATGGCCCCCGTCAACGGCAAGGCGGCGAGGCCCGCCGCCGGGCCCACCAGCCAGGCGCTCCACGACGCGCCGGTCAGCGCGGCAAGCAGTTCCTGCGCGGAAAAACCCAGGATTCCAAAAGCGCTCAGCAGCACCGTCAACCAGACCATGAACGGCACGCGCCCCAGCCCGATCAGCGAAAGCAGCCCGGAATCGAGCCCGAAACCGCCGTGGTCGGCATGAATGTCGGCGTCGAGATCGAGGTCGGCATCGCCGCCCAGCATGTCGCCAAGTCCGATGACCTGGATCAGCGCCAGCGCGAAGACGAGGCCGAGCGCGACCGAGAACGGCAGGTTCCCCGGTGCGGTGACAAGCTCGAGCATCAGCGCTCCTCCCGGGCCTCGACGTACTTGGTCTCGAGGAAGCGGCCGCGCGTCGCCAGGGCGTCGACGTCATTTCGCGAAAGATCCTCACTCATCGCCTCGATCTCGTCGGAGATCACGCAAAGCCCGTCGACCAGTTGCTCGGACGGGGTGAGGCCGCCCGCCCCCGGCTTGGCGCGCAGGCTCGCAGGGATACGGGTGTAGCTCTCGACGAGACTGGGCAGGTGTTCGGACAGAAGCTTGCGCACCTCGCGCGCAGCCGGGCCGCTCGGCTCCAGCGTCTCCAGTTGCGGGCCCAGTTGCTCGAGCCGCACGCCGATCATGTCGATCGCATCGACCGCCGCGTTTGGCAGAGCGCGGCGCTTGGATTCCAGCCAGATCTCGGTCGATCCGGCCAGTTCGGCCAGTTCGGCGCCTTGCAGGTCGCCCGTACGCGGCCGGGGCGCGGAGGGGTAGATCGCCAGCAGGCAGAACACTCCGAGGCCCAGGAGCGTGACGAGCGTGGTCGTCGCGAACGAAAGGCCGCCCACGACGAGCGCCGTCGCCAGCGCCGCAACGAAAATCGCGGCCAGGGCCAGGAACGCGCGGCGCAGGCGCCGCATGCGGAAGGCCCAGCGCTCCTTGCGCGCGGTATAGAGCCGCGCCGCGCGCTGGCGGCGGGCGGCCCGGATGATCTCTTGCGAAACCCGGCGCGCGGGCACTTGTGCCATCGCCCGGGCCTACTTCTCGTCGAGCGCGGCGAGCAGGTTCTGCGCGGCCTGGGTGTCACCCTCGGCCACGCCCTCGCTTTGCCCTTGCGCGCGGGCGATATAGGCCTTGGACTTGCTGATCTCGCCTTCGAGCGAATCCACCGTCTGCTTCATCGAATCGAGCGCCTTGACCTTGAAGGTGTCGATCGAATCCATCGTGTCGTAGATATTCTGGAAAGCGCGGGAGAGCGTCTCCATCGGGATCGTCGAACTGGCGGCCTGCTCGTGGATGCGCGCGGTGTTCTCCTTCATCATGCGGCCGGTGCCGTCGATGATGTTGGCGGTCGTCGTGTTGAGCGCGGTGATCTGGTCGAGCACGAGGCGCTGGTTGGCCATCGCCTGCGCGACGGTGACGGCGGTGCGCAGCGCGCCCACGGTCGTCGTCGAGGCACGATCGACGCCCTTGATCAGTTCGACGTTGTTCTTCTTGACGAGGTCGAGCGCGAGGTAGCCCTGCACCGAGACCGCCATTTGCGTCAGCAGGTCCTGCGTGCGCTGGCGCACATAGAACAGCGCCGATTCGCGCACCGCCTTGGCCTTGGCCGGATCGGTGTGATCGAGATCGGCGGCCTTTTCCTCGAGCGCGCTGTCGAGCGCCTTGGACATCCAGATCATCTGTTCCAGCTTGCCCAGCGAAGCCCACAGGTTCTGGCGCTCGACGTCGATCGCGGCGTTGTCCATCAAGAGTTCGTCCTTGCCGTTCTGCAGACGGGTGAGGATCGCGCTGATGTGGCCTTGCGCGCTCTGGTAGCTGTCGAAGTAGTTCCGGAGCTTCGAGCCCATCGGGATGATCCCGAAGAGCTTGCGCTTGGAGAGCAGGTCGCCCTTGGTCGAGGGGTCGAGATCCTCGACCGTGCGGCGCAGTTCGGCGAGATCCGTGCCCACGCCGCTGTCCTTGTCCATCGCCCGGATCGGGCGGTCGAGGAAGCGGTTCGAGTGACCGGACGCCTCGGCAATCTCCTTGCGGCCCATGTTGGTGATCTGGTCGACACGGCGGCCGAACTCGGGCGAGCTGGAATCCTGCGACACCAGATCGCTCACGAATTCGTCCACGCGCACCTGCAGCTTGGACTTCTGCTCCTCGTTCACGGGCACGAGCCCGGCGGCCTTCTCGGCCTGAACGGTCGGCACGGGATCGGGCGGCGTGAGCTTGAGATCTCCTGCCACAGCCGTGTCGGTCGCACTCGCCATTCGTCTAGGTCCTTGTCCTGCATTCTACCCGGATTACGCGAGACAAGGTAGGTTTGGCCGCGTGGCTCTACAAGAAAAACCGGAAGGTAGAGACCTCAGGGCTCGATGAAGGGGCCACCGCCATCGACTTGCGTCATGAACATGGAGTCCTCGCGCGCAACCACGCACAGCGCCAGTCCCGCGGCCTTGGCGCGGCGCGCGGCGAGGTCGGTGGGGGCCGAAATCGTCACCAGCAGCGAACAGCCCGCGCGCACCGTTTTTTCAACCAGTTCGTACGAACAGCGCGAGGTCATGACGATGAAGCCGGTGGCCGGATCGGTGCCCGTGCGCGCCAAGGCACCAACCAGCTTGTCGAGCGCGTTGTGCCGCCCGACGTCCTCGCGCACGAGAAGAAGCGCGCCCTGGGCATCGCAGAACGCCGCCGCGTGCGTTGCGCGGGTCGCCTGCCCCAGCGTCTGCGCACCGCGCATCGCGCCCAGCGCGCGACCGACCGCCTCGCGCCGCACGCGAAGGCGCGTTGCGAGAACCGGCAAGGGGCGCAGCGCAGTCTCGATCCCGTCGAGCCCGCAGATACCGCAGGAACTGTCGCCGATCCGGCGCCGGGCACGCTCCATGACCGGACCCAGGCATTCGCTCGGCAGGCTGACGCGCGCGACCATGCCCTGCCCCCAGTCGCCCTGGTCGACCGCATGAAGCGCGACCTCGCCCACGTCCTCGGCGCGGGCCAGTCCTTCGGCCATGAGGAAGCCGGTCACGAAGTCCTCGAGGTCGAGCGGGGTCGCCATCATCACCGCGAAGGCAATCCCGTTGATCTCGATCGCGACCGGGCATTCAAGCGCGAGACACTGTGTCTCCCAGTGCACACGAGAAGCCTCCGGCGTGTACCCTACGCGCCCCAATCGCGCCTCGAGAGCGCCCGGGATGGGGCCCGTCATCGCCCGCACCCGCTCAGCGGCGCGCACATTTTCGCCCGAAAAGTATCCATTTTCCGCCATTTGCCCCGGTGTTTTCCACGATCGTGGCCGCGCCTGATCCGCACAACATGCCAATTTGGCTTGCTAGGCAGAGCTGACTTACCCTAAACGGGCGCGCCAGATAAAGGGTCGATGGGCCGTTCGCCCGCGGATAAGACATTACATTTACCGCAATGGCAACGGCCGCTTTCACACGGCCGTGCATTGAATTTTCGCAAGAGATTGGTTGAACCTTACATGAGTTGGCTGAGCAAGGTCCGCAATTCGCTTTCGAGCCTGAACAAGCGCGACACCCCCGACAACCTCTGGATCAAATGTCCGAGTTGCGGCGAGATGCTCTTCGCGCAGGAGTTCGAGGCCAACCTCTCGGTGTGCCCGCGCTGCGAGCACCATGGCCGCATCACCGCCAAAACCCGTTTCGAACAACTGCTCGACGCCGGGTTCAACGTGTTGCCGACCCCCGAGGTGCCGGAAAATCCGCTGAATTTCCGCGACACCAAGAAGTATACCGACCGCCTCAAGGCCGCCCGCGCCAGCAATCCCTATCCCGATGCGCTGACCAACGCCTTCGGCACGATCGAGGGCGCCAAGGCCGTGCTCGGCGTCCAGGACTTCAAGTTCATGGGCGGCTCGATGGGCATGGCCGTGGGCGAAGCCTTCGTCGCCGGCGTCGAGAAGGCGATTGCCGAGAAGTGCGGCTACATCATCTGCACCGCCGCTGGCGGCGCGCGCATGCAGGAGGGTATCCTCTCGCTCATGCAGATGCCCAAGACCACGGTCGCGACACGGCGTCTCGCCGCCGCCGGCCTTCCCTACATCGTCGTCCTGACCGATCCCACCACCGGCGGCGTCACCGCGAGCTACGCGATGCTCGGCGACGTCCAGATCGCCGAGCCGGGCGCGCTCATCGGCTTTGCCGGCCAGCGCGTGATCCAGGACACCATCCGCGAAAAACTTCCCGACGGCTTCCAGCGTGCGGAATACCTCCACGACCACGGCATGGTCGACATGGTGGTGCACCGCAAGGACCTCAAGGCCACGCTGGCGCAGCTCCTCGGATACCTTGAACGAAAGGAAGCCAAGTGAATATCGACAGCGCCCTTGTCCGCGAGCTCGCCGAGCTGCTGGCGGAAACCGGCCTCTCGGAAATCGAGGTCGAAGATGGCGAACGCAAGATCCGCGTCAGCCGTCAGATGATCCAGCAGATGACCGCCACCCTGCCGCCGGCGGGCTTCGCCCCCGGCGCGCCGGTTGCCGCGCCTGCGGCCGCCCCGGTCGTAGCCGAGCCTGCCGCCGCCGAAGCGCCGGTCGACGCGGTCAAGTCGCCGATGGTCGGCACCGCTTACCTTTCGGCCGAGCCGGGCGCCGCACCGTTCATCGCGGTCGGCCAGTCGGTCAAGGAGGGCGACGTGCTCCTCATCGTCGAGGCGATGAAGGTCATGAACCAGATCACGGCGCCCAAGTCGGGCACGATCAAGGCGATCTTCGTCGACAACCAGCAGCCGGTCGAATTCGACCAGCCGCTCGTCGTGATCGGCTGAGGTAGCGCGCTTTTATGGCCATTAAACGCCTCCTGATTGCCAACCGCGGCGAGATTGCGCTTCGCATCCACCGGGCCGCGCACGAAATGGGCATCGAGACCGTCGCGGTGCACTCCACCGCCGACGCCGACGCCATGCACGTGCGCCTTGCCGACCATGCCGTGTGCATCGGCCCGGCGGCCGCGAAGGACAGCTACCTCAACGTCGCGGCGATCATCTCGGCCGCCGAGATCACCAACGCCGACGCGATCCACCCCGGCTACGGCTTCCTCTCCGAGAACGCCCGTTTCGCCGAGATCGTGGAAAGCCACGGGATCAAGTGGGTCGGCCCCAAGCCCGAGCACATCCGCACGATGGGCGACAAGGTGGAAGCCAAGCGCACCGCCGGCGCGCTCGGCCTGCCGCTGGTGCCCGGTTCGGACGGCGCGATCGAAGACTTCGACGTCGCGCGCGCACTGGCGCAGGAAATCGGCTACCCGGTGATCATCAAGGCCGCTTCGGGCGGTGGTGGTCGCGGCATGAAGGTCGTGAACGGCCCCGAGGAACTCGAAAGCCAGATGGGTCAGGCCCGTTCGGAAGCCGCAGCGGCTTTCGGCGACGCCACGGTCTACATGGAGAAGTACCTCGGCAACCCGCGCCACATCGAGTTCCAGGTCTTCGGCGACGGGGAAGGCAACGCGGTGCACCTGGGCGAGCGCGACTGCTCGCTCCAGCGCCGCCACCAGAAGGTGCTCGAAGAAGCCCCCTCGCCCGTCATCACGCCCGAGGAGCGCGACCGCATGGGCGGCATCGTCTCCAAGGCGATGGCCGACATGGGCTATCGCGGCGCGGGCACGATCGAGTTCCTTTGGGAAAACGGCGAGTTCTACTTCATCGAGATGAACACGCGCCTCCAGGTCGAGCACCCGGTTACCGAGGCGATCACCGGCGTCGATCTCGTGCGTGAGCAGATCCGCATCGCCGATGGCCAGCCGCTCTCGTTCACGCAGGACGCGATCGAGTTCAAGGGTCATGCCATCGAGTGCCGCATCAACGCGGAAGACCCCTGGAACTTCACGCCCTCGCCCGGCAAGGTCTCGAACTACCACGCCGCGGGCGGCATGAACGTGCGCGTCGATAGCGGCCTGTATGCCGGTTATTCGATCCCGCCCTACTACGATTCGATGATCGGCAAGCTGATCGTGTCGGGTCGCAGCCGCGCGGGCGCGATCATGCGCCTCAAGCGCGCGCTCGGTGAAATGGTGATCGAAGGTCCCAAGACCTCGATTCCGCTGCACCAGGCGCTGGTCGAGGACCCCGAGTTCAACGAGGGCGCCTACACCATCAAGTGGCTCGAGGAATGGCTGGCCAAGCGCGCGGCCAAGGACGCCGGCTGAGGACTGTCATGAGCAAACCCATGAAATCCTACCTGGACTTCGAAAAGCCGATCGCCGAACTCGACGCGCGCGTCGAGGAACTGCGCACGACGGCCAGCGGCAGCGAACTCGACATCGAGGCCGAGATCGCCAAGCTGGCCGCCAAGAGCGAGGCCATGCTGGCCACGACCTACGGCAAGCTGACGCCCTGGCAGAAGACCCAGGTCGCCCGCCACCCGTTGCGCCCGCACTTCGTCGACTACGTGGCGATGGCCTTCACCGACTTCGTGCCGCTTGGCGGCGATCGCCTCTATGGCGAGGACGCCGCGATCCTGGGCGGCTTCGCGCGGCTTGACGGCAAGCGCGTCATGCTGATCGGCCACGAGAAGGGCCACGACACCGCCAGCCGCATCAAGCACAACTTCGGCATGGCCAAGCCCGAAGGCTACCGCAAAGCGATCCGCCTGATGGAACTGGCCAGCAAGTTCGGCCTGCCCGTCGTCACGCTCGTCGACACCGCGGGCGCGTTTCCGGGCATCGAGGCCGAGGAACGCGGCCAGGCCGAGGCCATTGCGCGCTCGACCGAGGCCTGCCTCGCGCTCAAGGTGCCGATGGTTGCCGCAATCGTGGGCGAAGGTGGTTCGGGCGGCGCGATCGCGATCGCCGCAGCCAACAAGGTGCTCATGCTCGAACATTCGGTCTACTCGGTGATCTCGCCCGAGGGCGCCTCCTCGATCCTGTGGCGCACGCCCGAGAAGGCCGCCGACGCCGCGACCGCGATGAAGGTGACCGCGCAGGATCTGCTCGACCTCAAGGTCATCGACGGGGTGGTTTCCGAGCCGCTGGGCGGCGCGCACCGTAACCCCGAACAGACGGCGGCCAACCTCGCCAAGGCCATTGGGAGCGAACTCGCAAAGCTCGCCAAGCTGGACAGCGCAGCCCTGCTGCGCCAGCGCGAGGATCGCTTCCTCGCCATCGGCTCGCTCTGAGCCCACTCCTTTCGCATGAGCCCGGGTCCTCACCACGAGACCCGGGCTGCGATCTTCTTCACACACCTCGGCGCGAACGGCTCCTCGCCACCCACGCAAAAGGCCGACGTGCCTGCTGGCCCGGCACGCGCTTCCTCGGGAACGGCGCTAAACGCGTAACCTTACGTAGCCTCAGCCCGCACCATCCTTGGTAATTACCTGCGAGAGTTTCGCCCTGCGCGAAGCTTTCGGGAGGATGTGTGAAGAAGGAGGGGAACGTGTCACCAGCGACACTGCGCGCAGCGCCTCCCACATCACCTCGCGCATCGCCGTCAGGGGGACCAGGACATTCGTCCCGAAAGGCCCCGCACTACGGGAGGGGCCATGTCGAGGATGGAGAAGCCGCGTCTGACGCTGTTACGCATCGCAGAGTTGAACGTCGGGTTCTTCGGCCTGCAACTCAGCTTCGGCCTCGTCATCGCCAATTCCAGCCCGATCTTCCGGACCCTGGGCGCCAGCGACGCTACCCTGCCCCTGCTCTGGCTTGCCGGGCCTGTTACCGGTCTCGTCGTCCAGCCCATCGTCGGCACGCTCAGCGACCGCACCCATTCGCGGTTCGGTCGGCGCACCCCCTACCTCCTGACCGGCGCCCTGCTTGCCACGGCTAGCCTGCTGGCGATGCCCCTGGCGCCTGCGCTGTGGGTCGCGGTGGCGCTCGTGTGGTTGCTCGATATCGCCAACAACCTGATGCTCGAACCCTACCGTGCCTCCATCGCCGATCGTCTCGCACCGCCCGAGCGAGCGTCCGGCTTCCTCGTCCAGAGCGCGTTTACCGGTCTTGCCCAGACCCTGGCCCATGTCCTGCCCTGGCTCCTGGCCGCGCTGATCGATCGCCAGAGTACTGACGCCAACGGCATTCCCGTGATCGTGCGGGTCGCCTTCGCCTCCGGTGCGCTCCTCACTCTCACAACGATCCTCTATTCGTTGGTTCGGGTGCGCGAAGGCCCGCTTTCCGCCGAACAGCGTGCCGAACAGGAGCGCGCTCACCCTCCTGGTCGCAACCCCTTGCGTGAACTGGGACCGGCCCTGTGCAACATGCCCCCGGCCATGCGCCGCCTGGCCTTGCCAATGCTGTGCCAGTGGTATGCGATGTTCGCATTCTGGCAGTATTTCACCGAGGTCGTTGCGCGCAGCCGATTCGACGGCGCACGCCCAGATAGCCCGGCCTATCGCGAGGCTATCCTGACCGCCCAGCAACTGGGAGCCGGCTACAATTTCGTCGCCTTCCTTGCCGCGCTAGCGATGATCCCGCTTGCGCGCCTCCTGCACCTTCACTCGCTACACGCCTTGTGCCTTGCTCTCGCGGGGCTTTCCATGATCGCGATTCCCTACGCGCCATCCCCTCATGCGCTCATGATCGCGATGATCGGCATCGGCATCGGCTGGGCTGCCATGATGGGCAACAACCACGGCCTGCTTGCCCCGTCGCTCCCGGCCCAGAGCACCGGAACGTACATGGGAATTTTCAATCTATTCATTGTCATACCGATGCTTTTGGAATCGACGACCCTACCAATTCTTTATTCTTACGTGCTTTTTCGGGACCCCTCGCGGGTACTCGTCTTCGCTGGTGGCCTGCTTCTTCTCGCCGCTTGCGCGACCCTTCCGCTAGCGGACGGAAGAACAAAGCTTTTTCTGCGTCGCAATCGCAACGGATGATACGAAGTATCTATCCGACTGACCAATTGGGTGCTAGGAATGTCCACGATGGTGGAAAAACTTAGGAGCGAAGCAGACGTCGATCTATCGGCGGCTGACTTCTCGGATGAGATCGAGATTCGTACTCTCGCTGATCTAGCTCGTCTTGCGGGCGTTTCGGCCGGTACTGTCTCGCGCGCACTTGCAGGCAAGTCGCTGGTCAACGTCGAAACGCGCGAGCGTATTCAGGCTCTGGCGCGCAAGCACGGCTTCCGCCCGAACCAGATGGCCAGCAAGCTGCGATCCCGACGCACCGGCGTGATCGGTGTCGTCATCCCGCTTGGCCACGACAAGCGCCAGCATATCTCCGACCCCTTTTTCCTGACCCTGCTCGGCGCACTCGCCGATGAACTTACCGAAAGCGGCTACGACCTCATGCTCAGCCGCGCGATTCCCGACGACTCGAGCGACTGGCTCGAACGCATGACCGGTTCGGGCATGGTCGATGGCGTCATCGTCGTGGGCCAGTCGGATCAGTTCGCCAATATCGAACGCGTTGCCGCCCATTACCGCCCGATGGTGGTCTGGGGCCAGTATCGTCCCGGCCAGATCCATTGCGCCGTGGGGACCGACAACTTCGCGGGCGGCAAGCGCGCCACCGAAAAGCTGATCGAAAGCGGCGCTCGGCGCATCGCGTTCCTGGGCGGCACGGCCGGGGTTGAGATCGCCAAGCGATTCGAAGGCACGATGGCGGCAGCCAAGGCCGCCGGGCTTACCGTCACGCATCTCCCCGTCCACATGGCGCCGGAACAGCTGGCCGAAGAGGTTTCCGCCGCGCTCGGTTATGGTAGCGGTATCGAATTCGACGGCATCGTTGCAGGCTCGGACCTGATTGCGATGGCCGCCTTGCGTGTCCTGTTCGAGAATGGTCACCGCGTGCCCGATGAAGTGCAGGTCATCGGCTTCGACGACTTGCCCATCGCCGCGCAGACCTTCCCTCCGCTTTCCACGATCCGGCAGGAGATCCAGGAAGGTGCACGCCTGATGGTCGAAAAGCTCAAGGCCCGAATCAACGGGGATGCGTGCGAGAGCGCCATCATGAAGCCCACGCTCGTCATACGCGAATCCACTCGTTAGTTTGTTAAGTAAGCCCGGCGCACGCCGGCGCGCCGAAGTTCTTCGAGCGATGGCGAGCTAGCGGCGGGTTCCTTGCGACGTTGCTTGTGTGTGACACTCGAACGGCGCACATGCACAACTGTTCGGGTACGGCTTCCTGTTACGCTGCACGGCCGCTAGAACTCCGCCGAGTGCCCGCGCCGACGCCTTCCCGTCCGGTTCGGCTGGATCGTAAGCTGCAGGAATTGTCGGCAACCATGTGCGAAGTCGAATGCTGATCGGAATTGACCTGGGAACGACCAACAGTGCCGTTGCGATCTGGCAGGACGGCGAGGCCCGACTCGTCCCCGCCGCTAGCGGGGAAGTCCTGACCCCGTCGGCCATCAGCCTCGACGAGGACGGCCACAACTGGATCGGCACTTCGGCGCTCGATCGCCGCGCAACGCATCCAGGCGATACCGCGACGAGCTTCAAGCGCGCGATGGGATCGCGCACGGTGTTCTCGCTCGCCGGTCGCGATTTTCAGGCCGAGGACTTGTCCGCCCTGGTCCTTTCCGCCCTCGTGCGCGACGTCGAATCGCTGACTGGATGCAAGCCGGCCGAGGCGGTGATCACGGTGCCCGCCTACTTCAACGACCGCCAGCGCAAGGCGACCCGCCAGGCGGGCGAGCTCGCCGGGCTCACCGTGCGCCGACTGATCAATGAGCCGACCGCCGCCGCGCTCGCCTTTGGCCTTCAGGACAAGGGTGATCGCGAGCCCTTCCTCGTCTTCGACCTCGGCGGAGGGACCTTCGATGTCTCGATTGTCGAGATGTTCGACGGCATCGTCGAGGTACGTGCCTCGGCCGGCGACAATCGGCTCGGCGGCGATGACTTCGACACGGCGCTGGCAAGCCTGGTGCGCGAACGCCTCGACCCGGACAAACGGCTCGCCGCCCTTGCTCCCGCGCGCAGGGACACCCTGCTGCTGCGCGCGGCACGCCGCTGCCGCGAAGCGCTCAGCCTGTCCAATGAGGCCGAGTTCTTCGTCACGCTCGACGAAGAAACCCGCCTCTCCACCCTTGTCGGGCAGGACGAATTCGAAGCCGCCTGCGCCCCGCTGCTCGACCGCTTGCGCGATCCGATCGTGCGCGCGCTTCGCGACAGCGCGATCGAGGCCGCAGAGCTTTCCGAGATCGTCCTGGTCGGCGGCGCCACGCGCATGCCCGTCGTGCGCAAGGCTATCACCCGCCTCTTCGGGCGTTTCCCGAACGCCACCGTGCATCCCGATCACGCGGTCGCGCTGGGCGCCGCGATCCAGGCCGGCCTTGCCGGTCGCGACGCGGCCCTCGAGGAAATCCGCATCACCGACGTGTGCCCCTACACGCTGGGCGTCGAAGTGGCCGAGCCCGACGCCCACGGCGGGCTCCAGCGCGGCCTGTTCTCGCCGATCATCGAACGCAACACGCCGGTCCCGGTCAGCCGGGTCCAATCCTATTCGACGCTTTCCGATGGACAGACGCAAATCGAATTCGGGATATACCAGGGCGAGGCACGCGAGGTCGTGCGCAACATCCGGCTGGGCGAGATCCGGGTGCCGGTACCGTCCCGCCCGGCGGGCGAAGTCGATGTCGAGGTGCGCTTCTCCTATGACAGTTCGGGACTTCTCGAAGTCGACGTCCACATTCCGCTCGACGACAGCCGCCACAACCTCGTCCTCGTCGAGGAAGAGGATCGAGCTGGCCCCGAGGACCTGGAGGCACGCCGGGCGCGGCTTGCCGAACTCAAGCTTCACCCGCGCGAGGAAATGCAGAACCAGGCGCTCATCGCCCGCGCCGAACGCTGCTACGAAGACCATATCGGCGCCATGCGCCACGCCATCGGCCGCTGGATCACCCACTTTGCGGGCGCGCTCGATACGCAGGACCCGCATGTGATCCGCGAGGCACGCGACCGCTTGAGCGCCAATCTCGACGGGATCGAGACTAGCGGCCCGCTATGACCGACCGCTTCCCCTGGTCGGTGCTCCAGATCGCACCGACCGGCGACCGCAGGGCCATCCGCAAGGCCTATGCCGACGCGATCAAGGCGATGGATCTCGACGCCGATGTCGAGGGGTACGCACGCCTGCGCAATGCGCGCGATCTTGCCCTTCAGCACGCCAGGCTTGAGGAAGACGCCCGTCCCGACGCGGGCTCGCCCGAGGCATCGGCAGTGCCCGAAGGCCATTCGGGTCCAGCTTGGCCGCTTGCGGCTCCGCGCTTGTCACGCAGTCTTTCCGAAGGTTCGGTGCGGGTCTCCGCCCTGCGCCACGAAGATGGCCACGGCCCCAGTTTCGGCACTGTCTTTCCCGACCGCCCTTCCGAACCGGGTGTCGGCGCGACCCTGGAACTGGACGCGAACCAGAGCCTTTCGGCCCCGACCCTGCTCGGCTACGGCGAGATCGAGGCCGCCCTCGGCCTGATCCCGGGGCAATCACCCTTCGAACGCCTCGAGTCGGTGCTCACCGAGGACAGCGCCCCGCACCTCGAGGAGCCCGCCCGGATCGTCGCGTCGCGCGCACTCGCCGCGGTTATCGAGGACGCCCGCTCCGCCGACATTTCGCGCCAGGAGCAAGTCGAGAACTGGCTGGCCGGACTTCTCGCGGGCAACTGGCCTCGCTCGGCGCCCTTGCTCGAACAGGCGACCCGGGCCTTTTCTTGGCAGGACGAGTGGCACCGTTTCGACGCGCGCCCACCTGTCCGCTTCATCGGAGCCCAGGTGCGCGCCGAGCGTTTCCGCAGCAAAGTGCAGGACCCCGCGCACCGCTATCACCGTGCCTGGCGCGAACTGAATCGGACAGGTCCCGCCGGTCCCTTTCGCGGCCTGCGTGCCTCGCGCGAGGATGTCCAGTTCGTGCTCTCCGGGATCCGGGCCAACTTCCCCCACGTCGAAGAGGAACTCGATCCCGCCCGAATCGAATCCTGGAACAAGCCTGTGCTCTGGCCGCGTATCGTGCTCGGCCTGTGCTGGCTGCTGCTCCTGCTGCACCTGCTGGGCGTCTCCTGGCCCTTCGGTCCGCGCAGCTTCCAGACGCCCGACGGGACCCGGATCGAACTTTCCGACGAAGCGCCCGACCCGAAGGTCCTTGGCGCGGCGATAGACGCTGCGGTCGCGGACAGCTTCGGCAAGGGGCACGATCTGGACTGGCTCTGGGCACGCGACCCCGTGCTGGGCGAAACCATCGTGATCCGCGTGCGCGATGCCCTGCAGTCGGGCAAGGGGGAGACGCAAGTGCAGCGCCTCGTGGCCAATTTCGTGCGCCAGGCCACCTACCTCAAGGGGCGCACTCTCTCGGGCGCCCCCCTAGAGGAATTGGGCCGATTGCGGCTCGACCAGTTGCGCGCGGCGCGCAACGACAGTCCGGCGGCCTGCCTCTCCGCGCTCAACACCGCGCAGCTTCCCGATACGACCGGCGTCTCGCCCGGCTTGCGCACGCGCGAACGCGAAGCCGCGGCCCGCCTCGCCAGCCTTCCGCTCCCCAACGACGACGCCGCGAACAACGATGCCACCATCCACATCCCCGGAGCGCTCGTGACCCAGGTTCTGGAATCGACCGGCCTGCCCGAAACCACCGTGCGCGCCGCCTTGCAGGACGAAGGCCCCGAAGCGGTGCGCTGCACCGTCTCGCTGATCCTGCTTGAAGTCGCGCTCGACTGGGATGGTGACGCCGCCCAGCGAACGGCAATCCTGCGCTCGCTCTGATTGCTTTTGCCTGCATTCAGGTAAGCGAGGTAGAATGGCCCGTATCACCTGCCTCGCGATAGGCAGGATCACGGGAGAATTGCGCGATGCGAGACAATCGTCCACGGCGCTTCACACGCCTAGCCGGCGCGCTCGGCGCGGCCACCTTGTGCGCGGCCGGCTTCCTCGTCAGCGACCTTTCCGCTCCGCCGCAGGCCCAGGCCCGCGACATACCTTCCGCGCGGGTCACCGAAGCGGCACCGCGCGGCATGCAGACGGCGGTCTTCGCCGGTGGCTGCTTCTGGGGCATCGAAGCGGTCTTCGAACATGTGCGCGGGGTGAAGACGGTCACGACCGGTTACGCCGGCGGCACGCGCCAGAGCGCCAACTACGCCGATGTCTCGCGCGAACGCACACGTCACGCCGAGGCGGTCCGGATTGTCTATGACCCCGCGCACGTGCGCTACGCCCAGCTTCTCGAAGTGTTCTTCGCAGTGGCACACGATCCCACGCAAGTGAACCGCCAGACCCCCGACATCGGCCCCAGCTACCGTTCGGCGATCTTCCCGCAAACCGAGCAGCAACGCCGCATCGCGCACGACTACATAGCCCAGCTCGATGCCGCGAAGGCCTTTCCCAGGCCGATTGCCACCAAGCTGGAGAACGGAATGTTCTTCCCAGCCGAAGACTACCACCAGGACTTCGCCCGCAAGAATCCGCGCAACGCCTATATCGTGCGCTGGGACGCACCCAAGGTGGCGCACCTCAAGGCCAGCTTTCCCAAGCTCTATCGCCCCTGATCGCGCCTAGAGCGCTTCGCCGGCGGCAAAGCCGCTCGCCCAGGCCCACTGGAAGTTGTAACCGCCCAGCCACCCGGTCACGTCGACCGCCTCGCCGATGGCGTAGAAACCGGGGACCTTGCGCGCTTCCATCGTCTTGGACGAAAGCCCGGCGGTATCGATCCCGCCCGAGGTCACTTCGGCCTTGGCAAAGCCTTCCGAACCATCGGGGACGAAAGACCAGCGCGCCAGCCGGGCCTCTGCCGCGTTCAGCGCCTTGTCGGAGAGATTGCCCATCTCTCCGGTCAGTTCGAGCCGCGCGGCCAGTGCCTCGGCCAGCCGGTCGGGCAGCGCCTCGCCCAGCACCGTGCGCAAGGCGGCGCGCGGGCGAGCGCGCTTGGCCGCGGTCAGCCAACCGCCCTCGCGATCCGGCAGAAAGTCGATGAACACGGTGTCACCGCGCTGCCAGTAGCTGGAAATCTGGAGGATCGCGGGGCCCGACAGCCCCCGGTGGGTGAACAACGCGGCCTCGCGGAACGCCGCCTTGCCGCAGGACGCGACGACCTCGGTCGCGACCCCCGACAACTCGCGGAACAGCGTCTCTTCGGCCGGCAGTGTCAGCGGTACCAGCGCCGGGCGCGGCTGCACCACCTTGAGGCCGAACTGGCGCGCCAGATCGTAGGCGAACCCGGTCGCCCCCATCTTGGGGATCGAGGGCCCACCGGTCGCCACCACCAGGGCCGGGGCCTGCGCCACACGCGCGCCGAAACGCACGGTGTAACCCGCCTCGCCATGCTCCACCCCAGCGATCGCATCGCCGCAGTGAATGGTGACGTCGCCGCGTGCGCATTCCTCCAGCAGCATGTCGACGATCTGGGTCGCGCGGCCATCGCAGAACAACTGGCCCAGCGTCTTCTCGTGCCAGGCGATGCCGTGGGCTTCGACCAGATCGAGAAAGTCGCGCGGGGTGAAGCGGCTCAGCGCCGACTTCGCAAAGTGCTTGTTGTTCGACAGGTAACGCTCGGGAAGCGTGTCGATATTGGTGAAGTTGCAGCGGCCGCCGCCCGAGATCAGGATCTTCTTGCCGGGCTTCTCGGCATGATCGAGCACGAGCACGCGCTTGCCACGAAGCCCCGCCACGCGCGCGCAGAACAGCCCCGCCGCACCCGCGCCGAGCACGATCGCATCGTACGTCTCGCTCACGAGGCCCGGGTCGCCTCTGCCGGGACGAGGTCGAGCGCCAGCGCTTCGGCGACGCGGATGCCGTCGACCGCCGCCGAAAGAATGCCGCCCGCATAGCCCGCGCCCTCGCCCGCCGGGTAGAGCCCGCGCGTGTTGAGGCTGTGGAAGTCGCGCCCGCGCGTGATGCGCACGGGCGAGGAGGTCCGCGTCTCGACGCCGGTCATCACCACGTCGGGATGGTCGTAGCCGGGCACCTGCCGCCCGAACACGGGCAGCGCCTCGCGCAGGGCCTCGATCACGAAGTCGGGCAGGCATTCGGCCAGATCCGTCAGGTGGACCCCGGGCTGGTAGCTCGGAGTGACCACGCCGAACTCGCTGGACGGCTTGCCCTCGAGGAAATCCCCCAGCTTCTGGCCCGGCGCCTTGTAGTTCGAGCCGCCCGCCTTGAAGGCAAGTTCCTCGAGATGGCGCTGCAGGCGCATGCCCGCGAGCACGTCTCCGGGAAAGTCACGCTCGGGGCTGATGTCGACGACGAGCCCCGAATTGGCGTTGAATTCCGCGCGCGAATACTGGCTCATGCCGTTGGTGACGACGCGCCCCTCTTCCGAAGTCGCGGCCACCACGCGCCCGCCCGGGCACATGCAGAACGAATAGACCGTGCGCCCGTTCGTGCACTTGTGCGAAAGCGCATAGGCCGCCGCGCCCAGGATCTTGTTGCCCGCATTGGGACCATAGCGCGCGGTGTCGATCCAGCCTTGGGGGTGCTCGATCCGCACGCCGATCGCGAAGGGCTTGGCCTCGACGAAGACCCCCGCCTTGACCAGCGCCTCGAACGTGTCGCGCGCCGAATGGCCGACCGCCAGGATCACGTGGCTGGCGGGCAGGAATTCGCCGTTGGAAAGGTGCAGGCCGGTGAGCTTCTGTTCGCCGTCGGCACCCGTCTCCAGTTCGAAATCGTCGACCCGCGTGCCAAAGCGGTATTCGCCGCCCAGCGCCTCGATCGTCTCGCGCATGGCGATCACCATGGTGACGAGGCGGAAGGTGCCGATGTGCGGATGCGCTTCGGTGAGGATGTCGTCGGGCGCGCCCGCCTTGACGAATTCGGTGAGGACCTTGCGCCCCAGGTGGCGGCTGTCCTTGATGCGCGAGTAGAGCTTGCCGTCGGAGAACGTGCCTGCCCCGCCCTCGCCGAACTGGACGTTGCTCTCGGTGTCGAGCACCGACTTGCGCCAGAGCCCCCAGGTGTCCTTGGTGCGTTCGCGCACGGCCTTGCCACGCTCTATGATGATCGGCTTGAAGCCCATCTGCGCGAGGACCAGCGCGGCCAGCAGGCCACAGGGCCCAGCCCCGATGACCACCGGGCGCGGGCCTGCATATCCCTCGGGGGCGCGGGTGACGAACTTGTAGCTGGTGTCCGGGGTTGGGCGCACATGCGGATCGTCCGCAAAGCGCGCGAGCACGCCCGCCTCGTCATCGACCACCAGGTCGAGCGTGTAGACGAGCTTGATGGCGCTCTTGCGGCGCGCATCGTTGCCGCGCCGCGCGACGCTCATGCGCTGGAGCTGGCCGGGCGCCAGGCCGAGGCGCTCCACGGCGGCGGCCTCGAGGTCCTCGCTTGCATGGTCGAGCGGGAGGGCAAGGTCGGAAAGTCGGATCATCGCGCCGCCATAGCTGCGAACGGCGCGCTGTACCATGCCCAGATTGCTCCGGCACAGATTGCGATGGACGGGACATCCTGTCCCCTTCCCGCTCCCGGGGCCATCCTGTATGAAACCCGCAAGAGAAGGAGTGAGACCCATGTTCATCGCGATGAACCGTTTCCAGGTGGCCAAGGGCGAGGAAGAGGCCTTCGAGACACTCTGGAAGACCCGCAAGTCCTACCTCGACGAAGTGCCCGGCTTCGGCGGCTTCCACCTGCTGCGCGGCCCCGAGGCGGAAGACCACACGCTCTACGCCTCGCACACGATCTGGGCGACCAAGGCCGATTTCGAGGCCTGGACCCAGAGCGAGGCCTTCCGCAAGGCGCATGCACAGGCGGGCAGCGCCAAGCCCCGCTACCTCGGCCCACCGCGTTTCGAAGGCTTCGAGGCGATCCATAGCGTCCCCGCCCCGAGCGAGGCCGCATGAGCGAGCTCGAGCCCCTGATCGCGCGCGCGGGCGGCAAGGAGGCCCTCGACCGGCTCGTCGAGCGCTTCTACCACCGCATGGACACCTGCGAGGAAGCGCGCAGTCTGCGGGCGCTGCACCCGCAGGACCTTTCGCACACCACGCTCATGCTCCAGAACTATCTGACCGAGTGGCTCGGCGGCCCCCCGCTCTATTCGAGCGAGAAAGGCCACCCGCGCATGCGCATGCGCCACATGCAGGTGCGCATCGACAGCCAGGCGCGCGACGACTGGATGTGGTGCATGGAGGGCGCGCTCGACGAATGCATCGCCGATGCGGATGCCCGCGAGGCGATCCGCGCGGCCATGGCCAAGCTCGCCGACTGGATGCGCAACACCGCCGACGCGCCCGCCTGACCGCGCCGCCCGCGCTTCAGCGTTTCGCCTCGAGGACGTTCACCAGCCACTGGCCGTAGCCCTCGAGTGCAACCGGCTCGAAGCCGGCCTGCATCGGGCTGACCGCGATCGCGCGGCGGTAGACGACGCCCTCGTCGTGCTCCTGCCCGGGTGCGGGCGCGGCAGCGTTCATCCCGAACGAAAGGCCGGGCAGATGCGGCAATTGCATGCCATATTCCTTGGCCATGCCCTTCATCATCGGCGAGGCGTCCCGCGCCATGTCGTCGACGAAGCGCATGTCGTAGGCCTGGTAGGTTCCCAGTCGCGTCGCCTCCCACTTCGCGCCGTCGAGCGCGTCGGGGAAATTGACGTTGAGCGCGAGGCCCCGAGGCAGGATGCGCGCCGCGCCCGCCAGCGCATCGAGCCGTGCGACAAGATCGGCCGAGAGCGCGGCAACTTTGGCCGAGGCCGGATTGGCAAGGCCCTTGTCGTCCACCGTGCGCATGCCGGCGCTCAGCGCAATCGCGGGAATGCCGTTCACCGCGGCCATCTGCGCCGCACTCACCGTGCCCGAGCCCATGATCGCCGCCCCCACGTTCTGCCCCTCGTTGGGCCCTGAGAGCACGAGGTCGGGCGCCTTGCCCCAGCGCGCTGCCCCCAGCACCTCGACGCCGTAGAGCATGGCCATGACCGGCGTCCCGTCGACATAGTGGAAGTCCGCCGTCGGGATGCCCTCGCGCTGCATCGCGCCCGCGCCGGGTGCCCCCACCGGGGCGGCGCCCGAACGGCACGCCCGGGCAAGCGGCGCGAGCGGCTGCGCGACCTTGATCGCGGCCCCCATCCCGCTCTGGTTGTCGCACGGGACCGAGACGATCACGTCGTGCCCTTGCGCCTTCAGCGCCTTGTAGAGCGCAACCACGTTGCTGGTGAGGCCGTCGTCGTTGGTAACGACGATCGTGCGCGCCTCGGCCTGGCTGGCGAACGCCGCCACGGACAGCGCGAGCGTAAGGCCCGCACGGACAGATTTCTTCATGCAATTTCCTCCGGATAAGGTCAGAAGTTGAAGCGCAGGCCGAAGAGGTAGCGCGCACCGATCCGCTCGACTTCGGTCGGCGTGGCGCTCGTCCCGGCATAAGCGACATAAGTCTCGTTGGTGAGGTTCGAGAGATCGGCGTAGAGCGTGAAGGTCTCGTTCACGGCGTAGCGCAAGGCCACGTCGAGATTGCCGTAGCCCTGGCGGTATTCCCCGCTGCCAAGGCCGCCCAGCGTGTCGAGCCAGTGCGTGCGCCACTGGTAGCTGACGCGGGCCGACACGCCGTATTTCTCGTAAAACACCGAGGCGTTGACGATCGTCCTGGACATGCCCTGAAAATCGTAAGTGGCCACCTCGCCATCGTCGTCGAGCGCGGTGAAATCACCGTCGAGGAGCGTCAGGTTGCCCTGCACGCCCAGCCCCGACAGCGCGCCCGGCAGGAAGTCGAACTGCTTGAGCGCGTTCAGTTCCACCCCGTAGAGCTTGCCGCTACGGCCGTTGTAAGTGCCCTCGAACAAGTAGCCCGAGCGGTCGACCCCGGCGCTGTCGTAGAAGTGCGAATTGACCGTCTCCTGCGCGCCGTAGAGCACGTTGTCGACCCAGCGGTAAAATGCGCCGAGGGCCAGCATGCCGTTGCCCGGCAGATACCATTCCGCGCTCGCATCGAGCCCCCAGGTGTATTCGGGCTTGAGCAGCGGATTGCCACCCGAGATCGTGCCCGGTGTGGCGGTGTCGCTAATCGAGGCGCCCACACGCACGGCCCCGTAGGCCGGGCGCGAGATACCGCGCTGCCCGGCAAGGCGCAGCACGACGTCGTCCGAAGCCTCGTAGCGCAGATTGAGCGAGGGGAAGAAATCGGTGGTGTGGGTCGAATAATTGCGCGCGCTGTAGTCCGTGCCATCGTAGAGCTGGCCTGCGTTGTCCATCGCGTAGTCCTCGACCCTGAGGCCACCGACCAGGGTCAGCGGCCCCACCTCGAGCTTGCCCATGAGGTAACCCGCCAGCGTGCGCTCGCGCTGCGTATAGCGGGTGGTCGGATCGATGTCGGTCGAGGGATCGTAGAGCCCGGCGCCTTCGAGCGTCGACAGCAGGCTCTGGGCATCGCGGCGCATGGCCGTGTTGTCGACGTAGTTCAGCGAAAGGCCCAGCGGATAGCTCGTGTCCCAGGCCTTGCCGGTGATGTAGCTGTTGATGTCGAAGGGCTGGCCCACCGCCTCGCCATAAGCGCCGAGATAGACATACTTGCTGCTCGACAGCGTGTTGCCCGCGATGTCGCGGTCGGCGTAGAGCAGCCCGGCGGCAAGCGTCAGGTCCCCCATCACCTTGGCCAGGTCCGCCTTGATCGTGTAGCTGTCCGACTGCGTGCGCTGCTTGAGCGGCAGCAGGATCGTGCCCGTCTGCGACAGGTCCGCCTGGTCGAAGCTGCCCCCCGCGTCGGTGAAGATCGGGAAGCGCGGATCATCGGCGGTGTACGTGAGTTCGGGAAGGGTGCTCGCGCTTGCCATGATCAGAGGCAGATCGGTGGTGTTGACCGTCCTTGCGTAGTTCAGCTTGACGCTCGCAGTGAGGCCGTCGAAGTCGTCATAGTCGCCGCCCAGCATCGCGATCGTGTTGCGGTTGCGGTACTTGCCGTCGTTGAACGAACCGCGCAGCGAGGTGACGGTGTCGCCGCTGACGCCAAAGTCGTACTGGTTGCGCTCCTCGTTATCGGCGAATTCGGACCAGATCACCTTGGCATAGAGCTTCTGCCCCGCCTCGGGACTCCACTCGAGCCCGCCGAACAGACCGTTGTTCCAGCGCTCCAGCTTGTAGTTGCGCACCGAATAGCTGGTCGCCGCGCCGCTTGCTTCGTCGTAGGAGGCCTCGCGGTTGTCGGTGACCTGGTCGCGCAAGTAATGCGAGGCGCCGAGCACCATGCCAAAAGTCTCGTTCGACCACGACAGGCGCACCGAACCCTGCCGCTGTTGCCCGCCGCCATGATCCATGACGCCGTAGCCGAGGCCTCCGTCGACGTGGAAACCCTGCCTCTCGAGCGGCGAATAGGTCTTGAGGTCGATCGTCGCAACGATGGCATCGGCCTGCAGGTCCGAGGTCAGCGACTTGTTGATGACCATTTCCGAAAGCATCACCGCGGGGATCGCGTCGAAGCGGAACGCCCGCGTGTCGCCGCCCTCGTCGACGCCCACCATCGGCACCCCGTCGATCGACACCGAAGTCCAGCGATTGGGCGCCCCGCGCACCTGGATGTAGCGCTCCTGCCCCTGGTCGCGCTGGACCGCGACGCCAGGCAGACGCGCGAGGGCCGCAGCCGCGTTCTGATCGGGGAAACGTGCCGCCGCGTCCGCCGAAGCGATGTCGGTCATGTTGACCGCGATCCGCTTGGCTTCGAGCGAGGCCTGCTGCGCGGCCACGATCGAACCGGTGACCACGATCTCGCCCGCTGGCGTCGAAGCGTCCTCCGCGACGGATGCGGATGCGGTTGCGCCGTCGCCGACCTCCTCCGCGCAAGCCGCCCCGGCCTGGAAGAGCATGCCGATCGCCACTCCACACAAGGCCGTCGAGCGAAGCAGGAACTGAGCCTGAGTTGTCATGAAAGGTGCCCCCTGTCTGTGAACCGAAGGCGCGACTAGAACGTTTGTATGTACCCCCCGTGACGGTTTGATGCCCGCTCGATGACAGCTTCGCCGGACGCAAAGTCACTCGCAATCGCCCTGTGCGCTTGCTAGACCCAGCAAACGCGCCGAACAGGCCAGGACAGATGGACGATATCGCAAATTACGCCCGCTCAACGCCCGAACACCTCATCTCGGCCGTACTAAACCAGTGGCAAACCCATGGCTCCACTGGAATTTCCGCACGTCGGATCAGCGCGGCTGCAATGATCCCCGTCTCGTCGATCTACCACCACTTCGGCTCTCTGGAACACTTGTTGTCGATCAGTCAGGACACAGCGATCGCCCGCGCGCGCGCGTGGTGCGACCGGCAGTTCGACCACCTCGACGACTACCCCCGCAACCGCGAGGCGTTCGCCCCCTTTTTCGCCTACGTCATCGACGACTGGTGCGAGACCCAGCGCGAACTGGCCTTCGCCTGGCGCGAAGGCGAACTCCACGCCGAACGCAGCGAGGCACTCCACGCCCGCGTCCTGCAATGGCAGAGGCTGTGGAGCGATTTCTGGTCCCGAGCCTGCGATCACTTTCAGATCGAACAAGGGCGGATCGTTGTCGAACGAGTCTTCGACAGCGAAAGCCTCCTGCATCTCATCCGCTGGCGCCGCACCGTCGACCGCGCCGGCCTCGGTGAATTCGCGCAGGTGCTGGGGAGCTGGCTGACCGGCACCAGCCCTCCCCCTACGCCCTGGCGCGACCACGCCCGCGCAATCGCAATCGCGACCCAGCCAAGCCTGCCCGAGCGTGACGAAGTGGCCGCGCGCATCGTCGCCGAGGCCGCAAAGCTGCTGGGCAACGCCGGCAGCACGCACCTCACTCACCGACTCGTCGCCCGGCATGCGGGGGTGACGCTCGGCACCGTGTCGCACAAGTTCCGCACCAAGTCCGACCTCCTGGGCGCGGCCTTCGAAGGCGTCTACCTCGGCATGGTCGAGCGGATGAGCGCCGGTCCGGGGAACGCACCGACCGACACCCGCGTCGGCGCGGTCGCCGATTCGATCCTCCTGGCCGCGAGCGAAAGGGCGCGCAACGAGCTGTTCCTCGCGGTAGCCCGAGATCGCGGCCTCGAGCGCTTCGGCCGCCAGTTACGCTATTTGCGCGGCCGCACGGGGTTCGGCATGCTCCAGTCCCTGCTAGGCGACAGCCGCGTGGTAACACCAACCGAAGGCGCGCTCTTCTCCGCATTCGGCATGGCCCAGATCCGCGTTCATTCGCTGAACCTGTCCGACGGGAAGGCCGATCAGATCAAGTCCGAGTACCAGGAACTGCTCGCACTCCTGCGCCCCCGATAGGACGCCACGTCCCGTCCCGACGCCCGCACGTTCAACCAGCTGCACGTGCGCGGCGCATCGCGCCCTGCCGCGTCCTGTTGACAAACCGAACATGCCTGCTACGTCGCGCCTATATTGTTAATGCGAATGACTCGCATATTCAAGAAAGGCAAATGATGGTCGCATCCAGGGGGGCAATCCGAAGTGCACGAGGACGTGGGTTCCTATCGGCAAACCGGAGCTTCACGCAGGGCAGCTTGATGCGCGGAACCGCGCTCGCGGCGCTTGCTGCGGCCGCCATGCTCGCCAGCCATCCCGCGCTCGCCGAAGCCGATGCCAAAAGTGACGCGCCGGATGACCGGATCATCGTCACCGGAGCCATCCCCGACGACTACACCGTCACCGGCCAGTCGACCTCGAGCCGGCTCGACCTCTCGCTGCGCGAGACGCCGCAATCGACGACCACCATCACCCGCGCGCAGATCGAGGACTTCAACCTCGACACGATCAACGACGTCCTGCTCATGACCCCGGGCGTGAACGTCGAGCGTGCCGAGACCACGCGCACGTATTACAACGCGCGCGGCTTCGACATCGTCAACTTCCAGTTCGACGGCATCGGCCAGCAACTGCCCTATGGCCTGCAGGTGGGCGCGGTCGACACCGCGACCTACGAGCGCGTCGAGGTGGTGCGTGGCTCGACCGGCCTCACCTCGCTGACCGGCAATCCGTCCGCGACCGTCAACTTCGTGCGCAAGCGCGCCGGAACCGAGACGGGTGGCCACGCCAGCCTCTCCTACGGCTCGTACGACAACGTGCGCGGCGACGTCGACGTGAACGCCGCGCTGACCGAGAGCGGCTCGCTGCGCGCCCGCTTCGTGGGCTCCTACGTGGACGGCGATAGCCACCTCGACTTCTACCACGAATCGCGCATGACACTTTACGGTACCGTTTCCGCCGATCTTGGCCCCGACACCGTCGCCACCGTGGGTTATTCGTGGCAGGAAAGCGATCCGCGCGGCGTCACTTGGGGCGGTGTGCCTTTCCTCGATGCCGAGGGCAACATGATGAGTTACGCGCGCTCGACCACGACCGCGCAGCCCTGGACCAGTTGGGAATCGATCAGCCGTGACATTTTCGGCGATGTCACCCACGATTTTGGCAACGGCTGGACGGGCAAGCTCTCCGCCTTCCGGCGTGTGCGCGACCTCGAATCCAAGCTGTTCTACCTCTACGGCAACCAGGACGAAAACGGCGACGGGCTCTACTCCTGGCCCGGCGCCTACAAGGACCGCGAGGAGGAGACCACGTTCGACGCCCACGTGACCGGCCAGTTCAACCTCTTCGGCCGCCAGCACGACCTCGTGCTCGGCGCCAACTACGGCGAGGCCAAGCTGTGGGAATACGAGGCCACCGACGACGCGCTGATCGGACTGCCGCTCACGCAGGAGCAAGCCTTCGGCGGCACGTTCCCGACCCCCGACTTCGGCGACTACAACCTGCAGGCCGCCTTCACCACCAAGACCTATGGCGGTTACGGCACGCTGCGGCTGTCGCTGGCCGAACCGCTCAAGCTGTTGCTGGGCGCCAACCTCACCCGCAGCGAACGCGTTGGCCAGTCCTACGGGACGCCCAACTACTTCGCGACGACGCGCTTCCTGCCTTTCGCCGGCGTCACGCTCGACCTGACCGGTTCGCTCACCGCCTACGCCAGCTACGCGACGATCTTCAATCCGCAGATCTACATGCGCGAGGACGGCTCGATGCTCGATCCGCTCGAGGGCAAGACGTACGAGGCGGGCATCAAGGGCGAGTGGCTCGAGGGCAAGCTCAACGCCGCAATCGCGATCTACAAGACAGACCAGCAGAACGTCGCCGAAACCGACGGCGTGATCAGCACCGTCACCGGCCAGTATGCCTATACGCAAGTCGACAATAGCTCGCGCGGCGTCGAATTCGACATCTCGGGGCAGCCGCTGCCCGGCCTACAGGTGACCGGGGGATACGCCTATGTCGATATCGAGGACGCGCAAGGCAACGACGCGCGCAGCTTCATCCCACGCCACACGATCCGCTTCAGCACCGTCTACACCCCGCCCGCGTTCGACATCCTGCGCCTCGGCGCCTCGGTGCGCTACCAGAGCCGGGTCACCAACGACGGCGCCTACCAGGACGAATACGCGGTGGTCGACCTGCTCGCGCGGCTGGCGCTCACCCGCAACGTCTCGCTCGGGGTCAATATCGACAACGTGACCAATGCCAAGTACTGGCAAAGCATCCAGTGGGCCCAAGGCCTTTACGACGCACCGCGCACCTGGCGCGCGACACTGGGCGTCAGTTTCTGATGGAGGGAACCGCACTGCTGACCTTGGGACTTGCCCTGTTCGCGGCTGGCCCCGTCCTGCTTCGCCTCGGCTGGCGCGGACCGCGCGTCTGGGTCGCGCTTGGATGGACTGCCCTTGTGCTCGGCTGTGCGCTTGTCCTCCCGAGCGATGGGGCCTGGGGATTGGCTGTGGGCTGCACGCTCGCCTCGACCGGCGCTCTCGCGCTGCTCGCCCTCGCCGGGTGGCGCAGCCCGGCGCCGGGCGGCACGCGCGCCGAGCGCGTGCCGGCGCCGC